>NZ_PVME01000001.1:0-957486 GCF_002993125.1 Bacillus sp. LLTC93 | reverse complement strand
TACAGGAGCAACCGGTGCAACCGGTGCCACAGGAGATACAGGAGCGACCGGTGCAACAGGAGCCACAGGAGATACAGGAGCAACCGGTCCAACCGGTGCCACAGGAGATACAGGAGCAACCGGTGCAACAGGAGCCACAGGAGATACGGGAGCGACAGGAGCGACCGGTCCAACAGGTGCCACAGGAGATACAGGAGCAACCGGTCCAACAGGTGCCACAGGAGATACAGGAGCAACCGGTGCAACCGGTCAACCGGTCAACAGGAGCCACAGGAGATACAGGAGCGACGGGAGCGACCGGTCCAACAGGTGCCACAGGAGATACGGGAGCAACAGGAGCAACAGGAGCAACAGGTGCAACAGGAGATACGGGAGCAACAGGGGCTACAGGAGATACGGGAGCAACAGGGGCTACAGGAGATACGGGAGCAACAGGGGCTACAGGAGATACAGGAGCAACAGGAGCAACAGGGGCTACAGGAGCAACCGGTCCAACCGGAGATACAGGAGCAACCGGAGCAACCGGTCCAACAGGTGCCACAGGAGATACGGGAGCAACAGGAGCAACAGGAGCGACTGGTGCAACCGGAGCAGGGCTAGCTGAATTTGCATATGTATACAATCTAAGTGCTGAAACAGTAGCTTTAGAAGCCCCAGTGATTTTTGACTCAACTGGAATTATTACTGCTGGTATTACTCATGCCCCTGGAACTTCTCAAATTATAGTCACCAATCCAGGAAACTACGAGGTTACTTTTTCAGTTTCTGGCGTCGAGCCAAATCAATTCACCTTATTTGTAAATGGAGGTCCTGTGACGAACACAGTTTATGGTTCAGGAGCTGGTACTCAACAGAATAACGGTCAGGCAATCCTTGCTCTAGCAGCGGGTGACACGCTTACTCTTGTAAACCATACTTCCGCAGCAGCAGTGACTCTTCAAACTCTAGCAGGAGGAACCCAAACAAACGTGAACGCTTCTATTATTATTAAAAAATTAGACTAACTTAAATGTGTAGAGATGCTTATAGAAGCACTCAAAAGGAGTTTTTCATTTGAAGAACTTTTTCAGCCGCTTCTTGGAAGCCTTGCCCGGTGCTCGTCTCGTGCATGATTTGTTTTCCAATATATGTTTTAAAGTCATTTGTTCATAGGAGAAAGCAAACAAAAAACCCTAGAAATCCTTGAATGATCAAGGACTCTAGGGTTTTTTTGTTCAAACTTTGCAGGGTAATGAAATTAACGAGAGTAGAATTCAACGATTAGTTGTTCGCTGATTTCAGGCGCTAATTCAGAACGCTCTGGAAGACGAGTGAAAGTACCTTCAAGCTTTTCAGCATCGAAAGAAAGGTATTCAGGAACGAAGTTGTTTACTTCAACTGATTCTTTCACAACTGTTAGGTTTTGAGATTTCTCACGAAGAGCAATCGTTTGACCTGGTTTTACAGAGAAAGATGGGATGTCTACACGGCTTCCATCAACAAGGATGTGACCATGGTTCACTAGCTGACGAGCTTGGCGACGAGTACGAGCAAGGCCAAGACGGTATACTAGGTTGTCAAGGCGAGTTTCAAGAAGGATCATGAAGTTTTCACCTTGTTTACCAGGAATTTTAGCAGCTCTGTCAAATAGTGTACGGAATTGACGTTCGTTGACACCATACATGTGACGAAGCTTTTGCTTCTCCTGTAATTGTAAACCATATTCAGATAGTTTTTTGCGTTGTCCTGGACCATGTGGGCCTGGAGCGTAAGGGCGTTTTTCAAGTTCCTTACCTGTTCCGCTTAATGAAATGCCTAAACGGCGGGAAATCTTCCAACTTGGACCTGTATAGCGAGCCATAATGTGACTCCTCCTTATTGTTTTTATTTGTGAAAAATAAAAACCGTCTGTTCTTCCTCTTTTTCGTCATTATGTTTTCATGCATCCTCGCTCCAGCAGCAGGGAGTTACAAGATGCACCTCCAAATAGAAGGAACAAAATGATACAAAAAAGCCGAACAAAAAGGCTGCCATATTTCACACAAAGTCTATTATATGACGCTGAATATAAGAAGTCAACCTATTTAGAGGGAGAAGATCAGGCATGGCGACTGTCCCCACAGATGAGAAAAAGAAAAAAGCAGACAATCAGTCTGCTTTTTCGGGCATCATTATGCATCGGTAGAGGCTGACAAAGCATTCTGCAGGACCTCTGTAAATTGAACTAAGTACGTCTCATCCACTTCACTAAAACGATCTTTTACTGGGCTGTCAATGTCGAGTACTCCAATGATTTGGCCATTCACCCTGAGCGGAATGACAATCTCAGATTGCGATGCAGCATCACATGCAATATGGCCAGGGAACGCATGAACATCTGCGATACGCTGCACATCACCTGATGCAAAGGCTGTACCGCATACGCCTTTTCCAGATGGGATGCGTACACATGCAGGCAGTCCGTTAAACGGTCCAAGCACAAGCTCGCCGTCTTTTGCCAAATAAAACCCTGCCCAGTTCACTTCAGGGAGTGAGTGATACAATAACGCCGCAGCATTCGCCAAATTGGCGATAAGATCATGTTCACCATCTGTAATGGCTTCTACTTGTTTGACAAGCAATTGATAGTCTTTCGATGAGTCGCCAGACTGTTTTTCGACATGAAACATGAAAATCTCCTACTTTCTATCTCAAAAATACATAACTTGCGTCTCGCATGTGGGATTTGTCGAGCAAATGTAAAAGGAACTTCCGCCTTCAGCTTGAAGTATGTACATATGAAGAGGAGTGAGCGGATGAAAACATCAACAACAGTGCAAACAAAAGACCGTATTATTGATGCTGCCGTCAGACTTTTTAACCAAAAAGGATTTTCTGGAACCTCTGTCCGTGAGATTGCGAAGGAAGCAAATGTCAACGTTGCTCATATATCTTATTACTTTCAAGGAAAAGGAGGGCTGCTAGAGCAGCTCGTATCCGATTTTTATGAAGGCTACATTCACATGATTGAAACACAAGTTCATCACATGGAGACCCGTCACGCAAAAGAGTGTTTACTTCATATAGTTTTTGATATTTTATCTTATCAACATGAACACCGTCAATTAACCCGTTTCGTTTATCGAGAGGTGACGATTGATTCGACGCTCATCAGAGAAATCATGTCAACGTATTTAACAAAGGAAAAATATTTGTTTCAGCTCATGATTGAAAAAGGAAAAAGAACCCATGTGATTTGTGAGCAGCTCTCACTCTCATCATTTATGATTCAGCTAAAATCACTTCTGATGATGCCATATTTGCAGCCGCAATATTTAACAGAGGTGCTTTATTTGAACCCAAACGAACCGTACTTTTATCAGATGTACTTTAAGGAACTGAGCCGCTCGCTTCATCATTTGCTAGAACCCAAAGAGCCGAAATTAGATACTCATCTGAAACTCATGATGTCTTCAAATTGATCATAGGCATACCCGAGATCTTCCGCTTGATGGGCATCAGACCCGAATATGAGCGGAATTTTTTTCTGTTTTGCAAGATCAATCATCCATTGATCTAAATAGATACTTCTGGCATATGTTTTACGAAGACCCGATGTATTAAAATCTAAGGACATACCTTTTTTTTCCGTTTCTTCAAGACAAAGGGCGACCCTTTGACAGAGTTCAGGCGACATCTCATATGGGAAAAGCTGTTTGAATTTCTGGACAAGGGTGATATGACCGATTCTCTTTGGCTTATAGTCGCCTAAAGATGATAGAATAGAAGAATGAATTTGCTCATAGTAGCATTGATAGACCTGTTCGATGCTGCCATAGATGTTCAACAGCTGCTGGAATGCATGTTCATCAAAATCAAGACAAATATATTCATCGCCAGCAGGAAGAAAGTGAACAGACAAAATGCCGTCATCTAGTTTGGGGCCGTAGCAGTCTAAAAAGGCACTTGTTTCCTCTTCATACTCTTTGATATAGTCAACCTCAAGCCCAGTTTTTACTATTAATTGTCCTTTGTACTCTAGTTTCAGCTGATCCAGCTTCGTTAAATATGCTTCAAGGTCTTGGAGCTTCATGGCACTATCCTGCTCAGGCGTTGGATCTCGAAACGAAGGAGGCAGCGGGGCATGCTCGGTAAAGGTGATGGAATCAAATCCCTTTTTTATGGCTTTTTCAATATAAGAATGAAAAGGATCAAGCGAGCCGTGCGGGCAAAACGGTGTATGTAGATGTGCATCTTGTTTCAGCATGTCGTCACCTCTTGTCGATATTTTGAAAAACGTGATGTTTATCAGCGAAAATAATGAAAAATCATGACCAAAAATGCTGGTTACATGGTATCATAATAACAATGAAAACGACAGCTTCCGCATACATAAAAGCAGGTCACATCGATACGTGTGATCAAATGATAGAAAGCGTTCAAACACTTTCTTGGAAAAACATACATAAAACCGTGAATGGATGGTATTGGAAAACATACGATCCTGCTATAAAAACAAATGCAAAGCGGACACGAAAGGGTTCTCAGGTCTACTCGGGACACATTTACCCTGACATCACTTAGATCACAACAAGGGGGCTCATTATGGAGTTAATCATCGGTTTAATTGTCATTTTGCTTGCTTTGTTTTCAGTCGGTTATTTTTTGCGAAAAAATATATATAAAGAGATTGACCGATTGGAAGCATGGAAAATTGAAATTTTAAACAGATCAATTGTAGAAGAAATTTCAAAAATCAAACATTTAAAAATGACCGGAGAAACAGAGCAATTTTTTGAAAGATGGCGTGCGGAGTGGGACGATATCGTCACAGCCCATCTTCCAAAGGTAGAGGAGCTATTATATGATGCAGAAGAGTATTCTGATAAATATCGATTCTCCAAAGCCAAGCAAGTTCTTGCACATATTGGGGATTTGCTGACTGCTGCTGATTCGAATATTGAAGACATTTTAAAAGAGATTGCAGACCTTGTCACAAGTGAAGAACAAAACCGAAAAGACATTGAAAAGGTCAAAGAGCAATACCAAACGGTTCGAAAAAATCTGCTTGCGTACAGCCATTTATATGGCACCCTTTATGACAAAATGGAGCAGGACTTAGATGAGGCCTGGGAAGGGATCAAGCAGTATGAAGAAGAGACAGAAAACGGGAACTACATGAAAGCAAGAAAAATTTTGCTTGAGCAAGACCGCAGACTCGATCAGCTTCAAATGTATATTAATGATGTACCGAAGCTTATTGCGGACTGCAAACAAACCGTACCAGGTCAGCTGACTAAGCTGAAAGACGGTTATAAAGAAATGACAGACAAAGGCTACAAGTTAGAGCACATCCAGATGACAAAAGAGCTGGAGAACTTAAATAAACAGCTGACCCGTGCGGAGAAGCTGCTCATTGATGAACTCAACTTAGATGAGGCGTCAAGCATCCTGCAAATGATCGACGACGCGATTCAGACGCTGTATGATCAGCTGGAAGCAGAAGTAGAAGCAGGCCAGGAAATCAAAAACAAAATGCCTGAGCTTACGGAAGCATTTGAAAAGCTTGAACAAGATCACACGCAAACAAAGGCAGAGACGGCTCTTGTGAAAGAAAGCTATAAGCTGACAGCCGGAGAGCTTGATCAACAGAAAGCATTCGAAAAGCGCTTAGAAGAAATCGAAAAGCTCATGAAGCAAATACGCGAGAAGCTTGATCGTGATCATGTGGCGTATTCATTATTAATGGATGAAATCAATCAGCTGGAGACCTTTATCGAGGATGCAAAAGCATTGCATGAAACGTTTAAAGACCATCTTCAATCATTAAGAAAAGAAGAATTACAAGCGAGAGAAACACTGGCTGAACTCAAAACAATGCTCACAGATACAGTGCGCCAACTGCATAAAAGCAACATTCCAGGCGTACCCGCTGACATCAAAGACCGTGCTGAAAAAGCGCAGGAGATGATTCAGCAAGTTCACGAGCAGCTGGAGAATCTGCCTCTAAACATGCCGGCAGTGAATCAACAATTAAAAGAAGCCTCTGAAACAGTGAAGAGTGTCACTCATGAGACACAAGAGATGCTCAGTAAAGTGGATCAAATTGAACGGATCATTCAATATGGGAATCGTTTCAGAAGTCAAAATCATATCTTATCAGAGCAATTAAAAGAGGCAGAACGAAGATTTTATGCCTACGATTATAACGGTTCTTTTGATGTGGCAGCATCGGCTGTTGAAAAAGCATCACCTGGCTCCGTGCAGAAGCTTTTAGCTCAGCAAGAAAAAGAATATCAGCACCAATAAAAAAGCTGAAGTCCATTAACAGGACTTCAGCTTTTTTCATGCTATGATGCTTGTTTCTGACGTTCTTCTGAAGCAGAAGAAGTGAAAAGAGAGATCACGAATCCAATCACGACTCCGAGTATAGCAGGCACAATCCAGCCGATGCCAAGGTCATATAAAGGTAATATCGTGTGAAAGATATCCGTCACTGGACCAATCGGGAGTTTCGCTGCTGCTAAACCGTCAAACAAACTGACGCAGCCTGTTAAAATTAAAGAGAGTACATAAACAGGCCTTCTATGTCCAAGCCATTTATCTGCAAGTGATAGAACAATGATCACAATCGCTAGCGGGTAAATCGCAGTTAACACCGGTACAGAGAAAGCGATAATATGAGCAAGTCCAAAATTTGAAATGATGAAACTGAATAATGTCACGAGTGTCACGACTGTTTTATAAGAAAGTTTAGGTAATAATTTCGAGAAATACTCCCCGCAGGATGTGACAAGACCAATACTTGTTGTTAAACACGCCACTGTAATCGCAGCGCCTAACACAATATTTCCTAGACTGCCGAAAAGGAATTGAGAAGACTGAGCCAAGATTTTACTGCCATCTCCAACAAAACCAATTGCGTGTGTACTTGAAGCGCCTAAATAAGCAAGCGATAGATAAACAAAAGTTAATCCGCACGCTGCAATTAGACCAGCTTTGATACAAGCAGAAGCGAGTGCTTTCTTACTTGTCACACCACGTCCTTTAATGGCGTTGATAACAACAACCCCAAACACAATAGAAGCAAGAGCGTCCATTGTTTTATAGCCCTCTAGAAATCCTTTAAAAAATGATCCGTTGCTATAGGATGCATCAGGATTGCCAATTACGCCCATCGGCGTCAAAATCGCTTTGACAATAATGATTAAAATAATCGTAAATTTAATCGGTGTTAACACTTTCCCTACACGATCCACAATTTTCGTTGGATTTAGAGCAAGGTAATACGTAATACCGAAAAAGGCAAGTGTGAATAAAAGAAGTGAGAGCCAAGCTGGTACACCCGCTAAAAAGGGTAATGCGCCAATCTCATATGAGACTGTTCCTGTACGAGGAATAGCGAAAAGCGGCCCAATGGATAAATATAAAATGACTGTAAAGGCTGTTCCAAAAACTGGGTGTGCTTTATCCGCAAGTCCCTTTGCGTCACGCCCTGTTAAAGCGATCGCTATAATCCCAAGAAGGGGTAAACCGACACCTGTTAATAAAAAACCGCCCATTGCTTTCCACACATTTTGCCCAGCATATTGCCCAAGTTCTGGTGGATAAATCATATTACCGGCGCCGAAGAATAGAGCAAATAGCATAAATCCTATAATAACCGTATCTTTCGTCGACAAAGTTGCCTTCATTGAATATAAAGCCTCCAATATTATGTTGAAATATTCTGTTAATTAGTTGCTAAAACCGTTCTGCATTAACATTCACTAATTATAAAGGATGTACGCCTGATGTCAACATGTGTTTTCGTACAAAAGTCATGAATTTTTCTATTTTAGTATATGGAGAACAATAAAAAAACATCCCCTGGTGAAGGGGATGTTGAAGATCATTATGAAGCGAGTTGTTTTGGTGGGCTGGTAAACATTGAAATGAGTACACCAATACATGCGCCAATAATCGCTGGAATGACCCAGCCAATACCTAAATTGTAAAACGGAATAAATGAATCTAAGATGTCAGGCAAACCACCGAGATTGATTTTAGCAGCCAATAAGCCGTCGATGATGGCAAAAAATCCAGTGAAGATCAGGGGTACGACATAAATGACTCGTCTACCGTTAATCCAGCGGTCAAGGAACGACATTAAAATAATAACAATTGCCAGTGGATATATCGCCACAAGTACAGGGACTGATAGAGAGATAATTTGTGCCAGTCCAAGGTTTGCAACGAATGTGCTAAATAAAGAAACAATGAGAATGACTGTACGATAAGAAAGTGATGGGAAAAGCTTTGAAAAATATTCGCCACAAGATGAGACAAGTCCAATACTTGTTGTTAGACAAGCGAATAAAATGGCTGCGCCAAGTACAATGTTACCTGCAGAACCGAATAAAAAGTTAGCAGATAGTGAAAGTAGTTTGCCACCTTCATTTGCCCCAACCATTCCGGTTGCATCGGGACTTGAAGCACCGACATAAGCAAGTGAGATATATACTAGTGCCAGTCCAGCTGCTGCAACAAGACCAGCTTTTATGCAGGCTGCCGCAAGAGATTTGCGCTCTGTGATACCTCTTTCTTTAACAGCTGTCACAACAACGATTCCAAATACGAGAGAAGCGAGAGCATCCATTGTTTTATAGCCCTCTAAAAACCCAGTGAAGAGAGGGCTTGTTTCATAAGTTGAATCAGGCGCACCAATGATTCCCATCGGTGTAGCAATGGCTTTAAACACAATAATCGCAATGACCGTTAATAAGATTGGTGTCAACACTTTGCCGATTCGATCAACCAGTTTTGAAGGATTCAAAGCGAGCAAATATGTAATCGTGAAAAACACAAGGGTGAATAAGAATAACGGTATCCATGAAGAGGATTGTGCTTTTGACAGAAACGGTGCTAATCCAATCTCGTAAGAAACCGTACCTGTTCGAGGGATAGCAAAAAACGGTCCTATGGATAAATATAGAATGACAGTGAAAATGGTTCCAAAAATAGGATGAGCTTTATCCGCAAGCCCTTTTGCACCGGTACCTGTAAGGGCGATCGCAATAACCCCTAGAAGCGGCAGACCGACTCCTGTTAGTAAAAATCCACCGATAGCAAGCCATACATTCTCACCCGCATATTGTCCAAGGACTGGTGGGAAAATCATATTTCCTGCGCCAAAGAATAATGCAAAAAGCATTAAACCAATGGCTAATGTCTCTTTTATACTTAAACTATTTTTCAAAATAGTTCCTCCTCAATCAGTGTATTGTGCCAAATTTAAATATTCTGACAATTTAGGTGGTTATGTGACAATTGCACTATGGATGATATTATGAAAATAAAAAGTTGTCAACTGCCGTTTTCAGAAAATTCTCTGTCTGACATCAATATGGTAACATATAAATGCATTTATTTTTAAAGTTTTTTGTAAGGAGTCCAGGTATGATTTATCTTGATAATAGTGCAACAACAAAACCGTACCCTGAGGTTTTACAAGTATATCAACAAGTGAGTGAACGTTTTTTTGGAAATCCGTCCTCGCTTCATCAGCTCGGGATTGATGCAAGCAGGCTGCTAAATGAAACGCGAAAACAAATGCTTCACTATACAGGCTTTAAACAATATGAGATTATTTTCACTTCTGGCGCAACAGAAGCGAATAACATCGCCATTAAAGGGGCTGCTCTCGCCAAGATGAATCGGGGCAAACACATTGTGACAACAACAATTGAGCATCCCTCTGTCATCGAATCGTTTGAACAGCTGAAAGCTTTATTTGGCTTTGATATCTCTTATATTCAAGTAAATGAGCATGGCCATGTAGATTTAACTCAATTAAAAGAAGTACTTCGCCCTGATACAGTGCTTGTCAGTATGATGCATGTGAACAATGAAACAGGTGCCATCCAGCCAATTGAAGAAGCGGCTGGCATCATTCGTGAGCATGCAAAAGACGCACTCTTTCATGTCGACGGGGTGCAGGGCATTGGCAAGGTATCCCTCAATAAACACGTCGATGTTGATCTTTTGACGATGTCAGGTCACAAGATTCATGGCTTGAAAGGGACGGGTGCTCTCTTTTTAAAAAAAGGTACAGAGCTTGCACCTTTCATCACAGGAGGAGAGCAGGAATTTGGTCTCCGTTCAGGTACTGAAAACCCTGCTGGAGCTGTCAGCTTAGCAAAAGCCATGAAACAATCAATTGCACATGCTGAAAAGCATCATGATGAAATGCTGGCGCTGAAAACTCAGCTGCAAAAGCAGCTTGGAGAAATAGAAGGTGTTGTCCTCAACACACCGCTGACGCAAAGTGCGCCGCACATTGTGAATTTTTCAGTGCCAGGTATTCAAATCGAAGTCCTACTCCATATGCTAGAAAAAGAAGGCATTTACGTATCCACAACATCTGCCTGCTCAGCCAAGAAAAAAGAGCCAAGCCGTGTGCTGCTAGCTATGGGTAAAGCAGAAGAAGTGGCCAAAAGCAGTATGAGAATCAGTTTGACGTATGGACAAGGACCAGAGCTTACGAAGCGTATCATCACATCTATCGCACAAAGTGTAAAAAAACTAAAAGGAATGAGATAACAGCATGAAATATGATCATATTTTAGTCCGTTTTGGTGAGATCTCAACAAAAGGGAAAAATAGAAAGAAATTTATTGAAAAACTAAGACAGCATATTCGGTTCGGATTGAAAGATTTTGAAGCATTAAAGTACGCATCTGACAGAGACCGTATCACCATCATGCTGAACGGAGAAGACCCTGAACCGATTTCAGAGCACCTCAAAAGTGTATTTGGGATTCAGAGCTTTAGTCTTGCGGTAAAATGTGAAACGAATCTGGACGCAATCAAAGAAGCGGCGCTAACGGCAGTGCAGGAAGTGTACGAAAAAGGGAATACATTTAAAGTCTCAACGAAGCGCTCATACAAACAATTTGACCTTGATTCAAATGAGATGAACCGCGAAATTGGCGGACATGTTCTTAAGAATACGGAAAACTTAACGGTTAATGTGAAACAGCCAGATGTTCATTTGCGAATTGAAATCAGAGAACATGCGACGTATATTACATTTAAAGATGTAAAGGGTGCAGGAGGTTTGCCAGTCGGTTCAAGCGGAAGAGCGATGCTCATGCTTTCAGGCGGCTTTGACAGCCCAGTTGCCGGCTATCAGGCCATGAAACGCGGAATTCAAATTGAAGCTGTTCATTTCTTTAGTCCCCCGTATACAAGTGAACGTGCCAAGCAAAAGGTCATTGATCTTGCAAAATGTTTAGCCGCATATGGAGGCGAAGTGAAGCTGCACATTGTTCCTTTCACCAAAATCCAAGAGTTGATTCACAAACAAGTACCTGAAAACTATACAATGACATCAACGAGAAGAATGATGCTGAAAATAGCAGATAAAATAAGAGCGAAGCGAGATGCACTTGCGATTATTACCGGTGAAAGCCTTGGCCAAGTCGCAAGCCAGACGCTTGAAAGTATGTATGCCATTAATCATGTCACAAATACGCCAATCATTCGCCCGCTGATTGCTGTTGATAAAAATGACATTATTGATGAAGCGAGACGAATTGGCACATATGATACAAGCATTCAGCCTTTTGAGGATTGCTGTACAATCTTTACGCCGCCGTCGCCTAAAACTAAACCAAAGCTTGAAAAAGTAGAACGCTACGAAAGCTTTGCTGATTTCGAGCCAATGCTTGACGAGGCAGTTGAGCAAATCGAAACCATCATTGTCACAAATGAAAAGAAAGCGGCAGACGAATTCGCTGATTTATTTTAAAGAAAAAATTTCATAATAATTACCATAAAATTGATCGCATGAAGTCATGTGTTTCTACACATTCTATATTCACAAGGAGGTGAGAACACATGGCTCAACAAAATAGACAAAGCAGTTCTAATCAATTAGTCGTTCCAGGCGCTGCACAAGCGATCGACCAAATGAAGTATGAAATCGCTTCAGAATTTGGTGTAAACCTTGGACCAGAAACAACAGCTCGCGCTAACGGATCAGTTGGTGGAGAAATCACTAAACGTCTTGTATCTTACGCTCAACAACATATGGGTGGCGGATCTTTCTAAGACACACAATTGAAAAGCTATGGCTTATGAGCGGGATTATTCCCGCTCTTTTCTTTTTGTACATATAAATTGTTAGAATATTTTTAAAAAAGAGGACGAATGGAGAAAATTATGGCATAATACTAGGAGTAGGTCCTAATTCAAGCATTTTTCAGTTATGAATGTTAGAATAGGTAAATTGAAACATGAATGGTTTCATAGAAAGAGGCAAAAAGGAGCTGTACCATGAAAAGAGAAGACTTAATTGCACCAGAACAATATAACTTAGTCAGCGAGATTGAAGCATTCAGTCATAACCGCGAAAAAATGGCTCTGCACTGGCAGGACGGAAATGGCGGAGAAGCGCATGTGACTTATGCAGCATTAGTGGAAGATGCCAATAAAATCGGTCATGTGTTGTTAGATGCAGGCTTTAAAAAAGGCGATAAAATCATTGTGATGGTGCCACGCATGCTAGAGGCATACAGCATTTATTTGGCTATTTTGAAAACAGGGATGGTCGTCATTCCTTGTTCAGAAATGCTTCGTGCGAAGGACTTAGATTATCGAATTGAACATGCGGAAGCAAAGGGAGCGATTGTTTACGCGTCATTCATTCAATCGTTTGAGGGAACGAATCAGCCAAATGATTTTAAAACATTCTCGATTGGTGAAAACGATCATGGCTGGACAAACATTCTAGCGCAAAAGGATCAGCAGTCAAGCGAGCTGCAAATGGCTCAAACAGAACGGACAGACATGGCGTTTTTATCCTATACATCAGGCACAACAGGTAACCCAAAAGGGGTTGTGCATACACACGGCTGGGCGTATGCACATTTACGCACAGCTGCTAAAGCATGGCTCGCTATTAATGAAGGAGATAAAGTATGGGCAACAGCAGGACCAGGCTGGCAAAAATGGGTGTGGAGTCCTCTCTTATCTGTTTTAGGAAGTGGAGCGGAAGGCTTTGTATACGGAGGAAAGTTTAATCCAAATACGTACTTAGAATTGCTTCAAAAAAATGAAATCAATGTCCTATGCTGTACACCAACAGAATATCGGTTTATGGCCAAAGTTGATGACTTGAGTCAGTACGAGCTGCCGAAGCTTCATAGTGCTGTTTCTGCGGGAGAGCCGCTGAACCGTGAAGTCATTGATACATTCAAAAACCATTTCGATATAGAAGTACGAGATGGGTACGGCCAAACAGAAAGTACTCTGCTAGTAGGGGTCCTAAAAGGAATGGACATCAAGGCTGGCAGTATGGGAAAACCAACCCCTGGCAACGAAGTGGACATCATTGATGAGGACGGCAACGTATGCGCTCCAGGAGAAGTGGGTGATATTGCTGTTCATCTTGAAACGCCGGCTCTATTTAAGGAATACTATAAAGATGAAGAGCGTACAAAGGCGCAGCGCCGTGGAAAGTACTTTATCACGGGTGACCGTGCGAAAAAAGACGAAGATGGGTACTTCTGGTTTGAAAGCCGCAGAGATGACATCATTGTCAGCTCAGGCTATACCATTGGACCGTTTGAAGTGGAAGATGCACTGATCAAGCATCCAGCAGTGAAGGAATGTGCGGTTGTGGCGAGCCCAGATGAAATCAGAGGGTCCATCGTCAAAGCATACGTTGTTCTTCGTGATGGCACTGCGCAAAGTGATGAACTGATCAAAGAACTGCAAACACATGTAAAAAACACAACAGCACCGTACAAATACCCAAGAGAAATCGAATTCATTGACGAGCTGCCAAAAACACCGTCAGCGAAAATTCGCCGTGTAGAGCTGAGAGAAAGAGAGCTTGCACGAAAAGGATAATCAAGGATGAAACGACAAGCGTTGGATGAAAAGCATCCAGCGCTTTTTTTGTAGGACAAATCAAATTCGTAGAAAGCTTTCATATTGTTCTATGTTAAAATGTGTAGGAATTGCTTGAAAAAGGAGAATGTTTGAAGATGTCCATTGCTATCATTCATGGAATTGTGCTTGCCTTTGGTCTTATATTACCTTTGGGAGCTCAAAATGTATTTGTATTTCAACAAGGGGCGCTTCAGCCTCGCTTGTATCGAGTATTACCTGTCGTCATCACAGCGGCTCTTTGTGATACACTTTTGATTGCTTTAGCGGTCATCGGTGTTTCGGTTGTGGTGTTAACCATTCCTATGCTCCAAATTGGTCTTTATATCATTGGGTTTTGTTTTTTACTTTATATGGGCTGGTCGGTGTGGAACACAAGCTCAGCATCAGGTGATAAAAAGAAGACAGACATGATGCCTGCTAGAAAACAAATCGTTTTTGCCTGTTCAGTTTCACTTTTAAACCCTCACGCGATTCTCGATACAATAGGTGTCATAGGAACGAATTCTCTCCAATATAGCGGTACTGAAAAAATGGCGTTTACACTGGCCTGTATCATTGTCTCGTGGTTGTGGTTTATCGGGCTTGCTCTTTTAGGGAAAATGTTAGGGAAGTTAGATACAAACGGCAAGTGGATGAATCGTATCAATAAAGCTTCGGCGATCATGATCTGGCTGGTCGCGTTATATATCGCGTATCAGCTTGTTGGTTAAAGGGTACATGGAGAATACATTAAAGAAGCGTTTGGGCGTAAAAATCTAGACGCCTTTGTGCAATTTGGAAGTTTAGCAACCCAATCCTTGCATGAGCGATACGCTCATGCTTTTTCATGTTCATTTTTTAAAAATCGTTTGATTCAATAGGCGGAGAGCTTGTACGATGTCATCCATTTGTTCTATGTCTGAGGGAGATAGGCTGCCAATTAGCATCGATTCAATATGCTGGAATGCTTCGTTCATACAGGCTCGGCCTTTTTCAGAAAGCATAATCACATGCTTTCGTTTGTCAGCTTGATCTTCTTGTCTATCGATGAATTGCTTTTCGTGAAGTTTCTTTAGTTCTCTGCTGACATTTGGTAGAGACATGTGATGACAATCAGCAATTTCACTAGGTGTAAGCGGCTCACTGACAGCTAGCTGCTCTAGAATCAAATATTGTAAGGTTGTTAATTCAGATGGTTTGACTTTGCTCATCAGGTCATGTTTTCGCTCAGAAAAAGTAGAAGCAAATGCTACGAACTCCTTGAAGAAATGTGGATTTTTCATGATTTTCACCTCCTACGTAACATACCAAATTTATTATCAAAAAACAATTATCATTTGACAACTATATAGATTGGGTATATTATTTGGTTATCAAATGATAACTAAAGGAGACAAAACATGAATGTACTCATTATTTATACTCATCCTCATCACAATAGTTTAAATGGTGCTTTTTTGAAAGAAATCGTCAAAGGTAGTGAAGAAAATCCAAAGGTTCATGAAGTGAGGATTATTGATTTATATCAAGAAGAATTTGATCCTGTTCTTATTTTTAATGAAGAGAAAAAAAGGCGTGATATGCATAAGGATCCTGACATTCAGGTGTATCAGGAAAAGATCAAATGGGCAGATAAAATCGTGTTTGTTTATCCGATTTGGTGGGGGCGGCCGCCAGCCATGCTGCTTGGCTTTATCGATCGCATGTTTGCTGCGAATTTCGCCTATCGTCAAACAGGCGGGCTGCTTCCAAAAGGGCTGTTAAAAGGAAAAAGCGCCGTTTGTGTATCGACTATGCAAGGGCCGACAAATTATCCATTCTTCTTTTTGCAAAATGCCCACAAGATGTTAATGAAACGAGCTCTTTTACAATATGTCGGGATCAAACCTGTGAAATTCTTTGAATTTGGCATGATGGAAAGTCCAAAAGGAAAACATGACGTCAAGTTAAACCGGATATACAACTATTTTCGAAAAATGAGCTCGTAAAACACCTGCTTGAGTCACTTTTCTTCTAATTTGATCCTATTATGTTTTAAAATGACAGAGAGGGTGGGGTGACTCATCGTCGTCATTTGAAAAGGGGGATATAAATGAAGAAAACATTGTTTAAAGATGCAGCTCTTTTAACGCTTGATCCATCTTTAGGTTTTCTGGAAAAGGGAGATTTACTAATTGAAGGGGCGCACATTTTAGAAGTCGCACCTTCGATTGACGCAAGTGATGCAGACATTGTCGATGCATCCGATATGGTGATCATGCCAGGGCTTGTGGATACACATCGTCATGTGTGGCAGTCTGTCATCCGGGGTATAGGAACAGATTGGTCTTTACAGACGTATTTGAGCAAAATATATTATGGCAACTATGGAGCGATGAGACGTCCATCAGACGATCGAATTGCCAATTATTTAGGGGCATTAGAGGCTTTAGATGCAGGGGTGACCACGTTTTTAGACTGGACGATGATCAATTCAATGGATCATACAGATGAGCTCATAGGAGGATTAAAAGATGCGGGCATTCGGGCTGTTTTTGCTTTTGGTACATCTGGAGATGCTGAATATTGGGATAGGGGGAGTACACTCACTAATATGGAAGATGCAGCCCGCGTGAAAAAAACGTATTTCCAATCAACAGATCAGCTTTTGACGATGGGGCTTGCCATTCGTGGACCTGAGTTTTCCTCGTGGGAGACCTCAGTATTTGAAATTGAAACAGCCAGGTCTTTAGATGCATTATGTAGCATGCACATTGGTTTTGGGAATTGGGGAGCGGAGGATCGCTCGATTGAGCGGCTTCACAAAGCAGGTTTACTAGGACCGGATCTAAACATGGTGCATATCAATGCGATTGATGCGGATCAAATGAAAATGCTGTCTGGCAGCGGAAGCTCAATCTCTATTACACCTGAGATTGAGATGATGATGGGGCACGGTTATCCTGTAACAGGGCTTGCAATTGAGAATGGAGTACTTCCAACGCTTGGTGTAGATGTAGTAACAGCCACAGGCGGAGATTTGTTTGCTCAAATGAAATTCGGGCTTCAGGCAGAGCGGGCGATTCAAAATCAATCATTATTGATGGAGGGGACGATGCCAGGACCTGAACTTGGGCTCTCTGCTCATCAAATGCTTGAAGCTGCGACGATCAATGGGGCTCGTGCACTAAAGCTTGATGATAAAATTGGGTCACTCTCACCTGGGAAAGAAGCTGATTTCATCCTGATTGAACGGACAAGCATGAATTTTCTGCCGATGACAGATCCAGCTGGAGCGGTTGTCCAGACGGCACATCCTTCAAATGTTGATTCTGTCTATGTTGCTGGAAAAGCAGTGAAGCAAAACGGGAAGCTTGTCGGTGTGAACCTAGAAGAGGTGAAACAAAAAGCTTATGCGGCAAGAGACCATATTTTATCGCACAAGTTTGAATCAACACCATCGTAAATAAAGCACAATATCCCCATAGGCGAGGCCTATGGGGAATAGATTACAAGGATTCTTTAATGACTTTTTTATAATACTGGACTGATAAGAATCCGAAGACTGAATACAAAACGGTATAAATCGACATGACAATGAGCATTGGTGCCCACAGTTCACCGCCGAATAAAAACCAGCCTGACTGTACTGCAAAGTAGCTATGCAGCAATCCGATGATGAGCGGAATACCAAAGTTAAATAGCTGTTTGAGTCGAATGCCTTTTAATAGATCTTTCTCAGTAAAACCAAGCTTACGTAAGATCGTGTACGAGCTTTGTTCCTCTTCACTTTCATTCATTTGTTTGAAGTATAAAATACAGCCTGATGTGACAAGGAAGCTTAGGCCTAAAAATCCGACGACAAACATCATCAGTCCTATTGTTTGCTTTTGCTGCTGAGTTGAAGCTAATCGAGACATGCTGTCATCACTCAGTTTTAAAGAAGTAAAGACGTCATTGGCTTGTTCAATATGTTTCTCATCTTTTACATTGATCGCAATATATTGGTTATTCTTAAGCTGAAGCTTAGGATCCTTCTTTTGGTCCAGCTGCTCAAAGACGTTTTGACTAACAACGGCAACAGGCAGGCCGCCAGCAGTGAACCGGTAAGAGATTAAGTGATCCTTCTTCATATCAATGACTTTTAAATCGAGTGGTTTCTTTATCAGAAGTTTCACATCACCTGAGCTTTTAATCGGCATGAATTTTTTCAATAAATCATTGTAGCCGCTTAACATGACTTCGTTGTTCTCCACATGAATGCTTGGTACGTTCCTCTCACTGATCACAGGAAATGTCAAAACTCCTGGATTCTTATTCAAACTTCTTAACTCCGTATCAATGATCTTCTTTGCATCAAAATCAGCTTGAATGACCTTGAATTGTGTTTCTTCATAAGCAATATGTTTGTCAGAAAGTGCACGAGTGAAGGTGGCTGCTTCCTTTTCAGAGCCCATGACGAAATGAGCTGGAATTTGTTGTTCAGCGGTTTTTTCTGCTGAGTAATAGGAAATGTAGCTAAGTGATAACAAACCGATCGCAAGTGCAGATACTGTAGTAATAATCGTTAAAAGCAGTGCATTTGATTTTAGTCTGAACATAATTGATGACAGAGACAGGACTTCATGAATGGCAAGGTAGCCATTCTTTCTCTTACGTACAATATTGGCTATGAACGAAACAGAGCCTTTATAAAAAAGAAAGGTACCAATAATGACAGAACCTAGAATATAAATCATGGCCAAAGATAACGAAAGCATTGACGTGTATGTGCCACTAAAAAGCTGAGAAGAAATGTAATAGCCTGAGCTGATTAAGACAATACCGAAAACCCCAATGATGATTTCAAATACTGATATTTTTTTGATACGTTGCTCTGTAGAAGACGTCGTTCTAAATAAAGATAGGATCGTTTGCTTTTTAATAAAACGTCTATTTCTCAGCATAATCAATACATAAATCAATAAAAAGACAATGATCGTTTGCAGAAGGGCCATGCCTGAAAAATGAAGGTTGGCGATGGCGTTAACGCCTGTCACTTTAAATAGCACCATCAGCATGAGCTTTGAACCGATAAATCCGGCGATTATGCCAAGAGCCATGGCGATCACGTATAGGATAAAGTTTTCTGCGTTGAGCAGTCTGGCAATTTTTTGTTTGGTCATCCCAATGAGCTGCAGCAGGCCAATTTCTTTCCCTCTGCGCTTAATGAAAATGCTGTTCGCATATAACAGGAAGATGCCGACGATGGCAATGAGCAGGATTGAAGCGGCTTTAATTGACGCACCGCCTTTAATAGACCCTTTCACATCATCAAGTGCTGGTGAATACTGCAAGGTGACAAAAGAAAAATAGAGCGCCACACTAAATACAAGAGCGAACACGTATAAGTAGTAATTCTTCAGATTTTTCTTCAGGTTCCGGAAGACGAGCTGATTAATGTTCATGCTTCACACCGCCTAAGACACCTTGCGTTTTCATAATATCTTCGAAAAACATCTTTCTCTCTAAAGCGCCTTTATTTAACTGTGTATAGATCTGTCCATCCTTGATAAAAATGACTCGTCTTGAATAGCTGGCGGCGACAGGATCATGTGTGACCATCACAATGGTCGCTTTTCGTTTTTGATTAAAATCTTGCAGCTTGTTGAGTAAATCAGATGCCGATTTGGAATCAAGTGCCCCAGTTGGTTCATCCGCGAAAATGAGACTAGGCTCATGAATGAAGGCACGAACTGCCGATGTCCGCTGCTTTTGTCCCCCAGACAGTTCATTCGGATATTTATCTCTTAGTTCATAAATCCCCATATCCTCTGCTAGCTGTTGAAAACGTTCAAAAGCTTCTTTTTTAGGTGTTTTGGAGATTGATAATGGTAAAAGGATGTTCTCTTTGACCGTGAGCGTATCAAGTAAGTTATAATCCTGAAAGACAAAGCCAAGCTGCTTTTTTCTGAATTCAGCGAGCTGCTGATCTTTCATTTGAGTCATCTCAGCATCCGCGATCCGAATGGATCCGCTGGACACATGGTCGATAGATGACAATACGTTCAGAAGGGTTGTTTTCCCCGAGCCTGATGGCCCCATAATGCTGACAAATTCTCCAGCTTCTATGGTCAGATCAATGCCTTTGAGCACCTCTTGTTTATTGAATTTATTTCCGTAGCTTTTATATAGCTTGCGTGCTTCTAAAATGTTCATGTGTCGAACCCCTTTTTCTTTTTAATTGATAACTTTATTATAAAAAGAAGCCAGACCAACTTCCTTCGATTTGGCGAACAAAACAGACGAGCATGTGACATTATTGTCACATGCTTGTTTTTTAAAACCATTCACATGTTTTTATGTAGAATTCGCACCTATTATTTAGAAACTTTCCTTATCTTTTGTAGAAAGCGGTGCTCTTTATCATTCATTTTATCTGTTTTTTGTTCTTATGTATCAATCTTCTTTGATTTTCTTGTCATCATGAATTCGGATGTATATTAAAAAATTCATGTGTTGAACCTTTACATGGTATTTTTTTTCATGTATGCTATGCATATTAAATATATGCATAGTATATCTATGTATTAGGAGTGATTGTAAATGAAAGTGAGTAAAGAACTTCTAAAGGGAAGTACAGCTACACTTATTTTAAGCTTATTAAATGAAAAACCGATGTATGGATATGAAATGATTAAAGAATTGGAGGAGAAGTCCGAAGGTATTTTTAGCTTTAAAGAGGGAACGATCTATCCTATTTTGCACAATTTGGAGGGGAAAGAATTGATTGTCTCTTATTGGGGCGAAGGAAATGGCAACCGGAAAAGAAAGTATTACAAAATAAATGAACAGGGCAAAGCATTTATAGAGGAAAAGAAAGAAGAGTGGAACGTTTTCAAAGATGCAGTCGATGGCGTTCTGAACGGGGAGAAAATCGTATGGGATTAGAAAAAAAGTTTGAAAAGTATATAAAGGATGTATGTAAACGAATCAAAAATAAAGATGTACATTCGAGTATAAAGCTTGAGCTTAGCGATCATCTATATACGCTAAAAGAGGAAGCGATGAATGCTGGGATGACTGAAGAAGAGGCAGTAGATCAAGCGCTGGATCAAATTGGAGATGCTGCCATTCTCGGAACGCAGCTCCATGAAACTCATAAAACCCAAATGGATCTTAAAACGATACTTGTTGTGTTAGCTACTTGTTCATTTGGGTTGCTTGCGATGTACTTTTTACAGTTTCATTCTAGTTTTACAAACCTTCAAGACATGAATATTTTTTATAAAAGTCTCGTTTTTTATCTATTTGGTCTTGTGCTTATGTTTGGTTTGTTTGCTTTCGATTATCGACGCTTATTGAAATACTCTTGGCATTTATACATAGGGACGCTCGGAACGCTTTTTCTTACGATGTTTTTTGGTATAAGAGTGAACGGTATTCTTTTTTTAAGAATAAGTGATGTATCAATCAATCTGACTGAGATTGTGCCGTTTCTTGTGGCTATTTCTTTAGCGGGTATTTTTCACTCTTGGAATTGGGGGAATGGTTTCAAATCTTGGCTCGGAGTAGGGATTATGGCTTTACCCATTCTTTTAATAAGTACGATTGGCTCGCTTCCTGCGACCATTATCTGTATCGTCATGTGCATAACGATTATGTATGTGTCTGGTGCAAGTTTGAGGCAAATGATTCCGCTGACAGCAGCAGGAGTTTTATATCTTATTGTAGAAATTTTTTCTCTTTTTCAAGCAGATAGGTACCCTTACTTTTACACAGTTCATGAATTTAGCTCAAACGGGCTTCATATCACTCCGTATGCAATGTCTGAGGTTCACACTGATTGGATGTTTACGTATATCATTTATTCATTTGGCTGGTTCGCAGGGTTGACTGCTTTCATGCTGTTTGTCATTTTTATATACAGAATATTTCATACAGCAAAACGAGTCCAATTGGCTTATGGGAAAATGGTCATGACAGGATTTGCAGCTACGTTTGTAACAAAATTCATCTTGAGTATTTTCACAAACTTTGGATTTTTGCCTTTACCTGGAGTGTCCATGCCTTTCATGAGCTATGGGGGTTCGCATATTCTTCTAGAAATGATGGCTGTTGGTCTGCTCTTGGGTATTTATAGAAGAAGACAGATGGGAGATGTTTTTCACCAAGAAGCGGGAAATATTTCTTAAGAAGATCACCCAATCTCTTCATGCCAGCTTTCAGTCTTTGATAAAGAGATTGGATGTGACCCGTCATGTGTTTACATGCTCGCAATACGAACAAAATCATTCTTTTTCGGAAAGATAAAGGTGAAGGTTGTACCTTGATCTATAGTGGAGTTGACCTCGATCGTGATATGAAGAGCGTCTGCTCCTTTTTTGGTTAAATAGAGCCCCATTCCCGTTGAAGCGGTGTCATGATGATGTCTTGTTGAAGTAAAGCCCTTTTCGAAAATACGAGACACGTCTCTTGGGTCAATTCCTCTGCCTTGATCTGTGATCGACAGTACCACTTGTTCATTCATTTGTCTGCTTTCGATGACAATATCAGACGAATGGCTGTACTTGACTGCGTTTGTCAGCACTTGTCTGATCATAAAGGATAACCATTTTGTATCACTTAATACGTCCCGTTCTTCTAGCGCCAGTTCAAAGCCAATTCCTTTTTGCATGCACCATGATTGGAGGGCTTTGATTTCTTTCGCTATGATGCTTTGCAAATCCAGCTTTTCAATAAATAAATCATTTTCGATATGACGTATTCTGCTTTGGTGCAGCTGGGCATCGAGTAATAAATGAATTCTAAGCCACTCGTACGTCATATTTGATTTCAGCGGCTGCTCTGTTAAGCGGTCAATCATTAAATGCATTGCCGTGAGCGGCGTTTTGACCTCATGTATCCATGAAAGTAGTTCATCTTTTTCTTCTTCAAGAGCGATTTTCTGCTCAGCCGCCATCTGCCTGTAGCGGTCGATTTGCTCTGACGTCGCATCATGTACGAGCTGTTCAAATGGGGAAGAGGGAGCGAGCGGCATTTGATGATCAATATTTTCGTCCCATTCTTTCAGCCTCTCATAATAAGCCGTTTCTTTTCGATAACGAAAAAAGAGAAAGACGATCATGAGTAACGTAGACAGTAACACGATATAAAAAAGAGAAGCCATTGGAATGGTCGTATCCAAATAAGCAACAAAAAGAATGAGAAGCTGCAAACTAAGAAAGAACAGAATCCAGCTTCTTCGTTCTTTTAAAAATGCTTGGAGCATCATTGATCATCCTTTTCCTTTGCAAGATAACCCTGACCTACTTTTGTTTCAATGAAGGTGCCAAGGGAGATCTCGTCTAGTTTTTTTCTGAGGCGATTGACGTTGACAGTCAGCGTATTATCACTTACAAACCGTTCGTCCTCCCATAACGCTTGTATGAGTGATTCCCGGCTGACGATATGATGTTTATGCTGAACCAATTCCTTGAGAATAAATAATTCATTTTTCGTTAATTCAACCTCACCATGTTCATTTGTCACGGTGTTTTTTTCTAGGTCAATGGTAGCGCCGCACCAAACCTTTAAGTTGACCGGCTCCGCATTATAATCATGTACGCGCCGAAGAACAGCACTGACTTTGGCGATAAGCACGTCAAAGTGAAAGGGCTTTTGCACAAAATCATCAGCACCGAGCTGCATCGACATGACCATATCGGCAGGGTGGTCTCGAGATGAGAGGAAGATGATCGGAACATTTGAATGATGGCGAATCATCCGGCACCAATGAAAGCCATCGTATTTCGGCAGCTGAATATCAATGATGACTAGATCAGGCTGAATGGAGGTGAATTCCTGCATGACCTGATGAAAATCGTGAATCCCATAGACCTCATAGGACCAGTTGACTAAACGTTCTTTGATTTCTTGGAAGAGGGTTGTATCGTCCTCAATCAGCAAAATTTTAAACAAAACCAGCACCACACTTTTTGAATTAGCTTGTATGTAATTGTAGCGGAAAAAAGGCGCTGCCGCTAGAAGTATACAAGAAAAAAGCAAGGGAAGAGGCCCCTTGCTTCAGCTTATTTACCTAAAAAATGCTTTTTAAAGAATGATAGTTGATATTCAAGTGTGAGTGGATCATTAAAGTAAAATTCTTCAGCATTTGCTTCGAACACACGATGTTTTTTCACGGCAGGAATGGACTTGTAGATTTCACTGTTTTGATAGGAATTATCCATTTCACTGTTTTTGCTAATGATCATATAGTCTCCAGCAAATTCAGGGATGACCTCTTGCGAAACTGCATAGTAGCCAGCTTTTAATGCTTTTTCTTTTACTTTCTCAGGCATTTTCAGTTTCATTTCTTGATAGAGGATTTCTGTACCGCGACCCCATGCATCTCCAAACACATAAAGATCTTTTGTGCCGCTTTCAAACACAGAAACCGTCGCATCTTGACCGATTTTTGCTTTGATTTCTTTTCCAGCTTCAGCTGCGCGTTCTTTGAAATCTTTCACCCATGCTTTGGCTTCTTTTTCTTTGTTTAATACTTTTCCAATTTCAATGTGCTGTTGAAGGTAATCGACTTTGTTATACGTGAACAAGACTGTTGGTGCGATTTTTTTCAGTTTCTCTACATTTTTTGTATTGCTTAAGCCAATGATGACATCAGGCTTTAGCTTCATGATTTTTTCCACATTCTCATCCGATACTTCTTCCACATTTTTTAATTCCTTTTGGAAGCGTGGATTCTTTTTTGACCAAGAGTCAACGCCAACAAGGTTCACACCAAGTGACATGACATTGCCCGTGTAAGATCCGAGAACAACGACACGTTTTGGATGGGCTGGCAGCTTCACAGGGCCATTTTCAGATTGATATGTAATCTTGTCTGATGACGTTGATTGATTTCCTTTATTTGAGGAAGAGTTGCTGCTATTGCCACATGCGCTCAATACAAGTACAAAGATGAGCATCAGAGGGAACAATATTTTCTTCATGAATGTAGACTCCTTTGAAATCGGCACATATGCCGGATATTTTATTGTATTAGTGATAATGATAATTATTATCACTCGGATATCATATCATAAGACTGCGGTCTGTTGTCAATTACATTTTGTCAGTTGCTGATAAAAAACAGAGGGAATTTTTTAGATAGAAAAAAAGATCAAGGCACCGTATGACCTGATCTTTTTTCTATTTAAACCAGCCTTTTTCTTTAGAGCGTGTGATGGCCTCAATACGGTTTTTAACTTCTAGTTTATCTAAAATAATGGAAATGTAGTTACGGACAGTGCCGCTTTTAATGCTGAGTTCCTTTGCGATCTCTTTCGTGTTTTTGCCGTCTGCGACGAGTTCAAGGACGGATTTTTCTCGTTGGGTTAAAGGATTTTCGTCGCTATATAAGTCTTCCATTAATTCAGGGGCGTATACCTTTTTTCCTTTCATCACGCTGCGAATGGCACTTGCCAGATCTTCGCTTGGGCTGTCTTTCAGCATATAGCCGCTAACGCCAGCTTTCAGCGCCCTTTGGAAATATCCAGAACGGGCAAAGGTCGTTAAAATGATAATTTTCACATCTGATTCCTTGAGTTCTTCGGCTGCATCTAGTCCAGATTTCCCTGGCATTTCAATATCCATTAAACAAATATCAACGGGGTGTTTTTTAGCAAAATCAATGGCGTCCTGGCCGTTTGTGCCTTTTCCAACAACCGTCATATCCTCTTCTAAATCAAGTAGTGAACCGAGTGCACCAAGCAGCATTTGCTGATCCTCTGCGATAAAAATGTTGATCATTTCATTCCCTCCTGTTCTTTTGCTGCTGAATCATTTGGAATGCTCATGATCAGCTTCGTCCCATCTTTTGTCTCAAGGTGAAGGCGTCCATTTGCAAATTCCAATCGTTCTCTAATCCCTAAAAGGCCGTGTCCCTTCGTTTGAGAGGAGGGGGGATCTCCTTTAAATGTCCCATCATCTTCAACCGTGATGACCGCTTCTTTTGACTTTTGATGAATGGTTATTTTACAGACTGTGGCATCACTATGTTTGACGATATTGGTGACTGCTTCTTTTATACACATGCTCACAATGTTTTCGTTGAGAAGAGAGATGTGTTTCGGTGCTTCCTTTTCATCATAGATCAATTCTATCCCGGCCGCTTCGAGAATTTGCTCTATGTTCAACATTTCATCCTTGATCCGAATGCCTTTCATGGAGGAAACAATTTTCCGCACTTCATTGAGAGACGTTCTGGCTGTTTGCTGGACGCTTTTCAGTTCGGCACGTGCCTGCTCTGGGTCTTTATAAACCAGTTTTCGGGCAAGATCACTCTTTAAACCGATGAGGGAAAGCTTTTGTCCAAGGGTATCATGCAGATCACGTGCAATTCGCTGCCTTTCTTCAATTTTTACAAGGTCGGCGATACGTTCATTGGCATCTTCTAATTTCTCTTCGAGCCGTTCACGTTCCTTCCTGCTTCGAATGCTGAGAGGGAGGAGAATGGCACTAATGAGTGTAATGAGAACCAAGGGAATTTGCGTGAGAAACCAGCCCTTTTTTAAGATCAGACTGAAATTCACCGCAATTGCGGCGCTCCCGACATGAATATAGTACAAGATATAGAAAGGTACTTTTCTTTTAATATGCCCATTGAAATAGGCGATGCAAAAAGCGAAATAAATGTAGCTGTAGAGCATGACATAGCCAGTAGAAATCGCAATCAAGAGAAGGCCTAATACATATAAAGACCAGCCTTTTGCGATAAAGGCAAAACGATAGACAGCGAAAAAGACAACGTTCAAAATAATGCCGATCACAATGCCTAAAGTCGAAGGAGCCTTAATGATAAAATAAAAGGGAAGGATGAAAAAAATGGCCCATATATACGGGGATATCCCATGCAATTTTTGAATTTTAAGTTGTTTTTTCATCCGTGAATCACCTTTTCCATTTTTTCATTCTTTTTCACTACTTTATCAAATTGAACACGTTATCGCATCCTGTAAATACCAACAAGCTCCTTCTATTGTAAGAAAGAGCTTGCGTCGTTTATGCATTCTTCTTGAGAATGTCTCCTTTGATGACAGGTGTGCTTTTCGTCTGACGTGCTTCTTTAAAGGTAACGAATGCTTTCGTTTCTTCATCCCAAAGTCTAAATTTCATTGACTCAATACTTGTTTTTAAAGTGATGGTTGGAACATTTTGAAGCGGCTCACTATGCTCATGAGCATGCTCCAAATGATAATTCGGTACCCTCGGACTTAAATGATGGACATGGTGATAACCGATATTGCCTGTTAACCATTGAAGGAGCTTTGGCAATTTGTAAAAAGAACTGCCTTCTACAGCTGCCTGCACATAATTCCAATGTTCATCTGCTTCAAAGTAAGAATCCTCAAACGTATGCTGCACATAAAACAGCCATACACCGATTGATCCAGAAATCAGAAAGATTGGACCTTGGACAAGTAACAAACCTTGCCAGCCAAAAAGGAGATAGGTCGCCCCTGCGAGCAAAACAATCGATATGTTTGTGAAATAGGTATTCCAGCGCTCTTTTTTACGAGCATTTTTGACGTTGAAACGGTTTTGAAGCAGGAAAACAAAGATCGGTCCTAAAATAAACATGACAAAAGGATTGCGATAAAATCTGTAGCGAAATTTCGTCCATACAGATGCTTCTTGATATTCTTTGACTGTCAGGAGCCAAATGTCACCAGTACCTCGTTTGTCTAAATTACTGCTTGTGGCATGGTGAATCGAATGATCTCTTTGCCATTGAAGATAAGGGAAAAGGGTGAGTACACCCGTTATGAAACCAAACAGGTGATTCAGCGGTTTCTGTTTAAAAAAGGATTGGTGGCAGCAGTCGTGAAAAATAATAAAGACACGTACTAAAAAACCAGCTGCAATAACCGCAAAGAAGAGGGTTAAAAGGTAGGAGATGTTCAGGCTATAATAGGCAAGAAACCAAAGCCCCAAAAATGGAATAAATGTATTAAAGAGTTGCATGATACTTTTTTTTGAATCAGCACCAGAAAATTGACCTACTTGTTTTCTTAAAGTCGCTTGCTGCTGCGTGTTTGTTGAAGTTGTCATGAAAGTTCAAGTCCTTTCCGTTTCTTTCTACTTCAAAGTATAGAAGGAAAGGCGTCATGCTCATAGTAGCACCCATCATGTATTCAATATGACATTTGTCATGTTGAACATCAAAAAGCCTGACGGCATCAGGGTTTGTGGATGCATTTCATCATAAAAAAAATTGAAGGCGCTTGGCCTTCAATTTATGAGCGTGCTTCATGTACTTTTAACTGCTTGCCTTTAATGGTTGTGTGACGCATGGCATTCAGTACAAGAGGACCTTTCCCATTTAAAATATCTACATACGTTTTCGTGTCCTGAATCGTAATAATCCCAATATCATCGAATGCAACGCCGTCTATTTTGGCAATGGTCCCAACGAAATCAACGGCCCGCAGTTTCTTTTTCTTCCCGCCGTTAAAATAAAGCTTCATTATATCTTTTTCTACGCCGGCTTTTTTATTTTCTTTTTGTATAGGTGTTTCAATTTTTTCTTCGAAGCTCGCTACATGCTGCTCCGCTTCTTCCTTCGTCGGATAAGGCTGAGTCTGAAAATCAATGCCAGCATCCTGCTTTAATTCATCAATGAGCGGCTGCGCGTGCCTGGTCATAAACGCAATCGTTTTCCCGCTTTTACCCGCTCTACCGGTTCTTCCAGTTCGATGAATATAGCGTTCTTTTTCATAAGGAAGGTCGTAATGAATGACATGTGTCATATCGCTTACATCGATTCCCCGGGCTGCTATATCTGTTGCGATCAGATAGCGGAACTCGCCGTTTTTGAATTCATCCATGACGTCAAAGCGGTCTTCCTGTCTCATGCCCCCATGAATTTTGTCACAAGGGACATCCCAATCGTCTAGCTTGATCGTCAGTTCATTCACTCGTTCCTGTGTATTGCAGAAAATGATACAGCTATCAGGATTTTCGATGACGATCGTTCGCTGGAGAAGTGAGAATTTGGCTTCTTCCTCTGTTTCAATTACGGTGTGGGTGATTTGCTGTACAGATTTTTCTTCACGTGCAATCTCAATCATTTTTGGTGATTGTAAAAATTGCTTGCTCAATTCCTTCATTTCAGCAGACATCGTCGCTGAAAATAGCATCGACATGCGCTTTGGCGGGAGATGCTGAATAATAGAAGAGACTTGATCAATAAATCCCATGTTCAGCATTTCATCTGCTTCATCTAACACGAAAAATTTGAGGTTTTCTAAAGAAAGCGTACCCTTTTCAAGGTGATCCAATATTCGCCCTGGTGTTCCGCACACAATATGGTTCTTTTGTGCAAGCTCTACTTTTTGGGCTTGAAAAGGGGCTTTTCCATAAATGGCTGCCGCTTTGATTCGTTTAAATCGTCCAAGGCTGGTAAGGTCTTGCTTGACCTGCATGGCAAGTTCACGTGTTGGAACGAGGATGAGGGCTTGAGGTTTATTTTCAGCCCAATCCACCATTTCACAAATCGGCAGACCGTAGGCTGCTGTCTTGCCGCTGCCTGTCTGAGATTTGACGATTAGATCCTGCTTTGAAAAAGCCACGGATAACGTCTCGTGCTGAACGGGTGTTGGTGTATGGAAGTGAAGCGCTTCTAACGCTTGTTTCAATTCATTGCTTAATGGATATTGATCAAAATGTTGTAATGGCATCGTGTTCTCCTTTTTCGTACATTCATACTTGTGACATCATACCATATGATGTCCTGTAATTTTATACAATGTCTTTATAATCATAATAAAAAATAAATTAAAATCTGTTAAATATATGAAGAATGTGGTAGTTTTGATTATATATAAATACTAGGGGGAGTGTTTGTTGAAGGTGAAAAATAACAAAAAGATACTATATCAAGTTCTCCATACTGAAGTCAACGAATCTATAAACGAATTCCTTAAAGAAGGTGGGCAAGATAATCCAGTTTCAAAAGGACAAAATTTTTGTGAATGGGTTTTATTTAATGTCTTTGAACTTAGAGAAGATGAAGTAGCAGAAGCAACAGAAATATCAGGGAATTTCAATAATGGAATAGACGCAATTTTTGAAATGAATAATGAGTTGTGCATAATGCAGTCAAAGTATAAAAATGCACATTCACCAGAATCAATGAAAGCTCTATTAGTGGATTGTAATCGAATAATATCAGATATACCTGAAACAGAAAGGTCAATTGTTCTAGAAAATTGTAAAAAGGTAAGAGAAAGTTATCAAAATGGAGAAAATATAAATTGTTTTTATGTAACTAATAATGAAATAAGTGAATGGGAAGATATTCAGCTTAAACAAACACTAAAAGAAAATAGAATCTCGAACTCTCAACTAAAATTTGAATTTTGGGATATAAATAAAATAATTGAACAAATCTCAATAAAAAATGGTGAACTCCCTAAAAATTTTAGAGATAAGACATTTAAAATGAATATTGAAAAAAGTTTTGATGCCTATGATACGACATTGGTTGCAATGGTCAAATTAAAAGATTTTGCAAATTTTGTTATCAAAGGAGGGAATACATTATTTCATTCGAATATTAGAAATTATTTGAAAGGAACCAAAATAAATAAAGGGATTAAATCTACTTTGTCTGAACAAATTAATAAATTTTGGCTTTATAATAACGGTGTTACGATAGTTTGTGATACATATGAAGATCGAACAAATATAATATCGTTAAAATCACCTCAAATAGTGAATGGATGTCAAACTGCCAAAACAATTGGTGAATTTTATAATAAATTAACTACCAGTGAGTTATCTGACATTGATAAAGAAGGTCATGTATTAGTTAAAGTAATTAGAACTAGAAAAAGTGCTACCAATGAAGAAAAGAAAGAATTGAGAGATAATATTACTAGGTACACTAATTCACAAAATGCTGTTAAAGGTTTGGATTTTTATGCGCTAGATCGTTTTCAAAGAGATTTACAACGGAGGTTGGAAAAATCTTTCGGTTTTTATTATGAAATACAAAGAGGAGCTTTTATTACTTTAGATGTTAACAAGAAAAATTCTTTTAATGGCTACAGTGATTATAATTATCTTTTGGAGGGCGTTAACAGTAAGAAAAAATATGTTTTACCAGCTAAAGAAGTAATCCAGTCATTTACTGCAGCTATAAAACAAATGCCAAATGTGGCTTACGGAAGAGCTAATGAGTTAACACCAACTGGAGACAGGTGGAAAGACATAGTTAATGATGAGACTGAAAAAATGCCAATTGAACATTTTTTATATCCTTATCTAATTTTGAAATATGTAAAAGAAAAATTGAAGTATAGAGGTGGAGTAAAGGACTTTAGAAAAAATTCTGCATTTTTGTTTATAGCAACGTATTATAAATTAATATTAAAACTTATTAACAAATTTCAAGAGGCCGATTACGAGAAGCCGGAGGAAATTCCAATAGAGTATTACAGAGGTATATTTAAGAACTCTGAATTAAATAAAAGGTTGTTAAATCATACACACGATATTTTAAAATATTATTTTAAAGACAGTGCTGTCAAAAAATCTGTTGCAGATAATTTAAGAGGGTTCCTAATGAACAGAGTCACTCAAGCCGAATATTGGCATATTCTAAATGAATATATAGATGACAGTATTAATGAGAACGAAGAAGAAATTTATCATGATATGAGAGATTTATTAATGGTATTAGAAAAGTGAGTAATAATTATAATAGCTCCTCCCGTCAAAGGGAGGGGCTATTATGATTAAAGGAATCTGCGTTTGACTTTTTCCCAGTATGAGTTGTCTTTTAATTTCACCGTCTTAATCACTTTTCCTGAAAGGCCGATGTCAATTTGTTTGACGTGTTTTGTACCGAGCGCTTCATTATCTAGTCCGATAATTGGATGGTCGTTTCCGTCCTGCACGACCTTTAGCGTCAGCTTGCGGTCACTGCTTAAAATGAAAGGAGCGCCAAGCGTACGGTACGAGTTGTTATTAAGCGATGCAAGTTCTGTCACTTGCATACAAGGGAGCATCGGATCAACCACGGCGCCGTTTACGGATTTATTGTAGGCCGTTGAGCCAGTTGGAGTGGAAATAATCATCCCGTCGCCTCTAAACGTTTCAAAGTGAAAATCATCTATATATACATCGATGACAAATGTTTTAATGATGCTAGAGCGGATCGACAGCTCGTTCAAGCAATGGAACTGGTTTGTACTGTCAACGCTTACATCAATGATCGGATATTTTCTCACTTCAATCTGTTCTGTGTTCATGGCATCAATCATTTTATCAAAATGTTCTAATGAAAAATCGCAGTATAAATGCGAATTCTCTGTTTTTGATACCCCTACATACAAGCAGTCATCACGGAAATTCGTTTTGCGGACTGCTTGAAGGAATGTGCCATCTCCGCCAATTGAAGCAATAATATGGGCATCTTCTGCACGCTTTACGACTTGAAAGCCTTGTTCAGTAGCGAGCTTCTCGAGAGAAGAAATGTGTCCATCCAATTCATGATCTTTTTTGTAAAAGAAAAATACATTGCGACGATTGTCTGTCATTGACGTTCTCCCCTTTGTTGTCAAAAATAGATTTCCAATATTAAAGGGCTTACATGTAAAACCCTTGCTCACATTTTACACTTTTTTCATATGAAAGTAAAAACATTAGAAAGACGCCAATTATGATAGGATTCGCTTTTTAGAAATGAGTCGATGTAAGTGATTTGAAATGGCTATCTTTGAGCATAATTTAATAGCTGTGTTCTAATGAAAGAATGGTTTGGGTGTTTTGTTGTGGTGAACCTCTAGACAATTAGGTGTAGGGAGAGGATAAAAAAACCAATTTCTCGTCATGAGCTTCTGATAGTAGACGATGTAAAGTTGATCGTCATTTAAGATAGGTGCTATCATATGTTGAAATGAAATGTAAAAAAACCACAATTCCTGTGAACATTTCATGTGAATATTCGTATGAATGAAGTGAGACAAAAAAGGAGGAGAAAGAGATGAATGCGAAAAGATGGGTAGCCTTAATCATTGCACTCGGTGTTTTCGGATGTTCAATTGTGATCAGTGTCACGATGGCTTTGTTCGAAAACTTCAATGACAATAAAATGAGCTATCAATTCGGGGATGAAATAGAAGAGAAGGTACTAGAGGACGGAAGCGGTGCAGGTAAAATTGCTGTTCTTGAGATTAATGGAACCATTCAAGATAACGGCGGTGCATCAAGCCTTTTAGGCGGAGAAGCGTATGATCATCGTGCTTTCTTAAAGGAACTAGATAAAGCAAAAGAGGATGCTTCTGTAAAAGGTGTACTGCTGCGAGTGAACTCTCCTGGCGGTGGTGTCTATGAAAGTGCTGAAATACATAAAAAATTAGAAGAAGTGAAAAAAGCGAAGAAGCCGATTTACGTCTCCATGGGATCAATGGCAGCTTCTGGCGGTTATTATGTGTCGACACCAGCGAAGAAAATCTTTGCTTCACCTGAAACATTAACAGGTTCTCTAGGCGTGATCATGCAAAGTTTGAATTATTCAAAGCTAGCGGATAATTTAGGCATTAAATATGAAACGATTAAGAGCGGGAAATTCAAAGACATCATGTCTCCAAATCGTGATATGACAAAGGATGAGCGCGACATCATGCAAAGCATGGTCGACAACTCCTATGAAGGCTTTGTCAAAGTGATTTCTGAAGGACGCGGTATGTCTAAACAGGACGTCAAGAAAATTGCCGATGGCCGAGTATATGACGGAACACAGGCGAAGTCTAACGGGTTAGTGGATGAGCTTGGATACTATGAAGATGCACTAAAAGCCATGAAGAAAAATGAAAAAGGCTTAAAAGGGGCAAAAGTCATCAGCTATTCTCAAAGCTTTGGCTGGAACTCTCTTCTCAATATGAGTGCAAGCAAGCTCTTTAAAAGCGAAATTGATTTTCTGAATTTAAAAGAAACACTGGCTGGCTCAAACGGGTCTAAACCGATGTATCTCTATTCAAAATAAAGGAGGGATCATAGATGGATTCTACATTCGATGAAGTAAGCGAAAGCCGCAGCCAGCAGGACGAATTGAAGCCCTCCTTTGCGAAGCGCGCTTCAATTGAAGCACAGGCCTTTGCAGGTTTTTGGATTAGATTTTGGGCGTTTATCCTTGATTGGCTCGTCGTTTGGGGTGTTAACCATTTGACGGTTTCTCCAATCTTTAGTCTGTTTGGCTGGTCAAAAGGAGGAGGATGGTTTTCTCCATTTTCCGTCACAACGACGATTGTTTTCCTCCTTTATTTCGCCATCATGACGAAAATCTTTCATCAAACACTCGGCAAGATGGTGTTTGGGATCAAAGTGGTCTCCCTTCAGCCTGAGAAGCAGCTGACATGGGATGTCATTTTCTTTAGAGAAATTGTGGGACGATATATTAATACGCTTTTTGTTCTCTATGCTGTTGTTGGGTTCTCACCGAAAAAGCAAGGGGTTCACGACTACTTTGCTGATACGGTGGTTGTCCATGAACATCTATATGAAAAAACAGAATCAAACATATAATTCAGAGAGAGTTTGGCCGATACCGGTCAAACTCTTTTTTGATGATTGGGTATAAAATCCAGAATGAGAGCCATAATCGTAGGGGAAGCATCATTTGTTACGGAGGAAGTGAGCACAGTGCTTTACGTTTGGATCGCAGCTTTTTTGTTTCTTGTGATCTTATTGGTCTTCATGAAAGTGACCATTTCATTGGAGTATTCACATGCAAATGACAATGACCACATTGCGCTGAAGGTCATTACCTTATATGGAATGGTGAGACTCAAAAAAGAGATTCCGATGGTGAGAGTGAATCCGGAAGATCAAACGATTGATATTCGTGAAAAGAAAATGGCTAGCTCCAAAACGCCTAGTCACGAAAAAGAATCCATGCATAAAAAAGTGGGAAAACGTGATGTGAAGGAAATCCTTCATCAAATGGAACGTATTACAAAAGAGATAGTCGATCTAAACCGGATCATACGCAAGTTCTTCATTCACATCAAAATTGTATCGTTTCACTGGTCGACATGGATCGGCTTTCATGACGCGGCTTTAACTGGTGTAGCCGCCGGCGGCGTGTGGTCAGTCAAAGGAGCACTGCTTGCTTTTATGCAGGAGCATCTCACCTTTAAGCATAAACCGGTATATGAAGTCATTCCTGCCTTTCAGCACAATGTGTCACAGACCCAATTTACATGTATAGCTTATTTTCGTATTGGACATGCTATGCTTGCAGCCATTCGATTACTTGTCCAATGGGTAAAAGGAAGAAAGGCAAGAAAAAGTGCCTCTCTTCAAGCAACGAAGAATGAATCATCTGTTTAAGGAGGAACCCGAAAATGGCAGATCATCCAATCCAAGGTCTGATGAAGACAGCGATGGAAAACTTAAAAGAAATGATAGATGTGAATACGATCATCGGCGATCCAGTCGAAACCCCTGACGGCAGTGTCATTCTCACTGTGTCAAAGGTCGGTTTTGGATTTGCAGCCGGCGGCAGTGAATTTAACGGGAATCAAAAGAAAGAAAAACGTTCTGATGAACAAGAACGAAAAGAACCGAGACTCCCATTTGGCGGCGGAAGCGGCGGCGGGGTATCCATTACACCAATTGCCTTCTTAATTGTGGGAACAAACGGAGTTCGAATGCTTCATTTGGATGAACATACACATCTGCTTGATAAAATATTGGATTCTGCTCCTCAAGCAATTGAACGTCTTCAGCACATGTTTAAGAAAGATGAACGGGAGCACCGCCACAAAGAACGAAAACTAGATGACATAGACCTTTAAAAAGTTAGCTGCGCTGCAGCTAACTTTTTTTTCAAAATGGACGATTAGGCTTTGCAGTTTTTTGCTTTCTCTACTATGATAGAACCATACATTTGATAAGGGAGGAATTGTTTTGGCATCGATCACATTTAAAGGGAGTTCTGTAACGCTTGTAGGAAATGAAGTGAAAGTAGGCGAGCAGGCTCCTGATTTTACGGTATTAACGAACTCACTCGGAGAAGTTTCACTTTCTGATTTATCAGGAAAAGTGACGATCATCTCAGTGATTCCTTCTATTGATACAGGTGTGTGTGACGCACAAACAAGACGTTTCAATGAAGAGGCAGCCGGTTTAGGTCCGGTCAATATTTATACGATTAGTGCAGACCTTCCATTTGCACAAGCACGCTGGTGCGGAGCAAACGGAATTGAAAATGTAGAAACATTATCTGATCACAGAGATATGTCTTTTGGTGAAGCGTTTGGTGTATATATGAAAGAATTGCGTTTATTGGCGCGTGCCGTTTTCGTATTAGACCCAAACGGGAAAGTGGTTTACACTGAATACGTAAGCGAAGCAACGAATCATCCAAATTATGAAAAAGCCATTGAAGCTGCAAAATCACTGTTATAAAAGCAGCATCGACAAGAGCTCCGGCTTCATACTGGGGCTCTTTTCAATGAGAACATATAGCTTTTAACAAAGCGAGGAGAGAAAAGCATTGCAGAAAGATCAAGTGAGTACTATTTTTGAGCTGCTCGATACAGCCTCGATTCGATTGAAAAAGGAACATAGCATTTCCTATATTGAAGCATTGGCAGAAGCAGGAGAAGCCTTTTTCCAGGCAAACGATCGCAACGGTTTACTGAAGGACTTAATAGAGAAAGCAGATTTTGCCTCTTATGATCATGAGCAGATTCGTAAAGCGTTTCAGCTCGCCGTATTGAAAGGACAAAAGGATATTTCCCATCCAAACCGTCAAATGACGCCAGATACGATTGGACTGTTTGTCAGCTATTTGGTCAATAAATTTTTAGAAGGACAAAAAGAGCTTGTTGTCTTTGACCCAGCAGCGGGAACAGGAAACTTACTGCTTGCTGTCTTAAACAATCTCACTGCAGAAACAAAGCGCGGCTTTGCCTCTGAAATTGATGATGTACTGATTAAAATTGCTTGGGCACAGGCGAATTTAGAAGAAAAAGAAGTGGAGCTTTTTCATCAGGACAGCCTTGATCCGCTTCTCATCTCACCGGCAGATGTCACGGTATGCAGCCTTCCAGTCGGCTATTATCCAAATGATGAGCGTGCAGCCGACTATGAATTAAAGGCAAAAGAAGGACATGCCTTTGCGCATTATTTATTCATTGAACAAAGCCTTCGTTACACGAAAGAAGGCGGCTTCCTATTCTTCATCATTCCAAACGATTTGTTTGAAGGAAAAGAAAGTGTGCAATTAAAGGATTTCATCAAAGATCATGCTTATATGAATGCTTTAATTCAGCTGCCAGTCTCCATGTTCAAAGACAAAAAGCACGCCAAAAGCTTATTTGTGATGCAAAAGAAAAAAGAGGGGCTGGAAGCACCAAAACGGATGCTGTTTGCCAATCTGCCATCTTTCTCACAGAAGGAAGCAATGGTTGGCGTAATGAGAAAATTAGATCAGTGGTTTATAGAAGAAAAAGAAACGAAAGAATAGCCAGAGTGATTTCTGGCTATTTTACTATTCAGAAAATATCGACTTATTGATGTAAGCGATAACAGTTCGATGGTGCACTTGAAATGCAAAGTTTTCAATGTTTAAATGAAAAAGTCAGATATTTTTCGGACTTATCGTTAAACTATAAAAGACCCATTCAAACAGGTTGAATATAGCACCGGAAAAAACGTGAAACCCTATATAACAACTGAGTAAAAGGAGCGACAAGAATGTCCAAAATTATTGCAATCAACGCAGGAAGCTCATCTCTTAAATTCCAATTGTTCAACATGCCAGAAGAAACCGTTTTAACGAAAGGTCTTGTTGAAAGAATCGGAATGGACAACAGTATCTTTACGATTTCTGTAGATGGAGAAAAGAAAACAGAAATCACTGATATTCCAGATCACGCAGTAGCCGTTAAAATGCTGCTTGAAAAACTAACTGAATTTAACATCATTAAAGACTTTAGTGAAATTGATGGCGTAGGACATCGTGTGGTTCACGGTGGAGAAAAGTTCAGCGACTCTGTTCTATTAACAGATGAAGTGATCAATGAGATTGATCAGCTTTCAGAGCTTGCACCACTGCACAACCCTGCAAACGTTGTAGGAATCAAAGCATTCAAACAAATTCTGCCTGACGTACCAGCGATTGCTGTGTTCGATACAGCGTTCCACCAAACAATGCCAGAGCAGTCTTACCTATACAGCCTTCCGTACGACTACTACAAAAACTTTGGTATTCGTAAATACGGATTCCACGGGACAAGCCATAAGTTCGTCACAGAGCGTGCATCAGAGCTATTAGGCCGTCCTCTTGAAGAGCTTCGTTTGATTTCTTGTCACCTTGGAAATGGTGCGAGTATCGCAGCAGTAGAAGGCGGAAAATCAATCGATACATCAATGGGCTTCACACCACTTGCTGGTGTTGCGATGGGTACACGTTCAGGTAACATTGACCCTGCCCTCATTCCATTTATTATGGAGAAAACAGGACATACTGCTGAAGAAGTTCTTTCTACTTTGAATAAGAAGAGTGGTCTTTTAGGTGTGTCTGGTCTTTCAAGTGACCTTCGTGATATCGAAGAAGCAACAGAAGAAGGAAACGACCGTGCAGAAGTAGCTCTTGATATTTTTGCTAGCCGTATTCATAAATACATCGGTTCTTATGCAGCGAGAATGAATGGCGTAGATGCGATCATCTTCACAGCTGGAATCGGCGAAAACAGTTCAGAAGTGAGAGCACGTGTCCTTCGTGGTCTAGAATTCATGGGCGTATATTGGGATCCATCTCTTAACAACATGAGAGGCGAAGAAGCATTCATCAGCTACCCGCACTCTCCTGTTAAAGTCATCGTGATTCCAACGAACGAAGAAGTGATGATTGCAAGAGACGTTATGCGCTTAGCGTAAATGATTGAGAAGCTCTTTTCCTTATGAGAAAAGAGCTTTTTTCTATTGAAAGCAGCATGCTATAATTTGTCCAATACGAAGCGAAAGGGAGCGTGCGTTAGATGAGCGTTACAGAACATAAACGTGAGGCGAAAGCGAGGCTTCATGTAAAAGTCATTACAGTCAGTGATACAAGGACGAAAGAAACGGATAAAAGCGGCCGTCTCATGATTGATTTGCTCAAAGAACAGGGACATCTCATTCTTGCATACGATATTGTAAAAGATGACATTGGAGCGATTCAAGACGCTGTGCTAGAAGGAACAAGTGAACCGAAGATTGATGCCGTCTTGTTAAATGGAGGGACAGGCATTGCCGTAAGGGATGTCACCATTGAATCCATCACCCCTCTTTTCTCAAAAGAGCTGCCTGGCTTTGGTGAAATCTTTCGCATGCTCAGCTATACAGAAGACATCGGTTCTGCTGCTATCTTGTCTAGAGCAACGGCTGGGGTCGTTAACCAAAAAGCGGTCTTTGCCACACCAGGCTCTACCGGAGCAGTTCGTTTAGCCATGACAAAACTCATTATTCCAGAGCTACCTCACGTCTTGCGTGAGCTTGAAAAGGATCAAAAATAGCCCAAAAAAACTCTGCCAAGAAAATTTGGCAGAGTTTTTTTCATAAAGGGGTTGAAAAAACAATTTTTCCTTGTTACAGTGTATACATACTAAATGCATGTTTATAAATTAAAACTTATTTTTATGCAAAAAACATTCACAGAATCAAAACAAGTGAGAGGAGCTTTTCAATCATGTCACAAAATAAAAAAGTCGTATTAGCATATTCCGGAGGCCTTGATACCTCTGTTGCAGTTAAATGGTTACAAGAGCAAGGATACGAAGTCGTTGCTTGCTGCCTGGACGTAGGTGAAGGAAAAGACTTAGCATTCGTTCAGCAAAAAGCACTTCAAGTCGGAGCAGTTCAATCCTACATGATCGACGCAAAAGAAGAATTTGCTGAAGAATTTGCACTGACTGCATTACAAGCACACACAATGTATGAAGGAAAATACCCGCTTGTGTCAGCACTATCTCGTCCACTGATTGCAAAAAAATTAGTCGAAGTAGCAGAGGCAGAAAATGCAGTAGCAGTAGCTCACGGGTGTACAGGAAAAGGGAACGACCAAGTTCGTTTTGAAGTATCCATTAAAGCATTGAATCCAGATCTAGAAGTTCTTGCACCAGTACGTGAATGGAAATGGTCTCGTGATGAAGAGATTGACTATGCACAAAAGCATGGTATTCCAATTCCAATTAACTTAGACAGCCCATATTCAATCGACCAAAACCTTTGGGGCAGAAGTAACGAATGCGGCATCTTAGAAGATCCTTGGGCTGCGCCGCCAGAAGGTGCGTACGATCTGACAAATCCACTTGAAAAAACACCTGACACACCTGAGATCATTGAAATCACGTTTGAAAAAGGAAAACCAACCGCGATTGACGGTATCCAGTATTCTTTATCTGATCTGATCCTTCATTTAAATGAAGTCGCTGGACACCATGGCGTTGGCAGAATCGATCACGTTGAAAACCGCCTTGTTGGGATCAAATCTCGTGAAGTGTACGAGTGCCCAGGTGCTATCACACTTTTAAAAGCGCATAAAGAGCTGGAAGACTTAACGCTTGTCAAAGAAGTCGCTCACTTTAAGCCAATCGTTGAACAAAAAATGGCTGAATTAATATACAACGGCTTATGGTTCTCACCACTTAAAGAAGCACTAGACGCATTCTTACAAGAAACACAAAAGAACGTAACAGGTGTTGTACGTGTGAAACTATTTAAAGGCCATGCGATTGTAGAAGGACGTAAATCACCATATTCACTTTATGATGAAAATCTAGCGACTTACACAAAAGCAGATGAATTCGATCATGATGCAGCTGTAGGATTTATTAACCTTTGGGGTTTACCAACAAAAGTAAACAGTATCGTGAACAAAAAGGAGCAGGTTAAGGCATGAAAAAGCTTTGGGGAGGCCGATTTCAAAAAACACCAGAAAAATGGGTCGATGAGTTTGGTGCATCCATTCATTTCGACAAACAATTAGTCAAAGAAGATCTGACCGGCTCCCTTGCTCATGCAAGTATGCTGAATAAATGCGGTATCCTCCAAGATGAGGAGGCCGCTGCCATCAAAGACGGACTGAATACGCTCATGAAAAAGGCAGAGGCGGATGAACTGGATTTCTCAGTGGATTATGAGGACATTCATTTAAACCTTGAAAAAATGCTCATTGATGAGATTGGGCCGCTTGGCGGCAAATTGCACACAGCGAGAAGCCGGAATGATCAGGTCGCAACAGATATGCATTTATATTTGAATAACCAAGTAGAGCATATCATTGAGCTGATCTCTTCTTTTCAAAAGGTGCTTGTAGAGAAAGCAGAACAGCACGTTGAAACGATCTTTCCAGGATATACGCACTTACAGCGTGCACAGCCTATTTCCTTTGCCCATCATATGCTCGCTTACTTTTGGATGCTTGAGCGTGACAAAGCGCGCTTTCAAGATTCTTTGAAGCGGATTAACGTCTCTCCACTTGGATGCGGGGCGTTAGCAGGAACGACATTCCCAATTGATCGTGAATATACAGCAGAGCTGCTTGGCTTTGATCATATTTACGAGAACAGCCTTGATGGCGTGAGTGATCGTGACTTCATTTTAGAGTTCTTGTCTAACAGCAGCCTTGTCATGATGCACCTCTCGCGTCTTTGTGAGGAAATCATTTTATGGTGCTCTCAAGAATTCAAATTCATTGAACTTGATGACACATACGCAACAGGCAGTAGCATGATGCCGCAAAAGAAAAACCCGGATATGGCTGAATTGATCCGCGGAAAAACGGGCCGTGTATATGGCAACCTGATGGGGCTTCTCACCATTATGAAAGGTTTGCCGCTTACGTATAACAAAGACCTGCAAGAAGACAAGGAAGGCATGTTTGATACAGTGAAAACCATCGCTGGCAGCTTGCAAATCTTCACAGGCATGATTCAAACGATGACAGTGAACAAAGATGTCATGAAAAAAGCAACAAAGGAAGATTTCTCAAATGCGACCGAAGTGGCAGACTACCTTGCGAAAAAAGGAATGCCATTCCGTGAAGCACACGAAATCGTTGGAAAGCTTGTGTATACGTGCATTCAAAAAGGCATCTACTTAAGTGACCTTCCTTTCGAAACATTCACAGAAGCAAGCGGTCTCTTTGAACAAGACATTTACACTGTTCTTGATCCGTATGTCGCTGTTGAAAAAAGAACAAGTGCAGGGGGAACTGGATTCAAACAAATCCAGCTTGCTTTAGAAAAGGCAAAATCCTGCCTAGCATAACTTACCAAAACCATTCGTATGATACGGATGGTTTTTTGCTGTTTTTCAAAAAGGAGATTTATCCTCCTTGGAGAACATGAAAGCATATGTTGTTTTAAGAAGTAGAAGGGGGATAGGGGATTGACGGTGAGACAAAAGCTAGAGACTTTGTTTGATCAACCCATCGTATCGATCAAAACGCTTGGTGAACAATATGACGGACGAACCAATGATGTATGGCTTGTCTCGTTACAGGATGAGACAGAATATGTTGTTCGGTCACGAAGAACGAACAGGAATGAAAGTGAATTTACGGCAGGGATCAGTTTGATTTATGGAGTCGATGCACATGCAGTTCAAGATCATATCGATCAAATCAATCGACGCCTGTCTCAAACGAAATCTTTTCACATTCCTGCCGTTATTCGCCAAGTGCAAATATCGGGAAGGAATTATACTGTGATGGAAAAAGTAGAGGGGACGTCAATCACAACTTTAAAGGGAAGAACACCAGCATTTTATGAGGATTACGGGAGAAAGCTGGCACGTTTCCATGCATACCAAACTCACTTTTTTGGTGCGGTATACGGTGGAAAGCGGCACGATTTGAAGAATTTTAATCAACAGTTAAAAAAGGCTGTTCACCATCTCACAAGTCACTATTATGTTAATCAGCCTGAAATTGTACGCTATGAGAAGATTGTACAACAAAAACTGGAAGAGCTCAGTCTGCCTGAATCATCCAGTCTCATATTAATTGATTTAGATGCGACTCAATACATCGAGAGAGATGGAAAAGTCATGTGTCTTGTTGATACGGAATATGTGGTGTTTGGACCGGCGGAATTTGATTTCATTGCATTAGAGTATCTTTTGACGAAAGAAGCGGCACATTTTGTTCAACGAGGCTATGAAGATATACGGCCGCTCCCCAAGCAGCTTCACGAGGTGCGGGAATGCTACCGTTTTGTTTCATTCCTCCTTGATATTCATGGCTCATGGGATGTACAAAAGTGGATGAATCACCCTGTATTTTTCCATTCACAATATGGATAGCAGACAAAGGGTTCAGAAGTGCGTCCAGTGCTGGTTTATAGTAAAGTAAAGATAGTATGAGAAACACATGAACTTGCAACCTTTGCTTTAGGAGGAGATTGTGTGCGACACGCATTAATAACAGCGGGTTCTAAAGGACTTGGCAGGAAAGTCACCGAGTCTTTACTGAATATGGGGTATTCTGTGACAGTGAATTATCGAAGTGATGATGAAGCTGTCCGGCAGATGAAAGAAGAATTGCAGGAATACGAAGAAAAGCTTCAATTTGTCCAAGGTGATGTGACAAACAAAGAAGATTTAAAAAACATGGTGGAGCTGGCAGCTGAGCGATTTGGGCGGATTGATGCCTTGATCAATAATGCTGGACCTTATATTTTTGAACGAAAGAAACTCGCGGATTACTCCGAAGATGAATGGTATCAAATGATAGAAGGCAACCTATCCGCAGTGTTCCATTTGTTCCGAATGGTCATCCCCATGATGAGAAAACAAGGCTTTGGCCGGATTATCACGTACGGCTTCCAAGGGGCAGATCATGCACCAGGCTGGATGCACAGGTCAGCCTTCGGAGCGGCAAAAGTAGGGCTGGCGTCATTGACGAAAACCATTGCCATTGAAGAAGCTGAAAATGGCATCACGGCCAATATGGTTTGTCCAGGCAAAATCGTCGGAGACATGAAAGAATCCACGATCGAGGAAGCACGTCAGATCAGAGACGATGAAACACCAATAGGCCGGTCTGGTACCGGAGAGGATATAGGGCGCATCATCTCATTTTTATGTGATGATCGATCAGACCTCATTACAGGGACTGTCATTGAAGCGACAGGTGGACTTAACGTGATTCATAGGCATTAAGTTTTTTAGCTTTTTATACAGGGAATAGATGATATGAGATCAAAATTGAGAGGTGGATTACTACATGAAAGCTACATATCATGGACATTCAGTCGTACACATTGAAACAAACGGATATCATATTTGGATTGATCCATTTTTAAATGGGAATAAGCATACAGAGATTAAACCACAGGATGTCAAAGCAGATGTGATTTTGCTCACTCACGGACATGGAGATCACGTCGGTGACACCATTGAAATCGCTAAAAACAATGACGCGCTCGTTATCGCGCCATTCGAACTTGCCACTTATTTAAGCTGGCAAGGGGTGAAAACGCACCCGCTTTCTATTGGAGGCGGACGTGAGTTTGAATTTGGTAAAGTGAAGCTCACGCAAGCGTTCCACGGTTCAGCTGTCATTGATGAAGAGGCACAGACGATTACATATACTGGCATGCCATCAGGTATTTTATTTACCGCAGAGGGGAAAACAATTTATCATGCAGGAGACACAGCACTCTTTTCAGATATGAAGCTAATCGGTGAACTAAATCATATTGACCTTGCATTCCTTCCAATCGGTGATAACTTCACCATGGGGCCAGACGATGCAAGAATTGCAGCAGAATGGCTTCGTGCAAAGCAGGTCGTTCCGATTCACTACAGTACGTTCCCGCCAATTGAGCAAGATCCGCATGCATTTGCAGACAGCCTGCACGGCGGCGTAGGTCATGTGTTGAACAGCGGAGAGTCCATCGACATTTGATAAGCATGAACAAAAGCTGGCATACAAATGCTGGCTTTTTTGTTTGCCTGGATCGTGCTGAAGTAAAAGACAAATTGCTATTAAAAGCCTCCTGCCTTTATAATGAAACATAGATGAAAACGCTGAAAACAAAAAGGGTGAACGGGATTGGCGACAAAGCATGAGCAAATTTTATCGTATATTGATTCATTAGATGTCGGAGAGAAAATTTCTGTCCGGCGCATAGCGAAAGAAATGAAAGTGAGTGAAGGCACCGCTTACAGGGCCATTAAAGATGCTGAAAATAAAGGATTCGTCAGTACCATTGAACGAGTGGGAACCATTCGAATTGAACAGAAGAAAAAAGAAAATATTGAAAAACTGACATATGCGGAAGTTGTCAATGTCATTGATGGACAGGTGCTTGGAGGACGAGCCGGCTTACATAAAACTTTAAACAAATTTGTCATCGGGGCGATGGAGCTGGATGCGATGATGCGATATACGGCAGCTGGAAACCTATTGATCGTCGGAAACCGGATCAATGCCCACAGGCAAGCATTAGAGGCAGGAGCGGCTGTGCTGGTCACAGGCGGATTCTCAACAGATGAACAAATCATTCAGCTCGCAGATGAGCTTGAGCTGCCAATATTATCGACAAGCTACGATACATTTACTGTAGCGGCTCTCATTAACAGGGCCATTTATGACCAATTAATTAAAAAAGAGATTGTGCTTGTGGAAGATATTTTAACGCCGATTGAACGGACCGTATACTTATCACCAGAAGATAAACTTGAGAAATGGTATGAGAAGAATTACGAAACAGGGCACGGCCGTTTCCCGGTAGCAGATGATCAAATGAAGATTCACGGCATTCTCACCTCAAAGGATATTGCAGGTCATGACCGCTCTACACCGATTGAAAAGGTGATGACGAAAAATCCACTGACGGTCATTGGCAAAACATCTGTTGCCTCTGCTGCACAAATGATGGTGTGGGAAGGCATTGAGGTGCTGCCAGTTGTAGATGATCATGCGAAGCTGATTGGGATGATTAGCCGTCAGGATGTGCTCAAGGCGCTGCAAATGATCCAAAAGCAGCCGCAGGTCGGAGAAAAACTGGATGACGTTGTGTCGAGAGGATTTAAAGAGACCGATACAGAAAAACCGAAAGCAGATGCGGTTTATCAATATGAGGTCACACCACAAATGACAAACCAGCTTGGCAATATTTCATATGGTGTGTTTACACAAATTTTAATCGAATCAGCCAACCGCTTCTTAAAATCTCATAAAAAAGGCGAGCTGATTGTCGAAAGTCTCTCTGTCTATTTCTTAAAACCGGTTCAAATGGAATCTACGATACAGATCAAGCCGAATATTTTAGAAGTAGGGCGCAAGTTTGGAAAGCTGGAGGTTGAGGTGTACCACCAATCAAATATCGTAGGGAAAGCGATGCTGATGGTACAGCTGATGGAGAGAGGCTAAATGAGAAAAAAGGGCGAAATGACTTCGCCCTTCCCAGCATGTAGACAAACCCTCGCATCCGATATCAATCCTGTGCTCGTCTTTCCTAGACTTCAAGGGTTTTCTATCATACTGTAACCTCTTATTACGCGTGATCTTTTTCGCCTTCCTTTAAAAAGAGCGGAAGATAATGCTTGTAGGCTTTATACCCAGCCCACGTACTGCCGATACCGACTGCAACAAAAATAAACCCAATGACAAATGCGAGTGACGAGCGGTTTAAAAATAATTGATTCACACCGAACAGCAGGACAAAGCATCCAAGTGCCATACTGGATTTGGCAGACCAGAATTTCTTCTCGACCGGCCGATTCGTACGGACATTCTTTGCTTTGTAGTATAAATAAAACATGGCAGAACAAATAATAAACACAATCAAAACAAGCATGTGCCAAGCCCCCATTGTAAGTGGTTACAACCCTATTTTAAACGTAAATAGGCTTGCTTACTAGAATAAATTGTCTATTCCTCACTTTTCCGTCAGGATAGATTATGATTTAATAATAAAAAGAGTATCGCATGAGAAGGAGTTTTTATGAAAAAAGAACTGATTAGAACCATATCATTATATGACACCATTATCATTCATAGACATGTAAGACCCGATCCTGACGCGTATGGATCGCAGTGCGGCCTTACGGAAATCTTGCGTGCCACGTATCCAGAAAAAAATATTTATGCGACTGGAACCCCGGAGCCATCCCTTTCATTTTTATATGAACTCGATGAGGTGCCGGACGAAGTGTATAAAGGTGCCCTTGTCATTGTCTGCGATACAGCCAATCAGGCAAGAATTGATGATCAGCGCTATTCTATGGGCGATAAGCTGATGAAAATTGATCATCATCCAAATGAAGATCCTTATGGTGACTTGCTTTGGGTTGATACAGAGGCAAGCTCTGTGAGTGAGATGATTTATGAGCTGTATTTAGAGGGGAAAGAAGAAGGATATCAGCTGAATACAAAGGCGGCTGAACTGATTTATGCCGGCATTGTAGGAGACACAGGCCGCTTCCTTTTCCCAAACACTACGAAAAAGACACTCAAATATGCAGGGGAACTCATCGAATACCCTTTTTCATCATCAGACCTTTTCAATCAATTGTATGAGACGGATTTGAATGTCGTGAAATTAAATGGCTATATTTTTCAACATATCTCTTTGTCAGAGAATGGGGTAGCATCTGTTTTTATTAAGCGTGACATTTTGGAGTCGTTCCAAACAACGGCGCAGCAAGCCTCGCAGCTTGTTGGGACACTTGGAAATATTGCAGGAATTAAGGCTTGGGTCTTTTTTGTGGAAGAAAACGATCAGATTCGTGTCAGATTCCGCTCTAAAGGCGTCGTCATTAACACCATTGCTAAAAAATATCATGGCGGCGGTCACCCGCTTGCAGCCGGTGCGTCCATTTATGATTGGGCCGTGGCAGATGAGATTTTGCGTGATTTAGAAGAAGTATGTAAATCATCATCGTGAGAGAGGGAGGCTTCAAGTTCCCTCTCTCTTTTTTGATGTTGGAGAAAAGGGTTACTTAGATACAGGGATAAACCAGCAGCCGATGTCCGTTGAATCTTCATAGGCTTGGAGATTTTGATGTTTTAATTCTTTTTTAATTAAATGAGCCATCATTTCTGTCTCAGCATAAGCACACATGCCGTCCTTGATCCGGCTTGCTTTGTCTCGTGCCATTTGCCGATAGCTATAAACCTCCATTGTCCTCACCTCTTTCTATTTAGGATATCGTTCTTCTTTTAGTGTATAAAAATGAGGAGTAAAAAGCGATCATTGAGGGCAGAAATTCATAAAAATTCCACATGATCATTTATTCAGCAAATGAAATACGCACTTCAAGTGAAAGTTTCGTATAAATCGTCAGCTCTGTCACTTTGGCGCGGTATGCCTTTTCCCGAATCATATATTCTTTATTTTCCACCGTTCGTTTTAATAATTCCTTTGTTTTATAGACACTTTCAATATCCTTTGTGATGACTTCTGAGATGTCCTCTTTGACCTGATCTTCAAACTTTAGCGTATCCGGCTCTGGGATTTTATATTGCTCACGATTCACGAGATGAACATCTACGCTTTGGATCAGCAGCCGCTGCTTATTATCCTCATTTAACTTATGCAAATCTTCCCGATAGAGTGTGATTTGTTCTTTCAGACTGTCCATATGGTGTTGCTGGCTTCTGAGCAGCGTCACCTGCTTTTCCTGAAAGGTTCCATATGTAAAGAGGAAAATCAGCCAGCTGATAATCGCGCCGAACATCATTCCAGCAAAAAAACGCTGCCAGCCTGGGCGTTTATACAGCTCCGGCACTCTCATGATGACACATGCTCCTGAGTGAGCCACGTAATAATGAGATATCCCGTTTGTGCACCGCCCATGGCAGAGATAATTAATAAGATCTGTTTGAAAATATCACGCGTGTTTCCTTCGAAAATGCCTCTTTCAAAGCTATAGACCGCATCAAATGTTCCACCGATTGCGGCGACAAGCGCCCAAATTTTTAAACGGTTGGCAAGACTTGAAATAATTGATAGAGGCGGCTGACCAGATAAATACGCACCTACACCGCCTATAATGGCACCACCTAAAATCACCCCAAGTGCGATAAAGTAACAGCTAATAAAGTTCGGAATAAAGGCTTCCTTCACATCCATTTTTTCCACCTCACTCTATTCAATATATGGTGTGCTCTGGACAAGTATGAACGGATGGAAAAGAAAGAACATTTGTTTCTCATCGCATCGCGTTTTATAATGAAAGAATGACTTTAGACGAAAGGAGTGGATTAAGCATGTCTTATGTTCATCTTCAGGTCCACAGTGGATACAGCTTGTTAAGCAGTGCAGCTAAAGTAAGGGAGCTCGTGCTGAAAGCAAAAGAACTTGGCTACAAAGCGCTCGCTCTGACCGATGACCATGTGATGTATGGAACGGTTGAATTTTATAAGGAATGTAAAAAATATGGCATCAAGCCGGTCATCGGTTTAACAGCTTCTGTCTTCATAGATGAACAAGAGACAGAGGCTTATCCCTTGGTACTCCTTGCAAAAAACAATGAAGGCTATCAAAATCTGATCAAAATTAGCAGTGTGCTGAAATCAAAATCAAAAGCTGGCCTGAAAGAAAAATGGCTGAAAAGTTATCATCATGGGCTTATTGCCATAACGCCAGGCACATCTGGCTATATTGAAACGCTGCTGAAGCATGATCAGTTAGAAGAAGCGCGCAATGCGGCAAGCCATTTGAAACGTATTTTTGGCGAGGGACATGTGTACATTGCGGTTCAGCCATTCCAGCAAGACGAGTCGCTTGCCGAAAAACTGCGAGACGTCTCAAAAAGTGCGGATATTCCACTTGTCGCAACGGGGGATGTTCATTACATCAACCGAGAGGACAAAACGGCGTATACATGTTTAAAGGCCATAAAGGCGGGACAGCAGCTTTCAGATATAGAGGAAGACCGAGGAGAAAAGCATTTCAGATCCACCCAAGAAATGATGGATTGGTATGGGGATGATCCTGAACTACTGACAAGAACAGTTGAGATCGCAGACCGCTGTGAAGTAGATTTAAATCTTGGACAGACAAAATTGCCATCCTATCCAACTCCTGATCAATCAACAGCCGATCAGTTTTTACGCAGAGTGTGTGCGGAAGGCATGAAACAAAGAAAGATCGCTTCAAATGAAACATATGCCAAAAGGCTTGAGTATGAGCTAAGCATTATCCAAAAAATGAATTTCAGTGACTATTTTCTTATTGTATGGGATTTTATGAAGTATGCGCATGACAACGGCATTGTCACAGGTCCAGGACGGGGATCAGCAGCAGGCTCACTTGTTGCCTATGTTCTGTTTATTACAGATGTCGATCCGATTCGTCACGGGCTTTTATTTGAGCGTTTTTTAAATCCTGAGCGTATTAGCATGCCGGATATTGATATTGATTTTCCTGACACGAGAAGAGATGAAATGATTTCTTATGTAAAAGACAAATACGGGGACATGCATGTGGCTCAAATTGTCACGTTTGGCACACTTGCCGCAAAGGCTGCCTTAAGGGATGTCGGACGTGTGATGGGAATTGACTCAAAGGCAGCAGACCGTCTTGCAAAGCTCGTCCCATCAAAGCCAGGGACGACGCTGAAAGAAGCGGTGGCCGCATCTCCTGAATTAAAAACGCTTCTCCAGCAATCTGAAGAGCTTCGAACGGTCTTCCAAACAGCTTTAAAGGTAGAAGGCTTGCCAAGACACACGTCGACACATGCAGCCGGCGTTGTGTTAAGCGAAGAGCCGCTGACGCAGGTCGTTCCGATCCAAGACGGCCATGATGGTGTGTATTTAACGCAGTATGCCATGAATTATTTAGAAGATCTCGGACTTTTAAAGATGGATTTCTTAGGATTAAGAAACTTAACGTTAATCGAATCCATTAAAAATCAGATTGAAAGACAGGAAAACGTCCACATTAACTTTAGTGACATTTCGTATCAAGACCCAAAAACGTTTGAATTGTTATCAGCGGGAGATACAACAGGGATTTTCCAGCTGGAATCACAGGGGATGCGCCAGGTGCTAAGACGGCTGAAACCTTCTAGTCTAGAAGACATCGTGGCAGTCAATGCCCTTTACCGGCCAGGTCCAATGGAGAATATCCCGCTCTTTATCGACCGAAAGCACGGCAGGGTCAAGGTCTCTTACCCGCATCCAGATTTGTATGACATTTTAAAGGACACATACGGGGTCATCGTGTACCAAGAACAAATCATGCTGATTGCAGCGAAGATGGCAGGCTTTCAGCTAGGAGAGGCTGATCTATTAAGAAGGGCCGTTTCAAAGAAGGATAAAAAGGTCCTTGATGAGCAGCGAAGCCATTTTGTTGAAGGATGCCTAAAAAAGGAGTATCCTGTTAACATTGCAAATGACGTTTATGACTTAATCGTCAAATTTGCAAACTATGGTTTTAATAGAAGCCATGCTGTTGCATATAGCATGATCGGCTTTCAGCTTGCTTATTTAAAAGCGCATTATCCGTTATATTTTATGTGCGGACTTTTAACTAGTGTGATTGGAAATGAAGACAAAGTCGCTCAATATTTCTATGAGGCAAAGGAAAAAGGGATCTCTGTGTTGAAGCCTTCTATTAATAAGAGTGAATTTCCATTTACGGTTGAAAAAGGGGAGATCCGCTACAGCTTAAGAGCGATCAAAAATGTCGGAGTGTCAGCTGTAAAGGATATATACAGAGCAAGACAGGAAAAGCCGTTTGAAGATTTATTTGATTTTTGCGCAAGGGTATCACCAAAGAGTGTAAACCGAAAAACGATTGAAGCGCTCATTTTTTCAGGGGCGATGGATGAGTTTTATCCAAATCGTGCTTCGCTTTTAGCATCTATAGATATTGCGTTAGACCACGTGTCATTTTTAACGCCTGAGGATCAGCTAGACTTTCTTGGGGATACAACCTTCTCCATTAAGCCAAAATATGCTGAGATAGACGAAATGCCGCTTGTCGACCTTTTGCAATTTGAAAAAGAGGCACTTGGGTTATATTTATCAAATCACCCAGTACAAGCGTATCGAGATCGCTTAAGAGAGAATGATGCAGTGGAAATCATCAGACTATCTTCCTATATAAAGCGAAAGATCTCAATGGGTGGCCTTTTGACAAAAGTGAAATCGATTCGGACAAAAAATGGACAATCGATGGCATTTGTTACATTTGGGGATGAAACGGGAGAAATGGAAGGTGTCGTCTTTCCAGAGCAATTTAGAAAGCTGTCCCCCTTACTTGAGGAGGGCGCCATGCTTTATGTTGAAGGCAGAATAGATGTCAGAAATGACAGCAGTCAAATCATCGTGCAAGAAGCAGTTCTACTTGACGAGATGGGCACGAAAAGAAAAGAGTCTGTCTACATTCGGGTGAAAGAAGAAAACCATACGCAGGAGCTGCTTGAGCAAGTAAAACGAGTGATCTCTTTGCACAGCGGAGAAGCAGATGTCTATTTGTATTATGAAAAGCAAAAGAAGACGATGAGACTTCCAGATGCATACAAAGTTCATGCAGATCATGCCGTGATCTTCCAGTTAAAAGAGCTACTCGGTGAACAAAACGTTGTGATTAAATGATGACAAATCGCTTGAATGTGTTTTACAAAATCATCTATTGTGTTATCATTTTAAAGATTCTGTGTATTTAAAACTGCCAGTATGTGCTTATCAACTTAGCAATTCATTAAATCATTTTCCACTTGAAGGAGTGTTCATCACATGTCATTAAGAGAAGAAGCATTACATATGCACAAAGAGAATCAAGGCAAACTCGAATCAAAATCAAAAGTACAAGTGAAAAATGCGAAAGACTTAAGCTTGGCTTACTCACCTGGTGTTGCAGAACCATGTAAAGAGATTTATGACGACACAAGCAAAGTGTATGATTATACAATGAAAGGCAATATGGTCGCTGTTGTCACAGACGGAAGCGCTGTTTTAGGGCTTGGAAATATCGGTGCGGAAGCATCTCTTCCAGTCATGGAAGGTAAAGCTGTATTATTCAAAAGCTTTGCAGGCGTAGATGCTTTCCCAATCGCACTTGCGACAAACGATGTAGACAAAATCGTTGAAACAGTGAAGCTTCTTGAGCCGACTTTTGGCGGTGTCAACCTGGAAGATATTGCAGCTCCTAACTGCTTCATCATTGAAGAGCGTTTGAAAAAAGAGACAAACATTCCAGTTTTCCACGATGATCAACATGGAACAGCGATTGTAACAGTAGCAGGACTTGTCAATGCCCTTAAATTGTCTGGAAAATCAATGTCTTCAATCAAAGTTGTTGCAAACGGCGCTGGCGCAGCGGGTATTGCGATTATCAAACTTCTCTATCATTTCGGTGTACGTGATATCATTATGTGTGATACAAAAGGCGCTATTTACGAAGGCCGTCCAAACGGTATGAATTCAGTGAAAAACGAAGTAGCTAAATTCACGAACCAAGACCGTAAAGAAGGTTCTTTAGAAGAAGTGATTGAAGGCGCAGATGTCTTCATCGGGGTATCAGCAGCAGGTGCTTTAACAAAAGAAATGGTTGGAAAAATGGCAAAAGATCCTGTGATCTTTGCAATGGCTAATCCAAATCCAGAGATCATGCCAGAAGATGCACATGCAGCAGGTGCAAGTGTTGTAGGAACTGGCCGTTCTGACTTCCCAAACCAAGTAAACAACGTACTTGCATTCCCAGGCATTTTCCGCGGAGCACTAGATGTGCGCGCAACACACATTAACGAAGAAATGAAAATTGCAGCTGTTGAAGCCATTGCTTCTCTTGTTTCAGATGAAGAATTGACAGCTGAATACGTCATTCCTGCACCATTTGATGCACGCGTAGCACCAGCAGTAGCAAAAGCGGTGGCAAAAGCAGCAATGGAAACCGGTGTTGCAAGAATCAAAGTCGACCCAGAAACTGTCGCAGAAAAAACAAGAAAATTAACGATTATCGGCGAATAATCAACTGGAAAAGTGTGCACGTTCTTTCTGAAATTGGAGGAAAGGCGTGCACCATTTTCTCTCTGACGCGAAAATTTTTTCATCTGGAATGAGATTTTTTTTGTAGACGTTCACAATTCAAATATATCAACTGCTCAGCGCCCCAAACACATACTCATTTCTCATCAATTCCCCACTGAAAAAATGGAATGAAGGATGACAGCGTTTGACAAAAAAAGTACAATAGTTTCGGTACAGTTATGACATGTCCTATAATAGTGGATGTGCGTGTAAAGAAAAAACCCTTCAAAAAGGGAGGTAGTCATTTGTCAATCAAGAACATTTTCAGTAAAAAGAAAAAATATGCATCTGTACCCTCTGAACAGGCAAGTCAAGATGTGCCTGAAGGCATCATGACCAAATGTCCGCAATGTAAAAAAATAATGCTCACCAAAGAACTAGATAAAAACTTACGTGTTTGTATGAATTGTGGCAGACATTTGCAAATGAATGCAAAACAGCGTATTAAAAGCCTTGTAGACGAAGGAACATTTGAAGAATTTAACGGGCATCTCATTTCTACAAACCCGCTCGGTTTCCCAGGCTACGAAGAAAAGCTTGAGAAAGACAGAGAAAAAACATCTTTGAATGAAGCCATTGTCACAGGTAAAGGTGAAATTGAAGGCCAAAGTGCTGTGATTGCTGTCATGGATGCCACGTTCCGTATGGGCAGCATGGGAACGGTCGTTGGTGAAAAAATTACACTGGCTATCGAGAAAGCAAAAGCGGACAAGGTACCATTTATTATCTTTACTGCATCTGGTGGAGCGAGAATGCAAGAGGGAATTCTCAGTCTCATGCAGATGGCAAAAACAAGTGCAGCATTAAAGATGTTCAGTGAGGACCAAGGTTTGATTATCTCTGTGATGACCAATCCGACAACTGGCGGTGTATCAGCTAGTTTTGCGTCTCTTGGTGATTACAACTTTGCAGAACCAGGTGCATTAATTGGTTTTGCAGGCCGAAGAATCATTGAACAAACCATTCGTGAAGACTTGCCAGAGGACTTCCAAACGGCTGAATTTTTAATGAAGCATGGTCAATTGGATGCTGTCATTCACCGTGCAGAGATGAAAGAAAAACTGGGTCAAATCTTAGCATTACACAGCACAGGAGGTGAACGAGAGTGGCTGGAGAACTAGAATTTGAAAAACCTGTCATCGAACTTAGAGCGAAAATTGATGAATTGAAAAAGTTCACACAAAACTCAGAGATGGATTTAAGTGCGGAAATTGAGCGTCTTGAAACACGTCTGAGTAAGCTTGAAGCAGACATTTATACAAATTTAAAGCCGTGGGACAGAGTGCAAATTGCTCGTCATGCGATGCGTCCAACAACTCTCGATTACATTCAAGAGCTGTTTGACAACTTTTTTGAATGTCATGGTGATCGTTTCTATGGCGATGATGAAGCCATTGTTGGAGGAATCGCCACGTTTAAAGGGCTTCCTGTCACAGTCATTGGACATCAGCGCGGAAAAGACACAAAAGAAAACTTGCGCCGTAATTTCGGAATGCCTCATCCAGAAGGTTACCGTAAAGCGCTGCGTTTGATGAAACAAGCAGATAAATTTAATCGCCCCATCATTTGCTTTATTGATACAAAAGGAGCTTATCCTGGTAAAGCAGCTGAAGAACGCGGGCAAAGTGAAGCAATTGCGAAAAACCTATTCGAAATGGCAGGACTTCGTGTACCGGTTGTCTGCATTGTCATTGGAGAAGGCGGAAGTGGCGGAGCACTAGGCTTAGGCGTAGGAAACCACCTATTCATGCTAGAGAACTCAACGTATTCAGTGATTTCACCTGAAGGTGCAGCAGCACTGCTCTGGAAGGATTCATCACTTGCTAAAAAGGCTGCAGAAACAATGAAAATTACCGCTCCAGACCTAAAAGAATTAGATATTATAGATGATGTTATTAAAGAAGTGCAAGGTGGAGCACATCGAGACGTGAAACAACAAGCAGCCTACATGGATCAAACATTAAAACAGTCACTTACATCTTTGCTCAAACTATCGCCAGAAGAATTAGTCGAACAAAGATATCAAAAATACAAAGCAATTGGCAAAGTGTCGATTGAAAATCAATATATTGGGGTAAACTAAATAAACGTACAGCCTTTTTGGCTGGCGTTTATTTTTTTCATCTTTTTTCATGAAAACCTTCCTGATGTAAGCGCTATTTGAAAATAATTTTCTTTTGTTTTCATAAAATTTGAAACGTCTGAAAACCCTGACATGATAAGGTTTAGCGCGCTTAGACTTACAGGTTTTTGAGAGATATGCTTTCATGACTTTCTTAACTTTTGTTTAAAAACGGTTTATTTAATTGTATAATAAGTACGGTTTTAGAAATTCGTATTGAAAACATCCGGTTTTGCTCATGATTGTTTTCAAGCAGTGGAAATGGTATGTTTAATTCATATATGGTCTCTGAGGTGAAAAAGATGAAGCGTATAGGAGTTTTAACGAGCGGTGGGGATTCCCCAGGAATGAATGCAGCTGTGCGCGCAGTTGTAAGAAAAGCAATTTACCATAATGTTGAAGTTTACGGTATTTATAATGGATATTCAGGTCTAATTAACGGTAAAATTGAGAAACTAGAAATAGGTTCAGTAGGCGATATTATTCATCGTGGAGGAACAAAACTTTACACGGCAAGATGCCCTGAATTCAAGACAGTTGAAGGTCGCGAAAAAGGGATTGAAAACTTAAAAAAATTCGGTATTGAAGGACTTGTTGTCATCGGTGGAGATGGCTCATTCATGGGAGCGAAGAAATTAACAGAGCTCGGTTTTCCATGTGTAGGTGTCCCTGGCACGATTGACAACGATATTCCAGGTACTGATTTCACTATTGGCTTTGACACAGCACTTAATACAGTCATTGATGCCATTGATAAAATTCGTGATACAGCCACATCTCATGAACGTACATACGTAGTGGAAGTAATGGGAAGACATGCTGGTGATATTGCTCTATGGTCAGGTCTTGCGGGCGGAGCCGAATCCATTTTGATTCCTGAAGCAGACTATGACATGGACGAAATTATTGCCAGATTGAGAAGAGGTCATGAGCGCGGCAAGAAGCACAGTATCATCATCGTAGCAGAAGGCGTAGGCAGCGGTGTTGAATTTGGTAAGCGAATTGAAGAGGAGACAAGCCTTGAAACACGTGTATCTGTCTTAGGACATATTCAGCGCGGAGGTTCTCCAAGTGCGTTTGACCGGGTGCTGGCAAGCCGTTTAGGAGCATATGCAGTAGAACTTCTTCTTGAAGGAAGAGGCGGACGCTGTGTGGGCATTCAAAGCAATGAACTCGTTCATCACGATATTTTAGACATCTTAGATAAAAAACATACAGTCGATCAAAATATGTACCGACTTTCACAAGAGCTCTCTATATAAAACGAGAAGACCTTAGGAGGAACAGTAATGAGAAAGACAAAAATCGTTTGTACAATCGGTCCAGCAAGTGAAAGCATTGAAACGCTGACTGAATTGATTGAAGCAGGAATGAATGTAGCCAGACTTAACTTCTCTCATGGAGATTTTGAAGAGCATGGTGCACGCATCGAAAACATTCGTAAAGCAGGTAAAACTTTAGGCAAGGACATTGCGATCCTTCTTGATACAAAAGGTCCAGAGATCCGTACACGTACAGTTGAAAACGGCTCAATTGAGCTAGTAGCTGGTTCTGATCTCATCGTGAGTATGGAAGACATTGTAGGGAATACGGAAAGAATTAGTGTGACATACGAAGATTTAATTCATGATATAGAAGTGGGCTCAACCATTCTATTAGATGATGGTCTCATTGGTTTAGAGGTCAAAGAACTCAACAAGGACCGCAAAGAAATCGTCACGAAAGTTATGAATACTGGCACGCTCAAAAACAAAAAAGGCGTAAACGTACCAGGTGTGAGTGTAAACCTGCCAGGTATTACAGAAAAAGATGCCAATGATATTCTGTTCGGAATTGAACAAGGCGTCGATTTCATCGCAGCTTCTTTTGTAAGACGAGCTTCTGATGTTCTTGAAATTCGTGAGCTTCTTGAGAAAAATAATGCGGCTGACATTCAAATCATTCCTAAGATTGAAAACCAAGAGGGCGTTGATAACATCGATGAGATCCTTGAGGTATCAGACGGTCTGATGGTTGCACGTGGAGACCTTGGTGTAGAGATCCCAGCAGAAGAAGTACCGCTTGTTCAAAAAATGCTGATCAAAAAATGTAACCGTTTAGGCAAGCCAGTCATCACAGCTACTCAAATGCTGGACAGCATGCAGCGTAACCCGCGTCCAACTCGTGCGGAAGCAAGTGACGTGGCAAATGCTATTTTTGACGGCACAGATGCGATTATGCTTTCTGGTGAAACAGCAGCAGGGACATACCCAGTTGAAGCTGTGCAAACGATGCATAACATTGCATCACGTTCAGAGGAAGCACTAAACTATAAAGCGATTCTTTCTCGCAGAAGCGAAGAAGTAGAAGTCAGTATTACAGATGCCATCGGTCAATCTGTTGCGCATACAGCCATGAAGCTTGATGTGGCAGCGATTGTGACACCTACTGAAAGTGGTCATACAGCGAGAATGATTTCAAAATATAGACCAAAAGCACCAATCGTAGCGGTAACAGCAAACGAATCAGTGGCTAGAAAGCTATCTCTTGTATTCGGCGTATTTGCTAAGAGTGGATCAAATACGAACTCTACAGATGAAATGCTTGAGAATGCAGTAGAGAAGTCAATTGAAACTGGCTATGTAAGACATGGCGACTTGATTGTGATTACAGCAGGTGTGCCAGTTGGTGAAGCAGGTACAACGAACTTAATGAAAGTATATGTTGTCGGTGACATCATTGCGAAGGGTCAAGGAATTGGCCGTAAATCTGCATTTGGACCAGTTGTCATTGCACAAAGCGGAAAAGAAGCAGACGAAAAAATGTACGATGGTGCAATTCTTGTAGCGAACTGCACAGACCGTGATATGATGGGCGCTTTAGAGAAAGCATCTGCTCTTATCACAGAAGAAGGCGGTTTAACAAGCCATGCAGCAGTCGTCGGACTCAGCCTTGGCATTCCAGTAATTGTTGGTCTTGACAGCGCAACAACACTTCTAAAAGAAGGCGAAGAGATTACAGTAGATCCAGCACGCGGAGCGATCTACAAAGGCCGTGCAAGCGTCCTTTAAATCACACACGAGGGGAGTTGTCTGACTCCTCTCTTTTTTTATGTTACACTAAAAAAAGTAAACAGCTTTCGATGAAAGATACCCCATGAGGTGATATGGTTGAAATATTTTCTACTATTATTGATTCTGTTCCCTGCAGTGGAAATTAGTTTGTTTTTAATCTCAAGTAAAATTATTGGCATTTTACCAACGATGCTCATCATCGTGCTCACGAGTGCACTAGGTGCTTATTTTGCGAGAAAGCAAGGAATTGAAGCATTTCAAAAAGTGCAGCGAGATTTACAATATGGCAAGATGCCAGGGTCAACCATTGTAGATGGCTTTTGCATTCTCATTGGCGGTTTGCTGCTGCTCATTCCAGGATTTTTATCGGATCTCATTGGAGCCTTGCTGCTCATTCCGATGACGAGAAAACGAATCAAACCGCTCTTTGAACGCTGGCTTAGAAACTTGTCAAACCGGAAACGCTATACCATTATTCGCTAAAGAGACCTTCAGATGAGGTCTCTTTTACTTTTGCATGCCATACCTAATGTACTGATAGATTTCCCTAAAAACACCTGCATTACGAAATGCCTGCCATACGACAAGAGAAGCAGGGCCAAGGGCAAGTCCGAGAAAACCAAACCATTTTAACCCGACAAATAGCGCCACAAGGGTTGCTAAAGGATTAAGCCCAATGGATTTACTTAAGACTTTCGGCTCTGATATTTGTCTTTGAATTAACACGACAATATACAAAATGCCCAGTCCGATGGCAAGTGAAAGATTGCCTGTCATGGCGGAGTAAATAATCCAAGGGAGAAAAACAGTTCCGCTACCGATGTAAGGGAGTAAATCAACAAGCCCAATACATAATGCGATGACAAGGGCATGATCGACCTTTAAGATGATCAGCCCAATGAGCACGATGCCGATGGTCATGGCAACAAGCAGAAGCTGAGCTTTCATAAAGCCAGTAATCGCTTTTTTGATTTCAGATAAAATGGCGCGTGTATGCTGCATCCACTTTGCGGGAAAGATACGTGAACCATATTTTTTTAAAGTAAACCAATCTTTTGTGATAAAAAAAGTCGCGAGTGCGGAAAATAAAAGCGTTGCTGCTACATCGGGCAAAAGACCTAAAAAAGCTGGAATGAGTTCGAGTGTTTTTGAAAGAAAAGTCCCGATTTTCGCGGCTGCTTCGTCGCCAAGTGCTTGAATTTGTCCCAAAATCGATTCCTTTTGTCCTGCTTGAAGCGTATTAAATTGGGCAGTCAAATCATGATATAAAGGCAAAATTTTATTTGTGAAAAACTGTTCCACAATACTGATCATTTGATCAAGGTGACCAGGCAATACCTTTGCTAAATAAGCACTTCCTGAAATGATTTCCGCTACTAAAAGCGTCATTAAGCCGGCAGCAGCCACTAAAAAGAGCAATAGAACAATAACTACGACAAACCCTCTTGGCATCCCGGTGATCTCTTCTATTTTGCAGACGGCAGGATGAATCAAACAGGACACAACAAGTGCGATCCAAAAAGGATATAAAAACGGAAAAGACTGATATAAAAAGACAACCGCAAACACGGCAATGCTGATCATCATCAAACTTCGCAGAAAAATAGCCACATAGGCGTGATTCACAAAATCCCCTCCAAAAAACAAGCATGTCCGATACTTCATTTTATTCAAAAAGATTAGTAATATGAAAAGGTCGCAATAAAAAGAAAGGAAGGGGCGGCGTATGTTTACTCAAGCAAATTTATTTTTGGTTCTTTTACTCGTTATTGCACTTATTGCGAAGAACAATTCGTTAATTTTAGCGGTTTCTGTGCTGATTGGGATTAAGCTCATTGGCCTGGATCAAAAAATTTTCCCGGTTCTGCAATCAAAAGGCATCAATTGGGGGGTTACCGTCATTACAATTGCTGTGCTTGTGCCGATCGCAACAGGTGACATTGGATTTAAGCAGCTTGGAGAAGCGGTGAAATCTTCCTATGCTTGGATTGCACTTGGAGCGGGTATATTAGTAGCACTTATTGCAAAAAACGGCATTGTACTACTCGAAAATGATCCGCATATCACGGCAGCGCTTGTGTTTGGCACGATTTTGGCCGTCAGTTTATTTAAAGGTGTGGCTGTTGGCCCGCTGATCGGTGCAGGAATTGCCTATTTGGCGATGCAAGCTGTGAAATTTTTCAGCGGATGAAAAGAGAGTGGCTCATGCCACTTTCTTTTTTATTTTTTTCTTCCGCGAGCTTTTGCAATAAAACATAATTAAATATATTAAAAGAAGCAAAATCCCTTTATTCCATGCCCTACACGGAAGGCTGGAAAAAAATTTATCAAAAAAAATTATAGTTAAACATTTAACAAATGTCTGATTATTGTTTATAATGGGAATAGGCTTAATTTTGAACTCATTGATCACACAAGAGATATGAGGCTAAAAGCGCTCTAACCGTATAGGTAAATGTAAGCATTTTCTTTTCTGAACCTGCCACCATATTCGGATTGGATAGCGCTTTCAAAAAGCGAGAATTCTGCAACGAAGGGGAATCTTTTTAAAAAGGGGAGATTGAACATGACAGCAACAAGAGGTCTAGAAGGTATTGTGGCAACAACTTCATCCGTAAGCTCAATTATTGATGATACTCTTACTTACGTAGGGTACAATATCGATGATTTAACTGAAAAAGCTACATTCGAAGAAATTGTCTACCTGTTATGGCACTTAAAGCTGCCGAATGAGCAGGAGTTGAGTGAATTAAAACAGCAGCTCAATGAAAATGCTCACATTCCGCAAGAAATCATTGAGCACTTTAAATCTTATTCGCTGGATGGGGTTCATCCAATGTCTGCGATTCGTACAGCGGTATCCTTACTAGGTTTACTCGATGACGAATCAGAGATTATGGACAAAGAAGCGAATTACAGAAAAGCCATTCGATTACAGGCGAAAATTTCTGGTCTTGTCGCTGCGTTCTCACGCATTCGAAAGGGGCTTGAGCCTGTACAGCCAAAAGAAGAATACAGCTATGCTGCGAACTTCTTGTATATGCTAAACGGCGAAGAACCATCTCCAGTAGAAATTGAGGCAATTGATAAGGCACTCATTCTACATGCGGATCATGAATTAAATGCGTCGACATTTACAGCACGTGTATGTGTTGCTACACTATCAGATATCTACTCTGGTGTAACAGCAGCCATCGGCGCGCTTAAAGGGCCGCTTCATGGAGGCGCCAATGAAGGTGTTATGAAGATGCTTTCAGAAATTGGCGAAGTCGAAAACGTAGATTCCTATATTCATGGTAAGCTAGAGAAGAAAGAAAAAATTATGGGCTTTGGCCACCGTGTATACCGCCAAGGTGACCCGCGTGCAAAGCATCTAAAAGAAATGAGCCAGCGTTTAACAAACCTCACTGGCGAGCCGAAATGGTATGAAATGTCTGTTCGCGCAGAGGAAATCGTGACATCAGAGAAAAATCTTCCACCGAATGTTGATTTTTATTCTGCATCTGTATATCACAGTCTTGGTATTGATCATGACTTGTTTACACCAATTTTCGTGATCAGCCGATTCTCTGGATGGATTGCTCACATTTTAGAGCAATATGACAACAACCGTCTTATCCGTCCAAGAGCTGACTACATTGGACCTGATCTTCAAACGTTTGTTCCGATCAGTGAAAGAGACTAATGTTTATAGAATAAGCGGAGGCTGATCCAAATAAACCAATCAGCCTCCACATCAACAAAAAACGAATCATGTGAAAAACTTCTTCGCTTGCAGACATCAAGCCAAGAAGTTTCAAATATTCACTACATAACCTGGGAGGTAATATCATTGTCACAAGGCGAAAAAATTACAGTTACTGGCGGCGTATTGAATGTACCAAATAATCCAATTATCCCGTTTATCGAAGGGGACGGAATCGGTCCTGACATTTGGAAAGCAGCATCAAGAGTTCTTGAAGCAGCTGTAGAAAAAGCATATAAAGGTGAAAAGCAAATCACTTGGAAAGAAGTATATGCAGGTGAAAAAGCTTACAATAAAACTGGAGAGTGGCTTCCTGAGCAAACGCTTGAAGACATTCGTGAATACTTAATTGCCATTAAAGGACCACTTACAACACCAATTGGTGGAGGAATCCGTTCATTAAACGTGGCACTTAGACAAGAGCTTGATTTATTCACATGCTTACGTCCAGTTCGCTGGTTCCAAGGCGTACCATCTCCTGTGAAACGTCCAGAAGACACAGACATGGTCATCTTCCGTGAGAACACTGAAGATATTTATGCAGGAATCGAGTATGCAAAAGGATCAGGCGAAGTGAAGAAGTTAATCGACTTCTTGAAAAATGAATTAGGTGTGAATAAAATCCGCTTCCCAGAAACTTCAGGTATCGGGATCAAGCCAGTTTCTGAAGAAGGAACATCTCGTCTTGTCAGAGCAGCCATCCAATATGCAATTGACCAAGGCCGTAAATCTGTGACGCTTGTTCACAAAGGAAACATCATGAAATTTACAGAAGGTGCCTTTAAAAACTGGGGCTACGAAGTGGCTGAAAAAGAGTTTGGTGACAAAGTCTTTACATGGGCACAATATGATCGTATTGTAGAAAAAGATGGAAAAGATGCGGCAAACAAAGCGCAAAGTGAAGCAGAAGCTGCTGGCAAAATCATTGTCAAAGATAGCATTGCAGATATTTTCCTTCAACAAATCCTAACTCGTCCAGCTGAGTTTGATGTTGTTGCAACAATGAACTTAAACGGAGACTACATCTCTGATGCACTTGCAGCACAAGTTGGTGGAATTGGTATCGCACCAGGTGCGAACATCAACTACGAAACAGGACACGCTATTTTTGAAGCGACTCACGGAACAGCTCCGAAATATGCTGGTCTTGATAAAGTGAATCCATCTTCTGTTCTACTATCAGGCGTGCTTTTACTTGAGCACCTTGGCTGGCAGGAAGCAGCGGATCTAGTGATTCAATCTGTTGAAAAAACAATCGAATCAAAAGTCGTCACATACGATTTTGCTAGATTAATGGATGGCGCAACAGAAGTGAAATGTTCTGAGTTTGCTGACGAGCTCATCAAAAACTTGTCTTGATTCTTAAACTTTAAAGTTAAAGGGGAAAAAGGAAATGGCAAACAAGCGTAAAAAAGTATCTGTCATCGGTGCAGGCTTTACTGGAGCAACTACAGCATTTCTAACGGCTCAAAAAGAATTAGCGGATGTCGTATTAGTCGATATTCCTCAGCTTGAGAACCCAACAAAAGGGAAAGCACTTGATATGCTGGAAGCTAGCCCTGTTCAAGGCTTCGATGCGAACATTACAGGAACTTCTAACTACGAAGATACAGCCGGTTCTGATGTCGTGGTCATTACGGCAGGAATTGCAAGAAAGCCGGGAATGAGCCGTGACGACCTCGTGTCAACAAATGAAAAAATCATGCGCAGTGTGACACGCGAAATTGTTAAATATTCTCCAGAAGCGATCATTGTTGTCTTAACAAACCCTGTTGATGCAATGACATATGCAGTTTATAAAGAATCAGGATTACCAAAAGAAAAAGTCATTGGACAATCGGGCATTCTTGATACAGCACGTTTCCGTACGTTCGTTGCTCAAGAATTAAATCTATCTGTCAAAGATGTGACGGGCTTTGTACTTGGTGGACATGGCGATGACATGGTTCCGCTTGTTCGTTACTCTTATGCAGGTGGTATTCCGCTTGAAACATTGATTCCAAAAGATCGAATTGATGCGATTGTTGAAAGAACAAGAAAAGGCGGCGGCGAAATCGTCAACCTATTAGGTAACGGTAGTGCGTATTATGCTCCTGCTGCTTCACTAGTTGAAATGGTTGAGGCGATCTTAAAAGATCAGCGCCGCGTCATGCCAACGATTGCATACCTTGAAGGTGAATATGGCTACGAAGGTATTTACCTTGGTGTTCCAACAATCGTAGGTGGAAACGGCCTTGAGCAGATCATTGAGCTTGAGCTGACAGAAGAAGAAAGAAGTCAGCTTGACCGTTCTGTTGAATCTGTTAAGAACGTCATGAAAGTATTGTCTTAATATGAATCAAAAAGAAGGCTTCTCTTAATAGGGGGCCTTCTTTTTGTTTACAAAACAAAACTTGTCGAAATTTTAAATTGTCCTCTTGTTAAGCTTTCGTTAAAATGAAAGAGAAAGCATGACTTCTCGCTTTTCACATAAGATACAAAAACCGGATGCTGGGGAAATCACTAATTGGAGGCACAACATGAATAAAAAAATATTAGTTGTGGATGATGAAGAATCGATTGTAACACTTCTAAGCTATAACCTTGAAAGGGCGGGCTATGATGTCGTCACAGCAAAAGATGGGGAAGAAGCGCTTGAGAAAGCAGCAAGTGAACAGCCTGATCTCATTGTATTAGATTTAATGCTTCCGAAGATGGACGGCATTGAAGTGTGCAAACAACTGAGAATTCAAAAAATGATGTTCCCTATTTTAATGCTGACAGCAAAGGACGATGAATTTGATAAGGTGCTCGGCCTTGAGCTTGGAGCCGATGATTACATGACAAAGCCATTTAGTCCTAGAGAAGTTGGTGCTCGAGTAAAAGCCATTTTAAGACGAGCGCAGCAATCTCAGCCTGTCCCTTCACAAGAGGAGAAGGAAGAGATCATTGCAGACCAAATCAAAATTGGTGAACTCCGCATTTTACCTGAACATTACGAAGTCTACTTCCAAGAAGAACGTCTAGAGCTCACGCCAAAGGAATTTGAACTGCTGCTTTATTTGGCCAAGCATAAAGGCCGTGTTCTCACGCGTGATCTATTGTTAAGTGCCGTTTGGAATTATGACTTTGCAGGAGACACACGTATTGTGGATGTTCATATCAGCCACTTGAGAGACAAAATTGAAAAGAATACGAAAAAACCAACATATATTAAAACCATTCGCGGCTTAGGCTACAAATTGGAGGAGCCAAAGCCAAATGAGTAAAATTAGGACCCGCCTGTTTTCGGGGCTCATCTTTCTCCTTTTTATTGTGTTTGTTGCACTTGGCCTTTTCCTGGATCACATGTTTCATGTTTTCTATGAAACAAAATTAACGGAACGAATGGAAAAGGAATCAAGCTTTCTCCTTTCTTCAATGAATGGTGAGGATCTGAAGGCGAAGCAAAACAAGGAGATTCTCAAACAGGCAAAGCAGCATCTTGATATGAATGCGTCGATTGTGGACCTGAAGGGGAATATCATACATACAACGGGTCAAGCAGAACAAAGAGCCATCATCCAAAACACGCTGAAAAATGAACGCCTCCAAACAAAAGGAGCGGTCATTGATGATGAGAAGGATGCGCTATTTCATTATGCAGTCCCTATCATGAAACAAAACGAACCAGCGGGATATTTATTTCTCCATGCTTCATACCAGCCTTTAAATGAAATTGACGGCCAGCTGTGGCTTGCATTAGCCTTTTGTCTTGGCTCGGCTATCATTATCATCGTCTTCTTTGGCTACCGCATGTCGATGAAGTATGTGAAGCCGATTGATTATGCGACAAAGGTAGCCAAACAGCTTGAACGCGGGAACTATGATACCCATAACTATGAAGAGCTGATCATAGAAACAAGTGAGCTCAATACATCGATGAAGCGTCTGGCAGAAAGCCTTCAAGAAATGACAAGCGCTGGTGAAATGCAGCGAGATCGCCTGCAAACGGTCATTGAAAACATCGGAGCGGGCATTATTTTGATTGATAAAATGGGTTATATCAACCTGGTCAATCGAACTTTCCGCAAGCAATTTAAGGTGCAAAAACATATTTACATGCACAAGCTGTACCATGAAGCCTTCACACATGAAGAGATTATTGAGCTAATTGACGAAATTTTTATGACAGAAACCAAGGTGCGGAAGTTTTTACGTCTAGCCGTTGAGATCGAACGACGTTACTTCCAAGTCGATGGCGTCCCAATCTTAAGTACAGATGATGAATGGAAAGGGATTGTCCTTGTGTTCCATGATGTGACAGAAACAAAGCAGCTAGAACAGATGCGAAAAGATTTTGTCGCCAACGTCTCCCATGAATTAAAGACACCGATTACGTCGATTAAAGGGTTTTCCGAAACCCTTCTTGATGGAGCGATTGATGACAAAGAAGCGCTGACGGAATTCCTTTCGATCATCCTAAAAGAAAGTATCCGTTTAGAAACACTCATTCAAGACTTACTTGATCTGTCTAAAATTGAACAACAACAGTTTAAGCTGAACATACAAGAAGCCAATGCGACAGAAATCATTCAGGAGATTGAAGTGCTATTAAAACAAAAGGCCGCAGAGAAAGGCATTCAATTACTAGTGCGTGTCCCGAAAGAACCGGTCTATGTCATGGCTGACCCGCTGAGATTAAAGCAAATCTTTCTCAATCTCGTGAACAATGCGCTCACCTATACACCGGAGGGAGGAAGTGTCACAATTTCGGCAAGACCGCGGAAAGGCAGTTATGAATTTGATGTAGCAGATACAGGAATCGGCATGAAAAAAAGGGAGATTCCAAGAATATTTGAGAGATTTTATCGAATTGATAGAGATAGGAGTAGAAATTCAGGCGGTACAGGGCTTGGGCTTGCCATTGTCAAACACCTTGTCGAAGCGCATGAAGGGACGATTTCCGTCCACAGCAAACAAGGCAAAGGGACGACTTTTACGGTGAGTCTGAAATCGAAATAGAGAAAAAGGAAAGTCGCGTTAAAATTTACATGATCTTTACAATGAATTCATGTTTTGTTAATCAATCATTGGTAGGATGAATAGGAACCCCTTCATCCAAGGAGCCAATTTTGGAAGGACGAAAACACTTGTTGTTTTCGTCCCTTTTTTTATGCAGGCTCGTCTATTTTCTTTTCAAAATAAACTTTGATAAAATGAACATACAATGTGTGAAAGAGACGGCTGAGATGGCTCAGTCGATGGAGGATTAAAAATATGACAGACAAAAAGAAATTAGTACTAGTGGATGGAAACAGTCTCGCTTATCGAGCCTTTTTTGCTTTGCCGCTATTATCCAATGATAAAGGCGTACATACAAATGCCATTTATGGCTTTGCGATGATCCTAATGAAGATGCTGGAGGACGAGAAGCCAACCCATATGCTCGTCGCTTTTGATGCGGGAAAAACAACGTTCCGCCACGAGACATTTAAAGAATATAAAGGTGGAAGACAAAAAACGCCGCCAGAGCTATCAGAACAAATGCCGTTCATTCGTGAACTATTAGATGCCTATCACGTGAAAAGGTACGAGCTTCCTCAATATGAGGCAGATGATATTATCGGTACACTAGCTGTGGAGGCAGAAAAAGACGGCTTTGAAGTCAAAATCTTCTCAGGAGATAAAGATTTAACGCAGCTTTCAACTGATCATACGACGGTGGCTATTACGAAAAAAGGCATCACAGAAGTAGAATACTACACTCCGGCTCATATTGAAGAAAAATATGGCCTGCGCCCAGATCAAATCATCGATATGAAAGGGCTAATGGGAGATTCCTCAGATAATATCCCAGGGGTGCCTGGTGTGGGTGAAAAAACAGCAATTAAATTGTTAAAGCAGTTTGAAACGGTTGAAAACTTGCTTGAACATATTGACGAGGTCAGTGGCAAAAAGCTAAAAGAAAAGCTTGAAGAATATAAAGAACAAGCGGTGATGAGTAAAAAGCTGGCGACAATTCATATAGAAGCACCACTTGATGTGTCGAGCAAAGATCTCGCTTATGAAGGACCTCATATGGATCAAGTGATTTCCCTTTATAAAGAGCTAGGCTTTCAAACGCTGCTAGAGCGTCTAGGAGAAGCACCAGAAACAGAACAGGTCGAAGTAGAAGCGTTAGAAGTGAAAAAGATGACAGATGTAACAGATGATATGCTGACAGATCATGCTGCGCTTGTGGTAGAACAGCTAGGTGATAATTATCACGAAGCGGAATTGATCGGTTTTGCAATCCATAATGAAAACGGTGCGTTTTTTATCACAAAAGAAAATGCACTTGCATCAGAAGCGTTTAAACAATGGGCACAGGATGAAACGAAGAAAAAATGGGTCTTTGATTCAAAAAGAGCAGTTGTCGCCCTCAGATGGCATGATGTCGATCTAAAAGGTGTCGATTACGATGTCTTGCTCGCTTCATATGTCGTCAACCCGCAGAAATCATACGAGGACGTAGCAAGTGTAGCAAAGGAGTATGGTCTGAATATTGCCCTTTCTGATGAAAAAGTGTACGGAAAAGGAGCAAAGCAGGCAATTCCACCTGAAGATGAGCTAAAAGATCATCTTGGACGGAAAGCAGCGGCGATCTCTGCCTTGCATGATCTAACACTTGAAGCGTTAGAAAAAAATGATCAGCATGAACTGTATGAAGATTTAGAGCTGCCGCTTGCGCTCATCTTGGGTGAAATGGAATCTCTTGGGGTAAAGGTGGATATTGAGCGCCTAGAGAAGATGCGTGAAGAATTGACGAAAAAGCTCAATGAATATGAAGAAACCATTCACCGCTTAGCGGGAGAAACGTTTAACATCAATTCTCCTAAACAGCTTGGTGTGATTTTATTTGAAAAATTAGGTCTGCCAATTATGAAGAAGACCAAAACAGGCTACTCCACGTCTGCGGATGTTCTTGAAAAACTTGAAGACAAGCACGAAATTATTCGGTCGATTCTGCATTACCGCCAAATTGGAAAGCTGCAATCTACCTATGTCGAAGGCTTAATGAAAGTAACGCGCAAGGATACCCATAAAGTTCATACAAGATTTAATCAGGCGCTCACGCAAACAGGAAGGCTAAGCTCAACGGATCCAAACCTTCAAAATATCCCGATTCGTTTAGAGGAAGGCCGGAAGATTCGTCAAGCGTTCGTTCCATCAAAAGAAGGGTGGCTCATGTTTGCAGCTGACTATTCTCAAATCGAGCTGCGTGTGCTTGCTCATATTTCTCAAGATGAGAACTTGATCGAAGCCTTTACGCAAGATATGGATATTCATACAAAAACAGCAATGGATGTGTTCCATGTATCAAAAGAAGAAGTAACTTCCTCTATGAGAAGACAGGCCAAGGCTGTGAACTTCGGAATCGTTTACGGAATTAGTGACTATGGACTTTCTCAAAACCTTGGGATTACAAGAAAAGAAGCAGCGGCATTTATTGAACGCTATTTAACAAGCTTTAAAGGCGTGAAAACATATATGGAAGAGATCGTGCAGGAAGCAAAACAAAAAGGCTACGTCACGACACTTCTTAAACGCAGACGATATATCCCGGATATCACAAGCCGTAATTTTAATATCAAAAGCTTTGCAGAAAGAACGGCGATGAACACACCGATTCAAGGCAGTGCCGCAGATATTATTAAAAAAGCAATGATTGATATGGCGCGAAAGCTAAAAGAAGAGAACTTGCAGGCAAATCTTTTATTGCAGGTACACGATGAACTGATCTTCGAAGCGCCGAAAGAAGAAATCGCCATACTAGAAAAAATTGTCCCTGAAGTCATGGAAAACGCACTTCAGCTTGATGTGCCGCTAAAAGTTGATTTTGCTTCAGGCCCATCTTGGTACGATGCAAAATAAATAGAGAGAGAAAAGGAGCGAGGAGCATGCCGGAATTACCAGAAGTCGAAACCGTCCGGCGCACTCTTAAGCGGTTAGTCAAAGGAAAAACGATTGAAACGGTCGATATCAAATGGCCAAACATCATCAAACGTCCTGGGGAACCGGAAGAGTTCGCAAGAAGGATGGTAGGAGAAACCATACAAACCATTGAAAGAAGAGGGAAGTTCTTACTCTTTCATTTAGACCACTACGTGATGGTCTCCCATTTAAGGATGGAAGGAAAATACCGCGTACATGAAGCAGATGAGCCTTATGATAAACACGTACACGTTGTCTTTACGTTTACAGATGGTACCGAGCTTCGGTACCATGATGTGCGTAAATTTGGCACAATGCATCTATTTCAGCCAGGTGAAGAGGAAAAAGAACTCCCGCTCTCACAGCTTGGATATGAACCTTTTTCTGAACAGTTCACTCCGGAGTATTTATGGGAGCAATTGAAAAAAACATCCCGTGTGGTCAAAACAGCGTTACTCGATCAAAAGATTGTCGTGGGACTTGGTAATATTTATGTGGATGAAGTCCTTTTTAAATCAGGGGTTCATCCAGAAACAAAAGCAAATCAGCTAAGCCTGGAATCTTCCAAAGTGCTTCACAAACATATTATTGACACTCTTCAAGTGGCGGTAGATGCGGGAGGAAGCACGATTCGTTCATATATTAATTCACAAGGAGATATTGGAACATTTCAATTGCAGCTTCTTGTATATGACCGGCGGGGAGAGCCTTGCCAAACATGCGGAAGTCTCATTGAGAAAACGGTTGTTGGAGGGCGCGGTACTCATTTTTGTGTGACCTGCCAAAAACGTCCTCAATAAAGGTCAGCCATCAGCATGCTTCCTTTTTGCTATGCATACGATAAAAAACATTCATTTTTCAGCAAGGTGTAGACTGACACACAGCCCACCTGCTCTTCATATAGTGAAGAAGAGTCTTAGGACGGACGCCCAGAGACTCTTGATCATCGTTGCATGAACAGAAAGGAAGAGTTCAGGTATGATTTCGTTTTCGCTTCTGTTTTTAGCTATTGCAGTCAGCATCGACAGCTTTTCTGTGGGCTTTACGTATGGTCTTCGCAAAATGAGGATTCCATTTAAAGCCATTGTCATTATTGCATGCTGTTCAGGGATTGTGCTGCTCATTTCCATGCTAATTGGCAGCCTGCTTACGACATTCCTCCCTGTCTCAGTGACAGATAAACTTGGTGGAGGTATTTTGATTGCCATTGGACTTTGGGTTTTGTATCAATTTTACAAACCAACGAAAGAGCGTGACTTGCTCCTTCATGAAAAAACGTTGCTTAATGTAGAAGTGCAATCTCTTGGTCTTGTCATCCAAATTTTGCGAAAGCCTACAAGTGCAGATATTGACCGATCTGGGACGATCAATGGAATGGAAGCAGTGCTTCTTGGGATTGCTTTATCCATCGATGCATTTGGTGCAGGGATTGGTGCAGCGATTCTAGGGTTTTCTCCAATTGTGATGAGTATCACGGTAGCAGTGATGAGTTCACTCTTTGTGTGTATCGGGCTGCGCTCCGGACATTACTTGGCAAATTGGCGCTGGATTGATAAGCTCGCATGCTTACCAGGGCTTTTGCTCATTTTAATTGGGGTTTGGAAGCTGTAAAGGAGGAAATCAATTGACGCTCGTCATTGGATTAACAGGCGGGATTGCTAGTGGAAAAAGCACAGTCTCGCAGATGATAAAAGAGCAGGGCATCCGGGTGGTGGATGCAGATGTCATCGCAAAAGAAGCCGTTGCTAAAGGAACACCAGCTCTTCGTCAAATCGTTCAAACTTTCGGTGAGGATGTCCTCCTGCCAAATGGAGAATTGAACCGGCAGCAGCTGGGAGCGCTCATTTTTTCTGATGAAGAGAAAAGAAAGCAGCTCAATGCCATCGTTCATCCTGAGGTTAGAAAGGAAATGCTCAAGCAGCGAGATGAAGGGATCAATCACCAAGAAACATTCGTTGTGCTTGATATCCCGCTTTTATTCGAGAGTCAGCTGGAGAGTCTCGTCGACCGTATCATTGTCGTATATACAACGCCTGAATTGCAGCTATCGCGGCTCATGAGTCGAAACGACCTCAGCGAGGAAGAAGCGCTGAATCGTATTCATTCTCAGCAGCCTCTTGAGGAGAAATGTCAAAAAGCAGACCGCGTGATAGAAAACACAAAAGATCTCGCTTTTATCAGAAAACAATTGCAGAACATATTAAACGAATGGGAACATACAGATAAGTAAGAGTACATACACGTACTCTTCTTTTTTTATGCTTTTTTCTTATTTCCTTTGAAAAGAACAGCCCTTTTTAGAAAATATACGTTTATATACTGGCAATTACATTCTAATGTGATATACTAATTTCATAAATAAATTTATTGAGTATAACACATAATAGAGGAGTGACCTGTTCATGAAGGTAAAAGCAGCGATCAATGGGTTTGGCAGAATTGGACGCATGGTCTTCAGAAAAGCAATGCTTGACGATCAAATTCAAATTGTAGCGGTTAACGCAAGCTATCCTGCCGAAACGCTAGCACATTTAATTAAATATGATACAAATCATGGACGTTACGAATGCGATGTGACAGCAGAAGATGACGCTTTGATTGTGAATGGAAAAAGAGTACTTTTGCTCAATAACAGAGACCCAAAGCAGCTTCCATGGGGAGAGCTTGGGATTGATATCGTCATAGAAGCAACGGGTAAATTTAATTCAAAAGATCAAGCGATGAGCCATATAGATGCCGGAGCGAAAAAAGTCGTTTTAACAGCTCCAGGTAAAAATGAAGACATTACGATTGTGATGGGTGTCAATGAGGATGATCTTGATCCTGAAAAGCACGTCATTATTTCAAACGCTTCTTGTACAACAAACTGCTTAGCTCCAGTTGTCAAGCTGTTAGATGATGAATTTGGCATCGACAATGGCTTAATGACAACGGTTCATGCTTATACAAATGATCAAAAAAATATCGACAACCCGCATAAGGATCTGCGCCGGGCAAGAGCGTGTGCCCAGTCCATCATTCCAACTACGACGGGTGCCGCTAAAGCGCTTTCTTTAGTGCTGCCTCATATGAAAGGGAAATTGCATGGGCTTGCGCTTCGCGTACCAGTCTCAAATGTGTCGATGGTTGATCTTGTGGTCGACTTGAAAAAAGATGTGACAGTAGAAGAGGTAAATGCTGCCTTCTCAAATGCATCAAAAACATCTCTTGCCGGCATTTTAGATTACACGGATGAACCGCTTGTCTCCACTGACTTTAACACAAATCCATATTCAGCTGTCGTTGATGGACTCACAACGATGGTGATGGAAGATAGAAAAGTAAAAGTCCTTGCATGGTATGACAATGAATGGGGCTATTCATGCAGAGTGGTGGATCTTGTGAAGTTTGTTGGCTCAAAGATGAAAGAGCTTTCTGCTGTTTGAAATGAAGAAGACGAACGTCCCTTTTCAAGAAATGAGAGAAAATCCCACTAAAAACACAGCTTGCAAAATGGGTCTAAACAAAGTATACTATTTTTCGTGAACTTCTTGTTCGCAGACTCATTCGGGTATACTTAAAGGGTTAGGACCTCTTAGGACTAACTTTCCCCCGTGGTATATGTCCGGTCCGGCTGCTTAGAACTTCACTCTTTCATTCTTGTTTAAAGGGGGGTCCATGATGGAAACAATCGGACGTCACGTTATCTCCGAGCTATGGGGATGCGACTGTGATAAACTGAACGACATGGATTTTATTGAAAAAACGTTTGTAAATGCAGCTTTGAAATCAGGAGCTGAGGTAAGAGAGGTTGCTTTTCACAAATTTGCACCTCAAGGAGTAAGTGGAGTTGTCATTATTTCTGAATCTCATCTGACAATTCACAGCTTTCCTGAACATGGTTATGCGAGCATAGATGTCTATACTTGCGGCGACCTAGATCCGAATATCGCAGCAGATCATATCGGAGATGAACTAGGTGCTGAAACAAGAGAGAACATCGAAATTCCTCGAGGCATGGGACCTGTACAAGTGAAACAGGCACAAGCCAAAGCACTGTAAACATAAAAAAGATTGCAATGGGAGCTGGCCAAAAGCATTGAATGCCTTTGTGTTATGCTCCTTTTTATATTTGTTTCATATACAACATCCAACATTCCCTAACTTGTCTATACTTTTGTTCTAGGAAAACAAAGGTTTTTTTTATAAAATAAAGAAGAGGCTTAAAGGCAAAGGGGATATGTGTATGACTTTAGGACAAAAGTTCAAACGGTTGATTTCAAACTATACGGAAACATCTGACCATCATCCGGTGTCAGAGTTGAAAAGCCGTTACTACAAATCGACAAATGTACAAGTTTTTCAAGCGGTGGAAGCCCTTCTTTCAAACGATTTCTATCAAGTGACATCTGTTTCAGCAGAACGAGGTGAAATCAGCGCAAACATACGAATGCCGAAAAAAGCCTTTCTCGTGGCGACTGTCATTTCAATTCGTCCTTTTGAAACAGCTGTCGATTTTAACGTGACAACAGAAACGGCCCTGCCAACAGATTTTGGCTACAGTCAAAAGACCGTTTTGTCCCTTTATGAAGAACTAGACAAACAACTTCCAAGAATAGATCGGAGCTGATGAAATGAAATGTCCCACATGTCAGCACCTTGGCACAAGGGTGCTTGATTCAAGACCAGTAGATGAAGGGAAAGCCATCCGTCGTAGAAGAGAGTGCGAAAGCTGCCAATATCGCTTTACGACGTTTGAAAAATTAGAAGAATTACCGCTTATTGTAGTGAAAAAAGAAGGTATACGAGAAGAATTCAGCCGGGAAAAGATGCTGAGGGGACTCATCAAAGCGTGTGAAAAGCGTCCTGTCGCTTTAAAACAGCTGGAAGATGTTTGCTTTAACATCGAAAAAGAATTGCGTAATCAAGGCATGTCAGAAGTGAAAAGTGAGCTTGTCGGTGAAATGGTGATGGACGAGCTGGCGAAAATTGATGAAGTGTCTTACGTCAGGTTTGCTTCGGTTTACCGGCAGTTTAAAGACATCAATGTATTTATTGACGAATTAAAAGATTTATTAAAGAAAGAACGTTAAAAAAGAGCTGAAGATTCTTCATGCTCTTTTTCCTGCGTAAAGCGTAAAACGCAAAAAGAGTGTACAATGGAAACAATCGTATTCAGGGGAGGATCAGCATATGACAGAGCATTGGAAGGAAGTGCTAGCCGTCGATCCGTATGTCGTCAAAAGCGCTTCATTGCTCGGTGACATCGATAGACAGCTCATCACTCTTTTATATCAGCCGCTAATTGGCATGTCCGCTTTCAGCTTATACATGACGCTGTGGGGAGAGCTAGAACAAAATCGTATGTGGGGAAAGCCCGCACCTCATCGGCAGCTCATGGTCATGCTGCAAACGAATTTAAATGATATTTTTGAGGAACGTTTAAAACTTGAAGCGATCGGCTTACTCCGCACATATGAACAGGAAACGGAAGAGGGTAGACTGTTTACATATGAGCTCGTGCCGCCGCTAAGGCCTGATGAGTTTTTCCAAGACGGTATGCTGAATGTTCTTTTGTACCATCGTGTAGAAAAAGCAAAATATATGCAGCTTCGTGATTATTTCTCTTATCCAGGTGTCCCTGCAGAAGCGAAGAACATTTCACGTTCGTTTGAAGAAGTCTTTCACGTATTGCAACCAGGCGAACGCAAGATGACAGAAGAAATCAATCAGGCGTCATCGCTTGACCAGGGCTATGAATATGTGACGGTTGGATCTAGTCAGCCGGCGCCGCTCTCAGACGAATCCTTTGATTTTGATCTGTTGTTAGCGGGCATGTCTGACATGATGATTCCAAGGAAGGCTTTGACAAAGCAGGTGAAAGAGACGATTAAGAAGTTAGCTGTTGTATACGGCATCACCCCACTGCAAATGCAAAATATTGTAGCTGGCGCCTGTGGTTCGGATCAAATGATCTCAACAGAAGAGCTAAGAAAAGCAGCAAGAGATTGGTATCAAATTGAATACAGAGGCGAACAGCCGAAACTGATTGATCAAAAACAGCCAAGACATTTACGTCACGATGCCTCAAAGCCGCCGGCGGCAGATACACCTGATGCCAAATTGATTGAAAAGCTAGACCATATTTCGCCCAGGGAGCTTCTAAAAGATATGGCAGATGGCATTGAGCCAACGTATGCCGACTTAAGAATTGTCGAAGATATCATGCTCGAGCAGCAGCTAGAGCCAGGTGTCATGAATGTTCTGATCTACTATACATTGCTGAAAACAGATATGAAGCTGTCCAAAACGTATATGCAAAAAATCGCCGCCCATTGGGTGAGAAAGAAAATCAAAACCGTTGCGGCTGCGATGAAAATGGCCAAAGAAGAGAACAGGCAAATGACAGAATGGGCGCAGCAGAAAAAGCAGAGAAGCACATATGGATCAGGAAAAGTCGTCCGCGAGGAAAAACTGCCTGACTGGATGAAAGAAACTGAAACGAAAGATCAGCCGGCAAAAGAACAAGCGGACAATCTGTCTACAGAGGATCTTGAACGAGAAAAAGAAAAACTGTTAGATCAGTTTAAAAATATGAAAAAGTACAATGCACATTAATGTGAGGTGAGATGAAGATGAAACCGATTGGTCGTTCATTTGAACAGCTAAAGGGACGAGTAGATTTTCGCGTGAGATACAATCAGATCAAAGAAAGTGTGTTAGCTGATGAAGATGTAAAAGCCTTTTTAAAGGAGCATCAAGAAGAGATACAAGAAGACATGATTAATCGCAGCTTGAATCGGCTCTTTGAATATGTTCAGCAATCGAAGGGTTGCTCTTACTGCTTAGAGGAAGAGAACGTAAATGCCATTTTAGATGGGTATCATCCGAAGCTTGTGATCAAAGGTCAGAGTATTGATATTGAATATTCCCCTTGTCCAGTCAAGCTGCGCCTCGATAGACAGAAAAAACAGCAAGAGCTCATGAAAAGCATGTACATTCCGCAGAATGTTCTTCAAGCGACGTTCGCTGATCTGACCGTCACGGGAAGACAAGAAGTCATCCAAAAAGTAGGCCAATTCCTGCAAAGCTATGATGAGACTGGTAAAGGAAAAGGCTTGTATTTACACGGAAAATTTGGGGTAGGCAAAACGTTTATTCTAGCAGCGATTGCGCAGCAGCTAGCGGAAAAAGAATACCCATCTCTCCTTGTATACGTGCCTGAATTTGTGAGAGAGCTAAAAAATTCGTTAGCCGATCATACACTGGAAGAGAAACTGAATATGGTCAAATCAACGCCTATCTTAATGCTTGATGATATTGGGGCAGAGTCGATGACAAGCTGGGTACGAGATGAACTGCTAGGAACGATCTTACAATATCGTATGGCTGAACAGCTACCGACTTTCTTCTCTTCTAATTTCTCACCGAGTGAACTAAAGCATCACTTTACGTACTCGCAGCGCGGAGAAAAAGAAGAGGTCAAAGCAGCTCGTTTAATGGAACGGATTATCTATTTAGCAGAGCCAGTCATGCTTGAAGGAGAAAATCGCCGTCATTTATAAAAGCGTACGTCACATGAAGGAGGAGCGGATGAGATGAACAAAAGAAAATGGCTGCTTTTTCTCGTGATTGGCATTCTCGTTGCTACGCTATGGTGGCTGAATAAACATCATCTTCAGCTGGCGCCGAAAGATGTGAAGAATTGGATACTTCAATTTGGGATGCTGGCTCCCTTTGTTTTTCTTTTCTTATCACTTTTTCGTCCGTTTGTCCTTGTCCCGCTTACTGTATTCTCGCTAGCAGCAGGTTTGGCATTCGGCAGTGTCCTTGGGACCATTTATGCCCTCGTCGGTGCTACAGCTGGCGCAACAGGCTCTTTTTGGCTTACTTCAACCTTCCGTTCAAAGAAGAATGAAACGAATGCAAGCAGCCGGAAGCTGAAAGCGGTGACGTCCCGGATTCAGGAGCATGGGTTTCTTTATATTTTGTTATTGCGTATTGCGCCTATTCATTTTGATTTTGTCAGCTATGCGGCAGCAGCCTCACATGCTCAATATCGTGCATTTGCGGCGGCGACCTTTATAGGCTTAATACCGGGTACGGTTGCGCTAAATGTCCTTGGGTCAAGCTTTGTTAGCGGCAATTATGCCGCCTTAGCAATTGTTTGTTTGATTTATTTGATCTTTATCTCAGTTCCACTGATTTTAAAAAGAAAGATGCCTGATTTATTTTAGGCGTCTATTTTTTATGTTCTCCCCATATATATGTAACAGATGTCGTTAGGGGGGACAAACATGCTTGAAATAATCTTTGAAGATGAATATGATACCGCCGCTTTTTTACATCTTGCTGAACACTTGGACAGTCGGCATCACATGTCAATTCAACAAGGGAAAGACCGGCTTCTCATAGAGGCGAAGGAATCAGATGAATCACTTGAGCACTTCGTGCGGCCATTACTGGTTCACTTTTTTTTGGAATGCAAAGAAAATGAGCGCATGCGTAGCATCCTTGAAAACACATACCTATTTAAAGATCCCGAAGAGCAGCACCAAATTCTTTCAATCGCCCATAGCATCATGAAAGGGGATATAGATGATATTCCCGGGATTCATCAAGATCCACCAAGAGAAGCCCTGTTAAAAAAGGAGCTTGAGACGATCTCTTTACAGCAAGGTATTTTTTCAATTGGTTCATTTATGACATTTAGGCTGTCAGAGTATGATCGAAGGCTGAAGAATTATGTTGAAGTGTCCATTGAAGAATACAAAATGGAACAAGAATATCAAAACTTTATTCAATCACTTCGAGACTATGTGATGGAAAGAAAGCCCAAGCTTGAAAAAGTACATGTTGTGCATCGGGATCGCCTGGTGATTTGGGAATTTCGCTACGCTTCTGAGCGTGATCAAAAACAATACATAGACAGACAGTTTGTAAGAGAGCATCCAATGTATATTGATTCGCAGCTGATTGCACCGCTTGTTTCCATTGCTCCGCAAAAGATTGACCTGTTTACAAATGACACAGGTCACTCGATGGTGCAAACCATTCAAAATATTTTTCAAGAAAGGGTCGAGGTGTTCCCACCTCATTCGTTTAATGAACAAAATGTTCAATTTGTTCATGGTCATTTGGAAAAGAAAAGTGAAAAGCTTTCTTGATTTTCACGAAAAAACGTTTTATAATACGGTGTAACTTCATACAGAGACCGTATTGATAAGGACATGAACAAATGAACACCCGCTTAAAGAGAGGGAAGCCGCGGCTGAAAGCTTCCTAGCAGAGGACCATTTGCTTTACCACCTTTGAACATCAGCTGTGAACTTGTTTAGTAATAGCTGACGGGAATTCCCGTTATCGAACCACAAGCCGTATTTGCTTATGAAAAAGCAAGCTGCAAATACGGGAAAAAGGGTGGAACCACGATTCCGTTTATTCAACCTCGTCCCTTTCCAGGGGGCGGGGTTTTTATATTGCCAAAAAAAGGAGTGACCAGAGATGTCAGAACAAATTCAACTTACATTTCCAGATGGAGCAGTCAAGGAGTTTGACAAAACAGCAACAACAGAAGACATCGCGGCATCAATTAGCCCGGGCCTAAAGAAAAAAGCGCTTGCCGGTAAATTGAACGGCAAAGAAATAGATCTGCGTACGCCGCTATTAGAAAGTGGAACAATCGAGATCATCACAGATAAAAGTGATGAAGCACTCGATATTATGCGCCACAGCACAGCGCATTTACTAGCGCAGGCGATTAAACGTATTTATGGAAAAGAGCATCACGTCCAGTTTGGCGTAGGTCCTGTGATCGAAAATGGGTTCTACTACGATGTTGACATCGATGTTGCCATTACACCTGAAGACTTACCAAAGATTGAAAAAGAAATGAAAAAAATCATTAACAGTAATCTGCCGATTGAGCGCATTGAAGTATCAAGAGAAGAAGCGAAAAAACGCTTTGAAGCGATTGGTGATGAATTGAAGCTTGAGCTATTAGAGGCGATTCCAGAAGGCGAAGCTGTCACGATTTATGAGCAGGGTGAATTCTTTGACCTGTGCCGCGGGATTCACTTGCCGTCTACAGGGAAAATCAAAGAGTTCAAGCTGTTAAGCCTTGCAGGTGCATACTGGAGAGGCGACAGCAACAATCAAATGCTTCAGCGTATTTATGGGACTGCTTTCTTCAATAAAGAAGATTTAAACGAACACTTACGCCTGCTTGAAGAAGCAAAAGAACGCGATCACCGTAAACTTGGAAAAGAGCTGAAACTGTTTGCCAACTCTCAAAAGGTTGGTCAAGGTCTTCCGCTTTGGCTGCCAAAAGGGGCAACGATTCGCCGTGTGATTGAGCGTTACATTGTCGATAAAGAAGTGCGTCTTGGTTATGAGCATGTGTATACACCAGTTCTTGCGAATGTAGAATTGTATAAAACATCAGGCCACTGGGCGCATTATCAAGAAGATATGTTCCCGGTGATGGAAATGGACAACGAAGATCTTGTCCTTCGTCCAATGAACTGTCCGCACCATATGATGATTTACAAAAATGAACCGCATAGCTATCGTGAATTGCCAATTCGTATTGCAGAGCTTGGTACAATGCATCGCTATGAAATGTCGGGTGCCTTATCTGGCCTGCAACGTGTTCGCGGCATGACATTAAACGATGCACATATCTTTGTTCGTCCAGATCAAATCAAAGACGAGTTCATTCGTACAGTTCGCTTAATTGAAGAAGTGTACCAAGACTTCGGCTTAAATGACTACACATTCCGACTATCTTACCGTGATCCAGAGGATACAGAGAAGTATTTCGACGATGATGCGATGTGGAATAAAGCACAGTCGATGCTGAAAGATGCAATGGACGAGCTTGGTCATGACTACTATGAAGCAGAAGGCGAAGCGGCATTTTATGGACCGAAGCTTGACGTACAAGTGAAGACAGCTCTTGGAAAAGAAGAGACGCTGTCCACTGTGCAGCTTGACTTCTTACTTCCAGAGCGCTTCGATCTCACATATATCGGAGAAGATGGAAAGCACCATCGTCCAGTCGTTATTCATAGAGGGGTCGTCTCCACAATGGAGCGCTTCGTTGCCTTCTTAATTGAAGAATACAAAGGAGCCCTTCCAACATGGCTGGCACCTGTACAATTCCAAATCATCCCGGTTTCACCATCTGTTCATCTAGACTATGCGAAAAAAGTGCAAGAACGCTTGCAGCTTGAAGGCTTACGTGTAGAGCTTGATAGCCGTGATGAGAAAATTGGATACAAAATTAGAGAAGCGCAAATGCAAAAGATTCCGTACATGCTAGTCGTTGGGGATCAAGAAGCAGAAAATGGCGCTGTTAATGTAAGAAAATACGGTGAACAAGATTCAGAAACAATGGATCTTGAAGCTTTTGTGAAACATGCAGTAGCAGAAGCGAAAAAATAATTCTTTTATTTAAGCAGCCAGTGATCTCACCCTTGAGATCACTGGCTTTTTCTTTAGGGAAAAAATTCTCCACTGGTGATCCCATTTCTTGAATGATACGTTTAGATAGTACGAAAGTATGGGTAAGTATGTACTATTAGTTAGAGACAAATTGGGGGAATGAAAAGCGATGATTCAAACAACAAACACTGTATCATCACAAGTATTGGAGCAATCAGCTGTTCTTCGTGCATTGGAGGACTCACTTGCAATGATTGAATTTGATGTCACAGGTGAAGTGCTGTGGGTCAACGAAATTTTTGCAAAAGCTATGAGATATTCTAAGGAAGAGATGGTCGGTCTAAAGCATAGACAGTTTTGCCCACCGCATATTGCAGAACACGCCAGCTATCAAATGTTTTGGAAGCGTTTGAAGGAGGGGCAAATCTTTCAGGAAAAAGTGCAGCGGATCACCAAGTACGGTGACAGCTTATGGCTTGAAGCGACGTATACACCTGTTCGTAATGAAGAGGGGAACGTAGTGGCTGTCGTGAAAGTGGCAACAGATATTACAGAGAGAGAAAATACAATGAAGCAGGTCGTAGAAGATTTGAAGGTGATGTCTGCAAAATTAATGGAACGAGCAGAAATTGGCATTCAGCATAGTCAAAGTGTCAATGCATCCTTTGACCATATCGCCAATGAAACAGATCAAAACATGAGCTTACTAGAGGGGTTATCAGAGCAGGTAGAGTCCATCAGCTCAATTGCTACGACCATTAACAGCATTGCCTCACAAACGCAGCTGCTCGCATTAAATGCGGCGATAGAAGCTGCACATGCGGGTTCCTATGGAAATGGTTTTAGTGTCGTAGCGACAGAAATTCGAAAGCTTGCGACAGATTCAAAACAAGCGATCGTAAAGGTGGATCAATATGTGAAGGCGATTCATGCAGAAGTAGAAAAGGTCAGCAGCGGAACGAGCCGGGCGAAGACAAGTGTGTTTTCAAACCGGGATCTTGTGAAGCAGGCAAGCGAAGAATTCATCAATGTGGGAGAAGCTGCCCGCGGCTTAGACAGGCAAGCGCAAAGCCTAGCAGCAATTGTTTAGCTGAGGATACAAAAACACCCTATCTCGAAAGGAGAAGGGTGTTTTCTCTTTGGTTCTACTTTAATATATCAAACAATTCATGTAAGTCTTTGATTTCATAATCTGGTGTCACATCTGTTTCATTTTTCTTGCCATGGCGATTAATCCAAACGGTTTGGATGCCAACGCGAGATGCCCCGAGAATATCTGTTTTAGGATTATCTCCAACCATGATGACATCGTCTTTTGTTACGTTTAATAGCTGGAGGCAGTGCTCAAAGATGCCAGGGTCAGGCTTGCCTTTCCCGTAATCTCCTGAAATCACAATCTCATGAAAATAAGGCGCAAGCTCCGGTACACCTGCAAGCTTTTCCTTTTGAAGACTAGGGTCCCCGTTTGTTAAAAGGAGTAATTCGTAGCTGCCTTTCAGGCGGTCTAAAACAGGATACGTTTCTTCATAGACATACGGGCGTTTTCTGCGTTCTGCTGCAAAAAAATCAGCCAAGTATTGTCCAAATGCCTCATCGTTAATTCCCGCTGTCTTTAAGCCGTTTGTCCAAGCGTTTTTTCGATACTCTGGTGCAAGAGCGTTCAGCTTTTGAAAGCCTTCGCTAATCGGTTCACTAAAATTTGACCACAGTCCTTCGAAAGGATTAATTCCGATCATGACAGTATAGTCATATGTTTCATAAGAAGAGTACAGCTTTCTTGCTTCTTCACGTACAATCTGTTCAAATGCTTCTGGATCAAGTCCATATTTCTTTTCTGCTTCCCGGCATGTTTCCTGAAAAGTTGTGTGAATGCTTTTTTCATCCCAAAGCAAAGTATCATCTAAATCGAAAAATACGGCTTTCATGATCTTCTCCCTTGTTATGTATGTAGTTACCTTCAATTGCATCTGACAGGCTCATGTTCATTTTACAATAGAAGGTGAGGGCAATAAAGAAAAGATTTGAGAGATCTTTGATCATTGACCGCACATGATAGAATAGAAAGACAATAGATATCACATACATCAATTGAGGTGGCCGGTTTGCTTCATTTAATCATTATGATGATCGAGCGTGTGGGGATCATCGTTATTTTAGGGTTCGTGCTTGCCCATGTGAAGGGCTTTCGCAATCTGTTGCTTCACAACCAAGGATTTCGGAAAAAGGCAATCCTTGTCTTTGTTTTTGCTTCTTTTAGTATGATCAGCAATTACACAGGGATCGAAATCCAGCAGCAGATGATCATGAATCATGAGTTTTCATATCATCTCGGCTCGTCAAGCTCTATCGCCAATACAAGAATCATGGGGATTGAAATGGGCGGCTTGATAGGGGGGCCTTTTGTTGGCATTGGTGCAGGGCTTTTAGCTGGGATCCATCGCTATTCACTAGGGGGGAGCACGGCGCTGAGCTGTGCGATTTCTTCGATTTTAGCCGGTGTGATTGCGGGCTATGTCGGCAGCCGGTTTAAGCGGAAGAATCGAATGGTGACACCTCGCCAAGCAGCATTGTTTGGTGTTGCGATGGAATCATTACAGATGATCATTATTCTTTTGTTTGCCAAGCCATTTGCTGATGCTTGGGGGCTTGTGAGCATTATTGCGTTGCCGATGATCTTTGTGAATGGAATCGGAAGCTTTATCTTTTTATCTATTTTGCAGTCAGTGATTCGACAAGAAGAGCAGGCTAAGGCGATGCAGACACATCGTGTATTTTCTATCGCAGATCAAACGCTTCCTTTTTTCCGGCAAGGATTAAATGAACAGTCCTGTAAAAGTGTGGCGGAGATCATTCATCGATTAACAGAAACAGATGCCGTCTCCTTAACAGATACAGAAAAGATTTTAGCACATGTCGGAGATGGAACGGATCATCATATTCCATCTAAAAGCCTGATTACAGGGCTGTCTAAGCAAGTATTGATGAGTGGAAAGATTATGAAGGCGCATTCGAAAGACGAAATTAATTGTTCAGTCGCCCATTGCCCTCTTGAAGCGGCGATTGTGCTCCCACTCACGTCAAACGCTCAAACGATCGGAACGTTAAAAATGTATTTCAATTCGCCGGTCGGATTAAGCAGGGTGGAAGAGGAGCTTGCAGAAGGTTTAGCGATGCTGTTTTCCACACAGCTTGAGCTTGGGGAGGCAGAGACCCAAAGCCGTCTGTTAAAAGATGCAGAGATCAAAGCACTTCAAGCACAGGTAAATCCACACTTTTTATTTAACGCCATTAATACAATCTCTGTTTTATGCAGAACCAATGTGGAGATGGCAAGAAAGCTGCTATTGCAGCTGAGTATTTATTTTCGTTCAAACTTGCAAGGCGCCCGCCAGCTGCTGATCCCAATGCATAAAGAGATTCAGCATGTAGAGGCTTATTTGTCACTTGAACAAGCAAGGTTTCCAAATAAGTACCATGTGACCTTTCAAATTGAAAAAGAGCTGGAGCAGGTGATGATTCCGCCCTTTGTGCTTCAAGTCCTTGTTGAAAATGCGGTGAGACATGCTTTTCCTAAACATCAAACGAATTGTGAAGTCATCGTATCCGCTTTGATGACAGAGGGGCATGTATATGTGAAAGTAACAGATAATGGACAGGGGATTGAGGATGACAAGATGGCTCAGCTATTAAAGGCGCCTGTAGAATCAAAAGAAGGAACGGGTACGGCACTTTATAATTTAGACCAGCGATTAAGAGGGATTTTTGGCAGACAAGCCGCTTTAACCATTCATAGTGACAAAGGCACTGACATCTCATTTCACATTCCAATGGACTATGTAAAAAAGGATGATTCTCGTTGATGAAGGTATTAATCGTAGATGATGAAGTTTTAGCAAGAGACGAATTAAAATACTTATTACGAAGAACGAAAGAGGATGTTCAAATAGAGGAAGCAGAAAATATAGAATCTGCTTTTGACCGGATGGTAGATCATAAGCCTGATTTGCTCTTTTTAGACATCGACTTATCTGGTGAGAACGGATTTGATGTTGCAAAACGGCTCAACCGGATGTCTGATCCGCCAGCGATTGTATTTGCTACAGCCTTTGATCAATATGCGCTGAAGGCGTTTGAGGTGAGTGCCCTTGATTACTTAACAAAGCCATTTGATGAAGAGCGGCTTCAGCAAACCATCAAAAAGTTTAAAAAGTGGAAATCCGTTGAGACACAAGAGCACCAGCTAACAGAAGAGAAGCTTCCCCACCAGCAAAAATTAGCCATCTCAGTCGATGACTCGATTGTCATCCTGCAAGTCGAAGAGATTATGTATGTAGGGCTCAGTGAGGGAAAAAAAGTCGTGAAAACAAAGGATCACATGTATGAAGTAACCGAACCGCTTGTAGTGATTGAAAAGAAGCTGCCTGAGGCTTACTTTATGAGGGTCCATCGAAGCTATATTGTCAACACTTCTCATATGAAAGAAGTACAGCCGTGGTTTAATTCGACGTATAATCTTCATATGACAGACGGGTCCATCATTCCTGTCAGCCGCACATATGCGAAAGAACTAAAGAAGTCGCTCCTGCTAGAGTAGGACGGCTTTTTTGTTTGTATTTCAATACTCGTTTTTTGCATTTCAGTCATTGAATCCGGTGAGTTTCATTGTAAACGCTTCATTCATTTATTTCATGCCATATACTGAGGGCAGTCGAAGAAAGAGGTGAAAGGGCATGAGTGCCACAAAAGTATATGGATTTCTATCTCAAGCATTTATCTTTGCAACCGTAATGTTCGTTTCTAATCTCATTTCAATGTATTTACCGATTCCGATGCCCGCATCCGTTATTGGATTGGTTCTATTATTTGTTTTATTAACAACAAAAATCGTGAAACTTGAGCAGGTGGAGCAATTAGGCACATCCTTGACAGGACTCATTAGCTTTCTATTTGTTCCCTCTGGTATCTCGGTCATTCAATCACTTGGTGTCATGCAAGAAGTAGGCGTGCAAGTAGTGGGTGTGATTATCATTGCAACCATTATGTTACTTGCAACGACAGGGCTATTTTCACAGCTTCTAATGCAATTATCAGAAAGACCGCAGAAACGTAAAGAGACACAGGAGACTAAATCGACTCCTTCTCATTCAAATAAACCAGCTTCAAGTACGCATTAAAGGAGAGGTATAAGATGGGTACAAGTACTATGAGTCCGTATTTTGGAATTGTCGTCTCATTAGTCGCCTTTGGGATCGGCACATTCTTATTTAAAAAGTCTAAAGGTTTCTTCTTATTCACCCCACTTTTTGTTGCCATGGTGTTAGGCATTTTGTTTTTGAAAATTGGTGGCTTTTCCTATGAAGACTATAATGAGGGTGGCCGGATCATTAAGTTTTTCTTAGAGCCTGCGACAATTGCTTTTGCTATCCCGCTTTATAAGCAAAGAGCGCTCCTTAAGAAATATTGGTGGCAAATTTTATCCGCTATTTTTGTAGGTTCACTCTGTTCCATTACGATTGTGTATGTCGTAGCAAAAGGGATTCATCTTGATGCCGCTGTCATGAAAAGCATGCTTCCACAGGCAGCAACGACAGCGATTGCCCTTCCGATTGCCAAGGATATTGGCGGAATTGCGGATATTACAGCCTTTGCGGTCATATTTAACGCAGTGATTGTCTATGCGCTTGGTGCCTTCTTCTTGAAAATGTTTCGAATTAAAAATCCAGTGGCAAAAGGTCTTGCACTTGGCACATCAGGACATGCGCTTGGCGTTTCTGTTGGGATTGAGATGGGAGAAGTAGAAGCGGCAATGGCCAGTATCGCCGTTGTGGTCGTAGGGGTTGTGACCGTCATCGTCATCCCAATCTTTATGCAATTCATTCTTTGATGACGTGATTGTTTGAAAAAGTCTTGCCCAAATCGTTTCATCATGCTAAAATGAAAAAGTTGTTTCAAGAGTTCGGTTACTTGACGGACAAATGAAAATTGTGTAGAATAGTTAACGAATTGAATAGATATCACAAGCAGAAGCACCCGCTTCTCACCTGATTGACACATGTTTGTAGTTGACAGGTTGACCGTACATTTATTTTTTCATGCAAATGTTCGTAGTGTGGGTGTTTTATATGCCCACACTTTTTGTTTGCCTGTAAAACATACAACGAAATGGTCAAAATGAATTGTGAACTCAATTCAAAATCTCATGGAGGTGGCTCACTATTAGCAAAGATCAATTAGTTAATGAAGGTATTCGTGCGCGTGAAGTTCGTTTAATCGGACAAAATGGCGATCAGCTTGGGATTAAATCCCGACAGGAAGCTCTGGAGATAGCTGCTAAAGCCAATCTTGACCTTGTGTTAGTTGCTGCAAATGCAAAACCACCTGTTTGCCGAATCATGGACTACGGTAAGTTCCGATTCGAACAGCAGAAGAAGGATAAAGAGGCACGTAAGAATCAAAAAATCATTAGCTTAAAAGAAGTTCGGTTGAGCCCGACAATCGATGAACATGATTTTAACACGAAGCTCCGTAATGCAATCAAATTCCTTGAAAAGGGAGATAAAGTGAAAGCTTCTATCCGCTTTAAAGGCCGTGCGATTACGCATAAAGAAATCGGACAGCGCGTGTTAGACCGTTTCTCTGAAGCTTGCGCTGAAGTAGCAACAGTAGAAACAAAACCTAAGATGGACGGACGCAGCATGTTCCTTATGCTTGCACCAAAAGTCGAAAAGTAAAGTAACAGAGGGAGGAAATATCCAATGCCAAAAATGAAAACTCACCGCGGATCTGCTAAACGTTTCAAAAAAACAGGTTCTGGTAAACTTAAACGTTCTCATGCGTATACAAGTCACTTGTTCGCTAACAAATCTACTAAGCAAAAACGTAAATTGCGTAAGAGCGCAATCGTAAGTGCTGGAGATTTCAAACGTATCAAACAACAACTTGCAAACATTAAGTAATTTGGAATAGGAATCATAGGAGGGAATTACAATGCCAAGAGTAAAAGGCGGAACTGTGTCGCGTCAGCGTCGTAAAAAGGTTCTTAAATTAGCAAAAGGTTATTTCGGTTCAAAACATAGATTATACAAAGTAGCAAACCAACAGGTCATGAAATCTGGAAACTACGCTTTCCGTGACCGTCGTCAGAAAAAACGTGACTTCCGTAAACTATGGATCACTCGTATCAATGCTGCAGCTCGTATGAACGGTCTTTCTTACAGCCGTTTAATGCATGGCTTAAAGCTTTCTGGTATCGAAGTAAACCGCAAAATGCTTGCTGACCTTGCTGTGAATGACCTAAGTGCATTCAATCAGCTTGCTGATGCTGCAAAAGCACAACTAGACAAGTAAGTCATATAAAAGATCATTCCGTCGAGGGGTGATCTTTTTTTCTCATCATGTGAGGTGAAAAGAATGAACATCGGTCTGATCCTGCTGCTCATCTTAGTGAATGGCTATGGTTTTTTTCTTATGGGAGAGGATAAACGCCGGGCTAAAGCACATAAATGGAGAATTTCAGAGGCGCATCTATGGAGTGCTGCGGTGCTTTTTGGCGCTGCTGGATCGTTTCTTGGGATGCAGTATTTCCGGCATAAAACAAAACATACTGCCTTTCAAATTGGTATGCCTGCTTTAATTGTTTTACAGTTGCTCATATTAGGATATATCCATCTCATCTAAAAAGGGAGCAGACGCCATCATGACGGCGTGTCTGCTCCTTTTTTTTGTTTGATTTTTTTGATGGGCTGATCCCAATCGATTTTTGTTTGAGGATACCGTTCGATGATGTTTTCCTCAAGTTTTTCAAAGTCTTCTAATGTAAATTCATTTAGCTTTTCAGGTGACTCCGTCCAAACGTAAATGGAGTGGACAAACAGAGGATGATCCTTAGAAGGAACATGCTTTTCCCCTTCAAACAAGACACCTTTATAGACGAAATTAAAATTTTTGCGCGCATTTTGCTGTTCGTCCATAAAATAAAAGCCTTCTTTTAATTGCGCTTGTTTCAGCTTTCTTCTCGGATTTGAGAAGAATTTTACCGCCATGTAGAAAATGTAGACAAGCAGTGCAACAAGAGCGAGTCTAATGAGGATTACAAACATGACAGGATGCACCTCCAATACCGTTATCTGATGTACTACGAATGAAAAGGCCAAAAGGTTTCAACTTTTTTAAAAAAAATATTTCGTTAAACGAAAAAATATTCATAAAAAGATCGTATTGAACGAAAGAGGTTTTGTATAATAAGAATGCACCATGAAGATAAAGGAGGATAAATGGAATGACAAAACTAGATCAAACATTAACTATGCTGAAAGACCTAACGGATGCAAAAGGGATTCCAGGTAATGAACGTGATGTCAAAAAAGTCATGCAGACATACATAGAATCATATGCAGATGAAGTCTCGACAGACCGCCTTGGCAGCTTGATCGCTAAGAAGGAAGGAAACGCAAATGGCCCTAAAATTATGCTGGCCGGTCACTTAGATGAAGTAGGATTCATGGTGACAAAAATTGATGACAAAGGCTATATTCGTTTTCAAACGGTCGGTGGCTGGTGGTCGCAGGTCATGCTGGCACAGCGTGTGACCATTGTGACGAAAAAAGGGGAAATCACAGGTGTGATAGGCTCTAAACCACCACACATCTTATCACCAGAAGCCCGCAAAAAAACAATTGAAATCACAGATATGTTTATTGATATTGGAGCTTCAAGCAAAGAACAGGCGATGGAGTGGGGCGTGCTGCCTGGAGATCAAATTGTTCCTTACTTTGAGTTTACGGTCATGAATGATGAAAAAATGCTTCTGGCAAAAGCATGGGACAACCGTATCGGCTGTGCAGTGGCGATTGATGTCATGAAGAATTTACATGATGCTCAGCATGAAAATATCGCTTACAGTGTCGCAACTGTTCAAGAGGAAGTAGGCTTACGTGGAGCCAAAACAGCAGCTGCCACGATCCAGCCTGATATTGGATTTGCCATTGATGTCGGTGTAGCAGGAGATACGCCAGGCATCACTGAAAAAGAAGCAACAAGCAAACTTGGCAAAGGACCAACAATCGTTGTATTTGATGCTTCTATGGTTTCTCATAAAGGACTTCGCGATTTTGTTGTCCAGACAGCGGATGAATTGAACATCCCTTATCAATATGATTCAGTGCCTGGCGGGGGTACAGATGCTGGTGGTATCCATTTAACAGGTCATGGTGTTCCATCTCTATCGATCGGGATACCAAGTAGATATATTCATACCCATGCAGCGATGATTCATCGGGATGATTATGAAAATGCAGTGAAGCTTTTAACAGAAGTGATCAAAAGACTCGATCAAAAAACTGTCGAGCAGATTACGTACGGTTCCTAATAGGAAGGCCTTTCCTCAGCATTGGGGAAAGGCTTTTTTTGTTCCATGGAATTTCCCAGGAAATGAACATCGTTGTTCAAGCAGCGTCAAAAGAACTGTTTTTGACAAATGAAGAGACATTTTTCTAGTGAATAAGGCACATGTGATCAAGCCTTTATTTTTGTAAGATGAAATCAATAAAAAGGACAGAGCCTAGAGACTGCCCTGCCAAAAGAGAGTTTATGGAAATAGGTGAAGCTAACTTAAGAATAAACCTATTATTCATATTTGTCAACTTGGTTTTAAAAGAAAGAAAAATCAATCAATTTATGTTATATTTGTAACAAATTGTTTATGCGAAGGGGATGGTTAAATGAATGCGGTTACAATTGTCATAGGATCGATGTGTATTTTAGCGATTGCGTATCGTCTTTATGGCACATTTATGATGGTCAAGGTATTAAAAGTCACAGATGATCATCCGACACCGGCTCACACACTGGAGGATGGGAAAGATTATGTGCCGACAAATAAATGGGTCACATTTGGACATCATTTTGCTGCGATTGCAGCTGCTGGCCCACTAGTTGGTCCAATTTTAGCCGCACAATTTGGGTATTTACCTGGTCTCCTTTGGCTTTTAATTGGAGCGGTGATTGGCGGAGCTGTACATGATCTTGTCGTGTTATTTGCTTCGATGCGTAAAAAGGGAAAATCATTATCAGAGGTAGCGAAGGAAGAGCTAGGACCTGTTGCAGGATTTTGTACTGGGCTTGCCATGCTGTTTATCATTACGATCACAATGGCAGGACTGTCTATGGTTGTGCTTCATGCTTTAGAACGAAATCCTTGGGGGACATTTGCAGTCGGAATCACCATTCCAATTGCGATGGGGGTCGGTCTTTATTATAAAAAGACAGGCAATTTAAAGCTGGCCACATCTGCGGGGTTTATTTTACTGATGATTGGTGTATTCCTTGGACCAAATATTCAAGGAACGGCACTTGGTCATTTTTTAACACTTGATACAAAAACGCTGGCTCTCGCCTTGCCGATTTATGCATTCTTTGCTGCGGCTCTGCCAGTTTGGCTGCTATTGGCACCAAGAGACTACTTAAGTAGTTTTATGAAAATTGGTGTTTTCATCGCTCTGATTGCTGGGATCTTTGTGGTGAATCCGTCCATTCAATTTCCGGCGTTTACAGAGTTTGTGAATGGAGGAGGGCCTGTTTTAGCTGGTCCTGTCTGGCCCTTTATTTCAATTACAATTGCTTGCGGTGCCATATCCGGTTTCCACGCATTTGTTGGCTCAGGAACAACGCCAAAGATGCTGGATCGATGGAGTGATATGAAGCCTGTAGCGTTTGGTGCAATGCTAGTGGAATGCTTGGTTGGGATCATGGCGTTAATTGCCGCCACAGCTCTTCATCCAGGAGATTATTTTGCGATTAACAGTACACCAGAAGTGTTCCGAACGCTCGGTATGAGTGTCGAGAACCTTCCGCAGCTTAGTAAGGAAATTGGTCTTGATTTAGAGGGGAGAACGGGTGGAGCCGTTACATTAGCAGTGGGGATGGCGTATATCTTTACGGGGATTCCATTCTTTAGCCATTTGGCGTCTTATTTCTTTCAATTCGTCATCATGTTTGAAGCGGTCTTTATTTTAACAGCTATTGATGCTGGAACGCGTGTGGCGCGATATTTGATTCAAGACTTCTTTGGAGAAGCGTATAAACCGCTTAAACGAAATGACTGGGTACCTGGGTCTGTGTTTGCAAGTGCGCTTGCCTGTTTTATGTGGGGATACTTGCTTTACTCTGGAGACATTGGGTCCATTTGGGCGCTGTTTGGGGTTTCAAACCAATTAATGGCCTCGGTAGGCTTAATCATTGGAGCAACTGTTGTGTTAAAAATTGCAGATAAAAGGCGATATATGCTGACTTGTTTAATTCCGCTCGCTTACTTATATGTCACCGTGAATTATGCGGGCTACTGGATGGTGGTCAATGTATACCTGAATCCTGAGGCGTCTGGCTACAGCGTGCTTAATGCGGTCTTGTCGATCATCATGCTGATCTTGGGATTTGTGATTATTGTGTTTGCTATTAAAAAATGGGTCGAGATCTGGCGTGATCCAGCGCTTCGGATGGAGACACCTATCACTGGATAAACGAACAAAAGCCGGTTTGCTGTCATACATAAGCAAACCGGCTTCTTTTTATTGCTGCTGCTGAGGCTTTAAGCCTTGCTCTAATGTTTCAAGAATTTCATTTTTTTCGTTTTCTGATGCTTCTTGCCATAACACCTCGAACAACACGCCAAGGCCTGGCAGCATTTTTTCCTCGCCGCTTTGAATCGCATCTAAAATCGTATGTTCAAGCTGCTCTTGATTATGTCCAGTGATGTTTTGAATGACTGCGCCTCTTAAATTAAAATCCATTGTCCACACTCCTTTTTTTGATGGTAATAGCCCTATTCTGTCTCAAAGACAGGTTTATTATGTAGTGTGCATGAGATATAATAAATTCATGATATTTAAAGGAGTTAAAGTCGCTTGAAATATATAGAATCAGCTAAAAACGCAAGTATTAAACAATGGAAAAAGCTGCATACAAAAAAAGAACGAACGAAAACGGGGCTATTTCTCGTTGAGGGGAAACATTTAGTAGAAGAAGCATTAAAGAGCGGGATTGTGAAGGAGTTAATGGTCACATCACCTGACATGCTTCCGTCTGACATCAAGCCTGACATGGGGCTCTATGAACTGAGTGAAGAGGCTTTTTCTGCAATGACAGAAACCGAAACGCCTCAGCACATCGCAGCGGTTTGTACACTTCCTGTATTTGAAGAAAAGAAGTATGAGCGAATTTTACTTTTAGATGCAGTGCAGGACCCGGGAAATTTGGGCACTCTTATTCGGACAGCAGATGCCGCTGGTCTGGATGCTGTGATTTTAGGTGAGGGGACGGTCGATGCTTTTAACGGAAAAACGCTCCGTTCAGCACAGGGCTCTCATTTCCATCTGCCCATCTTAAAGCAAACACTTCAACAGGCGATTTCAGCATTCAAGGAGCAAGGCATACCCGTATACGGAAGTGCCTTAAAGGATGCGAAAGAGTATAGAAGCGTAACGACAGAAGGCCCGTTTGCATTGATTGTAGGAAACGAAGGAGCAGGGATTGATCCAGACATTCTGCAAATGACAGACCAGAATTTATATGTTCCAATGTATGGGAAAGCAGAATCATTAAATGTTGCTGTTGCAGCAGCGGTTCTTGTCTATCATTTGCGCGGATAGTGTTGCATCATGCGCTCATTTTCACTATAATGAAACTAATATTTTAAAAACCATGATAGAGGAAGATTGTTTCAATGAGCGGCCTTATAGGGAGAATGCATCGTAGACTGAAAGTGCATTTAAGGAATGCTGAAACAGGAATTCACCTCTGGAGTTGTCACCGGGACCGCAAGCTTTGCGTAAAGGTGAACCGGATTCGTTTGATTCCGTTATGTCAATGAAGCTTATTCGCACATGTGTGCTTAACAAGGGTGGTACCGCGACCACAACTCGTCCCTTCTTTTTTGGAGGGGCGGGTTTTTTTATTGTCTTCAAACGATCAAACAGCCGTTTATCCAGGCGGTTTTGTATATCAAAAGGAGGATTACACTCATGCAAGAAACGTTAAAACAGCTTGAAACAGAGGCGATAGCAAAGGTAGAAGCAGCTAGCTCGCTCAAAGAGGTCAATGACATTCGCGTACAATATTTAGGAAAAAAAGGGCCGATTACAGAAGTCCTTCGCGGAATGGGTAAACTCTCCGCTGAAGAAAGACCAAAAATGGGTGCGCTCGCAAACGAAGTGAGAGAGCAGATTGCTAATGCCATTGCAGAAAAAAATGAACAGCTGGAAGCAGAAGAAGTGAAGAAGAAACTGGCTTCTCAAACCATTGATGTCACATTGCCAGCAAGTCCAATTAAAATTGGGGCAAGACACCCATTAACGATTGTTGTAGAAGATATTGAAGATTTATTTATTGGAATGGGCTATACCGTTGAGGAAGGTCCTGAGGTGGAAACGGATTACTATAACTTTGAAGCGTTAAATCTTCCAAAAGAGCATCCAGCACGTGATATGCAGGACAGCTTCTATATTACCGAAGATACATTGATGAGAACACAAACGTCACCAGTTCAAGCGCGTACACTTGAGAAATATAAAGGCCAAGGCCCTGTGAAGATCATCTGCCCTGGTAAGGTATATAGACGTGACAGCGATGACGCAACCCATTCACATCAATTCATGCAGATTGAAGGACTTGTGGTAGATCACAATATTAGCATGAGTGATCTAAAAGGAACGCTAGAGACGGTCGCAAGAAAAATGTTTGGTGAAGATCGTGAAATTAGACTGCGTCCAAGCTTTTTCCCATTCACAGAACCATCAGTAGAAGTAGATGTGTCTTGCTTTAAATGCGGCGGGAAAGGCTGTTCTGTATGTAAAGGAACAGGCTGGATTGAGATTTTAGGTGCAGGAATGGTTCACCCAAATGTACTGAAAATGAGCGGATTTGATCCAGATACTTACCAAGGCTTTGCTTTTGGAATGGGCGTTGAACGTATTGCGATGTTGAAATACGGCATTGATGATATCCGCCATTTCTACACAAACGATATTAGATTCACAAAGCAATTCAAGCAGGACTAAGAGGAGGAAATCAACATGTTTGTTTCATATAAATGGTTAGAAGACTATGTCGATTTAGAAGGCATACAGCCAGATGAATTAGCTGAAAAAATCACAAGAAGCGGTATTGAAGTGGAAGCCGTTGAGTATAACGGTGAAGGCATCAAAGGTGTTGTCGTTGGACATGTCATTGAGCGTGAACAGCACCCGAATGCAGATAAATTAAACAAATGTCTTGTTGATATCGGAGAAGACGCACCTGTGCAAATTATTTGTGGGGCTCCGAATGTGGAGAAAGGACAGCATGTCGCAGTCGCAACAGTTGGAGCAGTCCTTCCAGGGAATTTTAAAATTAAAAAAGCAAAACTGCGCGGCGAAGAGTCTCATGGCATGATTTGTTCTCTGCAAGAACTAGGAGTAGAGAGTAAACTCGTACCAAAAGAATATGCAGAAGGTATCTTTGTTTTTCCGAATGATGTCAAACCAGGAGATGATGCACTTCAGGCGCTTCAATTAGATGATGCGGTACTAGAGCTTGGCTTAACACCAAACCGTGCGGATGCCCTTAATATGCTAGGTGTGGCTTATGAAGTTGCAGCCATTTTAGGAAAAGAAGTCAAACTTCCTGATATAACACATGAATCGGCTTCGGAGAAAGCAGCAGACTACATTTCGGTCAAAATTGAGGATCAAGAAGCGAACCCTCTTTACGTAGCCAAGATCATTAAAGGTGTAAAAGTTGGGCCTGCACCGCTTTGGATGCAAACAAGATTGATGAATGCAGGCATCCGCCCAATCAACAACGTCGTGGATATTACGAATTTTGTGCTGCTTGAATACGGTCAGCCGCTTCATGCATTTGATTATGACCGCTTTGGTTCAAAGCAGGTGGTCGTACGGAAAGCGGCTGAAAACGAAATGATTCAAACACTGGATGATCAAGAGCGCACATTGTCATCAAAGCATCTGGTCATTACAAATGGTACGAAAGCACACGCTGTAGCAGGAGTTATGGGTGGTCTTGAATCAGAGGTGCGTGATGAAACGACTACAATTCTTTTAGAAGCGGCATATTTTAACGGTCAAACAGTCCGTCAAGCATCTAGAGACTTAGGGCTTCGCAGTGAATCGAGCACACGATTTGAAAAAGGACTCGATCCGCAGCGTGTGAAACCAGCAGCAGAAAGAGCAGCGCAATTGATCAGCGTCTATGCAGGCGGTGAAGTGCTAAGCGGCATTGTTGAGGAAAATCATATTGAAGCAAGTATGAATGTCATCCATGTATCAACTGAGCGTGTAAACAAAGTACTCGGAATGAGTATTTCAAAAGAAGATATGATTCATATTTTCAATAAACTAGGCTTTACAGTGGGTCAATCAAATGACGTTCTCGTCGTGACAGTTCCTTCTCGCAGAATGGATATTACGATTGAAGAAGACCTCATTGAAGAAGTAGCGAGATTATACGGCTATGATAATATTCCTTCTACACTGCCTGCGACAGCTGGTACAGTTGGCGGTCTCACGCCATACCAAGTGAAACGTAGAAAGGTGAGACGTTTCTTAGAGGGTGCAGGGCTTTCTCAAGCGATTACGTATTCATTGACGAATCAGCATAAGTCCACAGCCTTTGCATTGCATCCGGCTTATAAAACGAGACTTTCACTGCCGATGAGTGAGGAACGCAGTGTGCTAAGACAAAGTCTATTGCCAAACTTACTTGATTCTGTTGCATATAACTTGGCAAGACAGGCTGATTCCTTTGGATTTTATGAAACGGGTTCTGTTTTCTTAGCAGAAGCTGAAGGTGCAAAGCCGGTGGAGAAAGAGCATGTGGCTGGTGCACTGACAGGCTTATGGCATAAAAACCTTTGGCAGGGCGAGAAAAAAGCCGTTGATTTTTATGTAGCGAAGGGAATTGCAGAAGGTCTGTTTGAAAAGCTTGGTGTATCAGAGCAAATCACATATGTTCAAGCAGAGCGTGAAGGTCTTCACCCAGGACGTACAGCAGATGTTCACTTAAATGGAAAGGTGATTGGCTTTGTTGCCGCACTTCATCCAGTCATTGAAAAGGAATTAGATTTAAAAGAAACATATGTATTCGAATTTGATTTAACAGATGTGATGACATCTGAAACAGAGGATATGAAATATACAGCGATTCCGAGATTCCCTGCTGTGACAAGAGATATTGCGCTTGTTGTAGATCAGCATATTTCAAGCGGACAGCTGGAGCGAGTCATCTATGAAGCAGGTGGCCGTTTATTGACAGACCTTTCCGTTTTTGACGTGTATGAGGGTGAACATATGGAAGAAGGCAAGAAATCTGTTGCGTTCTCTCTCCAATATTTAAACCCGGAACAAACGTTGACAGAGGAAGAAGTTACGGCTGTTCATACAAACGTATTGAAAGCATTAGAAGATACGTATCAAGCCGTCTTGCGCGGATAAAGAAAAGAGCTATGGCCTAAAAAGGCTATAGCTCTTTTTTGATTATAACCATTTTTTCGCTTTTTGAGTGTTGGCAAAATGCAGCTTTGTAAATTGGCGTAAAGCGTCTTCGCCGTGCAGCTTGATGAGCTTTGCGGCTGCCTTGTCAACATGAGGACCGGCTCCTTTTGGAATGTCAAAGCCAGCTGCTTTTGATAATTTATCCATCTCAATTAAAAAGGCGTACCTTGCGATAATGGAAGCCGCAGCAACTGACAAGTGGATGCCTTCCGCTTTTGTACTAAAGTACGTACGCTCTCGGATGATCTTTTTTCCTGCAAGGTGCTTGAAATAAATACCGGGTTCTGCAAATTGGTCAATGAGAATCGCTTCTGGCTGTTTCCCATCCAGTTTCTCTAACACAGAGGTGATCACTTGATTATGAAGCAGTGCCTTCATTTTCCCTTGGCTCATGCCCTTTTCCTGCATGGTATTGTACTTTTCATTACGGAGCACGAGAAGGCTGAATGGAATGGTTTTGATGAGATCTTTGGCAATGTTGATAATCTGCGGATCCTTTAGTCCTTTTGAGTCTTTAACCCCAAGCTCTTTCATCAGAGTAAGCTTGCTGGAATCAACGTAGGCCGCACAGACCGTCATCGGTCCAAAATAATCACCTGTACCCACCTCATCTGAACCGATAACCGACATGGAAGCAATGCCAGACGGCGGGCTGTATTTTGTGACAGCAGGTGCTTTTTTACTTTTTGTATCAGCTGCTTTTATATGGCTGAACTGACTTGCTTCAGCTTCTGCCTTTTGTCCTTGGAACAGCACTTTTCCAGATTGATATGCTGTAATCGTACAGCCAGGAACCTTTGCTTGAAACAGAGCGCCTGGCGGCAAAGTGTCAGTTAAATGTTGAGCATATACGCTCTTCATCTTCTTCATGTCTTCTGATGTTGCTTTTAAGACGGATTGGGGCACAGTGGATAACTCCTTTTTACCTTGATATCATTGATTTCTAAAGTGTACCATAACAGGGAAGGGCTCGTCTTTCCATTCAATGTCTAAACATGTTATGATAGAGACTAGGATTCTCGTGGAATGGAGGAGAAACGTTGTCTGACGGCGGTAAAACGAAAACAACAGTTGAAATTTATGGACAGTCCTATACGATCATCGGTCAAGAAACAAAGATGCATATGCGACATGTTGCTTCAATTGTTGATGATAAAATGAGAGAAATAAATGAAAAAAACCCATACCTTGATATAAACAGATTAGCTGTACTGACAGCAGTCAATGTCGTCCACGACTACTTGAAATTAAAAGAGCAATACGAAAAACTAGAGGTTCAACTTAAAGAAAAGGAATGAAATTACCGTGATCGATATCATCATTTTGTTTTTGCTTCTTATGGGAACGCTTGTCGGTCTAAAACGCGGGTTTATTCTTCAATTTATTAAATTGATTAGCTTTGTTGTTTCTATTTTAGTGGCTTCCATGTTTTATCAGTCACTTGCACCACAGCTTACGTGGATTCCAGCACCTAATTTCAGTGGTGGTCAAGCGCAGCTTGCTTTCTTTAGTGGGAATCTAGAAACAGCTTATTATAATACCATTGCGTTTATCATTCTGTTTATCTTGACCAAAATCCTGCTCGCCATTATTGGCGGATTGCTCACAACCATTGCAAGTATACCTGTAATTAAACAGGTCAACAAACTGCTTGGCGGTGTTTTAGGATTTCTCGAAACATATCTATTTGTGTTTATTCTATTGTTTGTCGCTGCACTACTTCCAGTGGATGCGCTGCAAACAATGCTGAGCAAATCAATGTTAGCAGATGTGATCGTAGGCAACACCCCCTATCTGTCCGGTCTTGTCAAAGACTTATGGACGACGTATGGAGTTTAAAAACTTCTCCTTTCTTGGAGAAGTTTTTTCTCATTCCATGACAGAAAGTTGTAGGATGAAGGAAAAGTTTGTATATTTATAAAGGAAGATGCCAAAGCGGCTGGAGGATGAGAGATGAATAAAAAAGATATTATCAAACTTCTTGAAACAATTGCTGTATATATGGAGCTAAAAGGAGATAATCCTTTTAAAATATCTGCCTTTCGTAAAGCAGCAGCGGCACTTGAACAAGATGAACGCAGCCTTTCTCAAATAGATGATCTATTAGCATTACCCGGCATTGGGAAAGGGACCTTTGCTGTCATCACAGAGTATATCGAAAAAGGACAATCAGAAACACTCGAACAATTAAAAAAGGAAGTGCCTGAAGGACTTGTCCCGCTCTTAAAATTGCCAGGATTAGGCGGGAAGAAAATTGCTAAGCTTTACCAAGAACTTGGTGTAAGCGATGCACAGTCTCTAAAAGAAGCGTGTGAAGCTGAGAAAGTTCAAGCGCTCGCTGGCTTCGGCAAAAAAACAGAAGAAAAAATTCTTGCAGCCCTTGAGGAAGCGGGAAAGCAGCCTGAACGACTGCCAATTGGCTTTGCATTAGATGTCGCAGAGCGGATTGATCATGCGCTGGAACAGATGGAGGGAATCATCCGTTTTTCAAGAGCTGGCAGTTTAAGACGTGCACGTGAAACGGTCAAAGATTTAGATTATATCATTGCAACAGATCAACCAGAACAGGTCAGAGAGCAGCTCGTTGCACTTGATGATGTAAAAGACATCATTGCAAGCGGAGATACGAAGGTATCTGTGATACTTGCGCTTGATTTTGAGATCAGTGTGGACTTCCGTCTTGTCACAATAGAGCAATTTGCTACAACGCTGCATCATTTCACTGGCTCAAAAGATCATAATATTAGAATGCGACAGCTTGCGAAGGAACGCGGGGAGCGTATTAGTGAGTATGGTGTTGAAACGATTGAAACAGGCGAAGTGAAAACGTTCGAAAACGAAAGCGCTTTTTATGCCCATTTTCAACTTCCGCTCATTCCACCAGAAATTCGTGAAACCGGAGCAGAGATTGATACGTATAAAGAAAGTATGCAATTTGTAGAATTGAATGATATCAAAGGCGACCTTCATATGCACTCGACATGGAGTGACGGAGCATTCTCTATTCGTGAAATGGCAGAAGCATGTATCGCAAAAGGCTATGAATATATGGCCCTCACAGACCATTCTCAATACTTAAAAGTGGCAAACGGCTTAACAAAAGAACGGTTGCGTCTGCAAGCCAAAGAAATTGACAAGCTCAACCAGGAATTCGAGCATTTTCACATTTTCAAAGGGGTCGAAATGGACATTCTGCCGGATGGATCGTTAGATTATGATGATGACTTTTTAGCAGACATGGATTTTGTAATTGCCTCTATCCATTCTAGCTTCTCTCAGCCTGAGGAAGTCATCATGAAGCGCCTCGAAAACGCCCTGCAAAATCAACATGTGGATTTAATTGCACATCCAACAGGCCGTTTGATCGGGAGACGCGACGGCTATGCCTTAAATATTGATCAACTCATAGAGCTTGCGAAGAAAACTGGGACTGCACTAGAGCTTAACAGCAACCCATCAAGACTTGATTTGAAAACAGAGCATTTAATGAAAGCAAACGAAGCGGGAGTGAACATCATGATCAACACAGATGCGCACAACATCGCCATGTTGGATCATATGGAAGTCGGTGTAACAGCTGCAAGAAAAGGCTGGACACCAAAAGCAAATGTCGTGAATACTTTTTCTCTTAACGAGATGAAAAAGTTTTTAACGCGTGACAGGTAGTCGTTAGGAGGCTGTACAATGCTGCAACAAAAAGTGTTAGCATCATTAGAATTTCATAAAGTAAAAGAAAAAGTGATGTCCTATACCGCATCCACTTTAGGAAAAGAAAGAGCGCAGGATTTAACGCCGCTCACGGATATAGAAACCATTCAGCATTTGCTGGAAGAGGTAGCAGAAGCACAAGATGTGATCCGTTTAAAGGGGTCTGCGCCGTTTGGCGGGTTAACGGATATTAGACGCGCAGTCAAACGGGCAGAAATCGGCAGTACATTAAACCCTTCTGAGCTGATGGAAATTGCAGGACTATTGTATGCTGTGAAGAATATGAAGCACTTTCTCACGTCCATGTATGAAGATGGTGTAGACATACCACGCCTTCATACATATGCAGAAACGCTTATTTTACTTCCAGAAGTCAGAAAAGAAATCGAGAGTTGTATTGGTGATAATGGAGAAGTGCTTGATCATGCAACGCCTGCACTTCGTTCGTTACGCATCCAATTACGCTCACTAGAATCAAAAGTACGTGACAAATTAGAATCGATGATTCGTTCACAATCTGCTTCAAAAATGCTTTCAGACACGATTGTGACCATTCGTAATGATCGTTTTGTGATTCCTGTGAAACAAGAGTACCGCTCGAACTATGGTGGAATTGTTCACGATCAGTCTTCTTCCGGGGCAACACTTTTTATTGAGCCTCAAGTGGTTGTTGATCTAAATAACACCTTGCAGCAAACTCGTTTAAAAGAAAAGCAAGAAGTCGAAAAGATCCTGCAAATGCTGACAGAGAGCGTGTCAGAGCATATTCACGAACTGATTCATAATGTAAAGGAACTTCAGACGTTAGACTTTATCTTTGCCAAAGCCAAATATGCAAAGACAGAAAAAGCAACAAAGCCTTCTGTAAACGATCAAGGAGAAATTTATTTAAAACGAGCAAGGCATCCCCTGTTGCCTCGGGATCAGGTCGTGGCAAATGACATTGAGCTTGGTAAGGATTTTTCAACGATCGTGATCACTGGACCAAATACAGGTGGTAAGACAGTCACCTTAAAAACACTAGGGCTGCTGACACTCATGACGCAGGCGGGTCTTCATATTCCAGTTGAAGAAGGATCGGAAGTGGCTGTATTCGACCAAGTGTTTGCTGATATTGGAGACGAACAGTCCATTGAACAAAGCTTGAGTACGTTCTCATCACATATGGTCAATATTGTGGATATTTTAAAGAATTTAACCTCGAATTCACTTGTGTTATTTGATGAATTAGGGGCAGGCACAGACCCTGCTGAAGGTGCAGCACTTGCGATGAGTATCTTAGATGAAGTTCATCAAACAAATGCGCGCGTCATCGCAACGACTCACTATCCTGAACTCAAGGCATACGGGTATAACCGAGAAGGTGTCACAAATGCGAGCGTAGAGTTTGATATTGAAACTTTATCCCCAACGTATCGTTTGCTCATCGGTGTACCTGGACGAAGTAATGCGTTTGAAATTTCCAAACGTCTTGGTTTGCCTGACCATCTGATTGACCGGGCAAAAGCGGATATGCATGCAGAGCATAATGAAGTAGACCAAATGATTGCTTCATTAGAAGACAGTAAGAAACACGCAGAAGAAGAACTGCATGAGACAGAAGCCTATAGAAAAGAAGCTGAAAAGCTTCATAAGGAACTTCAAAGACAAATTCTGGAATGGAATGAGCAAAAAGACAAGCTATTTGAAGAGGCCGAACAAAAAGCGAAAGAAAAAATCGAACAAGCAGCCAAAGAAGCAGAAGACATCATTCAAGAGCTGCGGTCCATTAAAAGTGAGCATCGCTCGTTCAAAGAACATGAACTTATCGATGCGAAAAAGCGTCTTGAAGAAGCTGTTCCTGAGTTTGACCGGAAGAAAAAACCAGAGCCAGCGAAAAAAGCAGAAAGACAACTAAAACCAGGCGATGAAGTCAAAGTGCTCACATTCGGACAAAAAGGAACACTGCTCGAACAAACGGGTGACAAAGAATGGGGTGTCCAAATGGGCATTCTGAAAATGAAAGTAAATGAAAAAGACATGGAATTTATCAAATCAGCACCCGAATTTAAGCAAGAGAAAGCCATTACGGCGGTCAAAGGGAAAGATTATCATGTATCGCTTGAGCTTGATTTAAGAGGAGAGCGTTATGAGAATGCTTTAAGCAGGGTCGAGAAATATTTAGATGATGCTGTATTAGCTGGCTATCCGCGCGTGTCGATTATCCATGGAAAAGGAACTGGTGCCCTAAGAAAAGGGGTCCAGGAATTATTAAAACAGCACAGAAGTGTGAAAAATGCTCGTTTTGGAGAACAGGGCGAGGGAGGATCAGGTGTCACCATCGTCGAATTAAAGTAAAAAGGAGAAAACGCATGAAAGCCTTTTGGGAAAATGAACTTGTGGAAATCGCCGCCTATTACAGCGTGGCCGTCCTATGTCTTGTCTTATTTCTAACCATTTTTGAACTCGTGACCTCCTATAAAAACTGGGAAGAGATCCAGCGGGGGAACTTAGCGGTTGCCATGGCAACCGGCGGGAAGATCTTTGGGATTGCGAATGTGTTTCAGCATTCCATCGCACAGCACAACTCCCTTCTTCAAATGGTTGGATGGGGCGTATATGGCTTTGTGATGCTGCTTGTCAGCTATTTTATTTTTGAATTTTTAACACCAAGATTTAAAGTAGACAAAGAGATTGAGAATGATAATAGAGCGGTCGGGTTTATTTCACTCATTATTTCAGTTGGGCTGTCTTACGTAGTAGCAGCCGGCATTTAAGGAGACGACATGGAAAAGCTAGCAAAAGTATTAATCGTAGTTGCCTGCACTTTTGCGGTCATTGGCGCCGTTTACATGTTCCTGTGAAATGAAGAATACAATATTAGAAAGCTGTCAGGGAACCCCTTGACAGCTTTTATCTCATCAAAGGCGGCGAATCATGATGAAGCAAATTCAGCAAAAAGACGAACTGATGAAGCGAATTGGTACTTGTCTCCAAAAGACATCACTTCCTCGAGACATATATGAACCGTATATCGCACGTCCATTTCAAACGACTGGGTTTTTTGATGATTTGAGTCCTTATATCGAGATCGTTCAAAATGGCTATATCCTCATTCAATATGAACGAGGAGTGCAAGTGCTTCATAAAAGAACAACAGAGGCGGATGAAGTTATTTACTGGATTTTAGAAGATACCATCTTTCTCACTGTTTACCTAGACATGATGAAAAAGTATCAAGTCGACAACATTCATACACATTTACCTAATGACCCTAGTATCCATAAACAGATCGTAGACAGAGTCAATGAGTCGTTCCATGCGATCGGAGGATTATATGAAAAGTGGCATCATGAAGGAAAAAGAGCAACTATAGAAACACAGGCGAAAAAATGAAGGTGTGTAATTGAACCAAGCTCTATTTGAAAAAAGCAAACTGCCTTAAGGAAAAGTTTGCTATAATACAATAGTACGAAAGTTCAGGAAGGAGGGTTTTTATGCAGTCAGATAAACGATGGCTTCTGCATTACCCGAATCAAATTCCCCACGAACTCACCATCCCAAATGAAACGTTACAATCTTACTTATTCAGCTCTGCAGAGGCAGCACCTGAGCATACAGCCATTCATTTTTTAGGAAAAAATATCACCTATGAACAGTTACAAGAAGACGCACTTAAACTAGCCAATCATCTGATGAAAATTGGCGTAAAAAAAGGCGACCGAGTAGCTATTATGCTACCAAACTGTCCTCAATCGGTCATTTCTTATTATGCTGTTTTGATCGCAGGCGGCATTGTTGTTCAAACGAACCCGCTTTATACAGAGAAAGAACTCGAGTATCAAATGGAGGACAGCGGCTCCAAAGTGCTAATCACACTCGATCTATTGTATCCAAAGGCCTATAAAATGAAAGCGCTGACAAGTATGGAGCACTTGATCATCACCAAACTACAAGATTATTTGCCATTCCCGAAAAACATTCTGTTCCCCATTGTCCAAAGAAGAAAAAACAAAATGGTCATCCAAGTCGAGAAAAGTGATACCATTCATCACTTCTCGCAGGTGATGAAAGAATCGTCAGGAGAACAGATTCCACAGCGAGCCTTTCAACCGAAAGAGGATGTCGCTGTTTTGCAGTATACAGGCGGAACGACCGGTTTACCAAAAGGGGTCATGCTCACACATGAAAATATATTAGCCAATACAGAAATGTGTGCATCCTGGATGTATAAAACGAACCGCGGAAAAGAACGGATTCTTGGCATCATTCCGTTTTTTCATGTGTACGGAATGACCACCGTATTGAACCTTGCAGTCAAAGAAGGTCATCAAATGATTCTTCTTCCTCGTTTTGATGTGGCTGATACCCTCAAAACCATTGAAAAACAGAAGCCGACGTTGTTTCCAGGAGCACCAACGATGTATATCGCCTTGCTGCATCACCCGAATATTGAAACGTATGACCTGTCGTCCATTAAGGCTTGTTTAAGCGGCTCTGCCGCTCTTCCTGTTGAAGTCAAACAAAGCTTTGAAAAATTAACAGGAGGACGGTTAGTGGAGGGATATGGTCTTTCAGAAACCTCACCAGTTACCCATGCCAACTTCTTATGGGGAGCGAATAAAACTGGCAGTATTGGCTGTCCTTGGCCCAATACAGATGCTGGCATTTATTGCGAGGAAACTGGGGGACTCAAAGAGCCATATGAGCATGGAGAAATTATTGTCAAAGGGCCGCAAATCATGAAAGGGTACTGGAATCAGCCAGAGGAGACAGCGGCTGTGTTACGAGATGGCTGGTTTTTCACCGGAGATATTGGGTATATGGATGAAGACGGTTTCTTCTATATAGTAGACCGGAAAAAAGATGTCATCATCGCGAGCGGCTATAATATTTATCCAAGAGAGGTCGAAGAAGCCCTTTATGAGCATGAGCTTGTACAAGAAGTCGTCGTGGCAGGTATTCCAGATCCGTACAGGGGAGAAACAGTGAAAGCATTTGTTGTCCCGAAAAAGGATGCCTATTTAACAGAGGATGAGCTCGATCGTTTTGTCAGAACGAGAATTGCCTCATTTAAAGTGCCGCGTGTCTATGAATTTAAAGAGTCACTGCCTAAAACGGCCGTAGGGAAAATCTTGCGCAGAGTGTTAATTGAAGAAGAAAAAAGAAAGCAATCATCTTCTTCTGAAGCGCCTGTTGACCAATCTAAAAAATAACCTGTATCATCCGGTCTATTGGCCGGATGATTTGAATTGTGACTGTCTGCTCTGGTATGCTAAAGGTTGAAAAGAAAGTAGAAGGGCACTTGACAAATCACTCGTTTCTTTTTAACATAAAGATATGAATGAATGTTCATTCAATTTAGAAAGGGACGAAGCACATTGAAGCAGAAAAGACCGAAGTACATGCAAATTATTGATGCAGCAGTTGTGGTGATTGCAGAGAACGGCTATCATCAATCACAAGTTTCAAAGATTGCCAAACAAGCAGGGGTAGCAGACGGAACGATTTATCTCTATTTTAAAAACAAAGAGGATATTCTGATCTCATTATTCAAAGAAAAAATGGGACAATTCATCGAACGGATGGAAACAGATATTCAAAAGAAACCGTCTGCCAAAGAAAAACTTCTTCTACTGATTCAGGAACATTTTCGCCTGCTTTCGCAAGATCATCATTTGGCCCTTGTGACACAGCTTGAACTCAGACAGTCAAACCTTGAACTGCGGCAAAAAATCAATGAGGTGCTGAAAGGGTATTTAAATATGCTTGACTCGATTTTAACAGAGGGAAAGCAAACGGGAGAATTCAGACAAGATCTAGATGTCCGCTTAGCGAGACAAATGGTATTTGGGACGATTGATGAAACCGCTACAACATGGGTCATGAATGATCAAAAGTATGATCTGACTGCACTTGCAGAAAACGTACATGATCTTCTCTTAAACGGAATACATCAATCTTAAAGACAATTGAAAAAGGATGATTGACATGGAAAAGATACTCAGCTTACACCAAGAAGAACAAATAGCGCTCATCACGATTCAACATCCACCTGCAAACGCCTTATCTTCTCAACTGCTCACTGAGCTCAATGACATGTTTGACCAGCTCGAACAAAACGAAGAAGTGAGAGCCATTGTGATCCATGGAGAAGGCAGATTTTTTTCAGCAGGTGCCGATATTAAAGAATTTACGACCTTGCAGAAAGAGTCTGATTATGCGAGTCTTGCAGACCGAGGACAGCAAGTGTTTGAACGAATTGAACAATGTCCAAAACCAGTCATTGCCTCCATTCACGGAGCAGCATTAGGCGGCGGCCTTGAGCTGGCGATGTCCTGTGATATTCGAATCGCAACAAAAGATGCGAAGCTTGGGCTGCCGGAACTAAACCTTGGCATCATTCCAGGATTCGGCGGAACACAGCGCCTGCCTCGGTATGTTGGGTCTGCTAAAGCACTTGAAATGATGGGAACAGCTGAGCCGATTACAGGTGAAGAAGCACTTGCCTGCGGGCTTGTTTCAAAGCTGGCAGAAACAGAGGAAGAAGCGCTGAATGCAGCCAAAACACTAGCGGTGAAATTTGCAGCGAAAAGCCCTAAAACGCTCGAGTATGTGCTTGAGTTATTGAATGCGTCAAAAGTGTACTCATATGATGGTGGAATGAAGCTGGAAGCCAAAAAGTTTGGTGAGGTATTCCAATCAAATGACGCCAAAGAAGGCATCCAAGCCTTTATCGAAAAGCGCAAACCGAATTTTAAAGGGGAATAAGGGATCAGTACGACACAAGGGGGAGAAATGAATGAATATATTTGTTTTGATGAAGCGTACGTTTGACACGGAAGAGAAGATTTCCATTCAGTCTGGTGCAATTCAAGAAGATGGGGCAGAGTTCATTATTAATCCTTATGACGAGTACGCAATAGAAGAAGCGATTCAGCTTCGGGATGAGCACGGGGGAGAAGTGACTGTCGTGACAGTTGGCAGTGAGGATGCGGAGAAACAGCTAAGAACAGCACTTGCTATGGGCTGCGACCAAGCTGTTTTATTAAATGTTGAAGATGACTTGGAGGAGTGGGATCAATATTCCGCTTCTACCATTCTATATCACTATTTCAAGGATAAAGAGGCTTCCTTGATCTTAGCAGGAAATGTGGCGATTGACGGTGGGTCTGGACAGGTTGCCCCGCGCCTTGCTGAATTACTTGGATTTTCATATGTCACAACGATTACAAGCATTCAAATTGATGGCGATTCTGCTTCAATTGAACGGGATGCAGAGGGTGACGTGGAAGTGATTTCCGCCGAGCTCCCGCTTGTCGTCACAGCGCAGCAAGGTCTTAATGAGCCTCGTTATCCATCATTACCAGGCATTATGAAGGCAAAGAAAAAGCCTTTAGAAGAATTAGAACTAGATGATTTAGATCTCGATGAAGACGATGTGCCATATAAAATCAAAACGATTGAACGTTTCTTACCGGAGAAAAAAGAGGGTGGCAAGGTGCTGAGCGGTGAGCTTCAGGATCAAGTCAAAGAACTGACAGATCTACTAAGAAATGAAGCAAAAGTCATCTAAACATCCACTTTACGATATCACGAGAACAAGGGGGAGCTTAAAAGATGAGTAAAAAAGTTGTTGTACTTGGAGAAAGTCGTGACGGTAAATTAAGAAATGTGACATTTGAAGCAATTGCTGCCGCTCATCAAGTGGCTGATGGCGGTGAGGTCATTGGCGTGTTAATAGGGGATCACGTCAAAGAACAAGCAGATGAACTGCTTTACTATGGAGCGGATCATGTCATGATTGTGGAGCATCCGCACCTTTCATATTATACATCTGATGGTTTTGCGCAGGCGCTTCAAGCCATATTAGATCAGGTCAATCCGGATGCAGTGCTCTTTGGCCATACGTCTATTGGAAAAGACTTGTCACCAAAAATAGCAGCACGCCTGCAGACAGGATTGATTTCAGACGCGATCGATGTAAGCGTTGCCGGAGAACATCTCGTTTTCACTAGACCGATTTACTCTGGAAAAGCCTTCGAAAAAGTCATCTCGACGGATCGTCTACTTTTGGCTACCATTCGACCAAACAACGTGGCACCGCTTGAGCGGGATGCGTCACGAGGGGGAGAAGTCACTTCAATTTCTGTAGATATTCAGAACCTGCGAACGATCGTGAAGGAAGTCATTAAAAAAACGTCAGAAGGTGTAGACTTATCCGAAGCAAAAGTCATTGTCGCTGGAGGGCGAGGGGTCAAGAGCAAAGAAGGCTTTGAACCGCTAAAAGAACTCGCCCAAACGCTGGGCGCAGCAGTTGGTGCCTCGCGTGGAGCTTGCGATGCAGATTACTGTGATTATGCCCTGCAAATTGGTCAAACTGGTAAGGTCGTCACACCTGATCTTTATATTGCCTGCGGGATTTCAGGCGCGATTCAGCATTTAGCTGGAATGTCTAACAGTAAAGTCATTGTTGCGATTAACAAAGATCCAGAAGCTGAGATCTTCAAAATCGCCGATTACGGAATCGTTGGTGACTTGTTCGAAGTGGTCCCGCTTTTGAATGAAGAGTTAAAAAAGATGAATATCCACTCGTAACGCTCATACACTCAGAATGCCTAGGTATTCTGGGTTTTTTTGTATGTCATTATGAAACAAAGGAGCGGTTGACAAGTGAAGGGGACAGTAAAAGTCAATGACGTGATCGGACGCATTTCAAAACACATCTATGGACACTTTCAAGAGCACTTAGGAAGAGGGATTTATGACGGGATTTGGGTAGGAGAAGACTCATCAATTGAACATATTGAAGGGATTCGAACCGATGTGCTAAAGGCGCTTCAAGCATTACATATCCCGGTGCTTAGGTGGCCGGGCGGCTGTTTTGCAGACGAGTATCATTGGGCAAATGGCGTTGGTAATCTGAGTGAACGAAAGCCGATGGTGAACACTCATTGGGGAGGTACCGTTGAATCAAATGCGTTTGGTACACATGAATTTATGCGATTGTGTGAGTTACTTGAATGTGAGCCTTATATTTGCGGCAATGTTGGAAGCGGGACTGTTCAAGAATTAGCTGAATGGGTAGAATACATCACATTTCCTAAGGGAACTCCTATGTCCGATTGGCGTATTCAAAATGGAAAAAAAGAGCCTTGGAAGCTGACTTATGTTGGCGTAGGCAATGAAAGCTGGGGATGCGGTGGAAATATGACGCCTGAATACTATGCAGACCTATATAAACGCTACCAAACGTATGTGAGAGAGTTTGCTGGTAACCGTATTTACAAAATCGCTTGCGGCGCGAACTCAAATGACGTGAATTGGACAAAAGTATTAATGGAACGGGCTGCACCATGGATGGATGGGCTCAGTTTGCATTACTATACCGTTCCTGGTACATGGGAGAAGAAAGGGTCTGCGACTGATTTTAATGAGGATGAATGGTTTACAACGTTGAAAAAGGCCTATGAGATGGAGCGGCTTGTCATGGATCATGGGAAGGTCATGGATCGCTATGATCCAGACAAGCGAATTGGGATGATTATTGATGAATGGGGGACATGGTATGACCCAGAGCCAGGGACAAATCCAGGGTTTTTATATCAGCAAAACACACTGAGAGACGCCCTTGTCTGTGCGCTGCATTTTCATATATTTCACCGTCATTGCCAGCGGATTCACATGGCGAATATTGCCCAGACGGTCAATGTCCTGCAAGCGATGGTGTTAACGAAGGACGAAAAGATGATTCTGACCCCTACCTATCATGTATTTCACATGTTTCAAGTGCATCAAGAGGAAGAAGCACTTGAAGTGGAGTTTGATTCACCACCGTATGAACGCCGAGGTGAAAAAATTCCTCAGGTCAGTGTGTCAGCCTCGCGTTCATCTGACAAGATGCATATTAGTTTTTGTCATCTGAATCCATATGAAAAAGCAGAGGTATCCCTTGCAATAGAGGGGATTGATCCACAAACCACTGCCACTGGCCGCGTGCTGACAGCTGATCGGATGAATGCGCACAATACATTTGATGATCCTCATTCCGTTCAGCCTGCGGATTTCCATCAATTCACGGCAAAATCCGGCGAATTAACCATAGATCTCCCGCCTATGTCGGTTGTGATGATGACTGTCGATCTGACTTGATCGCATATTTCGATGTTTGATGAGAAGAATGTTGGGGCATCATACATTGTAAATGAAGCGGAAAGGGAGTTATGTCATATGCTTAGAACCATTCTGATGATCATCGGTGCGATTGTTGTTATTGGTGCGATTATACGGTTTGTTTTTTAATTCATTTCATAAAAAAAGATTCGTAAGCATTTCATTCGCAAGTCACATTGGTAGATGCTATACTAAAAATCATAATTTACATTGGAGGAATGAATAATGGCAATCGTAAAAGCTACTGACGCAACATTTTCACAAGAAACTGCAGAAGGTGTTGTTCTTGCAGACTTTTGGGCACCATGGTGCGGACCTTGTAAAATGATTGCTCCAGTTCTTGAAGAACTTGATCAAGAAATGGGCGATAAAATGAAAATTGTAAAAGTTGATGTAGACGATAACCAAGAAACTGCTGGTAAATACGGCGTGATGAGTATCCCAACACTTCTTGTTTTAAAAGACGGTGAAGTCGTAGAAACGTCTGTTGGTTTCAAACCAAAAGAAGCACTAGCTGAGCTTGTCAACAAACATCTATAAATCCATCTATGCCAATGAGGCATGACCACTGAAGCGGTTCTCGTATAGACGAGAGCCGCTTTTCTTTCAACATGGTATAAAACAAATGTTCGTGATACACTAGAAGGAGTGAAAGAGGAAAACAAGGACGGATGAAAATATGAACAAACTGATCAAAGAAAAGCTGTCAGTCCTGCCTGATCGACCAGGCTGTTACTTAATGAAAGATAGACAAAATACGGTCATCTACGTGGGGAAGGCAAAAGTTTTAAAAAATAGAGTACGCTCTTATTTCACTGGATCTCATGATGCCAAAACGCAGCGGCTTGTCAGTGAAATTGAGGACTTTGAATACATTGTGACCTCATCTAATATTGAGGCACTGATTTTAGAGCTAAATTTAATTAAAAAGTATGACCCAAAATACAATGTCATGCTCAAGGATGACAAGACGTATCCCTTTATTAAAATTACGAATGAACGGCACCCTAAGCTGATCGTTACCCGCAATGTGAAAAAGGATAAAGGGAGATACTTCGGTCCATATCCGAACGTACAAGCAGCAAGAGAAACCAAAAAGCTGCTTGACCGCTTATATCCACTAAGAAAATGTGCGACACTCCCTGATCGTGTCTGTCTTTATTATCATCTTGGTCAATGTCTCGCGCCATGTGTGTATGACATTTCTGAAGAAACGAATAAACAGCTCGTGGATGAAATCACCAGGTTTCTAAATGGAGGGCACCAGCAAATCAAAAAAGAACTAACCGAAAAGATGCAGGAAGCGGCCGAACAATTAGAGTTTGAGCGGGCAAAAGAACTGAGAGATCAAATCGCTTACATCGACTCAACGATGGAAAAGCAGAAAATGACAATGAGTGATTTATCAGATCGAGATGTATTTGCGTATGCCTATGATAAGGGCTGGATGTGTGTCCAAGTCTTTTTCATCAGACAGGGGAAATTGATTGAACGTGATGTCAGCCTGTTCCCTATGTATCAAGACCCTGAGGAAGAATTCCTCACGTTTTTGGGGCAATTTTATGAAAAGAACAACCACTTCCTGCCGAAGGAAATTTTAGTGCCAGACAGCGTAGATCAAGAGATGATCGAGCAATTGCTTGAGACGAACGTTCACCAGCCGAAAAAAGGAAAGAAAAAGGATTTGCTTTTACTTGCACACCAAAACGCCAAAATCGCCCTGAAAGAAAAATTCTCGCTCATTGAGCGCGATGAAGAAAGGACGATTGGAGCGGTGAAGCAGCTCGGGGATGCACTTAATATTTATATGCCATACCGGATCGAGGCATTTGATAACTCAAATATTCAAGGAGCGGACCCTGTTTCCGCCATGGTTGTCTTTCAGGACGGGAAGCCATATAAAAAGGAATACCGGAAATACAAAATCAAAACTGTCGCAGGGCCAGATGATTATGCATCCATGCGCGAAGTCATCAGAAGACGATATACACGTGTGTTAAAGGATGAGCTGCCGCTGCCAGATTTAATTTTAATTGACGGAGGAAAAGGCCAAATCAACGCAGCCATAGACGTGCTTGAAAATGAATTGAATCTGTCTGTTCCAGTGGCAGGTCTTGTGAAAGATGAAAAACATCGGACATCGAATCTCATGATGGGTGATACACTTGAAATTGTTGCGCTGGAGCGTAACAGTCAAGCCTTTTATTTATTGCAGCGTATTCAAGATGAAGTGCACCGGTTTGCCATTAGCTTTCACCGGCAGCTACGCGGAAAAAATGCATTCCAGTCTATTTTAGATGATGTACCAGGCATTGGAGAAAAGCGTAAAAAACAGCTCCTCAAACATTTTGGCTCTGTGAAAAAGATGAAAGAAGCCTCTGTCCAAGATTTTCAGGAGGCTGGCATTCCGAAACAAACGGCCGAACTTTTAATGGAGGCATTAAAAAAATAGATTGTACTTTTTCCAAAAGTCTGTTAAGATGTGACTAATTTAATAAATGAACGTGTTGTTTGTTGAAGATAGAGGTGCGAACTTCAAGAGTAGGCCTTCAGAGATCGATGGGATCTAGGAAGAGGGCTGAAAGGGGAGCGTCGCCGAAGTGAATAAAATCCACTCATTTTATTCGCTGGCTGTACATTGAAGAAATGTAGGGCTGTCAAGAATTTATTTCTTGGAGGGCTATCTCATTGTTTGCATCTTTTGATGATTTCAAAGCAATGGGAGATTTGTTCTCTCATTGCTTTTTTTATTTGCAGTGAGTGGGCAGTCTCCAAAGCCGCTTCTTGCTCTTCTCTCACACGTGATCTTTTGAAAAAGGGTGGTAGACATGGGACTAATCGTACAAAAATTTGGCGGAACATCCGTTGGATCGACAGAAAAAATTCGCAAAGCCGCAGAGAGAGTCATCAATGAACGTAAGGCAGGTCATGATGTGGTCGTGGTTGTGTCGGCGATGGGCAAATCAACTGATGTTCTAGTAGACCTTGCCAAAGAACTCACAGATGATCCAAGCAATAGAGAAATGGATATGCTGCTAACAACTGGGGAGCAAGTGACCATTTCATTATTAGCGATGGCGCTGCAAGCAAAAGGCTATGATGCCATTTCCTTTACAGGCTGGCAGGCTGGTATGAAAACAGAGCAGGTGCACGGAAATGCAAGAATCGTGGACATCGATGAATCAAGAATCAAAGAGGAACTAAGTGCGGGGAAAGTCGTTGTGGTAGCAGGCTTCCAAGGAATTGCAGATGACCTACATATCACAACACTTGGACGCGGTGGATCAGATACGACGGCTGTAGCACTTGCTGCTGCATTAAAAGCCGACAAATGTGATATATACACAGATGTACCAGGTGTGTTTACGACAGATCCACGTTATGTACCGTCCGCGCGAAAACTTGCAGGAATTTCATACGATGAGATGCTCGAGCTGGCCAATTTAGGGGCAGGCGTTTTGCATCCGAGAGCCGTCGAGTTTGCGAAAAATTATCAAGTCCCACTAGAAGTCCGTTCTAGTATTGTAAATGAATCGGGTACGTTAATTGAGGAGGAATCATCCATGGAACAAAATTTAGTCGTAAGAGGAATTGCATTTGAAGATCAGATGACACGCGTGACGGTGTGCGGCCTTTCAAGCGGTTTAACAACATTGTCGACCATTTTTACGACGCTTGCTAAGCAAAATATCAATGTTGATATCATCATTCAGTCCGTCTCAAGCACAAATCAGACTTCCATCTCTTTCTCTGTGAAAACGGATGATTTGTCCAAAACAGTTGAAGTGCTAGAAGAATATAAAGGGGCGCTCGGCTATGAGCAGATTGAGACAGAAAGCAAATTAGCCAAAGTATCCATCGTTGGCTCTGGTATGGTTTCAAACCCAGGCGTCGCTGCTGAAATGTTCGCCGTTTTAGCTCAAAAAGACATTCAAGTAAAAATGGTTAGTACGTCTGAGATCAAAGTCTCAACAGTGGTTAGCCGTGATGATATGGTCAAAGCGGTGGAAGCCCTGCATGATGCATTTGATTTATCGAAAGTGAGCGCAGCTGCTCATTCTTAAAAAATAAAAAGAGGTGTATCTCCATGAAAGAGTGCATCTCTTTTTTATATTTGTACCGGGTGCATATCAAGAATGGAACATGTGCATAAACCTATTCACTAAGTATGCTATGATAGAAGGAGACATATAAAAAAAGGCGTGACCGGTAGTCCTCGCCTTTCAGAAGAAGTGTTAGCTAGGGTCTCTTAAATCCCATTTAACGGTTAAAATGACTTTATCAGCACGCTTTTTCACTTGCTCATAGGATTCAGCAACATGCTCATTGAGAAGCTGAATCTGTTCAGCAATAAAACCTGCCTCCATTTGAAAGCATGGCTCTTTTTGATAGGTGAGTCGATTCGATACAAGTGGACCTTCGAGCTCAAACTCAATTTCCTGTTTTTTAGAATGGACCATCGTAAGAGTCCCCCATCCGGCATCATGGAAAAATTCGGGGATTTTCTCCCATGACTCTTGAGGGAATTTACGAGCAAGTAGCTTACCCGCAAAATACATCATAGATGAATGATCCTGACCAAGAATGTCAGGCAGCAGAACTTCGCGTATCAGCTCGTAGGCAAATCCATTGACTTCAATTTCTTTTAGCTGTTCTAAGTTAGATTCAAATTTATTCATTGTACGGCTCCCCTCTTTCAACAATTTATTATAGCTTATGTGGGCATATGATGACAGAGTTTTCCCTGAAGTCTAAGAAATTCTTATTGTAATAAAACGAATTTTGATTTAAAACTTTTAAATTTCGGAAAATTTTAATTTATGTACGCGGTTTCTTGACGCTTATTTGACATAGGAGTAAAATGAAATTGTCAATAAATTTGAATAAAGTGCTTACATTTGAAAGAAGCGGGGGTAAGACAAATTTCAAGCAATTGCACTTTTTTTACTAGGGGGTAAAGTAATGTCGGGGAACAAAGAATTTTTTTATCGGAGATTGCATTCTTTGCTTGGCGTCATTCCGGTCGGTCTATTTTTAGTACAGCACTTAGTGATTAACCACTTTGCGACGAATGGACCAGAGGCGTTTAACAAAGCTGCACACTTTATGGAACAGCTTCCATTCAGGTATGCACTTGAGCTGTTCGTGATTTTCTTACCACTGATCTATCATGCTGTTTATGGGGTGTACATAGCCTTTACGGCACAAAACAACACGTCTCGCTTCAGTTACTTAAGAAACTGGTTGTTCAGACTGCAAAGGGTTACTGGTATCATCACATTGATTTTTATCACTTGGCACGTATGGGAAACACGAATTCAAGCGCAGCTTGGAGCGGAAGTAAACTATGACATGATGGCGAATATTTTAAGCTCTCCATTTATGCTAGGTTTCTATATTGTCGGCGTTTTATCTACTATTTTCCACTTTGCTAATGGCTTGTGGTCATTTGCTGTCAGCTGGGGAATTACCGTTTCACCACGCTCACAAAGAATCTCCACATATGTGACATTAGGTATATTTATAGCGCTTTCATATGTAGGGCTAAGAGCAATTTTCGCTTTTGTTTAAGAGGAAATAGATTAGTAGAAGAGGGAGAGGGGCTACAATGAGTAATTCTAGCATCATCGTTGTCGGAGGCGGCTTAGCTGGTCTCATGGCAACTATAAAAGCAGCAGAAGCGGGAACAGCTGTTAAACTATTTTCAATCGTACCTGTAAAACGTTCGCATTCAGTATGTGCACAGGGCGGAATCAACGGAGCGGTGAATACAAAAGGTGAAGGGGATTCACCTTATGAGCATTTTGATGACACGGTATATGGCGGAGATTTCTTAGCCAACCAGCCGCCAGTAAAGGCAATGTGTGAAGCAGCGCCGTCCATTATCCACTTACTTGATCGTATGGGTGTTATGTTTAACAGAACACCAGAGGGATTACTGGACTTCCGCCGCTTCGGGGGAACACAGCACCACCGTACAGCATTTGCTGGTGCCACAACGGGTCAGCAGCTATTATACGCACTGGATGAGCAGGTTCGCCGCTATGAAGTAGCAGGGCTTGTCACGAAATATGAAGGCTGGGAATTCCTTGGCGCTGTTTTAGATGACGAGGAAGTATGCCGAGGCATTGTGGCGCAGAACTTGACGACAATGGAAATTGAATCCTTCCGTTCAGATGCAGTTATCATGGCAACAGGCGGTCCTGGAATCGTGTTCGGTAAATCAACGAACTCCATGATCAATACTGGATCAGCTGCATCAATCGTTTATCAGCAAGGTGCTCATTATGCAAATGGAGAATTCATTCAAATTCACCCAACAGCGATCCCAGGAGATGACAAGCTTCGTCTCATGAGTGAATCGGCTCGTGGTGAAGGCGGACGTGTTTGGACATATAAAGACGGGAAGCCTTGGTACTTCCTTGAAGAAAAATACCCAGCATATGGGAACCTTGTACCGCGTGACATTGCAACGCGTGAAATCTTCGACGTATGTGTTGAGCAAAAGCTTGGCATCAACGGAGAGAACATGGTATACCTTGATCTTTCTCACAAAGATCCAAAAGAGCTTGATATTAAGCTTGGTGGAATCATTGAAATCTATGAAAAATTCATGGGGGATGACCCGCGTAAGCTTCCGATGAAAATTTTCCCTGCTGTTCATTACTCAATGGGCGGACTATGGGTCGATTATGATCAAATGACAAATATTAAAGGCTTGTTCGCTGCCGGAGAATGTGATTACTCTATGCATGGCGGAAACAGACTTGGAGCGAACTCATTGCTTTCTGCAATTTACGGCGGAATGGTCGCAGGACCAAATGCTGTGAAATACATTAACGGTCTTGAAAAGTCAGCAGAAGACCTTTCTTCTGCAACATTTGACAGCGCCGTGAAGAAAGAGCAGGAGAAATGGGACAACATCCTTAGCATGGATGGAACAGAAAATGCGTACGTGCTTCATAAAGAGCTTGGAGAATGGATGACGGATAACGTGACAGTGGTTCGTTACAATGACAAACTCTTAAAAACAGATCAGAAGATTGAAGAACTGATGGAGCGCTATAAGCATATCAACATCAACGATACAGCATCATGGAGCAACCAAGGCGCTGCCTTCACGCGTCAGCTTGACAACATGCTTCAGCTGGCAAGAGTCATTACGATCGGGGCATACAACCGGAATGAAAGCCGAGGCGCACACTATAAACCGGAATTCCCAGAAAGAAACGATGAAGAATTCCTAAAAACAACGATGGCTACGTTCAAAGGGAAAAATCAGAAGCCTGCATTCCACTATGAGGACGTCGATGTATCGTTAATTGCACCTCGTAAACGAGATTACTCGAAGAAAAAGGTGGAGAAATAAGATGAGTGAAAAAAACACGATTCAATTCATTATCACACGTCAAGATACAGCAGATGGAAAGTCTTATGATGAGGAATTCGAAATCCCTTACCGTCCGAATATGAACGTCATTTCCGCACTCATGGAAATTAGACGTAATCCAGTCAATAAACAAGGTGAAAAAACAACGGCCATCAACTGGGATATGAACTGTCTTGAAGAGGTGTGTGGAGCTTGTTCCATGGTCATTAATGGAACACCGCGCCAGTCGTGTACAGCCTTGATTGACAAGTTAGAGCAGCCGATCCGTCTCCAGCCGATGAAGACATTCCCGGTTGTGAGAGACTTGCAGGTTGATAGAAGCCGCATGTTTAATTCCTTGAAAAAAGTCAAAGCATGGGTGCCGATCGATGGCACATATGACCTTGGGCCTGGACCAAGAATGCCTGAGAAGAAGCGTCAATGGGCGTATGAGCTGTCTAAATGTATGACATGTGGTGTCTGCCTTGAAGCTTGTCCAAACGTGAACGATAAGTCTTCCTTTATGGGCCCTGCACCGCTTTCACAAGTTCGTTTATTTAACGCACATCCGACAGGTGCGATGAATAAGTCTGACCGTCTAGAAGAAATTATGGGTGATGGCGGTCTAGCGAACTGCGGGAACTCCCAAAACTGTGTGCAGGCTTGTCCGAAAGGAATCCCGCTGACAACGTCAATTGCAGCACTAAACCGAGATACAACCTTACAAGCTTTCCGTAACTTCTTCGGAAGCGATCACGCAGAATAACATCACATTCAGTCCTCTTTGCCAATCATGATGAGTGTTTAAAGAGGCTGGATGCAACACATAACAAACGCCTCTTCCATACGGGAGAGGCGTTTGTTTGCGAATAAGGAGTAGATCAAATGAGACTGCCGTCATATATTGAAGAACCCTTTGAACAATGGAGAGCATCCTTTCGATTTTATGTGGAAACGACTGTCCGTTTTTCAGAAACAGATATGTTTGGCCACATGAACAATGTCACCCCTTTTGTGTATTTCGAAGAGGCGCGGATTGCCTTTTTTCAAAAAACAGGGCTTGTTGATAAACGAATGAAACGCGCGCGAGAGACCATCACGGTCGTTGCAAACCTGCAATGTGATTACATCAAACAAGTGGAGATCGGTGAGAGGCTTCGTGTGTATGTAAAGCCGGAAAAAGTCGGATCAAGCTCCCTCATCCTTCATTACCTAGGAGAAAATGAACAGCAGGAACCATGCTTTACAGGCTCTGTGACCATGGTGCAAATTAGTAAAGACACAGGCGCATCTGTCCCATTTACAGAAAAAGAAAAAGAGACATTTCAGGCTCAGCGAAATTAACGGTTGATCAAACGTGTATGCTTCGTTTTGTTATAATAAAAAAATCATATCAAGAAGAAACAAAAGGAGAACACATGAAGATTTTTCAATATGACACCATTGATAGTACAAATAATGAAGCGAAAAGGCTTATTCAACAAGGAGAAGTGCCTTCATTTGCCGTCTATGCCCGGCAGCAGACAGCAGGAAGAGGGAGGCTCGGCAGACCGTGGGAAACGCCTACAGGGAATGTCGCTGTGACCATGGCGGTCATGCCGCCAGAAAATCTCTCCACCCAATCAACGATTGCCCCGGTGACGGCACTAGCGATCTATGATGTACTCAAACCACTCATGAGAGCTGAGGATCAGCTGGCGATCAAATGGCCAAATGATATTCTCATTAATGAAGCAAAAGTATCCGGCACATTGATTGAAGCGGACCGCAGCGCCATCTATATCGGTGTTGGCATCAATGTAGAGACAAAGCCGGAACATGTCCCGTACAAAACCATTTGCTTATCAGAGCTTGCAGAGGTGAAAGCTGATCAGCTTGTGAAAGAACTGGCAGTGGCTTTTGAAAAATACCATACACGCTGGCAGAATGAAGGATTTGAAGCACTCACTGCCCTTTACAACAAACGGTTATTTCGTCTGAATCAACCGCTTCGTATCTCATTAGATCGTGAAAAACAAACATGGCAGGAAGGTATTTGCTGCGGGGTCAACCACTATGGTCATCTCCAGTTAAAAGATGAGCAAGGGCATATAAAAGCCCATTCTGCCGGAGATATTGATGCACCGCCCCAGCATTAAAAAAAGCAGACGATGTTCTCGTCTGCTTTAGGCTTCTCTTTTAATGTGAGGCTGAACCATATAGTCTTGTTTCGTAAAGACGACTCCGTCCAGAATTTCTCTTGCGGTTCGAATGACCTTGACTCTGTTTTGGGACATGTCAATTTCAGTTTGCATGATACCAGCAGGATGCCCAATTCGAAGCGTTTCATTTTGACCGTGATAAATCTGTGCAGGAAGCGTTTGTTCCATAAAGCAGCTGGCTGACACGCAGACAGACCCGGTAATGGCAAGTGCTTGGTGCGGTCTTTGCATCGATAGCATACGAACGATGATGTCCATATCTGCTGCTCTTCTCAAGATTCCATTTGTGTCTACATAATCAGCTGGCTCACTAATAATCGCAAGCTTTGGAACAGCTGGAGACTGTAATGTCGCCATTTCCTTTGGAGCGAAGTGACACATTTCAGCAGCAATGGAACGAATCTCCTCCATATCATTCAGTAATGCTTCAGTAAACTCCTCAGGCAATTCTGTTCCTTTTAAATGAATATCCTTCGCACGAATAAAGGCAATCGGGTTTGCGATGTCAATGATCGAGATGGGAATCTCTCCGAACTTTGTTTGAATTGTATCAATGCGGTTCCCAGTTGGAAAGGTTTTACCTGTGACAGCGCCCTCAGGCTTCTCAAAGGATAAATAAATGGGAGAACCTGTCCCTTTTACTCCTGGAATTTCTGCATGTCCTTCAAATTTAACCTCACCATTTTCAACTTCTACCTCTGCCACAATGATTTTATTCGTGTTGGTATTGAGAATACGTACAGTCGTGATAGGCTCAACCGCTTGAACAAACCCTTTAATGATGGCATATGGGCCTACAGCTGATGAGATATTCCCGCAGTTTCCTTTAAAGTCGACATATCTTTCATTAATGCTGACTTGTGCAAATGTATAGTTTACATCAGCATCTGGACGAGTGGCTTTGTCAATAATCGCCACCTTGCTTGTTAAAGAATTACCTCCGCCGATTCCATCAACCTGCAGCCGGTCAGGACTGCCCATAATGTCTAAAAGAAATGCCTCGAGCTCATCGTGTTCATAGGGTGCATCTTTTGCTTGAATGAATACCCCTTTGCTTGTACCGCCTCGCATGATTGTGATTGGAACTTTTCTCATTGCTCTCACCCTCAATTTTTTAATTAACTGTTTATCTAACCAAAATGGTAAAGTATAATAAGAAATAAGTTAAATACATTATTTTAAAAGGAATCGATAAAAAAATTTTATAACTAGTAAAAAAGGAGGGCAAACAATGGATGAAAAGGATTGGCGGTTTCTAAAGGTACTTTATGAAGAAAAGAACATCACAAAGGCGGCAGAAAAATTATTTGTTTCGCAGCCTGCCTTAAGCTATCGATTGAAACAGCTTGAAGAGGAGTTTGATATGAAGCTTTTCTTCAAAAGAAAACGAGGGATTGAATTTACGTCAGAGGGCGAGTACTTGGCTGAATACGCAAATGACATGCTCAAACAGCTCCAGCAAACGAAAGATGGCATGCTCAATATGCAAGAAAAGGTCAAAGGAACGATCCGGTTAGGGGTCTCAAGTAATTTTGCCCAGTATAAACTGCCAGAAATTTTAAGAGAATTTTCTAAGCAGTATCCACATGTTCAATTTATGGTGAACACGGGCTGGAGCACAAAAGTAATGGATTTGTTAGGAACATCGAGTGTGCACTTAGGGATTTTAAGAGGAGATTACGACTGGAATGGAGAGCGGTTTTTGCTCGATAAAGAGCGGCTTTGTATCATTTCAAAATCAGAAATACAGCTAAAGGATCTCCCGAAGCTGCCGCTCATTGATTATCATACGGACAGTTCATTAAAACGATTGATTAACAGATGGTGGCAGGAAACATTCACTATGCCGCCGCTTGTGACAATGGAGACAGACCGTCAGGATACATCGAAAGAGATGGTGAAGCATGGACTGGGCTATGCCATTGTCCCAGAAATTTGTCTCAGACCAAGTGATGAGTTATTTGTAAAAGGGCTTTCGTATAAAGATGGACAGCCTGTTTTAAGAGATACATGGCTTATGTACCAGCCAGACTCCCTTCATTTATCTGTTGTGAAAGCATTCATTGAGTTTTTAAGAAGCCAGCAAGGCTGATTATAAAAGAAATTTATTGAATAAACGAAAAAATCAATATTTTCATTATAAAAAAAGCTATTATATCCTTGAAATAGAAAGCGCTAACATTCAGATCACAAGTGCAAAGGGGCGCTTGTTGATCGTGTAAAGAAGAGGATGGAGGGATATAAAGTGCTAGCTATTTTAGGGATCTTGATGGTCTTAACATTTACATTTCTCATTATGACAAAACGTATGCATCCGGTGGTAGCTCTAACCGTTGTACCTATCATATTTGCATTGATCGGGGGCTTTAACAGCGGATTAGGGGACATGATGCTTGATGGACTCAAAACGGTTGCACCATCAGCTGCTTTATTGTTATTTGCGATTTTGTTCTTCGGTGTCATGCTGGATGCGGGATTATTTGATCCTCTGATTAAACTCATTCTACGTATTGTGAAAGGTGATCCTGTCAAAATTGCTTTTGGGGTAGCGATTTTGTCTATGCTTGTTGCATTAGATGGTGATGGGACCACAACGTACATGATTACAGTGTCAGCTATGTTGCCACTTTTCTTAAGAATTGGGATGAACCCTCTGATTTTAGGAACGATCTCATTATTATCATTAGGAATTATGAGCGGTATGACGCCTTGGGGTGGTCCAGCTACTCGTGCAATCGCTGCGCTTGGATTAGATGCCGCTGAATTTTTTATTCCATTACTCCCGACGATGTTAGGGGGCGCTCTTTTTATACTTTTTACTGCATATGTACTTGGGAAAAAAGAACGGAAGCGAATTGGTATTGCTGAGATTCAGCACAAAGAAGAGGTATCCATCTCTCCTGAATTAGCTGCGTCAATTGAGGATGGCGTTGAGGATATGAAGAGACCAAATCTGATTTGGGTCAACTTTTTCCTGACGATTGCTGTCATGGCCACGCTTGTCTTAGACATCGTACCGATTCCTGTCCTCTTTTTAATTGGATTCGTCATCGCTCTCATGATCAACTATCCAAAGGTTGAAGACCAGCGCGAGAGAATTTTATCGCATGCTGGGAATGCATTAACGGTTATTACGCTTGTATTTGCAGCAGGGATTTTCACAGGAATCTTTTCGGGAACAAAAATGGTGGAGTCAATTGCCAATTTGGTGATTTATATGATTCCGGATTCCTACAGCTCATTTTTCCCGCTAATTGTCGCTTTGACGAGTATGCCATTTACATTTGTTCTTTCAAATGATGCTTATTATTTCGGAGTGCTGCCAATCTTGGCTGAAGCCGGTGCAGCTTATGGAATTGATCCGGTGGAGATTGCGCGTGCCTCTATTATCGGACAGCCTGTCCATTTACTAAGTCCTCTTGTGGCCTCAACCTTACTGCTTGTCAGTATGCTGAACAAAGATATTGGTGATTTGCAAAAATACGCACTGTTATGGACGGTGTTAACCGCCCTGTTTACAACACTCATTGCGCTTTTAACAGGAGCCATTTCTATATTTTAAATGCTTGTTTGACAAAGGACGATGTCTCGGGTAGGAGACTCGTCCTTTTTTGTGCGGGTTGAAGGGGAGGAAATTGGACGCTGATCTGCGGGAATTCTTGATTTTAACGTCACCTACCTCTGGTACGCGGCATATGATATCTCGACTATACAGAATCCCATTCTATAGAGACTAGAGCTCTCACCTTAGCAAGGAGGGTTACAATACTTGAAGGAGAAAGAGTTTCAATCCAAGCCGCTATTAACCAAAAGAGAAAGAGAAGTATTTGAATTGCTCGTCCAAGATAAAACAACAAAAGAAATTGCAAGCGAGCTATTTATTAGCGAAAAGACTGTTCGAAATCATATTTCGAATGCTAAGCATACCTTTTGCAAATTAATTCCTCGATCAATTAAAATAACTCCAAAAGTCATCTGTTAATAAGTTACACAAAAGGATTATAATTGTACTATGAGAAATAATTACTTATATATTAGAGCAAAAATTCATACTTCTGCGACAATTTCCGACAACATTTTTTTGTACTATATGTTAAATTTAACAATGATAAGGTGATCATATATGACAAGTACAATCGCGAAAGACTTACGGACGTATTTACGGAACTCAATCGAAATGTCTAAAGAAAGTCAAAAACAAGTTGCTACAAAACTGGGTATAAGCAGTAGTTATTTAAGCAAATTTTTAAATGGCAAGGATGTCTCGTTCTGGATTGTTCATAAGATCATTAATTACATTGACAAAGAGAACGAAGTTGAACTTATTTTTAATTATTTTAGAGAAGGCATTAGTTCCAAAAATTTTCCTGCTGCTTTAGAATATTGTTATTCCAAGCAATTGTACGATTATACAAGTGTTCTTGCACAGGAGTACAAAAATAAAAGAAATTCAAAAACTCAGGAATTATGTTCTTTATATTCGTTAATGTTAGAGTCAAGATTTATATTCGAAAGTAATACTTTTTTAGATAACCTGAGAAATTTCAAAACCACCTTTTTGGAAACTGAAATTATGGTGAAGGTCTTACAAGTCTATTACTATTATTTGAACGGCCATTATGATTTAACTATTTATACGATTGATCAAATAAATGACTTGTTGTTTCAGGTTAATGATCCGTTTCTAAAAATGGCATACGGTGCTAGGGTAGATGAAATTCAAGTCAATATTTACTTGAAGCAAAAAACAGAATTAATACAATCACGAAAAATCGCTAACAGAATTTTGGATAGGAATTTCAGCACAGCTCACAACATTACTGCTTATCACATTTTAGGTCTTTCGTATTTTCCAGAATCCTATGAACAGTCAATTTCTTATTATCTTAAATGTATTGAACTTTATTCGAAATTTCCTGATAGACAGGCTGAAATTCTGGAAAATAAAGAAGAAATATCGTTTCTTCAAAAGTACTGGAATAAAAGAATTCATGACGAATTCGCAGTAAGTGAATTCTCCATGTTATTAAAACATGATGGGGATTTAAGCAAATATTACAAAGATGAGAGATATAATAAATATGCGCTTTTTTTTGATGGAATAAAAGAATCTTCAACAGAAAAATTGCTATTATCACATCATTATTTTTCGAAAACCAAAGATTATTTTAGGGCAAGTTTCCCAAAAAATGAATTGAATAGAATTGGATTTAAGTATACACTCTAAGAGTTAGGGGGTGCTATACATGACTAAACGTTTCAATGTAATTGTTTTAACACTTACACTAGGAGCAACAATAGTTGTTTCGGAAATTCACTCACTTATCACTAACAACCCAGAGACAGTATATGAAACAAAAGACGTAAGACCTGGAATGTAAATATAAGATATGAAAAAGACGCTACCTATAATCAGGTATCGTCTTTCGTGTTTTCTGGGGAAGTTTCCTGTTTTCAAAAATAACGAAAACAGGAAATTATTTTAAATATTTCTAATATGGATTAAAATATAAACAGAACAAATGTTCCTTGGAGGGAAGAGAAATGGCTATAAAATATGAAGAATTAATGGAAATCTTAGAAGCAATAAAAAAAGAAGATCAAAATCAATCCTCTTCAGGTGAATCGTCTTCAAAAAATTTAGCCTTAGAAGCTCTGTAATTTTTAAGGGCATCTAACATGAAATTACGCTCATCATCTGTTATTTGTTTGCCATCTGCATCTATAATGTTTGCATTTTTGATATTCTCAAGAGTTAGTTCTTTCGCGAAAACTACTTTCTCAGCTTCTTTACCCATTTTTTCAAGTTCGCTCGGATCAGTCACAAAGTAGGTGGGATCAACATTGAAAAAATCTGCAAGTTTTGTCAAAGCTTCCAAAGAAGGACTTTTGATTTTACCCGTTTCAAGTTTTGATAGATAGCCGTTACTTAAACCAACTTCTTGAGCAAGCTTTCTAATAGACAGTTTGGGTTTATACTCTTGTCTTAGTCTTTTTAAGTTTATTCCGATTAACTCATTTTTCTTGTTATCCATAAAATAAAGTCACCTCGATTTAACGCCACTGATTAGTAACAACATATTAATTATATCATGTTTAAGATTCCTATAAGAAACATTTATGAAATTTATGGTTGCACTAAAAGCAGAAGGATGATATATTTTATTTTCGCTTCCTATAAGAAGCGTTTAGGAGGTGAAAACGATGGTCCATGAAACTTCTACTTTTGCAGAAAAGATTAAAAAACTAAGGTCAGAAAGAAATGAAACTCAACGGCAATTTGGCTTGGTTACAGGGTTTTCTAGCTCTTATATTTGTAAGTTGGAAAAAGGGAAAGCTAATCCGTCGCACTCTTCTTTAGTTCAACTAAGTGAAAAATTAAATTTGCCACCGGCTTATTTTTTTTAAAGAGAGTGCTTCCTATAGTGATCAAAATTCGGAGGGCAGTCCTATTGTCCACATTGCATATTATGTTTCGAGGTGATCTTTATGGCTAAGAAAAAGCAAAAGAGAAAAAGCAACCTGTTTCTCGGAGAAGTTTTCTTTGGAACAGAAGACAGAGAAAAACTTTTTACTGAGGCTGTGGCGCCTTATTACACACCAGTAAAAAAAGAAAAGAACAAAAAAACTAAAGAGGCTTGAAACATTTGTTTCACCTTTTTTTGAAGGACAAGCCTAATCATAAAAAGAGGTGAGTAACTCGTGGCAAAATTTCGCCAAGTCTATACAACATTTTGGAATGATCCGAAGGTTACTGAAGAAATGACACCAGAGGACAGGTACTTTTATTTGTATCTTATTACTAATCCAAATACTACTCAAATTGGTGTGTACTCAATTACAAAAAAACAAATGGCTTTTGATTTAGGGTATTCCATCGAATCAATAAACAGCCTTATGGATCGATTCGAAAACCACCATAAACTAATTGTTTATAACAACGAAACAAGAGAATTAGCTATAAAAAATTGGGCTAAATACAACCTGAATAAAGGTGGAAAACCAGTACTGGATTGTGTTGCAAAGGAGTTAAGAGAAATCAAAGATAAATCGCTAATTCGACTGGTTTATGAATACGTGAAAAATGACAGTATCAAGGTGTTGTTTGAACGATACGCCGACGACTCGTCAACGATACGCCGACGACAAGTGGACAATAAGAAGAATAATAATAAGAAGAATAAGAAGAATAATAAAGATATATTGTCGGGGAACCCGACTGCGGATGAATCAGAAATCCCATTCAAACTCATAACGGATCTTCTAAACCAAATGTCTGACAAAAATTATCGTCACACAACACCAAAGACACAGCAACTAATAAAAGCAAGATGGAACGAGGGATTCAGATTCGAGGATTTTAAAAAGGTCATCTTAGCAAAATGCTTTGAATGGCGTGATAACCCTGACATGAGTAAATTCCTTCGTCCCGAAACACTTTTCGGAACAAAATTCGAAGGTTACTTAAACAACAGTGATGAGGTGATAAAGCGTGCTCAGCATAAAGGCGGTGGCAGCCGAAATAACCGACAAAATGACCTTCCATTCTGATTACTGTAATAAGCATACATACACCCGTGGCAGTGAAGATTTTGTAAAACCTGTCCGAATGATGGTCATGAATGGGAAAGTTATTTGCCCTCGATGTGAACTGGAAGAAGAGTCAAAGAAATTGCAAAAAGACTTAGAAAGCCAAATTGAATATAGCCAGCGGCAGAAAAAATTTAACACGTTGGAAAAACGAAGCATGTTCAGGGATCGAACTGTCTCACGAGCAACGTTTGATAATTACGATGTTTCTGAGCCAGAAGAGACAAATAATAAAAATCGCATGATGGATCTTGTTAAACACTTGCAACAAGGTGAAGTGTTCAACATTTTTTTGCAGGGCCATCCGGGAGTGGGGAAGAGTCACCTTGCATATGCAGCACTTAGAGAACTTAATGTGCCTCCTGATCCCGACAACCCTAAAGACAAAGGGCGATCCTGTTTGTTTATCAATATGGAAGATGCTGCTACAGCTATTAAAGATTCATTCAGCAACAAAGAGAGCAAGTACACAGAAGCATATGTGACTCAGTTGATGGGTGAAGCCGATTATCTCGTAATAGATGACATCGGTGCAGAAACAGGGTCAGAACATTCGGATAGTAAAGCCAGTGATTTCATTCATCGTCTCATCTACAAAGTAACATCTGCTCGGCAGGATAAAGTGACGATCTATACAACAAACCTCACTAGCGAAAAGCTGTATCAAATGTATGACAGCAAGCTAGTATCACGCATCACCCAAAAGCAGCAATACATCATTTTTAAAGACACATCGGACAAGCGCAAAGAAGTATTGCCATTCTAAGGGAGTGTAAACCATGAGCAAAATCACATCTGAGAAAGTTGATAGTTTAATAGATCACCTGCAAGCAAGTCTGAGTGACTTTGAAAAACACAAGGAGGAACCATCATGAAAAAAGGCGGTAGAAAGCCCACAAGAGCCGAAAGGAAGATTCTGGTAATAAATGGGTTGAACCCACTTTATTGGCTCGTAGAAAAGAATCTGACGACATCTGTGCATATTGTGCATAAAGAGGTTGGGCGCAGAAAGGAAATTGCGAAATGAGTGTCACTAGAATCATTTTGGAACATATGAATTTCGAATGGACGATTGTCGGTCTTAAACGTTTTCTTGATTATTGGTACGAAGGAAGATCAGTCGATGAAATGGCGGAGTTATTTAACCGTCCGGCAGAAGAAGTATTGTTGCTGATGATTGATTTCAGCAAGCGTGGAAAGATCAAGGAGCGTCCGAACGGTGTCGGCGCAAACGAGCCTATGTATATCAAAAAAAGCGCAATGAGCTACAAAAAAAGAGATCTACGCAAGCTGTTTGAACAACAACCGGTTTACTACGCTTGTCCGCACAGTGATTTCATATGGGATGAGAAAGACATCATTTTATTTAGACAAATGTGGCAGGATCATGAGCCGATCAGACACATGGCCAATCGTTTAGCCCGCAATGTCGATGACATCCTGTTGCTGATTATAGATCAAGCCGAGTTAGGCAAGATCGAACCACGTAAGGGTGGGATTTTTGGAAAGGGGGACAAGCTACGTGAAGAAAAAAAGCGCCTTGTTGCTGCCATTTGAGAAAGCCACAGCGCGTCAGCTGGAAGTGATTGCGAGATATGAAGATTGTCCGACACAGCTAAAAACAGCAGCAGTTCGCCACCTCAAAAAGAGAGGAGGCATCAAGTGATGACCAGTGACGAAAGAGAGTTAATGATCGAGTGGTTGAGTCTCACAAACGTTGGTCGCGAATATTGCGAAAAACTATCAGACAAAGAACTCGAAAGAATCTATAATCTCAACGTTCCGCAGCGTGACGAATAAGAGGAGGTGAGCTTATTGGAAAAAGTAAAAAATCCATACAAATCGGGTCCAGTCAAAGCGTGGGTTATGTCAGAGGAAGAACTAACAGCTTATAGGCAGCAACATCCACCCAAGCCATATAAAAAGAGACTCAAACGTAAAGACTGGCGTTGGCAGCGCACAGATCAATCCGTCGAGTCTCAGCGGTAAGAATTCACATCAGTTCAATGTGAGTAATTAAACTTAGGAACTTTAATTATATCACATTGGAGTGAAGATTGTGAATAGACCGCAGACTATCTCATTAACAAAAAACGAGCCTTTCACAACATTAGTTGAACAAGGCAAGGTACAAGTGATCGTGCTGGACGGGATCAACAACACAGCGCATTACATAGAGGCTCCCGAACACGGTCACACAATCATTGAAACGATTAAAGGGAGTTTTGACCGAGTTAGATTTGATTTCAGTTATAAAACTAAACGATAGCAGGGGTTCATCCCCTGCGGGGGAGGAAATACCATGAATTTACCTAAACATGTCGAGCTTTCGCAGGCCGTCAAAGCCTGCAAAAACAAAGCGATGACGATTGATGATGCAGCTGCATATATAGGCGTGCCGAAATTTTTCGTACCAGTGCTTGCTGACTACTGCCCTGACCTAATCATTGAGGGGAATGTCGTTATGGCAAAGCGTGAGTCAAACGGACCTGTCGTCTTCACACTGCTGGCTTTCATGGGGATTATTGCTGTCGCTGGGTTGATGCAATGATTAAGCAGCAATACGATGACGGCAAAAAACATATACACGTCTTATCATACGGCGGCGGCACTCAATCAACTGCATTACTCTTGATGGCTCTGAAAGGAGAGATTAAAGGGGTAATACCAGACTACATCATCTTTTCGGATACCGGATGGGAGCCAAAGCACGTTTACAACTGGATCGAGAAAATAAACAAGCATATAAAGGCTACTTACGGCAGGGAAATCATCTTCTGTGATAACGGAAATATTCGTGATGACATTGTAGAAGGTTCCGAGACAGGAAATAGATTCGCAAGCATTCCCTTTTTCACAAAAGATAAGAATGGAGAAATCGGCATCGCTCGCCGCCAGTGTACAAACGAATACAAGATATTACCGGTAAATCGAAAAATCCGTTCTTTGCTTGGGTACAAGCCGAGACAAAGGATTAAAGAAGTTGTCCACCTATGGAAAGGCATAAGCACCGATGAAATACAAAGGGTTAAGCCAAGTCGGGAAAGCTGGCAAGTGGCAGAGCATCCTTTGGTCGATGTGGCTTTTATAGATCGGTCACGCTGCATTACATATGTTGAGCGTGAAGGACTCGGAACACCTGCGAAATCAAGTTGTATCGGATGCCCGTTTCATGACTTCAACGCGTGGCGTGATATGAAAATGAAAGATCAAGAGTCATGGCAAGATGCGGTGGAAATTGACCGCCTTATAAGGAAACTACCACGACTTAAAAATAATGCTTTCCTGCACAAGTCAGGTAAACCTTTGGAAGAAGTTGATTTTAACGAGGATCAGCTTGATATAGACCACTTTTTGAACGAATGCGAAGGAATGTGCGGAGGATAAAACAGCCTAGCGGCTTAGGAGGAAACGGAATGAGTAAACATGTGTTAAAGGAATTTGAAACGCTTAGGGAAGCGGTTGAATTTATAAAAGCCGAGCTGAAAAAAACGGATGAGCAAAACACAAGAAACCTAAATGTAATTCGAACCTTGGACCCTAGTTCAGCATCAGAATCTATGGAGGAAGGTAACATGCACGATGAATTGTTTCTACTGTATTCGATCGATGATGGCGATTCTTTCTTCGTCTTTGAATCAGATTATGATTTAGAAAGTTGGCTGGAAAGTGATGCATGGGATGATTGGAACTTATGGGAACGTAAAGATATTGAAGGATCGTTGAATGAAGAGTTAATGATATGGAAGTTTCATAGAGATATTCTCAAAGAAATGTTTGAGTCTCTTTACAGAAATTCCAAACCATTTATAAACGATTGGTCAAGACAACACAAAAACATTGAATTTCGAGCAGTTCCATCATTCTCATTAAATTAAATCGAAAAGGGGCCAATGACAATGAAAAAACTACTAATCACACTAACTATTATTATTGCGGCGGTGCTTTATGCGCAGTCTGCTGAGGCAGTAACGAGCGGTTATAAAACAATTGATGGGCATACAGTCAGCGTATCAACGGATGCCAATTCTTACACGCCGAGAGCTAAATCAATCGACGTTACAGCACGCAAAACGGGTTCTGAAACGGTATATTATCGTTTAACTTTGCAAAAACAAGTAGGTGGCAAATGGAAAGATCAGCGTTTTAGGCTTGTTGGATCTTTCAAGACCGCCACGCCTGCAAAAGAGTTTTACATCGTCAACCATACAGCTGGCACGCACCGTATCAAGATGACGTTATACAAGAACACCAATTGGACAGGCGTTAAAGGCCATATCTACACGCCAGCTTTTGAGGTGAAGAAATGAACATTGATCCAAGACAAGCATTTAGGGCTTTCATGAAATATCAACGAGATAACGGAGAGGAATAATTGAATTAGGACTAAACGAAGAAGACATTGAAAAGTTTATATGTGGTGTAGAAGACGATATGCTTTTTCACTCTACGTTAGATGTTTTTTTGAAAGAGTACATTGAAGATTTTGGAGAGAATTACGGAATCGAATTGAGTTAACAAACATTTAAATAAGTCCAAGACGGAGAGCCTGCGGACACTGATCAACACCTTTTAAGGGTGCTGGTTGGTGTCCGTTTTTTATTTGTCGAAAAGGAGCGGCACCATGAAGAAGGAAAAGCCGAAGAAACGACCGCAGGAGCTTACAGAAAGAGAGATAAAAGAGCTCATGGGGCAAAACATGCAGCGGTTAAAACGAGCCAATGGCGGGGCTATGCGTCGAAAATAAAAGGAGTGATTGGGATGACTAATAAAAATGATAAGAATCCAAAAGAACAAACAGATCAAATGAATTTAGATATCCCTCAAATTGACGAGGAAAAAACAAGATTCAAAATGGAAAAGATGATGGGAAAATATAAAATGCTTAGGTTGCAAACGCCGGAAGACTTTCTTCCAAAGATCACAACAACATACACCATTACGCCGCCGAGTTTTTCAAATCAGTTCCACTCCTCCACAGAAGAAGCAGCGCTTAAAAAAATGGATTGGGAGATTGAGCGGGAAAAATATATGAAGCGAATTGAGAGGTGCATTAATCGTCTAACGCAAAAAGAGCGGCGCATATTAGTTATGCTCTATATGCAGGATGAAGAAATGTTTGATTACGAAATTTACGCGGAAATGGGTCTCAGCCAAAGGAATTATTATCGTGTTAAAAATAAAGCATATTATAGACTGGCCTTTGCTTTGAGAGAAGAAGTGTACAAGCAGGGGGATAAATCATGAATTTTGTTCAGCCGATAAGGGACCTTGATCAGATCCATTATATAAAGAAATATCTTGGAGAGCGGAACAAAAGGAACTTGCTACTTTTTGTGGCCGGAATCAATTTAGGCTTGCGCATATCCGATCTGCTGGAATTGAGGGTGAAGGATGTAAGGAGGCAATATGTATCGCTAAGAGAACAAAAGACAGGCAAAGAAAAAAGAATCAAAATAAACAAAACTCTTCGAAAAGCGATAGATCAATATATCAAAGACAAAGATGATCAAGAATACCTTTTTAAAAGTAGAGAAGGGCTCAACAAACCTATCAGCCGCAGCAGTGCATATAACATTATGAGAGAGGCAGCGGACTATGTCGGGCTTGATAGTATAGGTACTCATACGCTCAGAAAAACATTTGGCTACTGGAATTATAAAAAACATAAAGACGTTGCCTTATTACAAGAAATATTTAACCATTCTAGTCCTGACATTACATTGAGATACATTGGAATTACACAAGACGCAATGGACAAAGCAATGGACGATTTCGGCTTATAAGACTCATCTGTTCAAATGGCAGGTGGGTCTTTTTTTGCGTTCTTTTTCTTCAATTAACCATAATGAGAAAATGTCCAACTCATTTTAAGGGAATTGCTGAAAAGCAAGAGGGGCAAAGGATACAGCGATTTATCCAGTTGGACAGACTAATAGATATGGCTAATTGATGGATTATGTGGATAATAGAATATATGAATAATTTGGATAAGGAAGGGATAATATGCGTCATTATGAAAATGAAAGATGGATAAACACTGTGGCTATGGAGGGAGAAAGATTTAGCTGTGGTTACTGTAATTCTTTAACTGCACCAAATTTTGGATATATAACTAGTGAATATAATATAAGTGAGTATCATGTTGTACCTAGAATACTTATATGTCCAAATTGTAATAAAGCTACATATTTAGATGAATTCAACCAGCAGTATCCTCCGGCAAATAGTATGCGCAATATCAAACACCTTCCAAGTGATGTACAAGAATTATATAAGGAGGTTTGTGATTCTTATTCAGTCCATGCTTATACAGGTGCAAGTATTCTAGCTAGAAAAATGATTATGAATGTAGCGATTGAAAAAGAAGCTAAAAAAGGCAAAAATTTTGTGTATTATGTTGAGTTTTTAGTGGATAATGCTGTTGTTCCTAAAAGTACAAAAAAATGGCTTGATGCGGTTAGGGAAAACGGGAATGAAGCAGCTCATGAAACACAAAAATCTTCAAGGGAAGATACTGAAAAAATAATTAATTTTTTAGAAATATTGTTGAGATCAGTCTATGAATTTGAGGGTGAGATATAGACACTTTATAAATGGCATATTTTTGGCACGATTTTGGCAAAGCATTTTGTCTGAGAGCGGTTATGATGGTATTAGTGGTAAATTGAGAGCGGCTTCTATTATAGAGGCCGCTTTTTCGTTCGACAAATTCCGCAGAGTATAAAATTCCTCACTTATGAGTCGATATAAAAGAGAATAAAAATATTCATGGATGTTTATAGGAGGACTTTTGCATGCCACTAAAAAAACCCAAGTTGCGTAATACATTAACAAACATAAGTATAAAAGGCTATAAATCAATTTATCATGAACAGGAAATTGAATTGAAACCCTTAACAATTTTAGTAGGTACCAATAGTTCTGGGAAGTCTAGTTTTATTCAACCTATTTTATTATTAAAACAAACTATTGAAGAAAGTTATGATCCAGGAGCTTTATTACTAAACGGCCCTTTAGCGAAATTTACGAATTTTGAACAATTACTACATAAATCAAAGGATAATAAAGCTGAAGACTTTGAAGTAGGCTTTAAAGTTGATAATAAGCATACATGCAAATTTACATATGCTAAGACCAATGATGAATTAATTGTCAAAAACGCAACATATATCACTAAACTTAAGAAAGGCAAGGATGGCGAGCCAAGATATGACCACGTAAGCATTGATTATGATATGACTATCGAAGAGATGCGAGAACAAATACCTAGTAGAGTTTATAAAATGATTGATGAGCATCTGGAAACTCAAAAAGAAAAAACACATTTACAGGTAAAAAGAAATAGGTGCTTTATTAATCTAGAACTGATTTTTGATCTCGATGAGAATTTAAAAAGAGGAATTTCTTTTCCAGGATTACCACGTCCAGAGTTAGTTATCAAGAATCTCATTCACTTACCAGGTTTAAGAGGGAACCCGGAAAGAACTTATCCAGTTACAAGCCTTAACCGAAAAAATGATTTTGTAAATCTTCCTGGTAAGTTTGAAAGATACGTAGCTAGTATATTAAATATGTGGAAAAATGAAGATAATGAAAAAGCTATTGAAGTCGAAAAATATTTGGGGATGTTAGATTTAACAAACAAAATTGGTACAAAAAAAATAAATGACACTCAAATAGAAATAAACGTAAGCACAAATCTGGATGATGATGAGGATAATTTTGTAAATATTGCTGATGTTGGTTTAGGGGTATCTCAAACTTTGCCAGTTTTGGTTGCGTTAGTCTATGCTCAACCAGGACAAATTGTTTATATTGAACAACCGGAGATACATTTACACCCTAGAGGACAATATATTTTTTCGAAGATAATCCAAGAGGCTGTCTCTCGAGGAGTAAGAGTTGTTATCGAAACTCATAGCTCTTTGATAATTAAGGGTATTCAAACTGAAGTAGCGAATAAAAAAATCAATCGTGAACATGTAAGTTTAAATTGGTTTAGAATGGTGAACGGTGAAACGCAAGTTGAAAGTACAGAACTAGATTCAAATGGTACTTTTGGTGATTGGCCCTTAGACTTCTCCGACGTTGAGTTAGAAGCAGAAATTAAATTTATTCAGGCTGGTGATTTTTAAATGGCAGAGTGTTATATCATAGATGCGTGTGTGTTAACTTCTGCTTCACCAAAAACTGAAATTTCTAGACGTGTAGCAGATTTTTTAGAGATTTTTTTACAAACCGAAAATGAAATTGGTATGACTGAAGATCTAAAAAAAGAATGGTTTGATCATCAATCAACTTTTACAGCAAAGTTTTATTCTAGGCTATATAATAAAAGAAGAATTATTGAAATTCCTGATCATGAAACAGTTGAGAATCTTCGTCTGAAAATACACAGCATTAAAGATAAACAGCGAGTTATGGCAACCTTAAAAGATATGCATCTATTGGAAGCTGCTATTCTAAAGGATAAGTTCATAATCTCTCTCGATGATAAGGCTAGAAATAACTTTAATCATTTTTATAATTGTATTCCGGGTATATCAGATGTTTGTTGGCTAAACCCCTCTAATAAAAAAGAAGAGCCGATAAAATGGCTCTTAAGTATAGAAAAATATGATCCTTCTAGGTTTATTATTAATTATTCTGAAGTAGGTGTTTAAAAAAACAACTTTTTAATTAAAAGAATAAAGTAGAACGGAATATAGGTAAACCACAAAGTAGCATCCTTCGGGGTGCTTTTTGTTTTGGGGAGGAAACCAAATGAAAAAACCATTAAAGCCATGCAATGAACTCGGGTGTCCTAAACTAACGCGCGAAGGATATTGTGAGCAGCATAAGACATCGAAGCCTTCATACGACCAGCACCGTGAATCATCGGCACGTCGTGGATATAATAGCCGATGGCGTAAAGCGCGTAAAGGTTATTTAGTAAAGCATCCGTTGTGTCAAACTTGCATGCTACAAGGCAAACGTATTGCGGCCACAGTAGTAGACCACATCAAACCGCATAAGGGAGATAAAAAATTGTTTTGGGATTCTTCTAACTGGCAGCCGCTGTGTGCGTCCTGTCACAGTAGGAAGACCGCTAAAGAAGATGGAGGGTTTGGAAATGGATTATAAAAAATGCACATGTGATCACTGCGGAACAATCTTCATAATTAAATACTGTTCTAGGATTATGAAGGTCGGCCGTGGAATCAAACGTCACTTTCTTGTATGTCCAGGGTGTAAAGCTGAGTACACATCCTACTATACAAACGCTGAAATCAGAAAGCAGCAAAACAAAATCAGAAAGCTGTACATTGCCATTCGAATGACGAGGAATAAAAGTTTACTTGATCAACATTATAAGAAAATGGATTCAATACGAGCAGATTTAGAAAGAGACATGAATCAGCTTCGCGTTGATGTTGAAGGCACCCCCCAGGGTTAAATCCCTAGAAACGATTTGCCGTAGACCGCGTCTCCCTCAACATCGCGAGAAATTCCCTAAATGAAAATTCGGAAGGAGGTGAGGGGATGGCAAGGCCGAGACAACCAGTTGACTTGTTGCTAGTAAAAGGCAAGAAAAACCTTACCAAGAAAGAGATTGAAGAAAGAAGAGAGCAAGAAATAAAGGCACCAGATGACAAAGTGAAAGCTCCTTCTTATTTACCAAAAGATTTAAAAAGAGAATTCAAAAAGATAGCGGACGAGCTCAAAAACATCGGAATTATGACAAATTTAGATGTAGATGCGCTTGCCCGTTTTTTGTTTGCTCGAAAACAATATTTACAAATAACAGAAATCATATTGGATACGCCGATTACAGCACTCACCGAAAATTCAGATGGTGAAAAATTTGAAATTGCGAATCCTGCTTATAGTGATCTTCTTATAAATCAAGACAAGCTGTTTAAACAATGCAGACAAGCATCAAGTGATTTAGGATTAACCATTTCCTCTCGCTGCAAACTTGTCATTCCGAAAAAAGATGATGGGAAACCGAAGTCAAAAGAAGAAGAACGCTTTGGAGGACGCATGTAATGCTAACGCAGGAAATGACCGCAGAGGTTTTGATTGAGCGTGTATGGTCATATTGCGAAAAGATTCAAACAGGGGACATAAAAGCAGGCAAAAAGCACAAGTGGGCTGTTCATAGGTTCATCAAAGACGTAGAGCGGCTAGCGGAAGAAGACTGCCCGTATTATTTTGACGCAGAAGCAGTCCTTGATTTTTATGAATGGGCCAAGCAATTTAATCATGTTGAAGGCGTATTGGCTGGTAAACCTATTGAGCTTACAGACTTTCAGCTATTCATGGCTGCTAATATCTATGGGTTTTACAAAAAGATCAATGGTGCCAGGCGTTTTAGAAAGGCTTATATTCAGTTAGCGAGAAAAAACGCGAAATCACAATTACTGGCTATCATGGCTTCATATGAAATCTTTCCCACTAAAGAAAAGCATCGTGTGTTTATTGCTGGTTGGTCAAGGGAGCAGTCAAATGAAGTCTACCAAGCAATCCTTGAGCAACTACAGCACGCACCTATTTTAGAGGGGAAATACACAGACGCTAACGGGCAGGTTACAAAATACGCAACAAATTCAATTATCAAACCGTTATCCCGTGAAGCACGAAAGGTTGGAGACGGAAAAAACCCATCACTAGGGATAGTCGACGAATATATGTCTCATGAAACAAGTGAAATATATGATGTTATTGATAGCGGTATGGTAGCCCGCCGTAGCCCTTTGATGATTATCATTACTACTGCAGGTTTCAACTTAAACGGGCCGTGTTTTAAAGAGTATCAGTACGTTTCCAAGATTCTAGATCCCGGCATTGAAATTGAAAACGATGATTATTTTGTTATGATCTGTGAGCTTGATCCCGAAGACGATATAAAGGATGAGTCTAATTGGATTAAGGCAAACCCGATTGTAGCGACTTACCCTGAGGGGATGGAATCACTAAGGGCAGCGTTAAAAGTTGCACTCGATGTGCCTGAAAAGATGAGAAGTTTTCTGACAAAAAACATGAATGGCTGGGTTGACCAAAAAGACAATGGCTATATGAAAATGTCTAAATGGCGGGCCTGTCATGGTGAAATACCTGATCTAAAGGAAATGGCAATCTATCTTGGTTTAGATTTATCTATGACAACGGATTTGACTTCTGTCGGGTGGGTTGGCGTTCTTGATGGTTTTTATTATGTGGGCCAACATTCTTTCATTCCAGAAGAAAAAGCAAAAGAAAAAATGGCTACTGATAAAGTGCCTTATGATTTATGGCGCAATCAAGGTTGGATGACATTCACACCGGGGGAGGCGGTTGATTATCAATTTGTCGAAAGGTGGATTATTGAATTTGCTCACGTCAACAAATTGAGGGTCATTGAAGCTGCTTACGACAAATGGAATGCGCTGCACCTTGCACAACGGCTTGAGAGTAAGGGATTTAATATGGTTGAGCTGCCGCAAAGGATTCAACATCTTTCTTTACCGACAAAGGACTACAGACAAAAGGTATATGAGGGCAAGGTCATTCATGGGAACGATCCTCTTTTAACTTTTGCGTATAATAATGCAATCATTAAACAAGACGCGCAAGAAAATATCATGTTAGACAAAGCGAAATCACCGCAAAGAATAGATCCAGCTGCAGCAGTGATGAATGCTTTTGCTAGGGCCATGTATCACAATATGGGCGCGAGTGTTAACTTAAACGATCACTTTTTAGGAAATTTCAGTTTTTAGGATGTGAGAGAGTGAAAAAATTTATTGTTCTTCTGAAATTAATATTAAACGACTTGCTGTTTATCGGAGGGTGCACCTTTATTCTGCTGGCAGCGTATCGGGTAAATACAAACATCGGTCTATTTCTGACGGGTGTATTTTTTATGTTTTATGCCTACTTGCTGTCGAGTCACGCGCGGCAGAAAGAGAGGTGAAATAAATGTTTATAGACAAGTTTTTTGAAAAACGATCCGGCTCAAAAACGTTAGACGGTTTCAGCCAGTTGATCAATCTGTTTGGAGGTAGAGAAACGGCCAGTGGTGAAAGAGTCAGTGAAAGTAATTCATTTGAACAGCCTGACATTTTCGCATGTGTCAACGTACTTTCTGATGACATCGCAAAGCTGCCGATACACACATTTCAAAAAGAATTTCAAGGAGTCAACAGAAACCCTAATCATCCATCAGCCTATATGATCTACGCAAGGCCGAATCCATACATGACTGCTTATGTCTGGAAAAAGCTGATGATGACGCATGTCCTCACATGGGGAAATGCCTATTCGATGATTGAATTTGGGGCACATGGTTTCCCTGAAAATCTTTACCCGTTGCGGCCGGATGCAACAAAAGCATACATCCATCCCGACTCAGGGAGGCTATGGTACCAAACCAACGTTAACGGAAGAACGATGGAACTATATGAACACCAAGTGCTGCATTTTAAAGGTTTATCAACGGATGGTATTCACGGAAAGTCACCTATAGGGGTAGTGAGAGAGCATATAGGCGCTCAAGCAGCTGCCACAAAATATAACGCAAAACTATATAAAAACGAAGCCACGCCGCGCGGCATCCTAAAGGTTCCTTCTTTCTTGGATGAAAAACCAAAAGAGAACGTCCGTAAAGAATGGCTGCGGGTCAACCAAGGTGAAAACATAGCCATTATTGATAATGGACTAGAATATCAATCTATCGCCATGCCATTACAAGAAGCACAATTCGTCGAGTCGATGAAATTCAATAAAGCTCAAATTGCCATGATTTACAAAGTTCCTTTGCATAAACTCAATGAACTTGATAAAGCTACATTTTCAAACATTGAGCATCAATCCTTGGAATACGTAAAAAATACACTGCAACCGTGGATCGTGAATTTTGAACAAGAATTAAATATTAAGCTGTTTACTGACAATGATCAAAAAGCGGGCCATTATGTAAAATTCAATGTTGATAGTGAGCTGCGCGGCGACAGTAAAACTCAAGCAGAGTATTTTAAGACCATGAGTGAAGCGGGTCTTTTAAATAAAAATGAGATTCGCGACTTGATTGAGAGAAACCCTATCGAGCATGGCGAGAAATATCTTTCCAGCTTGAATTATGTGTTCCTTGACTTTATGGAAGAGTACCAGCGACTTAAAGCAGGTTCAACCATGAAGGGAGGTGACAGCAAGAATGAGTAAAGAAAAAGAAGTAAGGCTGCTCACGACGCCAATTGAGATCCGTTCCGATGGAGAAGGACAATCCGAATATGTGGAAGGCTATGCTTTGAAATTTGAAAAATGGTCCGAGCGTTTGGGATGGTTCAAGGAAATCATAAGCAGGAATGCTTTAGAATCTACCGATCTATCAAACGTCGTTGCGCTGTTCAATCATCGAGCAGATTTTCCACTAGCAAGAAACACCGTTTCAGGGGAATCAGGACGGCTTGAATTAGAAATAGATGGTATAGGTCTTAAATTTAGATTTAAGCCTACTGATACGTCTTACGCGCGTGATCTCTGTGAGAATATACGCAGCGGCGTTATTAATCAATGTTCTTTTGCATTTTCATTGGATTATAACGGCGAAGAACCTGACGAGTGGCGCATAAATGAAGATGAAGACATATACGAACGAAGAATAAACAGCATTCATCGCATTTATGACATATCTCTTGTAACGACACCAGCTTATAGCGATACCGAAGCTGTAGTAGGTGCACGTAGCTTAGAAAAAGTAGAAGAAATGAGAGAACAACGAAGCGTACCAACGGATGAAACTTTAAAAATTGAATTGGAGCTATTAAGCCTTGATCTTCCAGAGTGAGGCTTTTTTGCGTTCTATGAGGAGGAAAAATAAAAATGACAAAAAAAGAAATTGAATTACGTCAGCAGTTTACACAAAAGAAAGAAGAAGCTGATAAAGCACTAGCAGAAGGAAGAGCAGAGGAAGCGCGCCAGCTCCTTGATGATGCAAAAGAGCTTAAAAATCAAATTGAATTGATGGTAGAAGGACGATCACTGAACGTGCCTGATTTACCTGGCGGTGAAAATTTTGTGCCTGAGCTAGAACGTAACCCGGAGGGACGGAAAGGCGCCGAGGGAGATAAAGAAGAAAGGCAGCAGCAATATCGCAAGACTTTTCTAAAGAAATTAAGAGGAAAAAGACTTACCGATGAAGAGCGTGACCTTTTGGATAGTGAGGAATTCAGAGCAATGTCAGGCAAAAATGATGAAGATGGCGGGATTTTGATTCCTGAAGACATTGGAAGGCTAATCCATGAACTTAAACGAACTTATGAACCACTAGAGCAATATGTAACGGTTGAACCAGTTACGGGCCGTTCAGGATCACGTTTGTTAGAAAAGAATTCTGATATGGTGCCGTTTGCCCGTCTTGAAGAATTAGAAGAATTACCTGAGTCTGATCAGCCAAAATTCACAAAAATGAATTATGCTATTGAAGATTTTGGAGGCATCATGACCTTATCAAATTCAATGTTAAGCGATTCTGATCAAGCGATTATGAGATATGTTGCTAACTGGTTTGCAAAAAAATCAGTTGTTACCCGTAATAGCCTGATTTTGAATGTAATTGAATCTTTGAAAAAGGTAGAGATTGAGGGATTGGATGGAATTAAAAAAGCTTTAAATGTCACACTTGATCCTCTTGTATCCCCAGGTTCTATCGTGATGACTAACCAAGACGGATACAACTGGTTAGATACACTTAAAGACGGAGAAGGTAAATATTTAATGCAGCCGGATCCTACAAATCCAACAAAGAAACTTTTTGACGGCCGACCTGTTGTAAATATTTCTAACAAAGTCTTGAAAACACAAAAGGGTAAAGCGCCAATCATCATCGGTAATTTAAAAGAAGCGATTGTTCTGTTTGATCGTCAGCAACAATCTATCGCTTCTACAGACGTAGGGGCAGGAGCCTTCGAAACGAATACTACGAAAGTCAGAGCGATTGAACGAGAAGACGTCCGAAAATGGGATGACGAAGCGGTAGTATTTGGACAAATTACGATCCAATAAGGAGGACACGATGGGATATACAACAAAAAACTACACCACTGACGGCGGGGATCGAACTGTCATCGGTGGTGTTTTAGAATTTGCAGGCGGAAAAATCGTCAAAGACGGCGAGGAAGTTAATCTAGGTGGCGGCGGATCAGCTGCACCTGGAAACGTAACACATGAAATGCTGGCCGAAAAAGCAGTTCGATCGGTAAACATCGGGACGGGAAGCGTCATGCCGGAGCATCTTAATTCGTCTATTGAAACTAGGCTCAAAGGAATGGAAGACGAAATAAAAGAGCTGAAAAGCAAACTGAACAAAGAATAAACAATTGAAAGGAATGGATTAAAAATGGCAAAAGATTATCTAAACGAAAGTAATGGAGTATTCACGTCTGCAGAGGCGGGCCCTGATGGTAAACCTATCACAGCAGTTACGGTGAAAGACAATAGCGAAGAAAATCCTCTTTATGTGAAGGGTTTAAAGGGTGATCCAGGTGAACAAGGCCCAAAAGGTGACAAAGGAGATCCCGCAGTGATTGAAACTGGGTCTATTAAGAATGATCATTTAGGCGATGGATCTGTCAACTCCCGAACAATCGGTAAAGGTAGCGTTAAATGGGACAACATCAATTCAGAGGTACAAAAAAGGATCACTGATTTAGAGTCTCGATTAGACCAAATTGAGGGGAAAGAAAATACTCTGAATAAGTAGGCGGTCTGCTATGGATTTAAAAATGCTGAAAGATGAATATTTAAAAATTGATACTGAACAAGATGACGCCTTGCTTAAAACCTTACTTACTGCAGCAAAGGGATATATCAAAAATGGTATAGGACGTTATGTGGAAGGAAATGCACAGTATGCGCTTGTAACAGGCATGCTTGTTGCTCATTGGTACGAAAATCGAGGGGTGTATGAGTCAGGCGTTTCCGGCTCATCCATCCCTTTTACTATTCGGGACCAACTAACCCAACTTCGCTATGTGGAGGCAGAAGAGGATGAAGAAGATAAGCGAGTTGAATCGTCGATTAACTTTTCAAGTTAAGAAAAGGGAGCAGGACGACGAGATGAAATGGAATGAATCTTATGAGAATGTTTTTGAGACATGGGGTTCGATTGAAGGATTTTCCGGCTCAAAATCTGACACGCTTGTGGCCGGAGCTTTAGGGGTCAAGTCACCGAAGAAAATTACAATAAGATATCGGGAAGACGTTAAGCAAGACATGCGAATCCTTCATCAAAGGGGAACCGATGACGCAGGAGAGCCAATATACCGCACTTTCGAAGTAATGGATTTTAACGACGTTGATAATAAAAAGAAGCGGCTTGAAGTCACATGCAATGAGGTTGGCATAAATGGCTGATATGGATATTGATGGATTTGATGATCTAACGAGATTTTTCAACAAGATAGGTGACGACGTCGAAAAAGCCGAAAAGATTGCCCTTAAAGCTGGCGGAGAAGTAATAGCAGAGCACCAAAAACGTAACGTGAATAAGAGTTCAAAAAAACAGCCTCACATGGTCGATAACATCACCGTTTCAGCTGCAAGAGAAGCCAAAGATGGTGAGCTGTTTGTAACCGTTGGACCAAATCGAAAAGTCGCTTACAGAGGGCGATTTTTAGAGTGGGGCACATCTAAAATGCCGCCGCATCCATTCATTGAAAAAAGTGCAATCGAGGGGGAGGGACAAGCTGTGAAGATCATGGAAAGAATTATCACGGCTCCTATTAAATGAGTCTTGATGCAAAGAAAGAATTGAGTGCAGCGTTAATAAAAAACAATGAATTAAAGCAGCTTGTCACAGGTGGATTTCATAATCTTGTGGCCGATGATGTGGCCGCATTCCCCAGGGTTGTATTTTCAGAGATTACAAATAGGGATCAGGAGTACAGAGACAACCATTCCGCAGCAAGTGAGGTTCGATTCCAGTTAAGCATATTTTCAAAAGCAGACACACGGAAAAACGAAACAGAAATAGCGAAATTAATAGATCGTCTTATGAAAGATTTAGGTTACGGAAGATATGATTCAGTGGATCTTTACGAAACAGATACAAAAATCTTTCACAGAGGCATGAGGTACGTCAAAACATTTTTCTAGGAGGAAAACAGATGGGGAAAACAATCTACGGATTAGACATGTTTCATTATGCTGAGCTTATTCAGGATGATGACAAAGGACTTGAATATGCAAAGCCTGAAAGACTGCCAGGAGCTGTAAACGTCAAAGTAGATCCTAAATCAGAGCAATCTAAATTTTGGGCTGATAATGGCGTCTATGATTCATTTAACAACATGGGGGACATTGACCTTGAAGCTGAACTAGCAGATTTACCTATTGAGGTGCAAAACAAGATTTTCGGTCATAAGGTCGAGAATGGAATTTCTTTTGCCAGTTCTGATGATAAGGCTATTTTCTTGGCTTTCGGGTTTAGAGCGAAAACATCTACAGGCGGGCATAGGTTTTATTGGTTCTTAAAGGGACTACCTGAATTGCTGGCTAATGAAAATAAAACCACAGAAGGTAAAGCAGATCCTGAAACAGCAAAATTTAAAGCTGGTTTCATGACGCTTCAAAATAAGAAGGGGAAAAACCGATGGAAGGCTCAAGCTGAATTCGACGAAGGCTTTGATCCCGATGAATGGTTTAAACAAGTTGTGTACGACGGGGCGTCGTTTGCAAAGGGAAAAGATACAGAGGATTCCACAAGTTCAGTAGACATTGGGAAGGGCGTTTAATAACGCTCTTTTTTTTATTTTGTAATCGGGAGGCAATAACATGGAAGCATTGACAATCACCTTGCATTTAAACGGAAAGAAAAAGAAATTTTCCACACCTAACTTTATCACGGGTGCTTTATTTAGGACTGCGGCAGAAATAACAGAAGACCTTGAATCGAATGATCCTGAAAGAATTTATACAAGTAGACAATCTGAGTTTATCTGTGAAGTGTTCGGAAACAAATTCACTGCAGAAGAATTTGAAAAAGGCATTGATTCAAGACTTTTATATAGAACAATCTACGCAACTGCAAACTATGTCATCGGAAATATCGTTGAAGCGAGCAAGATTCTGAATCCTGAAACCGCAGAGGAAGCAGAGCCGGGGGAGTAAGTTTGTCCGATGCTGTCCTTGATATGTATAACGCATTAGAGGACATTGGCTTTACTCAAAATCAGATTGACGAAATGGACATTGTATATCATCTGAAACGCCTTGCACGCAGGAAAGAAGCAAGCAAGGAAAAGCCAAGTAAGAACGCTGCAGCATCGGATAAGCCTTTGTACATTGATCAGATACCGGGACTGTAAAAAGGTGGTGAGGGATTGAGCAAAGACATTAAAGTAAAGCTGTATTCTAATTCGTCCCAATTTAACGGGGAAATGAAAGCAATTGCCGTTCAAATGAAGAATATAAAGTCTGAATTTGAAAAGAATCGGACTGCCGTCGGTGTGTGGGGCAATGAACTGAAAACCTCACAGACGAAAGTCAGAACCCTTTCACAACAATTGGATCAGCATAAAATGAAGGTCAAAGCGCTTGAAAGAGCGTATGCAGATTCAGCCATCAAGAAAGGGAAAGACGCGCAAGAGACACAAAATCTTGCACGTCGGTTGAACTATGCAACAGCTGAAATGAATAAAACGCAAAATGCGTTAACACAAACGACCAACAAAATTCAGAAGATGGAAGCTGAGATAAAAAGAACCTCTTCTTCGCTTTATAAAATGGGCCAAAGAATGAATACAGTTGGCAACAAAATGAGAAGCACGGGTGCTTCGGTAGCGATGACTACAGGTGTTGCTTTTGCTGGCTTGGCCCTCCCACTAAAAGATGCAGTACAAGTGGGTATGGACTTTGAAAAGCAAATGAGTAAAGTCCAAGCTATTTCAGGTGGTACAGCTCAAGAAATAAAAAAGCTAGAAAAGCAAGCAATGGAACTAGGAGCAACAACCGTCTTTACTGCCAGTCAAGCAGCTGACGCACAAAGCTTTCTGGCGATGGCTGGTTTTAAAGCAAACGACATTTACGCAGCGATGCCAGGTATGTTGAACTTAGCCGCCGCAGGTCAACTAGATTTAGCTGCCGCCGCCGATATCTCCTCTAATATGATGCAAGCCTTTGCGATGAAGGCTGAGGAAGCAGGTCACGCATCGGACGTTATCGCATACGGTGCAGCGAACGCAAACACAAATGTTGAGCAGATGGGCGAGGCGATGAAGTTTCTAGCACCTAATGCTAATTCATTGGGATGGGGGTTAGAAGAGTCAGCGGCCGCAGTAATGGCGTTTGGTGATGCAGGTTTACAAGGTTCTATCGCAGGTCAAGCGTTTGGTACATCATTGATTCGTCTGGCAACACCTGCAAAAAAAGCTCAGAAGGTAATTGATAACTTAGGCTTCGCATTTTTTGATGCGGCCGGAGATATGAAAAGCATGCCGGAAGTCGTTGCAGAAATGGAAAAGGGCATGAAAGGCATGACGAAAGAGCAGCAAGCCGCAACCCTTAAAACCATTGTAGGCGCTGAGTCTTATAAACATTGGGCTATTCTCTTACAAAAAGGCAGCAAGGCTTTAAAAGAGAACACAAAGGCTTTGAAGGAATCAGACGGTGCTGCTCAAGATATGGCAGATACGATGCTAGATAATGCACGAGGCAGTATCGTTGCCTTTAATTCTGCTGTAGAAGGAGCAAAAATCAAACTAACGAAAAGTCTACTTCCTGCGCTTGGTAACCTAGCTGAAAAAGGAGCAGACATCGTTTCCATGTTTAACAAAATGGATTCTGCCACAGCTCAAACGGTTGCTAAAACTGCGTTGTTTGCTACGGGTGTATTGGGTGCCACAACAGCAGTCGCAACGCTAACAATGGGTATCGGTGCGCTCTTAGCATTTACAGGTCCTGTAGGGCTTGCCATTGTGGGGGGGACGGCTCTTTTAGGCGGTATTGCCGTTGCGACATATGCGTATAATGAACAGCTGAAAAACCAAAAGAAACGACAAGAAGAAGCAAAAGAATCGGCTCTTCTATATGGTGAGGGCGTTTCTAAAGCGACACAAAAAGCGGCAGGATCATACGTGAGTCTACGTGAAAAAGCCACATCACAGCTGTTTCAGTTAACACAGGTTTCAGGAAAAGAAGCAAACAAGATGGCTAGTAATCTATTGTCTACGTATCAAGAAATGTCTTCTTCTTTGATTAAAGAGCTAGAAGGATTCAAAACCGAAGCTATCGCGGTTCTCAAGGGTCTCTTTGAAGATCAGGAGAAAGAGACGAAGAAAATCGGAGAAGATTGGTCCGATCAATTGGTTGGAGACATTGACAAAGATGTTCAAAAAGTACGCGAGAAGATGCGGCAGTTAGAAAAATTGAAAGATGAAACAGGCTTAATGACATCGAAAATGAATGCATCACAAAAGAAAACTTTTGAAGAGATAATTTCATTTTTTCAACAGTCAACAAGTAAGTTTGCCGCAAACCAAAAGGACGCTTTAGCCATCCAGCAGAGAGTTTCAGAGAGTCAAACAAAACTCTCTTTTAAAAATGCCAAAAGCTACAATGATCAAATCAGCAGTATTTATAAAGAGGGACAGAAGGCAGCTAAAGAAGATCGCGACTACAGAAATAAAGTTTTAGACGAGGCTCTAGCAAAAGAAGCTATAACAGCTGCACAGCACAAAACGCTAAAAGCTAAAAGTAACGCTGACTATCAACAGTCACTTGCAGAGAACCTAGAAGCGTATAAAAACAATTCAAAAGCGTTATTTGATCAAATGGCTCAAGACGGGAAACTGCTGGATTTAGAAACAGGAAAAGCACTAGAAAAACAAATAGAATACTCAAGTAATTCAATGGGTATTTTCACCAATCAAGAGGAACAAGAAGAAAAATACCAAGCGCGATGGGCTGAAAGACAAGTAGCGTTCTTACAAAAACTTGGAGATAGCAAAGAAGAAGCGTTAGAAAAAACGAAGCAAGCACTCATCGAGTTTAACGAGGGTTTGGGTTTTTCAGCAGAAGAATCAGCAAGTAAAGCAAACGAAGCGATCATAAATGCTGAAAATGAATTTAACCGTGCAACATCTGCCCGTGAATCAGGAAAGAAAATGGGCGATGAATTTGCGGACGGCTTAACAGCTGCCACGCCTAACACGTTAGCAAGTGGGTCAATCCTTAAACAAACACTGGATCAAAAATTGCGAGAGGAAAACGGCATCCCTAGAATTGCAGGACAAGAAAAAGGTCAATCGTTTAGTGAAGGTATTAATTCGTCAAAAGTTAACGTATCTAACAGCGGATCAGTGCTGCAGCAAGCACTAAAACAAAAGCTAAGTGAAGGCAATGCAGAGGCTAATACATCCGGCTCTCAAAAGGGCCAATCATTCAGTGCAGGTATAATCTCAACAAAAGGCAGCACAAGCATGGCAGCAAGCGACGTAAATCAAACAGCATTATCCAATCTAAACAAAAATACCACGCAAGCCACGCAAGCAGGTGTAACAAAAGGACAAAGTCACAGTGCGGGCATCACAAGCACAAAGGGCGCCAATACGTCTGCAGCATCTTCGGTGAGCGCGACAGCAACAGCCCAGCTTGCGAAAACAACCGATGGCGGGGGCGGACAAAAAGCAGGGGTTCAATTTGCATCGGGAATCCGCAGCCAAGCTGGAAACGCTAGTAATTCGGGTAGCACCGTAGCACAATCAGGAAAACAAGGCTTATCAAGTGTGAAAACAACTAGCACGGGTGCTGACTTTTCTAAAGGCTTTGCTAACGGCATTCGCAGCATGGGAGGAACAGGCGGGACAATTTGGAAAGCTGCCTGGACCATTGGTAAAGTCGCCATCCAATCACTTAAAAAATCAATAGATTCTAAGTCTCCTGCAAAGAAGACCATTGCAGAAGGTGTGAACTTTGGCGATGGGTTTATCATTGGGCTTGGAGAAAAGGTGCAGGACGTGAAAAAGAGCACAGCAGCAATGGCGCAAGGTGCTATGACGTCCTTTAAGTCTGAAATTAATAGAATGGCTTTTAACATCCAGGGAGCCGCAGATGAAATAAACACAATGCGCGCCGAACTGACTGTGAAAAATGAAATTGACACGCCTATTCTAAATCAGAAGCTAGATGCCCTAATTAGTCTTCTGTCAAATAATCTACAGACCAACAATGAAAGCGTAAGTGCTGCAGGGCAAGTAATCAAAATCCATCCTGCGCCTGTCATTATTGGCGGTGAGCATTTAGCAGACATCGTTTTTAATCAAGGAGACACATCTATTCTAGACAAAAAGAGCGCTCAAAAGTACGAACAGAATGCATATAAAGGAGGGCTGAAAAGATAATGAATCTGTATTTTGATTTCAGAGACGGAATGGGGGAGCGACCTTTGTCGGGGTTACTGCCCTATTTTAAATTGCTTAGCTTTGCACCTGACGCGCCGAGCACTGACAGGGAGCTTGTACAGTTAACCAGGTTTAACGGACTTGTACCGACGCAGCACCCGCGCGACATAGTGTACAAAGAAAGGTCTATCAAGGTTGAGATATTGCTTGATGCTAAAATCGCGGCAAACTTTTATCAGTACAGACATGAGTTTTATGATCTTGTCGTTCAGCCCTCCTGGTATTACATCTCATGTGATCTTCTTCCTGGGAGGCGTTTTGCGGTTACGTGTGACGGAGGGTTTCAGATTCCTAAGGACAAGCAAAAAAACCAGGTATCATTCCAAGTGGATTTTAACAATATTACAGGACTAGCAGAGTCAAAGGGCACGTCTTTAAGTGCGCAAAACTTTTCTAGTGAAAGATGGTTTTCAGGAATGGGCATCCAAAGACGCGACGATCTGCAGTACCGTTTTAAAAACAAAAAACGTTTCAGTGTATTCAATCCGGGCTTACCTATTAATCCCATGCAGCATGATTATAATGTGCTTCTTAATGCAAAGGGAAAAAACATAACGATTATCAATCACACGAATAACGAAAGATTGAAAATAGAAGCCGATCTGAAAAAGTCACAGCAGGTCAGGAATCTGAAACAGTATACCGTTGTCGGCAATAAGAGGTTAAAAACGTCAGGAAGGCTGCCGTCTTTAGATAAAGGTATGAATGAATTTGAGATACAGAACACAAATGATTTTGAAATTGTATTCGATACAAGATTTTATTTTCCGTAAAAGGGGGATGTCATGGCTGCAGCAGATTTTATAAAGAAACTAGCACCGGGAGCGCAGAAGGTTTACAAGAAATATAATGTGCTTGCGAGCCTTGTCATTGCTCAAGGGTGCCTAGAAAGTGGTTTCGGATCCAGTGGTCTTTCTAAACAAGCAAATAATTTATTTGGAATCAAAGGCACATATAACGGTAAATATGTTCTCATGTGGACAAGCGAACAAGACAAAAAAGGGAACGTCACGAGGATACAAGCAAAGTTTAGAAAGTATCCATCTTACGCAGAGAGCTTAGCTGATCTTGGGAGCTTATACACTCGTTTAAGTCGTTACAAGGCAGTGGTCGGTGAAAAAGATTATAAAAAGGCTACTGCAGCAGTTTCAAAAGCTGGGTACGCCACGGATATAAACTATGCAACAAAATTAAACAGCATCATTTTTACTTACAAACTTACACAATATGACACCTTTGATGATGTGCCGGATGAACCAGAACCAGAAACACCAACTAAACCTTCTTATCCAAGTAAAGAGTATCAGGGTAAGGACGTAGAGTTAAATGACGGACTACCTTCTGATATTGATTTCAGGCAGCTGCACGTCTCAACCAAAGACGGCAAAGAGCTTGTGGAAATCGTTGGTGCTGTGTTGGAGCTGCAAGACGACACAACAGGTAAAAAGAGTTTCACTTTTACGTTAATGCGAACAGAGGATAACGGAACGGAATTTGATTTGCTTGTTCCAGGGAACATATTGTACTTGGATGAAAAAGTTTACAACCATCAAAAATATTACATTACAGACATTGAGCTTGATCAGAGCAGAAAAAACGTGCTGCAGAAAAAGGTTACGGCCAATCATGTGTATACTGTTCTTCTTGTAAATGACAGAGTCGAAGAAAAAACGTCAAAGAAACTTAACATCAAAGAAGCCCTAGACATTGCGCTTGCTGACACACCTTTTCAATATGTCCTGAAAGAAAAAGAATCAGCATTTGATATAGTCGATCAAGACGATTTTGGCGAAAAGAATTGTATTGAGTTAATGGATCAAATTGTTGAGGATTATGAAATAGAGCTTGATGTAAACAACTATGTCATCTATGTATATAAAAAGATGGGAAAAGTAGTAGATTACACTTTTGACAGCCGATACAATATGCCGGGCTTTAAATTAAAGATCAATGACCAAAACACTTCCACAAGAGCATGGGGTTACGGCGCAGAAAAGAAAGTTAAGAAAAGTGATACTAAATCAACTGATACAAAAACGAACGAGGATGAAGAGGAAAAAGAGCCTGAATACGAATTCGAGCCTATCCTTTATATCCATCCTGATGAAGATAAGTTTCTCATTGAAGGTAAGCCGCGCTGGGGAGAACCGATAAGAGACGACACAGTAAAAAAAGCAAGCAACATGGTTTCTGCTTTGAAAAAGCATGTGAACCCATATCCTGACGTGGTCGTTGAGGCAGAGTATCAGTATATCTATGAGCCAGCACTACTAGGGATAGAAGAGGAATTTTGGAAGGGTGACACCATACATGTCATTGCTGATACAGCAAACGGGATTACGTTTGAGGAAGATGTAAGGTTAGTGTCTGTCACTTATAATCCCCTCAACCCTTATGACAGCCCTAAAATGACCTTTGCTAACTTTAGGAAAGACATTCAGGACTATCAAGTAAGCCAGGCGCGGCAGATTAAGCAACAAAAAAGATACATTGATCAATTGATGAGAACGCTCAATTAGATGCGTTTTTTTCTTTTGGAATTGAAAGGAGTGAACATATTGGTCCGGCTTAAAAAGGATTATGATACGACAAGAAATTCAGTCTATGAATCGCAATTACGCGGCGACATGCAAACGGTTGAGAGTGAGCTTAATAAGAACGCCAGTGAATTACAATCGCATAAAGACAGTAAAAAAGCGCACTCGTCTAATCAGATTATGCACGGGTTATTTTCCGTCGCAAATAGAATTGATAACTTGTGGTCAAGGCTGATTAATTTAGTGTTGAATCACGACGGAAAAGACGTAAAGGAAGTTGTAGACATTCGAGTTGCTAGGGATGCATCTATTCATGCCACAGCAAAAGACAGATTAGACTATGACTTTCAAATACTTGAAGAAGAAATAGAAGCAGCTGCCGTTTCCCTGAATCTAAAAAGGTTTATTAAAAAGTACGGAAGTTTTACGGCGGGATTCAAGGCAGCTCTTAGTCTTGCAAAATTATATCCTGTGCACATTGTTGTCCCTCCTGGACAATACAAGTTGATGGAGACAGCCCGTATCTATAAAAACACTCACTTGACCTTACAGGCTGGCGCAGTTATAAGGCGCGGATTTGTAGGGTCAATGCTTGTAAATGGTGACAAAGACGATCAAACCAAAGGCTATGAGGGACATGGGAATTTACTGATTGATGGTCAAGGGATGTTTGATAGCGCTGGCGATGAATATAAGGAACAGTGTTCTGTTATAGGATTTGCTCACGCAGATGGAATAGTTATCAAAGGTATTCACATACGTGATGTTTGTGGAGGGCACGGTATAGATTGTGCTGGCAACAAAAACGTATTGATAGATGATGTCAAATTCTCAGGATTTGCAGATTATAAGGGTGACAGATGGTTTTCAGCTGCTATTCAATTGGACCTTATGAGATCATCTGAAAACTTTGGGGCGTTTGGTAGCTATGACAATACCCCTTCTGAAAATATAATCGTTCAAAGGTGCCGTTTCAGTAAATCAGATAAGCTAGGCGGCTATGCACGTGCAATGGACTCGCATACTAGCACAGATGGTTTTTGGTATAAAAATATCAAGTTTTTATTCAACATTGTGGAAGATACAACTGAATGGGCTGTTTCAGGAAACAAGTGGGAAGATGTCTTGATTGAAGGAAATACATTTTTAAATTGTGCATCTGGTGTAAGGTTGCTACTTCCGGCCGTTACATCAAAATATACGCAAGATAAGAATGGGAATCCTACAAATCGAGTCAATAAAGTGAGAAGGCACATAGTTTCAAAAAATACTTTCATTAACGTAAAAGACCGCCATGCCATACAAGTTTACGGACGTAAAGGGTACCAAAAAATTGATGACGTCGAAGTTTCAGGCAATCAAATTAATGGAGTAAAGGTAAAGCACGCTATTCACTTATCAGATGTGGATGGCTTTTTGGTTTTGAATAACCAATATAGAGACATCAAGCATCATGGGGTGCTCTTAACTCGCTGCAGTAATGGCAAAGTAGATTCAAGTGTGGGACGAGACATCGAGGGGAACGGCGTGCGTGTGGAATTAGGGTGTAAGAACATTGATGTCACAAACACAAATTTACGTGAAGTTGGCTACTCTGGAATTTCTGTATCAGGTGATTCAGAAAATATTAGCGTAGATTTCAGTGACATTGACAATGCGGGAAAAAGAACATCCACATCTAATCCCTATTACGGAATTATCTTCATGGACGGGGTCATAGATTCAGCAGCAAGATTCAACAAAGTGCGTGGAAAGAAATGCAGGTATGCAATGTATTTGACTAGCAAATGTTCAAGAATTCAGCATTTCGGCAATCGACTAAAAGGAGCTGGCGCAGAAGGCAGCTTGAAGGATAATAGTGTCGATCCAATTAAAACAATAGAAAATGTAACATGAGTGAGGTGATAACAAATGATTCACAAAAACGGTCCACTTGATTTTGACGTGAACGCATATACCAGTTCAAGTGTGTCAACCAGCATAAATTTTTGGACGCAGGATCGTCAGACGGCAAGGCTTATTTTCAAACTCACGAAAGATGGAGTGCCGTTGCCTCTTGCAGCTGTCACAGGAAAACTTGTATTAGTTATGTCTGACGGCAGCCGATTCATTAGAGACGTAACGATAGTTGATAGAGTGAATGGTCACGCGGAATACATCTTGTCAGACAAAGAGGTTAAGAACTACGGTATAGTACAAGCTGAATTAAATTTGTACTATACGAATGATCAATCTATGTCTGTGCACCAGTTCTCTTTTAACATTTCAAAGTCTCTTATAGATCAAGACATTGTGCCGATCACTGAGTATTATGTGGACGAGTTCGAGGCATTAAGAACAAAGATAAATGAGCTTTACGAAGAGTCTATACAAACGATTGATGATCTGAGAGCCAAGTTTGATGACTTGGATAATATCGAAACAAAACAGGGCGCGCAGACTAAAGCAGATGCAGCACTTGCGGCAGCTAAAAAATACACAGATGCTCACGCGGAAACACCTGCAGGTGCAAAAGATAAAGTAGCGGTGGCACTGGAAGCGGCAAAAGAATACGTCGATCCGCACCTTGAAAACAAAAAGATTCACGTAACAGAATCAGAAAAAAGTAACTGGAATAACGGCCAGCTGCACAGGCTTACACCTAACGACGGTAAAGTTGCAAGGTTGTCAAACGGTACTGATATTTTTTTACTGCCAACGGGTTTTTATATGGGAGCAAATCTGTTAAATCTGCCTGTAGAGAATGATTCCAGTTTCTATTACATTGAAGTTTTAGAAACATCATATGTCCAAAATGAAATTAATTACAAAAGGATTATTGCCACGAGATCATTTGATAATATGACTTGGATTGGCACGTTCCATGCACAAGGCTTTCGAGGTTGGAAACGTCTCATAACAGACGGAGATGCTGCAGTCACTTGGAAAACACCTTCATTGTCCAAAGGATGGAAGCAATATGTTTCATCAGATGGATTTCCGCACACATTACGCTACTCAAAAGATGCTTCGGGAGAGGTGGAGATCATCGGGTCTATTACAGGTGGTGTGATTGGTAATGATGTCGAGGCGTTTACATTACTTGAAGGATTCTTTCCTTTGCAGTCATTTCACTTTATTGGTGTAGCATCCAGTTTGGGGACACCGGGTGTCCCACAATATCACCGCACCTATATAGGTACTGACGGTCGAGTTTGTGTTCAATCTTGTTCTAATACGGTGAACCCCAATGAATTTATTACGTTTGGGGTCCGTTTTAAAGCAAAGTAAACGTGGGAGGTGCAAATATGATCTGGGTGTATAAATATGATGAAAATTACATTTGGCAAGCAGACAAAGACATTTTAGTAGATGTAGAAAACGGAGAAGAAATACCCAAAGGCTATACAGATAAACAGCCACCAGATGGGCTATTTATTGCAAAGTATGATCCCAAAAAAGAAGAATGGTTCGAGGCGGCATCTAAAGAATACATTGATAGTTTGCAGCCTGATCCACCGCCACAAGATGCTGTAACGATGCTTAAAAAACAAGTGGCTTTACTCACATTGCAAGTTTCGCAGATGCAGAGAGGCGGGGCATCATGATCTACCCAACGGCGGCCGACATAAAAGTATTTTGGGATTGGGGCGTGTATACGCCTGAAATCATGAGGGAATACGTTTCATTGAAAGTTATCACTAAAACAGAATTTGAAGAGATCACGAGATTGAAGTTTGATAAGCCTGCTGTCTCAGTGGATTTAGGTTCAACAGCATCTTAACAGGTGCTTTTTATTTTGCCTTCGAAAGGAGGTGGACAAAATGAGGGAGTAGGTGAGTGAAATGGAAATGGATATTGCACAGTATTTAATGACACAAGGACCGTTTGCGGTTCTTTTTTGTTGGGTGCTGTTTTATGTGCTCAATACAACTAAAGAGCGAGAAAACAAGCTTAACGAGCAAATAGATGCTCAAAACCATGTGTTAGAAAAATTCAGTGAGAAATATGACGTTGTCATTGAAAAACTAGATCGTATCGAAAGAAACCAAAAATAAAAATAAAACGAAAAGAGGAATTGAATATGAAAAACTTAGACAAAGGTACTGTGATCCGCACGGTGCTTCTTTTTATTGCTTTGATCAATCAAGCATTAATTGTGTTTGGCAAACCAATCTTACCGATCAACGAGGACCAAGTCACATCTCTGGCTGATACGTTATATCTTGCAGGCTCAATGATCTTCACAATGGTAACGACGCTTGTCGCATGGTTCAAAAACAACTATGTGACCGATAAAGGGAAGTTGCAAAAAGAAGTCCTAAAACAAAAAGGATTAACGAAGTAAAGGGCTGCCCTAGGCGGCTTTTTTCTATACACAAGATGATTGGAGAGATTGAATATGACGAAAAAAATTATGCTTGATCCAGGACATGGTGGGCACGATCCAGGCGCAGTAGCAAACGGGTTGAAAGAAAAAGACCTTGTACTTACCATTGCCAAGAAAACTAAAGTGATTCTCGAAAAGCTCTATGGGGCAACAGTCAAGCTCACACGATCAACTGACGTTTACGCTGATCTGTCCCAAAGAGCAAGACTAGCAAATAATTGGGGCGCTGATTATTTTGCATCAATCCATATCAATGCTGGCGGAGGAACGGGTTTTGAGACGTTCCGTTTTGATAAACTATCAGCAACATCCAGCACTGGCAAGCAGCAAAAGATCGTACATGATTCCATTTACAACAAGATCAAAGAAAAAGCAGGAGACCGCGGGACCAAGTCTAAAAATCTTGCGGTGTTAAGAGAAACAAAAATGCCAGCAATTTTGACAGAGAACCTTTTTATTGATCGGGAAAAAGATGCTGCGCTGCTCAAACAAGATTCGTTCCTCGATGCTTTGGCTGAGGGACATGCGGAGGGAATTGCGGCAGCCGTCGGTTTAAAAAAGGTATCTTCATCATCTAAAACAAGCCCTAAAAAAGAAACGGCTTCAAAAGGCGTTGCAATGGCCGTGGTTAAGCCGAATAGCGATGGGTGGCTATGGGTCTATGATAAGCCCAATTGGTCGGCAAAGCACAAAAAAGTAAAGCCGGGCGAAGCATTTACGATTGATAAAACTGTCAACGTAAACGGATCAAAAATGTATAAACTAAAATCAGGATTATACATCACAGCTGCCACGAAATACGTTCAGGTGAAACAAAAGTAAAATGAAAAGCCCTTCCGAAATGGAGGGGCTTTTTTTGTTATTTATTAACGTTATCAATGTTAGTATCTACTTCTGAGATCCATTTTTTTGTTTTGGTTGTTTTATATTTACCGTTCACATATATTTTAGTGGTTGCTTGGTATTCAGCTTTAGTGTACTTCTTAATCCATCTATATTTTTGTACAGACTTTAATTTTATTTCACCTTTTGCTGAAACATAACCTGATACCATTCCAGCAAACGCTGCAGCAGCAGCAGGTCCAAGTTGTAAAGTTGCGGTTAAGTATCTCGTAATATGAAACATCCCATAGGTGGCAGCTGATGCAACTACATAAGAAGGTATTGTGTAATTAGAATTGAACTGTCCGTCCCACTTGGCTTGAGCTTCCAATTCAGCGTTTAATAAATTCTCGTTGATTAAAGAAGGTTCGTAGTTTACTTGTTTTTTAGGAATCACTTCATTCTGCTGCGCCATTAAAGGAGTGCTTACAGAAAACACTAATACCAAAGACAAACTGACAAGAAACAAAGATTTGAAGATTTTCATAATAACCCTCTTTCTGGAAAAAATGTAATTCATTTATTATTATAGATAAAAAAGTCTTTTAATGCCAGCTTTTATGTAATAAAATGTATATGATTTATACAAAGGGGTGAGATGGCGGTGAAGCATTTTTTAACGGCAATTGTAGTGGCTGTGGTTGTGGGGATAATTGTTTATGTTGCAGATGATCGGTTAAGCATGTTTCCATTGATGTTGATTTTAGCGGTTGCGATCTATATCGTAAGCAGGATCAGCGAAACACTGATTAAGAAATATTCAAAAGAAGATAGTCATTAACACAGCCCCTCCATTGGAAGGGCATTTTTTATTTAAATCGCCATTCCTTCTTCTCTTTATCCCATTCTATTTCATTTCTTGACATAAGATTTTTAACAGCCTTACGGATCGCGAGTTCATCTTTACCCGTTTTCCGTTTAAGCTCATCTATTGATGGGTTCCGTCTGAATCTGCTCATATTGTAGATTATTCTATAAAGTTTCCTTTCAAGATCGGTCACGGCATACCCTCCTATAAAAGAATGTATGTTCGATTATAAATGTTAATAAAAAACCCTTCAACTTGAAGGGTCATTTTAAAGAAGATACTTTATCGGTAATTTTCATTTGTTTTCCTGAGCGTTCATACGAGAATTTAGCAACTGTTTCTTCTTCATCTATATAAGGAACTTTCCAAAATACAGCTATCTGATTGACTGTATCATTATCTTTGCCAATGTTTGCAGCTAAGTCATCACTATACATTTCAACCATGTTATAAGCTGTCTTACTTGTGTTCAATGCATCAAAAGATAAGTAAACAAGAGCAATTAACTTGTTCTTCTCACTCACACCCATATCTTCGTTAATTTCAATTTTTTCAATCGATGTGGTTTTATAGTTCTCTTCGATAATTTTTTTGATTTCTATTTCTGCATCATATTTAATCATATCTAACTCATCTTCTTCACTGTTATCTTCAACTTCTTCTGAGGTATAAACTTCATTTTTCTCTTCCTCTGCATCTTTATCTTTAGGCAAAGTTTCCTCCTCAGTTATAACTTCAGAATTGTTTATTTTTAAATCTATTTCAGCAGTTGCTTTTAGTTCTGAGTCACCGCTAATCTGTGGACCAGTGAGGTTAGATCCATTATCTCCAAAAATTTCTTGAATAACTTCAGCTTGTTCAAGAACCGGTAATGTTTCAACATATATAAAATATTTCCCATCATCAAATACTGTGTCATTTTCATTAAAGAATTTATACTCGAAAGATCCATCCTTTTGAACAGCTGTATTAACTATTGAGTTTTTATGGGAATTTTTTTGTTCAAGACGAATCCTTAGTTTCGTATCTTTAGGTAAGTTGCTTTTCCCGCTAAGGATAATAATTTTATTGTTTGTGATTTCTTTATCCAAAGTGATCTTTACGTTTAATTTTTTTTTAGTTTCAATGCTTTCTTCTTTTTTACTGGAGTTACTTGTGGATGTGTTTTCTGCTTTGCCACAAGCAGTAATGAATAAGGTACATAAAATTAAAAGGAGAAAAGTTTTAATAAGATTCAATATAGACCCTCCAAAACAAATATTTTCCAAATAAGTCTATCATATTATTGGATTAAAAAGAGGATGAAATAATGTTTTTTCCAAATTAAGAATATTACGGAATTGACATTCGAGATGTTATAATTTAGTAAGAACAATTCACAATTGGGGTGTGTTATATGCATTTCCGCAAAGAATCAGTTGAAGAAATCATCAAATATGACGATTACCCTTATAAAGTCTATACAAGGGTTTCGACAGACCGCGACGAGCAAATAAGTTCTAAGGAAAACCAAATTGACGTTTGTCGATATTGGATCGAGCAACACAACTATGAATGGGATGACCGTTCTGTTTTGTTAGATGATGGTATCAGCGGAACAGTCCTTGAAGATAGGGCAGCAATGAAATACATTTTTTCATTGGCTGAAAAGAAAGAAATAAAAATGGTTATTTTCAAATCCATTACACGTCTTGCCAGGGATTTGAAAGATGCCCTCTATATTAGAGAGATTTTAGTATCTAACGGTGTTCGTGTCGTGACGCTTGAAGAAGATTATGATAGTCTGTACGAAAGCAAAGCTTCGATGAAATTTGAAATGTCGGCCCTTTTCGCAGAGCAGTTACCTAAATCTATGTCCGTAAACATAAGTGGGGTACTTGCAGCAAAGGCCAGACGAGGAGAGCATTCTGGAAGAATACCGTATGGTTATATGAAAGAGGGGAAATACCTCGTTATTAATGAAAATGAAGCAGATGTCATAAGGTTAATCTTCCATTTATATAACAACGAGGGATTAGGCCAGAAAAGAGTTACATACGCTTTGCAGGAGAAGTGTAAAGCTGGTGAAATACCTCCGCCTAGAAAAAGAAGTAACTGGCAGCTCACAACTGTCCAGACTATTTTAAAAAACCCTATTTATTGTGGAGTTCACATTGCTAATAGACATACGACGATAAAGGTAGATGGACGAAAGAAATTCATTAGAAATCCACCTGAAAAATGGACTGTTTATGAAAATTTCTGCCCTCCAATTGTTTCTAGAGAAGATTGGGAAAAAGCTAACAATAAAAAAACTGTCAATAAAAAGAGAAAATTCACACCTTGGAATGAGTTGAGAAAGTTAATTATTTGTGGGAAATGTGGTTCTAAAATGGTGATCATTCAAACTCATCGAGACAAGAAGAATGGAGAGCGAACTTATTGGAAATACCTAAAATGTAGTAATTTCAGAAGATCGGGGAAAGATGGATGTGTGAATCATGTTCCGATCAAATATGAAGAACTTCGAGATTTTGTGGTTGAAAATCTCATTACATTTTCAGAGGGCATTTCACATGACTTCAAGAAAAATGCTCTTGAACAAAAGGAAAAACAAATTAAAGCCATAAAGGCAGAATTGAAATCTTTAGAGACACAAAACAAAAGATTGTTAGAACTGTACTTAGAAGATCAAATGATTACAAAAGCCGAATTTCAAAGTAAACGGAACGACATTCAGGCCAAAATAACAAATCTTGAACAGAGTTTATTTTCATTACAACATGTACAAAATGAGAAGAATTCAATTATTGAAATGAAAGCAGTCATTCAAGAACTTGAGGATAGAGAAAAAGACTTAAAGCATGTGTTTGAAAAGCTGATTGATCGTATCGTTATTGATCCAAATGGGAAAATAAACATCTATTATAGATTCAAATGACAGCACGGATAACGTTTTGCAAAAGGTACGCTTAGCAAATGCCATGCAAAAGCTAGGAGTTAAAGGTCGTTCCCAGGCCGTAGTCGAGCTTCTGCGTATGGGTGAGCTAGAGCTCTAAAGTCAGCCGGTTTTCCTTCCACATCGGGGAGGAACCGGTTATTTCTATGTGATTTCCTTGAGTCTCTTCTTGCATTTTCTTTGAAAAACGAGGAAAATAGGAATGTACGTTTTAATCAAAGTGAGATGCTATAGTGAGGTATCAATGAAATGGAAACGAATGAGTTCGACCATGTTGCAGAGATTGAAAAATCATTACGCCACATTGCTGCAATTATTAAGCAAAAAGGCAGAGAAATTCTGAATCAATATACGATTACACCACCTCAATTTGTAGGGCTTCAGTGGCTCTATGAATTCGGTGATATGACAATAGGTGAGCTATCACAAAAGATGTATTTGGCTTGCAGTACGACAACCGATTTAATTGATAGAATGGAAAAAAGTGAACTTGTCGAACGAGTGAAAGATCCTTCTGACCGCCGCGTGGTTCGCATTCATTTATTACCTGAAGGCGAGCGGATCATTCAAGAAGTGATTGTCAAACGCCAAGAATACGTCAGTGAACTTCTAGGGGCTTTCTCAGAAGAAGAAGCCATCGTTTTCAACCAATCTTTAACGAAACTACAGCAGCAAATGAAAAGAAAATGAGGCGATTTTGTTGGATCAACCAATCGGCGTCATTGATTCCGGCGTTGGCGGTTTAACCGTTGCGAAGGAAATCATGAGGCAACTACCAAAAGAAAACATCATTTACGTAGGCGATACGAAACGATGTCCGTATGGCCCTCGGGATGAAGAAGAGGTTCTACAATATACATGGGAAATGGCGCATTACTTATTGAGACATCATCATATTAAAATGCTGGTCATTGCATGCAATACCGCCACTGCCATTGCACTTGATGAGATCAAAGCAACGCTCGATATTCCGGTCATTGGTGTGATTCAGCCCGGAGCTCGCACAGCGATCAAGGTGACAAGCAATCAGCATATTGGTGTCATCGGAACAGTCAATACGATCAAAAGCGAGGCCTATAAAGAAGCACTTCTTTCTTTAAAAGCAGGTCTGACGGTTCAAGGTCTGGCTTGCCCGATGCTTGTCCCATTTGTCGAAAGCGGTTCGTTTTTAGATCAGACAGCAGATGAAGTCGTGAAAGCTTCTCTTGAACCGATGAAAGAAACAGGAATTGATACGCTCATTCTTGGCTGCACGCACTATCCTATTTTAAAAGAGCCGATTCAGCGCTTTATGGGTAGTGATGTGAGCATCATTTCATCAGGTGATGAGACAGCTAGAGAAGCAAGTACCATTCTTTCTTATAAAGGGCTGCTAAACGATTCAGATGAATCACCGGTTCATACATTTTACACAACAGGGCAGCAGCAAAATTTTCAAAACATTGCTCGTGACTGGTTCGGCTACCTGCCAGGTAAGGTCGAGACCGTGTCGTTTGAACAGGTATATCAGCAATAACCCGCTTCTACTTGAAGTGGGTTATTTTTTTATGAAAAGGGTCTAATCCTCTTAGGGAGCTCGTATACATAGTAGTACAAACTACTAGAGGAGGGTGAAGTATGCTGAAAAAGGGAACTACAGCAGCTGTTACGTGTATTGCGTCAGCCATGCTTTTATCAGGATGCGGATTGTTTCAAACAGACCAAGCGAAAACAGAGATTGATCCACCACAAAACGTCACATATGTGAAAGAAAATAAAGAAGACAAACAAACAGCCAAAGGAGGAAAAGAAGAGAAGCAGGCAGATACGGTCATGAGAGAATTATATTTAATTGATAAAAACGGTTATGTCGTCTCTCAATCCATTCCGCTGCCGAAAAACGAAGGAAGTGCCAAACAAACGCTTGAATATCTCGTGGATGGAGGACCCATCTCCAACCTGATGCCAAATGGATTTAGAGCTGTTTTGCCGGCTGACACGAGCGTATCTGTCGATATCAAAGATGGCACGGCCGTTGTTGATTTCTCAAATGAATTCAAAAACTATAAAAAAGAAGACGAACAGCGCATCCTTCAATCTGTCACTTGGACGTTAACTCAGTTTGATTCAATAGCCAAAGTCAAATTGAAAATGAATGGACATGAATTAAAAGAAATGCCTGTGAACGGTACCCCGATCTCAGATGATTTAAGCAGAGAGGACGGCATTAATATTCAGCACGAGGCTGCCGCTGATATGACATCGACAAAGCCAGTAACCGTTTACTACTTATCTGAATCTGATGAACAGACCTACTATGTCCCGGTCACAAAAAGAGCGCCAAAGGAAGAGGATGATCCTATTACAGCAGCCATTGATGAGCTCGTCTCTGGACCAAGTAAAACAAGCCATTTGCTCACAGACTTTGATCAAGATGTGAAGCTAAATGATGTACCAAAGGTAAAAGACGGTCATGTGACACTTGATTTCAACGAATCCATTTTTGGCAGTGCAGATGAAAAGAAAAAGGTGATTTCACAAAAAGTGCTTGATAGCATTGTGCTCACATTAACAGAGCTACCGGATGTGAAAAGCGTATCTGTGAAGGTAAACGGCAAGGCTGAGCTTGTAAACGAAAAAGGTGCAGAGCTCACAAAGCCAGTTTCAAGACCAGAACAAGTGAATACAGGTAGTTTTTAACGTCACACATTGATATAATGGAGAAAAAGAGGCATGCATATTCGCTGCCTCTTTTTTATTCCAAGCGATTAGAACGAGCCGAGGTTGTCAAAGTTAGTAGGAGAACCCCGCTGGCACCCGCGCGGAATGTATATTGTAACGGAGGTAAATCATGAGATTAGATGAAAGACAATATGACGAATTAAGAAAAATTGAAATACAGGCAGGCTACATCACGCATCCAGAGGGCTCTGTCTTAATCTCAGCGGGAAATACGAAGGTGATTTGTAACGCATCCATCGAAGACCGCGTACCTCCTTTTTTAAGAGGAGAAGGAAAAGGCTGGATCACAGCAGAATATAGCATGCTTCCAAGAGCAACAGCACAAAGAACGATTAGAGAATCATCTAAAGGAAAAGTTACAGGACGCACAATGGAGATTCAGCGCTTAATTGGACGAGCACTCCGCGCAGTCGTTGACTTAGAAAAACTTGGCGAACGCACGATTTGGATTGATTGTGATGTCATTCAAGCAGATGGTGGAACACGGACGGCATCCATTACAGGTGCTTTTGTCGCCATGACACTCGCGCTTCAAAAGCTTCGAGCTGAAGGGGTCATCAAAGAAAACCCGATCACTGATTATTTAGCGGCGATATCCGTCGGAATTGATTCTAAGCAGGGTCTTCTGTTAGATTTAAATTATGAAGAAGATTCTTCAGCTGAAGTGGATATGAATGTCATCATGACAGGCGCTGGACGCTTTGTTGAACTTCAAGGCACAGGCGAAGAAGCGACATTTTCAAGAGAGCAGCTAAACGGACTGCTTGATTTAGCTGAAAAGGGCATTAAAGAATTAATCGAAAAGCAAAAAGCAGTGACAGGAGAAGTCATCGAATAAAGAGAAGGGTTTGATCAGGATGAAAACAGCCATCATCGCAACGCATAATGCGGGCAAAGCGAAAGAATTCAAAGCCATTCTTGAGCCAAAAGGTTTCATGGTCAAAACACTAGCAGACATTGGATTTACTGAAGAGATTGAAGAAACAGGACAAACCTTCGAAGAAAATGCCATCATCAAAGCCGAGGCGATTCAGGCCAAAGCAGGTGAAATGGTGATTGCAGACGATTCCGGTTTGTCGATTGATTATCTGGGCGGAAAACCTGGCGTGTATTCAGCGAGATACGCTGGTGAGCATAAAGACGATGCCGAGAATGTGGAAAAAGTGCTGAGCGAGCTCAAAGGAATTGAAAAAGAAGACCGCACAGCCAGATTCAGATGTGCCCTCGCTGTCAGCATACCGGGCAAAGAAACAAAGACGGTAGAAGGATCAGTAGAAGGCTTCATCGCAGAAGAACCAATCGGCGAAAACGGCTTCGGATACGACCCCATTTTCATCGTCAAAGACAAAGACCAGACGATGGCCGAGTTATCACCAGAGGAGAAAAACAAGATCAGCCATCGAGCGGTCGCGCTTCAAAAGCTTTCATCACTGCTAGACGCAAATGAATAAGGGGGAATGAAGCCATGAAGATACTTATCATTAGTGACAGTCATGGACTCACAGACGAACTTCAAACCATTGCCAAACGGCATGCGAATGAAGTGGACATGATGATTCACTGCGGAGATTCAGAACTCGAAACGAACCACCCAGCACTCGAAGGATACAAAGTCGTCAAAGGAAATTGTGACTTTATGGGCGATTTTGAAGAAGAGCTCCTGCTCCCACTGGATGGAGGCGGAAAACTATTTCTCACTCACGGACATCTGCATGGCATCAAACAATCCTTACTTCAAGTCTACTACCGTGCAGAAGAGCTAGGCGCAGACATTATCTGCTTTGGCCACTCGCACATCCCAGGCAGTGAGCTGCTAAGAGGAAAACTGCTTATTAACCCAGGCAGCGTGCACCTGCCAAGAGTGCGCAAAGAGCGCAGCTATGCTATACTGACACTAGATGGAAGCGAAGCGAACGTACAATTTTTCACAGACGAAGGTCAAGCCATACAAGACCTCGAAAACACCGTGACATTGGAAGGTATTTCATAAGGGTGCATACTTTGCCCCCTTATGAAAAAACTTTCGAAAAACCGTTGACTTTAAAGAACAATAGTAATATAATAAATCTTGTCGATGAGGTGTTCATCACAACAGCACACTACATAACAACATGTCCCAGTAGCTCAGCTGGATAGAGCAACGCCCTTCTAAGGCGTCGGTCGGGAGTTCGAATCTCTCCTGGGACGTATTAAGAAAAAAGCCTGAAACCCTTTATTATCAAGGGTTTCAGGCTTTTTAGTTTGTTGGAACTTAAGTTCGTTTATCGCTTCAAATTGGGGTTTTGGAGCGAGTTGGGAGCGGATTTATTTTTAAGTATTTCCGTCCCTGTTTTTGTATCAAAGAAGCTATCAAAATGGGTGACTGATTTTTGGTCAGCTTCTTCAATGACTTGAGCGTAAATGGATCAAAAATGTATAAATTGAAAATAGGCTTATATATGAAGGCTGCAACTAAATATATTGAGGTAAAGCAGAAATAAATGAAAAGCCCTTCCTATTTGGAAGGGCGTTTTTTAATTAACCTTCCATTTATTTTCACTAATGAAAAAGACATCGCAAAGGGTAAATATTCAAAAGAGAGAATAATTTTTTCTCCAACTAAAAAAATTAAGATGTATAGTAGAAGGAGAAGATGAATCGAGTTTTAAGTAGGAACTTGCATTATCAAATGGACAGATAGAAATTGATTTACAGGGGGATCAGTTCTCTGGTTATGGGGTTGATACTGGAAATGGATGTTTTATGGATGATCATACTTTGAACTTTATCCTTAGAAAATTGACAGCTTAAATGGTGGAAAAGTACATAATCTCAAACACTTCATAAAAACAATGAAAGGAATGATCACTTGTACAACATCAATCCAACACACCTGTTATATAGAAATGGAGAGACAACAAGCAGTCAAGAGAGTGATCAATTATTTGCTAAACAGTTAGGCTATATCGAGATCACGAGCGGTCAAATCGTTGCCTGTGATCCTTTTGTTTCTGAAGGAGACCAATCGTTTACGAGGAAGGTTGCTCTAGGAAAATATCCGATTCTACTTGTTGTTAAGCGGTTGGAAAGTGGTGACGAACGCGTCGCCTATGCGATGATCAAGTTCACAAACGAACAAGCAATAGAATGGGAGCTTGCCACAAGAGCAGGGCAGGAACTCAATCAATTGAAAGAAGACGAGTTCTTTGGCTACGGTGTAAATACGGGTATGGGCTGCTTTATGGATGCTGAGGCAGCACTATATATACAAGCTTATGAGGATAAGCGATATAAAGAGGACAATGATTTCTATTTTTATGAGGAATTTGCAGAAGCGCTTGAGCAAAACTACAAGCACACATGGGACTGGCTCGTCACCCGTTTTCATAACAAGGTGGACATTGCCATGTTTACAACAGGCTTCGGCGACGGGATGTACCCAAGCTTTTGGGGACTAGATAAAAACGGGGAACCCGCTTGCCTTGTGACGGATTTTCTTATAATGGATTGATGAAAAACCCATGAAACCATGGGTTTTTTCTTGTTTTTGAATACAGTGTATTCATAATAATTGTGAAGAAGATAAAGTTTATATGAAGAAAATCTGAACAAAAGAAAAACAGATGAACATACAACGATTAGTGAAGCGGTATTAGGTGATATAGTGTTAAATTATTTAAAATATAACAAAAGTATGAAGAAAGTCATAAAAAAACCGATAAATTCTGGGTACACAATTTTAAGGAGTGATTTTCTTGAAAAAATTAGGGTTAATATTCTTCTTGTTTATCTCGTCATTAATTTATCCGTTACATTCAGTAAAAGCGGACACAGTAGAATGGAAAGAACAAGCAGATTTGCCAGAGGCGCGTGTTGGTGCTAGTAGTGGAGTAGTTGACGGCAAAATATATGTCATAGGTGGTCAGGGGCCAACTCAACGACAAGGTGCAGATCAAACTTTTGTTTATGATCCGGAGAAAAATGAATGGTCAAGTAAAACATCAATGCCAACTCCTAGATATGGGGCGGCTACGGCAATTCTAAATGACCAAATATATGTCATAGGTGGAATGTCTACAGATGGAGTAGTAAAGACAGTTGAAGTTTATAATACTAAAAATGATTCTTGGGAAAAGCTTGAAGATATTCCGCTGGAAACAAAAGTCTCACCATACAGAATATATGCGAGCAGTGTAAAAGGAAAAATTTTAGTTGTCGCAAAAGAAGGTAACTATCAAATGAAAACATACAGCTATGACCCGGAAACGAAAAAATGGGAAAAGAAAAGTTCTTTAGATTATAATGTGACTGCCGGGACGTTAAATGAGATAGATGGTAAGTTATATTTATCTGGGGGAACAGAGGCTTTAAATAAAATGATCGGTGAATACGACCCTGACACAGATACGTGGATTAAAAAGCAAGGTGGTTGGTCAGCGGGGTATTATGCGTCAGCTGTTTACAATAATAAAGTTTTACTTACAGGTGGAACTGCTAGATTATCGGTACATGATGTAATTTTAGGAACAAGGTATAGCGTTCAAACACCTAAAACCTTTTATAGAAAGGGACACTCCACTGCTATTGTCAATGATAATCTTTATATCATTGGAGGAGAAGAAAACACAAATGGTGATATGCCCAGTGCAAGAGAAAGGTTTAAATCTGTCATATCAATCTCTCTAAAAGACGCATTACCTCAAGAAAACAACACCGAAACCCCAGGCGACAAAGACCCAGAACCAACCACACCACCAAAAGACGATGCAACAGATGAAGACGGCGACGCCCTTCTCATCATCACAATGGTCAATGGCTTACAGAAAGAGTATGACCTTTCAATGAAAGAAGTCAACGCCTTCCTCTCTTGGTACAAAAAACGTGATGCCGGAGAAGGTCCAGGGTTTTATGAAATTGATGAGCATGACAACAACAAAGGTCCGTTTGAAAGTAAAAAGGATTATGTGGTATTCAACAACATTCTCATGTTCGAAGTGAATAAATATAAAAAGTAAATAACATCAAAGCCATCTAGTCTAACTAGGTGGCTTTTGCGTTTGTTCGACAGCTTTCACCAATTTTAAGGCAAATTTAAGCTTCCATTTCATTTCAAATACATTAAATCTTTGTTACAATAAGACAGCTTTGCCTAGAGGTACGTTCATATTTCCGACATCTTTTTTTCATGATTTCTTAAAATTTTTATGTTTTGATATGAAACCTTTGGATGATCCGTGCGTCTTTATAAGTGTCAAAAGAAAAGAGGTTATCAATATGCTATTCAAAAAGCTATCAGAAAATAAGTCTGTAAAATGGATAGGATATACAAGCTTTTACTTACTTATTTTTCTATTATTGTTCTTTATTTACGGATTCCATACAGCAAATACGGGATCATTCATTTACAACGATTTTTAATTGGAGATTAAACTATGAAACTATTACACACGATTCATGAATACCAGCAAACGAAACCGACACAACCAGCATTTGTTTCTCAAGATGCTTCGATCACATATGATGAGCTTTGGCGTCTATCAGACCAAATGGCTGGTGCGATTGAGGCAGTCGCAACTGACAGTGCACCTGTCATTGTATACGGTCATATGGAGCCAGAGATGCTGATTTCTTTCTTAGGAAGTGTGAAATCAGGAAGACCTTATATTCCGGTCGATGTCTCAATACCTGTCGAGCGTATCGTCTCGATTATTGAAAGCTCAAAAGCCAGTCTATTGATTAGTGCAAATGAGCAGACCGTTTTAGATGTAGAAGAACACATTCAGGTGAAGAGTGCAGCGGCGCTTTTAGCACTTGAAAAAGAAGCACCGCCATCCACGCAGTGGGTTCAAAATGATGATGTCTTTTATATCATTTATACGTCAGGCAGTACCGGGAAGCCTAAAGGCGTTCAAGTAACAGCCAACAATTTAGAAAGCTTTACAAAGTGGATGTGCAGCGATTTTCCTATTGGCGAGGGACGCATGTTCTTAAATCAAGCCCCATTTTCTTTTGACTTATCGGTGATGGATCTGTATCCAGCGCTTCAATCAGGCGGCACACTTTACTGTTTAGTGAAAGATCTCGTCAATAAGCCGAAGGATATGTTTGCAGCACTTGGTCAATCTGACGTTGAAGTGTGGACATCAACACCTTCCTTTGTGCAAATGTGCTTAATGGACCCATCCTTTACAGGAGAGCTTTTACCAGAGCTGAAAGTCTTCTTGTTCTGCGGCGAGGCACTTCCTGTATCTGTAGCAAGTGCACTCCTTGAGCGTTTCCCAAAGGCGCAGGTCTTTAATACGTATGGCCCAACTGAAGCAACAGTTGCGATCACATCCATTGAAGTCACGCAGGCGATTCTTGATCAGCACGATTCTTTACCAGTAGGCTATGCCAAACCTGATACAGATATCGTCATCTTAGACGAAGAAGGCAAGACACTTCCTGATGGTGAAAAAGGGGAAATCGTTATCGTGGGACCAAGCGTCACGAGAGGCTACTTAGGTGAACAAGCCTTAACGGATCAAGTGTTCTTTGAATACGAAGGACGTCCTGCTTACCGCACAGGTGACGCAGGTGTGGCGCAGGCTGGTTTGATTACGTGCCACGGTCGTCTGGACTATCAAATTAAGCTGCATGGATATCGGATGGAGCTGGAAGAAATTGAATATCATGTGAGCGAGACAATCTATGTCAATGCTTGTGTGATTGTGCCGTTCCAGCCAAACGGTCATGTGGAGTATTTAATTGCAGCGATTGTCCCAACAGAGCATTCATTTGAAAAAGAATATCAGCTGACAAGTGCGATTAAAAAAGAAATGGCGGATTCACTGCCTGCGTACATGATTCCAAGAAAGTTTGTCTATCTTGAGCAGCTGTACATGACGCCAAACGGGAAGGTTGACCGTAAGAGAATCGCGAAAGAGGTTCTTCTATGATTCCGTTTAGTTCATTCTTTTTCTTCATTCTAATTGGTATTCTTCTTTTGCCGACGATCATTCTTGGTCTTCGCGGCAAAAGAATGCAGGGCTACAACATGTTTGCAACGGTTGTGGCACTGGCGCTTATTTTCTCAAAGGATGCACATGGCGCGCTGCTGCTCTTCTTGTTCACAGTGTGGCAAGTGTTGATCATCCGCTTGTACCTTGCGTACAGGCTGAAAGCGAATCAAGCATCTGTATTCTATATAGCAGTGGTAGCATCTATTTTACCGCTTGTAATATCAAAGATCTTACCGTTCTTTTTAACTCATCAGCCGCATCACCCGCCGCCAATGAACTGGCTAAGCTTTTTGGGGATCTCGTACTTAACATTTAAAGGTGTTCAGTTAATTATCGAGACAAGAGACGGCTTGATTAAGAAGAAAATTCCGATTCACCGTTTGGTCTATTTCATTGTCTTTTTCCCGACGATTTCATCAGGTCCGATTGATCGTTACCGCCGTTTTGAAAAGGATATGGATATGCCGCCTGAAAAGGAAGCATACAGTGATCTTCTATACGCCGGCATTCATAAAATTTTTATCGGCTTCTTATATAAGTTCATTATTGGATATCTGATTCACACGTATATTCTGATGAATATTCATCATATTAGCAGCAGCCACTTTGTTCAACAGTTAACGTATATGTATGCCTACAGCATGTATTTGTTCTTTGACTTTGCTGGCTATACAGCGTTTGCTGTGGGTGTGAGTTATATCATGGGCATTAAATCACCAGAAAACTTTAATAAACCGTTTATCAGCCGTAACATTAAAGACTTCTGGAATCGCTGGCACATGTCCCTGTCCTTCTGGTTCAGAGACTACGTGTTTATGAGATTTGTGTTCTTTATGACAAAAAAGAAGTGGATCAAGAACCGTATGGCCGTATCGAATATTGGGTACTTTGTCCTCTTTCTATTGATGGGTGCTTGGCATGGACTCGCCCTTCAATATATTATTTACGGACTATACCATGCAGTTGTCATGTCCGGTTACAATTTATTTGAGAAATGGAATAAAAAGCACAAGTGGTGGCCGGATAATAAGGTCACAATGGTTGTGTCGATCATTATTACATTCCATGTGATTTGTTTCGGATTTTATATTTTTTCAGGAAAACCATTTCATCATAAATGATTAAGGGAGTAGAAAATTATGGAATTTAAAAATCAAGTATACGGTATTATTGCAGAGGTTTGTCAGGACGACGTTGTGAAAGAAAATCCAGAGATTGCGATTTTTGAAGAAGGTCTTCTTGATTCATTTGGTACAGTAGAACTGCTCATGGCGATTGAAAGTCAACTAGGAATTACTGTTCCGATTACAGAGTTCGATCGTGATGTGTGGGATACACCGAATCACATTGCTGAGCAGCTGGCAGAGATGAAGTAATGAAAAAGCGTTTTTTTGGGCCGCTTATTTTAGCGGCTGTTCTATTCATTGGTGTTCTTCTTGTACCAAATGCATGGCTCTCACATCTGATCCCAAAAGACAAATTACAAAAGTCAGCCACAGAATTAGATCCAGGGATGTTTCAAGGGCTTTATTTACAAGATGAAATGCTAAAAGATCCAACCTATTTGCCGATCTATGGATCTTCTGAACTATCACGTTTTGATCCATATCACCCTTCGAATTTCTTTCATGAGAATCCTCAAGGGTTTACACCTTATCTTGTTGGAAAAGGTGGATCGCAATCATTAATTCATGCGATGAACTTCGCAGCGCATATGGATGAATTAAAAGGGAAAAAGCTTGTGTTTATCGTGTCTCCGCAGTGGTTCGTGAAATGGGGATCTGACGAGAATCACTTTGCACCTAACTATTCAGCGCTTCAAGCGCTGAATCTAGCCTACAATAAAGAAATTGATCCGGCTGTGAAAAAAGAGCTGATGAAGAGAATCATGACGTTTAAAGCAGTGAAGAACGACATGGTCATCACAGAGCTTTTTAAAGCAGAGCTTTCTGGGAACAAATTTGCTTTTGGCGCGATATCTCCAATTGCGAAAATGTATTATGGCATGCTTCAAAAGAAAGACATGTACTATACGATTGGATCGGGGCATGAGCGCAAGCTTCATCCATCTCCTTCAGTCAAAGGAAAAACTTGGACTGAGCTTGAAAAAGAAGCGAGCGTACTAGGTGCGGAAAAAGCAGGGGACAACCCGTTTTATATTAATCAGAAACTGTTTGACCGTAAGCTAAAACCGATCATGAAAAAGATGAAGGATTCCCGTGAAGACAACTCCTATGCGGAATCACCAGAATACAAAGATTTTCAGCTCATGCTGGATATTTTAAAACAGGCAGGGGCTAAGCCTTTGTTTGTGACGATCCCTGTAAACGGAAAATGGTATGATTACACCGGTTTCCCGAAAGAGGGACGTACAGGGTATTATGAAAAAATCAATCGTCAAATTCGAGATAACGGGTATGAAGTCGCAGATTTGACTTCACATGAGTATGATCCCTATTTCTTTAAAGATACGATTCATGTGTCATATAAAGGATGGGTGTACATCGATAAGGCGATCGAAAAGTTTTACAAAGAGCAGTAGAATGCCGCGGCTTTCTGCTGCTTTTTGTTTGTCGAATGGGCGGATATCTTGTATAACTAAGGTGAAAGGGATATGCTGAATATGGAGGCGATATGATGAACCGTTCTGAGAAAAAAGAACTATTAAAGCGTTCGAAGAAGCATTTTAATGATCATGCCTTTTGGGAAAAGTTAAAAAAGACGGCACAAAAAGCTGGTGTCTCTCTTGTCTATGCTGTGCTATTACTTTACTATACATTGCAAAAACCTGAAGTACCTGTCAAAGCGAAGACCCTTATCATTGGAGCGCTCGGATACTTTATCCTTCCTATTGACCTGATACCTGATACATTAATTGGTGTCGGCTACACAGATGATTTAGGTGCGATGACATTTGCTCTCCTTCAAGTCGGGATGTACATTGATGATGATGTGAAAGGAAAAGCAAAAGATAGGCTGGCAAAATGGTTCGGTGAAAAAACCGATACGTCTTTAATAGATCAAAAGCTTGAGGATGGCGGTATGCCATCAGCATAAAGAAAAGCCTCCATTTTTGGAGGCTTCAGCGTGTAGACAAACCCTCGCATTCGTTGTCAGTCCTGCGTGCCGGTGCTCACGAATGTCAAATTCGCTCCGCTCCGGTACTCGTCCTTCCTAGACTGCAAAGGTTTTCTATCACGCTGAAAAGAAGACAAATGGCTAAAATAAAGGTCATTTTAGCCATTTGTCAACAATCTAAAGCCTCCGTTTTTGGAGGCTTTTTTCATTATCCTAAAAATTTCACGCAAACTGGATGGGGGACGGTGATGTCTGATTGTAAGACAGTGAGTCGCCCTGTTTCTTTGTCGCGTTTGTATAATACAAGGTTGCTAGATTCTTGGTTTGATCCGACGAGGAATTCTTCTGTTGGATCAAGCACAAAATCCCTAGGCCAGTTTCCTTCAGATGAAGCAATTTCGACAAGACTTAATTGGCCTTCAGCGTCTGCTTTAAAAATTGCAATACTGTCATGCCCGCGATTTCCCGCATAAACAAATTGACCGTCTGAAGAGACATGAATGGCACTGCCTTGATTGTTCTCTGTAAAGTCGCTTGGAATGGTCGTAATGGTTTGAATCTCTTCAAAATGACCATCTTCAAAGTAACGAAGCACAATCACCTCTGAGCTTAGCTCTGTCATCACATATGCCACAGGTTTCGTTGGATGGAATGTGATATGACGAGGTCCACTTCCTGGTTTTGTTTCAAATGTATGAGCGAGCTCGAGTTTGCCGCCTTCTTTCCTATACGTATAAATGCCATCTGTACCAAGGTCAACAGCCACTGCAAATTGTTCATCTGGTGTCAGACCCATAAAGTGGGTGTGCGGTTTTTCCTGACGGTCTTCGTTTGGTCCAGTTCCTTCGTGCTGCGCTTGTGACAGCGTGCTAATCACTGAGCCATTTTCAGCATCGATTTCATACATCTCTGCTGTTCCTTTATGATAGTTCGCTGTAAAAGCTGTTTTCGTTTGACTGTCCACGCTGACGTGACAAGGAGAAGCGCCATCGGCAAGCTCTTGGTTGATGAAACTAAGTTTTCCCGTTGTTGAATCAATTTGATACGCAGCAAGACCGCCCTGCGATCCTTTTTTCACAACAGCGTACACAAATTTTTGATCCTCTGACACGGTTAAATATGTAGGATTTTCGAGTTCAGCAGCGACTTCTACTTGTTCAATCTGCTGCTTGTCCGTATTTAATGTAAAGGAATAGATACCTTTACTGTCTCCCTTTGTATACGTTCCGATATAACCTCTGATGTTAGCCATGTATTGCCCTCCTTCTATTAGATGCTCTCATTCTATCATAAATTCATAGGAAAACGCTTTAGAAAGGCATGCCGAAGGAAAAAATGAAAGTGATGAAATCTGACGACGTTCATCAAAAAGAATGGTAAAAAATATCACAAAAGTTTGTTCAAATCAAAACCGTTCATGTAAAGTAAATAAATTGAAGAAAAAATACAAAAAATTTTAAGTTTTTTCATTCCTTGTCTAGCAAAGGTGTAAGCGTATACATTTTATTTTGATTAGTCTAAATTGTCTAATAATTTTAAAAATGCTGTTGACACTGTATGGAAAGCGGCGTAAGATGGGTTCAACAAAAGCTAAACAAACACCGAGAGCAAGCGTCAGACACTTCAATATAAAATGTCTGAAAATTCAACTACTTTTTGTTTGAAAGAGAGGGTGCTCACTGAAAATGGAAGACCAAAAGGAACAGTGGATCTTTTTAAACGATGAACTCGTGAAAAAAGAGGATGCGAAAATTTCAGTTTATGATCATGGCTTCTTATATGGTGACGGTGTTTTCGAAGGTATACGCGTGTATAACGGAAATATCTTTCGAATGAAAGAACATTTAGATCGCCTGTATGATTCCGCCAAATCCATTATGCTGAACATTCCATATTCACTTGAGGAACTCACTGAAAAAATGATTCATACAGTTGAAAGGAACGGCCTAAAGGATGCCTATATCCGCCTTGTCGTCTCAAGAGGTGCGGGTGATCTTGGTTTAGATCCTAACAACTGCGGGAGAGCCAACACAGTGATCATTGTAGAGCCGCTGGCCATCTTTCCAAAGCACCTATATGAAACAGGTATTGATATTGTGACGGTACCGACAAGGCGAAATCGTCCAGATGTACTTAGTCCAAAAGTGAAATCATTAAACTATTTGAATAACATTCTTGTCCGAATCGAAGCCCATATGGCCGGTGTGAGTGAAGCGCTGATGCTGAACGATCAAGGGTACGTGGCAGAAGGTTCTGCGGACAACGTGTTTATTTATAAAAAAGGCAAGCTTTATACACCGCCAGGTTATATCGGCGCTCTTGAAGGCATCACACGAAACGCCATCATGGAGATCGCAGAAGACTTAGGCTACGAGGTGAAAGAAGAACCATTCACAAGACATGATGTGTATACAGCAGAAGAAGTCTTTCTGACAGGAACCGCTGCCGAGGTCATTGCCGTTGTAAAGGTGGACGGCCGAACAATCGGTGAAGGAAAACCTGGGTTACACACAAACAAACTTCTTGAACAATTCCGTAAACGAGTGGTTGAAGAAGGAGAAAAAGTAATCTTTACAGATGAAAACATTCACGCAAGCTAAATAGATATCGATAAACGTTGAAGAGGACTAGTAGCTTTAGAGTCAGTATCTACAGAGAGCCGGTGCTAGCTGGAAACCGGTGTTACTTTCTAAAGTGAACTCACCTCTGAGTGTCTGCTTGAAATGATAGTAGGGCAGACCGAGTGACATTGCTTCACTCGTTACCAAAATGGATGAAAGATGTCCATGAGACGGCAGAATGATTTGCCGTGAACAAGGGTGGTACCGCGAAAAACAAAGCTTTTTCGCCCCTTTGACCTAGTGAAAAGTAGTGTCATTGTGGGGTGAGAAGGCTTTTTTATATGGTCTCAAATCTCTATCTTGAATAGAAAAGGGTGAAAGAACTTGACTGAAGCAAGACAAAGAGGAGGAAATCAAATGGGGACAAATGTACAAGTGGAGACGGAAACATCAAAAGCACCACAAACGATGAACGGTGCACTCATGTTAATTGAAGCACTCAAAAGAGAAAAAGTAGAAGTCATTTTTGGTTATCCTGGCGGAGCGGTTTTACCGATTTACGATAAAATTTACGATTCAGGTTTATTTCATGTCCTGCCAAGGCATGAACAGGGAGCGATTCACGCAGCAGAAGGGTACGCAAGAGTATCTGGTAAACCGGGTGTTGTCATTGCAACGTCAGGACCTGGTGCGACAAACCTTGTCACAGGAATTGCAGATGCGATGATTGATTCACTTCCTCTTGTTGTATTCACAGGGCAGGTGGCGACCTCAGTCATTGGATCGGATGCTTTCCAAGAAGCAGATGTGCTCGGCATCACAATGCCAATTACAAAACACAGCTACCAAGTAAGACGTCCAGAAGAGTTGCCGGGTGTCATTAAAGAGGCGTTCCACATCGCAACAACAGGTAGACCTGGTCCAGTCTTGATTGATATTCCAAAAGATGTTGCGGGCATTGAAGGAACGTTTGAATACGATCAGCCCATTGATTTACCTGGTTATCAGCCGAAAATCGAGCCGAACTATTTGCAAATTCGCAAATTAGTAGAAGCTGTGAGCAGAGCAAAGAAACCAGTTATTCTAGCAGGAGCTGGCGTTCTTCATGGCAAAGCGTCGGAAGAATTAAGGCAGTATGTAGAGCAGCAGCAAATCCCGGTCGCTCATACACTACTTGGTCTTGGCGGATTTCCGGCAAAGCATCCTCTTTTCCTAGGAATGGCTGGCATGCACGGCACATATGCGGCGAACATGGCGCTTCACCAATGTGACTTGCTCATTTCAATCGGAGCTAGATTTGATGACAGGGTAACAGGCAACCTCAATCATTTTGCCAAACATGCGAAGGTCGCTCATATTGACATCGACCCAGCAGAAATTGGCAAGAACATTCACACCCATATCCCGGTTGTTGGAGACAGTAAGCTAGTGCTTGAAGAGCTGATCAAGCAGGACGGGAAGCAAGGGGAATCAGACGAATGGAAAAACCAATTAGATCAGTGGAAGGCAGAATATCCACTCTGGTACGTCGAAAACGAAGCAGAAGGCTTTAAGCCTCAAAAGCTGATTGAATACATTCATCAATTCACAAAAGGTGAAGCCATTGTGACAACTGATGTCGGTCAGCATCAAATGTGGGCGGCTCAGTTCTATCCATTTGAAAATGCAGATAAATGGGTAACATCTGGCGGACTTGGCACGATGGGCTTCGGATTACCGGCAGCCATTGGCGCGCAGCTAGCTGATCAAGAGGCAACGGTTGTGGCAATTTTAGGAGACGGAGGTTTCCAAATGACCCTGCAAGAACTTGCCGTTATCCGTGAGCTGAACCTTCCAGTCAAAGTGATTGTTCTCAATAATCACAGCCTTGGAATGGTAAGACAATGGCAAGAGATTTTCTACGAAGAACGCTACTCGTATTCTAAATTTTCAGAGCAGCCGGACTTCGTCAAATTATCAGAAGCTTATGGCATTAAGGGAATCAGAATCTCATCAGACGAAGAGGCGAAAAAGCAGCTTGAAGAAGCGCTAACCTCTAGAGAACCTGTTTTCATCGATGTCAATGTAGCGAGAGATGAAAAAGTATTCCCGATGGTTGCACCGGGGAAAGGACTTCATGAGATGGTGGGGGTGAAACCTTGAAAAGAATTATTGTGTTGACTGTATTAAATCGATCAGGCGTACTGAACCGAATCACAGGCCTTTTTACAAAAAGACACTACAACATTGAAAGCATTACGGTCGGCCATTCTGAGATTCAAGATGTATCACGCATCACGTTCGTCGTCCATGTAGACCAAGAGAAAGACATCGAACAACTGACAAAACAGTTGAACAAACAAATTGATGTCCTCAAAGTCACAGACATTACAAACCAATCAATCGTTCAGCGAGAGCTGGCTTTGATAAAAGTCGTATCTGCACCATCATCTAGAATGGAGATCACAGGGGTCATTGAACCGTTTAGAGCTTCTATTGTAGATGTGAGCAGAGAGAGTGTCGTCATTCAGGTGACAGGTGAGTCTTCAAAAATTGAAGCACTCATTGAATTACTTAAGCCATACGGCATTAAAGAAGTCGCCAGAACTGGCACCACGGCCTTTGCGAGAGATAATCAGCAAAAGCCGCAATCAAATAAAACAATTTCAATTGTCTAAACAAAAGGAGAGAGTCAAATGGTAAAAGTATATTATAACGGTGATATTCAAGAAAACGTATTAAATGGTCAAAAGGTTGCCATCATTGGTTACGGTTCACAAGGTCACGCACACGCACTGAACTTAAAAGAAAGCGGCGTAGACGTGATTGTCGGTGTGAGAAAAGGTGGTTCTTATACAAAAGCTCAAGAAGATGGCCATCAAGTTTTCACAGTAAAAGAAGCAGCAGCACAAGCAGATGTGGTGATGGTATTACTTCCAGACGAACAGCAAAAGAAAGTATATGACGAAGAGATCAAAGATCAATTAGAAGCTGGCAACTCACTTGTATTCGCACACGGATTTAACGTCCATTTCCATCAAATTGTTCCTACAAGTGACGTAGATGTGTATCTTGTTGCACCAAAAGGTCCAGGGCATCTTGTGAGAAGAACATATGAGCAAGGCGCTGGTGTACCTGCACTATTTGCCATCTATCAAGATGTATCTGGTCAAGCGAAAGACAAAGCACTTGCTTATGCAAAAGCAATTGGCGGAGCAAGAGCAGGCGTACTTGAAACAACATTTAAAGAAGAAACAGAAACGGACCTATTCGGTGAGCAAGCAGTTCTTTGTGGAGGTCTTACTTCACTAGTGAAAGCAGGGTTCGAAACGTTAACAGAAGCTGGTTATCAGCCAGAGCTTGCATACTTCGAGTGTCTGCATGAACTAAAACTGATCGTTGACCTTATGTATGAAGAAGGACTAGAAGGCATGAGATATTCAATCTCTGATACAGCACAATGGGGTGACTTCGTATCAGGACCACGCGTTGTTGATGCAAAAGTAAAAGAATCAATGAAAGCAGTCTTGACCGACATCCAAAATGGAACATTTGCTAAAGAATGGATTGTTGAAAACCAAGTGAATCGTCCACGTTTCAATGCCATTAATGAAAGTGAAAGTGAGCACCAAATTGAAATCGTTGGAAGAAAGCTTCGGGAAATGATGCCTTTCGTCAAACAAGGAAAGAAAAAGGAAGCGGTGAGCGTCGGTGCGAAAAATTAATTTTTTTGACACAACACTTCGAGATGGAGAGCAATCACCAGGAGTGAACTTAAATGCACAAGAAAAGCTAATCATTGCAAAGCAGCTTGAGCGCCTTGGGGTTAATATCATTGAAGCGGGTTTTCCCGCTTCATCCCGAGGGGATTTCTTAGGCGTACAAGAGATTGCAAGAACAATCAAAAACTGTTCAGTTGCAGGGCTTGCACGTTGTGTGAAAGGTGATATTGATGCAGCGTGGGAAGCATTAAAAGATGGGGCTCAACCAAGAATTCACGTCTTTATTGCTACTTCTGATATTCACCTGAAGCATAAACTAAAGAAAACACGTGAGGAAGTCGTAGAACAGGCTGTCTCAATGGTGAAATACGCAAAAGAACGCTTCCCGGTTGTCCAGTGGTCAGCAGAAGATGCGTGCCGTACAGATCTTGCTTTCTTAGCGGAAATTGTAGAGAAAGTCATTGACGCTGGGGCAAGTGTAATTAACTTACCTGATACAGTTGGATACCTAGCGCCAAAAGAGTACGGAAATATCTTTAAATATATGAAGGAACACGTTCCAAATATCGATCGCGTGAATTTGTCAGCACACTGTCATGATGACCTTGGCATGGCTGTGGCAAACTCACTTGCAGCAATCGAAAATGGAGCAGATCAAATTGAAACAGCAGTCAACGGTATCGGAGAGCGAGCTGGGAATGCTGCTTTAGAAGAAATTGCAGTGGCTCTTCATATTCGAAAAGACTTTTATCAGGTCGAATCAACAATTCAATTGAATGAAATTAAGCGTACAAGTGATGTAGTGAGCAAATACTCGGGTATGATTGTACCGCGCAATAAAGCAGTCGTTGGAAACAACGCTTTTGCACATGAATCAGGTATTCACCAAGATGGTTTCCTCAAAGAAAAAACAACCTATGAAATTATTTCTCCAGAGCTTGTTGGCGTGACAACAGATGTGCTTGTCCTTGGAAAACACTCCGGAAGACATGCGTTTAAAGACCGCATGAAAACACTTGGTTTTAAACTAATGGAAGAAGAAATCAATAAGTTCTTCGAAACGTTCAAGAACTTGACGGAGAAGAAGAAAGAAATCACAGATGATGATTTGATTTCTATTATATTAGAAGAAAAAGTAGCAGACCGAAAAATTGGCTACGAATTTGAAAGCCTTCAAGTACATTATGGTACAGAACAAATGCCAACAGCAACGGTTTCTCTTAAAAATCAGGAAACGCAGGAAGTGATTCAAGAAGCAGCTACAGGTGCAGGTAGTGTAGAAGCTGTGTACAACACGCTTGAGCGCTGTATGGAGGAAAGAATTCATTTGCTAGACTATCGTATTCAATCAAATGGAAAAGGCAGAGACGCGCTAGCAGAAGTATATGTCACTGTTTCAATAGAAGGAAAAGAAACAGCAGGCCGCGGTGTGGCGCAAGATGTGCTGGAAGCATCGGCTAAAGCTTACGTCAATGCAGTGAACAGGCATTTAATCTTTAAATCAAATTTAATTGAAATTGAGAAACATCACGCGATCTCATAGGAAAGGAGGAAGGTTCTCATGAAAAAGAAAATTGCACTTTTGCCCGGCGATGGAATCGGACCGGAAGTCGTAGCATCAGCAGTCGCTGTCTTGCAAGAAACAGCGACTCAATTTCAACACGAATTCGAATTCGAAACTGCGCTCATTGGCGGTATAGCGATAGATGAAAAAAACAACCCGCTCCCAAAGGAAACAGTAGATGTGTGCAAAAGCGCAGATGCGATTTTATTAGGAGCAGTTGGTGGACCAAAGTGGGATCAAAACCCGCCAGAACTTCGCCCTGAAAAAGGCTTGCTCGCCATTCGTAAACAGCTGGACTTATTTGCAAACATCCGTCCTGTCAAAGTGTTCGATAGCTTAAGCGAGGCTTCACCGTTAAAACAAGATCACATTAGCGGAGTAGATTTCGTCATCGTTCGTGAATTAACAGGAGGCCTCTATTTTGGTGAACCAAGCGAGCGCTATACGGATGATGAAGGAAAAGAAGCTGCTGTTGATACACTCCTTTATACAAAGGAAGAGATTGTCCGCGTCTTAAAAGAAGCGTTTGACATGGCGTTAACTAGAAGAAAAAAGGTCACGTCTGTGGATAAAGCAAATGTTCTTGCTTCTAGTAAACTATGGCGAGATGCGGTAGAAGAAGTTGCATCCCAATATCCAGAAGTTGCATATGAGCACATGCTTGTTGATAATGCCGCCATGCAGCTTATTTATAAGCCCGCTCAATTTGATGTCATTGTGACAGAGAATATGTTTGGCGATATTTTAAGTGACGAGGCTTCTATGATTACTGGTTCACTTGGTATGCTGCCTTCTGCTAGTCTGTCAAGCACAGGCCTCCATTTATATGAGCCGATTCATGGTTCAGCACCCGATATTGCGGGGCAAAACGTCGCAAACCCTCTGGCAACCATTTTGTCAGCAGCAAGCTTGCTTAGAACATCCTTTGCATTAGAAGATGAAGCGGCTGCAATAGAAGAAGCCGTGGAAGCTGTTCTTGCCTCTGGCAAACGCACAAAGGATTTAGCAGCAAAAGAGGGAACATATCAAACGACTGACGATATCACCACAGCAGTTGTAGACGCACTTAAACAACGTGCGAAAACTATTGTATAAATAGAAATCTTTTTGAATTAGGTAGAGGGAGGAAAAGGGTTATGCCTCGAACAATCATCGAAAAAATATGGGATCAGCATGTTGTCAAAAGCGGCGAGGGAAAACCAGACCTTTTGTATATTGATCTGCACTTGGTGCATGAAGTGACATCACCTCAAGCATTTGAAGGGTTAAGACAAAAAGGACGCAAAGTGAGAAGACCTCAAAACACGTTTGCGACGATGGATCACAACATCCCGACTGTGAATCGATTTGTGATCAAAGATGAGATTGCTAAAAAGCAGGTGAGTGCTCTAGAGCGCAACTGTGCTGAATTTGGTGTCCGTCTAGCTGACCTTCATAGTGTAGACCAAGGAATTGTCCATGTCGTTGGACCAGAGCTTGGTTTGACACTTCCGGGGAAAACAATCGTTTGTGGAGATAGTCATACATCAACTCATGGCGCGTTTGGCGCACTTGCCTTTGGGATCGGTACAAGTGAGGTTGAACATGTGCTTTCCACACAAACACTTTGGCAGCAGCGTCCGAAAACTTTAGAAATTCGAGTAGACGGAAAGCTTCAAAAAGGGGTAACTGCCAAAGATGTCATTTTAGCAGTCATTGGTGCACACGGCGTGAAGTTCGGTTCAGGTTATGTCATTGAATACACTGGGGAAGTATTCAGAAACATGACGATGGATGAGCGGATGACCGTTTGTAATATGTCGATTGAAGCAGGCGCAAGAGCAGGGTTGATTGCACCTGACGAAGTGACGTTTGAATATTGCCGCGGACGCAAATATGCACCGCAGGGCGAAGATTTCGAAGCAGCCATTGAAGAATGGAAAGAGCTTAGAACAGATCCGGGTGCAACTTATGATAAAACCATTGTGTTAGATGGAAATGAGATTTCACCAATGGTCACGTGGGGAATTAACCCAGGAATGGTGTTGCCTGTGGATGCGTCGATCCCAGGGCCTGAGGATTTTGCACAAGAAGATGATCAAAAAGAAGCGCTCCGAGCTTACGAGTACATGGGTGTTCATCCGCATCAGCGTATTGAAGACATTACGATCGAGCATGTCTTTATCGGCTCATGTACGAACTCAAGAATGACTGATTTACGCCAAGCAGCTTCTATGATTGAAGGGCAAAAAGTAGCCGATCATGTCAGAGCGATTGTGGTGCCTGGCTCTCAAAGTGTCAAACTGCAAGCAGAAGAAGAAGGTCTTCATGAAATTTTCCTTGAAGCAGGCTTTGAATGGAGAGAATCTGGCTGCAGTATGTGCCTCAGTATGAATAATGATGTGGTGCCAGAAGGCGAACGCTGCGCGTCCACGTCAAACCGTAACTTTGAGGGGCGTCAAGGGAAGGGTGCAAGAACGCATCTTGTCAGCCCAGCAATGGCTGCAATGGCTGCAATACATGGCCGATTTGTCGATGTCAGGAAGTTTAATCAAGAGAAAACAGTCGTGTAAGGAGTTGTCAGAGATGGAGCCTTTAGTCACTCATAAAGGAAAAGCCGCTGTGCTTAACCGTATAAATGTAGATACAGATCAAATTATTCCGAAGCAATTTTTGAAAAGAATAGAACGAACAGGATATGGCCGGTTTGCCTTTTTTGACTGGCGGTTTTTAGCCGATGGCAGTCCAAATCCTGATTTTGAGCTGAATCAGCCAATTTATGAAGGAGCATCCATTTTGATCGCAGGAGAAAACTTCGGCTGCGGATCATCTAGGGAACATGCACCTTGGGCACTTGATGATTATGGTTTCAAAATTGTCATCGCGCCATCATTTGCAGATATTTTTCATCAAAACTGCTTTAAAAATGGGATGCTTCCGATTCGTCTTGATTATGATGTGTGGAAAACATTCGCAGCATCATATGAGTACAAAGGGTATGAGATGACGGTTGATCTAGAAAAACAGCAGATTCAAGACCATGAAGGGAATATAACTCCTTTTGAAGTAGACCCTCACTGGAGAGAAATGCTCCTGAATGGCTATGATGAGATCTCATTAACATTATTATTAGAAGATGACATTCAGACATTTGAAGAAAAGCGCAGCAGCTGGCTGCGTGCATAAACAACGAGAAGCCGTCCGCCCGAGGTGTGACGGCTTCTTTTTTGCATGAAAACCTCTCGTTACTTGTGTTTACTAACCTTCGTTGGTAAACTGATAAAAAATATGCGCCCGAAAGGAACGTAAGCATGAAACATGACAAGAAGAAAGATAATGTCATTTTGTTTCCTGGTCTGAAAGAAAGACTGATTGAAAAAGGAATGGCAGCATTAAAAGATAAACAGTATCAAGAGGCGCTTCAGTTATTTTCAGAAGCGAAATCTTATGATGACGATGAAGAATCCGATATTCACCTCGGTATGGCGATTTGTTTTCTAGAGCTGGGTGAGCTGCAGGATGCAAAGCGTGTTTGTGAAAAGATGTTAAATGAAGGGTATGGTCACTATTTCACCGTGCTTCAAGTGTATATGACCATCTTAATTCAGCTGAAAGAATACGAGGAAGTCAAACAGACAATTGAGGCTGTACTTGAGGAGAACCACCTTCCAGCAGAAAGCGCGGAGCATTTTTACAAGCTACTCGAATTTAGCAGAAAGATGATTGAATCGCCTGAAGAGATCTTAGATGAAGACGAGAGTGATAGCGGTGAAATCAATATAGATGATATACTCGAGCTGCCAGAAGAGCAGGTACAGTTCATCCATTCATTGAAGGACCGGAATATTACACCGCATATGGGTCTATTAAATACGATCTTACAAAAACCGGATGGCAACCCTTTGGTCAAATCCTTGATCTTGCAGCTTCTGTCAGATCATGATGTGGCAAAGCCGGTTCATGTGACGAAATTCGGAGATTCTTTAACGCTTGTGCCTTCTGAGGCCGTGAAGCCAGAGCAGATGCCGCTTCTTCAGCAAGTACTGCGTATACTGGATGATACGCTCGGCAATGAGAACCCAACCCTTTACCAAGGCGTGGAAGAGTTATGGCGCCGGCACTTATTTGTGCTATATCCATTTCTTCCTAAATACACAGATCCGAATCTTTGGGCTGCGGCTCTTCATAAAGTCGGCTATGAAATGCATGGGATTGAGATTGACCTCGAAGAATTGCATCTATTGTATGATTTTAACGAACGAGAGTTGAGAGAAGCTTGCACAATGCTGAAAGATATTGAAGAAATTTCTTATTTGTAATTTGTCGATTTAGTTGAAAGACGGACTTGTTATGTTATAATATAATGGTTGTATTTGTGCATATATAGTGCAGTTGTAAGATTCCAACGGTTGAAAGACGATATGTATAATCAAGTCAAATGTTGTATACATAATACCGCTTCTTTAGCAGAGTGCGTGGTTTTTGATTGGACGAAGTCTTTATGATGCTTTAGAATGTAACAACGCACAATCTGAATAGATTTTTGGAGGGAAACACACATGTCAGTAAAATGGGAAAAACAAGAAGGTAACGAAGGTGTCTTAACTGTAGAAGTTGACGCTGAAACATTTAACAAAGCACTTGATGATGCATTTAAGAAAGTTGTCAAGCAAGTATCTATCCCTGGATTCCGTAAAGGGAAAGTACCACGTGGTCTTTTCGAGCAACGTTTTGGTGTAGAATCTCTTTATCAAGATGCATTAGATATTCTTCTTCCAGTTGAATATCCAAAAGCAATCGACGAAGCTGGTATCGAGCCAGTTGACCGCCCTGAAATCGATGTTGAGAAAATCGAAAAAGGCGAAAGCTTAATCTTCACTGCAAAAGTAACAGTGAAGCCTGAAGTAAAACTTGGTGACTACAAAGGTCTTAACGTAGAAAAAGACGATACAACTGTCACTGATGAAGATGTACAAGAAGAGCTAAAAGCACTTCAAAACCGTCAAGCTGAGCTTGTTGTCAAAGAAGAAGGCGCAATCGAAAACGGCGATACAGTTGTTCTTGATTTCGAAGGATTCGTTGATGGAGAAGCATTCGAAGGCGGAAAAGCTGAGAACTACTCTCTTGAAATAGGTTCTGGTTCATTCATCCCTGGTTTCGAAGAGCAATTAGTTGGTCTTGAAGCTGGCGCTGAAAAAGACGTAGAAGTGACATTCCCAGAAGAATACCATGCTGAAGACCTTGCAGGTAAACCAGCTGTATTCAAAGTGAAAATTCATGAAATCAAAGCAAAAGAACTTCCAGCACTTGACGATGAGTTCGCTAAAGATGTTGATGAAGAAGTAGAAACTCTTGCTGAATTAACTGAAAAAACAAAGAAACGTCTTGAAGAAGCAAAAGAAAACGAAGCAGAAGGAAAACTTCGTGAAGAGCTAGTAGCGAAAGCTTCTGAAAATGCGGAAGTTGACGTTCCACAAGCGATGGTTGACACAGAGCTAGACCGCATGATGAAAGAATTCGAACAACGTCTTCAAATGCAAGGGATGAACCTTGAGCTTTACTTCCAATTCTCTGGTCAAGATGAAGATGCGCTTAAAGAGCAAATGAAAGAAGATGCTGCTAAACGCGTGAAATCTAACCTAACACTTGAAGCAATTGCTGCTGCAGAAGACTTACAAGTGTCTGACGAAGAAGTGGAAGAAGAACTTTCAAAAATGGCTGAAGCATACAACATGCCAGTTGAAAATATCAAACAAGCGATTGGATCTACTGAAGCAATGAAAGAAGATCTAAAAGTTCGCAAAGCAATTGATTTTCTTGTAGAAAACCGTTAATATGGTGCATAATAATAAAACAGGGCGCGAGTGACTCGTGCCTTGTTTTGTACAATTTTTGACTTATCATCGCTTCTTTTGGAAACGATAGTGTAAGTCGCATCTTTCTGTCATACATATCTCAATGTGCAGTGTTACAAACACATCATTACCGTCTTTTAGGAAAGTATGGTAAAATGCATACATACTGGACCCAGAAAGGTAGCTGACTGTTGGCTACAGGCAAGTGAAGAAGAATAAGGGGTGAAAGAATGTTTAAATTCAACGAGGAAAAAGGTCAATTAAAATGCTCGTTTTGCGGAAAAACGCAAGATCAAGTGCGTAAACTGGTCGCAGGACCTGGCGTATATATATGTGATGAATGTATCGAACTTTGCACGGAAATAGTTGAAGAAGAGCTCGGTACTGAGGAAGAAGTTGAATTCAAGGATGTTCCGAAGCCTCATGAAATTCGGGAGATTCTTGATGAGTATGTCATCGGACAAGAGAATGCGAAGAAATCCTTAGCTGTAGCGGTCTATAACCACTATAAACGGATCAATTCCAACAGCAAGATTGATGATGTGGAGCTTTCGAAAAGTAATATTTCTATGATTGGACCAACAGGGAGCGGTAAAACATTACTTGCTCAAACGCTTGCTCGTATTTTAAATGTTCCATTTGCAATTGCAGATGCAACATCATTAACTGAAGCAGGTTATGTTGGTGAAGACGTAGAGAATATTTTACTAAAGCTGATCCAAGCAGCGGATTATGATGTAGAAAAAGCGGAAAAAGGCATTATCTACATCGATGAGATCGATAAAGTAGCAAGAAAATCAGAAAACCCTTCTATCACTCGTGATGTATCTGGGGAAGGTGTACAGCAAGCCCTTTTGAAAATTCTCGAAGGAACAGTTGCTAGCGTACCGCCTCAAGGTGGACGTAAGCACCCTCATCAAGAATTCATTCAAATTGATACGACAAATATCCTCTTCATTTGTGGTGGAGCCTTTGACGGCATTGAGCAAATCATCAAACGTCGCCTAGGCCAAAAAGTCATTGGATTCGGTGCGGATAATAAAATCGAAGACCTTGAAAAAGAAGTCCTTCTATCAAAAGTACTGCCGGAAGACTTGCTTCGCTTCGGTTTAATTCCAGAATTCATCGGTCGTCTACCGGTTATTGCAAGCTTAGAGCCATTAGATGAAAAAGCACTTGTTGAAATCTTGACGAAGCCTAAAAATGCGTTAGTTAAGCAGTATACAAAAATGCTTGAGCTTGACGATGTGGAGCTTGAGTTCGAAGAAGATGCTCTCAGCGAGATTGCGAAAAAAGCAATTGAGCGTAAAACAGGAGCTCGTGGTCTTCGTTCCATCATTGAAGGCATCATGCTTGATGTGATGTTTGACCTTCCATCTCGTGATGATATTGAAAAATGTGTCATCACTGGTGAAACGGTTGCTGACGGTGAACCGCCGCGTCTTGTGTTAAAGGACGGCACAGTCGTTAATAAAGATACAAAAACATCTGCATAAGAGAAGTGATCACTCCTGAATCTTTTTGATTCAGGAGTTTTTTATTTATCGTGGAAGACGTGTTTATTCCGTCCAGCTCTAGGAAATACTAGCAGACAGAAACCAATACATACGATAGATGAAGGAGGGAGCACCGATTGAGCTGGACAGGAATCGTACTATTCATACAGTTGTTCTTCGGTATCGTCATCGGGCTGTACTTTTGGAACTTACTGAAAAATCAGCGCACACAAAAGGTGACGATAGACAAAGAATCAAAAAAAGAAATGGAAGCACTCAGAAAGATGCGATCGATCAAGTTGAGTGAACCTTTATCAGAGAGAGTCCGGCCAAAGGGGTTTCAAGATATTGTAGGACAAGAAGACGGCATTCGTGCATTAAAAGCGGCACTATGCGGACCTAACCCGCAGCATGTCATTGTCTACGGACCACCGGGTGTTGGAAAAACAGCCGCTGCTCGTCTTGTTATGGAAGAAGCAAAGCGTCACGCTGATTCTCCGTTTAAGAAAGATGCAGTGTTTGTAGAGCTTGATGCCACAACAGCAAGATTCGATGAACGAGGCATTGCAGATCCCTTAATTGGTTCCGTGCATGATCCGATTTACCAAGGGGCAGGGGCAATGGGACAGGCAGGCATTCCGCAGCCAAAACAAGGAGCAGTCACGCATGCTCATGGCGGGGTTTTGTTTATAGATGAAATTGGCGAGCTGCACCCGATCCAAATGAACAAAATGCTGAAAGTGCTTGAGGATCGGAAAGTGTTTCTAGACAGTGCCTACTACAGTGAAGAAAATACCCAAATCCCAAATCACATTCATGATATTTTTCAAAATGGGCTGCCGGCTGATTTTAGATTGATTGGTGCCACCACAAGAACGCCGGACGAAATTCCGCCAGCGATTAGATCAAGATGTTTGGAAATATTCTTTAAAGATCTTGACCAGCATGAGCTGAAAATCGTCGCTGCCAAGGCTGTCCAAAAAATTCAAAAGGAATTAAGTGATGAAGGGCTAAACCTGTTAACCTCCTATGTGAAAAATGGACGTGAAGCGGTCAATATGGTGCAGATTGCGGCTGGTATGGCGATCACTGAAAACCGAAAAGACATCACGATAGCTGATGTAGAATGGGTCATTCATTCAAGCCAGCTGACGCCAAGATATGAACAAAAAGTACCGGAAAAGCCAAAAGTGGGGGTAGTAAATGGCCTTGCCGTTTATGGACCAAATAGCGGCGCCCTGCTTGAGATTGAAGTGAATATATGTAAGGCGCTGGAAAAAGGTAGTATCAACATTACAGGTATTGCAGAAGAGGAAAGCATTGGCAACCAGTCTAAATCCATCAGACGAAAAAGTATGGCCAAAGGCTCTGTTGAAAATGTATTAACAGTACTTAGAAACTTAGGCATACGCACAAATGAATATGATATCCATATTAATTTTCCAGGGGGTGCTCCCATTGATGGGCCGTCTGCTGGGATTGCGATGGCCACCGCGATTTTCTCAGCCATTCATCAAATTCCGATCGATCATCTAACCGCCATGACGGGTGAAATTGGATTGCAAGGTCAGGTGAAGCCGATCGGTGGTGTCATACCGAAGATTAAGGCAGCCAAACAAGCTGGTGCCAAAACAGTGATTATCCCTTATGACAACCAGCAGTCGATTTTAAAAGAGATCGAAGGCGTCACCATTGTGGCTGTGAAGCACTTCCAAGAGGTGCTGGATCAGTGTTTGGTGAATCCACCAGACGAGAAGAAAGATGGACTAGAAGACGAAATGAAAAGAAAATCTGTTTAATCCCCATCACATATGGGGATTTTTTAGTGAAATAGAACTTTTTTTCTTTTTCAAGATAAAAAGAAAGGGTATACTACGATAAGATCATCATTTCTCAGGTCTTTTACATTGTACAAGACTGAAACAGGTATATTATAATGATTCATACTAGTGACGGAGGTGTCAATCAACATGGCAGATGAAATCAAAAAGAATGTTCCGCTCCTTCCATTGCGAGGTTTGCTTGTTTATCCAACAATGGTCTTGCATTTGGACGTTGGACGCGAGAAGTCTGTTCAAGCATTAGAACAGGCAATGATGAACGATCATATGATTTTTCTAGCAACACAGCGGGAAATTTCAATAGACGAACCAGGTGAAGAAGAAATTTTCAAAGTCGGCACCTACACAAAAATTAAACAAATGCTGAAGCTGCCCAATGGAACGATTCGTGTACTCGTTGAAGGTTTAAATCGAGCACAGATCGAATCATATGTGGAGTTAGAGGACTATACGTCAGTCGATATTAAAGAATTGGCAGAAGAAGAATTAAAGGACGCAGAAGCAGAAGCACTCATGCGCACTTTGTTAGATCACTTTGATCAGTACATAAAAATTTCAAAAAAAATCTCAGCTGAAACATACGCAACGGTGACGGATATTGAGGAACCGGGAAGAATGGCAGATATCGTCGCTTCTCACCTGCCGTTAAAATTAAAAGACAAGCAAGAAGTACTGGAAACAGTAGATGTCAAAAAACGGCTGAACCGGGTGATCAGCCTGATCCACAATGAAAAAGAAGTGCTGGAGATTGAAAAGAAAATCGGGCAGCGCGTCAAACGTTCAATGGAACGAACGCAAAAAGAATATTATTTGCGTGAACAAATGAAAGCCATTCAAAAAGAACTTGGAGACAAAGAAGGAAAAACAGGGGAAGTCAGTACATTAATGACTAAAATCGAAGAGTCCGGCATGCCGGATTCTGTTCGTGAGACTGCGTTAAAAGAGCTGAATCGTTATGAAAAAATCCCTTCAAGCTCTGCCGAGAGCTCTGTGATTCGAAATTATATTGATTGGCTGATCAATCTTCCGTGGGGCATCTATACAGAAGATCGTCTAGACTTAAAGCTTGCAAGCCAAATTTTAGACGATGAGCACCATGGGCTGGAAAAAGTCAAAGAACGTGTGCTTGAATATCTTGCTGTTCAGAAGCTGACGAATTCATTAAAAGGACCAATTCTTTGCTTGGCAGGACCTCCTGGAGTAGGGAAGACGTCACTTGCAAAATCCATTGCAAAGTCACTTGATCGAAAGTTTATCCGTATCTCTCTTGGTGGTGTACGTGATGAATCTGAGATTCGTGGCCATAGAAGAACATATGTGGGTGCGATGCCAGGCCGTATCATTCGTGGTATGAGTAAGGCAGGCACCATGAATCCGGTGTTCCTTTTAGATGAAATTGATAAGATGTCCTCTGACTTTAGAGGAGACCCGTCATCTGCTATGCTTGAAGTGTTAGATCCAGAGCAAAATCATAACTTTAGTGATCACTATATTGAAGAGACATTTGATTTGTCTCAAGTGTTATTTATCGCCACTGCCAATAATTTAGCAACCATTCCAGGCCCACTTCGTGATAGAATGGAGATTATCACGATTGCAGGGTATACAGAGGTTGAAAAAGCAGAGATTGTGAAAGATCATCTTCTGCCGAAGCAGCTAAAGGAGCACGGATTAAAAAAAGGGAACTTACAGCTTCGTGAAGCAGCGATTTACGATATGATTCGCTATTACACAAGAGAAGCAGGAGTTCGCGGATTAGAGCGTCAGCTTGCGGCGATTTGCCGAAAAGCGGCAAGAGCGATTGTGGCTGAAGACCGTAAACGCATCACGGTGACGGAAAAGAACTTATTTGAATATCTCGGAAAAAGACTTTACCGTTATGGTCAGGCTGAAACGACAGATCAAGTGGGCGTTGTCACAGGACTTGCGTATACCACAGTTGGTGGAGACACCTTATCTATTGAGGTATCACTCTCACCGGGTAAAGGCAAGCTTTTGTTAACAGGTAAACTCGGTGATGTCATGAGAGAATCTGCGCAAGCGGCATTCAGTTATATCCGTTCAAAAGCAGATAAACTGAACATCGATCCTAATTTTAATGAAAAGCACGATATTCATATCCATGTTCCAGAGGGTGCGGTTCCAAAGGACGGGCCATCAGCTGGTATTACCATTGCGACGGCTCTTGTATCAGCACTTACAGGACGTCCTGTGTCAAAAGAGGTTGGCATGACAGGAGAGATTACGTTAAGAGGAAGAGTGCTTCCGATTGGCGGATTAAAAGAAAAAGCATTAGGCGCACATCGCGCAGGACTGAAAACCATTATTCTTCCAAAGGACAACGAGAAGGATATTGATGATATTCCTGAAAGTGTGAGACAAGGGCTAACCTTTATTCCGGTCTCGCATTTAGATGAGGTGCTTGAGAAAGCGTTAGTAGGAGAGGGAAGATGAAAGTAACAAAATCAGATATCGTCATTAGTGCGGTGAAACCAGAGCAGTACCCAAGCGGGGGACTGCCGGAAATCGCTCTTGCTGGACGATCAAATGTTGGGAAGTCCTCGTTCATTAACTCATTAATTAATCGTAAAAATTTAGCACGTACGTCTTCTAAACCAGGAAAGACCCAGACGCTTAATTTCTACATTATTAATGATATGCTCCATTTTGTGGACGTTCCGGGCTACGGCTTTGCCAAAGTATCAAAAACAGAGCGCGAAGCCTGGGGTAGAATGATCGAAACGTATATTACGATGCGCGAAGAATTAAAAGCAGTCGTCCAAATTGTGGATCTGCGTCATAAGCCATCTGCAGAAGATGTGAACATGTATGAATTCCTTAAATATTACGGAGTTCCAGTGATCGTCATTGCAACAAAGGCGGATAAAATTCCAAAAGGCAAATGGGAAAAACATGCGAAAGTCGTCAAACAGACGCTCGACATTGACCCATCAGATGAATTAATCTTATTCTCTTCTGAAACCAAGAAGGGAAAAGATGAAGCCTGGAATGCGATTCTTGCGAAGGTTAACAGCTAAAAGAAAAGGCATCTGCCATGAGCAGATGCCTTTAAATTTGTGACAAAGGGCTAAAATAGGGATTATTTTAGCCCTTTGTCTTCTTTACAGCGTGATATGAAAACCCTTGAAGTCTAGGAAGGCCGAGTACTGGAGCGGAGATAATTTTCTATTCGTGAGCACCAGCACGCAGAACTGACACCGAATGCGAGGGTTTGTTTTCACGCTGAAGGCATCTGCCATAAGTAGATGCCTTTTTATTGTATAAGTTATTTCCTTTTTAAAAATAATAAGAGGAGACTGACTGCCATCAGTACATAGGGCCAGTACAATTCAAAGCCGGAAGTAGGGATAGAGAGTGAGCTAAGCTGTTTTGTAATTTGTTGAAAGAAATAAAGGAACAGACCGAGTCCGATTAAAGCAACACTTTCTATACGATATTCCTTTTTCTGAGATGATTTCATAAAGAGCGCAAGTCCAACGATGAACACAATCATCGTAAATGTGTCTGGCCAGTGGTCCAATTTCGGCTGAAGAATAAAGTGTAGCGAAAGGCCAGTCATGAGCATACCGATAAACACATGAGAAGTTTCCTGCTCCTTCTTTCCTTGATATAAGAAAGCAAGGCCAAAAAACAGTACAAGTGTATACCATTTCTCCTGGTCTTTCCAGATGTCAAATTGACCTCCTGAGAGAATGGCATAAAGCGCTACAGCCAGCAAAGTGAGCGGCAGCAAAATGGATTTCTTCTTCAAAGATGTCACCTTCTTTTAAGCAGATCATTTGTCCGCACACGCCAAATCTGGTAAATTGCTTGAAGTAATGATATGGCATGATTGATGTCGAACATTTTTCTACTATATCACAACATTTTTGAAATCTGTTCACAATTTTCATCCAGTTAAAAATGAATATATGTTATAATCACTATAAATAATAAATTCTATATTATAATTATTATAAATTAGATAGGGCGTTGGGGGTGCAAGCTGAAGTTATGCATATTCTTGTTGTGGGTTTAGATTATAAAACAGCCCCTGTTGAGATACGGGAACAGCTGAGCTTTGAACCGAGCGAGCTCGGAACAGCGATGTCCAAGCTTAAAGAAGAAAAAAGCATTCTAGAGAATATCGTCATCTCAACATGTAATCGAACAGAGATCTACGCAGTTGTAGATCAGCTTCATACTGGTCGGTTTTATATAAAAAGATTTTTAGCAGATTGGTTCGGTTTAGAAAAAGAGGATGTCTCTCCATATTTGAAGTTTTATGAAAACGATGGAGCGGTTGAGCATTTATTCCGTGTTGCCTGTGGACTTGATTCCATGGTGATTGGTGAAACACAAATACTCGGTCAAGTGCGCTCCAGCTTTAAAGTATCTCAAGAGGAGAAGACCATTGGTACCGTTTTCAATTATTTATTTAAGCAGGCGGTCACCGTTGCAAAACGCTCTCATGCGGAAACAGATATTGCGTCTAATGCCGTGTCTGTCAGCTATGCAGCTGTTGAGCTTGCCAAAAAAATCTTTGGACGTCTTTCTGATAAGCATGTCCTTATTCTTGGTGCGGGTAAAATGGGTGAACTGGCAGCACAAAACCTACAAGGCCAAGGAATTGGTCAGGTGACGGTCATCAATCGAACATATGAGAAGGCAAAAGAATTGGCCGGCCGTTTTTCAGGAGAGCCTAAGAGCCTAAACCAATTAGAAAAGACATTATCTGATGCGGACATTGTCATTAGCTCGACTGGTGCTAAACAATTTGTCATTACAAAAGAAATGGTCGAAAGTGCGAATAAAAAGCGGAAAGGTAGACCCCTATTTATGGTGGATATTGCAGTACCCCGCGATTTAGATCCAGCCATTTCTGAAGTAGAAGATGCTTTTTTGTATGACATTGATGATCTTGAGGGCATTGTGGCAGCCAACTTAAAAGAGCGCCGGGCAGTGGCTGAGGAGGTTGAACTCCTCATTGAAGCAGAAATTGTGGAATTTAAGCAATGGCTTAATACGCTAGGTGTTGTTCCTGTCATTTCTGCTTTAAGAGAAAAGGCGCTCACGATTCAAGCGGATACGATGCAAAGCATTGAACGAAAGCTTCCAAACCTCACGCACCGTGAAATGAAGCTGTTAAATAAACATACGAAAAGCATCATCAATCAAATGCTGAAAGATCCTATTTTAAAGGCAAAGGAAATTGCCGGGGAGCCGAATGCAGAGGAAAAACTTTTACTCTTTAAAGAAATCTTTGATTTACAGGTTGAAGATGAAGAGCAAAAGGTAGAACCTATACAGGTAGAGCAAGGGTCATTTCAGCTGTTTAAACCAAATATGGCACAAGGCTTTGCTACAGTTGCCAGTGAGTGATTAAGCGATGATGGAATCCATTGTAGCGAGACTCAACGAAGCGACGATCTTGATCTATGCACTAAGTGTCTTGTTCTATTTCATAGATTTTCTTCAACACAACCGGAAGGCTGGAAAAATGGCTTTCTGGTTGCTTTCTATTGTCTGGCTGCTGCAAACAGTCTACATGTTCTATATTATGATGGAAACAGACCGATTCCCTGTGTTGAATGTAGCAGAGGGGTTATATTTTTATACGTGGGTGCTTGTGACACTTTCACTCGTCCTCACAAAAGTATTGCGCGTTGAATTTATTGTCTTTTTTACAAATGTGATTGGTTTTTCCATGATGGCGATTCATACCTTTACACCATCTGATCTCCATTCGGCGGAACTGGCGGGGAAGCTGACGAGTGAACTGCTCGTGATTCATATTACGATGGCCATTTTATCATATGGTGCCTTTTCACTTTCATTTGCTTTTTCACTTCTCTATCTTTTTCAATATCGTTTGTTGAAAAAGAAAAAATGGGGAAAATGGCTTCTGAGAATTGAAGACTTATCAAAGCTTGATCATATGGCCTACGTGTTAAATATTATTGGCGTGCCAATGCTCTTGCTAAGTTTAATTCTTGGCATTATTTGGGCATATATTTCGTATGATACGTTGTACTGGACAGATGCGAAGGTACTTGGTTCGTTTATTATGCTGTTTTTATACGGCTTTTATTTATATATCAGATTGGCGAGAAATATGCAGGGCAAAATCGTGGCACGTTGGAATGTCGCCTCATTTCTTGTGCTGATGATCAATTATTTTCTGCTTGGTAGCTTATCAACCTTTCATTGGTTTCAATAATGATGAGTTTTAAGGGCATTGTCGGGAGGAAGACGTAATGCGTACAATTAAAGTAGGTTCTAGACGAAGTAAGCTTGCAATTACACAAACAAAATGGGTCATTCAAAAGCTGTCTGAACTAAACCCTTCTTATTCTTTCGAAATAAAAGAAATTGTGACGAAGGGTGATCAAATTTTAGATGTGACCTTATCAAAGGTTGGCGGAAAAGGACTGTTTGTCAAAGAGATTGAACAGGCAATGATGAATCATGACATTGATATGGCGGTGCACAGCATGAAAGATATGCCGGCCGCTCTTCCGGAAGGTTTAGTCATTGGCTGTATTCCTGAGCGTGAAGATGTGCGGGACGCACTTATTTCGAAGGATCATCTCCGTCTTCATGAACTGCCAAAGGGAGCCATTGTGGGAACGAGCAGCTTACGGCGTAGTGCCCAGCTTCTTCAGGAGAGACCAGATCTTGAAATTAAATGGATTCGAGGAAACATTGACACAAGACTTGAGAAGCTGAAAAATGAAGAATATGATGCCATTATTCTAGCTGCTGCCGGCCTGTCCAGAATGGGATGGAGCAAAGAGGTCGTGTCGGAATTTTTATCTCCCGATACTTGCCTGCCCGCCGTTGGACAAGGCGCGCTCTCGATCGAATGCCGCGGAGATGATGAAGAGCTATTGCAGCTCCTTGCTCAATTTACGAATGAATATACGAAGAAAACCGTACTCGCTGAAAGAGCCTTTCTCAAGCAAATGGATGGCAGCTGCCAAGTGCCGATCGCTGGTTACGCGACAATGAATGAGCGTGATGAAATTGAACTGACGGGTCTTGTGGCATCTGCTGACGGGCACACGATTATTCGAGAAACTGTAACAGGCACTGATCCTGAAGCAATTGGTGAAGCGTGCGCGAAGCAGATGGCTGATAAGGGAGCAAAGGATTTGATCGACAAGGTGAAAAAGGATCTGTCCTCCCAATGACCATAGCCAAATCGCTTCACGGGCAGACGGTGCTTGTCACTCGAAATGAACGTCAAGCGGGTGTGTTTCAGCAGAAAATTGAAGCGCTGAACGGCCATGCTGTTTTAACTTCTCTTATCAGGTTTGAGCCTACGCTCACACAAGAAAAAGCGAAGGCATTTTTAAAAGACTTAGAAGCAAGCCATTGGCTTGTTTTCACGAGTGTAAATGGTGCGTCTTTTTTTCTCAGTTATATAGAGGAGCATCATTTACATCAGAGCTTATCCCACTTGAAAGTGGCTGCTGTAGGTGAGAAAACATCTGCCTATCTTGAGCAGCATGGCTTCAAGGTTGATGTGGTCCCAGAACGATTTATAGCGGAAGAGCTGGCAGATGCCTTACTTGACCATGTGCTCCCGGGAGAGCGTGTATTTGTAGCAAAAGGCCACTTGTCACGAGATGTGGTGAAACAAACCCTCGTTCCACTTGGCATAGAAGTAAAGGAATGGATTTTATATGAAACAGTCAAGGATGAGGAGGGAATTGCCGCCCTCAAATCGGCAATGATGGAGCAATCATTTGATTTTATTACATTTACGAGCTCATCCACTGTTCATTCATTTATGCATGCCATGGAAGCAGCTGCATCTAGGTTAGCTGCATCTGACACATGTTTTGTGACGATAGGTCCTCTTACAAAAGAGGCACTGCTTCAATACGGGATTTCGTCTGAAACCCCAGATACTTATACGGTAGACGGGATGCTTGATTTGATGTGCCGTCTATCTGAAAGGAAGTTGAATCAATGATGAAATTTAATAGACACCGTAGATTGCGTACAAGCGCAGGAATGAGAGAACTAGTCAGAGAAACATTTTTAAGACCATCTGATTTCATTTATCCGATCTTTTTTGTAGAGGGAGAAAATGTCCGGAAAGAAGTGCCTTCAATGCCGGGTGTATATCACATTTCGGTGGATCTTGTGAAAGATGAAGTCCAAGAGCTTGTTGATCTTGGCATTAAATCCGTCATTGTATTTGGTGTACCAGATCACAAAGATCATGTGGGTAGTGAGGCGTATCACGATCATGGCATTGTTCAAAGAGCAACGCTTGAGATCAAAAAGCATTTCCCTGAGCTTGTTGTTATTGCAGATACTTGCTTATGCCAATATACAGATCATGGACATTGCGGAATCGTTGAAGATGGTGAAATTTTAAATGATGAATCTCTTCAGCTTTTAGCAAAAACAGCTGTTAGCCAAGCGCGTGCAGGTGCAGATATCATCGCTCCTTCAAACATGATGGATGGCTTTGTTATCGCAATCCGTGAGGCACTTGATGAAGCAGGCTTTATTCATGTGCCTGTGATGTCTTATGCCGTGAAATACGCAAGTGCTTTTTACGGTCCGTTTCGTGATGCAGCGCATAGTACACCACAGTTTGGAGATCGTAAAACGTATCAAATGGACCCTGCAAACCGTTTAGAGGCACTGAGAGAAGCGCAATCTGATGTCGAAGAGGGGGCTGACTTCCTGATTGTCAAACCATCTCTCTCTTATTTAGATATTATGCGTGATGTGAAAAATGAATTTACACTACCTGTTGTCGCTTATAATGTAAGCGGAGAGTATGCAATGGTCAAAGCCGCAGCTCAAAATGGCTGGATTTCTGAAAAAGAGCTTGTACTTGAAATGTTGACAAGCATGAAACGAGCAGGGGCAGAGTTAATCATTACGTATTATGCAAAAGATGCGGCGAAATGGCTCTCAGAATAAAGAACGGATAGACAGGAGGACGTTGAAATGGGACGTAGCTATGAAAAATCTAAGCAAGCATTTGAAGAAGCGCAGCATTTAATGCCTGGTGGTGTGAACAGCCCAGTACGTGCATTTAAATCAGTCAACACAGACCCGATTTTTATGGAACGAGGCAAAGGTGCAAAGATATACGATATTGATGGAAATGAATACATCGATTATGTCTTATCATGGGGACCGCTCATTTTAGGACATACGAATGACCGTGTTGTCGAAAGTATTCAGCGAGTAGCTGAATATGGTACAAGCTTTGGTGCTTCTACTTTAGTTGAAAATGAATTAGCTAAACTTGTATCAGAACGAGTTCCTTCTATTGAAGTCATTCGGATGGTCAGCTCTGGAACAGAGGCGACAATGAGTGCACTTCGTCTAGCACGCGGTTTTACAGGCAGAAATAAAATTGTGAAATTTGAAGGCTGCTATCATGGCCATGGTGATTCTTTACTGATTAAAGCGGGTTCAGGTGTGGCAACACTTGGGCTTCCAGATAGTCCTGGTGTTCCTGAAGGTACTGCAAGCAATACGATCACAGTTCCATACAATGATTTAGAAAGCATTCAAGTCGCTTTTCAAGAATTTGGAGACGATATCGCAGGTGTCATTGTAGAACCGGTAGCAGGAAATATGGGCGTTGTTCCTCCGCAAGAAGGTTTCTTGCAAGGACTGAGAGACATCACTGAACAATACGGATCTTTACTCATTTTTGATGAGGTCATGACAGGTTTCCGTGTGGATTATCACTGCGCGCAAGGCTATTTTGGCATCACACCTGATCTGACGTGCCTTGGTAAAGTCATTGGAGGCGGTCTCCCGGTCGGCGCTTATGGCGGAAGAGCGGATATTATGAGACAAATTGCGCCAAGTGGTCCGATCTATCAAGCAGGGACTTTATCTGGTAACCCTCTTGCGATGACAGCAGGCCTCGAAACATTAAAACAGCTGACACCTGAGTCTTATGAAGAGTTTAGACGAAAAGGGGATCGACTGGAAGAAGGAATTTCGAAAGCAGCGAAAGCACATGGTATTCCATTAACGTTTAACCGTGCGGGTTCCATGATCGGATTTTTCTTTACAAATGAACAAGTCATCAATTATGACAAAGCGAAAACAGCTGATCTTGATTTATTCGCTGAATTTTACAAGGAAATGGCTGACCACGGCATCTTCCTTCCACCTTCTCAATTCGAAGGATTGTTCCTATCCACTGCTCATACGGATGAAGACATCGAATATACGATTGAGACAGTGGAAAAGGTTTTTCAAAAACTACGTCGATAAACAGAAGCCGATATGGAGACATATCGGCTTTTTTGCGTTGGAGAAAACCAATCATATTTTCACCGCCTCTCACATACACCTGTATTGACATCTAATTTTATTTTGAAGGATTAGATGAAAGGAGGACACCGACTTGTCTCAAAACAATCGATTACAGTTTTCGGTAGAAGAATCCATTTATTTCAAAAACGGACAGGAAGTCAGTGAGCTACTGTCAATTTCTCTCGATCCTGACATTCTCGTTCAAGAAGTGAATGATTATGTTTCCATTAGAGGTTCACTCGAGCTAACAGGAGAATACAACATAAATCAAGAGGAGCGATTGGGTGAATCCAGTTCCTATGCATCATACAGGCAAGCTGATGAGGTGAAGGTAAGAGAGGACGGAACAGCAGAGCTTCTGCATCAATTTCCAGTGGATATCACCATCCCTAAAAACAAAATCAATCATTTAAATGATGTGTTTGTGTTTATTGATGCGTTTGATTACCAGCTCACAGAAAGCCGTTTGCTCACCATTCAGGCTGATCTAGCGATTGAGGGTCTGTTAGATGAAGAAACGCCTCAAGTGCCTGTAGAGGAGCCCTATGAATTTGTGCAACGTACTGAAGAGGAATATGGCGATGTGACCTATGAATATCAGGCGCAGCCGGAGCATGAGGAACAAGAAGAGCTGCAAGACAATGAACGTCAGGACTATGAAGAACAGGCTGCAATACAAATTGACGACGCACGCACCGAGCAAGAAGATGATGAAGAAATGGAAGAATTGAAAGAACCGGAGGACCAAGAAGAAACAATGGCACTTGGTTATCGCTCCTTCCCTGAAGCTCAGGTGCAAGAGCCGCCGTTTTTTGAACCGCCTAAGCTATTAGAAGAAGAGGAGCGAGATGAGGCGTTCTTTGAGGTGGAAGTGAGAAAAGACCCTGAAGCAGCCGAAGAGCAAGAAGAAACGGTTCCAGCGTATCCGGCATTTGAACCACCTGCTTATCATATGGAACCGGTGCAGGAAGAGCGGGATGACACTTATCAAATCGAGCGATTATATGAACGGGAAGCACCAAAGGTGTATGAGTCTGCTCAAGAAGCGGAGGAGCCTGAAAATGACGTGAGGGAAACGTCTGGCAGTGAGAATTCTCTTTATTTAACGAAGCTGTTCGCTAAGCAGGAGGAGGAAGATTTTTCTCGCATGAAAATTTGTATAGTTCAGCAAGAAGATACGGTCGATCGTATTTGTGAGCGATATCAGTTGAATGTGCAGCAGCTCCTTCGAACGAACTCATTATCGGTTGATGCGGAGCTTGAAGAAGGGCAGATCCTTTATATTCCTGAATATCAAAAAAGCAACGCATAGCAAGCGATGACCGACCGAGAAAATGTGGTGAATGAACGTGGATGAAATCCAATCTGTCCTATATGAATATGGGCTTGAGGCTGAATACATTGAACCTGTTAGTCCTGCTGTCGTCAAGGTGTATACAAAGCAGGGCGTCTTTGCCCTAAAGAGAGTGAAAGCAAATCGACAAATGCAGTTTACAGAACAAATGCTTGAACTAGAATCAAAAGGTTATCGCTCCTTTGTGCCGATTTATCGGACGAAGAGCGGTTCCTTTTTCTCAAGTCATCGGGAAAGCCAGTACGCATATTATCTCATGCCATGGCTGACGAATGAAAAGCGAGAAGAGCAGGACGATAAACATGAATATTTATTTCAAGAGATTGCAAGACTCCATAAACGAACTGAAGTGATGATGGACATCACAGAGCGAGAAATTGAAGCCCATTACACACAAATCAAGACCAAATGGGAAACAGAGAAAGACATGTATGAACGATTCATAGAGCGGGCAGAGCAAACGTGGTATATGTCGCCATTTGAGCTGGCCGCTGCTATGTATTTTTCAGAAGCTATGTCTGCCAGTGAATTTGCGCTTGAACGATTAGAGGATTGGCATGAGGAAATGAAAGAACAAGAGACAACACGTGTTGTGTTAAATCATGGGCAGCTGTCGATCCATCACTTTTTGTATAATGATGTAGGCACAGGACATTTCACCAACTTTGAGCGGTCCAAAAAGGCCGCCCCCATTTATGACCTTCTGACCTTTTACTTTCGGACATTCAAAACCTATCCTACGTCTTGTCCTGAATGCACTTCCTTGTTTTATACGTATCAAAAGGGGAATCCTCTTCGGGAGGAAGAGCTTCATTTGTTTTTAAGCTATCTCGCTTATCCGCAAGGTCTGTTTGATATGGTGAAAGCCTATGAAACAGGCAGGCAGGATGAGATGGAAAGCTGTCAGCAGCTGTTAAGAGCGTATTGGCAAATGAAAAATTCAGAGCCGACGGTCATGAAGATTCATGAGATTGAGCAGGCTAGACGCCTTGAAGAAGAGCAAAATGCCTCGTCATCAGCAGAATGACGAGGTGATTTTGTGTTGGCTTTATGATTTCTCTGTAAAGGAAGGACCGATACATAAGCGTGAGTTTTTAAAACCAATCAAGGTGAAAGGCACAGGCGAGAAAAATAAGAATACCTAGGATGAGGACGTCAAATGTTGTGGGGAAAATGATCGTGCGAAACCCTTGAAATATGGCGATCGGGAGAACGACTTGGGAGGCAACTGCCCGAATTTGTCTAAGCCAGGGGGGAAGTGTGTAAGGATTGATCTTCTTCAAAATAAAACGCCCTCCTTCTTCATTTTGTTATTATCATATGGGCAATAAGGTGAAGGGTGCCTGCCCAATTTGTATAAAGCAGAAGAAAAGCGGAAAAGATGATTGACGAAAACAAAAGGCATTTAGTAATATTAATAAAAGATGAGTATGTGCTGATGAACGTGATATATCGTAAGCGTGGATCAGGAAGAGTACGAGCAAGACCCTAAAGAGAGGGAAACCACTAGCTGAAAGGTTTCCTAGGATGTGCTTGTTTGGAAGGTCGCCTGTGAGCTTAATTTCTTGAATGAACAAGTAGAGAAATTCGGGAGAACCCCGTTATCCTTTAGAGTGTACGGGACACGTGTATGTGTCCTGTGAAAAAAGGTGGTACCGCGAAAAAGCTTTTTCGTCCTTTTATAAGGATGGAAAGGCTTTTTTTATGTTTCATCAGCCGAAAAAATGTGGAGGTACACAAATGGAAACAAATAATCAAGAAATGCCAACAAAGTACGATCCAAATGCGATTGAAAAAGACCGCTATACGTACTGGCTTGAAGGAAAATTCTTCGAAGCGCAAAATGACAAAACGAAAGATCCATATACAGTCGTCATTCCTCCACCAAACGTGACAGGGAAATTGCATCTTGGGCATGCATGGGATTCAACACTTCAAGACATCGTGACGCGCATGAAACGAATGCAGGGCTATGATGTTCTATGGCTCCCAGGAATGGACCATGCCGGTATTGCTACTCAAGCAAAGGTAGAAGCAAAACTTCGTGAAGAAGGCGTGAGCCGTTATGACCTTGGACGCGAAAAGTTTGTGGAAGAAACGTGGAAGTGGAAAGAAGAATATGCGGATTTTATTCGCAGTCAGTGGGCGAAAATGGGCCTTGGTCTAGATTACTCGCGTGAACGTTTTACATTAGATGAGGGTCTGAATAAAGCTGTTCGTCAAGTGTTTGTCCAATTATATGAAAAAGGGCTTATCTATCGCGGAGAGTACATCATTAACTGGGATCCAGCGACAAAGACTGCACTTTCTGATATTGAAGTGATTTATAAGGATGTTCAAGGTGCGTTTTATCACTTGAGATATCCGCTGGCAGATGGAACAGGTTCAATTGAAATTGCGACAACAAGACCTGAAACAATGCTTGGAGATACGGCAGTAGCTGTGCATCCTGAAGACGAACGCTATCAGCATTTGATTGGCAAAACAGTTATTTTACCAATTACAGGACGTGAGATCCCAATCGTCGGTGATGACTATGTCGATATGGAGTTTGGTTCAGGGGCTGTGAAAATTACACCTGCTCATGACCCGAATGATTTTGAGCTTGGAAACCGCCATGAGCTAGAGCGAATTCTTGTCATGAATGAAGATGGCACAATGAATGCAAATGCGCTGCAATACAAAGGGATGGACCGCTTTGAATGCCGTAAACAGCTGGTGAAAGATTTACAGGAAGAAGGCATTTTGTTCAAAATTGAGGATCATATGCATTCAGTTGGTCACAGTGAGCGAAGCGGAGCTGTTGTTGAACCGTACTTATCTACCCAATGGTTTGTGAAAATGCAGCCGCTGGCGGATGAAGCCATCAACCTGCAAAAAGGTGATGACCAAGTCCAATTTGTTCCAGACCGATTCGAAAAGACATATTTACACTGGATGGAAAATATCCGTGACTGGTGTATTTCTCGCCAGCTATGGTGGGGACACCGTATCCCGGCTTGGTACCATAAAGAAACGAAAGAAGTATACGTTGGACTGGAAGCGCCAGAAGATATTGAGAACTGGGAACAAGATAACGATGTCCTTGATACATGGTTTAGTTCAGCGCTTTGGCCTTTCTCCACAATGGGCTGGCCGGATGCAGACAATGAAGACTTCAAGCGCTACTATCCAACAAACCTGCTTGTAACTGGCTATGACATCATTTTCTTCTGGGTATCTCGTATGATCTTCCAAGCTCTTGAATTCACAGGAGAAAAACCGTTCAAAGATGTCCTTATTCATGGGCTCATCCGAGATGAACAAGGGCGTAAAATGAGTAAGTCGCTTGGCAACGGAATTGATCCAATGGAGGTCATCGACAAATACGGTGCGGATTCATTAAGATATTTCTTAGCCACTGGTAGCTCACCAGGTCAGGATCTTCGCTTTAGCTTTGAAAAGGTTGAATCCACTTGGAACTTTGCGAACAAAATTTGGAACGCATCCCGTTTTGCTTTAATGAATATGGATGGTTTAACGTATGATGAACTTGATTTGACAGGTGAAAAATCAGTTGCTGACCAATGGATCTTGACCCGCTTAAATGAAACGATTGAAAGTGTCACACAGCTTGCTGACAAGTATGAATTCGGTGAAGTTGGCAGACATTTATATAACTTCATTTGGGATGATTTCTGTGATTGGTACATTGAGATGGCGAAGCTTCCTCTTTATGGAGAAGATGAAGCTGCGAAGAAAACGACTCGTTCGATCCTTGCGTATGTATTAGATCAAACGATGAGACTTCTTCATCCATTTATGCCGTTCTTAACAGAAGAAATCTGGCAGCATCTTCCGCATGAAGGTGAGTCCATTACACTTGCGAAATGGCCTGAAGTGAAGCCGGAGCTTTCAAATGAGCAAGCTTCTGCAGACATGAAGCTGCTTGTTGAACTCATTCGCTCTGTTCGTAACATTCGCAGTGAAGTAAACACACCAATGAGCAAACAAGTCGAGCTTTACATCAAAGCATCCACATCTGATGTACAAGATCGTTTAGAGAAGAATCGTTCATATATTGAGCGCTTCACGAATCCAAGTGTTCTTGAGATTGGCACAGATGTCCCAGCTAGTGATAAAGCCATGACGGCTGTCATTTCTGGAGCAGAACTCATTCTACCGCTTGAAGGCTTAATCAACTTAGATGAAGAAATTGCTCGTCTGCAAAAAGAGCTTGATAAGCTGACAAAAGAAGTAGAACGAGTACAGAAAAAGCTTGGCAACGAAGGCTTTATGAAAAAAGCGCCTGAAAGTGTCGTAGAAGAAGAGCGTGCGAAAGAACGTGATTATGTCGCAAAACGCGAAGCTGTTCAAAAGCGGATTGAAGAGCTGAAAGCATAATGTTGAAAAGACGGCTCCTAACGGAATGGAGTCGTCTTTTTTGAAAATTTCGTATGAAATGAGAGATGACATTGTTTACAACCTATCATGAAGCCATTGAGTGGATTCATAGCAGACTGGCCTTTGGCGTAAAACCAGGTCTTGAAAGAATGAAGTGGCTAATGAACAGACTAGGCCATCCTGAACAAAAAATAAAAGCGGTGCATGTTGCAGGTACAAATGGAAAAGGGTCAACCATTGCGTTTACTCGTTCCGTTTTACAGGAAGCCGGCTATTCAGTTGGAACTTTCACCTCTCCATTTATTTTAACGTTCAATGAACGAATCAGCGTAAATGGAGCGCCTATTCAGGATGAAGAATGGCTAAGTTTGGTGAATGAGATAAAGCCTTATGTTGATGAATTAGATGGCACAGAGCTTGGCGCAGCAACAGAATTTGAAATCATTACAGCATGTGCATTTGCTTATTTTGCCCATGTGCGCCAAGTAGACTTTGTCCTCTTGGAAACAGGGCTTGGCGGAAGGCTTGATTCTACAAATGTTGCAGTGCCGATCTTAACGTCCATTACGTCAATTGGCCATGATCATATGGCGATTTTAGGCGACACACTTGAACAGATTGCAGCTGAAAAAGCAGGCATTATAAAAGATGGTATTCCGATGATCACGGCTGTTCATCAACGAGAGGCACTAGCTGTCATTCAAAACACTGCAATAGAAAAGAATGCCGTATGCATCTCGTTACATGATACATGTACTTTTGATCAGCAGCAGCCGACAGAAACAGGTGAACGTTTCACGTTACGAACCCCAAAAAGTCAGTATCCAGAGCTTGAAACAGGGTTAATTGGAACGCACCAAAGGCAAAATGCATCTCTTGCCGTTCTATTGATTGAATGGCTGGAGCAAGAAGGCTATATCAGTGTGACAGAAGAGCATTTGTATAAAGGGATTCGGCAAGCAGTATGGGCTGGAAGATTTGAAAAGGTCAAAGATCATCCTCCTGTCTATCTAGACGGTGCTCATAATGAAGAGGGGATGGATCGATTAATCGAAACCGTACAAGCTCATTTTTCCAGTAGACAGGTGCATATATGTTTTAGCGCTTTAAAAGATAAGCCGTACAAACAAATGATTCAAAAGCTTGAAGCCATTAGTTCATCTATTCATTTTGTTTCATTTGACTTTCCAAGAGCTGAATCAGCAGAAAAGCTTTATGCTTGCAGTCATTTAGAAACAAAATCGTTTGATGATGACCCTCGTGCAGTGCTTGAATGGATTCAGAAAAAAAGCGCTGATCCTTCGGCAGTGATCCTTGTGACAGGCTCCCTTTATTTTATTTCAGATATACGAAATCGTATTTTAGGATCATGAAAAGACGCAAAAGGCTACTATGCCATTTGTGTCTTTTTTTTTTGATGTGTAGAAGAGGGATAAAATCACATTTTCGCTAGGTGCTCAATGTAAATGGTGATGGTAAAATCCGGTCTATCTTATTCCCGGAAGGAGCCACTAATATGATTGGAATTTTTGTGTTTCTTGCAGGCATCACCATGGGGTCGTTTTTTCATCTAGTTGGTGAAAGGCTGCCAATGAAGAGGTCCATACTCTTTCCTCGTTCTCACTGCACAGCCTGTAAACAGCCGCTTTCCTTGCACGAGATGATCCCGCTAGTTTCGTATGCTTTATTGAGAGGGTCGTGCAAACATTGTGGCATTCGGTTGTCTTTGCTATATCCAATGGTCGAGCTGCTGTCAGGCAGCCTTTTTTTGCTCATTTATAGGAACGCTGGTTTTTCGTTTGAAGGCCTTTTTCTTGTGATTCTTTGTAGTTTATTCGTGATTGCTGTCGTGAGCGATCTTCTTTATATGAGGGTCCCAAACGAGCTGTTTCTCTTCTTTTTTCCTCTTTTCGTCATATACCGCACGCTAGAACCATTTTTTATTTGGTGGGAAGGGGCGGCTTCTCTGCTTTTTTGTTTTCTCTTATTTTATAGTTTAGTTTGTTTTAAACCAAACAGCATGGGCGGGGCTGATATGAAGCTGTTCGGTGTGCTTGCATTTTGCTTTGGTTTAAAGGCATTCCTTATCATTCTTTTTCTCTCATCTATCGGCGGAATGGTCTATGCGAAGGTCTTTTCCTTTCAATTAGACGAGCCATTTCCCTTTGTTCCTGCGATCGCTTTTTCTTTTTGGATTTATCTTTTTGGTGCTCATGTCTTCATTCCATTCAGCGGATGAATTGGTGAAAAAATTGGCGAACACTTTTTTAACCTGCCGACAAAAGTCTTGTTCTTTTTTTTATCTGCTATGTTAAAGTGTGAAACAGAAAGAAGGACGGGTTAAATTCGCACTGATTCATTGGACAAAAAGGTCTTTCTTACAAACAATGTCAGAAAGCGGGGAATGACAATGAAAAAAAGGCAGGCAAAAAAACAAGGGCTAAAGGTCAATATTAATGGCAAGGAAGAAATGCTTCATGAAGAAGATCATCAGCCAAAAAAACAGCAAGAGGATCATGTGACGTTTTCGAATTGGGAGGAAAAGAGGCAATCGGAACAGGAGACAGCTGCTTCTCAGGAAGATCCGTCTAAACCAAAAGAAGAAGATTTCCAGTGGGACGATGCAGCTGATCACATTTACCACTCTGATCCAAAGGTCGTCACGCCTTATCAAAAGAAAAAAGGCTCATTTGATCAGAAGTTCAGTAAAAACCGCGGTCCCTTCAAGAGAGTGATGACAACGATTGTATTTGCAGTGGTTCTTGGGACAGGCCTCGGCGTGTTTGCACTAAGCTTAAGTAAAGACGGTACAGCAAATCCGTCAGGTGGTGACCATGTCAGTGTCTCAGCATCCGGAAACCAATCTTCGATGAAAGCCGGAGGGGATGCGCCGCCAGCGGGTAATACTGATGAATCAAAAGAGACCAAAGAAGAAAAAAGTGTCTCTGGCAGTTTTTCAACCTTTGTCGTACAGGCTGGAAAGTTTTCCTCTGAAAAAGGAGCAGATGACTTGGTTACCAGTTTAAAAGATGCAGGATATGCAGGGAAAAAGGTCTCAATGGATGATGGATATTATGTAATTGCTGGGCTTGCCACAGAACAAGGCATGACAAGTGCTGTTGGGAAGAAGCTAATTGATCAACACTTTGAAGCATGGGGAGGCAAGGAGCTCTCATTTCAAGTACCGGAGGAGCTGACTAGTTTAATAGAAAAGGCATCTGTTTTATCCTCTAAGGTCATTGCAGGGGATGATGTGGATCAAAAGGACGTTACGCAGCTGATCTCTGAGCTTGAAAGTGCCAAAACAATGGACGCACCAGCTAAAAGCAGTTTGCTGAAAGCGGTGCAGCTGTTAAATGAACCTACTGCTGAAAACGGGTGGAAATCTCAGCAGGCACTGCTTGATCAATTAAATACGTAAAATCATATTTTAAGAAACCAAACTAGTCAAAAAATGACTAGTTTTTTTCTTTTGCATCCAACATAATGATGAAGGAACATGAAAAATGAATTTTCGTAAATTGTCGGTAAGATGTACATTTGATAGGATGAATGCGTATCTTACTTCTTAGGCTAAACCCTGAAAGGATGAACGAACATGAACCAATTAATTCTCGCATCTCAATCACCTAGAAGAAAAGAATTGCTTGATTTAGCAGGGTTTTCTTATGAGATTCAAGCAAGTCACTTAAAAGAAGAAATAAATCGAAACCTTTCACCTGCTGAGAACGTCCAATGGTTGGCAGAACAAAAAGCAAATGATATTCAAAAAATACATCCCAAAGCTGTGATCATTGGTGCAGATACGATTGTTGCAATTGATGGCAAATGTCTTGGGAAACCAAAAGACAAGGAAGAAGCGGCCTCAATGCTTCAATTATTGTCAGGAAAGACACATCAAGTCTTGACGGGTGTCACGATTCAGTCAGAGAATAGAAAAGAAACATTTTATGAACAAACAGAAGTGACATTTTGGACGCTTACGCAAAATGAAATCAACCGCTATATTAAAACGGGCGAACCGCTTGATAAAGCGGGTAGCTATGGCATTCAAGGGAAAGGCGCACTGCTTGTTCAAAAAATAGACGGTGATTATTTTTCCGTTGTAGGTCTCCCTATTGCCAAAACAGTTAGAGTGCTTGAAACATTTGGAATCACCCCTTTTTGATGACGGGAAGGAATTCTAAAAGGAGTGTTCATCATTAACCATTTCCCTATGTTGCTTAAGCATTTCCCTCATGATGAAAAGCCGCGAGAACGATTTATCAAATATGGTCCAAGCAGTTTATCAAACCATGAACTTGTCGCGATCCTTTTTAGGACAGGCACAAAAAAGGAATCTGTTCTTCAAATTTCCGCAAGACTTCTGCAAACATTTGGCGGTCTTCGTTCTGTGAAGGAAGCTTCTATTGAAGAACTGTCGACGATTCGAGGAGTTGGAAAAGCGAAGGCGATCTCTCTTTTAGCTGCGTTAGAACTCGGCACTAGATTACACCATCAAACGACGGACAACCGTTACGTCATCCGCACACCAGAGGATGGGGCGAACTTTGTGATGGAAGATATGAGATTTTTGACGCAGGAAAATTTCGTTTGTCTTTATCTCAATACAAAAAACCAGGTTCTTCATAAACATACCGTGTTTATTGGAAGTCTGAACTCATCAATTGTTCACCCGCGCGAAATTTTCAAAGAGGCTTTTAAACGTTCGGCTGCTTCATTTATATGTGTGCACAACCATCCATCTGGAGATCCGACGCCTAGCAGGGAAGATATTGAAGTCACAAAGCGACTTTTTGAATGTGGAAAGCTGATTGGAATACAACTGCTTGATCATCTTGTCATAGGTGATCAAAAATTTGTGAGTTTGAAGGAAAAAGGGTATTTGTAACACTTTTTTTTTCAATGTTTTACGATATAATAGAGTTTATGAGTTTTTCCCTAAAGGGAATTTTGGTTTAAGAAAGGAAGATACATACATATGTTTGGAATTGGTACAAAAGACCTTGGAATAGATCTTGGCACAGCGAATACGCTTGTTTTTATTAAAGGAAAAGGAATTGTTGTGAGAGAACCTTCGGTCGTAGCTTTGGAAACTGATACGAAGTCTATAGTGGCGGTCGGAAATGACGCTAGAAACATGATTGGTCGTACACCTGGTAATGTTGTGGCACTTCGCCCAATGAAAGATGGAGTCATTGCAGATTACGAGACGACAGCAAAAATGATGAAATATTACATTAATCAAGCACTGAGAAACAAAGGGCTATTTGCTCGTAAACCCTACGTGATGGTATGTGTACCATCTGGTATTACAGCTGTAGAAGAGCGAGCAGTCATTGATGCAACAAGACAAGCTGGTGCACGTGACGCATACCCTATTGAAGAGCCATTTGCTGCGGCAATCGGTGCTAACCTGCCTGTATGGGAGCCAACAGGAAGTATGGTTGTGGATATTGGCGGCGGTACAACAGAAGTGGCCATTATTTCACTTGGCGGCATTGTGACTTCTCAATCGATCCGTGTTGCAGGTGATGAAATGGATGATGCGATCAGCAGTTATATTCGTAAAACGTATAATCTGATGATCGGTGACCGTACTTCAGAAGCGATTAAAATGGAAATCGGTTCTGCACAGCCAGACGTGCATGATGAGATGGACATTCGCGGACGTGACCTTTTAACAGGTCTGCCAAAAACGATCTCTATTACAGCAGAAGAGATTGCAAAAGCGCTTCGCGATACGGTGGAAACAATTGTTGATGCGGTGAAAGCCACTCTTGAAAAAACGCCACCTGAGCTGGCAGCAGATATTATGGATCGCGGAATCGTTTTAACAGGCGGCGGTGCATTGCTGCGTAATCTTGACAAAGTCATTAGCGATGAAACGAAAATGCCAGTCATTATTGCTGAGGACCCACTTGACTGTGTGGCAATCGGAACAGGGAAAGCACTAGAACATATTCACTTGTTCAAAGGAAAATCAAAAGATAATCGGGCGTAAATAAAGAGGTGTAAGACATGCCGCAGTTTTTTATGAATAAAAGATTAATGTTGCTCCTTGTCTGTGTCATCGTACTGGTGGCCATGATTGGTTTTTCAGTGAAAAGCGGCAGAGGTGCTTCATGGCCGGAAAAATTAGTGGGGGATACGACAGGCTTTTTTCAAGGTGTCTTTCATAAACCATCACAATTTATTGCCGGTATTTATGGGAACGTACAAGATTTAAAGAACACATATGATGAAAACGAGCGTCTTCGAAAAAAACTTGATGGACAAACCCAGTATGAGGCGAAACTTCAAGAGCTAGAAGATGAAAACAAAAAGCTTCGCAAGCAGCTTGGATATGTGAACTCTATTCGTGATTATACGCCAATCCTATCAACTGTTATCGCGAGAAACCCGTCCCTTTGGGATAGTTTTGTGATGATTGATAAAGGGAAAAAACAAGGCGTTGACAAAGATATGGCGGTCACAAATGAGAGTGGTGCGTTAATTGGAAAAATCGAAAGTGATAAGCTCAACAATTTCACTTCGACTGTAAGGTTGCTAAGCTCTACAGACCAAAATAATAGAATTTCAACGAAAATTTTTGCGAAAAAGGGCAAAGAAGAACTCAATGGAATTATTAACGGTTATGACAGCAAGAAAAAAATGCTGACAATGAATATTCTAAAATCCGATGCTGATGGGGATGTCAAAAAAGGAGATCTTGTTGAAACATCTGGAGCAGGGGGCGTATTCCCGCAAGGCTTAACGATTGGTAAGGTGAGTGAAATCGAGCCAGACCATTACGGACTGACAAAAATCATTTATGTAGAACCAGCTGCTGAACTCAATAATTTAGACCGCGTGATTGTTGTGAATCGCAGCACAAGTACGGCAGATGCATCTCAATTGACGAAGGAGGAAGGCTCGTGAAACGTGTCCTTCTTGCTTTCGTCATGTTGTTTATCTTCGTATTTGACAGCATTTTTGTCGATTTAGTGAAGCTCCCATTTGTTTCAGAGAATCAAATTTTAGCACCTCATTTCATCTTACTTGCACTTGTATTTATGACTGCTTTTGTGAATCAAAAATATGGTGTGATTTACGGATTTATCTTTGGACTTTTATATGATATTTCGTATACAGGCATTCTTGGTGTCCATATGTTTGGCTTTGGGGCGCTTTGCTATTTGTTAGCAAAAGCTTTCAAAGTCCTTCAGACGAATATTTTAGTGGTCGTCTTTCTGTCGATTATTGCTGTTTCCGTGATGGAGTTTTATGTGTACGGCGTTCAAGCGACGATTCAACCAGGGATTATGCCTTTTAATACGTATGTCATCGAACGCTTTATTCCAACGATTCTTTTAAATACTGCTGCGTCTCTCATACTTGTTGTGCCGCTTAGGCTCTTTTTCATCAATGTGAAACAAGGACTGATCGACGAATAAAAGCAGGAGTTTGTCCAATTACGGCGAAATGAGTATGTTGTTGAGGTGAGCATCTTGAAAACTCAAAAACAGCAATATGTGACAATAAAAGGTACGAAAAACGGATTAACATTACAGTTAAATGATGACTGTTCGTTTGATGACCTTCTTTCTGGCTTGCGAGAGGTTCTTTTGCTTGAGCAATATACAGATGGAAGGGAAGGGCATAAGGTCAATGTGCATATTAAACTTGGTTTTCGGTATTTAACAGAGGATCAGGAGAAGCGTTTGACTGAAGCGGTGTCTGAAAATGAACATCTCGTCATTCACTCCATTGAAAGTGACGTCATGTCAACTGAAGAGGCGAGACGATTAAAAGCAGAGGCTGAAATCACCTCTGTAGCGAAAATTGTACGCTCTGGACAGGTGCTTCATGTAGAAGGCGATCTCTTATTAATAGGAGATGTCAATCCTGGCGGAACCATTCGTGCAGGGGGAAATATTTTTGTACTCGGTGCATTAAAAGGCGTGGCGCATGCTGGATGCAATGGAAACAAACAAGCTGTCATTGCGGCATCTCATATGATTCCAACACAGCTTCGCATCTCACAAGTGTTTAACCGTGCACCAGATCAAAAAGAAGATGGAAATGAAATGGAATGTGCTTATTTAGATATAGATGGCAATATGATCATTGAACGCCTGCAGCAATTGGCTCATATAAGACCTAATCTGACAAGGCTTGAGGGAGGAATGTGAAATTGGGCGAGGCTATTGTGATTACCTCAGGAAAAGGCGGCGTTGGCAAAACAACAACATCTGCAAACTTAGGCACAGCACTAGCAATTCAAGGGAAAAAAGTGTGTCTAGTTGATACCGACATTGGTCTTCGAAATCTGGATGTCGTGATGGGGCTTGAAAACCGCATTATTTATGATCTAGTTGATGTAGTAGAAGGAAGATGCAAAATCCATCAAGCGCTTGTAAAAGATAAGCGTTTCGAAGATCTTTTGTACCTTTTACCTGCTGCTCAAACAAGCGATAAAACGGCTGTAGAGCCGGAGCAGATCAAAGAATTGATTCAATCATTGAAACAAGACTTTGATTATGTTGTCATTGATTGCCCTGCTGGAATTGAGCAAGGCTTTAAAAATGCTGTATCAGGTGCGGACAAGGCAATTGTCGTCACGACGCCTGAGATCTCAGCTGTAAGAGATGCGGACCGAATCATCGGCTTATTAGAACAAGAAGATATCGAACCGCCTCGTTTAATTGTCAACCGTATTCGTACACACATGGCGAAAAATGGCGATTCAATGGATGTGGATGAAGTTGTACATCATTTATCGATTGATCTTCTTGGCATTGTAGCAGATGATGATGATGTGATTAAGGCTTCAAACAATGGTGAACCTATTGTGATGGATGCTAAAAACAAAGTATCAATTGCGTATCGCAATATTGCTCGCCGCGTACTAGGTGAATCTGTTCCACTGCAATCATTTGAAGACGAAAACAAAGGGATGTTTGCAAAGCTCAAAGCATTTTTTGGTGTTAGAGCATAACCATTCACGTGAGATCAGACCGATTCGATGAGAATCGGTCTTTTTTGTTGCATATCACATGAAGTCGCCACATAAAATGTACAAACTGTTTGTATGTAAAGGGTGATCTCATGAAAAGAGTGGACGAGTACCGAAAGAAAATCGCGCAGCGCCGTAAAACAAAGCAGCCAGCTGCTGCCCCTAAGAAGGCGGCTTTCAAGAAAAAAGACGATATCCCGCCATGGGTCATGTTGACAGAGGAAGAAAAGCATTCTGGATCGTCTTCCTATGAGTCGATGTCTCATCAGCCGAAGAAGTATCGGCATCCGTTATTTAACCCTAATACCTTTGTGCTTAAATGTTTACTATCTGCGTCCCTTGTGTTGATTGCAGCCATTTCGTTTAAAGGCCAGGCAGGTCCGTTTCAGCAGCTGAAGCCGATGATTAGTCAAACCTTTGAGCAAGATTTTCAATTTGCTGCTGCCAACCGCTGGTTTGAGAAAACAGTTGGGAACCCGCTTGCCTTTTTAACTGAGAAAAAGGCAGACCGAAAAGACGTACAAGCCAATAATGAACTGGTTGTACCTGCTTCTGGAAAAGTGCAAGAATCATTTACCCAAAATGGTGCAGGTGTCAAAGTTGAAACATCGGCAGAAGCCATTGATAGTATGAAAGAAGGCTATGTTGTAGAGGTGAAAAAGAAAAGAGACACAGGGCTTACAGTGGTTGTGCAGCATGCGGATAACAGCTATAGCTGGTACGGTCAATTAAAGGAAGCCGATGTGGCCTTATACGATTTTGTCGATAAGGGTGAAAAAATTGGTCAAATTTCGCTTGATGATCAAGGGAAGGGCACGTATTACTTTGCCATTAAGCAAAATGAACAATTTATCGACCCTATTCAGGTGATGACCTTTGAATAGATGGCTGCTCATGCTGACGAAAATTCACATTCACCCACTTCTTTGGATTGTGATGGCATTTGCGATTCTTTCAGGTCAAATTAAGCCGCTGCTTTGTCTGCTCATTATCGTCTGTGTCCATGAGCTTGGACATGCAGCGGCTGCTTGCTATTATCATTGGCGCATTCGGCGGATTTTTTTACTGCCATTTGGCGGAGCGGTAGAAGTAGAAGAGCATGGGAACCGCCCGCTAAAAGAAGAGCTGGCGGTCATTTTATGCGGACCGCTTCAGCATGTGCCGCTCCAGCTCATGGCATGGTTTCTCATGGAAGCTTCTTTTATCTCGCACGACAACTTTACGATATTTACCTTTTATAATATGGCGATTTTTCTTGTAAATCTTTTGCCCATTTGGCCGCTTGATGGCGGAAAATTATTCTTTTTGCTCTTATCTGCTTTTTACCCTTTTCAACGTGCACATGCCCTTGCGATAAAAGGCTCACTTGTCTTTTTTAGTCTTTTGACAGCAGGGTTACTCTGTTTTGCTCCGATGCAATTCAATGGCTGGGTGTTGCTCACATTTTTAGCCTATTCACTTGTGATGGAACACCGGCAGAGGCATTACGTCAGGGTCCGCTTTTTACTAGAACGGTATTACGGTAAAAAAGAGCAAAAGGTAGAGAAGCTCATTCCGCTTAGAGCAAGTGCTGAAGAAAAAGTATACGAAGTGCTGGCTCGATTTCAAAAGGGCTGTAAGCACCCGATCATTATCGAAAGGGATGGCATGAAAATGAGTCAGCTTGATGAAAATGAACTGCTCCATGCTTATTTTTCAGACCGAAGAACCACCTCTTCAATGGAGGATCTTCTTTTACCTTACTAATGGTGAAAATACATTGACATTCTGCGTCTAATTTGATATATTTTTTAATGTTATGGATATGTAGCACCCGTGCTACAACCGCGCGGAGCAGGTGTAAAGTGCCTATGGCCCCCTGTATTCGGCGAGTCTGAGTTTATTAGGAGGTGCAGAGATGTACGCAATTATCGAAACTGGTGGTAAACAAGTTAAAGTTGAAGAAGGTCAAACTGTTTATGTTGAAAAACTAGCTGCTGAAGCAGGCGAAACAGTAACTTTCGAAAACGTATTGTTTGTCGGCGGAGACACTGTCAAAGTGGGTAACCCTTCAGTTGCTGGAGCAACAGTAACGGCTAAAGTTGAAAAACAAGGTCGCGGTAAGAAAATTACTGTGTTCAAGTACAAAGCGAAGAAAAACAACCACAAAAAACAAGGTCATCGTCAACCTTACACTAAAGTTGTTATCGAAAAAATCAACGCTTAAGGCGTGTGAGTGATATGATCAAAGCAACCATTACTCGGTCAGCGGCAGATGAAAGCATTACGTCTTTTAAGATGACTGGACATGCCGAGTTTGCTGAAAAAGGTCAGGATCTCGTTTGTGCAGGTGTATCTGCAGTTGTTTTCGGCTCAGTCAATTCAATTATTGCACTGACAGGAATTGATCCACTGCTCGATATTGGAGAAGAAGGCGGCTATTTCACTTTTGAATTACCGACTGATACAGATCCAGTATCCTTTGAAAAAGCTCAGCTGCTTTTAGAAGGCATGGTCGTTTCCTTAGAGACAATCGAACGAGATTATCACGATTATGTGAGAATATCGACAAAAAAATAGGAGGTGAACTTCATGCTTAGATTAGATCTTCAATTTTTCGCATCTAAAAAAGGGGTAGGTTCTACAAAGAACGGACGTGACTCTGAGTCTAAACGTTTAGGCGCTAAACGTGCTGATGGTCAATTCGTAACTGGTGGTTCTATCCTTTATCGTCAACGTGGAACGAAAATCTATCCAGGTGAAAACGTTGGACGCGGAGGCGACGACACTCTTTTCGCTAAAATCGACGGAACTGTTAAATTCGAACGTTTCGGTCGTGACCGTAAAAAAGTGAGCGTATATCCTGCGGCACAATAATTGCTAAAAACTCCGGTCATTGACTGGAGTTTTTTTCACTATTCAGGGAGCTTTTGCGCTTTTTATAATTGGTACCGAAGATGATAAAAGAAGATGCACTCCATAAATATCAAAGAACGTTTGCTGACTTTGCCTCATTTTCTCCTATACGATCAGAAAAAACAACCTTTCCTCACATAACTAGTGTTTTTCTATGCTGTCTTCTCTGTTATAATTCAGGGAGACATATTGATGATAAGACTCCTAAAAGAGAGACCAAACGATTGGGAGTGCGATAATGGAAGAGATATCAAGTAAACAAAATGAAAAATTAACTCACGTTGCATTAACAAATGAATTGATCTATCTGCTCAGTCGTTCAAGACATGACTGGATGAATAAATTGCAGCTGATTAAAGGCAACTTGACATTAGAAAAATATGACCGAGTGTTTGAAATTATAGAAGAAATGGTCATTGAAGCACAGCATGAATCCAAACTCTCAAATTTAAAAATTCCCCAATTGGCCTATTACTTTCTAACATTTAATTGGGAGTCGCATTTTATCACCCTAGAATATGAAGTGCTTGGTGAAGCCCGAGACTTATCAGCATATGAATCGCAGCTGCTAACGGTATCACGGGAGTTGTTTTCGATATTCGATCAATCAGTTTGCCAAAAAACTGAAAATCATTTAACGGTCACGTTCCAAACAGATCATGAAGAGAATGATGTGATCTTATATTTTGATTTCAAAGGAAAATTAACAAGTTTGGATGCGTTAAATGCGTTTCATGACGCAAACTATCCATGTATGAGTATAACGCAATTTCATGTGACATCTCATGAGTCCATGATTGAGCTTTGTTTGAGGCAAGAACGAGATATGTGATGCAGAGAAACGGAGGAAGTTATGTTTGTAGATCAGGTTAAAGTGTATGTTAAAGGCGGTGACGGCGGAAACGGTATGGTGGCGTTCCGTCGTGAAAAATATGTGCCAAAAGGCGGCCCAGCAGGCGGCGACGGCGGAAATGGTGCAGATGTTGTATTTGAAGTAGACGAAGGCCTCAGAACGTTGATGGACTTTCGTTATAAGCGCCATTTCAAGGCTGATCGCGGCGAGCACGGGATGAGTAAAAACCAGCATGGACGAAATGCTGAAGAAATGGTCGTCAAAGTTCCACCGGGCACGGTTGTCACAGATGCAGAGACGGAACAAGTACTAGCTGACTTAACAGAGCATGGGCAGCGTGCAGTGATTGCAAAAGGCGGACGAGGCGGACGTGGAAATTCACGCTTCGCAACACCGGCAAACCCTGCACCACAGCTTTCTGAAAACGGTGAGCCAGGTAAAGAACGTGATGTCATCTTAGAATTAAAAGTGCTTGCGGATGTTGGACTCGTTGGTTTCCCAAGTGTCGGGAAGTCGACGCTACTTTCGATTGTCTCTTCCGCTAAACCGAAAATTGCAGATTATCATTTTACAACGCTTGTGCCAAACCTAGGAGTTGTCGAAACAGACGATAGCCGAAGCTTTGTCATGGCGGATCTGCCAGGACTTATCGAAGGAGCGCACGAAGGCGTGGGCTTAGGTCATCAATTTTTACGTCATATTGAGCGTACACGTGTGATTGTCCATGTCATTGATATGTCTGGACTTGAAGGGCGTGACCCATACGAAGACTACGTGACGATTAATGAAGAGCTTGAGCAATACAATATGAGATTGACAGAGCGTCCGCAAATCATTGTGGCCAACAAAATGGACATGCCAGATGCAGCTGACAATCTAGCCGCATTTAAAGAAAAACTAACAGATGACTATAAAGTGTTCCCAATTAGTGCGATTACAAGAGAAGGGCTTCGTGAGCTCTTATTTGAAATCGCCAATCAGCTTGAAACGACACCGGAATTCCCGCTTTATAATGAAGAAGAGCTGTCTGATAACCGTGTGATGTACAAGTTTGATGAGGGAGATGCAGCATTTGAGATCGCGAGAGATCCTGATGGTACGTTTGTCTTAACTGGTAAAGCACTTGAGCGACTGTTTAAGATGACAGATTTCTCAAGAGATGAGTCCGTTAAACGATTCTCTAGACAATTGCGCGGAATGGGTGTCGATGATGCCTTACGTGAGCGCGGTGCGAAAGATGGCGATATCATTCGTCTGCTTGAGTTTGAATTTGAATTTATTGATTGATCACAAGGAGGGTCCAGTCCATGGGCTCTCCCGTTTTTAAAAGGGGAGAAAACAGGTGAAAGAAGAAACGTTCTATTTAGTGAGAGAGGATGTACTTCCAGATGCGATGCGAAAAACGCTTGAAGTCAAAAAGCTGCTTGATCGCAAAAAAGCGGATTCAGTTGCCGATGCTGTTCAAAAAGCGGACTTAAGCCGCAGTGCATTTTATAAATATCGAGATGCTGTTTTTCCGTTTTATACGATGGTCAAAGAGCAGATCATCACATTGTTTTTCCATCTTGAGGACCGGTCTGGAGCTCTGTCAAGGCTGCTCCAAATTGTGGCTGACTCTGGCTGTAATGTGTTATCCATTCACCAAACCATTCCGCTGCAAGGAAGAGCGAATGTCACCCTATCGATCAGTACGGCTGGCATGGCAGATGATATCAATACAGTCATGAATCAATTAAGAAAACTTGAATTTGTCGAAAAAGTTGAAATTCTAGGTTCTGGGGCGTAAAAGGAGAGATCATAGCAGATGAAGCAATTAACTGTAGGTTATTTTGGACCAGAGGCAACATTTACTCATTTGGCCGTATGCTCTTGCTTTCCAAAAGATGCAGTGCAGCGGGCCTATGCAACGATTCCGCAATGTATGGATGCTGTTTCCAAGGGCGAAGTAGATTTGGCGGTCGTTCCACTTGAAAATGCACTCGAAGGATCTGTGAACTTAACGATTGATTATTTAATTCATGAAGAAGCACTATCCATTGTTGGTGAAATGACAGCGCCGATTCGGCAGCATTTGCTTGTCCATCCATCAAGAGCGGAGAGTTGGGAAACATTAGATGTGATTCAGTCACATCCGCATGCGATTGCCCAGTGTCATCAATTTCTAAAAAAGCATTACCCCGATATTCCGCACCGGCCAGTGGAATCAACAGGCTATGCAGCGAAATACATCAGTGAGCATCCAGATGAAGCTGTTGGTGCGATTGCCAATGAGATTGCTGCAAAAACGTACGGATTGACGATTGTAAAAAAAGACATTCATGATTATCCGCACAATCACACACGCTTTGTTATTTTACATAAAGATCCTAAGGCATCGTTCCCAATGAATTCTGGTTTTTCTTCAAAGCCAAAAACGACCATTGTTGTCAGTCTGCCAAAGGATGATCAATCAGGCGCATTACATCGCGTACTATCTGCTTTTTCTTGGCGAAATCTTAACTTGTCAAAAATTGAATCTCGTCCGACAAAAACAGGTCTTGGACATTATTTATTTATCATTGATATCGAAAAAGAAATGGATGATGTGCTTGTCCCTGGTGCGATTCAAGAATTAGAAGCGATTGGCTGTGAGGTCAAACTGCTCGGCAGCTACCAAACATATGAATTAACGAATGAAAAATAGTGTCCTGTGTAGGACACTATTTTTTTAGTCTGTTATCAGAAATCCAGCGTCATCTAGCGCTTGAATGGCTTGGTCAAGCTGCTTTTGGCTGTAGGAAGTGAGTGTATGTAAGTGTACGCCATCTGTTAGCTCTGACAAGTAGGAGGCGCCCGTATTAGAAATGTGATGAACGAAGTCAGCTACTTGTTTACGTGTGCTGACGCGAATAGAGGCAGTCAGCTCTCCGTACACTGGGTGTTCTATGATCACGTCTTTCACCGTCACACCAAAATCTACAATCAGTGTCAGTTCCTCTTCTGTACGAAGAGGATCATGCTTGCAGGCGATAATTTGTTCAATTTCCGTTTCTGGCGCATGCAGCGGCGCCATATACACATAGCCTTGGCTTGTGGCGATAATGGGTTCGTTTTTTGCTTTTAATAATGATATATCTTGTACAATAACTTGTCGTGATACAGCGGCCTTTTTAGCTAAAAAGCTTCCAGTGAGCGGTGTATCTGTTTCTTTCAGCCACTGTAATATGGCATTTCTTCTGTCTTCGCCAATGAGTTTCCTCTCTTCAACCACGTCTTATGCTCCTTTCTTCTCCTTTTGCAAGTTCTCAAATGTATGCAAAAGCTGATCGATGTCATCTTTTGATGATAGTCGTCCAAATGATATTCGAATGAACTGAAGGGCATCACGATCTGATACATGCAATGCCTTCACAGCAGGGGAAGGATGATGATAACCAGATGCACATGCACTTCCAGTCGATATACAAATCCCATGCCGGTTACATGCTAACATTACATATTGTCCTTCAAACCCTTCAAAAAAACAACCAATAATATGAGGCAGCATGCGGCGCTTGTCATTGTCCTGAAGCGTACGGACAGGCAGCTGACGTTTTTTTATCTGCTGAAGAAAATAATCACGAAGCTGCTCATCCAGTTGATGCTGCTCATCTAGCTTAAGCAGCATTTGTTCACTCACCGCAACAAAAGCACCGATGCACGGAACGTTCACAGTTCCTGGACGTAAGCCGTTTTCCTGCACTGCACCTGTATATAAAGGCCTCCAAGGGACATGCGCGCCCATATAGACAGCGCCAGCGCCCTTAGGTGCATACACTTTATGACTGGAGATGGACATGGCATCGACCCCAAGCTCCTTGATAGACACACGAATCTTTCCGAATGTTTGCACGGCATCTGTATGAAAAAGAATTTGTCTTTCTTTTAAAAGAGGTGCTAATTGAGCCAATGGCTGGATAATACCTGTTTCTGAGTTTGCGTGCTGAATGGACACTAATCCTGTTTCAGGCAATAAAGCTTTTTTAAGAATATCCTCTGTGATGATCCCGTTTTGATTCGGTTCAATGATTGTGACCTTCACACCAAGACGGTGCAAGGCATCGAGCGCGTGATGAACGGAAGGATGTTCAACTGATGTGGTGATGACATGCTGTTTATGTGCGGGCAGCCCATTCATGATCGATTGAATCGCAAGGATATTGGATTCAGTTCCGCCACTTGTAAAGTAGATGCCGTCTGGTTCGCCCTCAAGAATCGTAGCGAGTGATTGTCTGCTATAAGTCAATATGTCATTAGCTCTTCCCCCTGCATCATGAAGGCTGCTTGCATTCCCGTAGCAATCTTTGCTCAGCTGTTGGAATACATGTAGAGCTTCCTCAGAAACGGGTGTAGAAGCTGCGTAATCTAAATAGACCAAACCATCCATCTCCTGTATGAAAATTTTTTCTTGTATTTATTGTAGTGTTGTGTAATGATATGTGTCAAGACAGGTGTAAATGACAGGAGGGGCGATTGTGTCATCAATCAAAAAAGTCATTGTGGTGGGATCAGGCATAGCAGCGCTTTCCTTTGCAAAAACCATATCAGAAAACTGCCAAGTCATCATGATGACAAAAAAACAATTTTCCTCTAGTAATTCCATGCTTGCACAAGGGGGAATCGCTGCGGCCTTTTCAGCACATGATTCAGTTGCTCAGCATGTGCAAGACACGCTAGCTGCCGGCTGTGATCATAATGATGACAAGACCGTACAGGAGATAGTGGGTCTTGGAAAACACCTTGTAGAGCAGCTCGTAGCAGAAGGCTGTCCATTTGATCGGAATGAAGCGGGAATGCCGCAGTTAGGTAAAGAGGGAGCTCACACCTCTAATCGCATTTTGCATGCAGGAGGAGATCAAACAGGTAAAACCCTCGTGCAGTTTTTAAAAAGTCAGCTTGGCTCACATATTCATCTATACGAATATCATCATGTCATTGATCTATTAGTTCATGAAGGGAAATGTGTCGGTATTGTGTGGAAAGACGAGAAAGGACACGTACATACCATGACCGCAGATGCAGTTGTTTTATCCACTGGGGGCTGCGGATCCCTATATGAGACAAACACAAATGATCCTTCTGTAACAGGAGACGGGCTGATGATGGCCCATCGAGCTGGAGCACAATTAGTGGATCTCGAATTTGTTCAATTTCATCCGACTCTTTTGACGATCGCTGGAAAAGCAGTCGGTCTTGTTTCAGAGGCAGTGCGAGGAGAGGGAGCATATTTAGAAGATGAAACAGGCAGGCGGATCATGAAAGGGATTCATCCACAGGCCGATTTAGCTCCTAGAGATGTGGTCGCTAGAGCTATTTTTCATGAGCAGCAATTAGGTCATCATCTGTATCTCAACATCCATGATATTCCGCATTTTTCTGTTCGTTTTCCAGCGATTGATGCGATGTGTCAGCGAGCTGGAGTCGATATGGCAAGCGGCCGATTGCCAGTTTCTCCTGGTATGCATTTTTTAATGGGCGGAATCAAGGTCAATGAACATGGAGAAACGAGCGTTCAATCGCTTTTTGCCATCGGTGAAGCAGCTTGTACAGGGCTACACGGCGCCAATCGATTGGCGAGTAATTCTCTTCTGGAAGGTCTCGTTTTAGGAAGAAAAGCGGCTAGGCGTATTGAGCAATTGCCAAAACTGCAAAAAACAATCCCATCTCTTTCTATAAAAGAAGTATGGGCTGTCCCAACTATTTCAGAGGCTCAGATTAGAAAAAAGATGACAGCATATGCCGCAATTGTCAGAGATAAAAAAGGCTTGCAGACCTTGCTCGATGAATTAGAACAAGTCTCTTTTCAGCAAATCAATGTGAAGGATATCACAAATGAACAGATTGAATTAAGCAATCAATGGGCATTAGCGATTTGCCTTGTTAAGTCTGCATTACTCCGTACAGAAAGCAGGGGCGGCCATTATCGAATGGATTATCTAAAGCGGAATGATGCTTTGTGGCGAGGAAAACAGATTGTACATGAAAAGGGCCACATTCACATCATGAAAAATGAAAGGATCGGTGCCGAATGGAACGTTTACAGTTAAAACAAATGCTTACTCATTTTTTAAAAGAAGATATTGGCTTTGGAGACGTATCAGCTGATGCCATTTTTGAAGACAAGAAAGGAACAGCTTACATCATCGCAAAACAATCGGGCGTATTGGCAGGATCACGAATCGTTGAAATGGGGTATGGCCTGCTGAATGAACAGATTCAAACTGAGCTGTTTTTCAAAGAGGGCGATTGGATTCATTCAGGCGCTGTAATGGCTCAAATAAGAGGCCCAGTTAACGACTTGCTAAAAGGAGAACGGGTCATTCTGAATATATTACAGCGCATGACAGGAATCGCCACCCTAACACATGAAGCAGTACAACGATTAGCTGATCCGTCTATTATGATCTGTGATACGAGAAAAACGACACCTGGCTTGCGCATGTTAGAGAAATATGCAGTGAAAGTAGGAGGCGGAAAGAATCATCGTTTCGGCTTATCGGATGGTGTGATGATTAAAGATAACCATATTGCCGCATGTGGTTCTATCCGTGAAGCGGTAGAAAAAGCAAGAGCATACGCCGGTCATATGGTGAAAATTGAAGTGGAAATTGAATCAGAAGCACAGCTCATGGAAGCCATTGAAGCAAAAGCGGATGTCATCATGTTTGACAACTGCTCTCCGGATGAAGTGAAACGTTTTAAACAAATGACACCAGAGACGATCCTGACAGAGGCATCAGGAGGCATCACGTTAGAGACATTACCAAGCTACCGGGGGACAGGTGTCGATCTCATTTCACTTGGTTTTCTGACACATTCCGCTCCATCATTTGATTTTAGTATGAATATGGAATTCAGCTATAAAGGGGGAACGACTCATGTCCATGCTTGATGTTCTAGCGAATCAACATTCGGCCATGATGCCAGATGAATATAAACACCGCTCTTATGAAGAGATGAAGCAGCGTGTTTTAGACATTAAACGAGCTTTTGGATCAAAGCTTTTTATACCAGGCCATCATTATCAAAAAGATGAGGTCATCCAATTTGCAGATGCAACAGGTGATTCATTGCAGCTAGCGCAAATAGCAGCTGACAATCAGGAGGCAGAATACATTGTGTTCTGCGGTGTTCACTTCATGGCAGAAACGGCAGATATGCTGTCAAAAAAGAATCAACACGTCCTGTTGCCAGATATGAGAGCAGGCTGTTCAATGGCAGATATGGCGAACATGAAACAAACGGACAGAGCCTGGGAACAGCTCACTGCTCTATTTGGAGATACGATACTCCCGCTCACTTATGTCAACTCAACAGCTGATATTAAAGCATTTGTCGGCAAGCATGGCGGGGCGACCGTCACATCTTCAAACGCTAAGAAAGTACTGGAGTGGGCGCTTACACAAAAAGAGCGGATTTTGTTTCTCCCTGATCAGCATTTAGGGCGTAATACAGCCTTTGATTTAGGTATCCCGCTAGAAGAAATGGCTGTCTGGGATCAAGTAGAAGAAAAGCTCATCACCGATCAACCGCTCAATCGCATCAAAATGATTTTATGGAAAGGGCATTGTTCTGTACATGAGAAGTTTACCGTTCAGAATATTGAACAAACGAGAAAAAGAGATCGTGACATTCAAATCCTTGTGCATCCAGAGTGCACACATGAGGTGGTAAGAGCTTCTGATCTAGCTGGTTCAACGAAATTTATTATTGATACGATCAAGCAGGCACCAGCAGGAAGCAAGTGGGCGATCGGAACAGAGATGAATTTAGTTAAACGCATCATAGATCAGCACCCGGATAAACAAATTGAATCCCTTAACCCAGATATGTGTCCATGTTTGACAATGAACCGTATTGATCTGCCTCATTTGTTGTGGTCACTTGAAAGCATTGAAAAGGGTGAGCCAGTCGGTTTGATTCAGGTCAATGAAGAGATTACAAAAGAGGCTTTGCTTGCATTAAATAAAATGCTCACCATTAAATAATGAATCAGCCCCTCCTATCAGAAAACAAGTTTTTATCATATTGGCTTGTAAATAGGCATAAATTTATGTTGAAACATATTGTACTTCTGACATAACCGCTACGTTCACGTTTTGCATAGGAGGGGAAAACGTTGAAAATTCATATTGTGCAAAAAGGAGACTCCCTTTGGAAAATTTCAAAGAAATACGGAGTCGACTTTCAAGAATTGAAAAAACTAAATTCACAGCTCAGTAATCCAGATTTGATCATGCCGGGTATGAAGATCAAGATTCCATCTAGTGGTGTTCCTGTGAAAACAGATCATCAAAAAGTGAAAGAAATGCCAAAACCTAAAGAACATCCGTATGTGAAAGAAAAGCCAAAGGACGTCGTGCAAGTGCAAGATACGAAACCGAAGGAAAAGCCAAATGAACCGGTCCCTTATGTACCGCCAGTGCCAAAGATCGAGCAGCCAGTTTTTCCACAAGTTGATGTGAACTATTATCAGACCAATCTCTACCAGCCATTTACGCCTCCTCCTCAAAAAGAACATCATGAGAAAAAAGATCACTTTCATGAAAAGAAAGATCATGTTCATGAGAAGAAAGACCATAAAGATCACAAGGATCATTTTCATCATGAAAATAAGGACCATAAAGATCATAAGGACCATCTTCATTATGAAAATAAGGATCATCACAAAGATGAAGTGGCAAAGGGATATGATCCATTTATTCATATTCCGCATCAAAAAGAGGAGGGAAAAGAGATGGAGCATAGCAATTACCCAAACCTTCCTAACTTCCCACAAATGCCGAATGTTGGAGGAGCAGCAGTAGGAGGAATGGCTGAAAATAAAGAGCATCATCACCATCATCATGAATCATATGATCCTTATTATGGTCATGGTCATTACATGCCTGCGATGTATCCATATCCGCAGCAAATGGTACCGGCTTCACCTATTTTACCAGGATCAGGTCTTTGTTATCCGGTCCAGCCGTATTATCACCACCATATGATGCCGTATCCTTACCCTGCTCAGCCATATTATCCAGCCTATCAAGCGCCAGCTTACTATGGGGAAAATTATGAGCATCATGCAAACGATGGACATCACTGGCACCACCACATGCATCCAAATGCAAATGCAAATGCAAACGCAAACGCAAATGCTAATCAAGGCTTTTATCCAAACGCCTCAAATGAAGCATATGGCAAGGAAGACTGCGGATGTGATGATGGCATGAAGCATCATCATCAGCCATGGCCTGGACATTATCCAAATCCTGTTCCGTATGGTCAAATGGGTGGTTATCCCGCTCAGCCATACATGCAGCAATATCCAAGTCAATCGGTTTTTGCAAGACCAGAAGAAGACGAAGAAGATTAACGACGGAAGGGACGATCTCAATCGTTCCTTTTTTTGTTTATAACTGACAGCTTGATTTTTCCCTGAACTGTACATGCTAAAACAGAGCCTGTTTTCGCGCTCATGAGATTGAATTTGTACAGGGGGTTTTTCGTTTGAGACAAAAATGGCAAAAAACAATCGCATTAGTGCTTCTTCCTATTGGTTTAACTGCATGTGGTACAAATGACAACGCGGGTGTAGATACTCGTCACAATCAATCAGGCCAGCCGGTTGGTTATCATTCGAATCAACGGGCGACAGACAACAACCAAGATCACCAAGGCCCAATTTCTGAGCTTATGGAAGGGATGAACGGAAATACAACGAATGTTGATTATCGTTCACGTCCTACGGAGGATCAAGTGAGAATGCCGCTTACTGGCGGAGATGGACGCTATAGTCATGGAGATATGAATTATCATAACCAAATGTCGTTCTCTGGCTACGATAAACAAGAGAACGTACAGCGTTCACGAAAAATTGCGAACCGTGTGAATAAAATGAACCACGTAGCAGACTCACAAGTGATGGTCACTGATGAAAATGTGTATATTGCGATTAAATCAGATGGACGCCTGACGGCAGAAGGCGTAACACAAATAGAAGAAGCAGCGACTCGTTATGCAGATGGAAGAGCTGTCCAAGTCATCAAAGACGAAGGAGCATTCACACGCTTCAGAGATATGAGAAAAACGCAATTTGAAACAGGCCAAACAGGCATGACCCGATAGTTGAATAAAATAAAAAAGGCTAAAGTTCATTACGAACTCTAGCCTTTTCTTAAAAATATACCTTGATGCCTATATAAAATTCGTAAAAGAAATAACAGCCAAATCCAAGTAATAAAATACCAGCAATAATGGATGTCCACTTTATCATTGTCCGATTCATCACTTTTCTTGTCAAAGATACAATTGTGAGAAGACCGAGGTCATGAAGAAGAATCCCTGCCAAAATACCGCTGGCAGCCAACATAAATTCAGATGAATCTGTTTTAGTATAAGCATCTGCCAGTACAGCACCAAACACCGATACCCAGAACACAAGGTTTCCAGGAGATACTGCCACAAGCAAGCCGTTTCGGTATGTTTTTGCGAATGATTTGTTGACTTTTTCTCCTGCTAAATGGATGTCTTGGTTCGCATTTTTAATGGAATCGTATGCAAGAATCATTAAGAATACGGCCCCGATCAGCCAAAGCGGAATTTGGACAAACGGCAATGATAAAAACTGTGCGAATCCTGCATATAAAGCCAAGATGAGCAAGATATCTATTGTCATGCCGCCGGCTCCAACTGTTAAGCCATGAAAGAAGCCGTTTTTTAACCCCTGCTTTGTCATTTCAACCGTGATCGCTCCAACAGGTAGAGCAATTGAGAATCCTACGACGATAAATGTTAGAAATGTTTGCAATCGACTAGAACTTCCTTTGAACAAATAGTTTGTATAAAAATTCTCCGTTTAGATTAATTATACATAATAGGATAAAAGGATCAATGATTATTTCTGATTTGATCGAATTAAAGGGTAGAGCTGTTGTATAGAAGTTTGCATATCCTGCTCATCGGTGTAGCTTGTAGGGGAAAGGAACTATTTTCCTGAATCTTCTTTTTTTCATATCGCCTCTATGATAAACTGATGTGGAAATCAATAAGAGTGACTAGGGGTGCCCGCTAAGTGGGCTGAGAGAGAAGCTTAAGCTTCTTAACCCTTTGGACCTGATCTGGCTCGTACCAGCGTGGGGAAGTTGAAGATGATACATGTGTCATAAGAATGACATTCATGTTTTTTTCTGACGACGAAACCAGGTTCTCAACATAGAGCCTGGTTTTTTGCTGGTGCTGATTCCATCCTGTCCGATGACAAAAAGAGAAGGAGAGAACAGCAAATGAAAGAAAATAAAAATGTCCCATCAACTCAATCTTTACTATCAAGCTTTGACGGAAGTCGAAAGGTGTATGAGCAGGGCTCAAGACCTGACATCTTGGTGCCAAAAAGGGAAATTATGCTCTCAAATACTGTGACACAGGCGGGAGACATTCAAAATGACCCGATCCGTGTGTACGATACAAGTGGACCGTACACAGATGAGAATGCCCATATTGATGTTACAAAGGGTTTAAATCGTCTTAGAGCGGCGTGGATTAAAGAAAGAGAAGATACAGAAAGCTACGAAGGGCGTCATGTGAAACCGGAAGATAACGGGTATCGTTCAAAGGGGAAAGAGCCCTTTCATCATGTTCATACTGATTTTCATCATGTGCCGCTTCGCGCGAAACATGGCGCCTGTGTGACACAAATGCATTATGCAAAAAAAGGCATCATCACACCTGAAATGGAATTTATCGCTTTGAGAGAACAGCTAAGCCCTGAGTTTGTTAGAGAGGAAGTAGCCAGCGGAAGAGCAGTCATCCCAGCGAATATTAACCATCCAGAAAGTGAGCCGATGATTATTGGAAAGCATTTTCACGTCAAAATCAATGCGAATATTGGCAATTCAGCTGTGACGTCATCCATCGATGAAGAGGTAGAGAAGATGACGTGGGCGATCAGGTGGGGGGCAGACACAATGATGGACCTGTCCACTGGAAAGGACATTCATACAACGAGAGAATGGATCATTCGAAATTGCCCAGTCCCAGTAGGAACCGTTCCCATTTATCAGGCACTTGAAAAAGTGAATGGAGTGGCAGAAGATTTGACGTGGGAAGTGTACCGAGACACATTAATTGAACAAGCTGAACAAGGTGTAGACTACTTCACGATTCATGCGGGCGTGCTATTAAGGTATATTCCGCTTACAGTCGATCGAGTAACGGGAATTGTGTCAAGAGGCGGAGCGATTATGGCAAGATGGTGTCTCGCTCATCATCAAGAAAACTTTCTTTATACCCATTTCGAAGATATTTGTGAAATTATGAAAACCTATGATATTGCCTTTTCTCTTGGAGATGGACTCAGACCAGGTTCGATCGCTGATGCAAATGATGAGGCGCAGTTTGCAGAACTGAAAACGTTAGGCGAATTGACAGAGATCGCCTGGAAACATGATGTACAGGTGATGATTGAAGGACCTGGACATGTCCCGATGGATAAAATCAAAGAAAATGTCGATAAGCAGATGGAGATTTGCAAAGAGGCACCATTTTACACGTTAGGACCTCTTACAACTGATATTGCCCCGGGATATGATCACATTACATCCGCTATCGGCGCTGCCATGATCGGCTGGTATGGAACAGCCATGCTGTGTTATGTGACACCAAAAGAGCATTTAGGTCTGCCAAATAAAGAAGATGTGAGAGAAGGCGTCATCGCTTATAAAATTGCCGCACATGCAGCTGATCTCGCAAAAGGACATCCTGCTGCTCAAAAGCGCGATGATGCATTATCGAAAGCGAGATTTGAATTTAGATGGCGGGATCAATTCCACCTGTCACTTGATCCAGAAAGAGCTTTGGCGTTCCACGATGAAACATTGCCAGCTGAAGGTGCAAAGACCGCTCACTTTTGCTCCATGTGTGGACCGAAGTTTTGCAGTATGAAAATTTCTCATGATATCCGCAATCAATCAGAAGAAGTGGAAAAAGAGATGGAGAAGAAGGCAAAAGAGTTTGTCAGCCAAGGAAGTCAAATCTATCAGTCCTAAAAAAGAACCTCGCACTTCTCTTGTGCGGGGTTTTTATAAAACGGCTGAAAAGGCTTTTCTCACGAGATGGAAAAATGCTCTTACTGCAATCGCCATGATTTCCATACTCGGAATCAGGGCATCTGTTAAATGAAACAAGACAGTTTGTCTCTCTGGAGATGTTCGTTTCTTTTTCTGTTTCATGAAGACAGCCTCCTTTCTAAACAATATACTTCTTTACAGATTAGAGAGATAGAGATGTTGTGTGAATTTAAACAAAATTTAAACTTCTTGCGTTTGGAAGGAAAGAAGGAGGGGAAACGAGTTGAATAGAGAATGAATGAAAAGAGCTGACCTTACCAGTTAGCGAACAAGAAAGAGTGGAAGGTGATCTTATGATGAAAGTATTCAAGGTAACATTTCATATGAACAATGGGGAAGTGCTTGATTTCGAGCTAAAACGTCCAGCTACCTACGATGTGTATAAAAAAATTGAGGAATCCAATCAATGGTTTAAGCTGAATAATGAAATCATTAACCTATTAAATGTCAATAGTATCCATGTAGAAACAGAATAAAACAGAAAAGCCGCTCGGAAGGAGAGCGGCTTTCATTATGCAGAGAAATCATTTCGGTTGTTAAGCTGGCCGCGGGAGAACCAGTTCTTTTTATACAAATAGGCAATCACTTCAAGCCACAGACGCGGCGCTTTTTTAGGGAAAAAAGGTTTTTGGTAATAGACATAAGCAGCTTTTAAATCATCCCATTGATGACATGTTTTCGTTTGGGTGAAGCGGGCAACGTCGATTACCTTCACGAGCCCTTCCTTTGTTAAGATCAGGTTGCGCAGATGGATATCTGAAGGGTTTAACCCTTTATCACGTGCTTCTTCTAGCGCCTCATCTACTTGTTCAATCATTTGTTTCTTGATCGGAATCCCCTTTGTCAGGCATTCATAGAATGTGTGACCTTTTATATATTCCATTAAAATATACTGATCCCCAGACTCATAAATCTCAGGGTAGTAAGACGAACCGGAAAGTTTTTCATATATTGCTGCCTCTTTGCGGGCAATGTGTTGATAAGAGGGAAAAAAGACTTTTAACGCCATTTTCTTGCCGTCTTTTTTATATGAAAATACATAAGCACTTCTTCCTTTGCCGCACAGCTCAAGCTCTGCCGGTTTTAAGGCGAGCTTATTAAAACGTTTTTCTTCATGATACTGAATCGATTCGGCTAATCTTTTGACATCTGACATTGACTTCACCTTCTTTGGTTTCAGTTTATGCGGCTGAAAAACGAATGATGAAAAAACCGTTTCATTCGATAAAGCAATGGATTGTATAAAACATAACATTTACGAATGAAGGATACAATGAAAGACTCTTAAAACGAGTCCATGTAATCGGTTTGGTTAATGTTTAGAAAAAAGGGTCAAACTACATATGTCATGCATCGATCTTATGTTCTAAAGAGGTGTAAATAGTGAAAGTGAAGATGAAACGTTTCGTTACAGGACTTATCATGACAAGTGTTCTTTTTTCCGCTGCGGATATGGAAGGAAAAGAACACTTGCAAAAGCAGTCAAGCACCATCAACGTGCAGCTTGAAAAAGTCTATCTAGACGGCGATGTGAGTATTGAAAGACACCGGGCATCATTAGAAGACAAAGACACATTTTGGACGCAGTATAAAGGCTGGACGCTCGTGGAACAACAAGAGGATTTTGCCCTTTTTAGAAAACAAATTGATGATATCTCTCCATTAAGTAAAGCAAATGGATATATCGGATTATCAGAGGACGGTGTCATTTCTACGTTTCATGGAAGGCCAGGCGACTGGGCGGAGCCTATTCACCTCTTCTTTCAAATTGATACGTCCCGTTTAGAAAGTCATGTGGAGGAGCAGCTTGAACAAGGCATTCCTTTTCGAACAAAAGATGAATTTGAGCATGTGCTTGAAGTCATGAAACCTTACCGAAATGAAATATCGTTTTAAAAGCGTGTGACAGCTTGCTGGTGTGAAGACCGCAAGCTGTTTTTCATGGTTGCACCGTAAAAATGGATTGAGCGAACGTATGTTAACTTTTATTGCGGTTTTCTCTTCGATTTATGTTACAATGAAGAACAGTCAAAGAGGTGAAAACGGTGATAGAGTTTGTGAAAGGGACCATTGATTATGTGTGCCCGCAATATGTTGTCATTGAAAACGGCGGAGTGGGATATCAAGTCTATACCCCAAACCCGTTTATCTATCAAGTAAATAAACAAGAAACGATTTATACGTATCATTACATAAAGGAAGACGCGTTTTCGTTATATGGATTTCAAACACGAGAAGAAAAAGCGTTGTTCACAAAACTGTTAAATGTCACAGGGATTGGACCAAAGGGCGCACTTGCGATCCTTGCTTCCGGTGATCCTGGCGCTGTCATTTCAGCGATAGAACGTGAGGATGAAGCATTCCTTATTAAATTCCCTGGCGTTGGCAAAAAAACAGCCCGTCAGATCATTCTTGATCTAAAAGGAAAGCTTGCAGATGTGGTGCCAGAAATGATTGGCAACTTATTTAATCACGAGGATCATATTCAGGTCGAAACGCAGCAAACCGCTTTAGATGAAGCGCTTGAAGCCTTAAATGTTCTTGGATATGGTGATCGTGAAATCAAAAAGGTTCTTCCATTATTAAAAGAAGAGAAGAATCTCACAACCGATCAATATGTGAAAAAAGCTTTACAAAAAATGTTGAAATAGGGTGATGTCTCATGGATGAACGGCTCGTCTCAACTGAAGCAGACAACCATGAATCAGCCATTGAGCAAAGTCTGCGGCCTCAGACGCTTAGCCAATATATTGGTCAGCGAAAAGTAAAGGATAATCTCAGCGTGTTTATTGAAGCTGCCAGGATGAGGCAGGAAACGCTTGATCACGTCCTTTTATATGGACCGCCTGGACTAGGGAAAACAACGCTTGCGTCGATCATTGCCAATGAAATGAATGTTCAGCTGCGTACAACGTCTGGACCAGCGATTGAGCGTCCTGGAGATTTGGCGGCTATCTTGACATCTCTTGAACCTGGCGATGTTTTGTTTATTGATGAAATTCATCGCTTGCAGCGCTCAATTGAGGAAGTGCTATATCCGGCGATGGAGGATTTTTGTCTAGATATCGTCATTGGAAAAGGAGATACAGCGCGCTCTGTACGGCTTGATTTACCGCCATTTACACTTGTTGGTGCTACGACCCGTGTTGGGCTTTTAACAGCGCCGCTTCGTGATAGGTTTGGGGTACATGCAAGATTGGAATACTATGAGCAAAGAGATTTGGCTCACATTGTAGCAAGAACAGCCGAGCTGTTCGAGATTGGGATCGATGTTCGCTCAGCTGAAGAGATAGCGAGACGTTCTCGTGGAACGCCGAGGGTCGCCAATCGTTTACTCAGGAGAGTAAGAGATTTTGCGCAGGTGCTTGGGAATCATGCCATTACACAGGACATAGCCGAAGATGCCCTTGAGCGTCTCCAAGTCGACAGGCTGGGACTGGATCATATAGACCACAAGCTGCTTTTAAGTATGATTGAAAAATTTAGAGGCGGTCCTGTTGGACTTGATACGATATCAGCGACAATTGGAGAAGAATCACATACGATTGAAGATGTGTACGAACCGTATTTACTACAAATTGGTTTTCTGCAAAGAACGCCAAGAGGCCGGATCGTCACAAGAGAAGCGTATGAACATTTTCATATGGAGGTTCCGATTCGTGACTGAATTCCCTAAAATATTGATGATTTTAGGTGGTGTCCTTTTTGCCGCAGGCTTATTGTTTCAATTGGTTGGTAAGCTTCCAGGTGATATTTTTGTGAAAAAAGGAAATGTGACGTTCTTTTTCCCCGTTATTACGTGCATTGTCATTAGCATCGTACTAACCATTTTACTCAATATCTTTGGACGGATGAAATAACGTTAACTAGTTAACTACAGAATAGGTGAAGGAAATGAAGCTAGAACTATTTGATTTTGATTTACCAGAAAGATTGATTGCACAAGTTCCACTTGAAAAACGAGATGCATCAAGACTGATGGTCTTAAATAAACAAACGGGTGCGATCACACATGATACATTCTCACAAATCACGGATTATTTTCAAAAGGGTGATTGTCTCGTTTTAAATAATACGCGTGTTCTGCCTGCACGTCTGTTTGGCATGAAAGAGGATACAGGGGCAAAAGTTGAACTTCTTCTATTGAAACAAGAAGAAGGAGACAATTGGGAAACACTCGTAAAACCAGCAAAACGTGTGAAAAAAGGAACGGTTATCACATTTGGTGATGGACGGCTCCAAGCGGTATGTACAGAGGAACTGGAACATGGCGGGAGAAAAGTCGAGTTTCGGTATACAGGCATTTTTTATGAAGTGCTTGAATCCCTTGGAGAAATGCCGCTGCCTCCATATATTAAAGAGCAGCTTGATGATCGTGAGCGGTATCAAACCGTGTATTCGAAAGAAGTTGGTTCAGCTGCCGCTCCTACTGCCGGTCTGCACTTTACAACCGAACTGCTGGATGCGCTGAAAGCGAAAGGTGTGCATATTGCTTTTATTACCTTGCACGTGGGGCTTGGCACTTTTCGTCCGGTCAGTGCGGAGCGTATTGAAGAACATGAAATGCACGCAGAGTTTTACGAAATGAATGAAGAAACGGCTGCAGAGCTTAATCGCGTGCGCCAAGAAGGCGGGCGGATTATTTCAGTTGGCACAACATCAACACGAACGCTTGAAACCATTGCAAGTGCACATGATGGCAAATTCCAAGCGTCAAGTGGCTGGACGTCGATCTTTATTTACCCTGGCTACACATTCAAGGCAATTGATGGAATGATCACGAACTTCCATCTGCCAAAATCCTCGTTAATTATGCTCGTCAGCGCATTAGCTGGACGAGAACACGTACTGAAAGCGTACAACGAGGCAGTAAAAGAGGAATACCGATTCTTCAGCTTTGGCGATGCCATGCTGATTCAATAAGAACATACAACAAAGACAGGAGGGCTCATTTTTGTCGCAATTACCGATACGTTATGAGTTCATTAAATCATGCAAACAAACAGGTGCACGTCTTGGCCGCGTTCATACACCGCACGGGTCGTTTGAAACGCCTGTATTTATGCCAGTAGGTACACTGGCTACAGTGAAAACAATGGCGCCTGAAGAATTAAAAGCAATGGATGCAGGCATCATCTTAAGCAATACGTACCATCTATGGCTCCGTCCGGGTCATGACATTGTGAAAGAAGCGGGCGGCTTGCACAAATTTATGAACTGGGATCGAGCTATTCTAACTGATTCAGGTGGCTTCCAAGTATTTTCTTTGAGTGAATTTAGAAAAATTGAAGAAGAAGGCGTTCACTTCCGTAATCACTTAAACGGAGACAAGCTGTTCCTTTCTCCTGAAAAAGCCATGGAGATCCAAAATGCGCTCGGCTCTGATATTATGATGGCATTTGATGAATGCCCTCCATATCCAGCAGAGTACGATTACATGAAACGTTCTGTGGAGCGGACAAGCAGATGGGCAGAGCGCTGCTTAACGGCACACCAGCGTCCAGAGGATCAAGGTCTGTTTGGGATTGTCCAAGGTGGAGAATACGAAGAGCTTCGTAAACAAAGTGCAAAAGATCTTGTTTCACTTGATTTCCCAGGATACGCCATTGGAGGTTTATCTGTTGGTGAACCAAAAGATGTGATGAACCGTGTGCTGGAGTTCACAACACCATTTTTACCGGCAGACAAGCCAAGGTACTTAATGGGGGTCGGCTCACCAGATTCATTAATTGATGGCGCCATTCGCGGTGTAGATATGTTTGATTGCGTACTGCCAACGAGAATTGCGAGAAACGGCACCTTGATGACAAGTGAAGGACGTCTTGTTGTGAAAAATGCAAAATATGAGCGTGATTTCAGACCAATCGATGAAAACTGTGACTGCTACACATGTAAAAACTACACACGCGCCTATATAAGACATTTAATCCGTACAAATGAAACGTTCGGAATTCGATTAACAACTTATCATAATCTTCATTTTCTGTTAAAATTAATGGAGCAAGTGAGAGAAGCTATCCGTGAGGATCGTTTAGGTGATTTTAAAGAAGAGTTTTTTGAGCGTTATGGCTTTAACAAACCGAATGCGAAAAACTTTTAACGCATAAACGAAAGGCTTTACAATCATTTAGAAAGGGGTGAGATAGAATGGATGGTGGTATGGGTTCAATCATTATGATTGTTGTCATGTTTGCTGTGCTTTACTTCTTGTTAATCCGTCCACAGCAAAAGCAACAAAAAGCTGTGCGTCAGATGCAGCAATCTTTATCAAAAGGCGATAAAATCGTTACAATCGGTGGTTTACACGGTGAAATCGACTCAATTGATGAATCAAAAGTGGTCATCAAAACAAGCGAAAACAACCGTTTAACTTTCGACCGTCGTGCTATTAGAGAATTAGCTGACAAAGGCTAATCCTCCAATACATAGCCATAAAAAAAGAGCGAATCATATCGCTCTTTTTTTATTTGCCTCGGAGATTGACCCCAATCATTCCCCCTAGCATACATATCCCCAAAAAGGCAGCATGATAGATGAATTGCTCTGGTGAAAAGGTTTTCCCAAACCCTAAATACTGAAATAAGAATACAGTAAGAGAAAAGATAAAAGAAGTGATAGCACCAATAAGCCAGCCACGTTCCTTTGCTTTCCCCCCAGAAATGATCCCTCCTAAAAAAAATGCCACGAAGGACAAAATCATAATCATCCATTTAAACGATGATTCCTGCATACTTGTAAAGGTAAGCATGAGTGATACAAGTAAGCTTGTGACAATCATCACGACAAAAATGGCAATTAAGCCAGATAAAATGCCTCTTCCTATTTGTTTCGTTTCCTGCATGTGATTCGTCTCCTCTCCAATTGACCGAAGCTTGTCTTTTACTAAAATGTATTCACGACGAAGAAAAAATAGACATGTTTCTCACAATAAAAACAGAGGCTTTCTTTTCTACATAAATAAAGTGTTTTGACACAAGCTATGTTGGAGAAGGAGGGTTTGCATCACATGCAGGACATCTTAATCATCTCCATGAGAACGGTCATTTTATATTTCCTCATTTGGTTTATCTTTCGTTTAATGGGAAAGAGAGAGATTGGAGAACTTAGTATTTTAGATCTTGTCATTTTTATGATGATCGCTGAAATTGCGGTGCTGGCGATAGAAGAAGTAGAGGATCATATGTTACATACGGTATGGCCGATCCTGCTGTTAACCTTCATTCAAATCACACTTGCCTACCTCTCGTTAAAGTTTCAAGGGGTTCGGCGCTTTCTCGACGGCAAGCCAACCTTGATCATCATCAATGGGAAAATAGACGAGGGTGCGATGAGAAAACAGCGATACAATTTTGATGATCTGCTTATTCAATTAAGAGAAAATAACATCGACAGTATTCAGGATGTCTCATACGCCATCTTAGAGCCATCAGGAAAACTTGCCGTTGTCGAAAAAGAAAATAAGGACACACATGCCGCGCTTGAGCTTCCTCTTATTGCAGACGGTATTGTGCAGCATGACCACCTAAAGCAAATTAATCAAAATGAACAGTGGCTGAAAGATGAGCTTGCCAAAAGAGGCTATCATGACCTTGACCAAATCTCCTACTGTAGCTTTAACCAAAAGACTTTTTATATTGATTTGAAAGATGAAGTGATCAAGAAGAGATGAGCTAAAGCAGCTTCCCGATAAATGGGATGCGGCGCAGCTCTTCTCGTTTCACTAACCCAAGACAGATTAATAGAATGACATACAAGATGCATGTGACAAAGATCAGCATCACAAGCTCAAGTGGGGCAGAAAAGAGTCCGGTGACTTGAGACTTCAGCCATAAGCTGACAGCTCCTGTGCCTATGATCACAAGGACGCATATACCATATTCCTTCATTGGTAAATGAATAGGCAGAACCTTTCCAACAGTTGCCGCATGGAGCAATGTGACAAGGACGATGCCGATCAATATCGCAAGTGCTGCGCCCATAATGCCAAAGCTCGGCTGGGAAGCAAGGACGAAGATCATCCCTGTTTTCACAACAGCACCTATCAGGCTATTGGTCATGGCTGCACCAGCTAAATTCAATGCTTGAAGGACAGCTTGAAGCGGACCTTGAAAATAATATAGCAGAAAAAATGGTGCCATGAATTTCACATAGATGGCCGCATGCGATGAACCATACATGAAGAGTGTTAAATCTTCTGCATAAACGAAAAGAATAATACATGAAATTCCTCCGCTGAGTAAACAAAGGCGCATCGCCTGCTTCAGCCGGTATTCCACCGTTTTGCGTTTGTTCTGCTCCATTCCTTCACTAATCGCCGGGACTAGTGCGGTGGAGAGTGAATACGTAATAAAACTAGGTAGTGTCAAAAGGGTCAGCGCAAGACCGGTCAACTCACCATACTGTCTTGTCGCTTCAACAGCTGCATATCCAGCAATGGCAAGGCTTTGCGCGACAACAATCGGCTCTAAAAACCACGAAATATTGCCGATGAAACGGCTGCCTGTCGTTGGCAGGGCAATACTCATTAGCTGTTTAAATGTGTCCTTCCCGTCATGAATCGCCTTGAAAAATCGTTTTCGAATACGGATGGTTTTTTTATAACGGAAGGCGATCAGTAAGTAAGCAAGTGAAATCATCTCTCCAATAACAGATGAAATCATGGCACCGGCTGCCGCATATTCAATCCCATAAGGAAGGAAAGCCGTTGTACATACCGCCACAAGAGAAATTCTTGCGACCTGTTCCAGCACTTGAGATATCGCAAGTGGACTCATCTGCTGTCTTCCTTGGAAATATCCTCTTAATACACTGGAGATGGCGATGACTGGTACGACTGGTGTAATGGCAAGCAGTGGATAGACCGTTCTAGGATCTGTCAGCATATTTTCCGCCATAATGGGTGCAAACCATAAAAAGAGCGGTGTGAAAATAAGGCTGAGTGTTCCTGTTATCGCAAGGGACATAACCAGAATGCGTTTTGTTTTCTGTTTGTCACCTCGGGTTTCTGCTTCTGCGACAAGCTTACTGATGGCGACAGGCAGTCCGAATTGTGTCAGCGTCACAGCTAGAAAAAAGGTAGGTGCAGCCATCATATAAAGCCCGACCCCTTCTTCACCAATGAACCGTGCGATGACAATTCGATTGACAAAACCCAATATTCTCGTGATAAAACCTGCTAAAATTAAAATAATTGTCCCTTTTAAAAACGTTTGCTTCGTCAAATCAAAGATCACCTGCCTTCTCAAACGACATAGAATCATATACAATAAGATATGCGTGTATATCGTCCAAGCATGACAAGTCTCTCGATAAAAAACTGAAAAGGGGGAGCCTCACATTGACACAACATCCGGCTGCTATATACAAAGACCATTTAAAGCCTTTTCTGTTCAGTAAGCTTGAAGAATTCATCGTTTTGGGCTATAAAGATGTAGATTTAGAGGAATTATGGTCATACTTAGAGAATAAGAAGTGGAAGAAAAAACAAGAGTATCCGATTCATGAAATGGTTGCAGATATTTTATCTGTGAAAATTGGCGAATTTATGAACTATGCAACCGTTCAGTCGTTTAAAACGTCTGCTTTTTTGGACAGTGAAGATGGCAAGAATATGCTAGATGAACTGTTGAAATAAGCCATCTAAATGGATTCAGGTGTTTAAGGAGGAAATACATAATGAAAAAAGGGCGCATTCTTGCGTTTTTCTTAGTGGTTCTGTTAATTGGAACTGTTGTGGGCTTATTGACAAAGCCTGTTGCAAAAGATATGACGCTAGGGCTGGACTTGCAGGGTGGATTTGAAGTCCTATATGATGTACACCCAGTGAAAAAAGAGGACAAGATCACAAATAGCGTTCTCGTCAGTACAGTGGAGGCTTTAAACCGTAGAGCCAACGTGCTTGGTGTAAGTGAGCCAAACATCTCAATTGAAGGCAACAACCGTATCCGCGTGCAGCTTGCGGGGGTAAAAGATCAAAACAGGGCAAGGGAGATTCTTTCGACTGAAGCGCAGCTTTCCTTCAGAGATACGAATGATAAAGAGCTCCTAAACGGCTCCGATCTTGTAGAAAACAGTGCAAAACAAACATTCAATCAAACGAATGAGCCGATTGTCACTGTCAAACTAAAGGATGCGAAAAAATTTGGTGACGTGACAAGAAAAGTAGCGGCCATGGCACCGAATAACCAGCTTGTCATTTGGCTTGATTACAATAAAGGAGATTCTTTCAAAAAAGAAGTCTCAAAATCAGACCACAAGTATGTGTCTGCACCGAATGTAAACCAAGAGATTAACAGCAGTGACGTACAAATTGAAGGAAGCTTTACTGTCCAAGAGGCAAAGGACCTCGCAAGCATTTTAAATGCCGGGGCATTGCCAGTAAAATTAACTGAAAAATATTCAACATCTGTGAGTGCGCAGTTTGGTGAACAAGCGCTGAACGAAACCGTATTCGCAGGAATTGTAGGAATCGCATTTATCTTCTTATTCATGCTGCTTTATTACCGAATACCTGGTCTTATTGCTGTCATTACACTTTCAGCCTATATCTATATTACCTTGCAAGTGTTCGACTGGATGGGTGCGGTTATGACACTACCTGGAATTGCAGCACTGATTCTTGGGGTAGGGATGGCTGTTGATGCCAACATTATCACTTATGAACGGATCAAAGAGGAGCTTAAGCTCGGTAAATCTGTTCGTTCTGCTTTCAGGTCAGGGAACCGCAGATCATTTGCGACCATCTTTGATGCGAACTTAACGAGTATTATTGCTGGTGGGGTTCTGTTCTTCTTCGGGACAAGCTCTGTTAAAGGATTTGCAACGATGCTGATCCTATCCATTCTAACAAGCTTTATCACGGCTGTATTCCTATCAAGATTCCTTCTTGGACTCCTTGTTGAAAGCCGCTTCCTTGACCGTAAGAAAGGCTGGTTTGGTGTCCGCGAAAAAGACATCATGAATATTCACGAAACAACAGAAAATACCGAACCAAAAACGCCTTTTGATAAATGGGATTTCGTCAGCAAACGGAAAGGCTTTATGATTTTCTCAGCGACGATCACCATTGCTGGTATCATTGTACTTTCTATTTTCAAACTCAATGCGGGTATTGATTTTGCAAGTGGTACAAGAGTAGATATCCAAAGCGATCACAAGCTGTCAACTGAGCAAGTGGAGCAAGACTTTAAAAAGTTAGATCTTGAGACAGACAGTGTCGTGTTATCAGGGCAAAAAGAAAATCAGGCAGCTGCTCGATTTGTTGGCGTGCCGAATAAAGAAAAGATCGCTGAAGTGAAAGATTACTTCAAAGATAAATATGGCACAGAACCAAACGTCAGTACCGTGTCTCCTACTGTCGGAAAAGAACTTGCCCGTAATGCATTATACGCCGTCATCATTGCTTCAATCGGAATCATTTTATATGTCTCTGTCCGTTTTGAATATAAAATGGCGATTGCAGCGATTATCTCTCTGCTATACGACGCATTCTTTATTGTGGCCTTCTTTAGTATTACGCGTTTAGAGGTAGATGTCACCTTCATTGCGGCGATACTCACGGTCATCGGATACTCGATCAATGACACGATCGTGACCTTCGACAGGGTTCGTGAACAAATGAAAAAACGCAAACCGAAAACAATTGAAGATTTATCGTATATTGTGAACTTAAGTTTACAGCAAACCTTTACACGATCTGTCAACACAGTGCTTACCGTACTTGTTGTTGTTGTCGCACTGCTCATCTTTGGATCAGCGTCTATTACAAACTTCTCCATCGCCTTACTTGTCGGCTTATTAACAGGGGTGTACTCATCTCTTTATATTGCGGCGCAAATTTGGCTTATGTGGAAAGGCCGCGAGCTGAAAAAGCCGGCTAAAATAGACACAGAACAAGATATTTAATCTAGAAAGACTGTCTTCTTGGCAGTCTTTTTTTCATACATCATCCGTATATTTCACAAGAATAAGACGATTTGAAAAACATTTCGAGTTTCATTGATCTTGAAATGGTCTTTTGCTATAATGACATACGTTTAGATCAGTACAGAAAGCAAGTGTCCATATGAGGCATTTGGCTTTATTCATTGGAGGGGCTGTTATGAAGGTTCGGGAAACTGAACTGCCAGGTATCGGTCACAAAGCCGAAATGATCACAAGAAATAACGAGAAGCTTGCCATCATTACACATGATGACGGCAGAAGAGAAATGTATCATTTTCAAGAGGACGACCATGAAGAATGTATTTCTGGCATCTTGCTAAACGATGAAGAAGCAAGACAAATCGCGGCTATTTTGGGCGGCATGGTATATAAGCCAAAAGCGCTTGAAACAGTTGAGGTAGCAATTGATGAACTGATGATTGAATGGTTTAAGATTGAAAAGAACGCACCAGCTGTTCAGCAGACAATCGGAGACCTCAATGTTCGCCAAAATGATCAAGTAACAGTCATCGCCATTGTGAGAAAGTCACATGAGAAGATTTTAAATCCAGGGTCAGATACGGTCATTGAAGAAGGGGACACCCTTGTCATATCTGGAGAAAGAAAAGAATTAAAGAACTTTATTAAAGAAAAACTCAGCAGCTAATCGTGCCCGTGCTGATAGATTTTCTCCCGCTATTTTCTTTCTGTGTTTAAGAAGGACAAGAAAGAGGGAAGAATAAAAGAAAAAGCTTGGGGGATATGTAGATGAATAAACAACAATGGACCATCATACTCGCATTTATTTTCGTATTAATTGTCTCAGTATTTGCCGTGATCAATGTGCGGCCTGTGCAAGTAGACTACTTATTTGGAACGGCTGAATGGCCATTGATCCTTGTCATTATTGGATCTGTTCTCATGGGCGGACTGATTGTGGCGTTTGCGGGAATTTTCCAAATCGTGAAACTGAAACGAGAACTAAAGGCATTAAAAGCTGAGCGTGCAGCCGTTACGCCTGCACCTAGTGTTTCTACTAAAAAGGTAGACAAAGACGTTCAAAAGAAATCAAATGTCACGCCTTTAAAAGAACAGCCAGCGTCTTTTGACCGGAAGGAAAAATAATCTTCCAGCACAATTTCATAAAATAAAAATTGAAACCCCTCAGGCCACTCTAGTATAATAGTGTGGTTGAGGGGTGAATTTATGTTATTATCCAAAATGCGCTGGGAATATGAACATCCAAGCGAAGAAAAAGTGAAATCACTCTCTGAAAATCTGAATATTTCAGCGCTGACTGCATCACTTCTTATAAAAAGAGGACTTGAAGAAGTAGAAGAAGCGAGGTCTTTTTTATTTGATCAAAAAGCTGAATTTCATGATCCATTCTTATTAAAGGGAATGAAAGAAGCAGTAGAGCGCATCAACAAAGCGATCGAAGAACAGGAATCGATTGTGATCTTCGGAGATTATGATGCGGATGGTGTGACAAGTACCTCTGTGCTTTTACATACATTAAAAGAGCGATCTGCAAAGGTAGACTTTTATATTCCAGATCGATTTAAAGAAGGCTATGGGCCTAACGAACAGGCTTTTCGATATATCAAAGAGCAAGGAGCATCGCTTGTCATCACAGTCGATACAGGCATTGCTGCTGTGAATGAAGCGCGTATTGCAAAAGAAATAGGATTAGACCTGATCATCACAGATCACCATGAACCAGGTGATGAGCTGCCTGAGGCGCTTGCGATCGTCCATCCAAAGCAGCCGGGCTGTGAGTATCCATTTAAAGAACTCGCCGGTGTTGGTGTTGCGTTTAAGGTAGCGCATGCACTGCTTGGTAAACTGCCAGTTCAGCTATTAGATCTTGCTGCAATTGGTACAATCGCGGATCTCGTCCCGCTCCATGATGAAAATAGATGGCTCGCCAAAAAAGGGCTCATGCAGCTACGCCAGTCTAAAAGACCGGGGCTAAAAGCGTTAATGAAAGAAGCTGGAGCCACTCTCGAAGAAGCAAACGAGGAAACGGTCGGCTTTCAAATTGCTCCAAGGCTGAATGCTGTAGGGCGAATTGAGCAGGCAGATCCGGCTGTTCATCTTCTGATGACAGAGGATATGGAGGAAGCAGAAGAGCTCGCTCGTTTTGTACAAGAACTCAACAAAGAACGACAAAAAATCGTAAGTACAATCACGGAAGAAGCCATTCAAATGGTCGAAGAGATGGACGTTGACCAGTCTGCGATCGTTGTCGCCAAGGCTGGCTGGAACCCAGGCGTTGTCGGAATTGTTGCCTCTAAATTGACGGACACATTTTCTCGTCCGGCAATTGTGCTGGGGATAGATGAAGACACGCAAATGGCAAAAGGATCCGCACGGAGTATTCCAGGCTTTGATCTGTTTTTCCATTTGAGCAAATGCCGCGACATCCTGCCGCATTTCGGCGGGCACCCTATGGCAGCAGGTATGACACTTAAAGCGGATGATGTTCCTTTACTAAGGGAAAGATTGAATCAATATGCAAATGAAACGTTGACAGAAGAAGATTTTATTCCGATTCAACGGGTCGATGCAGTGTGCAAAGTAGACGAAATTACGGTTCAAGCGATTGAGGAAGTGGGGATGCTGTCACCATTTGGCATGCACAATCCTAAGCCGTTTATTATGATTGAAGATGCCAAGCTCGAAGACATCCGAACGATTGGGGCAAATCATCATCACATTAAAATGTCTCTGAAAGATGAAGACAAGTTACTCGACTGTGTCGGTTTTCACCAAGGTAAATTAAAAGAAGAGGTCGTCCCGGGAAGCCGCATTTCCGTGATTGGTGAGATGTCAATTAATGAATGGAATAACCGGAAGAAGCCTCAGCTCATGCTAAAAGATGCCCGGGTAGATGAATGGCAGCTGTTTGATTTACGCGGGAAAAAGGATTGGGAAAAGAAAATTTCGACGCTTGATCCAGAAAAATATCTTGTTTTCTGTTTCGATGAAGAAACAAAAGATGAAGTGAATATCCCGGTTCATCATGTACATGCAGAAAATATTTCAACGTTTGATGTACAAGATAAGTATGTGGTTTTTGCAGATGTTCCTGCAGATGAGCACTTGCTTAAGCTGCTTTTAGAAAATCAAAAACCAGCCAGAATTTATACGGTCTTTCAAAGAAAAGAAGATCACTTTATGTCTTCTTTCCCTAGTCGTGACCAATTCAAATGGTTTTATGGATTCTTGTTAAAACAGGAAAGTTTTCCTCTCAAAGAACGAGGGATGGAGCTTGCCAAGCATAGAGGTTGGACAAAAGATACAATCATTTTTATGACAAAGGTGTTTTTTGAACTCGGTTTTGTTAAAATAGAGGATGGTGTGCTGTCAATAGTAGTTGATGCCCCTAAAAAAGATTTAACCGCATCAGCGTCCTATACAGCAAAACAACGATTGATGGAACTCGATCAAACACTAACATATTCCTCAGCCAAAGAGCTGAAGGAATGGCTGAACAGCATGATGAGCGAAGTCTCACCGGTGCTTTGACGTACGAGGAGGAAAAGGAAAAGATGGATTTAAAACAATATGTGACAGTTGTACCTGACTACCCAAAGGAAGGTGTACAATTTAAAGATATTACAACATTAATGGATAAAGGCGAAGTGTACCGTTATGCAACGGATCAAATTGTTGAATACGCGAAGGAAAGAGACATTGATCTCATTGTTGGACCTGAAGCGCGTGGATTCATTATTGGCTGTCCTGTAGCATACGCGCTTGGTATAGGATTTGCACCCGTTCGTAAAGAAGGGAAGCTTCCTCGTGAAGTCATTAAAGTCGATTACGGCTTAGAATACGGTAAAGATGTATTAACGATTCATAAAGATGCGATTCGTCCTGGTCAGCGTGTACTGATTACAGATGACTTACTTGCGACTGGTGGAACGATTGAAGCGTCCATTAAGCTTGTAGAGGAATTAGGCGGCGTTGTGGCAGGGATTGCATTCTTAATTGAGCTGACGTATCTTGATGGCAGAAAGAAGCTTGACGGTTACGATATCTTAACGTTAATGCAATACTAATGGAGTTTTACGAAAAAAGCACTCAGTAAGAAGGGTGCTTTTTTCCTATCAAAAACCTTTTAGCGGACTTCTTCTCTTTACATCTATCGATTTTTTCTTGATAATAAACTACAATACAGTTTTCATTTAAAAAGGTGATTCCATGGCGAACGAACAAGTTTTAACGGCGCAGCAGGTCATTGATAAGGCAAGAGAATACCTGTCCGCTGAACATATTCAATTTATAGAGCGAGCATATGAATATGCTGAGAATGCACACAAGGAGCAATACCGGAAATCTGGTGAGCCCTATATTATCCATCCAATTCAAGTGGCGGGTATTCTTGTGGACCTTGAAATGGACCCATCGACCATTGCGGGCGGCTTCCTGCACGATGTCGTCGAGGATACAGATGTGACATTACAGGATTTACAAGAGCATTTTAACGAAGAAGTGGCGATGCTTGTTGATGGTGTAACAAAGCTCGGGAAGATTAAGTATAAATCACAAGAAGAACAGCAGGCCGAAAACCACCGAAAAATGTTCGTGGCAATGGCGCAGGATATTCGCGTGATCTTGATTAAGCTGGCAGACCGTCTTCACAATATGAGAACGCTCAAACACCTCCCACAGGAAAAGCAGCGAAGAATTTCAAATGAAACACTTGAAATCTTTGCACCGCTTGCGCACAGATTAGGGATTTCAAAGATTAAGTGGGAGCTTGAAGATACAGCACTCCGCTATTTAAATCCGCAGCAATATTACCGGATTGTGAATCTTATGAAGCGAAAAAGAGCTGAACGTGAGGAATACTTGGACGAGGTTGTCAATGAAGTAAAAGACCGCGTGTCTGAAGTGAACATCAAGGCTGAATTTTCCGGCAGACCAAAACATATCTATAGTATTTATCGCAAAATGGTCATGCAAAATAAGCAGTTTAATGAAATTTATGATTTGCTGGCAGTTCGTATTTTGGTCGACAGTATTAAAGACTGCTATGCAGTTCTCGGTATTATTCATACATGCTGGAAGCCGATGCCAGGGAGATTTAAGGACTATATTGCGATGCCAAAGCCGAACATGTACCAATCCCTTCATACAACCGTGATTGGTCCAAAAGGTGATCCGCTTGAAGTCCAGATCCGGACATTTGAAATGCATGAAATTGCAGAATACGGGATTGCGGCACACTGGGCATACAAAGAAGGAAAAGAGTCAGCAGAATCAACGGAAGAAGCCGTATTCCAAAAGAAGCTGTCTTGGTTCAGAGAAATTCTTGAGTTCCAAAATGAATCCACAGATGCAGAAGAATTTATGGAATCGTTAAAGATCGATCTCTTTTCTGATATGGTGTTTGTATTTACACCGAAAGGAGACGTGATTGAACTGCCGTCTGGTTCAGTTCCAATTGACTTCTCTTACCGGATTCACTCGGAAATTGGGAATAAAACAATTGGCGCCAAAGTCAACGGCAAGATGGTCACGCTTGATCATAAACTGAAAACAGGTGACATTATTGAAATTCTGACATCAAAGCATAGCTATGGACCAAGTCAGGATTGGGTCAAACTTGCCCAAACCTCCCAAGCGAAGCACAAGATCAGACAGTTTTTCAAAAAACAGCGCCGTGAAGAAAATGTCGAAAAAGGCCGAGAGCTCATTGAAAAAGAAATCAAAAACCTTGAGTTTGATGTCAAAGAGATTCTCACAGCTGAAAACCTGCAAAAAGTAGCCGATAAATTTAATTTTTCAAACGAAGAGGACATGTATGCGGCCGTTGGATATAACGGTATTACTGCACTTCAGGTAGCGAATCGTTTAACAGAAAAAGAAAGAAAACAAAGAGATCAAGAAGAACAAGAGAAAACCGTCCAAGAAGTGACGGTGGAGTCAAAGCCGTATCACGGGAAAAAACGTGAAGCCGGCGTAAGAGTCAAGGGGATTGATAACCTGCTTGTTCGTTTATCGAAGTGCTGTAATCCTGTTCCAGGTGATAGCATTGTTGGTTTTATTACAAAAGGCCGAGGTGTATCTGTTCACCGTGAGGACTGTCCGAACGTGAAGACAGGGGAAGCGCAAGAACGGTTAATTCCGGTAGAGTGGGAGCATGAACAGCCTGCTCGAAACCGTAAAGAATACAATGTGGAAATCGAGATATTAGGATATGATAGACGCGGCTTACTCAATGAGGTGCTTCAAGCAGTCAATGAGACGAAAACAAACATTTCCTCTGTTTCTGGAAAGTCTGATCGTAACAAAGTGGCGACGATTCATATGGCGATCTTTATCCAAAATATCAATCATTTGCATAAAGTAGTGGAACGCATCAAACAAATCAAAGACATTTACTCTGTTCGCCGATTTATGAATTAGAAAGGAAGTATATCGTCTATGAGGCTTGTTGTGCAGCGTGTGACGAGCGCATCTGTGAAGGTAGAAGATGAGATCACAGGTGCCATCAATGAAGGATATATGGTGCTCGTTGGTGTCACACATGAAGATACAGAAGAAGATGTGCTGTACTTAGCTGAAAAGCTTGCACATTTACGTATTTTTGAAGATGAAAACGGGAAAATGAATCGTTCATTATTGGATGTAAAAGGAAGCGTTCTGTCTGTGTCTCAATTTACCCTTTATGGTGATACGAGAAAGGGAAGACGGCCGAATTTTATGAAAGCCGCCAAGCCGGACGTGGCAAACTCACTTTACGAATGCTTCAATGAAACCCTTAGAGAAAAAGGCATCCATGTAGAAACTGGCCGTTTTGGGGCGATGATGGACGTGTCATTGACCAATTCAGGGCCTGTCACCATCTGGATGGATAGCAAAGAATAGACTTGCCCTAGACTGTAGATAAACTCATGCGTGAGTTTGTTTAGAGTCTTTTTCTTTTGGCATAAAAAAGAGGCACAGAGGCCTCTTTTTTACTAACGGAAATATTGTTTTAATCCTTCTGTCATTCCTTCTGTGACTCGTTCTTGGTAAGAGGCGCTATAAATGATCGCTTCCTCCTGAGGATTGCTTAAATAGCCGAGTTCATATAAAAGGGAAGGGCGTTTATTTTCTCTTAAAACAAAATAATCTCCGAATTTGACACCCTTATCTGGAATTTGTGATCGCTTTGCGACTTCAGTATGAACGCTTGTCGCCAGATTTTGATCCTTCGATGCTTGATAATAATACGCTGTACTTCCTCTGACACTTGGATCCATAAAACTATCATAATGAAGACTAATGAAAGCATCTGCATTGCGGTAATGAGATGTTGCAACCCTCGATTGAAGGCTGATAAAGGTATCATCACTTCTTGTTAAATAGACATTTGCACCAGAAGCCCTTAGTTTGCCTGCCAGTAAATTGGCGGTTTTAATGGTGATATTCTTTTCAAAGGCACCATCTGCGCCAATCGTGCCGCTGTCTTTTCCGCCATGACCAGGATCAAGAACTATTGTTTTTCCTCTTAACGACCCAGTTCCAGACGATGAATCCTGCTGAGGTCTTGGCGCTTCGCTGCTATTTTTCTTCGTTTGAACGACCCAGCTCGCTACATATCCTGTTCCACCATTTGATAGTGTCACTTCATACCAGTCACCTTGCGTTCGAACAATTTGATAAGCAGCTCCTTTTGTTGCTCTTTCTGCAATTGCAGCAGAGGTTGAGGCGCTTTTTCTAATGTTGGTGCCATCATAGACAATATACGCTTTCTTTTGGGAAGCCGAAGAAGATGGATTCTTTTCACCAGCCGAACTCGCTCCATTGCTTGTGACGATGTAATAGCTTGCTGCCCAGCCTTTCACGCCTTTTGCCTCAATTTCATACCAGCCGTTCTGCTCGCGCAAAATGGTGATCTGTGTGTTGCGAGCAAGTGAAGCGACGACTTGTGCATTTGGTGCCGCCGATTGCCTTACATTCAAGCTCGATACGCCAACTGTGCCTGTCTGTTTAGAGCGAGAGGACTCGCCTGAGCTTGATTGAGCGGCTTTTTGTCCGCCGGAAATATAATCAGAGTGGACCCAGCCTTTCGCTTGTTTATACGAAATTTTTGTCCATGCGCCGCTTGTCTCTAACCTTTTAGCGGAAGCACCTTGCGGGAAAGTCCCAATGACTTGATAGGAAGTACCAGGGCCTGTCCGGATACGAAGATCGGAGGCTGTCGATGTGATCGAACTGCTTCCTTCAGCGCTTTGAGCTTGTGTTTTTGGCTTAGCGGTCTTTTGCTTGTCAGATGAAGTGGTGATCAGCCATGAAACGACCCAGCCTTTTTGTCCGTTCGACAGCCCGATCTGCACCCATTCTCCTTGTTCAGTGAGAATGGGATAGCTTTCTCCGCGTTTCACAACAGCTGCGATCCCATAGCTTAAACCAGGACCCGACCTCACATTGATTTCATCTGTTGCAACCACAGCTTGATCTGTTTGAGCAGTAGCATGTGTGATAGGCCAAGTACTGGCGATGAGAACAAAACAAGTGAGCAGTATCATCATTTGATTGTGTTTTTTCAGATTCAAAACGGTGTTTTCCCCTCCCTTGTAAAACCGATGAATGTTAATTCGTTATGTAATGGACTAATTCCTTGCAGTTTCCCTAATAAAAATGAATCAATCTGTTTATACTAGATAAAAATGTGATAAAAGGATGTACAAACATGAGATTAAGCAGAAAATTAGGACGAGTGCAATATAATGGACATCGTGATATTGATCGCTGGCAGCACGACGAAATGGATCAACCAGGCTTCCTTGAAGAGACCGCATCTGAATACGGATGTACGTCAAAAGAAGAGCTGGAAAAGAAAAAGAGGCACGGCAAGGGTTGACAGAGTGGCAGCACCGACCTTATTATAATATAAATCAACACACTTGAAAATTTAAAATGTGGAACTGATGATAGAGAATAGTAGGATAAATTGCGTGAGCAGAGAGGAATCGCCTTAGGCTGAAAGCGAATCCGCATGGCATTTATCACGAAAGAACACTCTGTAGGTTTCCTGCTGAACGCTCTAAAAATGAGTCATTAGGCGGAGAACGTGAATCTGCGTTAAGGATTTGAGCGGGAACATGGCTAGATCATGTTCCAACTAGGGTGGCACCACGGGTATAACTCTCGTCCCTACTATACACATAGTAGAGGCGGGGGTTTTTTATATGTCCATATAAAAAATGAATGATGGTCGTAGGAGGACGAAAAATGAGTTTTAATATTCCAAGAGGCACACAGGATATTTTACCTGGAGAGTCAGAACGCTGGCAGTACGTTGAACAAATTGCGAGAGATACATGTGCAGCCTTTCAATACAAAGAAATTCGCACACCGATTTTTGAGCATACGGAGCTGTTTGCAAGAGGAGTAGGCGAATCAACCGATATCGTTCAAAAAGAGATGTACACATTTGAAGACAAAAAAGGACGCAGCATCACACTTCGTCCAGAGGGAACGGCTTCAACAGTACGTTCTTATGTTGAAAATAAACTATTTGCACAGCCGGCGCAGCCAACAAAGCTGTATTACATTGGACCAATGTTCCGCTATGAGCGGCCGCAAACGGGAAGATATCGTCAATTTTATCAATTTGGGATTGAAGCGATCGGTTCAAAGGATCCTGCCATTGATGCAGAAGTCATTTCACTTGCAATGAGTGTCTATGAGAAAGCAGGTCTTTCTAACTTAAAGCTTGTTATTAACAGCCTTGGTGACAAAGAGAGCCGAGCAGATTACCGCAAAGCACTTGTCGAGCACTTTGAGCCAAGAATTGATGAATTCTGTCATGACTGCCAAATTCGTTTACATCAAAATCCATTGCGTATTCTTGATTGTAAAAAGGATCGTGATCATGAGCTGATGGCAACGGCACCATCCATTCAAGATTACTTAAACGAAGAATCACGGACTTATTTTGAAAAAGTTAAACAATACTTAACAGATGTAGGCATTGACTATGTCGTCGATCCGAACTTAGTGCGCGGTCTTGATTATTACAATCACACAGCATTTGAGATCATGAGTAATGCAGAAGGCTTTGGCGCGATTACAACATTAGCCGGCGGCGGCCGTTATGATGGACTTGTTGAAGGAATTGGCGGTCCTGAATCCCCAGGTATTGGTTTTGCGATGAGTATTGAGCGTTTCCTATCCGCCATTGATGCAGAAAATATTGAGCTGCCGTTACAAGACGGCATTGATCTATACATTGCTGCACTAGGAGATCAAGCGAAAGATTATTCAGTTTCATTATTGAACCGCCTGAGAAAAGAAGGCATTTCAAGTGAAATGGATTATACCGGGAAGAAACTAAAAGCACAATTTAAAGCGGCTGATCGATTAAAAGCCAAATTTATTGCAGTTCTTGGTGAAGATGAACTGGCGCAGCAAATTGTGAATGTGAAAGATACGACAACGGGTGAACAAATTGAAGTGAAGCTTGATGAGCTGATTCAAATGATGAAAGCCCACCAGAAAGCGTAAAGAAGGAGTGGAATGTTTGTGTTTGGTAGAACTTTTTATTGTGGAGAAGTAACAGAAGACCAAATCGGTCAAACCGTTGTATTAAAAGGATGGGTCCAAAAACGACGTGACCTTGGCGGATTAATCTTTATTGATCTGCGTGACCGTACAGGCATTGTACAAGTTGTCTTCAATCCAGACCTATCAAAAGAGGCGCTTGAGACAGCAGAATCGATTCGTAATGAATATGTCCTTGATATTAAAGGAACGGTTGTCGCAAGAGAGGAAGCAACAATCAACCCGAATTTAAAAACTGGTAAAATTGAAATTCAAGTCGACACAGTCACAGTTTTAAACGAAGCGAAGACCCCTCCATTTGTTATTTCAGATCAAGCAGACGAAGTATCAGAAGATGTGCGGTTAAAATACCGTTACCTAGATCTTCGCCGTCCTGCAATGTTTGAAACGATGAAAATGCGACATGAAGTAACAAAAGCATTCCGCCATTTCTTAGATGACAACGGCTTTCTAGATATTGAAACACCCATTTTAACGAAGAGTACGCCAGAGGGTGCACGTGACTATCTTGTTCCAAGCCGTGTACACGAAGGAGAGTTCTATGCATTGCCTCAGTCTCCGCAATTATTTAAACAATTGCTGATGGTCTCAGGGATGGATCGTTATTATCAAATTGCTCGCTGCTTTAGAGATGAAGACTTGCGTGCTGACCGTCAGCCGGAATTCACACAAGTCGATATTGAAATGTCCTTTATGAGTCAAGAGGACATCATGACGCTTGCTGAAGAGATGATGGCAAAGGTTATGAAAGATGTCAAAGGCGTAGAGCTTACATTGCCATTACCACGTATGACGTACGATGAAGCAATGAATTCTTATGGATCTGATAAGCCAGATACGCGTTTTGAAATGAAGCTTGTGAACATTTCAGACACGGTAAAAGACTCAGAATTCAAAGTCTTCAGTGGCGCTGTGAAAAATGGCGGAGCTGTTAAAGCCATTAATGTAAAAGGTGCTGCAGCGAACTACTCAAGAAAAGACATTGATGCACTTGGTGCATTTGCAGCGAACTACGGTGCAAAAGGTCTAGCTTGGCTAAAAGCTGAAGGGACAGAATTAAAAGGGCCGATTGCTAAATTCTTTGATGAAGCAAAGCAAGCAGAATTAAAGGATCAGCTGCAAGTGGAAGAAGGCGACCTTTTACTCTTTGTTGCGGATAAGACATCTGTTGTTCATGATGCGCTTGGAGCACTTCGCCTGAAACTTGGGAAAGAGCTTGGACTCATTGATGAGTCTCTATTCAATTTCTTATGGGTGGTTGACTGGCCGCTGCTTGAAAAAGATGAAGAAGAAGGCCGCTTCTATGCTGCCCACCATCCTTTCACAATGCCAGTACGTGATGACCTTGAACTCATTGAAACAAGCCCAGAAGACATGAAGGCGCAGGCTTACGATCTTGTGCTCAATGGCTATGAGCTTGGCGGAGGTTCTATTCGTATTTTCGAAAAGGACATTCAAGAAAAAATGTTTGGTTTACTTGGCTTTTCGAAAGAAGAAGCTTATGATCAGTTCGGCTTCCTTCTAGATGCGTTTGAGCATGGTGTTCCTCCGCATGGCGGAATCGCGCTTGGTCTTGACCGCTTAGTGATGCTGCTTGCCGGCCGCTCTAACCTAAGAGATACCATTGCGTTCCCGAAAACGGCAAGTGCCAGCTGCGTTCTCACAGATGCTCCTGGTCGTGTAAGCGAAGCGCAGCTTGATGAGCTGAGTTTAGCCATTAAAACAAAAGTAAAACAGTAAAATAGGCGCATGTTTATAGGCATGTAAACGCTTGAAAAAGGAACATGCCTATGATATGCTTTCATCAATCAATAAATAAAGTCCTGATACGTACGGTGGTTACCTAGTTTTGACCGAACATTTTTTTATACGGGAGCTTGCCTTTCCTTTCTGCATAAATGCCTCATTAGAGGACTTATAAAGAGAGGAAGAAAGCACCCACCTGCTTGGTGCGGGGTTCAAAACGAAGGAAAAGCTGGCGGCGTTATCGGGACTTTTTTGTGTTTTTTTCTTTTGGAGAAGGATGACGGAGAAGTCTGAATATGATATGATTCTTTCGATTCATTTTAAATAAAGGTGGAGTGAGGCACTTGTTACATCAGTTTTCAAGAAACGAGCTTGCCATTGGCAAGGAAGGCTTAGATATATTAAAAAACAGTACAGTTGCAGTGCTTGGAGTGGGCGGCGTTGGTTCATTTGCAGTAGAGGCACTCGCTCGTTCAGGCGTTGGCCGTATTGTTCTTGTTGATAAAGATGATATTGATATTACAAATGTGAATCGTCAGCTTCCGGCATTGCTATCAACGGTTGGTCAGCCAAAGGTTGACTTAATGCAGGCGAGAATCGCTGATATTAACCCAGAATGTGAAGTTGTTGCCTTAAAGATGTTTTATACAGAGGAAACATACGAGCAATTTTTTGAGTATCCACTTGATTATGTCATCGATGCGTCAGACACGATTCATTATAAAATTCATTTGATGAAAGAATGTCTAAAACGCAATGTGAACATCATTTCTAGTATGGGTGCTGCAAACAAAACAGATCCGACACGCTTCAAAATTGATGATATTTCAAAAACACATACAGATCCTATTGCAAAAGTTGTTAGAACACGTCTGCGCAAGGAAGGAATTCGTAAAGGAATTGAAGTCATTTTCTCTGACGAAAGTCCAATTGTCATTCGTGAAGATGTCAGAAAAGAAGTTGGAAATGATGAAGCGAAGATTCGTAAGGCGCAAATGCCGCCATCATCCAATGCGTTCGTCCCGTCTGTTGCCGGGCTGATCATGGGTGGGCATGTCATTATGAAGCTTTTAAAAGATATTCCGATTACACGTGTAAAGGATAAATAAAAAGCCTCCTGCTTATTGCAGGGGCTTTTTTTATTTTTGTCGTTTTAAATTCTCATAGACCTGCTTCAGTGCACCTTCAAATTTCCCAGTTTGCTTCGGTTCATAATATTGCTTGTTTTTAAGCGGGTTAGGTAAATATTGCTGCTTCACCCAGCCGTTGTCATAATCGTGTGGATATAAATAATCGACGCCTCTCCCAAGTGCTGTTGCCCCTTTATAGTGAGCATCTTTTAAATGAACAGGGATTTCACCGATTTTCCCTGTACGAATGTCATGCAGCGCCGCATCAATCGCTTTATAAGCCGAGTTTGATTTTGGAGAGAGGCATAGCTCGATGACGGCATTGGCCAGCGGAATACGCGCTTCCGGGAAACCGATCCTCTCTGCTGTTTGGACAGCACTTAACACGCGGGGACCTGCCTGTGGACTGGCTAAGCCAATATCCTCGTAAGCCATCACGAGTAATCTTCTTGAAATGCTTTCAAGGTCTCCTGCTTCAATCAGTCTGGCAAGGTAATGCAGTGCCGCATCTGCGTCAGATCCTCTGATGGATTTTTGAAAAGCTGACAGGACATCATAATGAGCATCACCGTTTTTATCATGCGAGAAGCTCTTTTTTTGTAAACATTCTTCTGCTGCGGCAAGGGTGATGAAGATGTGTCCAGTTTCATCTGCTTTTGTCGATAAGACGGCGAGTTCTAGTGCGTTTAAAGCAGAGCGTACATCTCCTCCGCATCCACTAGCAAAATGATTCATCGCCTCATCATCGACTGTCACCGAATAGCTGCCAAGCCCGCGATGTTCATCCTGTAATGCCCTTGTTAATGCGGCTTTGATTTGCTCTGTTTCAAGCGGCTTCAGCTCAAATATTTGTGTTCTGCTTCGGATAGCTGGATTGATCGCATGATAGGGGTTGGCCGTGGTGGCGCCAATTAAAATAATCATGCCATTTTCTAAATAAGGAAGAAGGAAATCCTGCTTTCCTTTATCCAGCCTGTGGACTTCGTCTAAAATGAGGATCACCTGGCCGCTCATTTTTGCTTCAGCGGCGACAGCTTCCATATCTTTTTTGTTATGAATGACCGCATTCAATGTCCGAAAAGCAATGCTTGTACTTCCAGCTATCGCAGTCGCAATCGATGTTTTGCCGATGCCCGGCGGTCCGTATAATATCATTGAGGATAAATGTTTCGCCTCGACCATTCTTCTAATAATTTGACCTTCTCCAACGAGATGCTCCTGCCCAATAATGTCTTCAATATGACTTGGGCGCATCCGATACGCTAAAGGTTTCATGATTATCTCTCCTAAAGCAATGTCTTGTTTGTATAGAGTACCGAAATTTCTTCAAATAGAAAAGGGATGCGTCCTCCCCGAGCGCTCATAACCCGCAAATGAAAGTTGGCTGAAAGTATGATATAATTGCTTTTGGTCTATATATCGCGTATATGAAATCAGAAAAATAATTGATGACATAGAATAGAAAACGCAGAGGTGTTTAACTTGAAAATTTCAACTAAAGGCAGATATGGTCTGACGATCATGATCGAATTAGCCAAAAAACATGGCGAAGGCCCTACTTCATTAAAATCAATCGCTCAAAACAATAATTTGTCTGAGCATTATTTAGAGCAGCTTGTATCACCGCTTCGCAATGCCCGTCTTGTGAAAAGTATCCGCGGGGCATATGGGGGCTATGTTCTTGCCCATGAACCTAACGAGATCACAGCCGGTGATATTATTCGTGTATTAGAAGGACCTATTAGCCCTGTCGAAGTCATTGAAAACGAAGAACCAGCAAAGCGTGCACTTTGGATTCGTATTCGTGATGCAGTAAAAGACGTACTGGATAATACAACTCTTGAAGACTTGGCAAGCTATACAGATGACGAGGATCAAGAGGCGTATATGTTCTATATTTAGATCAGAGGTGTACCGGAAATGGAACGAATCTATTTAGATCATGCGGCCACAACGCCTATGGATCAGCGTATTGTGGACAAGATGATGCCTTACTTTACAGAGATATTTGGCAATCCCTCTAGTATTCATTCATATGGGCGCGAGGCAAGAAAGTGGCTCGATGAAGCAAGAGAAGTCATTGCAGGAGAATTACACTGTAAACCGCAGGAGATCATCCTCACAAGTGGAGGAACAGAAGCGGACAACTTAGCTATCACTGGCGTTGCAATGGCAAGGCAGCATGAAGGAAAACATATCATCACAGCGAAAACAGAGCATCATGCGGTGCTGCATACATGTGAACGCTTAGAGAAGCTTGGATTTGAAGTGACTTATCTAGATGTCGATGAAACTGGATTGATTCATCTTGATCAATTAAAACAAACACTCAGAGATGATACGATTCTTGTCACCATCATGTACGGCAATAACGAAACAGGTGTCATTCAGCCGATCAAAGACATTGGCGAACTTTTGCATGATCATACAGCTTATTTTCATACTGATGCGGTGCAGGCGTTTGGCACAATGTCAATTGATGTAACAGATTTTCATATTGACCTTTTATCTGCTTCTGGCCATAAGCTAAATGGTCCGATGGGAACAGGCTTTTTATATGTCCATGAACGCGTGAAACTTTCTCCGCAGTTATTTGGAGGAGAACAAGAAAGAAAACGCCGTGCTGGCACTGAAAATGTGGCGGGAATCGTGGGCCTCGCAGAAGCTGTTCAATTAACAAAGCAAAATAGAAGAGAAAAAGCCATGCATTATGGTAAGCTCAAAGAAGCCATGCTGCAAGTATTCGAAGAGGAATCACTAGATTTCTCTATCAATGGACATTCGAAAGAGACATTGCCGCACATTTTAAATGTTCATTTCCGAGGCGTCTCCATTGAATCGTTACTTGTGAATTTAGATATGGAAGGAATTGCTGTTTCAAGCGGATCTGCATGTACGGCTGGATCTGTCCTTCCTTCGCACGTTTTAAGCGCCATGTATGGTGAAGAAGCAAAAGAACTGACGTCCTCAGTCAGAATAAGCTTCGGTCTTGGAAATGAAGAGGATCATGTGAAGCAGGCGGCGCTCAAAATAGCGGCTGTTGTCAAACGTCTAGCCAAATAAATGCTCCCCTTTTGTTCGTGTGTGAAAAATGAAACAGCCAGGCATCTGAAGAACGAAACGCGTACGTTGTTTCATTGAAATTGGAGTTGATGAAGATGACAAAAAGACCAGAAGACACAAGAGTTGTGGTCGGTATGTCCGGAGGAGTCGATTCATCAGTTGCTGCTCTTATGTTAAAGGAGCAAGGCTATGATGTAATCGGCATATTTATGAAAAACTGGGATGACACAGATGAAAATGGTGTATGTACAGCAACGGAGGACTATGAGGATGTCATTCGCGTTTGTAACCAAATTGGAATCCCTTATTATGCAGTGAATTTCGAGAAGCAATATTGGGACAAAGTGTTTCAATATTTCCTTGATGAATATAAAGCGGGCAGAACGCCAAACCCAGATGTCATGTGTAACAAAGAAATTAAGTTCAAAGCCTTTCTTGAGCATGCATTGTCACTAGGTGCGGATTATTTGGCAACAGGCCACTATGCCCGTGTCGACAGAACTGGCGAGGAAGTCAAAATGCTAAGAGGTCTTGATGCAAACAAAGATCAAACCTATTTCTTAAATCAGCTGACTCAAGAACAACTTGATAAAGTGATGTTCCCAATTGGTGATTTAGAGAAAAAAAGGGTTCGTGAACTAGCGAAAGAAGCAGAGCTCGCAACAGCAACGAAAAAAGATTCAACGGGCATTTGCTTTATTGGGGAAAGAAACTTCAAAACGTTCCTGAGCCAATATTTGCCTGCACAGCCTGGCGTGATGCAGACGATGGACGGAGAAGTAAAAGGTGAACATGATGGACTGATGTATTACACGATCGGTCAGCGCCAAGGACTTGGCATTGGCGGAAGCGGTGATCCTTGGTTTGTTGTTGGGAAGGACTTGGAGCAAAATGTATTGTTTGTTGAACAAGGTTTCCACAACCCTCTTTTATATTCTGAAAGTATTTCAGCCGTTAATATTAGCTGGACTCGTCCTCATATTGTCGGCGAAAACGGTGAATTAACATGTACAGCAAAATTCAGATACCGTCAAGAAGATCATCATGTGAAAGTCAAAATGACAGGTGAGCAAGAAGCGATGGTCATCTTTGAAGAACCCGTTCGTGCTGTCACCCCAGGACAAGCGGTTGTCTTTTATGATGGCGACGAATGTCTTGGCGGCGGTACAATTGACGATGTCTTTAAAGACGGTCAAAAGCTGTCGTATGTGTAACATGTTTTAAACAACCTCAACGATCGCTGTTGGGGTTTTTTAATGAAAGGATGATGAGAGCAAATGAACCTTAACGAGATCGGCATAGAAGCCTTAAATCAAGGGAACATCGAAAAGGCAGCTGAAGCTTTTACAAAAGCCATCGAAGAAAGCCCAAAGGACCCAGTTCCATATATTAACTTTGCGAACTTACTTTCAAGTATCAATGAATTTGACCGCGCTTTAAACTTCTTTCAAAAAGCGATTGAACTTGATAGCATGGCAGCTGCGGCCTATTATGGAGCAGGAAATGTGTACACATTAAAAGAAGACTTTATGAAAGCGAAAGACTATTTTGAACAAGCACTAAAAGCTGGAATGCAAAATAGTGATTTGTTTTATATGTTAGGACAGACGCTCATCAAATTAGAGCAGCCCAAGCTTGCGATGCCTTACCTACAGCGTGCGGTTGAACTAAATGAAGAAGATAATGAAGCAAGATTTCAATTTGGCATGTGTTTAGCCAATGAACACATGCTGGAAGAAGCGGTAACGACCTTTACCGAAGTGGTCACGCGAGATCCGCAGCATGCAGATGCCTTTTATAATTTGGGGGTTGCGTATGCGTATTTAGAGAAAAAGGACGAAGCGCTTGAGATGCTAGGAAAAGCCATTGACGTGCAGCCTGACCATATGCTTGCACTACATGCGCAAAAGCTGATTCAAGAGGCAGAATAGATGGAAGGAGGGAAGACCTGTGCAGGAACATCCAGATCAAATGAAGCTTGAGGACGAGCCGTTTTTAAAAGGGACGGTTCAAGCTGTTATTTTCCATAATGAAAGTAATTTATACTCGGTGTTAAAGGTAAAAGTCATTGAAACATCTGAAAACTTAGAGGAAAAAACAGCATCTGTCACAGGCTACTTCCCAGCACTTCATGAAGAGGAAACCTACACCTTTTATGGCAAAGTCACAAGTCATCCGAAATTTGGTGAACAGTTTCAGGCGACTCATTTTCAAAAGGAAGTGCCGACAACGAAGCAAGGAATCATTCATTATCTCTCAAGTGATTTATTTGAAGGGATAGGGAAAAAGACGGCAGAAGAAATAGTGGGGCAGCTCGGCAATCAGACGCTTCATAAAATTATGCGTGACCCGTCTGTTTTGTATGATGTTCCGCGCCTGTCAAAAAAGAAAGCAGATAAGCTGGCTGCAGCGCTTCAGGAGCATCAAGGGCTGGAACAAATTATGATCAGCCTGAATCAATATGGCTTTGGTCCGCAGCTCAGTATGAAGATTTATCAAGTGTACGAGAGTGAAACCTTGCAGAAGATCGAGGAAAATCCCTATCAGCTCGTCAAAGATGTAGAGGGAATCGGATTTATTAAAGCAGATGAGCTCGGTGCTAGAACAGGGATATCAGGAAGTGACCCAGAGCGAATCCGGGCAGCCTTGCTTTATACAGTTGAGTCAGCGAGCCTTCAGGACGGTCATACGTACATACAAACGAAAGATCTGATCGTTGAAACCCGTAAGCTGCTCAATCAAACAAGCAATGATTACAAAGTGACTGAAATGGACGTTGCCAATCAGGTAATGGCACTTGGCGAAGGAAAAGAGATGATCATTGAAGATGACCGCTGCTATCACCCGTCCTTATTTTATGCGGAGCAAAGTGTCGCCAAACGTATTCAAAAAATCGTCTCCCAAACGGAATATGCAGATCAATTTCCCGAATCAGAATTCCTTCTTGCACTTGGTGAGCTAGAGGAACGGCTAGGTGTGCAGTATGCTCCGACACAAAAGGAAGCGATTCAAAAGGCACTCATGTCCCCGATGCTGCTCTTAACAGGCGGGCCTGGGACAGGGAAAACAACCGTCATTAAAGGAATTGTCGAGCTCTATAGCGATCTTCACGGTGTATCTCTTGATCCGAGTGATTATAAAAAAGATGAATCTTTTCCATTTGTGCTTGCGGCGCCAACTGGACGGGCGGCTAAACGGATGACAGAATCAACGGGGCTTCCAGCTGTGACAATTCACCGCCTATTAGGCTGGAATGGATCAGAGGGCTTCTCACATGATGATGAACAGCCGATTGAAGGAAAGCTTGTCATCATTGATGAATCGAGTATGCTAGATATTTGGCTTGCGAATCATTTGTTTAAAGCGATCCCTGATCACATTCAAGTCATTATGGTAGGAGATGAACATCAGCTTCCATCTGTCGGACCGGGTCAAGTGTTAAGAGATTTACTTGCCTCACAGGCCGTGCCAGCTGTTACCCTAACAGATATTTACCGGCAGGCAGACGGCTCAACCATTGTTGAACTTGCACATGATATGAAAAATGGCGTGCTGCCAAAAGATATTACCGCACGCTCAAAGGATCGGTCCTTTATTCAATGTTCAGCTGATCAAATGAAAGAAGTCATTGAGAAAGTTGTCAGCAACGCTGCTCAAAAAGGCTATTCAGCAAAAGATATTCAAGTGCTGGCACCCATGTATAAAGGGAAAGCAGGTATCAATGAACTGAATAAAATGCTTCAGCACATTTTGAATCCTAAAAAACCAAAAGGCAGAGAAATCCCGTTCGGTGATGTGGTGTACCGGACGGGAGATAAGGTGCTTCAGCTTGTGAATCAGCCGGAGAACAACATTTTTAACGGTGATATTGGCGAAATTGTCTCGATTTTTTATGCGAAAGAAAACACAGAAAAAGAAGACATGGCCGTGATCTCCTTTGATGGGAACGAAATCACCTTTACGAAAAAAGATTTTCATCAATTTACCCATGCCTATTGCTGCTCCATTCACAAATCACAAGGCAGTGAATTTCCCATCGTTGTCCTGCCAGTCGTAAGAAGCTATTACCGAATGCTTCGGCGAAATCTGCTGTACACAGCGATTACACGAAGCAAAAAGTTTTTGATTCTGTGTGGCGAAGAATCAGCACTGGAGTGGGGCGTGAAAAATAATGAGGATTCCCTTAGACAAACGTCCTTAACGATGCGCCTTGTTCAAACCGAAGAGGTCATGGATGCGGAGCTTGCAGCGCTCCAGAAAGAGCTGCCGTTTAGCGTACATGACGCAAATATTGGCATGGAGGGAATCACCCCGTTTGATTTTATGCAAGAGTAAATGGCTTCCTTCATGGAAGCCATTTAGCGTGAAGACAAACCCTCGCATTCGTTGTCAGTTCTGCGTGCTGGTGCTCACGAATATCAAATTCGCTCCGCTCCAGTACTCGGACTTCCTAGACTTCAAGGGTTTTCATATCACGCTGAAAAGAAGACAAAAGCTAAAAAAGATCATTTTAGCTTTTTGTTCACAATCTGAATGGCTTCCTTCATGGAAGCCATTTCTTCGTATGAGTCATGAAGCAAACGCACACGATAAGACTGTTCCGCAAAAGGTGGTTGAGCACATTTTGAGAACATGTCGAGAGCTTGAAGGAATGTCGATCTATACAGGTGAGCAGTCTCATTCACTTGGTGCCATCAAAGATATTTGCTTATTAGCCGGCGGCAGCTGCGGGGGATATGTGTTAGAGGGGAAAAAGAAAGACTGTGCACTCATTCCATTCTCAGCTGGCGATAAGCTGACAGACAAAGGTCTATATGTGAGCTGCCAGGAGGGAGTCGGAATGGATTCCTCTGCCCCATCCTTATTATTTTCGAAATTGAAAAAGAAAATGATGCAATCAGCTGATGGTGAAAATTTAGGTATTTTGGAAGATGTATACTTTTGCGCAAATTCGGGCACAATCGTAGCATATGAACTCTCGGACGGCTTCTTTACAGAGCTATCAGGGATTCGAAAACAGCTGCATGCTGCCGGAACCTTGATGAACGTTCAAAAGGAAGCACTTGTTCTAAACCGAACGTAAAGAGGTGCTGATTATGCTCATTTGCCCAAATTGCAAATGTAAAGACATCGGAAAAATTGGGGTCAATCAATATTATTGCTGGGGCTGTTTTATTGAACTGACGCTGTCAAAAGGCAAAATATCTACACACCAAGTGGAGGAAGACGGTACACTAAGCAGTTTAGATGATCTGTTTAGTGATGATGAACGTTCAATTCAACTATAAGTGTTAAGGGGGAATTTCGAATGGGCAAAATGACTTCTTCACTATTAACGCTTGGTGCAGGTGCACTGGCATATCACTTTGCAAGTCGATATGATATGCCATCGAAGCGGGATATGAAAAAGCTAAGAAAACGTGTTATGCGAATGCTTTAAACAAAAGGGACATCCACCATGAGCGGATGTCCAGCGTGTAGACAAACCCTCGCATTCGGTGTCAGGCCTGCGCGGCGGTACTCACGAATGTTAAATTCGCTCCGTTCCGGTGCTTGTCCTTCCTAGACTGCAAAGGTTTTCTATCACGCTGAAAAGAAGACAAAGGGCTAAAATCAAGATCATTTTAGCCCTTTGTCAACAATCTGAGACATCCGTCAAGCGGATGTCTTTTTTATGCCTGCCGGTATTCTAATCGGCGTGCAAGTAAGGATAAGCTGAAGTTGACAACAAAATACATCATAGCCGCCAATAGGAAAATAGGCAGTAAATACGACTGGCTCTGACCGTTTAAAATTTGTGCGTGATGTAATAGTTCAGGAAGCGCAATGACAACAGCAAGCGATGTATCCTTTAAAAGTGAAATAAATTGACTCACAATCGGTGGTACCATACGGCGTAAAGCCTGGGGCATAATAATCGTTTTTAATGTTTGAATATAGGTTAAACCAGAAGACCTGGCAGCTTCGATCTGGCCCTTATCAATTGATTTTAGACCGCTCCGAATAATTTCTGACAGCATGGCTGATTCAAATACGGTTAAAGCTGCTATGGCAGAGGCTGTGATGCTTAGTTTGATGCCGATTTCAGGCAGTGCAAAATACGTAAAAAAGATGATCAGCAAAAGCGGCAGGTTCCGAATGGTTTCTACGATGACCGCCAGCACCTTTGATAAAACCGGAATTTGAGCGAACCGCAATGTGCCAACAACTAATCCGATGATAAAGCTCAAAATGATGGAGATAAAAGCCACTTTTAAGGTGATAGCAAATCCTTCAAGTAAAAAGGCGAGATGATCAGGCTGGTAGGCACCTATAAAATCCATTGTGTTTCCTCCTTTCTAGTGGCTTCTTGCCAATCTTCTTTCTAAATAACCAACGCCTAGACTGAGCGGAATGGTTAATAGCAGATAAAACATGGCAACAAAGATGTATACATCAAATGTCACAAACGTTCTAGAAGCGATGAGGTCTCCTTGATACATGAGATCAAACCCGGCAATGACACCTAGAATAGAGGAGTTTTTGACAAGGTTAATAAATTGATTCCCAAGAGGGGGAACGACAATTTTTATCGCTTGCGGAAGAATAATATATCGCATCGTCCCGCCGTATGAAAGACCAGAAGCCCGGGCTGCTTCCATTTGTCCAAGCGGTACAGCTTGTATACCTGCTCGAATGGCTTCAGCAATAAATGCAGAGGTATAGATGGCCAGAGCAATGGTTCCAGCTGTGAAGCCATCTGCCACAATACCTAGCACTGGTAAACCAAAGAAGAAAACAAATGTGATTAATAATAACGGAATATTCCGAATAAATTCCACGTAAGCCGTTCCTAACCAGTTGAGCGGCTTTAGTGGAGCAATTCTCATAATCGCAATGAGTGTACCGATCAAAAAGCTTCCAATCAAAGCAATGACACTTGCACCAATGGTATATTTAAACCCTTCTAAATAAAGATTGAAGTTTTCAGTTAAAATTGAAAACCGCAGCAATCAGTTCACTTCCTTCCTGGTCAACAGGGGAGCCAATGAGCGGCTCACCTGTGGGCATCTTGACTTCGTCAAACGATTATTCTTTGATCCATTTTTTATGAATCTTGTCATACTCTCCATTGTCTTTTAAAGCCTTTAACGCTTTGTTAATGGCATCTGTCAATTGTTGATCGCCTTTCTTCACAGCAATGCCATAAGGCTCATCTGTAAAGGTTCCGCCGACGACTTCGTAATTTGAATCCTCGTCTGCCATGCCAAATAAGATGGCATTATCTGTTGTAAGCACCTGCCCTTGGTTTGATTTTAGTGCTGTAAAGGCTTCCTGATAGTTTTCAAATTCTAAAACAGATGCTTCAGGTGCTTTCTCGCGGATGTTTTGAGACGAAGTGGATCCTTTCACTGCAAGCACCTTCGTTCCTTTTTTGAGATCATCAATTGATTGAATGTCGCTTCCTTTTTTCACAAGCAGTGATTGTCCTGCTTCAAAGTAAACATCTGAGAAATTGACTTCTTTTTTGCGCTCTTCTGTAATGGTCATAGTAGCAACAATCGCATGAATATCACCCTTTTGCAGCAAAGGAATTCTTGTTTTAGATGTCACTTCTTTGAATTCTGCTTTTCCTTCATCGCCGAGCATTTCCTTTGCGATGGCTTTAGCGATATCAATATCAAACCCTTCAATATCTCCGTTGCTAGGATTTTTTAGACCGAAAAGACGGGTGTCATTCTTTACACCGAAAATGATTTTTTTGTCTTTCTTAATGGCTTCTAATGAACTTCCTTGCTTCGCATCAGTCGAGCCTTTTTCAGTAGAACCACAAGCAGCCAGAGCGACCATACAGCAAGTCATAAAGAGTAATAGACCAAAACGTTTCATTTTTTTCATCAAACCATTCCCCCTAGTGATTTAAAATACGGCTTAAAAATAACTGAGCACGTTTCTCGCGCGGTTTCTCGTAAAATGCAGCGGGTGTTGATTCTTCAAGAATTCTACCTTCATCAATAAAGACAATGCGGTCAGCCACTTCCCGGGCAAATCCCATCTCGTGTGTGACGACAACCATGGTCATTCCTTCGCGGGCCAGCTGTTTCATTACATCTAGTACCTCACCGATCATTTCTGGATCAAGAGCAGATGTCGGTTCATCGAAAAGCATGACCTCAGGCTTCATAGCAAGCCCCCTTGCAATGGCAACGCGCTGCTGCTGTCCTCCGGAAAGTCGTGAAGGGTAGGTGTCTGCTTTATCAGGAATGCCAACTTTATTTAAATAAAATTCAGCTGTTTCCTTCGCTTCTTCCTTGCTCACTTTTTTGACCTTCATCGGCGCAAGCATAATGTTTTCGAGCACCGTCTTATGCGGGTAGAGGTGAAAATGCTGAAACACCATCCCGATATTTTGCCTAACAAGATTGATGTTGGTCTTCGGATGCTGAACAGACACTTGGTTGACAAGTACTTTTCCTTCATCAATGCTTTCGAGACGATTGATGCACCTGAGCATCGTGCTTTTACCAGACCCTGAAGGACCGATGATCACAACAACCTCACCTTTTTGAATATGTAGGTTAATGTCCTTAAGTACATGGAACTGGCCATAATGTTTGTTGACTTCTTCGAATGTGATCATGAAGAACCTCCTCTTCTGTTTATTTGGCTAAAGTGGATTCTAGCATACCTTGTGTAAAAAGAAGTAAATAATGGAATATTTTCTAACGAGATTTTACAGCAAACAGTGACTTTGGAAGGAGCTGTATGTTTCATGTGTATTCATTTTTAACAAAGTTAGGACAAATTTTATTTACATGGATAATTGCAGAAGATGGTTAAACAATAAGAAAAGAGGTGAAAAAGGTGAAGAAACGTCCGATCCAATTTCTAATATATGCTGCAGGTGTACTGCTTGTCCTTGCATCCTTACTCATTTTGGTTCAGCTCGACGAGTTATGGATGCCTATTTTTTTATTGTTAAAAGCGGTTCTTATTCCGCTGCTCATTGCCATTTTTATTTCTTATTTGCTTTATCCTATTGTGGAAAGGCTGCATGGGCGAGGCTTGCCGAGAACAGTCAGTCTCTTATTGATTTATGTGCTGTTTTTTGGTGGGATTGGTTTTGCGGTCTATAAAGGGGCGCCTGTCATGATTACGCAGTTAAATGAGCTGTCTGAACAAATTCCTGTGCTTGCCGAAACCTATAATGGCGCTTTATCTCATATTCATCGTCATACAAGCCATTGGCCTGACGGACTGCATGAACGGCTTGATCGTTTGATTGTCCAATCGGAAACATATGCAGCAAATGGGGCAGAGCGGATGATTCTAAGCTGTAAAGTATTATTTGATTACGCATTAGTCGCAGCGCTCATTCCTTTTCTTGTCTTTTATATGGTGAAAGATATGAATACAATGAAACGGGCTGCATGGTATTTAACCCCACCAAGATTTCGAAAGAGAGGACACGCATTTGTGAAAGCAGTCGACGACTCGCTTGGTGATTATATTAGAGGACAATTGCTTGTTTGTTCATTGATTGGGGGAGCAGCAGCCATCGTTCTCTGGCTGTTTCATATCCCGTATCCGCTTGTATTAGGCATGCTGATTGGAGCAACGAATGTGATTCCGTATTTTGGTCCTATTATTGGGGCGATTCCTGCTGTATTTATTGCTTTTACCATTTCGGTGAAATCGGTTATCATTGTGCTGATCACAGTGGCTGTGCTGCAATTTTTGGAAAGCAATATACTTAGCCCGATTATCGTTGGAAGAAGTCTTCATATGCATCCTGTCGTCATTATGCTTGTTTTGCTCGCAGGAGGAGAGTTGTTTGGCTTAATTGGAATGATTTTAGCCGTACCAACTGCCGCGATTATCAGGGTTATGATTGTGCAATATATCCTGATGAGGCGAAGCGTTCATTGACAAGACGAGCCGAGTTGTCTATAATAATTTCGATTCATACATATTGAATTCAATGATGGACCCGAGTACGTTAAAAAGCTGTTGCAGAGAGAGGCTTTATTTTGCTGAGAAAAGCCTTATCAGACCTTTAACGGAAGCTAGTCCTGAGTGCAGATAAACACTGCCGCTCTCTTCCAGCGTTATCGGATGTGAAGGTGATAGACGAACATGTCTATAATCAGGGTGGTACCGCGAGAACATCTCGTCCCTGTGTAAGTAGTTTTATGCTTGCATAGGGCGGGGTGTTTTTTCGTTTGTGTGGAGATTAATAAAATGAAAAGGGAGGATTTTTGAATGAAAACTTTAACTTCTGCTCAAGTACGTCAAATGTTTTTAGACTTTTTTAAAGAAAAAGGACATGCTGTAGAACCGAGTGCGTCACTTGTACCGCATGATGATCCAACACTGTTATGGATTAACAGCGGGGTCGCGACATTAAAGAAATACTTTGATGGCCGCGTGGTTCCTGACAATCCGCGTATTTGTAACGCGCAAAAATCCATTCGTACGAATGATATCGAGAATGTTGGGAAAACAGCTCGTCATCATACGTTCTTTGAAATGCTTGGCAACTTTTCTATTGGTGACTATTTTAAAGAAGAGGCCATTGATTGGGCTTGGGAATTCTTAACGAGTGACGAGTGGATTGGCTTTGATCCGAATTTGTTATCTGTCACTGTACACCCAGAGGACGAAGAAGCGTATATTCTTTGGAGAGATAAAATTGGTGTACCTGAAGACCGTATTATTCGCCTTGAAGGAAATTTCTGGGATATTGGCGAGGGGCCGAGTGGACCGAATACGGAAATTTTCTATGACCGCGGCGAAGCATACGGTCACGACTTGAACGATCCAGAATTATATCCAGGCGGGGAAAATGAGCGTTATCTAGAAGTATGGAATCTTGTGTTCTCCGAATTCAACCATAATCCAGATGGTACATACACACCACTGCCGAAGAAAAACATTGATACCGGGATGGGTCTTGAACGAATGGTATCTGTCATTCAAAACGTCCCGACGAACTTTGATACAGATCTATTCATGCCGATTATTCGTGCTGTAGAAACCATCTCTGGAGAAAGCTATGGGGAGACGAAGGAAAAGGATACAGCATTTAAAGTCATTGCTGACCACATCCGGACTGTTGCCTTTGCCGTAAGTGACGGAGCGCTTCCTTCTAATGAAGGCCGCGGGTATGTGTTAAGACGTTTGCTGCGCCGTGCCGTGCGTTATGCAAAAACGATCCATATTCACCGTCCATTCATGTATGATCTAGTGCCAGTTGTGGCGGAGATCATGAAGGATTTCTATCCAGATGTACAAGCAAAAGAAGAATTTATTGCGAAAGTGATTAAAAACGAGGAAGAACGCTTCCATGAAACACTGAATGAAGGGTTAGCCATTTTGTCAGAAGTGATCAAAAAAGAAAGAGACAAAGGCAGCTCACAGATTTCAGGTGAAGATGTATTTAAGCTGTATGACACGTATGGATTCCCTGTCGAGCTGACAGAAGAATATGCAGAAGATGAGAACATGACAGTCGATAGAGAAGGCTTCCAGGCAGAGATGGAGAAGCAGCGTGAACGTGCAAGAAATGCGAGACAAGATGTTGGCAGTATGCAGGTTCAAGGCGGAGCTCTAGGTGATATTAAAGTAGAGAGTACCTTCGTTGGTTACGAAAATTTAACTGCGGCCTCCCGTATGATCGAATTGCTTCAAAATGGTGAAATTGTCGCGGAAGCACATGAAGGAGAAACGGTGCAAATCTTATTAGATGAAACACCTTTCTACGCAGAAAGCGGCGGACAAGTTGCTGATAAAGGGACATTAAAAAGCGCAGAAGCCATCATTGAAATCAAGGATGTGAAAAAGGCGCCAAACGGTCAGCATGTCCATGAAGGAGTGGTCGTAAGCGGTACGGCTCAAAAAGGACTTGAAGTGACTGCAGAAGTGGAATCAGCTCTTCGAAAAGGCATTGTGAAAAACCATACAGCGACGCACCTGCTTCATCAGGCTTTGAAAGATGTACTGGGCACCCACGTGAACCAAGCAGGCTCATTGGTGAATGAAAACAGACTTCGCTTTGATTTCTCTCATTTTGGACAAGTAACAAAAGAAGAATTGTCACAGATTGAAAAAATCGTCAACGAAAAAATTTGGGAAGGCATTTCTGTTGCCATTGACCTAAAACCAATTGCTGAAGCGAAAGAAATGGGCGCAATGGCGCTGTTTGGTGAGAAGTATGGCAATATTGTCCGCGTTGTCCAGGTAGGCGATTACAGCATCGAGCTATGCGGCGGCTGTCACGTACAAAATACTGCGGAAATCGGTTTGTTTAAAATTGCATCTGAATCGGGTATTGGTGCTGGAACGCGCCGTATTGAGGCTGTCACTGGTAAAGGTGCCTACGAAGAATTAAATGACCAGCTGGCTATTTTAGAGCAGGCAGCTAGTGAGCTTAAGTCAAATACAAAAGATGTACCAAAACGTATCGCTTCATTACAGGCAGATTTAAAAGAGGTTCAAAGAGAAAACGAGTCCCTTCTTGCGAAATTAAGTCAGGCAGAAGCAGGCTCTATTTTAGAAAAAGTAATAGACATTGGCGGAGTGAAAGTGTTAACAGAAAAAGTAAACGCCAAAGACATGAACCATTTAAGAACAATGGTAGATGACTTAAAAGCGAAATTAGGATCAGCTGTCATCGTGCTCGGAGCCGTTCAAAATGGAAAAGTAAACATTTCAGCAGGAGTGACAAAAGACGTTATCGAAAAAGGCCTTCATGCAGGGAAGCTTGTCAAGCAGGCAGCTGAAATCTGCGGCGGAGGCGGAGGCGGACGTCCAGACATGGCGCAAGCAGGCGGGAAACAACCAGAAAAGCTTGAAGAAGCACTGGCAACTGTCGAAGAATCTGTCAAATCCGTTTTATAATCAGGCAATGTAGTGTAGAATAATGGTATTAGATGAGCGGTTAGAAAAAAGCTTGCTAGTAGAATGTTGGAAGAGAGGTGCAAGAAGCAGTGAGTTCATTTGATAAGACAATGAAGTTTAACTTCTCTGATGATTCAGCTGAAACCAATGTGAATGAAGTGCTCATTACAGTCTATGACGCACTCCAAGAAAAAGGATACAACCCGATCAATCAAATTGTCGGATACTTGCTGTCAGGCGACCCTGCTTATATTCCAAGACATCAGGATGCACGCAACCTAATTCGTAAACTAGAACGAGACGAATTAATTGAGGAATTGGTTAAATCGTACTTAGAGACACATAAAGAGGCGTAAAACATGAGAATTTTAGGCTTAGATTTAGGCACGAAAACCCTTGGTGTTGCGATCAGTGATGAAATGGGATGGACTGCGCAAGGGATTGAAACAATTAAAATTGATGAAGCAGGCGGAGATTTTGGTCTCACCCGCCTGTCTGACATCATTGCGCAATACGGAACGGATAAAATCGTACTTGGCTTTCCAAAGAATATGAATGGTACGGTCGGTCCAAGAGGCGAAGCCAGCCAATCATTTGCGAAAGTGTTAGAAAACACGTACAATGTTCCTGTTGTGCTTTGGGACGAGCGTCTGTCGACAATGGCAGCGGAAAAAATGCTCATCTCTGCAGATGTGAGCAGACAAAAGCGTAAAAAAGTCATTGATAAAATGGCGGCTGTCATGATCCTGCAAGGGTACTTAGACAGCTTAAATTAAAATGAGGTGAATCAAATGGAACACGGAGAAAAGCAAATTACAATCGTTGATGATAATGGAAATGAACAGCTTTGCGAAGTACTATTTACTTTTGAAAGCGACCATTTTAACAAATCATATGTTCTTTACTACCCTATTTCTGAGCAAGACAACGAAGAAATTGAAATTCATGCATCAAGCTTCACACCGAACGAAGACGGTGAAGATGGCGAGCTAGAGCCAATCGAAACAGATGAAGAGTGGGACATGATCGAAGAAACGTTAAATACGTTCTTAGATCAAGAAGAAGACGAAGAATAGAACAAACAAAAGGCCTGTGAGTATGATCTAAATGATCTTTTTTCACGGGTCTTTTTTATGCTTAATATGTTAACTTTAATTAATTTAAGGTTGACATAAAACACTCGAACTTTTACTCTATTTTTATCAAAGAATCGAGTGAGGGGCATGAATGTTGAAAATTCAAGATATGATGCAAATGGCGTTAATGACAGCAGTCATTGGGATGTTAGGGTTGATCCCGCCGATTTTACTTACGTTTACACCGGTACCAATCACATTGCAAACCGCAGGTCTTTTGCTTGCAGGGGGGCTGTTAAAGCCAAAACAAGCGCTGATCAGTTTACTTCTTTTTCTGCTGATTGTGGCAGCAGGCGCACCTCTTTTGTCTGGAGGGAGAGGCGGGATTGGGGTCTTTTTTGGACCAAGCGGTGGTTTTTTACTTGCTTATCCAGTGGCTGCCTTTATGATCAGCCTGTGGTTGAACCGGCTGAAAAAAGTGACCGCTCTGCGTCTTTTTATGATCTATGGGGTATGCAGTATCGGGATTCTGTATGTATGCGGCATTCCTTTCCAAGCCATGATGATGCATATAAAAGTCACACAGGCAGCTCTGCTCAGTTTGATTTATGTACCAGGTGATCTCATCAAAGCTGGAATGTGTGCTGTCTTCACGGTGAAAATCATTCAAGCAATGTCCTATCGAAAAAGGGACCTACATAAAGGGAGGCGTGCGGTTTGATTAGAATAACTGAAAGCTATGCAGTACATGCAAAAATGAAACCAAATCATATCGCCATCATAGATGAACAAGAGAGCATCACTTATCAAGATTGGTATGAACGCGTGCAAACATCAGCACAGTGGCTAAATGAAACGGCTCATCACCAAAAAAGAGTCGCTTTTTTAGTATCAAATGGTGCTTCTTTTCTACAAATATTTGCTGGAGCGGCTTGCGCAGGATGGACAGCCGTTCCTCTTGATCCGAGATGGAGCCATGAAGAATGTGTAGAAAAGCTCTTGTTAAGTGAGGCGGATCTCGTCATTATTGAGGATCGATATATGAGAAGGTTTGAAAAGAACAAGGTAGACATACCGGTTCTTTCTTTATCTGAATGGAAAGAAAGAATGAGCCCTATCACATACGTTCAATCTAACAATCAAGATACCGAGGAAGATCCTGCCTTTTATATGGGGTTTACTTCAGGATCAACGGGTTCACCCAAAGCCTTTATGAGGCGTCAGCATTCATGGATCGAGAGCTTTCGAATGACAGCCTCTGAATTTGGGATCACTCATCAAGATCATGTTCTCATTTTAGGCACACTCTTATCCTCTCATTTTTTATATGGTGCCATCAGTACACTATACTTTGGCGGCACGGTGACGTTATTAGAAAAGTTTGTGCCAGAGAAAGGAAAGACAGCCCTAGAAAGGGGAGACATCACTGCTGTTTATACGGTCCCTACCATGACAGAATCATTACTGCAAATTGATGCTTTCGGAGACACCCCGCTTCTCGTCATATCCTCTGGGGCTGATTGGGGAATCTCTTCAAAAAAACAACTAGTAAACAACTATCCCCATATCACATTTTTTGATTTTTATGGAACATCAGAGTTGAGTTTTGTCTCCTATTTATCTTCAACTGACTTTCTGCAAAAGCCTTCTTCTGTCGGACGGCCTTTCTCTACGATTCAAGTTGAAGTGAGGCGAGCAGATCAATCCATCTGTCAGCCAAATGAAACAGGGAGAATTTATGTGAAAAGCCCGATGTCTTTTTCAGGCTATTTACACGAGGAAAAACCTCCGCAGGAATGGCTGACAGTTTATGATATGGGGTGGCTGGATGAAGACGGATATCTGTATATGAGCGGCCGTGAGAATGGCATGATCGTCTATGGAGGACTGAATATTTTTCCAGAGGAAATTGAGCGGGTGCTAAATGAACAGCCAGAGGTGAAGCGGTCGATCGTCATTGGCCTTCCTGATCCATATTGGGGTGAAATCCCTGTTGCCATTATAGAAAAAGCGCAGCAGACGAAAACCATTCGGCAAGCTGCCAAAGAAAAACTAGCGGCTTATAAGGTACCAAAAAAATGGCTTGTCATTGACCAAATGATTGAAACATCCGGCGGGAAAATCGCCCGTGCCAGCATGAAAAAGTGGGCGGAGGATCAATTGGCATGCAAGCAGTCATAGTGGAAGCGAAACGGACACCCTTCGGTGACAAAAACGGAATGCTGAAGGATTACCGTCCAGAGCATTTAGCGGCGCCCCTTATTCAGCATTTGTCTCAGCTGAGGAAGCCAGATGACGTGATTTTAGGCAATGTAGTAGGAGGTGGGGGAAACATTGCTCGCCTGTCCTCATTAGAAGCAGGAATGTCTCTACACATTCCCGGCATGACCATTGACAGGCAGTGTGCCTCTGGTCTTGAAGCGATTAGAACAGCTTGTGTCATGGTTCAATCGGGGGAGGGCTCGATGTATATCGCAGGCGGGACTGAAAGCATTTCAGGATCACCAATGAAAGAAAGAGCCCGCTTTTCACCGGAGTGGTTGGGAGATCCACATATGGGAGAAGCAGCAGAGCTGGCCGCATCAAGATTTTCTGTCACGAGAAGAGAACAAGATGATTATGCGCTTTTAAGCTGGGAAAGAAGTATAGAGGCATTCAAACAAGGAACGTATTTAGAAGAAATTGTTCCGATTGACGGGCTGAACACAGATGAAGCGGCCGCTAAAATAAGACCAATCGCAAGGCTGATCAAGCGGGCAAAGCCTGTCTTTTTACCAGAAGGAACTGTGACCGTAACCAATAGCTGTAAGGAAGCCGACGGCGCAGCCGCAGTTGTTGTGATGGAAAAAGCGGAAGCGGAGGCCGAAGGCTTAAGGCCAAAGTTACGGTATGTCGGAAGTGCTGTGACGGCTATGCATCCGCATTTTCCTGCTGCTTCACCCATTGATGCGATCAAGAAACTTTTACATAAGGAACAGATGAAGATAGAGGACGTAGCGCTGTTTGAAATCAATGAAGCGTTTGCGCTCAAAGTGGCGCTTATTGCTCGGACGTTAGGTATACCTTATGACCGGATCAACAGAAGAGGCGGTGCACTTTGTTTTGGGCATCCATACAGCGCATCGGGAGCTTCCATGATGGTGAGGTTATTTTACGAAGCTCATGCCTTGCCGAAAGGAAGCTATGTCATGGCTGCCATTGGCAGTGGTGGCGGTGTTGGTTTAGCCGTACTATGTGAAGTTCTGTCATGAGATGCATGGGGAAGTAATTGCCGAACTCCGTCGAATCATGTACTATAAAGGCTAGATGTGAGGAGGGCCATGCATGTTTTCAGAACAAAAGAAACGACCATTTTTCAAAAGAAAAAAGGGGATCGTCCTGTTATCTGTACTTGCTGTGATCATTATTGCAGCATTATCAGGCTTTTTATATGTTAAATCAGCACTTGGACCGGTCGATCAAAAAAGCAAACAAACAATTAATATTCATATTCCGAATGGGACATCTGTCCGTGAGATTGCGGGCATTTTAAAAGAGAATGGGCTTATTTCGAATGACACGATTTTCACTTACTATGCAAAATACAAAAACGCGTCCGGCTTTAAAGCAGGATACTTTCATTTGAAACAAACAATGGACGCCGAACAGCTCATTCAAAAGCTGACATCTGGCGGCACAGATTACGCATTTCAGCTTGTAATTCCTGAAGGAAAACAGCTGTCTGATATTGCAACGATCATTGCCAACCAGACGAATTTTTCAGCGAAGGAAGTTGAAGCGAAGCTGGATGATCCAACTTTTATAAAAAAGTTGATGAAAAAATACCCGAAAACGGTGACATCACAGGTTGATGGAAAACAGGTCAAACATCCGTTAGAGGGATATTTATTCCCTGCTACGTATCCATTTTATCGTGAGGATGAATCACTCGAAACGATCATTGATACAATGATTAAACAAACGGATCAATACGTGAAAACATATGAAAAAGACATGAAAAAGAGAAACATGTCCATACACGATGTGTTAACAATGGCATCACTGATTGAAATGGAAGCAACGGAAAAGACGGATCGCTCAAAAATCTCAAGTGTGTTTTATAACCGATTGAAAAAGGACATGCCGCTCCAAACAGACCCAACAGTCCTTTATGCGCTTGGTGAGCATAAATCCCGAGTCTATTACAAAGACCTAAAGGTGAAATCTCCGTATAATACGTATATCAACAAAGGGCTGCCACCTGGACCAATTGCAAATGCTGGTGAATCTTCATGGAAAGCAGCACTGCACCCAGAGAAAACGGATTTTGTTTACTTCCTTGCGAAGAAAAATGGAGAAGTCGTATTTACGAAAACGTTAAATGAGCACAACAAAGCGAAAGCGAAATACATCACAGGAAGCAATTAACGCACATGTGAATCGAAAAAGACTGTAGACAATAGCCAGATTGCCTGCAGTTTTTTTCGTTGGAATATCCATTTTATAGGTTCGCAATTACCACTTCTTTGTGGTAAAATATATCGGGTTGTTTTTACTTAGATGAACGAAAGATTGATTGACGAGAAAGAGAGCTGCAATAGGCAGGACTCTTCTTTTTCAGGTCATGAAGGAGCTAGACATATAATGACTATTGAAGATGATCAAATAAATGATTATATTGAACATTTAATTCAACCAAGTCCAGATGCAATCGCTCAATTAGAGATATATGCAAAAGAGCATCATGTGCCAATCATGGAAAAGGTGAGCATCGAGCTTTTACTTCAGTTGCTTTCTATGAAAAAGCCGAAGAAAATTCTTGAGGTTGGGACAGCTATTGGCTATTCGGCGATTAGAATGGCGACAGCTCTCCCAGATGCTGAGATTTACACAATTGAGCGAAATGCGAAACGCTATGAAGAAGCGACACGGAACATTGAGGAATTAAAATTAAGAGAAAGAATACACGTGTTCTTTGGTGATGCCATGGAATCGGCTAAAACAGTCCAAACGATGGCGCCCTATGATGTGATCTTCATTGATGCCGCAAAAGGGCAGTATAAACGTTTTTTTGAGCTGTTTGAACCGATGCTGGCTCATGACGGAATGATTATTACAGACAATGTATTATTCAAAGGCTTAGTCGCGACAAATTATGAAGAAGAAATTGAAGACAAACGAAAAAAACAACTAATTGGAAAAATTGATCGATACAATCAATGGCTGATGTCAAACCCTGGCTTCCAAACATGTATCATTCCAGTTGGAGATGGGATCGCCATTAGTACAAAAAGAGGTGACCAATCATGAAAAAACCAGAATTGCTTGTGACGCCAAGCAAAGTGTCAGACGTACTGCCATTAATCGAGGCGGGAGCTGATGCATTTTTAATAGGCGAACAGACATACGGGATTCGTCTTGCAGGCGAGTTTTCAAGAGAAGATGTGAAACATACGGTTGAGCTTGCACATGCCCATCACAAAAAAGTGTATGTGGCGATGAATGCGATTTTTCATAATGACCGTGTGCAGCTGCTTGGAGATTATTTAACCTTTCTCGATGCATTAAACGTGGATGGTGTCGTCTTTGGAGACCCGGCAGTGATCATGGCTGCAAAGGAAACAGGGGTCAGCCTGAATCTTCACTGGAGTACAGAAACGACTGGGACAAACTATTACACTTGTAACTACTGGGGCAGAAAAGGCGCAACGCGCGCTGTTCTTGCCAAAGAGCTGAACATGGACAGTGTGATCGACATCAAAGAAAATGCCGAGGTGGAGATCGAAATTCAAGTCCATGGCATGACATGTATGTTCCAATCGAAACGTACGCTCATCGGGAACTATTTTGAATACCAGGGCAAACAAATGGACGTGAAAGGCAGACATATGGAGGAAGGACTATTCCTTCATGACCAAGAGCGTCAAAACAAATATCCTATTTTCGAGGATGCAAACGGCACTCATATTATGAGTCCAAATGATGTGTGTATGATTGATGAATTAGAGGAGTTTGTCGACGCAGGTGTTGACTCATTTAAAATTGACGGAATTTTAAAGTCACTTTCTTATATGACAGAGGTGACGTCTCTATATAGAAAAGCAATTGATTTGCTAACGACTGACAAAGAGGCTTATGAAGATCAGAAAGATGATTGGGTGAAGCGGATTGAAGACATTCAGCCAGTCAATCGTTCGATTGATACAGGATTCTTCTTTAAAGAAACGGTTTATTAATATAAGAGGAGGCAGAGGAAATGGCACTTTTAAAGGATGGTATTTCTGAAATGATTGATGGAAGACGTGTCATTACAAAAAAACCAGAACTGCTTGCACCAGCAGGGAACCTGGAAAAGCTGAAAATTGCTGTACATTACGGAGCAGACGCCGTCTTTATTGGCGGGAAAGAGTTTGGACTTCGCTCAAATGCTGATAACTTTTCAATTGAAGAAATGGCAGAAGGCGTCTCATTTGCAAGCAAATATGGTGCGCGAATTTATGTGACAACGAATATCTTTGCCCACAATGAAAACATGGACGGGCTAGAGGAATATCTTCAAGGGATTGAAGGTGCTGGTGTAGCGGGAATTATTGTGGCTGATCCACTGATCATTGAAACATGTAAACGTGTGGCGCCAAAGCTGGAAGTTCACTTAAGCACGCAGCAATCTCTTTCAAATTGGAAGGCTGTTCAGTTTTGGAAGGAAGAAGGACTTGAGCGTGTGGTGCTTGCACGTGAAACAAGTGCGCTAGAAATTAGAGAAATGAAAGAAAAGGTCGATATTGAAATCGAAACGTTCATTCATGGCGCGATGTGTATTGCTTACTCTGGTCGCTGCGTGCTTAGTAACCATATGACAGCAAGAGATTCTAACCGCGGAGGCTGCTGCCAGTCTTGCCGCTGGGATTATGATCTTTATAAACTAGAAGGTTCTGAGGAAGCACCATTATTCGGTGAAGAAGATGCACCATTTGCGATGAGCCCAAAAGACTTAAAGCTTGTCGAATCCATTCCTCAAATGATTGAAATGGGAATTGACAGCTTAAAAATCGAAGGACGGATGAAATCAATTCATTATGTAGCAACTGTTGTGAGTGTGTACCGCAAAGTCATCGATGCCTATTGTGCTGATCCAGACAATTTTGTCATTCAGCAGGAATGGTTAGATGAATTAGATAAATGTGCAAACCGTGACACAGCTCCGGCCTTTTTCGAAGGTGTACCAGGAACTGATGAACAAATGTTTGGCATTCATGGAAAGAAAACAACATTTGACTTCGCAGGTCTTGTTCTTCGTTATGATGAAAAAGAACAAATCGTGACATTGCAGCAGCGTAACTTCTTTAAAGCTGGCGATGAAGTCGAATTCTTCGGACCAGAAATTGAGAATTTCACTTGTAAAATCGATAAAATTTGGGATGAAAAAGGGAATGAGCTAGATGCCGCTCGCCATCCGCTGCAAATTGTGAAATTTAAGCTTGATCAAAAAGTATACCCTAGCAACATGATGAGAAAGGGGAAATAACAGACCCATGGGGAGAAAACCAGTGGTGATCGGAATTGCTGGCGGCTCGGGTTCAGGTAAAACGAGCGTCACCAATTCCATCTATGAACAATTTAAAGGACATTCCATCCTCATGCTTCAGCAAGATTTATATTACAAAAATCAAAGTCATATGCCATTTGAAGAGCGCCTGCTCACGAACTATGATCATCCGCTTGCATTCGACAATGACCTCATGTTTGAGCATTTGGAACAGCTGCTAAGATACGAATCCATTGAAAAACCAATTTATGATTTTAAACTAAATACACGTGCAGAAGAGACTGTACATGTTGAACCAAAGGATGTCATCATCGTTGAAGGCATCTTTGCACTAGAAGATGAACGTCTTAGAGACTTAATGGATATAAAACTGTATGTCGATACAGATGCAGACCTTCGCATCATTCGCCGCATTTTACGCGATACGAAGGAAAGAGGCCGTTCGATCGATTCCGTGATCGAACAATATGTATCTGTTGTCAGACCGATGCATAATCAATTCATTGAACCGACCAAGCGATACGCCGACATCATCATCCCAGAAGGCGGCCAAAACCATGTAGCGATCGACCTCATGGTGACAAAGATTCAAACGATTCTTCAAAACCGCGGAGAGTAAATGGTGAAGAAGAAAAAGACCTTTACAATGTAAAGGTCTTTTCAACATCATGATCACGAAGAAGAGAGTAAAAACCAATATATCACTTATTTCTAGTGGTAGATGATAATGGCGCATTTTTAGAAGCAAAACATTGAATGAAAGATTTAATATGATAGGAAAACAATGAAGAAAAGCAGAAGTCGAAAAATCACTATTATATAGTGAAAAAATGAAGTTGTAAAAGTATATTAAAAAAACGACAAACAAATCATCACAAATTTTCAAACAATTCTTGATCAAAATGCAATTTTGTAATAATATAGCATAGACATATCGTACACTGACCATATTATGTATTGGAAGATGAAGAATGGATAAGCTATTCTTCTACATATGATCGAAATGGCCGAACGAGGTACAGGAGCTTCCTGTGCCTTTCCACAGTTTGTGCGATGAAGATACATTATCTTTAGACCGCTAGTGGTCCTGTCAAAACAAAAGGCATAATAGTTGCATCTAAAAGGGACGCCATGTAAGATGGACTTTTACGAATATGGGACAGAAGGAATGAGGGCCTGAACATGTCCTCATTCTTGTATATTTCAGTCGTCACTCACATGCAGAAAGCTTGTATGATGAGGATTAATAGAAGGAGTGAATGATTCATGGCACACGAGAAAGTATTTCCAATGACAGAAGAAGGAAAGCGTAAATTAGAAGAAGAGCTTGAATATTTGAAAACGGTTAAACGTAAAGAGGTTGTAGAGCGTATTAAAATCGCTAGAAGCTTTGGAGACCTCTCTGAAAACTCGGAATATGATTCTGCTAAAGAAGAGCAAGCGTTTGTAGAAGGTCGTATCACAACGCTTGATAATATGATTCGTAATGCCAAAATTATCGAAGATGAGGGGAACTCAAATGTTGTCTCACTTGGTAAAACGGTGACATTCGTTGAATTACCGGACGGAGAAGAAGAGTCTTATACGATTGTTGGAAGTGCAGAAGCTGATCCGTTTGAAGGAAAGATTTCAAACGACTCACCAATTGCAAAAAGCCTATTAGGCAAACAAGTAGATGACAAAGTAACCGTTCAAACACCTGGCGGAGAAATGTTCGTCCAAATTGTAAAAATTTCATAATCACGTTTATACGATAAACACCTCGTCCACAATAGGGACGAGGTGTTTTTATGCGCAAAAAAAGAAGAATTCAATGGACAGGTGCCATTATTTTTATCCTGCTGCTCGGTCTTCTTATAAGACTGGCAGAAATTCAGCTGTTTTTCACAGAATCTTTTTCAAAGCTTGATATCAATTTAATACAAGAAAGCGTCAGACAGCGAACTGAGGAAGTGGTCATTTCAGACGGACGCGGCGAATTTTTAGATCGAAATGGCCAAGCGCTTCTCACAAAAGAACAGCCTGCGGTCATCTTATTTCCTTTTCTACAATATGATCTTCCTCATTTAAAGCAAACCGCCTCTATTCTTGAAATGGAAGAAAACGAACTCAAAAAACAGCTAACAGAAACCAAAAAACCTCTCATTCTAAAAGAGGACATGACGAAAAAAAAGCTGAAAGACATCAATGATATGAAATATTCAGGGGTTTACGGCGTATATATGAAAGAGAAGGACAAAAAAAGACTTGCCCTCCACACATTAGGCTTTACAAGCGAGAATCCAGAATTACTGAGAAAGCGTTATCCTGATAAAAAAGAGCTTTCAATCCGAACAGAAATCGGTACATTCGGGCTGGAAAGTACCTTTGACGAATTTCTATTACCCGAGCAAGACACAAAATTGTTATATCATGTGGATGGAAGGGGAAACCCTTTGTTTGGGATGGACGTCAAATATACAGCAGAAGCTCATTCGTTTTATCCGCTTCAGGTTCAGACAACAATGGATGAAGACATGCAAGCTGAAATGGAGAAGGTTCTAAAAGAACAAGGTGTCGAAAAAGGCGGAGCTGTTCTGCTCGATATTCAAAATAGCGGTGTGCTGGCCATGACGAGTACTCCAAATGTCACAAGTAAAAACCGGCATGAAGCAAGAAATTACATGCTAACAGCCATTGCACCAGGCTCCGTATTTAAAACAGCCGTGCTTGCCGCAGCGATCGAAAAAAATCTCGACCAGCCACAAACCATGTATGACTGTCGAAAGAATTTATATGGAGAGCCAGAAGGAAAACAGGAAGTGCTGAATTTGTCTGAGAGCTTTGCGCAAAGCTGTAATTATACCTTTGCAACACTCGCTGGTCAGCTCATCCAAACAGATGATCAAATCATCGAAAAGACGGCTTCAAAGCTTGGACTCATTGATCGAGCTGGCTGGGAAGGGGATGTATACCATAAACAGCAATTCAAACAGTTCGATCGTGAAGAAACAGGCAGTGTGTGGGGAGATAAAAGAGACAAGCATGTCAAAAAAGCCATTGCGCAAACAGCGATAGGTCAAAAAAATGTCAAAACGACTCCTTTGCAAATCGCCAATATGATGGCAACGATCGCAAGAGGCGGAGAACGAAAAGAAGTGAGAATTGCAGATAAAGTGCTGTATCAAAACGGAACAACGATGCTATCCTTTCAAAACAAACGATCTGAAGGAGACAGCATTGACCGCTATACAGCCCAAAAGTTGCAAAAGTACTTAAGGCAGGTGGTGACGTCTGAAAAAGGAACAGGAAGAAGGTTTCAAGATTTGCCATTCGATGTGGCGGGGAAGTCAGGTACTGCTCAAACCGGCAGTAAAGACAAAAAGGGGAATCCACTTTATCATAAGTGGTTTGCTGGATACTTTCCGGTGGAAAAACCAAAATACGCCCTTGTCGTTGTTCACCTTGACGAGACAAGTGGCCGGGCTAAGACAAATGATGCGTTTTATGATATTGTAAAAAAGGTCAATCAAATTGAAAAGAAACAGACATAGAACATCCCTTCATGTCATGTTAGAATAGTAACGACTTAGGGAACAGAGGCAAAGGAGTGCAGAGATTTTGAGTAGAAATTCTCGATTTGAACATCGTGATAAGCGCAGAAAGGCGAATATGGTGCTTAACATATTAATTGGTATCGTTGTGGTGCTTATTTTGGTTGTCGCATCGAGTTTGTTAATTTTTAATAAACCGAAAGATCCAGATGTAGCAGATGCACCATCGAAAACGGCACCTGCAACGAGTGAAAATAAACAAAACTCAGAAGAAGATGTGAAAGATCAAAAGAAAGACACATCCGATGATTCAGATGCAAAAAAAGATGACTCATCCGATCAAGACGACGATTCGAAGAAAACAGATGATGAAAAAGAGCCAAGTAAAGATGCGTTAAAAGATGCCAAAGAAACAGACGGTGGTAAAACGAGTGACGTAGACAAAACATACGAAAACGATGACTGGGAGCCTGTAGGAACAGAGCAATCCGGTTCACATACAGCGACCTATGATTCTAACTCAAAAGACTGGAAAGAAATGATCAAAGCCATGTCCTATGCGACAGGAATTTCAGAGGATCAAATGACTGTTCTTTGGTTAGGAAATAACGGAGGACCTCAAGATGCAAAAGGAACCATCCGTGATAAATCAACAGGTGAACGCTATCGCGTAGAAATTACGTGGGTGGATGGAAAAGGGTGGAAACCTGAGAAGGTTGAAAAATTAAAATAAGTATGAAAAAAAGATAGCAGATATGCTATCTTTCAGATTGTTGACAAAGGGCTAAAATGATCTTTATTTTAGCCCTTTGTCTTCTTTTTTTATTTAGACATTCGCTTTAAAATGAACAACCGCTGTATACAAAATCCGGTCATCGATCACAGTCGTTTGATGACTCACTGAATGAACGGTTAGCAGGATCGCCTGATTATGTTCAATTTGTTTTTGGATCTTTTGTTCAAGCTCTTTTAAAGACGTTGCCTCAAAAAATTCAATTTTGTCCTTTAAAAAATCCAGTTGAAAATCCATTTCATTCACCCCTCCATGCTCTTCATTCATCTTAATCTCTCTCTTTCAAAAGGGCAAATATTTTTCTACCCCTCCCAGTGTTTTTTAGTAGGAAAGAAACAGAAGTTGTGGTAGGATAGGAACTGTTCGACGGAATAAAACATACTATACGCATAGGAATAAATAGATAAAGTGGAGGGAAAGAAAATGGGACGTGAGTTTCTTTCTTTATTTGATCATTGGGCTGAGTCTTATGACGACACTGTAAGTGGTCATGATGAGCAGTATGAAGAAGTGTTTCGCCGGTATCCGGCCATTTTAAAAGAGATTGCTCGACGTTCAGGTCAATATGTCCTTGAGTTTGGAAGCGGCACGGGTAATCTAACGGCGGCACTGCTTAAAGCAGATAAAACCGTGTTTGGCGTTGAACCATCAGACGCCATGAAGAAAGCAGCTCTTCAAAAGGGAGTACCAAATGTGTTTCATGATGGGGATTTTTTATCGTTTCCAGCGCCACCATTTGAGCCCGATACGATCGTTAGCTCATACGCTTTCCACCATTTAACGGACGAAGAAAAAAAACAAGCCATTCACACCTATGGCAACATCCTTCATTCAGATGGTAAAATAGTCTTTGCTGATACAATGTTTCAAAATCAAGCAGCACATCAAGCTGAAATCGACAAAGCCAAAGCCGCTGGATTCGACCAGCTTGCAGAGGATTTAGAAACTGAATACTATCCATCGATTGATGTGTTAAAGCAAATCTTCGAAGAAGAAGGTTTTAGCACATCCTTTCATCAAATGAATGATTTTGTTTGGATCGTAGAGGCGAAGAAAAGGGAATGAAAGGATGTTTTTGATTTGAAAATCGCAGTAATAGGTGCAATGGAAGAAGAAGTCACGATTTTAAGAGATCAACTAAAGAATGCAACACAAGAAAACATCGCTGGGTGTGAATTTACAACAGGTGTTTATGAAGATAAAGAAGTAATTTTATTAAAATCAGGGATTGGAAAAGTGAATGCGGCGGTCAGCGCAACGCTTCTGCTTGACCGTTTTCAGCCAGATTATGTGATCAATACTGGATCTGCTGGCGGTTTTCATCACTCATTAAATGTAGGTGATATTGTCATATCTACAGATGTCAGACATCATGATGTAGATGTCACAATCTTTGATTACGAATACGGACAAGTGCCAGGATTGCCAGCTGCTTTTGTCGCAGATGAAAAGCTTGTGAAACTCGCAGAGGAATCTGCTTTAGAGATCGATCATATTCAAGTGGCAAAAGGAACGATTGCAACAGGAGATTCGTTTATGAATGATCCGAATCGTGTAGCGTTTGTGAGAGAGAAGTTTCCAGAGCTATATGCGGTGGAAATGGAGGCAGCGGCCGTTGCGCAAGTGTGCCAGCTCTTTGGAACGCCATTTGTTGTCGTTCGAGCGCTATCGGATATTGCGGGGAAAGAATCCAATATCTCCTTTGATCAATTTCTTGAGCAAGCAGCGATTCACTCAACAGACCTTGTCCTGCGTATGATAAAGCAAACACAATAAAAGAAGGGGTTTCCCCCTTCTTTTCCATGCAAAGGAAGGGAAACATATGGCTGTCATAAAGGATATTACAGAATTAATTGGCCACACACCGCTTTTAAAGCTGTCAGGGATTGGCATCCCGGAAGGTGTTGAGGTGTATGCAAAGCTTGAAATGATGAATCCAGGTGGAAGTATTAAGGATCGTTTAGGTGACATGCTGATTAGAGAAGCGTTGGCATCTGGCAAATTGCGGCCAGGCGGAACCATTATTGAAGCAACTGCCGGAAACACAGGAATCGGGCTTGCCCTAAGTGCCAGAAAGCATCAATTGCGAACCGTTTTTTTTGTACCAGAACATTTTAGTCAAGAAAAACAACAACTGATGAAGGCGCTTGGTGCAGAGATTATTCATACACCAAGAAAAGAAGGCATGAAGGGTGCAATTGATCGAGCTCTTGAACTAGAGGCAAGCCTTGACAATGCCTATTGCGTGTTACAATTTAAAAACCGAGTAAATCCATTGACTTACTATAGAACACTTGGTCCAGAATTATGGTCCGACTTACAAGGGAATATTGATGTATTCGTGGCAGGAGCAGGATCTGGCGGGACTTTTCAAGGATGTGCCGCCTATTTAAAAGAGCAAAATAAGGCGTTAAAAACGGTTGTTGTGGAACCAGAAGGATCGATTTTAAATGGGGGGGAACCGGGCCCGCATAGAACGGAAGGAATTGGCCTTGAATTTATTCCAGACTATATGGAATCGTCTTTATTTGATGAGATTTACACCGTCAGTGATGATGATGCTTTTCGAATGGTGAAAGTAGCCGCTGAAAGGGAAGGCATTCTGCTCGGAAGCTCTTCTGGCGCTGCGTTATTTGCCGCTTTAGAGGAAGCCAAAAAGGCAGCACCTGGGACAGTTATTGTCACCATTTTTCCTGACAGCAGTGAGCGGTATTTAAGTAAAGGAATTTATGAGGGAGGAAAATAGAATGAAACCAAAAACAATGATGATTCATGGCGGAACAACTGGTGATGAAAAAACAGGCGCTGTGTCTGTACCCATTTACCAAGTGAGCACCTACAAGCAGCCGAAAGCAGGCGAACATACAGGATATGAATATTCCAGAACAGCGAATCCAACAAGAACGGCACTGGAAACAGTCATTCGTGACCTTGAAGGTGGAGCAAATGGCTACGCATTCGGTTCGGGGATGGCTGCCATTACTGCAGTGATGATGCTGTTTAACAGTGGAGATCATATTGTTCTGACAGACGACGTGTACGGCGGAACCTACCGAGTCATCACAAAGGTGCTCAATCGTATTGGTATTGAGGCTACCTTTGTTGATACTAGTGATCCAGAAGCGGTGAAAAAAGCGATTTTACCTGAAACAAAAGCCGTTTACATTGAATCACCGACCAATCCTTTACTTAAAATGACCGATCTAAAAGCCATCAGCCACATCACAAAAGAAGCCAACATCTTGATGATTGTCGACAATACATTCTTTACGCCGTATTTCCAAAAGCCAATTGAATATGGGGCTGACATTGTCCTGCACAGTGCCACAAAATATTTAGGTGGCCATAGTGATGTTGTGGGTGGACTTGTCGTGACAGCAACGAAAGAGCTTGGAGAAGAACTGCACTTTGTTCAAAACTCTACAGGCGGTATTCTTGGACCGCAGGATTCGTGGCTTCTCATGAGAGGGATGAAAACGCTTGGACTAAGAATGGAAGCACATCAACAAAATGCGCAGAAAATCGCCGAATTTTTAGCACAACATCCAGCAATCACACGTGTCTTTTATCCAGGTTTGAGTGCCCACCCAGGTCACGAACTCGCGAAAACACAAGCAACAGGCTTCGGCGGGATGATTTCTTTTGATATTGGAAAAGAAGAAAATGTCGATGTGTTTTTAAGTCAGCTTAAGCTGTTTACAATAGCAGAAAGCCTTGGAGCGGTTGAAAGCTTAATTTCTGTCCCTGCTCGAATGACTCATGCATCCATCCCAAAAGAGCGCCGAGAAGAGCTTGGTATCACAGATGGTTTAATTCGCATTTCAGTCGGTATTGAGGATATTGATGACTTATTACATGATATTGAACAAGGGCTGAACGCACTGGCGAATGGATAGATTTACATGCTCCTCGCTTTCTCTCACTATGTTAAGCTATGAATAGACATTGATTACGGGAAGGTGAAACAAGTGAAGGAAAAGTGGAGTGGTTTAGTGACAGATTACAAGCAGTACGCTTTTATTTTGCTTGCTGTCAGCGCCTTTTTATATATTGGTACGATCTTACCTAACCAGCACATCGAAGGATCTCCAAAAATGCTGATGATGGCAGTAGATTGTATGTTCTTATTAGCAGCTTTTCTTTGTGTAAAACGTGCGATCTTTTTTCAAAAAAAACTGCAAGAACTAGATGAAGATTAATCCGAAAAGTCTCCTCATGTGATGAGGGGGCTTTTTTATTGTATTGGACAATCGGCCAAAAATGACTGTAGAAATTTAGTCAAAAGTACAAAAAAAACCTAAATGACTAAAAACAGGTTTACAAAATGGTGCTTGCTGGATATACTTACAAAGTAATTAAAAACGTAAAGGAGGCTGAAGAATATGTTATTCGTATCTACTTGTAATCAATTCAACAAACAATTTCATTATGTCATCAGCCTGTGGAAGAGCTCGTGTCCTTCCTTTACCTATTACGGTGCACGCTTTAAAACTGTTTAAGTAAACGAGGATTTTTTACGTATCATCCATCGCAGGTTGAAAGACACTGTCTTTTGATCTGCATTTTTGTGTGCCCGCAGGTCAACTGATAAAGAAGATCTGCGGGCTATTCGCGTGCTGCGAACTGAAGGGAGGTGAGCGTAGATGACAATCCATTTATTTTTTATTACTTTGACGATCCAGCGTAAATACAAAGACATGGAAACCGTTCTTTATGAACAACAAGTCGAAACCTTTTATGAAGAAATGAAGCAGAAACAACTAAAGTATATGAACTAAAACAGGAAAAGAAAAAAGATGAAAAGGAGGAGATTGACATGTTTAAGATGCTTGCAATGCTTGATTGTTATACTAGGGAGAAGGACCAGGTTTAGACACGCTCCACATTGAGCACCTGCACATATGATAACCGTAAAAGGAGATTGTGAGGTGATCAATGAATGGCGATGTCACCATATATGAGGTTTCCGTCAGTGGGGCACGGGTATGCATCCATTCCGCATTCTTTAAAGCACGGGTACGGCAATCCATACCGAATGCAAAGAGAGCAGCAAGAAATGCTCAGACGTACTATGTACAATTACAATTACCCAACTTATTGGTATTAAAGAAAAGGAGCAGGAAACGTCATAGTTTCCTGCTCCTTTTACATTAGCAAATCCAGCTTGCACCGATGATGATCAACAAAATGAACAGTACAACAAGCAATGCGAATCCGCCTGCAAAACCGCCACCGTAGCCACCGCAGTAGCCTCCAGAATAACCGCCAAAGCCCATAATCTAGCACCACCTTTATCTAATCAAGATACATTCATAAAATATGCAGCACCTGCAGAAAACGAAATCAATCTGAGCACAATTAATGAAAACGCCTATTCGATCAAAAATTTTTAAAAGTTCTGCGAAACATTTTCTGAAAAGGTGCCGTCTAATTAAGGACAATTAAATTAGGACTAGGTCTTAACCTTTGTTAGGTGAGAGCCGATATGAAAAGTAAGAAAATTCGTAAATAGTTTTATTTACTCGTGCAAAGCAGGTGTTAACATTGATTCAAAGCTGGATTGGAAAACAAATGAGGGAACCAAAAGGCTTGTTCTCAAAATGGGTTGCCCGCTATATGGAAAAAAATCATCATAATATCAATCAATGGACGATTCAACTCTTAAATATACAAGAAAATGACCGAATTTTAGAAATTGGCACTGGAAGAGGCATGACATTATCAAAAGTAGCAGAAAAACTCGATCGAGGAAAAGTGTATGGAGTGGATGCCTCTCGTCATATGATCAAATATGCAAAAAGAAAAAATAAGAAGCTAGTGGAACAGGACAAAGCCATCATTACTCTTGGAAAGGCTGAACAGTTACCTTTTGAAGACAGATCATTCAATAAATTATTTACGGTGCAGACCATTTATTATTTGCCAGATATCGAACAGGTGATGAAGGAAGTGTACCGCGTCCTTCAAGTGGATGGAGAAGTATTCTTATCTTTTCAAAAGCAGGAAATGATGAAGAAACATAAACGTTCACAGTCTTTATCATCGTACAGTGAACAAGAGATCAGCCGACTATTTTCAGCGTATCACTTTAGAGACGTCTCGGTTTATCACTATGATACATACATCTGTATCAAAGCCTTAAAATGATGAAAATATTTCCCAGGTAATGAACAAGCACTCAAAAAAGAGGCTCTTCGTCAGAGGAGCCTCTTTGCGTGTAAAGCGACAGTGTCAACAAATAAAGGCTCTTCATGAGAAGAGCCTCAGCGTGTAGATAAACCCTCGCATTCGGTGTCAGTCCTGCGCGCCGGTGCTCACGAATGTCAAATTCGTTCTGCTCCGGTACTCGTCCTTCCTAAACTTCAAAGGTTTTCAATCACGCTGAAAAGAAGACAAAGGGCTAAAATAAAGATCATTTTAGCCCTTTGTCAACAATCTGAAAGGCTCTTCATGAGAAGAGCCTTTTGCATTCATTTCATATATAGGGGCCAGCCAGGTGTGTAAGGAATGATAGTATATATAAGGAATTTGTTTGTCGATTAAGGATACCTGTCTGGCTTATTTTTTATATCGACACCCTTTTACAAAAGTTTAGCTTTTTTTTCAATATTTTCTTTTTTATTTGACTGGGAGATACATTTTTCTCTCACCGATAGACAATCATTCATGTCTTTTTGTGACAATGAGCGGTTTGAAGAAGGGAAACGTCGAAAGATAGAGAAAATTGTAGAGACTTCATTTTTAAACAAAAAGGGAGGAATGGAGACATGTCGGGAAACAAAGGTGTCGTTTATAAAGGGGCAGGAAATGTAGCAGTTGAGGATATTGGATACCCTGATTTGGTCTTAAAGGATGGCCCAGGTGTACCTAAAGCCAATGTTGGGCGCAAATGTGAGCATGGCGTTATTTTAAAAGTGGTGACAACAAACATTTGCGGAAGTGACCAGCACATGGTGAGAGGGCGTACTACTGCACCTGAGGGACTTGTCCTTGGTCATGAAATTACAGGTGAAGTCGTTGAGGTTGGACGAGATGTAGAGTTTATTCAAAAAGGAGACCTCGTGTCTGTTCCGTTTAATATTGCTTGCGGACGCTGCGTCATGTGTAAGGAACAAAAAACCCATGTGTGCTTAAATGTAAACCCAGATCGTCCTGGTTCCGCCTATGGATATGTGGATATGGGCGGATGGGTTGGCGGTCAATCCGAGTACGTCATGGTTCCATATGCAGATTTCCAGCTGCTCAAATTTCCGGACAAAGATCAGGCAATGGAAAAAATACTGGATTTGACGATGCTTTCAGATATTTTCCCGACAGGTTTTCATGGTGCTTATACGGCTGGAGTAAAGCCGGGCTCTACCGTATATATTGCTGGGGCAGGGCCAGTAGGTCTTGCAGCAGCACATTCCGCTCAGCTCCTTGGCGCCTCTGCTGTGATCGTTGGCGATCTGAATGAGCAAAGGCTGGAGCAGGCCAGAAGCTTCGGCTGCGAGACGATCAATTTACGAAAGCATGATCGAATCGGCGAACAAATCACGAATATCTTAGGAGAGCCAGAAGTTGACTGTGCCGTCGATTGTGTCGGCTTTGAAGCTTCAGGTCATGGAGATCAGGGAGAAGCACCTGCGACCGTTTTAAATACAATTATGGATATTACAAAAGTTGGCGGTAAACTTGGAATTCCTGGGCTTTACGTCACTGAAGATCCAGGTGCAGTAGACGAGGATGCAAAAGTCGGTTCTCTTAAAGTACGAATTGGACTTGGCTGGGCCAAAGCGCATACCTTTGTGACAGGTCAAACCCCTGTCATGCAATATCATCGCAGTCTCATGAAATCCATCTTAAGCGGAAGGGCACAAATCGCCAAAGCCGTCAATGCGACCGTCATTGACCTTGATCAAGCCCCTAAAGGATACAGTGATTTTGATTCGGGTGTGGCGAAGAAATTTGTGATAGATCCGCATGGGATGATTTCAAAATAATGAACCATTGAACCATTTAAAATAAGAGGAAGAAAAAACTTACAGGAGAGCAGTTCCTGTAAGTTTTTTTGTTTTCAAATTTAAACAGGCCTGTACTATTCTCCTGCAATTCGTAACATGTTAAAATGAGTAAATTGGAAATATTACTCTTTAGTTGAAGGTCATACCATATATTCCGCTTGACTATAGGAAGAATAGGGGAGAGATATCTATTGCTAATAGTAAATGACATCAAGAAAAATTATGAGGATAAACAGGTATTAAAAGGGGTGTCCTTTCACTTGAAAAAAGGAGAATCGTTTGGGTTATTAGGACCAAATGGTGCAGGGAAATCTACATTAATTAGCATAATGACAGGGCTTATTCGTGCAACAAGCGGCACTGTGACGATTGGAGGAAAAGATTTAAACAAAGAAACAAAACATGCGCAGCAATTGATTGGCATTGTCCCGCAAGAGATTGCTTTATATTTTCATTTAACAGCAAAAGAAAATTTAATGTTTTGGGGGAGAATGTACGGACTCACAGGAAAGGAGTTAAAAAGCAGAGTACAAGAAACACTTGAGTTAATCGGTCTTGAAGATAGAGCAAATGATAAAGTGAAGGTATTCTCAGGAGGGATGAAAAGAAGAGTGAATATCGGATGTGCCATTTTGCATCGACCGAAACTATTAATCATGGATGAACCCACTGTAGGTATAGATCCCCAATCTAGAAATCATATACTAGAAACAGTCAGAACGTTAAATAGTGAAGGATTGACAATTATTTATACTAGTCATTACATGGAGGAAGTCGAATATTTATGTGAAAGAATGGCCATTATGGATCATGGCTCTATCATCGCTATGGGAAATCAACGTGAATTAAGTGAACTTGTCGGAAATCAAAGGGAGATTATTTTCACCATCAAATGTGAACATGGACAAAACGAAATAGATCGAGTGCGTCAATACATACATGAATACGACCCGATAAAGGAAATTTTGGTTCAAGGAAATCAAATCAAAATATTCGATCAACATCCTCAGCAGCTATTAAGTCGCCTCATTCAAGGTGTGACCGCATTAAATGTTCAAATTATTTCAGCAGAAATCATAGAACCAAATTTAGAAAATGTATTTTTGTATTTAACTAGTAAAAAATTGCGGGACTAGATTGTTTAGAGGTGAGCATATGAGCATTTGGATTGTACTGAAAGATCTATTATTGTTTTTTAGAGATAAAAAAAGCTTTTTCACACTTTTTTTTATGCCTATCATTTTGATCGCCATATTAGGTGCAGCATTTGGAGATCATATGAAGAAAGATAGTGAAGTCAGCATCAACTCATTTCGTGTAGGAATAACAGATCAAGATAAGTCCGCTACAAGTAAAATGTTTCTATCGACGTTGTCCAAGAGTGAGCTCGATGGCATCATTGATGTGAAGGTCACCTCGAAAAATCAGCTAGAGAAAGATTTAAATAGTAGAGACATTACAATGGGTATAATCATCAAGCCGAATTTTGAAAAAAGCTTATTAAATCAGGATCATGTGCAATTAAATATTTTGAAAGGACCTAATTCAACCTTACAGGAAATGGTTCTAGAAAATGTGGTTCTGCAATTCTTTCAAAATTATCAGATGAATCGTATTCTGGTGCCGTTGAATCAAGGTAAAGAAGTGGAAAGCGTGTCTGATCAACTGAAAAAAGAACTGGTGAACGAGAGGAATATTCATATCAACAGCCAGCCGATTACATCCTTCCAATACTACGCTGGCGGGATGGGTGTGCTTTTTTTATTAATGACTGTTGTTTTGCTAGTTGGAAGTATGATAGAGGAAAAAGAGGAAGATGTGTATAAAAGGCTGATTGTATCAAAATTAAGCAATACTAGTTACATCGTTGGGAAGTTATTGGGTATCGTTTTGATGAGTATGATTCAACTTGCAGTCATTATTTTATTTACTAGTTTTGTCTTTAAGGTGAACTGGGGAGAGCCTTTTACTGTTGTTATGATCGGATGTAGTTTTATATTAAATGCTGCGGGTTTCGGGGTGCTGATTGGTTCTTTTATCAATAGAGAAAAAACGTTTAACAGTGTGGGGATTTTAGGAACTCAAGTGTTAGCTGCTTTAGGTGGGAGTATGGTGCCCTTATACTTATTCCCACAATGGGTGATTGATATCAGCTATTTTTTACCTAATTCCCTTGCTCTTCAAATGTTTTTGAAAAGTATGGCAGGTGCTGATTTTAGTGAAATTCAAAGCGGATTATTACTTAGCTGTGGGATGGGACTAGCTTTCTTCATCATTGCTTTATTAAGAATGTCTTTTGAAAGGAAGCATCGTTATGCATAAAATATTAGCCATTATAACGTTAAAGTTAAAAGAAACATTAAAGTCCCCATTGACCCTCATTTTTTTATTTGTTATGCCAATCTTATTTAGCTTGATCTTTGGCAGTACGGTATCTGATACAAAGAAACCAACAGTTGCTTTTATTCAAGAACCCGGTCAACATCATTTGAATCAAGAAATTTTTCGAATTCTCGAAAAAAACACCAAATTTCTCTGGGTAAAGGCGACTGAAAGCGACGCAAAAGATTTAGTATCTGAAGAAAAGGTAGTTGCGTCTGTAAAAGTTGCAAACCAATTAAAGTCCTATCTAAAAGAAAATAAAGAGATTTTTGATGTGATGGTTTATAAGAAGACTGAGGAATATGCAGTCTTAGCTCCCTATTTAAAAGAGACAGCGGCTATCATTTATCAAATCAGTCAAGGTGTAAAAGAGCAGAAAAGTCTTTCTCTCATCAATGCATTGAAGAAATTGAATGAATCTGGCACCATTTCATTAATTGAAAAAAATGAAGATGGTCAAGCAAGCCAGCAGCCAAATTTAATTCCGCTTGGTTTCACCATCATGTTTATGATGTTTGCGATCTCAAGCGCTGTGTCATCTATTCATTTGGAATATAAAGATTATACTTGGCAAAGATTGCTTTCAAGTCCAATCCATAAAATATATGTGCTGCTGGGCTATTTAATGGCTTATTTCCTTCTAGGATGGATACAGCTTGGAGTTCTTTTGACCGTCTTATCTGTGTTCTTTCATATGTACTTAGGCAACCTTATTTTTATTTTGGTGTTTGGATCATTCGTTATTGGACTTGTTGTGAGTTTAGGGTTTATGATTGCCACCTTATCTCATACAAAAAAACAAGCTGAAGTATTTAGTGCAGTTGTCATTGTAGGGTCATGCATGCTGGGTGGTATTTATTGGCCTTTAGATATTGTTCCATACATGATGAAGAAGATCTCTTTGGCTATACCGCAAACATGGATGATGTCTGGTTTTGGTGAGATTATGAGCGGTACTGTCAATCACTCAATCTTATTATTAGACATAGCAGTTTTAGCTGCTTTTTCGATTGTTTTTATGGTGATTGGTTTGAAAAATATGAGATCCTATTAATCACTTTTCTTTGTTACATTTTAGTTTTTACAAAACCCTCCATGGCTCAATTGCGATAGAGGGTTTTTGTATTTATGTGATCTCCTCAAAATGGTATGATAGACGACAATATCTTATGAGAGAAAGGATTGGATGAATGATGAATTTTCAACATAAAACCGTCATCATCACAGGCGCAGCAAATGGAATTGGTGAAGCAATCGCCTACGGCTATGCAAAAAAAGGGGCGCGTGTCGTGCTTGCGGATATTGATGAAGAGAAAGGCAAATGCTTGGAGGAGCAGCTAAGAAAGGAGTCCTATGAAGCCTACTTTAAAAAAACGGATGTGAAACAAGAGAAGGATATTCAAGACTTAATGTCGTTTGCCGTGGAGCGTTACAAAACGATAGATATTCTCATCAATAATGCTGGTGTCATGTGCACAAAATCCCCTTATGAATTAACGGTTGATGAGTTTGATCATGTGTTACATACGAATCTAAGAGGAACTTTTTTATGTGCAAGAGAAGCAGCGCGTTATATGAAAGAGAATCCAAAAGGTGGTTCCATTGTGAACATTTCATCCACTCGCGCGACAATGTCAGAACCTGATACAGAAGCGTATGCGGCATCAAAAGGCGGGATATCAGCGCTTACTCATGCCCTGGCGGCTTCCTTTAGTCAGGATCACATAACGGTGAATAGCATTTCCCCTGGATGGATTGAAACGAAGGATGAGAATAGTCTTCGAGAGATCGACCATCAGCAGCATCTTTCCAATCGAGTCGGTACGCCAAAGGATATTGTCAAAGCTTGTTTTTATTTAACAGATGAAGACAATCAATTTGTGACGGGCTCAGATTTAGTCGTTGATGGCGGGATGACAAGAAAGATGATTTATGCTGATTAATATAAAAAATATTGACGCTTTGATTCAGCCGCAGTACAATATGTAACAATTCAGCTGAAGATCGAGTAAAAAAAGAAAACAAAGCGCAAATAGAGAAGAGTACATAGTCGCTGCCTCACACAGAGAACTCCGTTGAGCTGAGAAGGAGCTGGGAAGCGTTATGGAACCAAGCCTCTTAGCTCTGCACCGGATTCCTTCGGTTGGTGGTGCAGCGAAATTCTCCCGTTACAGAGAAGGGTGAATGATGACCTGCTAAGGTTCATCTGGCAACAGATGAATGAACTGAGGTGGCAACGCGGAGTAAATCCCGTCCTCAAGACAGAAATGTCTTGGGGGCGGGATTTTTTTGATGACAAATAGGGGGGACAATGATGAAAAAACATTGGCGGGATATGAGTATTTTACTTGGAGCCATCGGCATTGCGAACATAGGAGAATGGATTTATATGATTGCCCTCCATCTGCTCATTTTTGAAGAAACAGGCTCTGTACTTGCTGTAACAGCTATCTATATGCTAAGACCGGCCGCTGCTCTTTTGACAAATAGCTGGTCTGGCAGTTTGATTGATAGGCTGAATCAGCGGAATGTGATGATCAGTTTAGATATAACCCGCGCGATTCTGATTGCCTGTATCCCCTTTGCCTTATTTTCAGGACACCTGCTGATTCTATATGTTATGGTGTTTCTCATTCAGATGGCACAAGCGATGTTTCATCCAGCGTCGATGGTGTACATGACAGGGCTTATCCCGGCGGGTAACCGAAAACGGTTTAATGCCATTCGGTCTTTATTACAATCGGGTGGATTTTTACTTGGACCCGCAGTAGCAGGGCTACTTTTTTTGATCGGTACACCTGTCTTTTCAATGTATGTAAATGCAATCTGCCTATTTATATCTGCTCTTTTGACGCTGTGTTTACCGATTTTGTCAAAATCAGTCGAAAGCCAAAAAGGCTTTTCCCTTTCAATGTTAATGGAGGATGCGAAGCTTGTTCTTCGATTTAGTCTGACGTCACGCCAGGTGATGGCGGTGTATTTATTATTTAGTGCCGCCATGACGGTACTGCCTACTGCCATTGACTCACTTGAAACAGCCTTTGCAAAAGAAGTGCTGATGCTGACCAATACAGAATATGGTCTTCTTGTCAGTATGGCTGGAGCGGGGATCATCTTAGGCGCATGTCTCAATTCGGTCATTGTCGAGAGGCTGCCTGTTTCCATCATGCTTGGGGTGGGCAGTTTGTTTGTTGCTTTTGGTTATTTGATCTATGCTTTTTCTAGCTCATTATTGGTAGCGGCTGTTGGCTTTTTTGTTCTAGCATTCTTTTTAGCATTTGCTAACACAGGTTTTATGACGTTCTATCAAACGAATATCCCGGTAGAAGTGATGGGGAGAGTGACGAGCTTTTATGCTTTATGTGAAGCTATTCTGACGATTGGTATGACAGGAATCTCTGGCGGAGTTGCACACGTTTTATCTATACGAACCTCCGTCATCACGGGGTGTATATGTATGCTTCTTGTCTGTCTATTTCTATGTTTTGTCATCTTTCGTCCATTGACTGACAAAAAAATAGTGCGTCTTACTTAGAAAATTAAAAAAATTATGTTACAATTATTTAAGTAAGTTAATTAAATTGATGAGAAAAGGAGTCTTACAAATGAAAGCACTACGCTGGCACGATCAAAAGGACATTCGACTAGAGGAAATTGACGAACCAACAGTTGCTCCAGGAAAAGTGAAACTAAAAGTGAAATGGTGCGGCATTTGTGGTAGTGATTTACATGAATATCTAGGAGGACCTATCTTCATTCCTGTGAATGAACCTCATCCACTGACAAAAGAAAAGGCACCTGTCACACTGGGACACGAATTTTCTGGTGAGGTTGTTGAAGTAGGAGAAGGCGTGAGCCATTACAAAGTGGGCGATCGAGTAGTTGTAGAGCCTATTTTTGCGACTCATGGGCACCAAGGTGCTTATAACTTAGATGAAAACATGGGCTTTTTAGGACTTGCCGGAGGCGGCGGTGGATTCTCTGAATTTGTATCTGTCGATGAAGAATTACTTCATTTATTACCAGACGAAATTTCATATGAGCAAGGGGCGCTTGTAGAGCCTTCTGCAGTTGCTTTATATGCTGTTCGTTCTAGTAAAGTACAAGCTGGCGACACAGCGGCTGTGTTTGGCTGCGGACCAATTGGTTTACTTGTCATTGAAGCTTTAAAAGCAGCTGGCGCTACAGATATTTACGCAGTTGAATTATCGAAAGAACGCCAAGAAAAAGCAAAAGAGCTTGGAGCGATCATTGTTGATCCTTCTCAGTATGAAGATGTTGTTCAAGAAATTGCACGCCGTACAAACGGTGGCGTCGATGTTTCTTTTGAAGTGACAGGTGTACCTGTTGTATTGAAGCAAGCAATCCAATCAACTAGAATTTCAGGAGAAACTGTCATTGTAAGCATTTGGGAAAAGGGCGCAGAAATCATGCCAAATGATATTGTCATTAAAGAACGTACAGTTAAAGGAATTATCGGCTATAGAGATGTATTCCCTTCTGTATTAAACTTAATGAGAAAAGGCTATTTCTCCGCAGATACTCTCGTCACAAAAAAAATCAAGCTGGACGATGTGATTGAGGATGGCTTCCATGCTTTAATCAATGAAAAAGATCAAGTGAAAATTTTAGTCAGTGCTGAATAAGTAGGACGACAAAGAGAATGGCATATGCCATTCTCTTTTTTTAACGTCCAAGAGATCTTCCGTACACGCTGACTCGTTTCTCTAATAAAGCAAAAGCTAGTTCAAAGAAAATGCTAAGCAGCCAATAGATCAAAGCAGATACGAGGTATGTTTCTAAAAACTGATAGCCATCATTTGCAATGATGCGAGAGATTCCCATGATTTCCAGTACACCAATTGTAAACGAAAGGGATGTGGCTTTTAATAACTGAATGAGCTGATTTCCTAGATTAGGTAAGGCAACCACAAATGCCTGCGGCAATATAATGCGCAGCATCGCCTGTCTTGTGGTCATGCCAACAATTTTCGCTGCTTCAAGCTGTCCTCTATCTACAGCCAGGAGTGCACTACGCACCACCTCTGTTAAGTGTGCGGCTGAATGCAGGCTGAAGGTAATGAGGGCAACAGCCAAGGGGGAGACCATATCTGGATGAAAGGTCAGCCCGAATGTGCCGCTCATGTTTGTCAGAATAAAAGGGAGACCATAAAAGAAAGCAAACAGCTGAACAATGAGAGGGGTGCCTCTAAAAAATGAGACGTAGAGCGTGACAAACTGCCGAAGCACAGGAATACGAAAGAGACGAATGAAAGCAAAAACAGATCCAATCAAAAGGCTCACAGCCATGGAAACGAGTGCAATCAATAAAGTAAAAGGAACGCCTTTCAGAATATGCGGTACTTGGTCAATCGCAAATGGAATATCAATGGTTTGCATCAAATCGCCTCCTTAACGTGACAGGCTGGTACGGCCTTTTACAAATTTCTTTTCAAGCAGCATGGTGATCAGTTCAATGCTCATGCAGATAAGCCAATACACAATCGCAATGATCACGTACACTTCAAACATGCCGATTCCGTAGTTATTCCCTAAGATGATCTTGACCTGCCCCTTGATATCAATAAGTCCGATTGTAAACGCAATGGCGGTGTCTTTCACGAGATCAATGGTGTAATTTCCGAGGTTTGGAAGTGCAATGAGAAAGGCCTGAGGGATAATGATCCTTATCAATGCCTGAGTATCTGTCATCCCAACAATGTAGGCCGCTTCAAGCTGATCTTTCCCAACAGACGAATACGCACTGCGGAATACTTCAGATAAATAAGCGCCCGTATGTAAAGAGAATGTGATCATCACAAATAACACACGATCCCAATGATTGATTTGAATCCCCGCCACCAGTAAAAGCTGAGGCAGTCCAAAATAAATCAAGAATAGCTGAACAATTAAAGGCGTACTTCGTGTAAAAGATAGATAGATAACAGCCAATTGTTTCAGCACTGGGATTTGTTTAATTCGAATGCATGCAAATAACAGGCCGATGATGATGGCAAAAAACAATGACACCACAATAATAAGAAAAGTGAGTGGCAGGCGTTCAAGCACCTGTAAAAAGATACGCAGCCAATCTCCTGCTGTAAACGTCATGACGCTTCCTTCCTTTCTTCATATTGATAGCCTTGCTCTGATATGTAGTCAATATCTTGAAAGAAATCAACTCCGAACCACTTTTTGGCAAGAGCAGGTAATGTTCCATCATCAATCATCTCTTGTGTGACCCGATCCAATTCTCCTGCAAGCTGCTTTTGGCTAGGCTGTAAGACAAGATAGATGGGTTCCTTTGACACAATGCCGCCAACTTTGACCTTAAGGTGTAGATGCTTTTGAATCGTATCAAAGGTCGAAATGTTCATAAAAGCCGCATCGGACCGCCCGCTTTCTACTCGCTTTAAGTTGAGTTCATTTGAAGGGCTTTCAATAGTTGTCAGTGGAATTTTTGGATCATGTTCTTCATTATATTGATTTAATATGGATCGCAGCCCGCCACTAGGACTGACGGGAGCCAGCTTTTTAGATGTCATATCGTCAAGCGATTGAATATCTTGCTCTGATTCATTCACAATTAAACCCGTCATCGAATAGCCGTACGGAACCTTAGGATAAAGAAACCGCTTTTCGCGTTCAGGGTTACTGAAAAACCAATTAGCTGCCATTTCAAACTTCCCGGCGCCAACACCAATTAAATTGGATTCTTCCTCGCCAAAGATAAAGTCAAAATGAACGTGAGGCAATCGTTTCTCCACTTCATTTAAATAGTCGATATTATAGCCGATTGGCTCGTTTCGGTCATTTGTGGCTAAAAAAGGCGGATTGACTTCAGCACTCAGTGCGACTTTCACAATCTGTCTGCCATCCTCTGTCGTTGTTTTCACACTGCTGCAGCCAATGAGCGAGAGGAGAAACAAAAGGACACTAGCGGTAGTGAATGCTCTCTTTCGCTTCATCTGTTTTCCTCCGATCCTTGCCACATTCCGCGATGAATTCGTGATAAAAATTGTTTCGTACGTTCATGCTGTGGCTTGATCAGGACGTCTTCCGGGGATCCCTGCTCAACAATTTCGCCATCCGCCATAAAGATCACCGTATCCGCTACGTCCTTTGCAAAAGAAATCTCATGAGTCACAATGACCATCGTCATCCCTTGGCTCGCAATATCTTTGATCATTTCAAGAATTTCTCCTACCATCTCTGGATCCAGTGCTGACGTAGGCTCATCAAACAAAAGCACCGCAGGATTCATCGCAAGAGCACGGGCAATCCCAATTCGCTGCTGCTGACCTCCGGATAATTCACTCGGAAACGCATCTTTTTTATGAAGAAGTCCAATACGCGTTAAAAATTGCTCTCCGACCTTTTCTGCTTCTTTTTTAGACATGTTTTGAGACACAATCAATCCTTCTGTAATATTTTCAAGTGCTCGTTTATTTTGAAACAAGTGATAATGCTGAAACACCATGGAAGATTGCTGTCTGAGTTTTAAAAGGTCTTTTTTATGATATCGTTCAAATTGAATCGTGGCTTCTCCAACCGTCAGCTCTCCTTTGTCTGGAATATCAAGGCTGTTTAAACTGCGAAGAAGTGTTGTTTTTCCTGATCCGCTCGGTCCGATAATTGCGACCACTTCACCTTCTTGTACGGTGAAATCAATGCCTTTTAACACATGGGTCTGCCCATAAGATTTATGTAGATTAGTAGCTGAGATCATAAAAGCATCACGTTCCTTTGACATATGTACTTAATATTGATAAAATTTAACACATTAAATCCTATAAGTAAAGTATGTTTTATTCATTCCAATTGGAATAATCAGCATGATCATAGATTGCGAGAAACAGAGGAGTTGGATACGTTTTGTCTAAAGCATTATTTGTCAATACAGATTTTCAAAGAACATGGCTTCATCAACTAGAGTCTCTTCGTGAAACGATCGAACAATCCGCAAAAGAACATGATGAAGGCGCTTATTTTCCTAAAAAGAATATAAAATCATTAGTAGACATGGGGTATACGACCTTGTCTCTGCCTGTTGAATATGGAGGCGGAGGTCAATCTGTGACGGATATGGTTCTATTTCAAGAGACGCTCGGCAGCATGGATGGAGCGACTGCCTTATCGATCGGCTGGCACCAAGGGGTGGTAGGTGAAATTTATGAAAAGAAACAATGGAGTGAAAAGCAGCTGCATTTTTTTGCTGAAGAAGTGAAGAAAGGTGCCCTTGTCAACCGGGCCGTGAGTGAGGCGCAGACAGGCAGCCCAACAAGAGGGGGCAAACCCGGGACAACAGCAACTAAATCAGGTGATCAATGGGTGATCAATGGACGCAAAATTTTTACAACGATGTCACCAGCACTCACATACTTTTTAGTTGGCGTGTGGATCGAAGAAAAAGAAGCGCTGGGCTTCTTTTTAATTCATCGTGATACAAAAGGTGTTTCTATAGAAGAAACGTGGGATGTTGTTGGCATGAGAGGAACAGAAAGCCATGATTTGATTTTGGATCAGGTTGAGGTTTCAGACGACATGCTCGTTGAAGTGCAAAAAGGGCCTCGTGGCGGTACGTTAAATCCTTGGATCGCACATATCCCTTCCTGTTATTTAGGAATTGCGCAAGCGGCAAGAGATTATGCTGTTCAGTATGCCATCACACATTCACCGAACAGCATCAGCGGAACGATTAGTGATCTGCCCAATGTCCAAAATCTCATTGGTGAAATCGATTTACTGTTAAAACAAGCACGTCACGTCATTTATTCAACGACTAAATTGTATGAGCAGCTAGAAAAAAGAGCGCTTTTATCCAATGAATTCGGCGCTGTGAAGCATACAGTCGTCAATCATAGTCTGCAAATTGTCGATAAAGCCATGCGTTTAGTCGGCGCGAAAAGCTTAAGCCTTAGTTGTCCGCTTCAGCGTTACTATCGAGATATTCGTGCTGGACTTCATAACCCGCCAATGGACGATATGACCATATCAAAAATAGCGAAGCAGGCCATTGAAGAAAAAAAAGAGCGCTCATATTAAACAGAAAGCCGGGTGAAACCGGCTTTTTTGTTTGAAAGAAAAGAGGACAAGCGTCCCTTATTTCTCATCGTTCAACATGCTACAATCGATGAAAATCATGGAAAAAGGAGCGATTGTTTTGAAGAAAAAGCACATGAAATGGCTGTTTTCCGGCGTCATGCTTGTGGCGCTTTGTATGAGCCAGCCTTCATCAAGTGAGGTAACAGCTCCAACATGGTCAGTAGATGACATCATGAAAGATCGAGAAGGCACGTTTGTGATCCAAGAAGTAAACGAAAAGTCGCCTTGGGTGTATAACAAAAAAAGAGCGAAAGAGCGCTTTGCGCCTCAATCGACGTTTAAGGTGGCTAATGCCTTAATCGGACTTCAAACAGGCGCAGTGAGAGATGAATACGATATTAAATATTGGGATGGGGTGAAAAGAGAGATTGACAGCTGGAATAGGGATCATACATTAGGATCTGGGATGAGAGATTCAGTCGTCTGGTACTATCAAGCCATGGCGCGTGACATTGGGGAAGAGCGCATGGGCCATTGGATTAAAGCCATTCATTATGGGAATCAAGACATATCTGGCGGAATCGAACAATTTTGGTTAAGCAGTACATTACGTATTTCTCCATTAGAACAAGTCCGTTTTCTCAAACAGCTATATGAAGAAAGCCTCCCATTTGACCGTGCCGTCATGAAAACCGTCAAACGAATGATGATACAAGAAGAAGAGGAAAATGCCGCCCTATACGGAAAAACAGGCTCCGGCTCAGGCATCGGCTGGTACGTAGGATTTATCAAATATAAAAGTAAAACCTACATCTTCGCCACAAACATTGAAGGCATGGGAATAGAAGCGAAAGCTATTACTTATCGTATATTTAAAAAATATCATTTGATTGAAGCATCCTTATAGGGTGCTTTTTTATTAGTCCTATCCTTTTACCTTCACAACTGAGGTTTTGATAAATCAAAAAATATTATGAACAAGAGAATAGATAATGATGGTTGAATAAAGAATTGTCATATAAATAAGCGAATAGGTAAACATGAATGTTGCCCACTTCTCGGAGTTCATCCGCTTGTAACCGAAAATACTTAAACAAATCCATATAAGACCTAGAAGGAGTGACACAAACATAAGCCCAATGCTTAAAGAATAGAAAAGAAAACTGCTTAATGTGATCGCTATAATATAAAGATTCGTTTGTAAGTATGTTCTTTTCATTCCTTTTACAACAGGTAACATAGGAATGTTTGCAGCTTGATATTCATTGTATTTTCTAATGGCTATAGAATAAAAATGCGGCATCTGCCAAATAATTGTAATAACAAACAACCCAATAATAGCAGGGTGTGTGATGTCTGGAAAAATTGCTGCCCATCCAATAAGAGGGGGCATTGCTCCAGAAATGCTGCCAATTTCCGTATTGTAAATGGTTCTTCTTTTACTCCATATCGTATAAGGAAAAATATAAAAAAATAAACCTATGAATCCTAGAATAGCTGCTAGATAGGTTGTAAATAGTAAGAAAACCATTCCTATGATAGACATCATGATACTAAGCCACATGACTGTTTTAGGATTTACTTCTCCTGTTACAGTAGGTCTATTTTTCGTTCTATTCATAACGGAATCTATGTCTCTATCATAGACATTATTTAAAGCACCAGCAGCGCCTATCAATAAAATTGAGCCGACAAAAGCAAATAGTATCTCAAAAGATTTATCGGTGATTTCAATTTGGTATGTATATAATGCCAAGGTTAATCCAGCAAACATTGGGATCAAATTTGATTTAATAATTCCTGATTTAACTGTTTGAGCGATGATATCAGTTTTCCTTTTGTGAACTTTTCTCCCCATTTTTCTCATTGTCTTCCCCTTTTCATTAGCAAGAATGTTGTACTTTATTAAACAAACCTTGTGGAATTTACATACTAATTGGTATATTAATTCTATATGGTATGATTGTCAAGAAAAGGAGGGTGAGGAATGATTAGACAAAGAAAAACGCAAAAGGAAAGGAAAGAAGAAACAAGGAAATTACTTTTAAAGTCGGCTGTTGAGAATTTCGCCAAGTATGGTTTTCATGGGGTCTCAATTGATAAAATGACAGAACATGCGGGATTTAGCAAAGGGGCCTTTTATGCGCATTTTCATTCTAAAGAAGAGATTTTTTTAGCTCTATTGGAGGAACAAATGCAATTACATGTAGAAAAAATTAATGCTTTTTTAGCTGAGAAGCCTTCTCTTTTACACTTTCCAGAAAAAATGAATCAATACTCTCTTTATAGTCTCGAAGCAAATCGGACGTGGAGTCTGCTAAATATGGAATTTCTTCTATATGCAATGAGAAATGAAGAAGTACGATATAAATGGTCGGATATGATCCTCCAATCTGTCAAACAAATAGCCCAATCCATTGAAAAATTGATAAAGAAAGAGAATGTTACATGTACCCTTTCATCTGAAGAAATGGCATGGACGATCCTTTCATTGGAAAATGGAATGGCCATATTCCATTATATTAACCAAGATCATATACCTCTTGATTTATTAGAAAAATCCCTTAAAAAAATCCTTTTACCTTAATAAAAACTAAGTTGTTCGTGTTAGAATATGACAAAGTTAATCGACCGAAACAAGAAAAAACAATTATATCTCTAACTTCTCGAAATAAGACTCGGTGCTTAATATTCAAAATTAAAAGAAGATATAGAGGAAGAGTTAAAAAATACTAAGATCGACATGAACGGTGTAGAGAGGGGGGGCATTGGCTTGAAACAGCTGGAACACTTATTTGTTCGTTCAGAGAAAGAATTCAGGTCATATCAGTATTTAGTGGGCAATGTGTTTGACCAAAATAGAAGACTACCACAACAAGTATTCAGAAAGAATTTTGATTGTTTTTTGTTTCAAGAATTTGATTGGGCTTTAAGTGATGATATTTTAACATCTATAAAACAATTATCAAATCTAACAAAAGATAGGGAGTTTTTGACGGCAGTTCTTCAGCCAGATCCAGTAGAATACTATGGGATGTTACTCGCAATAGAATCGAAAAAAGTATGTTTCGACTCACAGGAATTTATTTGCAGTGAATAGAAAGATCTCAATAAAGTCTAGATGAGATTTTAAAAACAATGAGAGAAAGGGGAAAGGTCCATGAATATCAGCCAAGATAAACAAGGATTAATTAATGATTTGAAGAAACGCTATCAATACGTTTTTCATTCCGCTTATCCAGATGATATCATCTCTTTTGAAGAAGAAACTGGTATATCCTCAGATGATTTTTATTTATTTTTTTCACTTGTTGCAGGCAGCTTGAGTCTTGTGATCGATCATAAACGAATACCGAAAAAACAGTTAAACGTACTGCGTCACTCATTTGAAGAGCAATATCCCCAAATCAAATCGTATCAACATATCCTTGAATCGTATCCTTTATTGCATTCCTATGTTCAATACCATGAAGAAACAAGAAAACGAATCATTGCACTGATACAATAACCTCTTGGAGGACAAACGATGACATGGTTTTTAGATGAAAAAATCCAGAAACAAATCCCTGATTTCGATATCAACCATCTAAAGCAAATCAATGAATTTCACTACTTTAAAGAGTATAATGAACATTACGACTTGATCAACTGTATTGTTCTGCACATTCCATAAGAATCTGTGACCCATAAAGCAGACATCCATCTAAAATTCACCAATGTATCTTCTGTTCAAATCAAAGATTTGGACCTAACAGACGATGCTAGTCTTTTCTTGAACATTCAGCCTCTGGATAGAGGCTGGGAAAACATCAATTATTTCGTAGAAGACTATGAAGAAGATCATTTTTCATTTTATTGTCAAGCGGTTCAAGTCATTCAAGTGATTTTGAATGAATCGTGATGGCTGATCTACATATGTGCGAATCATGCTTCTCCATCCCAACATAGAAAGGTGCAATGACATTGAATCGAATGATGAAATGGCTTTTATTAGCGGCAGTCATCACTGGCTTATTGGTATGCGCATTCTTTGTGTTCCGTTTAAATCAGCCTAAGCCAACGACGAACATCCATTATGCAGACACACAGAACAATCAGCAAACACTCGACATGTACTTGCCGAAGGGTAAAAATGAAGACAAAAAGAAGAAGCATCCAGTGATGATCTATCTCCATGGTGGTGGCTGGACAGGCGGTGATAAGAATAGAGTCGCTTCAAAGGCTAATTATTTTACTAATCAGGGGTATGTGTTTGTCTCCATGAATTACCGGCTGCACCCTGATGCCCAATTTGAACAGATGGCGGATGATACGGCAAACGCCATTAAGTGGGTCAAGGATCACGCGGATCAGTATCAAATAGATCCATCAAAAATCAATGTCATGGGTCACTCTGCGGGCGGTCATCTAACGGCATTGGTTGCCACAGATTCGACCTACTTAAAACGTGTGGGGCTGTCGCCAAAAACGATCAAATCCATCGTTGTTCTAGACGGACCGTTAAACATCAATCAATTTATCCAAGCCATACCATCGTATAAAAAAGTGTTTGGCAAACAGGAGAAGAACTGGACAAGGGCATCGCCTGTCACTTATATGAATCAATCGAATTTACCGCCTGTCTATTTGGTTACGGGCTGGGAAAATCCTGAGGTGTACCGCTTTGCTGAAAAGCTGAATCATGATAAAGGTTCTCGGTTTGTTTTTCGGGTTCATACGTTGAGCCACAGTGACCTGAATAAGTGGTTTGGATCAGACAGGGCGCCAAAAGAAGCGCAAGAAATGACAAAGGCCGTCATGTCTTTTGTGAATAAACAGAATCAATAACGAAGACCGTATACTCGACAATCCAATTTGCCGCAGTATATGATAATGCGTACATGGTTTGTTATTAAAGGAGTGTATGTTGTTGTCATCACGTATGGAAAATAAAGTATTCAATTGCGAAAAAGAACTGACGCTGAATATTATCGGCGGTAAGTGGAAAATGCTGATTTTATGGCACCTTGGCAGAGAAGGGACAAAACGTTTTGGTGAGTTAAAGTCGTTAATGCCTGGGATTACGCAAAGAATGCTTGTCAATCAGCTAAGAGAATTAGAGGAAGATCACATTGTGCACCGGGAGGTTTATCCCGTCGTTCCGCCAAAGGTTGAATACTCTCTCACAGAACTAGGAGAAAGCTTAATGCCGATTTTAGAGGCGATGTATGATTGGGGCAAACAATATCTCGACAGCAATTTTTTAAAGGGTGATAAATAGAAATACCTACGATAGACAAAGGGCTAAAATGACTTTATTTTAGTCCTTTGTCTTCTTTTCATCATGATAGAAAACCTTTGAAGTCTAGGAAGGACGAGTACTGGAGCGGAGCGAATTGTACATTCGTGAGCACTGGCACGCAGGACTGACAACGAATGCGAAGGTTTGTCTACACGCTGAGATACTGGTCGAAAGACAGTATCTTTTTTGTAACCATATGCAAAAAAGTATAGTATGTAAAAAAAAAGTGCGTACTAGGATTGCTTCATTCCTGTTGTTATACTCGTTTCATGCAAGAAATATTCAAGAGGTATCATCCGCGGAGCTTTTGAAGATGATATAAATGAACAGGAGTGAATATTGATGAAATTACAATTAGCATTAGATTTAGTGAATATACCAGAAGCCATTGAGTTGATAAAAGAAGTAGAAGCATCCATTGATGTGGTCGAAATTGGGACACCGGTTGTGATCAACGAAGGGCTTCGTGCTGTAAAAGAAGTCAAACAGGCATTTCCGAATTTACGTGTACTAGCAGACCTGAAAATTATGGATGCTGCCGGCTATGAAGTGCAGCAGGCATCCGAAGCTGGGGCGGATATCGTCACCATTCTTGCAGCGGCAGAAGATATGTCTATTCAAGGAGCGGTGAAAGAAGCGAAAGCAAGAGGGAAACAAATTTTAGTGGACATGATTGGTATCAAAGATATCGCGGGCCGGGCAAAAGAACTGGATGAGCTTGGAGTAGATTATATTTGTGTGCACACAGGCTATGACCTGCAAGCGGTTGGTCAAAACTCATTTGCTGACCTCATGACCATTAAACAAGTCGTCGAACAGGCGAAAACAGCGATTGCAGGCGGTATTAAGCTTGATACTTTACCTGAAGTTGTGAAATTAAACCCTGATTTGATCATTGTCGGCGGCGGTATTGCAAGCCAGGACAATAAAGCAGAAGTGGCCGCACAAATGAAGCAGCTGATCTCGCAATCATGAAAACAAGTGACTATGTGAAAGCCATTTTGAATGAGCTTTCTGAGCACTCATTAGCCCTTCAAGACGAACAAGCAGAGCGGCTTGTCACAAGCATTTTAGCTGCACGAAAGGTTTTTGTGGCAGGTGCAGGCAGGTCAGGTTTGATGGGGAAATCGTTTGCTATGAGACTCACTCATATTGGCATCGAGGCGTATGTAATCGGCGAAACGAATACGCCTTCCTTTACAGAAGAGGATCTCTTGATTGTGGGGAGTGGTTCTGGTCGAACAGAGACATTGCTTGTGCTTGCGAAAAAGGCAAGGGCAATTGGCGGAAGTGTTGCGTCTTTCACGCTTTCAGCTGAATCACCGATGGCTGATCTATCGGATGAAGTCATCTTACTGTCAGGTGCGCCGAAGGATCAACATGAAGGAAGCCATCATACCATTCAGCCGATGGGCTCCCTATTTGAGCAGTCATTGCTTCTGATGTATGATGCGGTCATTTTGCGGTTGATGGAAATGAAAGAGCTCGACACACATACTATGTATGGACACCACGCAAATTTAGAATAGTGTTTTTCAAAGCCTTTCCTCTATTAGAAGGAGAGGCTCAGCGTGTAGACAAACCCTCGCATTCGGTGTCAGTCCTGCGCGCCGGTGCTCACGAATGTCAAATTCGCTCCGCTCCAGTGCTCGTCCTTCCTAGACTTCAAAGGTTTTCAATCACGCTGAAAAGAAGACAAAGGGCTAAAATAAAGATCATTTTAGCCCTTTGTCAACAATCTGAGCCTTTCCTCTATTAGAAGGAAAGGCTTTTTCTGATAAATGGAGAACAAAATGAATGTGGCTTGACATAAGTGATTTAGTGTAACTATAATAGTTACATCTTTAAAGAAAAAACGTAAGCAGTGGAAGGAAGATGAAGATGAAGATGAAGATGAAAGTGCAAATTTGGTCAGATATCGCCTGTCCTTTTTGTTATATAGGAAAAAAACAGCTGGAAACAGCGCTTGAGCAATTCCCGCAGAAGGAACAGATAGAAGTAGAGTTTAAAAGCTTTGAGCTCGATCCGCATGCACCTGTACAAGTGGATTATGATGTGCATGATATGCTCGTCAAAAAATATGGAATGAGCCGCAGCCAAGCAATGGCGATGAATGAGCAGGTGAAGCAAGCCGGCAAAGAGAAAGGAATTGATTTTCAATTCGATCCGCTCGTTTTGACAAACACCTTTGATGCACATCGATTGGCGCAATATGCTGGTAAAATGGGGAAAGGCGATCTTGTCATGGGAGAGCTGTTTCAAGCTTATTTTACAGATGGAAAGCATGTTGGCGATCGCAAAACCCTTTTAGACATAGCAGAAAAAGCAGGTCTTGATCAGAAAGAAGTTCAGAAAGTCTTAGATGATCAAACGTTTGCTGATGATGTACGTAAAGATGAAAAAGAAGCGAGACAGCTCGGAATTTCTGCTGTTCCTTTTTTCTTAATAAACGACAAATATTCGGTTGCAGGTGCACAGCCAGCCGATACCTTCCTTCGTGCGCTTGAAACGGCTTGGACAGAAGAAGCAGCTCAAGCTGAGAAGACCGACGACACCTCTTTTGAAGCCGCATGTGCAGATGGCGTGTGTGCAGTGCCATCTTCAAAAGAAGAGATTTAATCATATAAAAAAATGAGCCTTCTGTGAAGAGGGCTCATTTTTTTCATGCCTTCATTTGTTTGATCGTTTCACCAGGAACGAGTTCAGGCTCATAAAAGGTTTGATCAGGCAGATTCTTTTTTCCTTGGACTTTTTTTATCATCCAGTCTGCTGCATCTCGGCCCATTTGCTCCTGAGGATGTGTCAGCGTTGTCAGCTTCACATGGGCATTTTTTTGGGCAATATACGAATTATCCTGTCCAATAATCGAGAGATCATCTGGAATGGATAGACCGATTTCGCTGCATACATGAGCCACCTCTAACCCAACCTCATCGTTATAGCAAACGAGGGCGGTCAGCTCATGCTGGTGCGCCATTAAGAATGTTTTAATATGATCCCCCAAATGCTGCTTCGATTCTGTATCGAAAAAGAGCACATGCTCAGGCAGGAAATTAAGCTTGGCTTCACTTAGTGCCTGAATATAACCTTTCATCCGGTATTTTCCCTGTAAATCATCTGTCTTTGAAATCAGTCCGATTTGTTGATGTCCAGAGGTAATCAGCTCTTTTGTGGCTAGATAGCTGGACTTTACATCATCCAAACAGAGAAAAGGAACCTCTAATTGCTCATAATAGGCATTGATCATAATGAGCGGTACGTCCTGTTCTTTGAAGGATAGGTAGTACGAAATGTTCGGGTTATATAAGTTGCTTTTTGTCGGCTCGACAATCAGCCCATCCACACCAAAAGACAGCATCATTTCTAGCGCTTTTTTCTCTTGGTCGACATCGTTATTTGTACTAGCTAATAACAGAGAATAGTTCTCTTCATTTAAGCGGCTTTCAATGCCCCGAATGATAGATGGGAAAATGTAATCGGATATGTATGTGGTGATGACCCCAATCGTTTTCATATGAGCATGTCCAGCAGGCTTTGTTTGATATTGATTGGTCACAAATGTGCCTGAGCCTTTTTCACTTCGCAAAAATCCTTCGCTTGACAATTCCAAGATGGCTTTTCGAACCGTATGCCTGCTCACTTGATACATGTCCTGTAAGCTAGATTCGGTTGGAATACGCTCCCCGATCCGGTAATCCCCTGTGAGTATTTTGCTTTTTATATCATCGATAATGATCTGGTACTTCTTTTTCATCGTTTCACTTCTTTCCCAGTTGTTCATCTACTCGGATTGAGAAGAAATTGTATGGACATATTTTAACATGGTTGTCGAATCAAAAACAGGCGCTTTCACTTTTTGCCATTTCATCTTCAAAGAATATGCTGTTTTTTGTCTGATTATGTATGTACAACTATATTTATTATTGACATATGTACGTACAAATATGATATTATGTTTGTGCACAGAGAAAATCAATGAATCTAGAAAAAGAAATTTGAAACCGCTATCAACATGGGGGTGAACGTAGAATGAATCATGAAGAGACGGCCAAAGCCATGAAAGAAGGAAGGACATCTTTAGGCATTGAATTTGGTTCAACACGAATTAAAGCCATTTTAATAGATGAAGCGTTTCAGCCAATTGCACAAGGTACATTTGAATGGGAAAGTTCTCTCCAGGAAGGAATTTGGACGTACAATTTAATTGATATCATTACAGGTCTTCAAGTGGCATATCGTCAGATGAAGGAGCAAGCTGAGCAAATGTATGGTGTGACCATTCAAACCATTGGCTCAATCGGGATATCAGCGATGATGCATGGCTATGTCGCATGTGATCATACAGGAGAGCTCCTCGTCCCGTTCCGAACGTGGCGGAATGCAACGACGATCGAGGCGAGTCAAAAACTAACGGATTTATTCCAATTTCATATTCCAGAAAGATGGAGTATTGCCCATTTATATCAAGCGATATTAGGAGAGGAAAAACATCTTTCCCGCTTAGAATATGTGACGACTCTGTCAGGATACATTCACTGGCTGTTAACCGGGAAGCAGGCCATTGGGATTGGCGATGCGTCGGGAATGTTTCCAATTGATGAAAAAACGAAGGATTATAACGAAGAGATGCTCCATCAATTTGATGCATTGATTGCAGAAAAAGGCTACCCGTGGAAGCTGCGTCATCTTTTGCCGCGTATCTATTTAGCGGGTGAAGAAGCTGGCGTGTTAACGCAAGCAGGAGCATCAATTTTAGATCAAGGCAAACATTTGCAGCCAGGTATTCCATTTTGTCCGCCAGAAGGTGATGCGGGAACAGGGATGGTGGCGACAAACAGTGTGGAAAGGCGAACAGGAAATATTTCAGTTGGGACCTCTGTTTTTGCCATGATTGTGTTAGAGCAGCATCTGACAGGTGTGTATCCAGAAGTGGATATGGTCACGACGCCAGATGGACTGCCAGTAGCAATGGTTCATGCGAATAACTGTACAAGTGACCTAAACGCTTGGATGAATATATTTCGTGAAGCATTTGAAGCAATGGGCCAGCCAGTGGAGTCAGAAAGATTATACGGAGCCTTATTACAGCAATCCTTAGAAGCAGACCGTGATGGCGGCGGGCTCTTAAGCTATGGCTATTATTCTGGTGAAAATATTACAAGATTGCCAGAAGGAAGGCCGCTTTTTGTCAGGTCCGCTGAAAGCCGCTTTAACCTCGCCAACTTCATGCGTACCCACCTTTTTTCGGCATTTGGTGCAATGAAAATAGGGATGGATCGCTTAAAAGAACATGAGCATGTCGTGATTGATCGTTTACTAGGACATGGCGGTTTATTTAAAACACCACTCGTTGGTCAAAAAATGGTTGCTGCTGCACTTGATACACCTGTATCAGTGGTTTCAACAGCCGGAGAAGGCGGTGCGTTTGGGATGGCTGTCCTTGCTTCATATATGGTCAATCAAAAGCAGCAAACGTTGGCTGATTTTCTGACATATCAAGTGTTTGCGAGTACATCAGAAGAGCTCATCGAACCCGACCCACTCGATGTCAAAGGCTTTGAGGAATTTTTAAAGCGCTATCAAGAGGGACTCCCGATTGAAGAAGCGGCAGTAGCGTATCTGACGCCAAAGAGAGGAGTGACAACGGTATGTTAGAGCGGTTAAAAGAAGAAGTGTTTCAAGCGAATTTAGATCTGCCAAAATACGGACTTGTGAAATTCACATGGGGAAATGTCAGTGCGTGCGATCGTGACAGCGGTCTGTTTGTCATTAAGCCGAGCGGCATAGAGTATGACCAATTATCAGCGGAAGACATGGTCGTTGTTGATTTTGACGGGCAAGTGGTGGAAGGGGAATTCAGTCCTTCTTCAGATACAGCCACACATGCTGTTCTTTACAAACACTATGAGGAAATTGGCGGTATTTCACATAGCCATTCCATGTGGGCAACCATATGGGCGCAAGCTGGTCTTGATTTACCAGCAATGGGCACAACTCATGCGGATACATTTTACGGCCCTGTTCCGTGCGCTCGATTTCTTACAGAAGAAGAAGTAAATCGCGGATATGAGGTGGAAACGGGCCGGCTGATCATTGAAACGTTTGAGAAAAGAAAGATAGATGTGATGGCGGTGCCTGGTGTTTTGCTTCAAGGTCATGGTCCATTTACGTGGGGAAAAGATGCAAAAAGTGCGGTGACGAACAGTGTGATTTTAGATGAAGTAGCCAAAATGAATCTTTTTGCAAAGCAATTGAACGAATATGCGGAGCCTCTTCCGCAGCGAATTTTAGATAAACACTATTTAAGAAAACATGGTGCACATGCGTATTACGGACAAAAACCTTCAAGATAAAGAAAAGAGGGATTTCTATGTTAACAAGTCAGAAAAAAGAATGTTGGTTTGTCGTCGGGTCACAGCATTTATATGGAGATGAAGCACTGCAACAAGTAAAAGCAGACGCACAAAGGATGACGGATGCCTTAAATGAAAGCGGTTTATTACCTTATCCAATTATACTGCAGGAGCTGGCTGTCAGCGCAGATCAAATCACACAGCTGATGAAAGAGATCAACTATCGTGATGAGGTAATCGGTGTGATAACTTGGATGCACACATTTTCTCCAGCAAAAATGTGGATCCGCGGTACTTCTCTTTTGCAAAAGCCTCTCCTGCATCTCGTCACTCAATATTATGAAAAGATTCCGTGGGACACGATTGATATGGACTATATGAATCTCCATCAATCTGCACATGGAGACAGAGAATATGGCTATATCAATGCCCGCTTAAATAAGCAAAACCAAATTGTCGCCGGTCATTGGTCTAAACCAGAGGTGAAGCAGCAAATCGCTGATTGGATGGACGTTGCTGCTGCCTATCAAGAGAGCTTTCACATCAAAGTGGCTCGGTTTGGTGACAATATGCGCCATGTTGCTGTGACAGAAGGAGATAAAATTGAAGCGCAGATTCAACTTGGATGGACTGTTGATTACTTTGGGATAGGTGATCTCGTCGAATATGTAAACGCAGTAGAAGAAGCAGAAGTGGATGCACTATTTGCCGATTATTTGACGCAATATGACGTTCATTATGGGAGTTATTCGGTTGAAGAATGGGAAAGAAGTGTGAAGGTGCAAGCGCGCTATGAAATCGCCATCAAACGTTTCTTAGATGAAGGCGGCTACAATGCCTTTACGACAAACTTTGAGGATTTACATGGCATGAAGCAGCTGCCTGGCCTTGCGGTTCAGCGGCTGATGGCAAAGGGATACGGTTTTGCTGGTGAAGGCGATTGGAAAACTGCTGCGCTTGACCGTTTATTAAAGGTGATGAGTCATCATCAATCAACTGGCTTTATGGAGGACTATACGTATGAAATGACCTCTGGGCGGGAAGCGGTGCTGCAATCTCATATGTTAGAAGTAGATCCAGCACTTGCAAATACGAAACCAGTTATTGTCGTGTCTCCACTTGGCATTGGAAATCGGGAAGATCCAGCGCGTCTTGTGTTTGATGGAAAAGCAGGAGAGGGCATTGTTGTCTCCATCGCTGATTTTGGAACACATTTCAAATGGCTGATTCAAGAAGTCGAAGCCTTTGAGCCGGAAGAAGCTGCGCCTCATTTACCAGTTGCTCGTGTGCTTTGGAAAATCAAACCGAACTTTCAGGACGGAGTCAAAGCATGGGTCGAACAAGGCGGCGGTCATCATACAGTCGTGTCTCTCGATTTAACGGTTGATCAAATTGTTCATTTTGCAAAGCTTGTAAATGCAGAATATGTGGTTTTATAGAAGAAGGGTGAAATGCCTTCTACTGTTTACAGTAGAAGGGCTGGGTGAAATGAAAGCGGTTTATTAAGTGAGGGGGTTATCCACTTGGAGAAAAAAGTGTCAAGTAAATTTATCTTCTTTTTCGGGTCCTTTGCAGGAATCTTATTCGGATATGATATTGGCATTATTGCAGGGGCGGAAGGACATATTCAACAAGAATTTCAGCTCAGTCCCTTATGGCTTGGGATTGTCGTCTCTTCATTAATGGGCGGAGCAATCATTGGTTCGATTTTAAGCGGTCTTATGGGGGATAAGTTCGGCCGCAGAAAGCTCATTTTGGTCTCATCGATCATCTTTTTTGTCGGAGCTATCGGATCAGCCATCGCACCAGAAGAGATTACATTAACCATTGCTCGTATTTTTTTAGGGACAGCAGTAGGAACAGCCTCATCTTTGGTGCCGGCTTACATGTCTGAAATCGCTCCTGCTAAAATCCGCGGGAAATTGTCCGGGCTCAATCAGCTCATGATTGTGAGCGGACTATTGCTCAGCTACATTGTCGCGTTTGTGTTTGAGCCCATCCCAGACAGCTGGCGCTGGATGCTGGGAAGTGCCGCTTTATTTGCGATTGTGCTTTATATTGGTATGCTGAGGCTTCCTGAATCTCCGAGATATTTAATTAAACACGGAATGGCTCATAAAGCACGGGAAGTATTAGGATCACTGCGCTCTTCACGTGAAGAAATCGAAGCAGAAATGCAAGAAATTTTAGAAGTCGCAAAAGAAGAACGCTCAGGCATTCGGGAATTGTTCCAAAAGAAATTCCGAATGGCTCTCTTCATTGGGGTTGGGATGGCCACCCTTCAGCAAATACAGGGCGCCAACTCCATTGTGTATTATGCAACGAGTATCGCTAGAAATGTCGGTCTTGCTCCACAGGTCGCAGCAGGTTTTACAGTCATCGTTGGTGTCATTTTCGTCGTGACGACTGTTATCTTTTTACAATTTGTTGACCGGTTTGACCGCCGAACGATCCTCACTGTAGGGGGAACAGGAATGGCACTTTCCTTCTTTGCACCAGCGGCATTAGGTGCACTGGGAGTCAGTGAAGGGATTTTAAACTGGGTCACATTGATTTCACTTTGCTGCTTTATTTTGTGCTATGCCTTCTCGTGGGCGCCGATCACTTGGATCATCATCGGCGAAATCTTCCCGCTCTCTGTCAGGGGCATTGGAGCAGGCATTTCATCTGCCTTTAACTGGACGGGATCATTAGCTGTTGGACTCGTTTTCCCCATCTTGGCTGATCAATTCAGCTTTGGGGTCATCTTCTCCTCATTTGGGGTTATCTGCTTAATCGGACTATTGTTCACCCGTTTTGTTTTAGTCGAAACAAAAGGAAGAAGCTTAGAGCAAATCGAAACCGATATGGCTGCACGTGTATAAAGAAAACCATCTATCCCACGTGGATAGATGGTTTCAGCGTGTAGACAAACCCTCGCATTCTTTGTCAGTCCTGCGTGCCGGTGCTCACGAATGTCAAATTCGCTCCGCTCCAGTACTCGTCCTTTCTAGACTGCAAAGGTTTTCTATCACGCTGAAAAGAAGACAAAGGGCTAAAATAAAGTTCATTTTAGCCCTTTGTCAACAGTCTAAAACCATCTATCCCACGTGGATAGATGGTTTTTTTACTCAAGCGTCTGTTTGAGCTCATCTGGCAGTAAATCAATCAATTGATCATAGGAAGACAAATCCAGCACTTCAAGCAGCGCATAATATTTCGCGTAAATTTCACTCAGTTGATCAGGATGATTCGTTTCATATCGATTCAAATGCAATTGAGTGAGTTCAAAAGCAATGTCTAGCTTGTTACGCTCGATGGTTTGTGTCGTATTGATCATTTGGTTCACCTCTTATTTCATGATGAGAGGACAGGTTATGGCGCAGTTCCGCAGCTGACCTCATATTCTTTTTCTTCTACCTTTTTTGAATAACAGACGAATGGCGTCATTCCTGTTTCACTTTTCCAAGCCTGCCAATACACATCATAAAGCTGGCCATACTCAGGATCTACATGCTTCGTTTTTTTCAAAATAGCAAAATAGCTTTGATAAGGATAGCCTTCTTGGTAAATGGCCTGCCGGATGGCGCCTCTTTCCGTCGCATTTGTAAAGATGATGGATGTCCTTTCTGCGCAATATATCATTTGTATAATATGTTAAAATTGACCTTTTGTAAAGAAAGAGAAAACGAGATGGATGCTGGATTTTTAAAAAATAGACAAGCATCTAATCACTGAAGACACCTCTTGCATACGATAGAGTGTAAGTGAAAGACAACTTGAAGGGGGTTTTAAGATGAGCCGGAATCGATTAGACAATTTTTTCTTTGGGCCTCGTAGGGGGAACCATGGAAAAGATGAAACGGTTGTTTTCCCCACACGTCAAATTGTCAACACAACAACGAATGAACAAACGATTAGAAAAATTCATCCAACTCATATCACAAACGTGAATAAAAACATCAAAAGAATTGAAAACTACTATCCTGTCACTGAATCGACTCATAACGAGTATATTGTGGAAGAATACGATTGTGGTAGGGATATCAAGAACCCTTGCTGCCGTCCGGTAAAACGTTGTAAGTGGTAATGTGATTTTGAGGAGGAAGAGGGGCATCCTTTTATGGGATGCCTTTTTATTTTTATGAGTAAAATTTTGATCAAACGTTATTTTCAAGATAAAATTGGAAGTAACAATCATTCTTTTGAAGGTGATTTTCTGAATATTCGATTGTTAACATTAGATGATGCTCCTTTGGATTTGAGTCGTATGCTGTAGAAGAAAAACATATGCAGATGAGGAAAAAATGGTTTTATTCTGATCATCGTTTGGAGGAGATACAAGTGAAACAACAGGCCGTGCGCATCACATTAGCAGCAGGACCAAATAGTGAGCTAGAATCTTTTGCCCTGCGTGCAGCATTTGAGAACTTTGGTGCAAAAGTCGATATGCACTGGATAGGCAGACCCAATGATCTGATTGATGTGTTATCTGGGAGAAATAGAAGAGAGACTGACTACTTTCTTTTATCTTTTCACGGGGAGGAAGAGGCGTTTCTCATGCCGGAGTTAGGGGAAGATGTATACGAAGATGGGGAGCCTAGAGGTACAACTTTTGGAGCGAATGAAATCAAGCGGTATGCTTCGTTAAAAGGGATTCACGTCATATCAACCGGCTGCACACTAGGTGAGAAAAAACTTGCAGATGCTTTTTTAGAAGCGGGTGCTTTGTCCTATACAGCGCCTGATGATTACATTGATGGAGATGCGGCATTTATCTTTGTCCTGACAATGCTGTATGAGCTCATGAACAATACGAAGACGGTTAGAGCGGCTTTTGATCGAGCGAGCTCTATTGATGAAGAAACGAAATTATTTCAACTATATATGCAAAAATAATCAAAGGGCTGAGAGATCAAGCCCTTTTTTCATCCGCTCTTAATTGTGTCGAAAATGTGACAAGTTTGTTTTTTACAAACTAAAAAGGGGTGACGCAAAGTCTATCCTACAAACACACGTCATCCAGGCATGGCGGCATCACGAGAGGAGAATCATTGTGTCAATAAAAGGGAAGGTCAGTCTCGTCCTATGCGGACTTGCGGTCATCATCGGGATCGCTGCGTTTTATCATAATCAGCAGGCAAGCGGGACAGAGAAGAAGAAAATAGAACCAGATGCGAGCTATAAAGAAGTTGAAATTGTCACCCTCGTGAATGACGGGAGATACATGCGATATGCTGTCAACTATCCAGTGTTTCATCAAAAAAAGCTAGATCAAGAGATGAAAAGATTTGCAGAAACAGCGCTGGACAGGTTCAAAACATCATTTAGCGAAGCAAGTGATGTCGATGAAGAGAATCGATACGAATTAAACATAGATTACGAGATCACTCATTATGCCAAGCAAACCGTTGCGGTCAAATTCAATACATATGAATTGAAAGGCGGAGTAAAAGGTGCACATCAAACGAAGATGTTCAACTTTGATTTCAAGAAACAGCATTTTTTATCGATAGATGATCTATTTTTATCAAAAAGAGAAAGTCTGCAAAAACTGTCTCATATGACATTTGAGGCGTTAAAAAAAGATCGCTCTCTTGCTGAAAATAGGCATTTGCTCAAACAAGGAACGTCTCCTGCGGCAGAGCATTATCAGTATTTTGCCATCAAGGATCGTTTTATTGAATTCTACTTTCCGGCAGGGCAAATCGCACCAGACAAAAAAGGCCCTCAAGTGCTGGCGATTAAGAAAACACTGCTTAAGGGAATGTTAAAGCCAGAATATATCAATAAAGAAAAGAACAAAAACGAGAAAAAAGAACCGATTCCAAAAAGAAAGATCGTAACATTGCCAAAACAGGCAACTTTTCATCCAAATCAAAAAGCCATTGCCCTTACATTTGATGATGGTCCAAATCCATCGACGACCTCAAAAATTTTAACAGCTTTAAAAGAAAACAAAGGACATGCGACATTTTTTGTATTAGGAAGCAGGGTGCAGTATTATCCAGATATGCTGAATGAAATCCGAAAGGGTGGAAATGAAATCGGAAATCATTCCTATAACCACCCTTTACTCACAAGACTGCCATTAAAACAAGCCATCAAACAAGTAGAAGAGACGCAGCAAATCATTGAAAAAGCAGGCGGGTTCACACCGACTCACTTTAGACCGCCATATGGTGGAACAAACGAACAAATCAACGAAGCAGTCAACATGAAAGTCACACTTTGGGACATAGATCCTGAAGACTGGAAATATCGCAACAGTCAATACGTCGCCAACTACATTTTAGCGCATGCATCGAGCGGAGAAACGGTCTTAATGCACGATATCTATGACACCTCAGCAAACGCAGCTGTCACGATTATCAAGGGATTGACCAAACAAGGATATCAATTATTGACAGTATCGGAGCTTGAGCAGTGGAAGGAAGCGCGGGGGAAGAAAGGTGAATTGAATACGTAATGATCATGCGAATCTTAGTGGATTCGCATCTTTTTTTAAAGCCAATTATGAAAATAAAGGGAAATGATGTTAAAGTGAGTGTGGAAAGGGAGGGCTTCGGATGGTATTGATGAGGTTGATCAGCCTATATATGCTGACAGCGTTTTGTTTGGGTTTTATCATCAATTATGTACCTGGTTTGATGCTGCCCATTTATATTCTTGCGATGATCGGGCTCATTTTATGCCTCGTTCATATTGCGCTGCATTATATTCGTCGAATCAGATATATGTTGCTTACTGAGAAACGGTAAGATTTCTCCAATTGTTTTCTCTAAAAAACTTCCCTCTAAATGAGAGAAGTTTTTATTTTTTCGGTTTTTGATGTTCTAACAGTTGTATGATTTTCTCGTTCGACTCTTTCATTTGTCTTAATAAAGAAACGATATTCCCAGTAAACCCAATGAGGACAATAAGTAAAATGATGATGATCCACATGCTATGGCCTCCTATCTGCTCACGAATGCTGTTTTGCTTCCTTATCCATTACCTTGTCAAGGATACAGTATAATGACTGTATTGAAATGAACAGTTCGTGCTATTTATTCGACAATAGATGTGAACAGAGAATGATTGAGGGGGATTCATTTGAAACGAGTAGACGTAGTATCAGCTATTATTTATGATGAGGAAGAAAATATGTTAATGGTCAAAAATGTAAAGGGATATTGGGAAGTTCCTGGTGGTGCTGTAGAAAAAGGAGAACACCTGAAGCAGGCCGTGGTCCGTGAGGTGAAAGAAGAGACAGGGTATGTTTGCAAAGTAAATGAACTTCATTCGATTCGAGAAGCGTTTTTTCAAGATAAAAAGCATCATGCGCTGATGATCACCTTCTTTGCTGAAATCACCGGAGGACAAATGAGTATTCTCGATCCGGATCATGATATTGAAGAAGTAAAATGGGTCAGCAAGCAAACTTTTCAAAAGCTAAACCCCAAGCTATTCAGCATGCTGAAATTAAAACAACAAACACATGCATTTTATGAATTTGAAGGAAATAGAACAATCGGTTAAGTTGTTGATGAATAGGTATGAAGGAGAGATTTTATGTTTTTGTATTATGGACCAACCGGTGCTCCAGTGGAAAATCCGGGAGAAGCATTAATGAAAAGTATCTTCTTTCAAAAGGGTGAAGATTATTGGAAACAAGGGAATGGCGAATCTTCGATTGAGATTGAAGAAGAAGGGGAATATGAAAGTCTTGTTTTCTTTTACAATGCACCTTATGGTTTTTTTATATTGAGATATCCAGATTTTTTGGTCCCTTTTAAAAAGGTTGAACATATAGAAACAATTGAGCATTTTGTGGCTGGAGCGCCATTGTATGTGCCATCATGTAGCTATGTAAATCGAGATGAAGCCTATCAAATCGTTCAACATTTTCTAAAGACAAAAACGATGCCTGATTTTGTTGAATGGGTAGAGTTGAGGAATATTGATTTTCAGCATGATCTGTAAAGTTAGAAGATAGACTTTTTTGAGAAAATCTAATATCGAAGCGTATTAAGGAGAGCGGGGAGAATGCTTAGTTTAGACGATACCATGCATTTACATGTAGGGTATTATGAACATGGTTTTGATTATGAAGGGGTGTTTTATAAAAGTTTAGAATCAGGAAGATGGCTATTATTTTTTGATTATAAAAGTTACGGAATAACGCTTTTGAAGCGCTATGATAAATACGATAATTTAGGGCTGTTGATAGGGGAGTATCCTATTGAAGATGACGATATTGAGGATGAAGGTCATAAACTATTTGAGCGTTTTTTAAAAGAAAACAGCATAGTGAAATAAATGGAGAATGTAAACATTACTTAGCTATTTTTCTAGGTGATGTTTTTTATTTAAATTGAAATTTAATGCTTGTTTCTTTTATTAATTGTCTCCTTTCTCTTATCAAATATGAAACAAAGGATAGGGGAAAGATTATAATGACAAAATAAAAACAGACCTAGCTTGGTCTGTTTTAACTAGCTTTTTCAAGCTCCATGTTGAGCTGAATGGTATGAATCATATCTTCACTTTCTCATTTTAAGACATCAATTAATGAAATTTCGTTGCCTTCTTTATCCTGACCGATGGGGTCATGCAGGGAAACATCCTTTTTTGTTTTTTTGAGCGCGCGTAAATGCATAAGGATTTCATTATTAATGTCAAGAGGGGGTGCAGAATTTAAAAATCGAATTTAACTTTTGCTCCATCATGCAATAATTCAGGTTCGTCATTTAGATAAACATCACTTAAGTGAAGTGTGATTGAACTCAAATCCGCAACATCATCTACCAGTAAAGGAACTACAACCATACCTTCATTTTCGACTTTACCATAAAAAGAACCAACACCTTTATCCGTATACAAATTAGACGTATTGACTTCGATTTGTTTTTTTGTATTAGTGGTAATAACATCAACACCAGAAAACAAAACATCTTTATCGGAAGTGTTTTCAGTCGTATAAGTAATTTGTATTCTATGATATTTATCTTTTTCATATTGATTATCAGAAAGAAGCTCTTTATCGTCTTCACCTAAATTACTGTATTCAAAAACTTTAACATCTTGTATTTTCATCTTAATAGGACTTAAATCTATTTCTTTTTGTTTGTTGTTTATCTTTTTCAAAGTCAGTGTTGAACCATTTTTATCTTTCTTCCACTCCCCGATCTTTGATAAACGTCCTGACGTTGGTTTATTCTCTTTTTGTGCTGATTCTTTTGAAGCCTCTTTGCTCGTTTCTTCTTTTTTTGCCGGCTCAGTTGAGCTGTTAGTGTTACCGCAAGCAGTTAGAACTGCCATAAAGCATAAGAATAAAATTAGTTTAGCTTTTTTCATTTGTCTACACCCTTCTATATACACATTTTAGTAATACAGGAAACATTATAATACAAAAAATGTTAAAGTGATGATTTTCGACAAAATTAGACAAAGAAATTCATGACTTATAGCATGGGTTTAAAGTCACGAAACGTTCGGTAGCGAATTTATATGAAACATTGAAAAGAGATGCTATTTCATTTGTGAAATTATTATATGGTTGAATAGCTTTTATTTTTCTAAGCATAAAAGTGGGAATACAAAACTTATATGCAAAACGCTTCGCCTGCATTTCCTGCAGCTCTCTAAACAGTGGGGGCATGATTAATTGATTTCCTTCATGTCTAAGCGCATGACAAAGTTCATGACCAAAATCTTGCCACTGTTCTTGAGGGCTAAGGCGGTTATTAATGATAAATAGTTCCAGCATAGTACCGGCTGCTGATGTTTAAGAATTCGACTTTTAAGAAACTAAAGTAGATTAGAGCGAAATAAAAAACAGACCTCATTTAGTCTGTTTTTTATCACGCAGAAATGAAGTTGTTTTCTTGAATTCTTCAAACCTTCAAATCACTTCCCCTTCTCCCGCTTCCGTTTTTCCTTCTCCGCCCGGTAAAACTCATGAAACATCTTCATCAGTGCCCGCTTTTCAATCCGGGACACATAGCTTCTCGATATCCCAAGCTCCTTCGCTATTTCCCGCTGCGTTTTCTCTTTCTTTAAATCAAGGCCGAACCGGCCGACGATGACTTCTTTTTCTCGCCCGTCGAGAATGCCGATATACTCTTTTACTTTTTCAAGCTCCATGTTGAGCTGAATGGTATCAATCACATCTTCACTTTCTGATTTTAAGACATCAATTAATGAAATTTCGTTGCCTTCTTTATCCTGACCGATGGGGTCATGCAGGGAAACATCCTTTTTTGTTTTTTTGAGCGCGCGTAAATGCATAAGGATTTCGTTCTCAATACACCGCGCAGCATACGTTGCCAGCTTTGTTCCTTTCCCAGAGGAATAGCTTTCGATGGCTTTAATGAGTCCGATCGTCCCGATAGAGATGAGGTCTTCTGCGTCTTCTCCGGTATTTTCAAATTTTTTTACAATATGGGCGACGAGCCGAAGGTTATGTTCAATCAGCATGTTTCTCGCGTGTTCATCGCCCTGTGCCATGAGGGCTAAGTATTTTTTTTCATCATCTCCTGAAAGGGGCTGTGGAAAGGCATTGTTTTTGACATAGGACACTAAAAACACCAATTCTTTGACCATCAATCCCATCGCTGTAAATACTCCTGCCACGATTTTCACCTCCACCATGTTTAGGCCACTGCCTATATCCTCAAATGTATGTGAAGGAGGGATTGTCTGTGTCTGTACGATGAAAAAATCATCTTTTTCGAAAAAAACGTGCTTCTGTTCGTCTGTTTTTGCTGTCCTTCTCATATGTTTGCGGTTTCTTTGCGGTGCTTGGCGGATAAGAAGCGTGCTAAAATATGTAATATTAGACCGAAAAGGAAGGGGTTTTTTCGGAACATGGGGAAGGTTCTTTCTTCACATGTAGGTATGAAGATTAATGAATGGTATCGAATGATACGGCAGTTCAGTGTGCCAGATGCTGAAATCCTGAAAGCAGAAGTAGAAGCAGAAATTGAACGTATGGAAGAGGACCAGCATTTACTGATTTATTATCAGCTCATGTGTTTTCGGCACCAAATCATGCTTGACTATATACACCCTTCAAAATATCAACCTTTCTCAGTATCTAATCTTGTCGATAAAATCGAAAATTCCAATCATGAGTTATCTGATATGCTGCATTATTACCATGCATTTTTTCGTGGCATGCATGAGTTTAGTCAAAAAGAATATTTAGAAGCCGTCAAATATTATCGAGTGGCAGAAAAGCAGCTGTCCATGGTATTTGATGATATTGAGCAAGCTGAGTTTCATTTTAAAGTAGCAGAAGCCTACTATATTATGAAACAAACGCATGTCTCCATGCACCATATTTTAAGGGCGCTGGAAATATACGATCAGCATGATGCTTATTCCATTCGCATTATTCAGTGCCTTTTTGTCATCTCAGGCAACTATCAAGATTTAAAACGAAAAGATCGAGCGCTGCCTCATTTGAAAAAAGCAAAACAGCTCGCATCCCAAATTGATCACCCGCGCATATACAGTTCAGCTCTTTACAATTTAGGTAAATGTTACGGAGAGCTTGGCTATTTAAAGGAAGCGGAACGATATTTAACTGAATCGGCTGATCTTGCCCGCAAAGAGGTGCTTCCCACGCTTCCGCATACACTCTATACGCTGGCGAAGCTACTTTTTAGACGAAACGAACAGGCGCATGCACTGCGTATTTTAGAAGATGGGAAATTAGCCGCTAAGAAGCATGAAGACCAGCTGTTCTGTCATATGTTTGAGTATCTGGATGCTTTATATGTTCAGGGAATCAATGAAGAACAACTGCAAAAAACCATTGATTATTTGGAAAAACTTAGCCTATACTCTTATATAGAGGATATCTCACTAGAAATTGCGACAGCCTTAGAAGCCTCTCAACAATACCAGAAGTCCAACCAGTATTATCAGAAATTATTATGGGCTCAAAATCAAATCCAAGAAGGAGAGTGTCTGTATGAATTCTAAGCAACGTTCGACAGTTGAAGAGAGAAACCAAACGTGAAACAAAAAGCGGGCCTATATGGCCGGCTTTTTTTATGTAAAAAATGAAGTCAGGGAGGAGCAGATATGATCATGAACCTTGAATGAATTCATTAGAAAGCGGGCAATTTAACCTGTAATGATGTTCTGTGGAGGCGGTCTGATGAAAGGGTTGCATATCTTTATGTGTGTATTGGTATTATGCGTTTTTGTTCCTAATGAAATAGAGGCACGAACATTAAAAAGAATCGACCTAGAAAAAACGGGACGAGCGTTTTGGGACATGAGAGAGGAACGGAAGAAGATTGCGTTAACCTTTGATGATGGGCCTCATCCGGTGTACACGAATCAAATTTTGGACGTGCTGAGGGAGCATGAAGTGAATGCCAGCTTTTTTGTCGTAGGGAGCCGAATTCATTCGTATCCAGAGATTGCGAAGCGGATTGTGGGCGAGGGGAATGAGCTTGGTAATCATACGATGAACCATACGTATTTTGACCTTTTGTCATCAAAGGAAATTAAGCAGGAGCTAAAAGAATCAGCGGCTCATATCGCCTCCCTTCAGCCAGGCGGGCCTTTATTATTTCGTCCTCCTGGTGGCAGGCTGACGATGAAGTCATTCCGCATTCTTTCAAAGCAAGGGTACGATGTGGTCATGTGGTCCTTCACGCAAGATCCAAAAGACTGGTCAAGGCCGGGCTCACACAAAATTGCAAGCCGAATTATAGATCATATTCAGGGCGGCGATATCATCCTTTTACATGATGGTGGTGGAAATCGGAAGCAAACGGTACAAGCGCTTAAACAGGTGGTTCCTGAATTAAAGGATAGAGGCTATGAATTTGTGAAAGTAAGCGAACTGCTGCATCATGACAGAGTATATCAACCTGTTCAGTTACAGTAATAAGCATTCATCAAAAACAGTCATTCATTGAAACCAAAAGTCAGGTCGTTTACTATATGAAGAGGGCTTTTGGAGGTGAATGTTGTGAAGAAATATGTTTTCCTTTTCATCCTGTTGTGTGTCGCTGCTGGATGCTCAAAACCAGTACAGGAAAGCGTTATTGCATTCGGCGACAGTAATACAAGAGGATCAAACTGGGACTTTCGAGATTACCCAACATCTGAAAAATGGGTGAATCTCATGAAAAACGTCGAGCGCGGCCAAATACAAGTGAAGAATGCAGGAATTGGCGGGCAGACGACTGAAGATGCGAAGCTTCGCTTTGAGCAGGATATTTTAAAGCAGAAACCAACTTACGTCCTCATCATGTTCGGTACGAATGATGCGGCGATTTTAGACGGGAAACATCCCCGAGTGACAAAAAAGCGATTTAAAGAAAATTTATCCTACTTCATTTCTGAAAGTAGAAAAGAGGGGATTACCCCGATTCTCATGACCTGTGTACCTGTCGTAGAAGGAGGGAAAAAGGGCTTATATTATTACTCCCGGTATCAGTCATCTTATTTTGCTGAGAGAGGCGGGGCAAGAGCTTGGCAAAACTCATATAATGACATCACAAGAGAAGTAGCCAAGGATCAGCAAGTTCCACTTGTCGACAATTGGGAAGCTTTCATCCGAGAAGCTGGTGAAGATAGTGACAATGCTCTGATTCAGTCAGGTTTAATCGACCCTTCTGGCAATCATATGACACCAAAAGGGGCGAGAATCATTTACGACGAAATCAAAGAGGGTGATGTCATCAAACATTTTTAAATGGTGGCCATCTGCCTAAACAAGATCATCCATCCAGCATAATCTAACAGTATCTCTTCCTAGAAGGAGGTAACTGATATGTGGGGATGCCCTTATCCTTACCCTGCGTGTTCGCCTTATCCAGCTCAAGGAGCAGGAATCGGTTACGCTTTTCTTGTTGTGTTCCTTGTTGTCATTTTGGTCGTGGGCGGAGGGTTATGGTTTTGGAATGAACAGCCTTGTAAATAAGACACCTCTTCTTATATAAGAAGGGGTGTTTTTTACGGAAAATAGTAGTAAGCCTATAGCGCAAGTGATATAATATCAGTCACCTGAGTTTAAAAAAGAAGAGTGCTCGGGAGGCATGGTTCCTGTGATATGGAATTAAGAGGAAACAGAGAGCATATGCCCGAGCGAACGTCTTTTCATTTCTGTCTCAATTAATTCGATGAAGTCGCGATTTAAGTTCATTTCATTTGCTTTATAATACGATTCTATAAGTAAATCATCTGACAGCTTTTTCATACTAGAAACCCATATGATGGGAAAAACACCTCCCCTGAAAAAGTTGGCATAAAACTTGAGGAAAAGACATATCATCATAGGTTGATCGAATGTCTTTGAAGTACCTTTAATCTACCATGAATGGGAAACAAGAACAATCGTTCTGTTATCCACATGGTTAAGTGGATAACTTGTGGGTAGAGTGTTTATAATTGAATGAAAGCGTGATGGAATATAGGTGGATAATGTGTGTAAAATTATCCACACCTGTTGAAGGTCCTCATCATATGTCGAAAACTTTTTCAATGTATTCGATAGACAGACAAATTATGATTTGATTCGACACAATCGCTGAAAAACCAATGGAAGAAAGGGTGCAAGTTGTGCTAAAGAAGTATTTCTTGCCGGATGAATTTGTGAAAAGTATTTTTCATATTTCACCGCAAAAACTAAAAGAACGAAATGTAAAAGGGATCATTACCGATTTAGATAACACACTAGTAGAATGGGACCGCCCAAGTGCGACACCCCGCTTAATTGAATGGTTTCAAGAGATGAAAGATCACGGGATACAAGTGACGATTGTATCGAACAATAATGAACAAAGGGTCAAGCTTTTTTCTGAGCCGGTTCACATCCCGTTTATTTATAAAGCGAGAAAGCCTATGGGAAGAGCCTTTAATAAGGCAGTCGCTGATATGCAATTGAGAAAGGAAGATGTGGTCGTCATTGGGGATCAGCTCATGACAGATGTTTTGGGAGGGAATCGCCATGGCTTTCATACGATTTTGGTCGTTCCTGTTGCTGCCTCGGACGGATTTTTCACAAAGTTTAACAGGCAGATTGAACGCAGAATTTTAGGAGCCTTAAAGCGTAAGGGCCACATTCAGTGGGAGGAAGAGTAATAATGGAAAAGGTTGTTTGTATTGGCTGCGGTGTAGCCATTCAGACGGAAGATAAAGATCAATTAGGATATGCGCCGGCAGCATCTCTATTGAAAGAAGATGTGATCTGTCAGCGCTGTTTTAGGTTAAAGAACTACAATGAAATTCAAGATGTTTCTTTAACAGAAGACGACTTTTTAAATATTTTACACAGCATTGGTGAGACAGACTCTCTCATTGTAAAGGTCGTTGATATTTTTGACTTTAACGGAAGCTGGATTAACGGGCTGAGCCGTATTGTCGGTGGTAATCCGATTTTACTTGTCGGCAACAAAGTGGATATTTTACCGAAATCCGTGAAAAAAGATCGCCTTGTTCATTGGATGAAACGGGAAGCAAAAGAAAACGGACTAAACCCAATCGATGTTTTCTTAATCAGTGCAAGCAGAGGTCAAGGCGTGCCAGAGGTGATGGAAGCGATCGACCATTATCGTGAGGGAAGAAATGTCTATGTCGTCGGCTGTACGAACGTTGGAAAGTCAACATTTATCAATCGAATCATCAAAGAAGTGTCTGGAGAAGAGAACGTCATCACTACATCCCAATATCCAGGAACAACTCTTGATGCAATTGAAATTCCGCTTGATGACGGGTCTGCTTTATTCGATACGCCGGGCATCATCAATCGCCATCAAATGGCGCACTATGTTAGCAAAAATGACTTGAAAATCTTAACGCCGAAAAAAGAATTGAAACCGAGAACGTTCCAGTTAAATGAAGCCCAAACGCTTTATTTCGGCGGGCTTGCTCGATTTGACTATGTAAAAGGCGGCAGAACGTCATTTGTCTGCTATATGCCAAATGAGCTCAACATTCATCGGACAAAGTTAGAGAATGCAGATGACTTATATGAAAAACATGCAGGAGAACTGCTATCACCACCATCAAAAGAGGGAATGGAAAATTTTCCTCCGCTCGTTCCGCACACCTTTACCATTGATCAGCCGAAAATGGACATCGTGTTTTCAGGATTAGGCTGGGTGACAGCAAATGAAGCGGATAAACAAATAAAAGTATATGCGCCAAAAGGTGTTCATGTCTTTGTTAGACGTTCGTTAATTTAAAAGTTCAAAGGGGGAGAGACCTTGAAAGCTTTATACGGATTAATCGCAAACCCTGTTGGTCATTCGATGTCTCCAGATATTCATAACGCAGCATTAAAGGATGCTGGGATTGATGGGCATTATCATGGCTTTCAAGTAGAAGAAAACGACCTTGCAGATGCCATCAGTGGTATGAAAGCCTTGGGAATCAGCGGTTTTAACGTCACTGTTCCATACAAGGTAGAGATCATGCAATACCTTGATAAAATTGATGTGACAGCTGAACGCCTGCGAGCAGTCAATACTGTGCGGCTTGAAAAGGGTCAGCTCGTTGGGTACAACACAGATGGAGAGGGCTTCCTTCATTCATTGCTTGAAGCCTTAGATCAGCCGTTATCAGAGCTGTCATTTCTTATGATCGGTGCTGGCGGAGCGGCAAGAGCAATTTATACGACAATTGCTGATTATGCGCCGAAAAGATTTGATATCTCCAATCGCACCATTGAAAAAGCAGAGGCTTTAATTCAAAGTGCGGATGGAAAAGTGACATCAAGTGCAATCGCATTAAATACAGCAGAAGACAGGCTTGGAGATTATGATGTCATCATCCATACAACCTCGATCGGCATGTATCCGAATGTAGAAGAAACCCCGATTTCTTTAACAAACGCAAAAAAAACAGCGGTCGTTTGTGATATTGTGTATAATCCAATTGAAACAAAACTGCTTAGTGAAGCAGCCGGGTTAGGCTTGAAAACAGTAGATGGCGTCGGCATGTTTGTTGGTCAAGCGGCAAGAGCATTTGAACTGTGGACAGGCATCACGCCTGATATCGAAAAAATGAAGTCAATTGTCATAGAGAAATTAGGAGGAACACCATGTTAAAAGGTAAGCAAAAACGTTTTTTACGTGCGCAAGCACACCATTTATCACCTATTTTTCAAGTTGGAAAAGGCGGGGTAAATAACAATATGGTCAAGCAAATTTCCGAGGCGCTTGAAGCAAGAGAACTTTTAAAAGTCAGCATCTTGCAAAACTGCGACGAAGACAAAACTGAGGTCGCTAAAGCACTTGTAAAGGGTGCAAAAGCTGAGCTCGTTCAAACGATCGGAAATGTGATTGTCCTTTATAAAGAATCTAAGGAAAATAAACAAATTAAGCTGCCGTAAAGGTGGATGTGATATGAAAAAAATAGGGTTGTTCGGCGGTACGTTTGATCCCCCGCATAATGGGCATTTGCTGATGGCGAATGAGGTGCGTTTTCAGGTGGGGCTTGATGAAATTTGGTTTATCCCAAATCACAAGCCTCCTCATAAAACAGGCCGAAAACGAGCAGATAGTCATCACCGCGTGAAAATGGTGGAAGCAGCGATTCAGTCTAATCCGCATTTTCAGCTGGAACTCATTGAAATGGAGCGAGAGGGACCATCTTATACAGTAGATACGGTGGAGCTGTTAAAGAAGCGTCATCCTGAAGCTGAGTTCTTTTTTATGATTGGAGCGGACATGGTAGATTATTTGCCAAAATGGCACCGGATTGATGATTTGCTTCAGATGATCACCTTTATTGGGATGAAAAGACGAGGTTATGAAGGAAGTACGACATATCCTCTTTTATTTGCAGATGTTCCAGCTTTTGATGTATCATCGACATTGATTAGGCAGCGAATAAAGCAGGGAGAACCTGTAGATTATTTGATTCCGAAAGCTGTTGAGCGTTATATAAAGGAGCATCATTTATATGAATCGTGAAGAAGCATTGAAATGTGTCAAAGAGCAGTTAACAGAGCATAGATATACACATACACTTGGGGTTATGGATACAGCCATTTCATTAGCGGAACGGTTTGGTGCAGATGTAAAAAAAGCGGAGATCGCCGCTATTTTTCATGATTATGCCAAATTTAGACCAAAGGAAGAAATGAAGGGTATCATTCAAAAAGAACAGATGAACCCCCTATTGCTTGATTATTCACCCGAGCTTTGGCATGCCCCAGTCGGTGCATATTTGGTCAAAAAGGAAGCCGGAATTGACGACCAAGACATTTTAACAGCAATCGAATTCCATACATCCGGCAGACCGGATATGACGTTACTTGAAAAAGTCATCTATGTCGCTGACTATATAGAACCAGGACGCCATTTTCCTGGCGTAGAAGAAGTAAGAGAGTTAGCAGAGCATGATTTGGATGGTGCATTGATTCAATCGTTAAAAAACACAATCAGCTTTTTAATGAAAAAGAATCAGCCAGTCTTTCCAGATACACTTGCTACTTACAACTCGCTTGTGCACAAGAACAACTAAGGAGGAATTTTGGATGGATGCATCATCAATTTTAAACATCGCAGCAGGAGCATGCGATGATAAGCGGGCTGAAGATATTATTGCCCTTAATATGCAAGGAGTCTCCCTTGTTGCAGATTATTTTCTCATTTGTCATGGGAATTCTGATAAACAAGTGCAGGCCATTGCAAGAGAAGTAAAACATCTTGCAGAGGAAAGTGGAATCGAAGTGAAAAAGATGGAAGGCTTTGATGAAGCAAGATGGGTATTGATTGATCTAGGAGATGTCATTGCTCATGTGTTCCATAAAGAAGAAAGAGGATACTATAACCTAGAGAAGTTATGGGGAGATGCGCCGAGAGAAACGCTTTCACTTGGCATTAACTCATGATTTATCAAGGGTTTGCAGGTGTGTATGATGAGCTCATGGCACATGCACCTTATGATGAATGGGTTCAGTGGATACAGCAGTATATCAAGCCAAATGCTGCAATCATCGATGTAGGCTGTGGAACTGGGGAGATTTCTCTTCGATTAGCTGAAAAAGGTCACAACGTCACAGGAATTGACCTAAGTGAAGAGATGCTGGCTTTCGCGCAGCAAAAAGCGCAATCTCACAAGCAGTCCGTTCAATTTTTACATCAGGATATGAGAGAGCTTACGGGCTTTGAACACGCCTTTCAAGCAGCCGTTATCTGCTGTGATTCCCTGAACTACTTAAAAAACGAAAATGACGTCAAAAAAACCTTTAAAAACATGTTTCAGCTTTTAGAGGCAGATGGGGTTTTACTCTTTGATGTTCATACGCCTTATAAAATGGAAGAGGTATTCCCTGGCTCTACTTATGCAGATCAAGATGAAGAGATCAGCTATATTTGGCAGAGCGATAAAGGGGATGATATGTATTCGGTCATTCATGATTTAAGCTTTTTTGTAAAGGACGGAGACGTGTATCAGCGTTATGATGAGACACATGAACAGCGTACATTTCCATTTGAGACATATGCAGCGTTCCTTGAGTCCGCTGGCTTCGAAAATATTGAAGTGACCGCTGATTTTACAAATCAAGCACCTCAGGAATTCGCCGAAAGATATTTTATCTCAGCAAAGAAACCAAAAACCATCGTTTAATGGAACGATGGTTTTTTTAAATCCCTTTTTTCGCTTATTGCAAAGATCGTTAATTTCTGCGATCATCAGTAAACACGCTTGGCGGATATTGATGTGCAACCGCTTCAAGATCTTCATCGAACTTTTCATGGGTGTTCTGAAAAAGACGGTGAAACATATCTTGAACACCTGCTTCAAGAGCTTTAATACCCTCACCAGTGACGCCGCCTTTCACACACACTTTATCTTGCAGTGTCGGAAGGGTATAGACTCTTTTTTCAATTAAACGACCAAGTCCTACAAGCATATCTTCTGATAAGGTGGTGGCTTCTTCTTTTGAAATATCGGTTTCTTCGACAGCTGCTTCAATCATTTTCTGAACGAGAAAGCTAATAAAAGCAGGTCCGCAGCTGACAATATCTGAGGCCGCTCTTGTAATCGAATGATGGATCTCAATTGGTGTTGAAATGCGGGAGGATAACTGTCTTAGCGCTGTTTTCGTCGCGACATTGCATGATGAACCAAAAGTTAAAAGTGATGCGCCTGATAAAGCGCGGTTAGTGATGCTTGGGATCAGTCTAGCTGTTTGACAAGGAACGATATCCTGAAGCTGTTCAGGATGAACCGGACTTGTGATGATGACAATCGTTTGCTGCTCTTCTAAAAGAGGGCTCAGCTCTTTTAATAGTGGATAAATATCAAGTGGTTTCACACAAACAAAGATGAAATCTTTATCTGTTACAGCCCCTGAAAGCTGTTTTGTTACTTCAAGCTCTGGATGGTTCTTTTTTATATTGAACGCTTTTTCAATGGTCCGGTTGGTGATGGTGATGGATGAGGGATTGACTGCTTTTGATTCAATAAATGCCTCAGTAAGTATGGTACCCATGTTTCCTGTACCGATTATCCCTATATTCAAACGTTCTCCCTCCTTAGACGCATAGGATCTGTTATCTTCTAAACAGTATGTTGAGCAGTGTAAAAATATGATTGAAAGAAGCGTGAGCAAGTGAAGCGACTCATTCCATTGAAAAAATACAGTCTTTATATCATTGCGGGGATCATGATCGTGATCACCATCAGTTTCTTCGCTTTAGCAGGGAAAGGGGAAAAAAGCGCAGAGCCAAGTGTATTAAAGGAAAATAAAGAAAGCCCAGTCACATTGGAGGAGAAACAAGAGAGTGCAGAAAGTGAACCACCACCCATTGTTGTAGAGGTCAAAGGAGCTGTAAGGAAGCCAGGGGTTTATACGTTTCAATCAGAGGACCGGGTTGAGGAAGCGATTAAAAGAGCAGGAGGCTTTACAAGTAAAGCGGATACGTATGAAATCAATCAAGCGGCAAAATTAGAGGATAGTATGATGATTTATGTTCGAAAGCAGGGAGAAGCTGAGAAGCAGACGCAAACATCAGCAACTGACATGTCATCTGGGATTGAAAAGAGTCAAGGTGTCAATGTGAATCAAGCCGATGCAGCGGAATTGCAATCAATTAACGGAATCGGACCAGCCAAAGCAGAAGCCATCATTGCCTATAGAGAGGAACATGGAGAATTTGAACAAATTGAAGATTTGCGGAACATTTCGGGTTTTGGGGAGAAGACAGTCGAACGGCTGAAAAGTCAATTGACCGTTAAGTAGAATTGACGGTATAGAAGAAAGGCATGTACACTTAATACCAACCATCATTCTGGAGGGATCAGCTCGTGGAAAGAATTTCATGGAATCAATATTTTATGGCACAAAGTCATTTGCTTGCTTTACGAAGCACCTGTGAGCGGTTAGCTGTTGGGGCGACCATCGTAAGAGACAAGCGCATCATTGCAGGAGGATACAATGGCTCCATTGCCGGTGATGTCCATTGTGCAGATGTAGGATGCTATGTCATTGATCATCACTGTGTACGCACAATCCATGCGGAAATGAACGCCATTTTACAATGTGCCAAATTTGGCGCACCAACAGCTGATGCTGAAATATATGTCACGCATTTTCCTTGTTTGCAGTGCTGTAAAGCCATTATTCAAGCAGGCATTCGAACAGTGTATTATGCGAAGGATTATAAAAATCATCCATATGCTGTCGATTTATTCGAGCAGGCTGGCGTTCAAACGGAACAGGTAGAACTAGATGAAATGATCATTGACTTAAAAAATCAAGAAAAATTAGCCTTTGTTGCAGATTTAATCGGCAAGCTAAGTGAATCAGGACTTAGTGAAACAGAAGTACGACACATGCATGAAAAGGCGAATCAATTATTTACTTCCTATGTTTAACTATTTGCCGTTCGGGGCGATTTCAGCAGCAGTCGGAATTGCCCTGGCCGCATCTCATCTTCATATGTATTTCCTTCTCTTTCTTCTCATGATATTACTTCTCAGCCTACTGAAAAAAACACCTCAGCTCTTTCTGATGGTTAGCTTGTGCGGAACTATCTATACACTCATCTTTATGGTTCATCAGTCGTTTGAAGCGGATCATGCTGTAAAAGAAACATCATTTTCTGGTTCAGTTGTGGTTGAAAGTATTCCGAAAATAGATGGCAATCGTTTTTCAGCGACCGTGTCAGAAAAGAATGACCGGCTCGCGGCTTTTTATACGATTCAAACTGAGCAAGAAAAAGAATTGCTGAAAGGTATAGAGCCAGGGATGAGCTGTCACGTGATAGGTGATATTCGATTACCTAAACAAGCAACCATTCCTAACGGGTTTCAATACGATCAATTTCTAAAAACAAAAGGAATTGACGCTATTTTCTTACCACAGTCTATCAAAAGCTGTTCAAAAAAAGACAGCCCTTCACATTACCTTGCTTCTATGAGACAAAAGGGCTTGAAATTTTTAGAGGTTCATGTTCCAAAGAGCTCTGCTGGAATTGTACAGGCACTCATTTTTGGAGATCGTGAATTGATTGATCCTGACACGTTAAGAGATTATCAAATGCTCGGCATTATTCATTTACTAGCGATTTCAGGACTGCATGTGCAAACGCTTCTCGCTTGTTTATTTTGGTGTCTGCTTCGTGCCGGCGTGACAAGAGAGACAGCGCGTATTCTTTTATTATGTTTTCTACCGGTGTATGCTTGTTTGACAGGTGCTGCGCCATCTGTTTTAAGAGCTTGTCTAATGGCAGGATTCTATTTAGTGATCACTAGCCTGCCAAAAGAAATGAAACAGCCTTCTGCGATGGTATTAAGCGCGACGTTTTTGCTCTTATTGGCCATTCATCCCCTTTATTTATTTGATATTGGCTTTCAGCTTTCATTCGTGGTGACGTTTTTTATTTTGTTGTCCACTAGGATCCTATCAAAAGCGAAAGGTGCAGTGATGCAATTATTCCTCATCTCCTTTGTTGCACAGCTTGCTTCGCTCCCTGTTCTGTTATATCATTTTCAGCAATTTTCTTTGCTGAGCGTCCCTTTGAATATGATGTTTGTCCCTTTTTATACAATGGTTGTCATGCCTCTGTCCTTACTCTTTTTTCTTTTGTCTATTGTTTACCTTCCGCTTGGTCAAACATTGTTTCAACTGCTTGATAAAGTGATCCAGCTGAGTCATCAGTTATCAGCTCATATGGCTGATTATGATGGGTTCAACCTGATTTTTATGAAATCTACTTGGTGGCAAGTTCTTCTTGAAGTTAGTTCCATTATTTTTTTGTTATTTGTGCTGGAGTGCAAAACTTCCGTGAAGTCTTATACTGTGCCAATTCTTTTTCTCATTGGTGTGCTGAGCGTACACTATTTTACTCCGAATTTTCTCCAAAAAGGAGAGGTCACAATGCTGGATGTAGGGCAGGGAGATAGTTTGTTTATTCAGCTGCCTTATCGGATGGGGCATCTATTAGTAGATACAGGAGGCAGACTTTCTTTTGAAGAAGAACCGTGGAAAAAAAGACGTAAAGTGTCTACAATTGCTGATCAAACGCTCATACCGTTTCTGCATTCAAAAGGCATAGCAAAACTGGATGTCCTCATCCTCACACATGCGGATCAAGACCACATAGGGGAAGCGGTTCGTTTAATCAAGCGAAATAAAGTAAAGCGACTGGCCGTGCCAAAAGGCTTCGCCCGAAGTCCAGAGGATGCACAGCTATTAAAAGAAGCAGCTGATAAAGGGGTACCTGTTGATGAATTAGAGAGAGGGGATAAGCTTCAGGTTGGAGGGCAAGAATTCGAGGTTCTTCATCCGGCACGAGATCGGGTGACAAGTAAGAATAATGATTCACTTGTGCTTACCTTTACTCTTGGCGGGAAGCGTTTTATATTCACCGGAGATCTTGAACAAGAAGGTGAACGAGACATCAAAGAAGTTTATCCTCATCTGCGAGCGGATGTACTGAAGGTTGGACATCACGGGAGTAAAGGATCAACAAGTGAGGAATGGCTTCAGCATCTGAGACCGTCGTATGCACTGATTTCGGCAGGTGAACGAAATCGTTATCAGCATCCTCATCAAGAAGTCTTGAATAAATTAAAGGATCAACAAACGACGGTGTACCGTACTGATATCAATGGAAGTGTGACCTATGAATTTCTCGAAGAGGCTGGAACGTTTTACTCGCATCCTCCATATGATATCTTACAAAATCAATAAAAAAACTGCCAAAATGGCAGTCAAAAAGCATTCATGAAGTTAAGATCCAACGAGGTGTATAATTGTTGCCAAAATAAACATTGAGGCGAAAAATCCGAATGTGACGATAAAACCAACAGCTGAGTCGATCGCATCATTTCGCTTGCTTTGAACATTTTTTTCAAATTCATTCATTTTCATCCCTCCTGGCTAATTTTAGTATACTTGAACTCATTTGGAATTGCTAGAACGTAAAGTAACCGTTTTCCATTTTCATGATCATTTTATGAATATCGTCTGACGCCAGCTGACCCGGGAGCTTGCGCCAGACGTTTACTATAAATGAGGAGGCGGTACTTTCAGCTTCCTCTTTACTAATGTCTCAACACACTTTAGGATAGAGGAGAAAGTGAAAGAGAGGGATTCAGGCGTATGGTCTTTGAGATATGGAACAATTTTAAAAAAGGGGATATCCATCCCGTTTATTGCTTATATGGAAAAGAAACGTATTTACTGCAAGAGACAGCTGCTAAACTGAGACAAGCTGTGGTTGACGAGGAAACAAAGGATTTTAATTACTCTGTCTTCGATATGGAAGAGGTGCCGCTTGAACAGGCTGTCACGGACGCAGAAACATTTCCGTTTATGGGAGAACGACGTCTCGTTGTGATCAAGAATCCTTATTTTCTTACAGCTGAAAAGAAAAAGGAGAAGATAGAGCATCAGCTTTCCGTGTTAGAAGCTTACTTAGAAAAGCCAGCGCCCTACACGATTCTTGTGTTATTAGCACCATATGAAAAACTGGATGAACGTAAGAAAATCAACAAATTGCTAAAAAAGAAAGCTGCTGTGGTCGAGGCGAAAGAGTTAAATCCTAAAGAAACAACTGATTTTACCATCACGCTGGTGAAGACAGAAGGAAAAGCCATCACCGCCGAAGCGGCTGAGCAGCTTGTGATGCTATGTGGTGGGAGTTTGTCCTCTCTGTTCCAAGAGGTTCGGAAGCTAAGTACATATATTGGGCAGCGAGAGGAAATTGAGTTAGCAGATGTCAACCAGCTCGTTGCACGCAGCTTAGAGCAGAATATTTTCGAACTCATTAATCAAATTGTAAACAGACGCCGCTCTGAGGCGATGCAAATGTTCTATGACCTGCTGAAACAAAATGAGGAACCCATTAAAATATTGGCACTCATTTCAAATCAATTTCGATTGATTTTGCAGACGAAGTACTTTTCTCAGCAAGGATATGGGCAAAAACAAATTGCTTCAAATTTAAAGGTCCACCCATTCCGGGTCAAACTTGCCATGGACCAGGCCAGACTGTTTTCAGAAGAAGAGCTAAAGCATATCGTCAAAGAGCTCTCAACCATCGATTATGAAATGAAAACAGGTAAAAAGGACAAGCAGCTATTATTAGAATTGTTCCTGCTTCGATTATTAGGAGCTTGAACATAAAAAAACGACCTTCTAAAAAGAGGGTCGTTTTTGTTTAGATGTATAATTGCCAGTCTGTCCTTATGGCTAAGCCGGTCAGGACGGACGTACAGTTAAACAGGTGCCTCATCACTGAGGCGTTGCAAACATTATGCAGAAAGTCCGTTTACTTGTTTAGCAAGTCTTGATTTGTAACGCGCAGCTGCGTTTTTGTGTACAAGACCAGTTTTAACGGCTTTGTCAATGCGTTTTGCAGCAGAAGAAAGAGCAGCTTTTGCTTGCTCAGCATCGTTGTTAGCTACAGAAACTTCAACTTGTTTAATCGCAGTACGCATCGCAGACTTAATAGTCACGTTGTGTGCACGGCGTTCGTTATTCGTTTTTGTACGTTTGATCGCTGATTTAATATTTGGCATGTGTTTCACCTCCTAAGATACAACCTAAACACAATTGTCTTAAGGTTAAATCTTCACAATAGAACAAGTTGTATTCTATCAAACACACCTTTAGAATGCAATATAAATGTAAAGTATTTTTCATTGATGAAGTGCTCGAATGTTTCTTTAGAGAGATGGAAAGACTACTGTTAATTACTTGGTGGAAGGAGACTTTTCATGAAGAAACAGAAACTCGATTTAAGTGCTTATCAAATCCGGACAGACTTGGCCGTTGAAACAAAAGAGATATTAGAACAAGAGAACGATCCTAATGTCGTCAAAAAAGATGGCATTCAAGGGATTGTCGAGAAGGAAAAGGAAGAGCACGGGATCCGCATACGTACTGTGGAGATTACGAAAGAAGGAGAAGAGCTGACGGGGAAAAAGGCGGGTACATACTTGACGCTTGAGGCGCAGGGAATTCGGGAGAAGGATTCTGAGATGCAAGAAAAAGTAGTCGAAGTCTTCGCCCATCACTTTGCTCAGTTTTTAAAAGACAGAGGAATTCAGGCAGATGCGAGCTGTCTTGTAGTGGGACTAGGAAACTGGAATGTCACGCCAGATGCTTTAGGACCACTTACAGTTGAAAGCTTGCTTGTGACCCGTCATCTATTTGAATTGCAGCCGGAAAATGTACAGGAAGGCTATCGCCCAGTGTCCTCTTTATCACCTGGTGTGATGGGACTGACTGGAATTGAAACAAGTGACATTATACAAGGCGTGATCGAACGATCCAAACCCGATTTTGTCATTGCCATAGATGCACTTGCTGCTCGCGCGGTGGAACGGGTGAATACAACGATTCAAATATCTGATACAGGCATCCATCCAGGATCTGGTGTAGGGAATAAGCGCAAGGAATTAAGCAAAGAAACACTGGGTATTCCAGTAATTGCGATTGGCGTCCCGACAGTGGTTGATGCAGTGACGATCGCAAGTGACACGATTAATTATGTTTTAAAGCATTTTGGTAGAGAACTGAAAGATGATAGACCCTCCCGCTCACTTGTGCCGGCTGGTCTGACATTTGGAAAGAAAAAAGTGCTTAATGAAGAAGACTTACCAGATGAAGAAACGCGTCAATCATTCTTAGGAATAGTAGGAACGCTTCCTGATGAAGAGAAAAGACAGCTGATCCATGAAGTGCTTGCACCGCTAGGCCAAAATTTAATGGTGACGCCTAAGGAAGTGGATACATTCATTGATGATATGGCAAACGTACTCGCCAATGGATTAAACACAGCGCTTCATCAAAAAATCTCTCAAGATAACATGGGTTCTTATAATCATTAATCGGTTCTACTTTCTCTAGCTCGCTCATAGTGTAATTACTAGAAAGTGTGCTGGAGGGAGTAAATCATGAAAAAAAGACCCCGCCGTCCTCGACAGTTGGTCGTTGCGATTAATGGAACCAAAGTAGTGAAAAGTATTTTCTTGTTTATTGCCTCTCTTGTTGTCATGTTTGTCATGTCAGGGGCTTTGACGTCTTTAAAACCTGAGCTTAGACCTCAAGCCTCGTTATATGGTGTAGCTGATGAGCTGTCAGGAGCGTTCTTTGCCACACTGATGGGAATGGAAAACCAATATTTCGCCTCAACAGTACCTGAAGATCAAAGAGGGTTCAATTTCTCTGGACTGTCACTCAAGCTTGCGACAAGTATCAATTTAGAAGATCCGCGCAGTTTCCTAGGAAGAGAGCTGCCAGGCTTTGAACATTTTGATACAAAAATCATCTTAGCGGGTGAAGGAACAGACTATACCAACATGCCAATGGAATCGCCGCCGCCAAGTGAAGTCATCAAAGGTGAGAAAGAAGCGAATTTAGCTGAACTGGACAAGCTCGATGAGGATGAGCCGAAAAAGCCTGCTAAAGAGCCGGACCGTTCGACAGGAAAACGAAAAGCCGTGTACATTTATCACACACATAATACGGAATCATATTTACCATTTTTAAAAGGAGAAACGAATCCAAACAATGCACGGCACTCAAAAGTGAACGTCACCCTTGTCGGCGACATGTTTGGAAAAGCGCTCGATCAGCAAGGAATCGGTAATACAGTGGACAAAACTGAGATTGAAAAAAGACTCCTGCAAAAAGGGTTAAAGTATCCGCAGTCGTATAATGAATCCAGATTGGTCGTGAAAGAAGCCATTGCGAAAAATGATGACCTCGAATATTTAATTGATATTCACCGTGACTCAAGAAGAAAGAAAGATACCACTGTGGAGATCAAAGGAAAGAAATTTGCGAGAATCGCGTTTGTTGTGGGGAAGAAGAATCAAAGCTATGAGAAAAATTTAAAGCTGGCAACAGAGTTTCACCATTTGATGGAGAAAAAATATAAAGGTCTCAGCGTCGGGGTGTTTGCCAAAGGAGAAATTGGCGATAATGGAATCTATAATCAAGACTTATCTGATAAAGCCCTTCTTTTAGAATTTGGCGGAGTGGATAATAATATGGAAGAATTGAAAAATGCATCCAATGCAGCGGCTGATGTGTTCAGTGAAATTTTCTGGGACGCAGAAAAAGTAAATGGCAAAGCAAAGGATGAGAAAAAACGTTCTTAAGGTGGTGACGGGCATGGGCTCATTTATTGGAAAAACCATTATTTTAGGATTGGTTTTACTGTTTGGTGTCTTCTTAGGAATGCAGCAAGCCAATAATGGTATGCTGCAAATGAAGGGCTACCATGATCCGCAATTAAAAGGGGCTTTCTCTATTCAAATGAACGATGATCAAGAAAGGGAAGCTTCAATCTTAGGAACGGCTGTCACAGAAAAGGATTTAGCTGAAAAACAAAAGCAGCTTGAAGAAATAGAAAGCTTTAATGCCTTCTCCAAGGCCGGAAAAGCCCTATCTGATGGCATGACACACGCAGCCCGTTCTCTTTATGACTGGGTGAATGGTAAATAACCATTCAATTTAGCACCACCATGGATTTCATTTCATGAGATATCACCCTTTTGAGAAAAGCCGCTTACACCGATGAGCGGCTTTTCTTGATTTCGATTGAATCTTTACAGCCCTATTGATATAATCTAACCTAGCGCAACCCGCGTTTTATAGTAGGAGTGATAGATTGTGACAGATAAAGAAAAACGATTAGAACGGCAATCAAGAATTCGAAATTTCTCCATTATCGCCCATATTGACCATGGGAAATCCACATTGGCGGACCGAATTTTGGAAAAAACAGCGGCGATTACTCAACGAGAAATGAAAGAACAATTACTTGATTCCATGGACTTAGAGCGTGAACGCGGCATTACGATTAAATTAAACTCTGTCCAGCTGAAATATAAGGCGAAGGATGGAGAAGAATATATTATGCACCTGATTGATACACCAGGGCATGTCGACTTCACCTATGAGGTATCCCGAAGCCTAGCTGCCTGTGAAGGTGCGATTCTCGTTGTTGATGCAGCACAAGGAATTGAAGCCCAGACACTTGCGAACGTTTATTTAGCTCTTGATAACAACTTAGAGATTCTACCGATTATCAATAAAATTGATCTGCCGAGTGCAGAACCTGAGCGTGTAAGAGAAGAAATTGAAGATGTCATCGGGTTGGATGCATCTGAAGCTGTTCTGACCTCTGCTAAGGCGGGCATTGGGATCGAGGATATTTTAGAACAAATCGTAGAAAAAGTGCCTGCTCCAGCTGGAGATCCAGAAGCACCGCTTCAAGCCCTTATTTTTGATTCCCTTTATGATGCGTATCGAGGCGTTATTGCGTACATACGGATTGTTGAAGGAACAGTAAAGCCAGGTCAGAAGATCAAAATGATGGCGACAGGCAAAGAATTTGAAGTACTTGAAGTCGGCGTTTTCACACCGAAAGCAATGCCAACAGACGAACTCACCGTTGGAGATGTTGGCTACTTAACAGCTGCGATTAAAAATGTTGGTGATACACGTGTAGGTGATACGATCACAAGTGCGGCGAACCCTGCGAAAGAAGCACTGCCAGGATACAGAAAGCTGAACCCAATGGTGTACTGCGGACTTTATCCAATTGATACAGCAAAATATAACGACTTACGTGAAGCGTTAGAAAAGCTTGAATTAAATGATTCTTCACTTCAATATGAGGCAGAGACATCCCAAGCACTTGGCTTCGGTTTCCGCTGCGGCTTTCTTGGAATGCTTCATATGGAAATCATCCAAGAACGGATTGAACGTGAATTTAAAATTGACCTCATTACAACAGCGCCAAGTGTTATTTACGATGTGTATATGACAGACGGAGAAAAACTCATCGTAGATAACCCATCCAATCTGCCTGATCCGCAAAAGATTGAGCGCATTGAAGAACCATACGTGAAAGCAACAATGATGGTGCCGAATGATTATGTAGGTTCTGTTATGGAGCTTTGCCAAGGAAAGCGCGGTAATTTCATTGATATGCAATATCTTGATGCAAACCGCGTCAGCATTGTTTACGAAATTCCTTTGGCAGAGATCGTATACGAATTCTTTGACCAGCTAAAGTCCAATACAAAAGGGTATGCGTCCTTTGATTACGAGCTGATTGGCTATCGTCCATCCACTCTAGTTAAAATGGATATCATGCTAAATAGTGAAAAGATCGATGCCCTTTCCTTCATTGTTCACCGCGATTATGCATATGAACGAGGAAAGCTCATTGTAGAAAAGCTGAAAGAACTCATTCCACGCCAGCACTTTGAAGTACCAGTTCAGGCGGCAATCGGTCAAAAAATCGTTGCGCGTTCTACCATTAAAGCGATGCGTAAAAACGTACTTGCTAAGTGTTATGGTGGAGATATTTCCCGGAAAAGAAAGCTTCTTGAGAAGCAAAAAGAAGGGAAAAAGCGCATGAAGCAAGTGGGCTCTGTTGAAGTCCCACAAGAAGCATTTATGGCTGTGCTGAAAATGGACGACAGCACACCGAAAAAATAATATCCTCAAGGCAACCTGCTTTACAATGTATGCCTTGACGTTTATAGTCGAAAACAAACAAAGTTGCCGCAGCGATAAACTGCGGCTCTTTACCTGTAAAGAAGGTGTCATTAAATGAAAGCAGCATACATTCACATTCCATTTTGTGAGCACATTTGTCACTATTGTGATTTCAATAAATTTTTCATTAAAACGCAGCCAGTAGATGAATACTTAGTCGCTCTTGAAAAAGAGATGCAGCACACGATCGAGCAAAAAGGCGAGCAAGAACTAAAGACGATCTTTATTGGCGGAGGAACCCCGACATCATTGACAGTCAGCCAGCTAAATCAGCTCATGGACAGTATTCACCGCGTATTAAAGCCGACAAAAAATCTGATTGAATTTGCAGTTGAAGCCAACCCAGACGAACTATCGCTCGAGAAGCTGCATGTCCTGAAATCAGCAGGCGTGAATCGGCTGAGCTTTGGCGTTCAAACCTTTGAAGACGATTTGCTCAAAAAAATCGGACGAGTTCATCAACGAAAAGATGTCCTAACGTCTTTCGAACGAGCAAGAGCGGTTGGGTTTGACAACATTAGTCTCGACCTTATGTTTGGTTTGCCTCATCAAGAAAAGCACCATGTCATGAATTCACTTGAGACGGCTTTTTCATTAGGTGCAGAGCATTATTCTGTCTATTCACTCATTGTGGAACCGAAAACGGTTTTTTACAACTTAATGCAAAAAGGGAAACTGCATTTGCCGCCGCAAGAGCGTGAGGCTGAAATGTATGAGCTTGTCATGGATGAAATGGAGCGCCACGGATTAAAGCAATATGAAATTAGCAATTACGCCAAACCAGGCTTTGAAAGCCAGCATAACCTCACATATTGGAGCAATGAAGATTACTTCGGTTTTGGTGCAGGGGCTCACGGCTATGTAGACGGCATCCGAAATGTGAACGCTGGACCAGTGAAACATTATTTGGAGCTGATTGAACAAACAGGGTTTCCGTATAAGGAAACGCATCAGGTGACAAAAGAAGAACAGATCGAAGAAGAAATGTTTTTAGGTCTCCGGAAAATCGAAGGTGTTAAAAGCGCCCATTTCCAAGCGAAATATGGAGCAACGCCAAAAATGCTCTTTTCCACTGTTCTTGAAGAATTAGAAGAAAAAGGTCTCATTGTACAAGATGACATCGGGATTCGTTTAACAAGAAAAGGAAAATTATTAGGAAATGAAGTATTTCAAGCATTTCTCGGTGAGTTATAATTGACATTTTAATTTGAGTTTGGTAATTTTGTTTATACAATTAGCACTCGTTGAAAGAGAGTGCTAACAGGGGTGATGATGATGTTAACAAATCGTCAGCTTTTGATTCTGCAAGTCATCATTAATGACTTTATTCGTTCGGCGCAGCCAGTTGGATCAAGGACTCTTTCTAAAAAAGAAGACATCACATTCAGCTCTGCGACGATTAGAAACGAAATGGCTGATTTGGAGGAACTTGGTTTTATTGAAAAGACCCATTCTTCATCAGGAAGAATTCCTTCCGAAAAAGGATATCGTTATTATGTAGATCATTTGCTCTCTCCGCGAAAACTGTCATCTAAAGAGCTTGTGTTCATCCAGTCAGCTTTTCAGGAGAAAATTTTTGAGCTGGAAAAAACAGTTCAAAAATCGGCGGAAATTTTATCAGATCTCACAAACTATACATCGATTGTGCTGGGTCCAAAGCTAAGTGAAAATCGATTAAAGCAAATTCAGCTTGTCCCTGTTCAGCCAAACAAAGCAGTGGCGATCATGATTACAGACAGCGGCCATGTTGAAAACAAAACCATTACCTTCTCTGAGCATCTCGATGTCTCTGATATTGAGAAGCTGATGAATATTTTAAACAGCCGCCTAGCAGGAGTCCCGATGGATCAGCTGAAGGACAGGATGTACAAAGAAGTTGTCATGCTGCTTCGCATGCATTTAAAGGATTATGATCATATTTTAGATGCGCTAGGCAACACATTTACATCGACACAAAACGAATCAAAACTTTTCTTTGGCGGGAAGATTAATATGTTGAATCAGCCGGAGTTTCATGACATTGACCGCATTCGTTCACTGATGATGCTCATTGAGCAAAAGAATGATGTCATGCAGCTGTTTCATCCAAATCAGCAAGGAATCACCATTAAAATTGGCTCAGAAAACAATTTGGAAGCAATGGAAAATTGCAGCTTAATCACAGCGACCTATTCGATTGATCAAAAATCTCTCGGCTCCATTGCTGTCATCGGTCCAACCCGCATGGATTACGGCCGTGTCGTCAGTCTCTTGCATCATGTATCAAAAGACTTGTCAAACGCACTTTCCAATTTGTATGATGAGTAGGGTGATGAAAAGCGGGGGGCACAGCCCCTTCGCATTCTTGAATCTTTTGAGGGAGGTGAACACAATGTCAGAAGAAAAACAGACACCTGAGCAAGAAGCAGAGGTTGAAGCACAAGAAGAAGCAGTTCAAGCAGATACTGAGGAAGCAAAGCATGATGAACAATCTGCCTTCCAAGAGAAAATCGATGAATTGCAACAACTTCTAGATGAAAGAGAGAACAAAATTCTGCGTGTTCAAGCAGATTTTGAAAACTATAAACGCCGTGCTCGAACTGAAGTGGAGACCGTGCAAAAATATCGTTCTCAACATGTTGTCAGCGATCTTCTCCCGGCTCTTGACAACTTTGAAAGAGCGCTTGGAATTGATCCAGACAATGAGCAAACGAAAAGTTTGTTAGAAGGTATGCAAATGGTTTACCGCCAGCTGGTAGAAGCGTTGAAAAATGAAGGCGTTGAACCAATTGAAGCTGTCGGCAAAGAGTTCGATCCAAACCTTCATCAAGCTGTCATGCAAGTTGAAGATGATAACTTCGATTCAAATATCGTTGTAGAAGAATTGCAAAAGGGCTATAAACTCAAAGACCGAGTCATTCGTCCATCAATGGTAAAAGTAAATCAATAACTACATAACATAATGGGAGGTCATCGAATATGAGTAAAATCATTGGGATTGACTTAGGAACAACAAACTCATGTGTTGCAGTACTTGAAGGCGGCGAGCCAAAAGTCATTGCAAACGCTGAAGGAGCACGTACAACACCATCTGTTGTCGCTTTTAAAAACGGAGAGCGCCAAGTAGGTGAAGTAGCAAAACGTCAATCAATTACAAACCCGAACACAATCATGTCTGTCAAAAGACATATGGGTACAGATTATAAAGTAGAAGTTGAAGGCAAGAACTATACACCGCAGGAAATCTCTGCAATCATTCTTCAACACCTTAAATCTTACGCTGAAAGCTATCTTGGCGAAGAAGTAACAAAAGCTGTGATCACAGTTCCTGCTTACTTCAACGATGCAGAACGCCAAGCAACAAAAGATGCTGGTAAAATTGCTGGTCTTGAAGTAGAACGTATCATCAACGAACCAACAGCAGCTGCACTTGCGTATGGTTTAGATAAAACAGATGAAGATCAAACGATCCTTGTATACGACCTTGGCGGCGGTACATTTGACGTGTCAGTTCTTGAACTGGGAGACGGCGTCTTTGAAGTACGCTCAACTGCTGGGGACAACCGTCTAGGTGGAGATGATTTTGACCAAGTCATCATTGATCACCTAGTGGCTGAATTCAAAAAAGAAAATGGCATTGATCTTTCTAAAGATAAAATGGCGCTTCAGCGTTTAAAAGATGCTGCTGAAAAAGCGAAAAAAGATCTTTCAGGTGTATCATCTACACAAATTTCACTGCCATTTATCACAGCTGGAGAAGCAGGACCTCTTCACCTTGAGTTAACGTTAACTCGTGCTAAATTCGAAGAACTTTCTTCTGAGCTTGTCGAGCGTACAATGACACCTGTACGTCAATCACTTAAAGATGCTGGTTTATCTGCTAGCGAGATTGATAAAGTCATCCTTGTTGGTGGATCAACCCGTATTCCTGCAGTGCAAGAAGCGATCAAAAAAGAAACAGGAAAAGAGCCTCATAAAGGCGTAAACCCTGATGAAGTTGTTGCACTTGGTGCTGCAATTCAAGGTGGAGTGATCACAGGAGATGTGAAAGACGTTGTTCTTCTTGACGTGACACCACTTTCTTTAGGAATTGAAACAATGGGCGGCGTATTCACGAAGCTGATTGAACGTAATACTACAATTCCAACAAGTAAATCTCAAGTGTTCTCAACGGCTGCTGACAACCAAACGGCTGTAGACATCCACGTCTTGCAAGGTGAGCGTCCAATGGCAGCAGATAACAAAACATTAGGTCGTTTCCAATTGACGGATATCCCGCCAGCACCACGCGGCGTACCGCAAATCGAAGTATCTTTTGATATCGATAAAAACGGTATTGTGAACGTACGTGCGAAAGATATGGGTACTGGAAAAGAACAAAATATTACAATCAAATCTTCTTCAGGTCTTTCTGATGATGAGATCGAAAAAATGGTCAAAGAAGCAGAAGAAAATGCTGAAGCAGATGCAAAGAAAAAAGAAGAAATCGAAGTGCGCAATGAAGCAGATCAATTAGTGTTTACAACTGAAAAAACACTAAAAGATCTAGAAGGCAAAATCGATGAAGAGCAAGTGAAAAAAGCAAATGATGCAAAAGATGCTTTAAAAGCTGCGATTGAAAAAGGCGAGCTTGAAGACATCAAAGCGAAAAAAGATGAGCTGCAAACAATCGTTCAAGAATTAACGACAAAGCTCTATGAAGAAGCTGCTAAACAAGCACAGGCTCAGCAAGAAGGCGCTGAAGGTGCTCAAAAAGCAGATGACAATGTAGTGGATGCAGAATACGAAGAAGTAAACGACGATCAAGAGAAAAAATAATCACCTTTACTTTTGAAAAAGACTGCTGAAACGTACTCGTCAGAAAGTCAAAGTCAGGATCTCTTGGCTTTGACTTTTTTCTTTTCAACAATGAAAAGGAATTGAAAAAGGTTAAATCAAAATGATACAATCGTATTTATGTGAGAAAATCGGGAGTGTGAAGAGATGAGTAAGCGTGATTACTATGAAGTGCTTGGCGTGGGTAAGAGCGCCTCAAAGGACGAAATCAAAAAGGCATACCGCAAGCTTTCAAAAAAGTATCACCCTGATATTAATAAAGAAGCTGGCTCAGATGAGAAATTCAAAGAAGTAAAAGAAGCCTATGAAACCCTTTCTGATGATCAAAAACGTTCGCATTATGATCAATTCGGTCATACCGATCCAAACCAAGGCTTTGGCGGCGGCGGTTTTGGTGGCGGGGGAGACTTTGGCGGCTTCGGCGGCTTTGATGACATCTTCTCTAGTATTTTTGGCGGCGGAGCCAGAAGAAGAGATCCAAATGCACCGCGTCAAGGAGCGGACCTTCAATATACAATGACGCTTTCGTTTGAAGAAGCGGCATTTGGGAAAGAAGCAACCATTGAAATCCCTCGCGAGGAATCATGTGAAACATGTCATGGATCAGGGGCAAAGCCTGGAACGCAAGCAAAGACATGTTCACATTGCGGCGGATCTGGCCAATTAAATGTCGAGCAATCAACCCCATTTGGTAAAGTCGTTAACCGCAGAGTATGTAACTACTGTAGCGGAACTGGAAAACAAATTGACCACAAATGCTCAACATGCGGTGGATCTGGTAAAGTGCGTAAGCGTAAGAAAATCAATGTAACGATTCCGGCAGGTGTTGATGATGGTCAGCAGCTCAGAGTATCTGGTCAAGGTGAACCAGGTGTAAATGGAGGACCTCCAGGCGATCTATTCGTTGTGTTCCATGTGCGTGCGCATGAATTCTTCGAACGTGACGGAGATGACATTTACTGCGAAATGCCGCTTACCTTCGCGCAAGCTGCATTAGGTGACGAAATTGAAGTACCGACATTACACGGAAAAGTAAAATTAAAAGTTCCTGCAGGCACTCAAACTGGTACGAAGTTTAGACTGAAAGGAAAAGGTGTGAAAAATGTACGCGGCTATGGTCAAGGCGATCAGCACATCGTTGTACGTGTCGTCACACCGACGAATTTAACTGACAATCAAAAAGATATCATTAGAAAATTTGCTGAAGTGAGCGGAAATAAACCGGACGAACAAGAAATGAGTTTCTTCGATAAGGTAAAACGCGCATTTAAAGGCGAGTAAGACGGATAAGGAGTTGGTAGTATTGAAGTGGTCAGAGATTAGCGTCCATACAACAAATGAAGCGGTGGAACCGGTCACCAATATTTTGCATGAAGCAGGTGCAAGTGGTGTCGTGATAGAGGACCCGCTTGATTTAATCAAGGAACGTGAAAATGTATACGGTGAGATCTACCAGCTCGATCCGAATGATTATCCGGATGAAGGGGTTATTGTGAAAGCCTATCTTCCGATGAATAGCTTTTTGATGGAAACGGTAGATGAGATCAAAGAAGCCATCAACAATCTTCTTCTTTACGATATTGACCTTGGACGAAATACGCTGTCCATTTGTGAAGTGAATGAAGAAGAATGGGCAACCGCATGGAAGAAATACTATCATCCTGTGAAAATCTCTGAAAAATTCACCATCGTTCCAACGTGGGAAGAATATACACCTGTTCATTCTGATGAACTGATCATTGAAATGGACCCTGGAATGGCATTTGGAACAGGTACGCATCCAACAACAGTCCTTTGCATTCAGGCGCTTGAGCGCTATGTGAAGGAAAGCGATACGGTGATTGATGTTGGAACAGGATCTGGGATTTTAAGTGTTGCAGCAGCGATGCTTGGTGCAAAGGATATTCAGGCCTTTGATCTCGACACCGTTGCGGTTGAAAGTGCGAAGCAAAACATCGAATTAAATGGTGTTAGTGAACAAGTGACTGTGAAACAAAACAATCTACTTGATGGTATTTCAGGTGAACATGATGTGATCGTTGCCAACATTCTTGCAGAGGTCATCTTACGCTTTACAGATCAAGCATATGATTTATTGAAGAAAGATGGCTATTTCATTACATCAGGTATCATCGGACAAAAGAAATTACAAGTCAAAACGGCTTTAGAAGAAGCGGGATTTGACATTGTTGAAGTGCTGTCAATGGAAGATTGGGTCAGCATTATAGCGAAAAAATAAAGCGAGTAGGTGTCAGGACACGTATGCAACGATATTTTATCGACCTCACGAAAGAAGAAGTGATGGCAAAGGGAGCCATCGTCATAAAAGGTGAAGATGTACATCACCTTTCAAATGTCATGCGAATGAAAGCAGGGCAGGAAATCCTTTGCTTAACGACAGACGGCTTTGAAGCGCTCAGTAAAATTGATACAATAACAAAGGAAGAAGTCATTTGCCACCTTGAAGGCTGGACGAATCAGAACAGAGAACTTCCGATCATCGTGACGATAGCGAGTGGTCTGCCAAAAGGAGATAAGCTTGAGCTGATTATCCAAAAAGGCACCGAGCTTGGCGCAAGTGCTTTTGTCCCGTTTCAAGCGGCTCGTTCTATTACAAAACTTGACCAAAAAAAGTCACATAAAAAACGTGAGCGCTGGGAGAAAATTGCGAAAGAAGCAGCCGAGCAGTCCTATCGGAATATCATTCCCCGTGTTCATCCAGTATCAACGTTTAAAGAGCTGACTCAACTGGCTGGTGAATTCGATAAATGTGTCGTTGCATACGAAGAATCATCGAAAGAAGGAGAGCAAAGCCGATTTCAAACTGTGCTTCAACAGATGAAAGGCGGACAAACCTTATTAGTGGTTTTTGGCCCTGAAGGCGGTTTGGCAGAAAAGGAGATTGAAGAACTTGAAAAGCTTGGTGCAGTCATTTGTGGGCTCGGACCACGCATTTTAAGAACAGAAACAGCTCCTCTATACGCGCTTTCTGCTATATCTTATCAAACAGAGTTATTAAGAGGTGAATCATGATGGGAACAGTAGCGTTCCATACACTTGGCTGTAAGGTCAATCACTATGAAACAGAAGCCATCTGGCAGCTGTTTAAAGAAGCTGGCTATGAAAGAAAAGATTATGAATCAAAAGCAGACGTATATGTGATTAATACATGTACGGTCACGAATACAGGCGATAAGAAAAGCCGTCAAGTCATTAGAAGAGCCATTCGTCATAACCCAGATGGTGTCATTTGTGTAACAGGCTGTTATGCGCAAACGTCTCCGGCAGAAATCATGGCGATTCCTGGCGTTGATATTGTAGTTGGAACACAAGACAGACATAAATTACTTGGTTATATTGAAGAATACCGCAGAGAAAGACAGCCGATTAACGGAGTTGGCAATATCATGAAAGCGCGGGTGTTCGAAGAGCTTGATGTTCCAGCCTTTACAGACAGAACGCGTGCTTCATTAAAAATCCAAGAAGGCTGTAACAATTTCTGTACATTCTGCATCATTCCGTGGGCTCGCGGACTTCTTCGTTCTCGTGATCCTGAAGAGGTTATCAATCAAGCGCAGCAGCTTGTTGATGCCGGCTATAAAGAAATTGTGTTAACAGGTATTCACACAGGCGGATACGGAGAAGACCTAAAGGATTATAACTTTGCTAAGCTTTTGAAAGAATTAGATGAACGTGTCAACGGCTTAAAACGAATCCGCATTTCATCAATTGAGGCAAGTCAAATTACAGACGAAGTGATTGAAGTGCTGGATCAGTCAGATAAAATTGTCAGACACCTACACATTCCGCTTCAATCTGGCTCTAACACTGTGCTGAAAAGAATGCGCCGTAAATATACGATGGAATTCTTTGCAGAGCGTTTAACAAAGCTGAAAAAAGCATTGCCAGGCCTGGCTGTGACCTCTGATGTGATTGTTGGATTCCCTGGGGAAACAGAAGAAGAATTTATGGAAACGTACAATTTTGTCAAAGACCATCAATTCTCTGAGCTCCACGTATTCCCTTACAGCAAACGTACAGGTACTCCGGCTGCAAGAATGGAAGATCAAGTGGATGAACATGTGAAAAACGAACGCGTTCACCGCTTGATCGCTCTTTCTGACCAGCTTGCAAAAGAATATGCATCAGCATATGAAGGGGAAGTACTAGAGATTATTCCAGAAGAATCCTTTAAAGAACAAGACGGACAGCACAATCTCTATGTAGGTTATACCGATAACTATATGAAGGTTGTATTTGAAGGTACAGAGGACATGATCGGCCGTTTGGTGAAAGTGAAAATAACAAAAGCGGGCTATCCTTATAACGAAGGACAATTTGTCCGTATCAGCGATGACGTGCAAACAGACAAAGTGAGAATGACCTCATAAGAGATAAAAAAACCGGTTGCCATAGAGCAAGCCGGTTTCTTTTATGTCGACTGATTCGGTAAAAGAAATAAGATCAAGGCGTGAAAAGGACGAATGAAAGGGAAGAAGAGTAGAGAGCTTGCGACATTAAACAGCAGACTGAAATGCGCAATCTGCTGGGCAGGAGAGCTCGCCAGAAGTGCGACGAACTCCGTGATCAGGGCGAGAAAAGGGAGGCATAAAAGAACCCCGAGAACATTAAACACGACGTGTGCGTAAGCAGTTTGACGTGCTGCATAACCGCCAGATATTGCAGCCATCACAGCGGTAATACATGTCCCGATATTGGACCCTAAAACAAAGCTGATGCCTTCTTGCAGTGCCACACTTCCTTGATTCATAAACCCCATCAAAATGCCGATACATACAGAGCTCGAATGAACAATAGCCGTAAAAACCGTACCAGAGAGAAGAGCTGTCCAATCAGAGTGCTGCATCATTTCAAGAAAACGCAGTGTCTCTTGCTGGCTTGTCATCATCCCCGCAATTTTTGAAAAGCCTTGAATGCAAAAAAAGATCATCCCAAGCCCAAATAGACTCTTTCCTGCATGTTTGAAGGACCTTTGACCAAAAATGATACATACAAGACCAGTAGCAATTAAAACCCACATGAACACGTCCATTTTAATCGCAATAAATTCTGTCGTGAACGTGGACCCGATATTGGTCCCAAGGATCATTGGAATTGATTTTTTGAAAGTCAGGATGCCTGTACTCACAAAGCCGATGACAATGACCATAAACGCCGAACTGCTTTGAAGCACGCCTGTAAACACAATACTGACCAAGAATGCTTTCACCGGGTGATCTGTAAAGAGAAGAAGCGATTTCTCAATACGAGATGACGTCAGCGCCATTAATCCTTTTCTTAGCAAACCCATGGACCATAAAAAAATGAAAATAAGTGCACAAAAATAAATGATCGCCATCATAGAAAAGTCCTCCTCTTACCAATGAATATATGGACTTGTCTACCTGCTCATGACGAAAATATATTTCCAAATCACTTAGTTGACCTCGCACTAGGCTTATATTATAATGTCTAGGTACATGTTTGCATGTATATCTTTTTTTTAAATGCAGTCGATTGGTGTATTCGGAGGGAGGGAAAGAGAATGTCAAAAACGGTCGTTAGAAAAAACGAATCGCTTGAAGATGCTCTTCGTCGCTTTAAACGCAGTGTATCCAAAACTGGAACATTGCAAGAAGCAAGAAAGCGTGAATTTTATGAAAAGCCTAGCGTAAAGCGCAAGAAAAAGTCCGAAGCTGCTAGAAAACGTAAATTTTAAAAGAGGGTGGATTTATGAGTCTTCTTGAGCAATTAAATTCTGATATGAAGCTGATGATGAAAAACCGTGAGAAAGACAAGCTTGTTGTCATTCGAATGGTAAAGGCTTCACTACAAAATGAAGCAATTAAGCTTAAGAAAGACAGTTTGACCGGCGATGAGGAACTAACCGTTCTTTCTCGTGAGATTAAGCAACGTAAAGACTCCCTCCATGAATTTTCGAAAGCTAATCGCTTAGATTTAGTAGATAAAGTTCAAAAAGAGATTGACATTTTAGACGTTTATTTACCTGAGCAACTTTCTGAAGAAGAACTGAAAAGCGTCGTGCAACAAACGATTGCTGAAACAGGTGCTTCATCGAAGGCTGATATGGGTAAAGTGATGAGCGCTATTATGCCAAAAGTAAAAGGTAAAGCTGATGGAGCTGTCATTAACAGACTTGTCAGCGAGCAGCTGTCTCAATAAAAAAGTATCCTTCTATTGTTAGAAGGGTACTTTTTTTGTACCACCATAAATCTGTCATATAAAAATGAAACCTATGATACATTTGTAACGTATGTAAAGGAACGGTAAAATAAAAGAAAGGGAGGAGGGATCACCAAATAGATGAAAAAAATAAAAATTTCTATTGCTCTCTTCAGTTGTTTTATAATATGCTTGTTATTAGGGGTTCAATTGACCGCGAAATCAGCAGATCAGAAAGTTCATGTCATCCCAATTGAAGATACAGTAGAAAAGGGACTTTCTAAATTCGTTGAACGATCATTTGAGCAAGCAAAGTCGGAACGGGCGAAGCATATTATTCTCGATATTAATACACCAGGTGGTGCAGTTGATGCGGCGCTTGAGATCGCAGATACCATTCGTGCGTCTGATATCCCTGTGACAGCGTTTGTTCATCATAGAGCGCTTTCAGCCGGGGCCTTCCTTGCATTAAATGCTGATCAAATTTATATGACCCCGAACGGAAAGATGGGGGCCGCTGCGATCATTGATGGAGAAGGCAATGCTGCCGATCAAAAATCTGAATCTCTATGGCTTGCTGAAATGAGTGATGCTGCCGAAAAGCAGGGGCGTGATCCAAAGTATGCTCTTGCGATGGCAGATGTAGATATAGATGCAAAAGAAGCCGGTGCACCAAAAGGAGAATTGCTCACCTTCAATACAGACCGTGCGCTTCAATTCGGTTATGCAGAAGGGGAAGCGAAAAATATGGATGACTTGCTTCAGAAGCTGAACTTAGCAGACACTTCTGTTCAATACGATGAAGTGAGCTTTGCTGAAAAGGTTGCGCGCTTTCTCACGCACCCAATCGTCATTCCAATCCTTTTATCCATCGCAAGCTTAGGGTTAATTGTTGAGTTATATTCTCCCGGCTTTGGGGTCCCAGGCACCATGGGAGTCACAGCGCTTCTTCTATTCTTTTATGGTCATCTCGTGGCGGGTTTTGCAGGATATGAGACGTTGTTCCTGTTTTTAGCAGGGATTGCACTCATTATTCTGGAATTGTTTTTGCCAGGGGGAATCGTAGGTGTCATTGGATTAATCTGTGTCGTTGTCAGCTTATTTTTAGCAGCTGGAAGCTTTACAGAAATGGCGATTTCCATCTTGATTGCCACTGCTGTTTCAATCATAGCAGTTATTTTATTGACAAAGGTGTTGGGGAAACGTATGAAATTTTTTAAAAAGTTCATTTTAACCGATTCAACCAATAAAGAAAGTGGTTATGTCTCAAATGAAACAAGAGAGGATCTTGTTGGACAAATCGCAGTAACAGCAACAGCACTTCGTCCATCCGGTACGATTGTACTCGGAGATGAGCGCATTGATGTTGTATCAGAAGGTGCATTTATCGACAAGGATGAACAAGTAAAAATTGTCAAAGCGGAAGGCTCACGCATTGTCGTGAGGAAAGTATAGATATACTGAATTTATAGGAGGAATAAAATGGATCCATCTACTTTACTATTATTTGTGATTATCGCAGCAGGTTTGATCGTTCTATCGATCTTCTTCACCTTTGTACCGGTGATGCTGTGGATTTCAGCCCTAGCGGCTGGCGTAAGAGTGAGCATTTTTACACTTGTAGGAATGAGACTTCGCCGAGTGATACCAAACCGAGTGGTCAACCCGCTCATTAAAGCGCATAAAGCAGGTCTTGATGCGACGATTAACCAATTAGAAAGCCACTACCTTGCAGGTGGTAACGTTGACCGCGTGATAAACGCACTGATTGCAGCTCAACGTGCGAATATCGAATTGAACTTTGCACGTTGTGCAGCGATCGACCTAGCAGGCCGTGATGTACTCGAAGCGGTACAAATGAGTGTTAACCCTAAAGTGATTGAAACACCATTTATCTCTGGTGTTGCGATGGACGGGATTGAAGTAAAAGCAAAAGCACGTATCACAGTTCGTGCAAACATCGACCGACTTGTCGGTGGTGCAGGAGAAGAAACAATCATTGCTCGTGTAGGTGAAGGGATTGTCTCTACAATCGGTTCATCAGATAATCATAAAAAGGTTCTAGAAAATCCTGATATGATTTCTCAAACGGTTCTTGGTAAAGGATTAGATTCAGGTACGGCGTTTGAAATCCTCTCGATTGATATCGCAGATGTTGATATCGGTAAGAACATTGGAGCTATTCTACAAACAGACCAAGCAGAAGCAGACAAAAACATTGCACAGGCTAAAGCGGAAGAACGCCGCGCAATGGCTGTTGCACAAGAACAAGAAATGCGTGCGAGAGTTGAAGAAATGCGCGCGAAAGTAGTAGAAGCAGAGGCTGAAGTACCACTTGCAATGGCTGAAGCACTACGAGAAGGCAATATTGGAGTCATGGACTACATGAACATTAAAAATATCGATGCTGATACGGATATGAGAGATTCTTTTGGTAAAATGACAAAAGGTCCATCTGATAATGAAAACAAATAAGCATCCTCTCACGCTTTAAGGAGGGAGCCCAATGGACATTCTATTTGAAAATCCGCTACTAATTGCGATTATCATCGGTATCATCTCTGCTATCTTTGGGAAAATCGGCAAACAAGAGGAGAATGAACAAAAGAACCAGCAAAACAAGCCGGCTCCTCAGCGTAAGCCAATGCCTCAAAAGCAGCAAACAAAACAAAAAAGTCCAGACCCAGTCGCGGCGGACCAGCTAGACGATTTTGGCGATGTACATGATCATGGCGGGATGAAGAAAAAAACATCACAGTCCTTACAAGATCGCTATACGGATACACTTGCTGAAATGGAAGAAAGAAAAAGCGAGCTGAGTAGAGAGTTCCAATCGCTTGAAAGGCAGCTCACAAGGCCAAAATCAGCATCTGCTGAAGTGAAGCCAAAAATCATTGAGAAGCTCAACCAAGATACGGTTGTTCAAGGCATGATCCTTGGAGAAGTATTTGGAGAGCCGCGTGCTAAAAAGCCGCATCGAACGATGAAACGGCCGTATAAAAGATAACGAAGAAAGCCTCCTTTACTAAGGGGGCTTTTTTGTGGTCTGATGGCAATTTTTCATAAGCAAAATAATGAACGGGCTGTTTTACGGGATTCATTAGCATGATATGAACCGCTGAGGAATAGGATGATATAGAGGCTTTCTCATCAGTCTCACCATCTTTCAGTTTGATCTCATACACATGAGGTGGGAAGGGGTTCTTATTGAATGGGCAAAAGAAAAAATCGACTTAAAGCATGGCTGACAAGAACACTTGAAATCCCTCCAGACGTGATGATGGATCTTCCCCGTATTACGATGGTTGGCAGACTCCACATTTACATAGAGAACCATAAAGGACTTTTACTTTTCAGTGATCAAGAGGTAAGGCTTATGCTCAAACAAGGACAATGCATTATTTCAGGGAAAGATTTTGTGATTAAAACGATTTTGCCAGAAGAGATCTTATTAGAAGGGAAAATCGATGAGGTCCGTTATATTGATTCTTAACTGACGGAGGGGAGAAGCGTGAAGAATAAATGGTTCGCCTATTTTATTGGCAAAGTGGAAGTGGAGATCAAAGGAAACGGGATTGAGCGGCTCATGAATGAGTGCACGAGACAGGGGATCACAATTTTTCAAGTGAGCCGCCGTCAAGACAGCGTGCGCTTATTTATTCGCTTATCAGATGTACATGCCTTTAGAAAATTGCGCAGACATCATGAGGTGAAATGTTCATTTCATCAAAGGAAGGGTCTTCCGTTTCTTCTCATGTGGTCAAGGAGGAATATTGGGTTCACCCTTGGGATTGTTTTCTTTCTGGTGACGATATTGGCCCTTTCAAATATGGTGTGGAAAATAGATATCACAGGAGCGAATCCAGAGACAGAGCATCAAATGAGAAAGCATTTAGACGACATTGGTGTACAAAAAGGCCGGTTTCAATTTCTAATGGGAACACCTGAAAAAATTCAAAAGTCCCTGACAACCAATATTAAAAGCATTACATGGGTCGGCGTTGAATTAAACGGTACGACATTTCAAATGAAAGTCGTTGAAAAAAATGAGCCTGAAAAAGAGAAATATACAAGTCCGCAGCACATTGTTGCTAAGAAAAAGGCCGTCATCACGAGGATGTATGTAGAAAAAGGGGAGCCGCTAGCCGCGGTCGATGAACATGTGAAAAAAGGGCAGATGCTCGTTTCTGGACTAATTGGCAGCGAAGATCAACAAAAAACGGTAGGAGCCAAAGCGAAAATCTATGGTGAAACATGGTATCGTTCTGAAGTTTCTGTCCCTCTTCGAACATCTTTTGACGTCTTTACGGGTAAAATGAAGACAAAGCACAAGCTCTCCGCATTTGGAGGTTCATTGCCATTTTGGGGATTTTCCTTTAAAGAAGATGATTTTGAGCAGCCAAAAACAGAAACAGAAGTACATCCACTTCAGTTCTTAAACTTTCAGCTCCCATTCTCCTATGAAAAGGAAATCACACGCGAAAGTGAAAAAATCAATCGAGAATACACAAATAAAGAAGCAGTTCAAGCAGGGATTAAAATGGGTAAAAAAGAATTAGAAGAGAAGCTAGGTCAAACAGGAGAGGTGAAAAGTGAAAAAGTTTTGCACGAGACAACAGGGAATGGTAAAGTTAAGTTAATCATCCTTTACCAAGTAATAGAAGATATTGTTCAACCAACACCTATTGTTCAGGGAGACTAGAGAATGACAGAACATTTACTTGAGATTCAACAAAAATTGGATAGCCCAAACGAAGCCATCGCTTTATTTGGCAATCAAGATGCTTATCTGAAACTGATGGAAAACGAGCTGAATGTCTCCATTATTACACGTGGAGAGAAAGTGTATGTTTCCGGTCAGGAAGCATCAAGAGATACAGTGAGCCAGTTGATTACATCTCTCTTACATCTCATCCGTAAAGGAATCGAGATTTCTGAAAGGGATGTCGTCTATGCGATTAAAATGGCGCAAAAAAACAAGCTGAATTATTTTGAGAATATGTATGAAGATGAAATTACGAAAAATGCCAAAGGAAAGTCGATCAGGGTGAAAACGATCGGCCAGCGTGAATATGCTGCGGCAATGAAAAAAGATGATCTCGTCTTTGGGATTGGGCCTGCTGGTACAGGTAAAACGTATTTGGCAGTCGTTAACGCGGTACATGCACTGAAAAATGGACATGTGAAACGGATTATCCTGACAAGACCAGCCGTTGAAGCAGGAGAGAGTCTTGGCTTTTTGCCAGGCGATCTAAAGGAAAAAGTAGATCCTTATTTAAGACCACTATATGATGCCTTGCATGATGTGCTTGGCAGTGATCATACGGAACGTTTAATTGAGCGCGGTGTCATTGAAATAGCGCCTCTCGCTTATATGAGAGGGCGGACGCTCGATGATGCATTTGTTATTTTAGATGAAGCGCAAAATACAACGCCAGCCCAAATGAAAATGTTTTTGACGAGACTAGGGTTTGGCTCTAAAATGGTCATTACAGGAGATATTACACAAATTGATCTGCCAAAGGGCATGCAGTCAGGCCTTGCGGCTGCAAAGGACATGCTTGCAGAGATCAAGGGCATCTCATTCATTGAATTAGACCAGACAGATGTGGTCAGACACCCGCTTGTGGCGAAGATCATTGGAGCATACGAAAAGCAAAAATGAACTGAGTGACCCGATCGTCTTCATCGGGTCATTTTGTTTCGATCGTGGTTTAAAGTAAAAAAGGAGGTACTTTCCTTGAGAAAGAATCAGAAAGGCAGTAAGCGCAAAAGACTGCTGTCTAAAAAAGAACCTCAGAAAATGGAGCGCTCACGTTATTTAAACGTTTTGCTATACGCTGGTTTAGCAGCCATTCTGTTCGTGGTGCTCTTCTTCCATGTAAAGCCTGAATCGCTCGACTTAGATTTGTTTTCAGTGAGCGAACAGACAATCTATTCTCCGTCAACCGTCGATGATCAAGAAGCGACAGATGAAAAGAAGCAAGAAGCAACGGATCAAGTAGAAGATCAGTATACGCTCAAAAAAGCATATTCTGACAATCGTGTTGACCTCATCTCATCCCTCTTTGAAGCCATTAAAGAAGAGAAGAAAGCCGCTGATGAAAAAGAGAACCCGCCAACAGATCAAGAAATGGTCAAGCGTGTAAAAGAAAAACTCACAACAGATATGCAGGAAGCTGTTTCGGATAACTCCATCAAAGCACTGCTCCAAGCAAGTGACGAAAATCTCTCTTTTACTAAGGATTCCATCATCACAGTGGTGAATTCACTGATGAGTAAAGAAATCACAGCAGCTAAGTTACAAAATGAAAAAAAACAAGTGAAAACAGAGCTTGAAAACAATTCGATTCCTTCAAAGTATTTAAATGCAGCGAAAGAAATCGGTGAATTTGCGATTATTCCAAACTATGTATTTGACCCAGTGGCAACAGAGAAGAAAAGACAAGAAGCAGCTGATAATATTCAGCCGGTTCAAATTAAGCAAGGGCAAATTTTAGTGGAAGAAGGGGAACTGATCGACCGTGAAGTTTATCGCAAATTAGAGCTGACCGGCCTGTTAAATAGCTCAAATTTGTTTAAGCCTGTAAGCGGTCTTATGATATTGATCGGTCTTTTCTTAGCGGCGATTATTCATACATTAGAAACGAGGAAAAAATCGCTCGTCCATAAGAATAAATCGTTACTGCTTTACTCGCTTATTTTCACCATTATTTTAATCATCATGGAAGTATTCAGTCTCTTCCAGGAAACGAAATACACAACGATAGGCTATGTCGTGCCAGTTGCACTTGGGACGATGCTGATCAAGCTGTTGATCAATGAGCGGTTAGCGATCTTCTCTGGCCTTGTATTTGCCCTTTGCGGCAGTATGATGTTTAATCAAGGAGTGACCGGCGTCTTTAATTATGTCATCTGCGCTTATTATCTCATTAGCGGGATGGCGGGCATTTTGTTTTTGAGAAAACATAATGCGAGATCGAAAATTTTGCAAGCAGGGCTTTTGGTGGCTTTGACGAATGTTCTTGTGGTTTTATCAATCACGCTAATCCAAAATTCCTCTCCATCAGGACTTGAAATCGGTGTGAACCTTATGATGGCGATTGTGTCAGGATTTGCATCAGCTATTTTGGTTATCGGGTTAATGCCTGTCTTTGAAAGCATGTTTGGCATTCTTTCAACAATGAGGCTGATTGAATTATCTAATCCAAATCATCCGCTGCTCAAAAAGATTTTAACAGAGACACCAGGTACATATCATCATAGTGTCATGGTGGCGAATTTAGCGGATGCTGCATGTGAAGCAGTCGGCGCAAACGGACTTTTAGCAAGGGTCGGCGCTTATTATCATGACATTGGGAAAACGAAAAGACCGCAATACTTTATTGAAAACCAAATGAACATTGATAATCCGCATGACAAGCTTTCCCCTCAGCTGAGTAAAAATATTATTATTGCCCATACGACAGATGGTGCTGCTATGCTGAGAGAAAAGAAGTTTCCTGAAGAGCTTGTCGATATTGCAGAACAGCACCATGGGAAATCGCTTTTAAAGTTCTTCTACTACAAAGCAAAAGAACGTGATGATCAGGTGACAGAAGAAGAATTTCGTTATCCTGGTCCAAAACCGCAATCAAAAGAAGCGGCGATTATTTCAGTGGCTGACAGCGTTGAAGCCGCTGTTCGTTCGATGCATAACCCAAATCCAGAGCGGATTGAAAAGCTTGTCAAAGGCATTATTTCAGATAAAATGCAGGATGGGCAATTTAGTGAATGTGATCTGACATTTAAAGAATTAAATATTATTAGCCAAACGATTTGTACAACATTAAAGGGGATTTTTCATTCTCGGATTGAGTATCCAGATGCCCCGAAGCAGAAGGTGAAGTAAATGACATTGTTAATCGATTTAATAGATGAAACAGGACAAGTATCAAAAGAGCAGCTTGAAGAAGTGGAAAAGCTTCTTCAATTTGCTGCGGATGCCCTTGAGGTAAAAGATCAGGCAGAAGTATCAGTAACGATTGTTTCGAATGAAGAAATTCATCAGATCAACAAAGAATACCGGGGAAAGGACGCGCCAACAGATGTGATCTCCTTTGCACTTGAGGAAGAAGGAGAAGGTGAGATTGAGATTATTGGCGCCGATGACATCCCGCCGGTACTCGGTGACATTATCATTAGTGTTGATCGAACGAAAGAGCAGGCAGAAGAATATGGACATTCCTTTATGAGAGAGCTTGGATTCTTAACGATTCATGGTTTCCTTCATTTACTTGGTTATGATCATATGACAGAGGAAGATGAAAAAGAAATGTTCGCCAAACAGACAAAAATATTGGATGATTATGGCCTTTCGAGATCATCGTAAGAAACGAAAGCCGCTTGCCCGTTTTTTTCGGAGTTTTTATTATGCATTTAGAGGAATCTGGCGAACTTTCTTGAATGAACGGAATTTTCGATTTCACACAGTCGCAGCCATCATCGTGGTGATCTGCGGCTTTTGGTTTCACATTGAACCGGTCGAATGGATGATCGTGCTGCTATTATGCGGGGGGATGTTTGCGCTTGAACTTGTCAACACAGCCATTGAACATACAGTGGATCTTATGACAGAAGAAAAGCACCCGCTTGCAGAAAGAGCAAAGGACGCTGCAGCAGGCGCTGTTTGCGTTTATGCCGCGATTTCGGTTATGATTGGGTTGATGATCTTCCTGCCGAAGATCATGCAATAGAACAATATTACTATTTATTAACATTTTTAGAAATGGGCGTGAAAATGTCGCGTGAATTATGTAAAATATAAATGTGACAGTGGGTCCATTTCTTCTGAAAGTGGGAACTAGGAATGAACAAACAAGAGTTGATTTCAGAAGCAATCAAAGCAAGAGATTTTGCATATGTACCCTATTCTAAATTTAAAGTTGGTGCAGCATTATTGTCGAATGATGGAAAAGTGTATGGCGGCTGCAACATTGAAAATGCAGCATATGGCATGTGTAATTGTGCGGAAAGAACAGCACTTTTTAAAGCTTATTCAGAAGGCATCACATCTTTTCAAATGCTTGCAGTAGTGGCTGATACAGATCGACCTGTTTCACCGTGCGGCGCATGCAGACAGGTCATTTCAGAACTCTGTGCACCAGATATGCCAGTGATCCTAACAAACTTAAAAGGACATATATACGAAACAACAGTAAACGAACTATTGCCAGGCGCATTTTCACCGGAGGATTTAAATGACTAACGAAAGCTTCAAATCAGGATTCGTATCAATTATTGGAAGACCAAATGTAGGAAAATCAACCTTTCTGAATCGTGTCATTGGACAAAAAATTGCCATTATGAGTGATAAGCCCCAAACGACGCGAAATAAAGTTCAAGGTGTCTTGACAACCAACACGTCACAAACGATTTTTATCGATACTCCAGGAATTCATAAACCTAAGCATAAGCTAGGTGATTTTATGATGAGGGTGGCTCAAAATACACTGAAGGAAGTCGACCTGATATTGTTTATGATCAACGCAAAGGAAGGCTATGGCAAAGGTGATGAATTTATCATTGAACGACTAAAGCAAACATCTACACCGGTGTTCCTTGTCGTCAATAAAATTGACCAAATTCACCCAGATGAATTGTTCCTTTTAATTGATGAATACCGCACACGTTATCCGTTTAAGGAAATTGTGCCAATTTCAGCTCTTGAAGGCAACAACATTGACACGCTTCTTCAGCAAATTGAAGGTTACCTTCCACAGGGCCCTCAATTTTATCCGGCAGATCAAGTAACAGATCATCCAGAGCGGTTTATTATTTCTGAATTAATTCGTGAAAAAGTGCTGCATTTAACGAGAGAAGAGATTCCTCACAGTATTGCAGTTGCGATCGAATCTATTAAGCCAGATGAAAATGGCAAGATTCATGTTGCGGCGACGATTGTCGTTGAACGTGATTCACAAAAAGGGATCGTCATTGGTAAACGAGGCAGTTTATTAAAAGAAGTAGGACAAAAAGCGCGCAGAGATATTGAAGCACTTCTAGGCTCAAAAGTATACCTTGAGCTTTGGGTAAAAGTTCAGAAGGACTGGCGTAATAAATCCACTCACCTGCGTGACTTCGGATTTAGAGAAGACGAATATTAAAAATCGCTGCATCAGTTGTCAAGAAATCTGACAATGGTGCGGTTCGATTAGTAAAAATTGTTTATCATGAAATGGAGGTCGTCTGGTCAAGATAAAATTAATATGTTGGATGTAGCGTTGCTGCTTCTAATAAAGAAAGGTGGGGTTTTTATGTTGAATTTTACATGGAACGTATTTTCACAAACAGGAAGCGTTGACACGTATCTGCTTTTCAAAGAGTTAGAAAAGGAGAACCTGGAAAGACCCGATGGACTTGAAGAAGAGATAGCACGATTTGATTTTCCAATCTTATAATTCTTGACCCCCTCCAACGCTCGGAGTGTAGACAAATGCTCATTAAAAGTGAAGGAATCGTCCTTAGAACAACAGATTATGGCGAAACAAACAAAATTGTCACGCTGCTCACTAGAGAGCATGGGAAAATTGGTGTGATGGCAAGAGGCGCTAAAAAATCAAACAGCCGCCTGTCAGCCATAAGCCAGCCATTTTTATACGGAACCTTCCTCATCCAATCATCAACAGGACTTGGAACGCTCCAGCAAGGTGAAATGATTGAAAGCATGCGGGCTATTCGGGAAGATTTATTTCTGACCGCATATGCCGCATATATGACTGAATTACTTGATAAAGGAACAGAAGAAAAAAGGCCAAACCCTTATTTGTTTGAGCTCCTTCTTCAATCTTTACGTCATCTCAATGAAGGCACAGATGCTGATATTATTTTATTTATTGTAGAGGTCAAAATGTTATCAGTGATGGGGATGAAGCCCGAACTGGATCAATGTGTGCACTGCGGTCAAAAAGAAGGGCAGTTCCATTTCTCGATTAGAGATAACGGATTTATTTGCCAAAATTGCTTTTCTAAAGATCCATATAAACTACCCTTATCCCCAGCAGCTGCAAGACTGCTTCGTTTGTTTCATTATTTTGATTTATCAAGGCTTGGTCAGGTTGACGTGAAACCGCAGACTAAACAAGAAATTCGCCAAGTACTGGATCACTACTATGACGAGTATTCAGGTCTTTATTTAAAATCAAAAAAATTCATGAATCAGATGGAATCCATGAAAAAGCTAATGGGTGACGAAAACAAAAGTTGACATCTCCCATGACTTTTTGTAAGATCATCTAAGATAAAATATGTTGCATTGACAGAAAGAAGTACTTACGTATAATCCATAAAAGCGACCTTAGGGCGGTGTAAGCTAAGGATGGAGGCGTAACGAAAGGCATTCTTGAGCAACGTAAAACAAAGCGGCTGGGTGCTACGACACCAGCAAATAGGGTGGAACCGCGGGAAAAACTCTCGTCCCTATGTTTGCAAGGAACCTTGTGAGCATAGAGACGGGAGTTTTTGTGTTCTCTTATGAGGTTCTAGTCCCCACCCGCCATACATAGCGGATGGTGTAGAAAAAGATGGAGGTGCGATCATTGAATATTCAAGACATGATTTTGACGTTGCAAAAGCATTGGTCAAATGAAGGCTGCGTCTTAATGCAGGCGTATGACACAGAAAAAGGTGCTGGAACGATGAGTCCATACACGTTCCTGCGAAGCATCGGACCAGAGCCGTGGAAGGTAGCGTATGTAGAGCCTTCTAGACGCCCGGCTGATGGTAGATATGGAGAAAACCCAAATAGATTGTATCAGCATCATCAATTTCAAGTGATCATTAAGCCATCACCTGATAATATTCAAGAACTATATCTTGAATCATTGAAGGCACTTGGCATTGACCCGTTGAAACATGATATTCGTTTTGTTGAAGACAACTGGGAAAATCCATCTCTTGGCTGTGCAGGACTTGGCTGGGAAGTATGGCTTGATGGCATGGAAATTACGCAATTTACGTATTTCCAGCAAGTCGGCGGCTTAGAATGTAAGCCAGTTTCTGTTGAAATCACATACGGTATTGAACGTCTTGCCTCTTACATCCAAGACAAAGAAAATGTCTTTGACCTTGAATGGACAGACGGATTTACTGTAAGAGATTTATTCTTAATGGCTGAATATGAGCACTCTGTTTATACATTTGAAACATCTAATACTGACATGCTGTTTGATTTATTTACAACCTATGAAAAAGAAGCGCATAGCCAAATGGACAAAGGACTTGTTCACCCGGCATACGATTATGTACTCAAATGTTCTCATACGTTTAACTTGCTTGACGCAAAGGGCGCTATATCTGTCACTGAGCGAACTGGCTATATTGGAAGAGTACGTCAGTTAGCGCGAAAAGTGGCTAAAACGTATTACGAAGAGCGAGAAAAACTTGGATTCCCTATGTTAAAAGAGGAGGCGGCTTCTCATGAATAAACAAGATGTATTACTCGAAATCGGCTTAGAAGAGATGCCGGCTCGTTTCATGCCAGAGAGCACTAAGCAGCTAGGTGAGAAAGTAAAAGCTTGGTTTGAAACGCAAAATATTTCATTCGAAGATGTTGTCTTATTCAATTCACCAAGACGTCTTGCTGTGCTCGTCAAAGGTGTCGCAGAAAAACAAGAAGACATCAAAGAAGAAGCAAAAGGCCCAGCTAAAAAGATTGCTCAAGACGCTGAAGGCAATTGGACAAAAGCGGCTGAAGGCTTTGCCCGCGGACAAGGCGCTTCAACAGATGATCTCTATTTCAAAGAGATCAAAGGTGTGGATTATGTCCATGTCCAAAAGTTCCAAGAAGGAAAGCAAGTCAAAGACCTTCTCCCAGCGCTAGGTGAGATTGCCGCTTCATTAAGCTTTCCAAAGAACATGAGATGGGGAAGCAAAGATTTACGCTATATCCGTCCGATTAAATGGATTGTTTGCTTATTTGGGCAAGAGATCGTTCCTGTTGAAATTGCAGGCGTGAAAAGCGGCCGGGAGACAAGAGGACATCGCTTCCTCGGTACGACAGCCAGCATTGACTCACCTGCTTCTTTTGAGCAAACATTACACGATCAATTTGTTATTGCAGATTCAGATAAAAGAAAGCAATGGATTACTGAGCAGCTAAATGCTCTTTCTTCAGAAAAAGGCTGGGTTATTCCAGTTGATCCTGAGCTTCTAGAAGAAGTCAACGATCTTGTTGAATACCCAACAGTGTTGTTTGGCTCCTTTGAAGAAGAGTTCCTTGCATTGCCAGAAGAAGTATTGGTCACGACAATGAAAGAGCATCAGCGCTATTTCCCTGTGAAAAATGAGCAAGGGGAATTGCTGCCTCATTTTATTACAGTCAGAAACGGAAATAGCGAGGCGCTGGAAAATGTCGCAAGAGGAAACGAAAAAGTACTTCGTGCGCGTTTATCAGACGCTGCCTTCTTCTATAAAGAAGACGAAAAACTAGTCATTGAAGACAATATTAAAAAGCTTGATAAGGTTGTATTCCATGAGAAGCTTGGAACAATTGGTGACAAACTGAAGAGAGTGACAGACATTGCGACCCGCCTAGCAGCGCATGTTGGCGCAGATGACGAAACAACAAAACGTGTCGCAAGAGCAGCAAGTATTTCTAAGTTTGACCTTGTGACTCAAATGGTCTATGAATTCCCAGAATTACAAGGAATCATGGGTGAGAAATATGCAAAAGCACTTGGCGAACACGAAGAAGTCGCAATGAGCATAAACGAACACTACATGCCGCGTTTTGCCGGTGACAAGGCGCCTTCGACTCTGATTGGTGCGATTGTCGCAGTAGCAGATAAACTAGATTCTATTTGTTCATTCTTTTCAATTGATGTTATTCCAACGGGTTCTCAAGATCCTTATGGACTCAGAAGACAAGCGAGCGGTATCGTTCAAATCCTGCTCGACCGTCATTGGAACGTGACATTTAAAGAGCTGTTAGAACTTGCTCAAGTAGAGACAGAACATGAAGCTGCTCTGATTGAATTTTTGACGCAGCGTTTAAAATATGTCCTCCAAGCAGAGCATATTCGTCATGATGTGGTCGATGCAGTGCTTGATGTTGAAAATATTGAGCCTTATGCGGTCGTGAAAAAAGCAGCTGTTCTTGAAGAGAGCGTGAAACAAGAAAGCTTCAAAGAAACGGCTGAGGCTCTTGGCCGCGTCATTTCAATCAGTAAAAAAGGGAAAGATACAGAGATTCAGCCTGCACTGTTTGAAAATGAGCACGAGCAAAAGCTATTTGAGGCGTATCAGCAAGTAGAGAAAGCTGTTAAGGAACATGTGGCAGCAGGACAATACAACTCAGCACTTAAGGCGTTAGATACCTTAAAAGCGCCGATTGTTCATTATTTCGATCACACAATGGTTCATGCGGATGATGAAAAACTGAAGCAAAATCGTTTGGCGCAGATGGTCAAACTAGCCAAAGTCATTCAATCATTTGCGAATATGAACAATTTAATAGTAAAATAAATACCTAAGAACGGTTGCCTTTTGAGAAGGGCAATCGTTTTTTACTCATTTAATTCACGGTTTTTGAGTGGATTTTTGTTTCATTCGGACAAAGATGCGCTATAATATGATGAGTTATGAAAATGATATACATAAAGTAAAGATTCGCTCTCTCTATTTAAAGGTGGTGAGTACAATCGAGTTAAATAAACGGCAAGAGCAGATTTTACAGATTGTCAAAGAGAATGGCCCGATCACTGGAGAGCATATCGCCGATCGGCTGAACTTAACAAGGGCTACCCTCAGACCGGATTTAGCCATTTTAACAATGTCTGGCTTTTTAGAAGCAAGACCAAGGGTCGGCTACTTTTTTACAGGAAAAACAGGCACGCAGCTTCTGGCAGATAAGCTGAAAAAACTTCAAGTGAAAGATTTTCAATCCATTCCAGTGGTGATACATGAGAATGTTTCGGTTTATGATGCGATTTGTACGATGTTTTTAGAGGATGTGGGCACATTATTCGTTGTGGACGATCACTCTATTTTAACAGGCGTGTTATCAAGAAAAGACCTCCTTCGAGCAAGTATTGGAAAACAAGAGCTTCCATCTATACCTGTCCATATTATTATGACAAGAATGCCGAACATCACCGTTTGCCGCAAGGAAGATTTCATTATGGATGTGGCCAAGCACTTGATTGAAAAGCAAATAGACGCACTTCCTGTCATAAAAGATACGGATAAAGGCTTTGAAGTTGTCGGCAGAATTACGAAAACAAACATGACGAAATTACTTGTTAGCTTATCGGAGAATGAAATTATCTAATTACAGAAGACTGCGAGGGGATGTTATGAGTAATCGCGTAATTTTTGTTGTATCAGATTCAGTAGGAGAAACGGCAGAGCTCGTGGTCAAAGCGGCACTTAGCCAATTTGATGGCGGTTCATCAGACCATTCAAATATTAGAAGAATCCCATATGTTGAGGATATCGGTACGATTAAAGAAGTTATTTCACTGGCGAAAGCAGATAACGGAATCGTCTGCTTTACTCTTGTTGTGCCAGAAATGCGTCAATTCTTAATAGAAGAGGCAGAAGCAAACGGAGTCGTTTACTATGACATCATCGGTCCACTTATTGATAAAATGGAGACCGCATATGGAAATGAAGCGAAACATGAGCCGGGTCGTGTACGTCAATTAGATGAGGACTATTTTAAAAAGGTAGAAGCCATTGAGTTCGCTGTAAAGTATGATGATGGCAGAGATCCAAGAGGCATTCTAAAGGCTGATATTGTGCTCATTGGTGTATCACGCACGTCGAAGACACCACTTTCTCAATATTTGGCGCATAAGCGGCTGAAGGTAGCGAACGTTCCGATTGTTCCTGAAGTTGACCCGCCAGAGGAGTTATTTTCAGTTGATCCAAAGAAATGCATTGGCCTGAAAATTAGTCCAGACAAACTCAATCATATTCGTAAAGAACGTTTAAAATCTCTAGGTTTAAATGATCGAGCAATTTATGCGAACATCGAGCGGATTAAAGAGGAACTAGAGTATTTTGAAAAAGTGGTGGACCGAATTAACTGTCAAGTTGTCGATGTATCGAATAAAGCAGTTGAGGAAACGGCAAATGTCATTCATCAAATGCTGACCAAAAGAGGTTCCGAATAAACTCAGGATGCTCCTCCTGGGTTTTTCCTATGGTGGGAAACGGGTAAACAAAAACAATAGCATATTTGCTGCATTTGTATTATAATAAAAAATTGTGATAAAATGAATGATTTTAGGTTTAAGTTAAGTCAAGAACGAATAAACTAATATTGGCAGAAGTCAAGTGATTCTGAACATAACTTTTCGACAAAATGAGTTTTACTGTTGATTGCTTTATGGGGGAAAAGTATGGTCTTTTTGCTTCTCTAAAGCAGGAATAAGGTGGAGGGATGGAGAATTAGTCACCTGAATGAACGTAAAAGAGAGAGGACGATTTATGTCGATGCAGATGCTTGTCCTGTAAAAGACGAAATCCTTTCTGTCGCATCTCAATTTCAAGTACCTGTGACTTTCATTGCTTCATATGAGCATTTTCAAACCAAAAGATCACCACTTGAAGATTGGCGGTTTGTAGATACACATAAGGAAGCAGCGGATTTAGTTATTGCGAACTCAGTTGCCGCACATGATATTGTCGTCACGCAAGACATTGGTCTTGCCTCCTTACTGCTTCCAAGGCATGTCATTGTTCTGTCTGAAAGAGGACGGATGTACACAAACGAAACAATTGATTTTGATTTGGAACGCAGGCATGTTTCCAGCAAACAGCGAAGAAAAGGTGTATACGGAAAAGGTCCCAAAAAGCTTTTAGAAGAGGATAAAAAGCGATTTATTGCACAACTACAAAAAATCCTGTCGAATCATGAAGGATTTTTGAATTAAAAGGCGAATAATGTACGACGGAGTGTAATTAGGATGAGCAAACGTATACCAGATGAACTTTTGGAGCAGATCCAAAAAAACGCAGACATTGTCGAAGTGATTGGAGAATACGTACAGCTTAGAAAGCAAGGTCGAAATTACTTCGGTCTTTGTCCATTCCATGGTGAAAATACTCCTTCATTCTCTGTTTCAGCAGATAAGCAAATCTTCCATTGTTTTGGCTGTGGTGCTGGAGGTAATGTGTTTTCGTTCCTCAGACAAATGGAAGGCTACTCATTTATTGAAGCCGTTTCACATGTTGCTGATAAGTACCATATTGATTTGCCTGATCATGTAGCGAATGCTCAGATCAGTTCCTCTCAGCAAGAGGATACAGCAAATCATAAAATGATTGAGGCACATGAGCTTCTTAAGAAATTTTACCACCATTTGCTGGTAAATACAAAGGAAGGTCAAAACGCACTCGATTATTTACGGTCCAGAGGCTTTACGGATGAAACAATTGCCAAGTTTGAGATCGGGTATGCTCTTGACTCTTGGGATTTCATGACCAAGTTTTTAGAAAAACGAGGGTTTGATCCTGTGATGATGGAGAAGGCTGGTCTTTTGATCCAACGTGAAAACGGCACAGGTTTTTTTGATCGTTTTAGGGATCGTGTCATGTTTCCAATTCATGATCATCACGGGACGGTCGTCGCTTTTTCTGGAAGATCACTTGGTAATCAGCAGCCTAAGTATATGAATAGTCCTGAAACGCCACTTTTTCATAAAAGTAAGCTGCTCTATCACTTTCATGACGCGCGTATGCATATTAGAAAACGCGAACGGGCGGTCCTTTTTGAAGGATTTGCTGACGTCATATCAGCTGTCACATCTGGTGTTGGCGAAAGTGTTGCAACAATGGGTACGTCTTTAACAGAAGAGCACGTAAAACTTCTCAGGCGGAACGTAGAAGAGATCATCCTATGTTATGACTCTGACACGGCCGGGTATGAAGCGACCATGAAAGCGTCAGATTTGCTTGGAAAAAGAGGATGTAAAGTTCGCGTTGCCATGATACCAGATGGACTCGATCCAGATGATTACATTCGTAAATATGGTGGCGAGAAATTTAGGAATGACATCATAGATGCAAGTGTGACATTAATGACATTTAAGATGAATTTTTTCCGAAGAGGAAAGAATTTATCAGACGAAGGAGACCGTCTTGCTTATATGAAGCAAGTTCTCCGAGAAATCAGCCGGTTAAACGGCTCCTTGGAACAAGAGATTTACATGAAACAGCTTGCTGGAGAGTTCACAATCTCTCTTGACTCATTAAAGGAACAGCTGGAGCTGTTTGAAAAGCAGCAGCGGCAAGAAGCCAAAAGCACGCAAGAAGAAAGCGGTCTTGAAAAACGGCGTGCACATCTGTCAACACAGGTGAGAAGAAAGCGTCTACGTCCGGCATATGAAAACGCAGAGAGAATGCTGCTTGCTCATATGTTAAAAAGCGATGACGTGATCCGCAAAGTGCTTGACAGAGTAGGGATTGAATTTAATATAGATACGCACAGGGCGCTGGCAACGTACATTTATGCATTGTATGAAGAAGGCAAAGAACCGACGCCGCAGCACCTGATGAACCGTTTGGAAGATGATGTCATGAATCAGCTTCTGACGGATATATTAATGATTCAAGTTGGAGACGAACTAAGTGAAGCTGAATTAAGTGATTATGTAAAAAAAGTGTTGAATCATCGGAATTGGTCAATGATAAAGGAAAAAGAACTAGAACGTGCAGAGGCGGAGAGGCAAAAAGATTTCTTCAAAGCGGCAACACTTGCAAAAGAAATTATTCAGTTGAACCGTTCGCTGAAGTAATACGTCTAATATTTATGACAAGACTTACGGCTGGCAATGAATCCTTTAGGGGAGGAGCATAAGACCGCAAGCATCTTGCCTTCATCATTATTTATTTTATTCCTATTTGCTCATCTGTTTGATAGAGAGAGAAAAGCAGAGCGGAAGCAAATCGCAAGTTACTTTAGAATTCGTTGCAAGCTTTGGAAGGAGGGATCCATAATGGCTGATAAACAAGCCCACGAAACCGAAACTGAATTAACCTTTGAACAGGTGAGAGATAAGCTCACTGAAACGGGTAAAAAACGGGGCGTTTTAACATACGAAGAAATTGCAGAGCGTATGTCTAGCTTTGAAATTGAATCAGACCAAATGGATGAATACTATGAATACTTAGGCGAACAGGGTGTAGAGCTCATCAGTGAAAATGAAGAGACAGAAGACCCAAATGTTCAGCAGCTGGCTAAAGCAGAAGAGGAATTTGACCTGAATGATTTAAGCGTACCACCAGGTGTCAAAATTAATGATCCTGTTCGTATGTACTTAAAAGAAATTGGACGCGTCAATTTGTTATCTGCTAAAGAAGAAATTACGTATGCTCAAAAGATCGAAGAAGGCGATGAGGAATCAAAAAGAAGATTAGCGGAAGCAAACCTTCGTCTTGTTGTCAGTATTGCAAAACGTTACGTTGGTCGTGGTATGCTGTTCCTTGACTTGATCCAAGAAGGAAACATGGGGCTCATGAAGGCAGTTGAGAAGTTTGATTACCGCAAAGGATACAAATTCTCAACATATGCGACTTGGTGGATTAGACAGGCGATCACACGTGCCATTGCCGATCAGGCGAGAACGATCCGTATCCCAGTTCATATGGTGGAAACCATTAATAAATTGATCCGTGTTCAAAGACAGCTTCTGCAAGACCTAGGCAGAGAACCAACGCCAGAGGAAATTGCTGAAGACATGGATTTAACACCAGAAAAGGTAAGAGAAATTCTTAAAATTGCACAAGAGCCTGTATCTTTAGAAACACCTATTGGTGAAGAAGATGACTCGCATCTTGGTGATTTTATTGAAGACCAAGAGGCGACATCTCCATCTGACCATGCTGCATATGAGTTGTTAAAAGAGCAGCTTGAAGATGTATTAGACACGCTAACGGACCGTGAAGAAAATGTGCTGAGACTACGTTTCGGACTAGATGACGGAAGAACACGTACATTAGAAGAGGTTGGTAAGGTGTTTGGCGTAACAAGAGAGCGTATCCGCCAAATTGAAGCGAAAGCTCTTCGTAAATTAAGACACCCAAGCAGAAGTAAACGATTAAAAGACTTCTTAGAATAGAAACCGGACGGATCTTGAAAGAGATCCGTTCTTTCTTCATCAAAAATGAAAACGCTTTTTTCAATCTGATTATATTTTACTGAATAACAAATGAATTTGCAACGTTCTTAGAGAAAAGATGTATAAAAAATACATCAAAATGTGCTGAAGGCTTCATTTCTCATCTTGATTCATTTTTGTCTAATCTGTGAACTTGACCAAAGTTTTGTATCATAATTCGTTTACTTTTTGTAAAATTAAAGTAGAATTAGAATTGTTTGCATAGTCTCAAAGGGGTTTTTCACAAAGGGGAGGATGAAAGAAATGAAACGGAATCCACTTATACCATTTTTATTGATTGCCATTTTAGGTATTGGACTCACTTTTTTCTTATCAATGAAGGGGCTGAAAGATGAAGAAAAAATTGCCTCTGGTGGCGAAGAGCAAAAGCAAGAAGAGACAGCAAATGCGACGCCGGAAGAATTGTATAAGCAGAACTGTTTGAGCTGTCACGGGGAAAACTATGAAGGCGGAGCAGGACCTGCATTAAAAGGTGTTGGCGATAAGCTTGAAGTGGCAGACATCAAGAAGAAAATTCAAGAAGGCGGAAACGGGATGCCAGGCGGGCTGATTCCGAATGAAAAGCTAGATGAGATGTCGGAATGGGTATCCAAAATTAAATAATGTTACGCAAAAAGCTCTTTTTGATAAGAAGAGCTTTTTTCATTTGAAAACGACTTTTAAAAAGTCCATAATTTATATAAGATAGACAAGGGATGAACATTAAAGAAAAGTAGTGATACGTATGAATGAAATGAATTTATCGAAACGATTAAAAAGAGTGGCAGACTTTTTACCAAATGAGGCTGTCTTTGCTGATATCGGCTCAGATCATGCCTATTTGCCATGCTATGCGATATTACATCAAAAAGCAGTAAAAGCCATTGCTGGTGAAATTACAGATGGACCGCTCCAATCTGCGAAGCAGCAAGTACATAGACTTGAATTAGATGAACAGATCTCGGTCAGAAAAGGAAATGGCCTTGAAGTCATTGAAAAAGGCGAGGTGACTGCTGTAACGATTGCAGGTATGGGCGGGGCACTCATCGCAAGCATTCTAAATGAAGGCAAGCATAAGCTCTCAGGAAACGAGCGGCTCATTCTTCAGCCTAATATCCATGCTCACCATATTCGTTTATGGCTGTATCAAGAGGGGTATGAATTGATGGATGAAGTGATTTTAGAAGAGGATGGCAAAATATACGAGATCATCATCGCAGAAAAAGGCGATAAAGATAAAGCTTATGAAGGCATGTCAGTTGAAGCGGGCATGCTAGTTGGCCCGTTTCTTGCCAAAGAGCAAAATGATGTCTTCCGGCGCAAGTGGATGCAAGAGCTTCAGCATATGGAGAAAATAGAAGGTCAAATTCAAGGAGCAGCTCCGACAGAAGAAAACAAGGAGCGCCAGAAAGAGCTGAAAGCGAAAATAAAGATTCTAAAGGAGGTTTTGACTGTTGGCTAAGACAGTAAACGGGCATGAAATCATCCAATTGTTTGAACAATTTTCACCAAAGGCATATGCCATGGAAGGTGATAAAATTGGGCTCCAGATTGGGACATTAAATAAAAAAGTAACCAATGTCATGATTACCTTGGATGTATTGGAGAATGTGCTAGATGAGGCGATCGAGCGACATGTGGATCTCATTATTGCCCATCATCCACCAATTTTCCGTCCTTTAAAAAATGTAGCGACAGATCAGCCAGCTGGACGAATCATTGAAAAGTGCATGAAACATGATATTGCGGTATATGTGGCACATACGAATTTAGACGTAGCAGATGGAGGAGTCAATGACTTGCTTGCTGAGGCATTAGAGCTGAAGGAAACAAGTGTGTTAATTCCGACATATGAAGATCAAATCAAGCAGCTTGCACTTTATGTCCCAGAGGAATTTGAAGAGGCCATCAGAACGGCTTTAGGAAATGCGGGAGCTGGTCATATTGGCAACTACAGTCATTGTGCTTTTTCAAATGAAGGGACAGGCAGCTTTCTACCATCAGAAGAAGCCGCGCCATTTATTGGAGAGTCGGGTAAGCTGGAGTTTGTGAAAGAAGTGCGGATTGAAACCATTTTTCCAGCAAGTATTGAAAAACAAGTGATTCGTGAAATGATCAAAGCACATCCTTATGAAGAAGTGGCCTATAGTGTACATACGACAGATCTTCCTCCTATTCAAAAAGGTCTCGGCCGTATTGGAGAGTTAAGAGAGCCTATGACACTTGGAGACTTTACACAGTTTGTGAAAACAAAGCTAGATGTGAATGGAGCTCGTTTTGTAGGAGATCAGGAAGCGGTTGTGAAAAAGGTAGCTGTGCTTGGCGGAGACGGAAATAAATACATCCATCAAGCGAAAAGAATGGGTGCTGATGTGTATGTGACAGGAGACCTTTATTTCCATGTCGCCCACGATGCAATGATGCTTGGACTGAACGTAGTGGACCCAGGTCATTACGCTGAAAAGATTATGAAAGAGGGCGTGAAGGCGAAACTTCAATCGCTATGTACTGATAAAAAGTATGATGTACAGCTCTTTGTGTCAGAAGCAAACACAAACCCATTTCAGTTTATGTAAACAAGAAAACGTCAGAGCACAGCAGCTCTGACGTTTTCTTATTTCTTCGTTTTTACGCGAGGTAATATTTTCGAAAGAGGAACAGCATGTTCAACCTTCCAAGTCGATTCATCGTCCGGTTCATAGTTTTCTAAGAAGCGAATGACTTCTTTTGTAATAGGTGTTGGTGTTGAAGCGCCAGCAGTCACGGCGACGGTTTTTACGCCTTGCAGCCATTCCAGCTTGAGCTCACTGAGGTCACCAATACGATAAGCCTGTGTTCCTGCGATCTCCATTGACACTTGTGCTAGACGGTTGGAGTTATTACTTTTCGGATCGCCGACAACAATGGTTAGATCAGCTTGACCGGCTTGCTGTGAAACGGCTTCCTGACGCACCTGTGTCGCAAGACAAATTTCTTGATGGTATTCGACGTGCGGATATTTCTCCTTAATGAGTTCCATCAAATCATAGACATCCCACTGTGACATCGTCGTCTGATTGGTAATGAGTAGCTTATCTGACGTTAAATCCAGCGCCTCAATGTCGGCTTCTGTTTCAACAAGATGCACTTTGTCTGGTGCAACTCCGACAGCTCCTTCTGGCTCAGGGTGACCTTTTTTTCCAATATAAATAATGTCATAACCATCGGCAGTTTTTTCTGAAATGAGTTCATGTGTTTTCGTTACATCTGGACAGGTCGCATCAATGGCTACAAGGCCTTTTTCTTCTGCGATTTGGCGAACCTCGGGAGAAACGCCGTGAGCGGTGAAAATCACCGTTCCGCTTTCAACCTGCTTTAAAATGTCCAAGCGGTTTGGTCCGTCCAGTGTGTAGATCCCATCTTCTTCAAAGGCATCTGTTACATGTTTGTTATGCACAATCATACCTAATATATAAATTGGGCGTGGCAAGTTTTTATCCAGTGCGGCATTTTTAGCAATGACCATTGCATCCACAACGCCATAGCAATAGCCACGCGGCGATATTTTAATCACATTCATTTATTCGTCCTCCTGTAGGGAAGTGCTGCTAGAGAAGAACAATATAAAAAGCCGTAAAAAACGGCTTTTTATCATTCTCTTCCTCCCATTATAGCCAAAGTAAGCGCATATATCAAAGATTGTTATACATGGTAACCACTTTGCCTTTCAAAGATCACTAGACATATAGTTTTGGAACAGAACTGCCAGCTCTTTTTTGCGGCTTTTCTTTAGGAGCAGGTGATGTGTGTGCCGCAGTTTTTTTCACAAGAATGTCCTCTGGTTCTTCATTTTCTTTTATTTCCTCTGCATCATCAACTGGTGCTGTTTGTTCATTCGTCACTTCTGTTTCCTCGCCGAGCTCTTTTGGTTCTGCGTCTGTATCGTTTGCGTTCGTTTCATCATCATCTGCACTACCAAGCTGGCTGTACAGCTTAATCATAGCAGGCAGATTTCTCACTAAAGGGCCGTATTGCTGAATCATTGGCGTGAATTGCTGCGCCATTCCGAGCACTTTTTGAACATTCCCTAACATGCTTGAGAGGGTCGCAGGATTTGTGAAGCTCTGGATTCCTTGTAATCCCGCACCACCTCCAGAGATCCCTGCTCCCCCGGCTCCAGGAAGGAATTTAGCGAGCATGCCCTTAATGCCGGCTCCACCGCCCAGTGCACGGCTCTCGCCTCCTGGAATACCGCCCATTCCGCGTAAACCACCGCCCTGTACAGACGGGGAGCGAGGCATCATTTGTTGAAATTGATTCCCTTGCCCTTGAAAAGGCTGTTCGATAGGAGCCTGCTGTCTCCTTTGAAAAATCCCGGGCTGTCCGCCATTTCCAAGGTGCCGGCGTGAGGGACGATGCGGCTGAAAATCGCCCATAGGCCTTTGCCCTAACATACTTGTACCTCCCTTACTGCATTCTCTTTCTCTTCATAGGTTATGCAAGGAAGCATCAATTGGTTTCCTGTAAGAAAAGCGGACATGGTTTTTTTGTTGAAAATCAGCTATAATGAGGAGATGAGCAAAAAGGCATTGCCTTAAGGAGTGAAAACATGAAAGAAACGAAATTTACGACATATGAATTAAAGCCATTTATTATAGATGCTATTCATGAACTGGGCTTTTATGAGCCAACTGATATTCAAAAAAGAATCATCCCTGCTGTTTTAAAAGGTGAAAGCGTCATTGGCCAATCACAAACAGGAACAGGAAAAACCCATGCGTACTTATTGCCGCTTATTCATTCAATCGATCCAGGCAAAGAGCAAGTACAAGTGGTGATTACTGCACCAACACGAGAATTAGCCAATCAAATTTTCAAAGAAGCTCAAACGATCTTAAAGAATACTTCTCCAGAAGAAGACATTAAAGCAAAGCTTTACATTGGCGGAACGGACAAGCAGAAATCCATTCAAAAGCTAAAGAACCAGCCGCATTTGGTTGTCGGTACACCTGGACGTATTGCTGATCTCATTCATGAGCAAGCGCTGAATGTATACAAAGCGACTTCTCTTGTTATTGATGAAGCGGATTTAATGCTGGATATGGGATTTTTAGAAGATGTGGACCGTATTGGTGCACAAATGCCAGAAAAGCTGCAAATGCTTGTGTTCTCAGCAACCATTCCCGAAAAACTAAAGCCTTTTCTTAAAAAATATATGGACAATCCAAAGTATGCCCATGTTGAACCAAAACGTATTACTGCTGAAAACATTCAGCATATTTTAGTCCCGTCTAAACAGCGTGACAAATTAAAATTACTGCATGAGATGGTGACAAATGTACAGCCTTATTTAGGAATCATCTTTGCTAATACAAAATCAACTGTTGATGAAATTGCTTCATTCCTTCAAGAAAAAGGAATGAAAATTGGTGTGCTTCATGGCGGATTAACGCCGCGCGAACGTAAAAAAGTCATGAAACAAATTGAAGATTTGGAATTCACCTATATTGTGGCATCTGATCTTGCAGCCCGCGGGATTGACATTAAGGGCATCAGCCACGTGATCAACTATGAACTTCCATCTGATCTTGATTTCTATGTTCACCGTGTTGGAAGAACAGCTCGAGCTGGCTCTTCTGGAATTGCGATGACCATTTATGACCTCGCTGATGAGGATGCACTTGTTCAGATTGAGAAAATGGGCGTTGTATTTGAGAACAAAACCATTGTTCATGGAGAATGGCGAGATGCGGATGACCGTCTGAAGCGTCAAAGACGTAAAAAAGCACCAAATGAAATTGAAGAAAAAGCGAAGCGTCTTGTGAAAAAACCGAAAGCCGTCAAACCTGGATATAAAAAGAAAATGACACGTGAGATGGATAAAATCAAAAAACAAGAACGTAGAAAGTCAAAGCGTAACGGAAAGTAGGGGGAAACATTGTTGAAGATTGGATCACATGTATCCATGAGCGGAAAACATATGCTTCTTGCAGCGAGTCAAGAAGCTGCCTCTTATGGTTCGAATACTTTTATGATTTATACAGGTGCACCGCAAAATACACGCCGCAAAAAAATTGAAGACCTTAATATTGAAGTTGGACAAGCGCATATGAAAGAGCATGGCATGACAGATATCGTCGTTCATGCACCGTATATTATCAATATTGGGAACACAGTCAATCCAGCGACATTCGAGCTTGGAGTGGACTTCCTTCGCTCAGAAATAGAGCGTACGGAAGCACTTGGCGCAAAACAAATTGTTCTCCATCCAGGTGCGCATGTCGGAGCAGGGGCAGAAGCGGGCATTCAAAAAATCATCGAAGGTTTAAACGAAGTTATTGTGAAAGGGCAAGAGGTTCAAATTGCACTTGAAACAATGGCAGGCAAAGGCTCAGAGTGCGGAAGAAGCTTTGAAGAGCTTGCCCAAATTATCGACGGTGTGACACATAACGAAGCACTTTCTGTCTGCTTTGATACGTGTCACACACACGATGCTGGTTACCCGATTGTGAGTGACTTTGACGGTGTGTTAGAAGAATTTGATCGAATCGTCGGCATTGACCGAATCAAAGTACTTCATATTAATGACAGTAAAAACGTACAAGGCGCAAGAAAAGACCGACATGAAAATATCGGTTTTGGTGAAATTGGCTTCGATGCATTGAATTATATCGTGCATCATCCACAGCTTCAAGATGTGCCGAAAATTCTAGAAACGCCTTATGTAGGTGAAGATAAAAAGAACAAAAAACCACCTTACAAATTTGAAATTGCGATGCTGAAAGAAAAGCAGTTTGATGAAGGCTTACGAGAAAAAATTTTGGGTCAGTAAAAAAACATGCAATGTGATGAGGTGCCGCTAAATGCGGCCCTTTTTTGCCTAATTTGTAAATTGGTTAAACAGATCATTGACAGTCTGTGCTGTCTGTTTAGAAGTAATCGCTTCCACCTGCTTAAGAAGCCGACTTCGCTCTGCATCATTAAAAATATTGACGTTTTTCCCATTCATGAGTTTGGCGACTTCAGCAGCCTGAGTTGATGTTAAGCTGACCCCGTACTGTTTCGCATACCTTAACAAATCATTTGCTGTGATCTGATTGAGGCGTTGCAGTACAATTTTTTGAATTAAAATCAATGTCATTCCTCCCCTCTGTAACAATGTATGGGCGAAAACGGAAAATGTGCAAAAAATTTTATTTTACTCTGTGAAATGATAAAATAGTAAAGTGAATAAAATGTTCATTGAAAATCTAACATGTGTAGAAGGGAGAACGTATGGCAAATAGTAAACAGCACAGAAAGGAATCAGTGCCTCATTTTATTTTGAGAATTTTTCTGATTCTAGTAGGAGCTGCATGTGCAGCAGTCAGCATTGAATTATTTTTAGTGCCAAACAATATTATTGATGGGGGCATCATCGGCATTTCGCTTATTTTGGATTATCTCTTTACAGATAACCCATTCATCAATTTTGCGACGATTGTTGTCATTTTGAATATTCCATTTATGATATCGGGATACAAACATATTGGGAAAACCTTTCTCGTTTCCACTGTGATTGGGATTGTCAGCTTAGCCGTGATTGAATCTTCACTCCATCATGTAGAGGCGTTTACAAATCAGCCGATCTTAGCGACTGTATTTGGAGGTCTGTTACTAGGATTTGGCGTTGGACTCGTCATTCGGAATGGAGGCTCAATGGACGGAACAGAGATCTTAGGAATACTTCTGACGAAAAAAATTCCTTTCTCCGTCGGTGAGTTTGTCATGATCGTCAATGTGTTCATTTTTATTTGGGCAGGCTTTGTCTTCGGACCAGAGCAGGCTATGTATTCTGTCATGACATATTATTTGGCAATGAAAACAATTGATGCTGTGATTCAAGGACTTGATGAAACAAAAGCTGTCATTATCGTGTCGGATTATTATGATGAAATTTCAGATGCGATTCTTCATCGACTTGGCAGGGGAACGACAAAGCTTAGAGGAAAAGGCGGTTATACAGATGAAGAGAAAGATGTCATCTATGCCGTTGTCACAAGGCTTGAAATTACAAAGCTGAAATCCATTGTGTTTGAAATTGATGGTCAAGCATTTATTACGATTATGGATACACATGAAACAAAAGGCGGTAAGTTTAAAACAGCCATTCATTAGCTTTTATTTTACTTTTTTATTTATCTTTTATATAATAAGACGTATGTATGGACAAAGAAAATGGCTCTTGCCATTTTCTTTTTGTTGTATAAATCGTAATCATTCTTTTTATATTGATTAAAGGTGGAAAGATTCATGGCAAAGCCAATTATTGAAATGAAAGACATTTCGTACTCGTATGGACAGCGAAATGTCATTGATCACATTCATTTAACAGTAGAGGAAGGGAACTTTCTGGCACTCGTTGGACCGAATGGATCTGGTAAAACAACCCTATTAAAATGCCTTCTTGGGCTCATTAAACCGCAGCAAGGTGAATTAAAACTATTTGGCACGCCTGTTTCAAAATTTAGAGACTGGGATCAAATTGGATTTGTTTCTCAAAAGGCAAATAGTTTTAATACGGGCTTCCCTGCTTCTGTGTACGAGGTCGTCGCAAGTGGATTGACCGCGAAAATTGGTTTATTCAAACGAATGAGTAAGCAGGATAAATGGCAAGTTGAAGATGCCATTCGCTCGGTTGGCATCCAAGATTTAAAGCACCAAAACATCGGGGAACTTTCAGGCGGTCAGCAGCAGCGTGCATTTATTGCTCGTGCGCTCGTCAGTCAGCCGAAGCTGCTCATTTTAGATGAACCGACTGTTGGAGTAGATCAACGAACAGTAGAAGGTTTTTATCAGCTGTTAGAAACATTGAACAAAGAAAAAGGAATGTCTTTAATTCTCGTCACACATGACGTTGGAACCGTCTCTGATAAAGTCACCCATGTGGCTTGCTTAAATCAGACCCTTCATTTTCATGGAGATGCGGAAACGTTTGATTCAATGGATGATCAGGCGTTATCTCAATTTTACGGACATGACATTCAAGTGATTCATCACGACCATCACCATCATGGGGGACATGAATAATGCTATTTCCATTTTTTCATTATGAATTTTTACAAAATGCATTTATTGCAGGAATGCTGATCGGTTTTATTGCGCCCTTACTTGGTGTATTTATTGTCGTGAGAAGGCTCTCACTTATTGCAGACGCTCTCAGTCACGTGTCACTTGCGGGGATTGCAGCGAGTCTATTCCTTGATAAAAAGTTTGGACTATTGACAGGGGTTAGCCCGCTGTACTTAGGGATGGCATTTTCTGTTGCCGGTTCATTGTTTATTGAGCGCCTACGCTCTGTATATAAGCATTATCAGGAACTGGCGATACCAATTATCTTATCAGGTGGTATTGGGATTTCTGTCATTTTCATTTCACTTGCTAATGGCTTTAATACAGATTTGTTTAGTTATTTGTTTGGTAGTGTTAGTGCGGTTTCGAGACTAGATCTTTGGATTATTGTTGGGATCTCACTTGTTGTTGTGTTAGTTGTTGTGCTTTTATATAAAGAATTGTTTTTGCTTTCTTTTGATGAAGAGCATGCAAAGGCTTCTGGTATTTCAGCAAAATGGATTCATTTTATTTTTATCTTAGTCGTCGCACTTGTCATTGCGGCATCGATGCGTATCGTAGGTACACTGCTTGTGTCCGCGCTCATGACGCTGCCTGTTGCGGCAAGTATTCGGATTGCCAAAGGGTTTAAACAGGCCATTTTCCTTTCTATCTTGTTCGGTGAATTGTCTGTCATGGTTGGATTGATCTTAAGCTATTATCTTGATTTAGCGCCGGGCGGAACCATTGTCATGCTGTCCATTTTGATTTTAATCGGGTGTATTAGTATTGGGAAATTCAGAAGGGGGAATCATCATGAACGTACAAGAAGCGCTTGATTTATTAAAGGAAAAAGGCTACAAATATACAAGCAAACGTGAAGATATGCTTCAATTGTTTTCTGATTCTGACAAATACTTAACCGCTAAAAATGTATTAACGTCATTAAGTGAAGACTATCCGGGTCTTAGCTTTGATACGATTTATCGAAACCTGTCCTTATATGAAGACCTTGGGATATTAGAGACAACGGAATTGTCAGGGGAGAAGCTATTCCGTTTTAAATGTTCATTCTCCCATCATCATCATCACTTTATTTGTCTTGCATGCGGTAAAACAAAGGAGATCGATGCCTGTCCTATGGACAAGCTTGAAGCCGATCTAGAGGATTATCACATTAGCGGACATAAATTTGAAATATACGGAACGTGTCCTTCCTGCGAACCGAAGGAAGTTCACTCGTAAAAGCCAGCCGCCGAGCTGGTTTTTTGTTTTGTCTTTTTGAAAACGTTTTACAAAGAGCAGCTGGTTCATTAGAATGAGATCAGGCAGGTCATACGCTCAAGCAATATTGAGTCTTTTGGAATATAGGGAGGGGTCAAAAGTGGCATATTATGTCGTGTTCGATGTAGGCGGAACGAGAACAAAACATGGATTAATGGATGAGGATGGGAAGCTAATCACTCGCGGTGACTATGAAACGAATTGCCGGCAGCTTGAACCGTTTTTAGAGGCAATGGAGGACGTGGTCAAACAATATCAAAAGACTCGAGATGTCAGCGGAATCGCCATCAGTCTTCCGGGGTTTGTGGACAGTCAAACGGGCTATACAGAATTTGCAGGTGCAATCATCGCCTTAAATGGTCAAAATGTAAAAACGGTTTTAGAAGAAAAAACATCTCTTCGTGTCGAAGTGGAAAATGATGCGAACTGCGCAGCCCTGGCAGAAAAATATAGTGGTCATGCGAAAGATTGTGACAGCTTTATTTGTATGACGATCGGCACAGGTGTTGGCGGAGGTATTTTTGCTGGCGGCCAGCTTGTTCGCGGGGCCTCTTTTCGCGGTGGTGAATTTGGCATGATGCTGACAGAAACAGAAAACGGCCAGTTTACGACACTCAACAGCAGTGCTTCAACGGCTGGATTAATTCGAAGCTATAAAGAAAAGCAAGGAATTCCGCAAAGTAAACAAATAGACGGTCAAGAGATATTTGATAAGGCAAAGCACGATCCGTCTATTGAGAAGCTGGTGGATCAGTGGTACAAACGAATAGCCATTGGTATTTATAATGTAGCAACTGTCCTCAATCCAGAGAAAATTCTCATTGGTGGCGGCGTGAGTGCAAGGCCGGATTTGATTCCAAGCATCGAGAAACATTTACATACACTGCATGCCTGGAAGAACATTCAGGTGAAGCTGGAAACATGCTACTACTTGAATCAGGCTGGTATGAAGGGGGCTCTGTACCATTTTTTAATGAAAGAAGGACATCTTGATGCATCAAAAAAGCCGATATAAAGGGTATCGGCTTTTTATATTCACTACATTAATAAGCAGTTTGCAGACGCTGTTCGTATTGTTTGATCCATTGAGACGCTTCTTGCCAGTTATTGACGCGAATGATTCTATCGTCAATTGGCATTTGGTTATAAGGTGAGTTAAAAAGAATGACCGGAATGTCAGCCTCTTTTGCAATCATTGTGGCATTGCCATGATGATCCTCGAAAAACACATCAATCTTGTGCTTTTGAACAGCTTCCAGCTTGTGATGACCGCCAACCAGCTCAATGTCATCAAAGTGCACGTGATTTTCTTGAAACCACGTGTAGGTGACATCCGTGTGATGCTGCCTTCTTGCTGTGATATAAATCAGTTTGTGGTGATGTTTCATTTGATTGAGGATCTCTTTTGCACCCTCGGCAGGCTTCGCCTGTTTATAAATAAGAGGCTCATGCTGATCCATCCAGCCCCAAAATTCTTCATTTGAAATCTTTAAAAGCTTCGTCAAATCATATTCTGTCATATCATCTAGTGTAATGGCACATTGAAACGACTCATTTAAGTAGGGAACAAAGGTGTCCTGCGCCGTCACTGTGCCATCAATATCAATTCCTAAACGTAACATGCCCACACTCCTCATATTTATACTCTTAAAGTGTAACATAATCAATTCACAATTCCAGCAAGTTTTAGCAAACATGAAACAGACATTTTTGCTCATACTAAAAAAGCTCCTTTCTATTAACCACAAGGGGGAATTGATCATGGAAAGAGACGAGGATTTCAGAAGAAATGATCGTGAAATCGACACACACTTTAGTAATGATGATGGCTATTTAGAGGAAACAGCTGCTGAAATTGCAGAGCCATATCAGGCATCAAGAGATCGAGAAGACAGACGAGAACGTGACCATGTAGGTGACGATTCAGGCAGTAAGGGGATAGGCTATACAGCACTCGCGATTGCGATTATCTCATTATTTGTCTTGCCGGTGCTATTAGGGGTAGCGGCAATCGTCGTTGGTTATATTGCAAGAAGAAAAGGAGCACATGCGCTTGGCGCGTGGTCAATCGGGATCGGAATTGTTTCCGTCATCCTAGGCATTTTTATCACCCCGTTCTTTTAACAAGAACAGAAAAACGCCTGACAGTGACGTCAGGCGTTTTTGCTATGCGTTCGCTTGTTTTTCTTTTTCAGCTTCCATTTTCGCATAGTGTTCTTCAGCGATTTTATCGATTTCTTTTTTCAGTTCTTCGACCATTGTTTCTTCTGGTACTTTACGAACAATTTCACCTTTACGGAACAATAGGCCTTCGCCTCTAGCGCCTGCGATTCCGATGTCAGCCTCACGCGCTTCACCTGGACCGTTTACAGCGCAGCCGAGAACAGCTACTTTAATTGGTGCTTTAATTGTAGAAATATATTCTTCGACTTCATTTGCAATGCTAATGAGGTCAATTTCAATTCGTCCACAAGTTGGGCAAGAGATCAGTGTTGCTGCATTTGCTGCAAGACCAAATGATTTCAACAATTCACGTGCTACTTTTACTTCTTCAACTGGGTCAGCACTTAATGAGATGCGGAGTGTGTTACCAATCCCCATGTTCAAGATAGCGCCAAGTCCAGCTGCACTTTTTACAGTACCTGCAAATAACGTACCTGATTCAGTAATCCCAAGATGAAGGGGATAATCAAAGGCTTTTGCCGCTTTTTCGTACGCCTCAATCGCAAGGTTTACATCAGATGCTTTCATACTGACGATAATGTCATGAAAATCTAGGTCTTCTAGAATTTTAATGTGATGCAGTGCACTTTCGACCATGCCATCTGCTGTTGGGTAGCCGTATTTATCAAGAATCTTTTTCTCTAATGAGCCGGCGTTTACACCAATTCGAATTGGAATACCTTTTTCTTTTGCTGCTTTCACAACAGCTTCGACTTTTTCTCGTCTGCCGATGTTTCCTGGGTTGATTCGGATTTTGTCTGCACCTGCTTCAATGGCTTTTAGTGCAAGCTTGTAGTCAAAATGAATATCAACAACAAGTGGGATATTGATTTGTTTTTTTATGTCCGCAATTGCATTTGCTGCACGCTCATCTGGGCATGCGACACGCACGATTTGACAGCCTGCTTCTTCTAAACGTTTAATTTCAGCTACTGTCGCTTCGACATCATGTGTTTTGGTTGTTGCCATACTTTGAATGACAACCTCATTATTTCCACCTATAGTTAAAGGTCCCACTTTGACGGGACGCGTTTTAGTACGATGTGTGACTTCACTCACTTGTCAATCGCTCCTTAGTGTACACGCAATTATTTGCCATGTACGTCGTGTTTTACAGTTCATATTGTAACAGTCTCTTTGTATGAATGACAAGGAATTAACGTTTTATCTCTTATATACCGGAAACTTATATGTGCTGCCTGCTCGAATTTCGTTCGCTTTGACGCCTTGATTCAGCTCTTCGAAATCCTCAATGACTTCATCAAGTGGCTTGCTTGTATGTACAATGGATACCACGGTTTCGCCTTGTTTGACAGTGACCGTCTTATACGCTTTTTTCTCAGATGTTTGAAAGGCACTTGCAGGAACAGCGGGTCCTTCTTGAACTGGAATGGTTCCATTTTTTAAATCAAAAAAGATAATAAAGAGGACAAACAAACTGATTAGTAAAAAAATAATTCGCCGCATTTCACTCACCGCTTTTAAGAGTTTACTTCAGTGTATGCATGTCCTGAAATGATAGAACCAAAAAGGGCAGGAAAGCTAGCATCTGTTGTTCTAGTTTGTTCTAGTAAGCCTTGTAATGGATTGAAAATCCTCACTTTGTCTTCATCAGCTATGAATAGGTGGTGCTTACCCTTATGATCATTATGATAAAATAAAAAAAGGGGGAGAGTTTATGAAAAAAATAAGTCAGCATATATATGTGAGAACGCTAACAGAAAATGATGCAGAATCACTATTAACACTTGAACTTGAAAATCGCTCATATTTTCGGCAATTTACACCTTTGGTCAAAGATGATTTTTTCGCGTTATCTCGTCAAATTGAACGGATTAAGCGCAGTATACAAAGGTGTGCACAAGATGAAGCTTACATGCACGGTATTTTCTTAAATGAAACAGATGCCTTAGTCGGAACGATTTCTCTAAGTTCTGTCGAAAGAGGACCTATTGAAGGGGCCATGCTTGGGTATGTACTCGATCAAAAACAGGGCGGGAAGGGATATATGACAGAGGCCATTCGTTTAATCATCGATTATGCCTTTTATGAACTGCACCTCCATCGTATTGAGGCTGGAGTAAAGCCGGATAACATTGGCTCCATTCGTGTACTTGAAAAGACAGGTTTTAAAAATGAGGGACTCAATCGTAAAAAAGTAAAGATTAATGGAGTGTGGGAGGATCACTATTTGTTTGCGATCATCCATCCAGATGAGTCATAGAGCACAACATACATAAAAAGCTCCTCCAAGTCGGAGGAGCTTTCAGCGTGTAGAGAAACCCTTGTTGTATCTTTCGACAAGCGGTTTATTTTTTTGCAGGTATTTCTTTTACCACAAGATATAAGAAGATAAAGTTAATCACCCAATTTAATAAAAATGAATTCGCAACAGGGGTGTTTAATGCACTCATGATGGCAAAAAAGACCGTCGTTAATGTGAGTGAATAGGCTGAGAGCTTCCATAGCATTTGGAAGGAAAGCTCTTTTTGCTGCATTCGTTTAATAAATGTACCAAGCATCGCAAGGAATGTCGCGCTGATGAACATGAGAGCCGCAGTTGATAGATATAGTAGCACACAAATGACGGGGATAATGATCGCTTGGTTCTGGTTTGTGACGCGAGCGAGTTCATCTTTAGTGAGCGTCCCGCCAAGGAGCTGGTATGGGATATCTGTCATTTGCCCATCAATGGCAATCACTGCCTTTTCCTTTAATAAAGCAATGGCCGTTTGCTTTGATTCAAGCTCACTTGCTTTTATTTTTTCAGCAGGGTCAAAGATGATCGTGATGCCGTTTTCTTCTTTTTCTATCGGTGCACTTTGATCAGCTTGAAGCTTTCCTTTTTCGATTGAAAAGTCGGGTAAATCCTTTTTGATCACATGCTGAAATCCTGACATCGCATTCGAAATCTCCTGGCTCATATGATAACCCTGAGGAACAGCTGCGATGATCGAAAGGATAAAAATGAACAAAATCGCTTTTCCAATCCCTGTAAACCGTGCTCTAGCAATATCTTTTGGTGAGTAAATTCCTTTTAACAATAGACTAAATACGTTCAACCGATTCACTTCCTACATTCTTTTCTATTTCTCACATTGTATCAATGTCTATCCATCAAGTACAAGTACGGCCTTCATAGCTGGTTAAGATAGGTGGAATGAGGCATAATGTATACAGCATATAAAAAGGAGGTGCCGCGGATTGGACGTGCTGTATTGGATTCTGATTGGCTGTGCATTTATCATTGCGTTTGTTGGACTTGTCTATCCAATTATTCCTAGTGTTGTTTTTATGGTCCTTGGGTTTATTCTATATGGTTTCTTTTTCACCTTCGAGCCGCTTACGCTGACGTTTTGGCTCATTCAAGCCATGTTTACAGCTGTATTATTTGCGGCAGATTATGTCTCAAACCTCATTGGGGTGAAGCGCTTTGGCGGCAGCCGGGCAGCCATTTGGGGAAGCACCATTGGGTTATTAGTCGGTCCTTTTGTCATTCCCATTGCAGGCATTATCATCGGTCCATTTATCGGCAGTGTCATTGCAGAGCTTCTTGTTCATCAAAAAGATGTGAAGACAAGTGTGAAAGTAGGGTTAGGCTCATTAATTGGGTTTGTATCAGGTGTATTTGCCAAAGGATTGATTCAAGCACTGATGCTGGGCATCTTTTTATTTTATGTCCTTCGCTAAATCAAAAAATGGTGTTTAAAACTTTTTCTAAAGGGCTAAATACAAAATAAACACTGAAATGTTTCAGATCATGAGCAATAACGTTGAAACAAGCCGTTTCTTTTGATACTCTTTGAGTAGGGTGAATTGCTTGCTTACTATCTAAGGAAGCATTTCAGTACATACATTTCTAAGGAGGAATTTAACCATGGCTTTTAAACTTCCAGAATTACCATATGCTTACGATGCATTAGAACCACATATCGACAAGGAAACAATGACGATTCACCACACAAAACACCATAACACGTACGTAACAAACTTAAACAAAGCAATCGAAGGTGTATCAGCTCTTGAAGATCAATCAATCGAAGAGCTAGTGGCTAACCTAAACTCTGTGCCTGAAAACATTCGTACAGCTGTACGTAACAATGGCGGAGGACATGCGAACCACTCATTATTCTGGACGCTTCTTTCACCAAACGGTGGCGGCGCACCAACTGGTGAACTTGCAGATGCAATCGAAAAAGAATTAGGTGGATTTGAAAAATTCAAATCTGATTTCGCTGCAGCAGCTGCAGGACGCTTTGGTTCTGGTTGGGCATGGCTTGTTGTGAACAATGGCAAACTTGAAATCACAAGCACGCCAAACCAAGATTCTCCTTTAACTGAAGGAAAAACACCAATTCTAGGACTAGACGTTTGGGAGCATGCTTACTACCTAAACTACCAAAACCGTCGTCCTGATTACATTTCTGCTTTCTGGAATGTTGTGAACTGGGATGAAGTAGCTCGCCTTTACAGCGAAGCTAAATAAATCATTTGATTCGAAAAGACCTGCTCTGAAAAGAAGCGGGTCTTTTTATATTTTCCCTCCTTTTTTTACATATCTGCCTTTTGATGAGACAGACTATTGTGTAGAAAAGGAGAATGAAATGTATGAGCAGATTAAAAAAAATGTTCGGGGACATGGATGTCACAAGAGATTTATTGCTCCTCCTCACGATTGGTGGATTATACGCACTGGCGATTGCGCTTTCGAATACGTTTGTGAACGTGTATTTATGGAAACAGTCTGGGAAATTCACAGATCTTGCGATTTATAACTTGGCGATTGTTGTGCTTCAGCCCATTACTTTTTTATTCGCTGGTCGGCTCGCTAAAAAAATAGATCGGGCGTTTGTTCTTCGTTTTGGTGTGATCTTCTTAGCGGCTTTTTACTTAATTGTTTTAATAGCAGGAGAACACGCGGCGGCGCGGCTTGTTTTATTAGGGAGTGTCCTTGGGATCGGATATGGTTTTTATTGGCTTGCTTTTAACGTGCTCACCTTTGAAATCACAGAGCCTGAAACAAGAGATTTCTTTAATGGATTTCTAGGGGTGCTCACCTCTACAGCTGGCATGATCGGTCCACTGATCGCGGGTATTGTCATTTCTCAATTAACAGATGATACGGGCTATACAGTGATTTTTACTTTATCGCTAATTTTGTTTTCATTAGCGGTTGTGATGAGTTTTTTCCTGAAGAGAAGGCAGTCAAAAGGAAAATTTATGATCAAGCAAATTTGGAAAGAACGGCATGCGGATGAGAATTGGCGTAAGATTACAACGGCTCACTTTTTTCAAGGGCTTCGTGAAGGCGTGTTTGTCTTTTTAATTAGTGTCTTTGTGTTTATTGCAACAAATAGTGAGCTTGCTCTAGGGACATTTGGTTTGGTGAATTCAGGTGTTGCCTTTTTTGCTTATTTCTTCGCTACACGTTTGATTAAGAAAAAATGGCGGAAGAAAGCCATTATGCTTGGCGGGCTTATTTTATACGGCGCTTTATTTCTGATTGTATTTCAATTGTCCTATGTATCGCTTCTTATGTATGCAGTGGCCATAGCGATAGGGTATCCGCTCCTTCTTGTTCCGTATGTATCCTTAACGTATGATGTGATCGGTCATGCTAGGTATGCAAGAAAAGCCCGAATTGAATATATTGTGGTGAGAGAGCTATTTTTAAATGCCGGCCGTATTTGTTCCATTGTCTTGTTTCTTTTGTCTGTCACCCTACTAGGTGATGAGCTCGGCATTCCTGCTTCACTTGTTGTGCTTGGAGCGGGGCACACACTCATTTATTATTTTGTGAAAGATATTCATTTAAAAGAGAAAACAGCGGATATGAAAGAGGCTGACGGTCAAAAGCCAGTATCTCAAACGAACCTTATTAAGGGAGAAAGGTAAAATTTCTTACCAATGGAACATCAAATTTCTAGATAAATAATAGAAAAACCGCTAAAATGATGATGGCACCTTTTATACACAAAAAGGGGTGCCATTTCTTTCTTGATAGAAAAGGTGATGTGATGAGAAACAAGAAAAACAAAAAAGACGCGAAGGAAGGGCGCAAAACACTTCCAATCCGGCTGAATTTATTATTTTTAGCTGCGTTCATTATTTTTACTGGTGTTGTCGTTAGACTTGGGTTTGTGCAGATTGTCAATGGAGAAGATTATAAAAAGCAGGCAGAAAAACAAGAAGATGTGAATGTCAGCTCATCTGCTCCGCGCGGAAAAATTTATGATCGAAACTATAACACGATTGTCAGCAATAAAGCGCTAAATGCCATTACATATATGAGAACTTCGACGACTTCACAAGAAGAGCGGCTCAAAGTGGCAGCAAAATTAGCGGATATGATTCATGTGAGCACGAAAAAAATTACAGATCGTGACAAAAAAGATTTTTGGATCTTAACGCATCCGAATGAAGCAAAAAAGCTTGTTCAAAAGGAATCAGAATTAAAGGGTGACGATAAGGTTTCTGATGATAAACTATATGAGCTTCAACTGAAACGCATCACAGACAAGGAATTAAATCAACTGACGAAAAAAGATTTACAAGTGCTAGCGATTAAAAGGCAGATGGATGCAGGCTATGCACTCACGCCTCAATTCATTAAAAATGAAGATGTGAAGCCAAGCGAAATTGCTTACGTCTCTGAGCATTTGGACGAGCTGCCTGGCGTTGATGTTACGACAGACTGGTCACGCAGCTATCCTTATAAAGGACTGCTCCGCAGTATGCTCGGCAGTGTATCCTCAAGTGATGAAGGTCTTCCGCAGTCACTCCTTGAACATTATCTATCACTCGGCTACAGCCGAAATGACCGTGTAGGAAAAAGCTATCTTGAATATCAATATGAAGATGTCTTGCAGGGCCAAAAGGAAAAAGAACAGAGTACAACCGATAAACAGGGCAATGTCACAAGCTCTAAAGTCTTAACAGAAGGAAAGAGCGGGAAAGATCTTGTGCTGACAATTGATATACAGTTGCAAAAAGCAGTTGAAAAAATCATTGAAAAGAACTTGAGAAGTGCGAAGCAAAGAGGTGGAACAGAGCTTCTTGACCGTGCGTTTGTTGTGATGATGGACCCGAGAAATGGAGAGGTTCTCTCGGTTGCGGGTAAACAGATTACAAACAAAAACGGAAAATACAAATTCGATGACTACGCACTAGGAACGATGACATCATCGTATGCGATGGGATCAGCAGTGAAAGGGGCAACTGTACTGACAGGATATAAAACAGGTGTTCTCCACATTGGAAGTACCCAATATGATGAACCGCTCTATATCGCGCAGTCACCGCCAAAGAAATCCTATCAAAATATGGGACTCATTAATGATTTAACGGCACTAGAGCGTTCGTCAAACGTATATATGTTCAAAACAGCGATTGCCATTGGGAAAGGGGAATATCGTAAGAATCAGCCGCTCCCAATTGATACGAAAGCATTTGATACGTTCCGTTACAATTTCAGTAAATTTGGTCTTGGGGTTGAAACGGGTATCGATCTACCAAACGAAGCAACTGGCTACCGAGGAACGTCTACACAATCTGGTCTCTTACTTGACTATGCGATTGGACAATATGACACGTTTACACCGCTGCAAATGGCGCAGTACGTCTCAACGATCGCAAATGGCGGTTACCGTTTACGCCCTCAGCTAGTAAAAGAAGTCAGAGAGCCCGATCCGCAGCGCGGCATTGGAGCCGTGACGGAATCCGTTAAGCCAGATGTATTGAATAAACTTGATATGACAAGTGATGAGATCAAGCGTGTACAGCAAGGCTTCAAGCTTGTGATGCAAAATCCAAGAGGGACAGCCTATGCAAACTTTGGCAACAAAAAGTACAATCCAGCTGGCAAAACAGGGACCGCTCAATCATTCTATGACGGCCCAATTAAAAGCAAACGTGGCACACCGACATATAACACAACACTTGTTGCGTATGCGCCTGCTGATAACCCAGAAGTGGCCATTTCAGTCGTCGTACCGTGGGTGTATCAAGACTACAACCAGCGTTATCCGATTACGAATGATATTGGTGAACAAGTATTAGACAAATACTTTGAACTAAAATCAAAACAAGAAAGCAACGATACACAAGCGAAAAACAAAAATAAAATTGAAAATGAAGCAGAAACAAATGACTAGACCTTTCCTAGGTAAAAACGCTCACTTTTTGTGGGCGTTTTTTTATGTTTTCTTCACACTTTTCGATATAAATTGACAAAAATCATAAAAAACTCCGCAAGATCTCTACAAAACTTCGACATTTACAAAACCTTAACATTCCATTTAAACGAAATTAATAAAGAACCTTTAATGTATTACTCGTAGGACAAATTATTCAGGGGGTATTCTTGAAATGAAAAAGAACAAATTATGGCTGCTTACTTTCCTTACTATCGCATTGTTAGCATTCGTCACAGCATGCGGAAACAGCAGCTCAAGCGGAGATTCAAAAGACAGTAAAGGAAATGCTTCAAACAAAGATGAGGCATCAGGTTCCATTACCATCTCAGGATCATCTGCGATGCAGCCTTTAGTTCTTGCGGCAGCAGAAAAATTCATGGATAAACATCCAAAAGCCGATATTCAAGTACAAGCCGGCGGATCAGGAGCAGGTCTTTCTCAAGTATCAGAAGGTTCTGTACAAATTGGTAATTCAGATGTATTCGCTGAAGAGAAAGACGGAATCGACGCAAAAGCTTTAACAGACCATAAAGTAGCAGTTGTTGGAATGGCTGCAGCTGTAAACCCTGAAGTTGGTGTCAAAGACATCACAAAGGACGAATTGATAAAAATCTTCACTGGTAAAATCAAAAACTGGAAAGAGCTTGGCGGGAAAGACCAAAAAATTACGCTTGTAAACAGACCTGATTCTTCAGGAACTCGTGCAACATTTGTGAAATATGCACTTGATGGCGCAACACCTGCAGAAGGTATTACAGAAGAATCTTCAAATAATGTACAAAAAATCATTGCAGAAACACCAGGTGCGATTGGATACCTAGCATTTTCTTATTTAAAGGATGATAAAATTACACCGCTTAGCATTGATGGTGTGAAACCAGAAGAAAGCAATGTAGAAAGCGGTAAATATACAATTTGGGCATATGAGCACTCTTATACAAAAGGTGAACCAGAAGGTTTAGCAAAACAATTTTTAGATTATCTCATGAGTGACGAAGTACAAAAAGAAATCGTAAAAGACCAAGGCTACATCTCAGTTTCTAATATGAAAGTAGAAAGAGACGCAACAGGCAAACAAACTGATAAGTAAGAGGTCTTGAATTGCTGATGAAGGAAAAGTGGAGCTTTTCACTTTTCCTTTTATGACATTCATAGGAGTGTAGAAAAAGATGAAGCAGATAGAACAGACAGAAGCGAGCGATCGACTGATCAGCTCGAAGAAAAATAGGCAAATGGATGAAGTAAGGGGAAGTATTTTGGTGAGATTTTGCGCATTCTTAATGATTGCTGTATCAATCGCCATCACGATCTTCCTTGGTATTAAGGGTTTACAATCTTTCATCGTAAATGGTGTAAGCCCAATTGAGTTCTTAACCAGTATCAATTGGAACCCAACAGCAGAAAACCCTCAATACGGCGCATTTCCATTTATCTTTGGATCAATCGCCGTCACGCTCCTATCGGCACTCATTGCAGCGCCGCTAGGCATTGCAGGAGCGATTTTTATGACAGAAATTGCACCTGCTTGGGGGCGTAAAATCCTCCAGCCAGTCATTGAATTGCTTGTAGGGATTCCATCCGTTGTTTACGGATTCATAGGTCTTACAGTATTGGTGCCGTTTATCGGACAATTCAAGTCAAGCGGCTCGGGGCACAGTTTGTTAGCAGGAACAATTGTCCTGTCTATCATGATTCTGCCAACCGTTACATCCATTGCAACTGACGCAATGGCTTCACTTCCAAAAAGTTTACGAGAAGGATCGTATGCACTAGGCGCAACAAGATGGCAAACGATTAGACGTGTGCTTGTACCGGCAGCTCTTCCAACATTAATGACAGCGGTCGTTCTTGGAATGGCAAGAGCATTTGGAGAAGCCCTTGCCGTTCAAATGGTCATTGGAAACACGCGTAATTTACCAGAGAGCATTATGGATACAGCTGGTACATTAACAACCATTATTACGTTAAACATGGGTCACACAACGTATGGAAGTGTTGAAAACAATACACTTTGGTCAATGGGACTTGTCCTTCTAGTTGTATCGTTTATGTTCATACTCATTATCAGATACTTGTCGTCTAGGAGGAAAATTTAATGAATAGCAAAATGACCGATCGTTTTGCCACGTTTGTTTTTGGATTGTGTGCCGCCATTATTACGGCGATCCTAGTTGGTTTGTTTTCTTATATCATTTTCAACGGTGCAAAAGAATTAAACTTTGACTTTTTGACCACTCGCTCAAGTGCGATTGGCTCTGGCGGCGGAATTAGGGATCAGCTGTTTAACTCGTTTTACATTTTGTTTATTACAATGCTGATCACAGTACCACTCGGTGTCGGCGGTGGAGTGTATATGGCTGAGTATGCGCCTCAAAACAAAGTCACTGATTTTGTTCGCACATGTATTGAAGTGCTATCGTCACTTCCTTCTATTGTCATCGGCATGTTTGGTTTACTAATGTTTGTTAATTTAACAGGCTGGGGTTATACGATCATTGGAGGAGCTCTTGCACTCACTGTGTTTAACCTACCAGTGATGGTCAGGGTGACAGAAGACGCGCTTCGCTCTGTACCGAAGGATCAAAAGGAAGCATCACTAGCGCTTGGTGTGACGAAATGGCATACAGTGAAGACGATCTTGATTCCAGGTGCGATTCCTTCTATTATTACTGGTGCAATATTAGCATCAGGAAGAGTCTTCGGGGAGGCGGCTGCGCTTCTTTTCACAGCAGGTCTCACCACACCACGTCTTGATTTTACAAACTGGAGTCCATTTTCTGATACGTCACCGCTGAATATTTTTAGACCGGCAGAAACATTAGCCGTTCATATATGGAGCGTCAATACACAAGGGATCATCCCAGATGCAGAGGCCATTGCAAATGGCGCATCAGCGGTACTTGTGCTTTCAGTCTTAGTGTTCAACTTAGCAGCTAGATGGCTTGGTTCATTTATTCATAAGAAGCTTACGTCAAAATAAATTGAGAGAGGTGTGAAGGGGATATGGTTCAAATGCTGGCAGAAAAAAAAGAGATTGCAGCAAAAAAGGCTCCACTTCAATCGGAACAGATTTTACAGGTGCAGGATTTAAGCATTTATTATGGTGAAAAAAGAGCGGTCAATCAAATATCATTCGAAATTGAGAAGAACGCTATTACGGCATTGATTGGCCCATCAGGCTGCGGGAAATCAACCTTTTTACGCAGCATTAACCGCATGAATGATTTGATTCCAGGTGCGAGAAGTGAAGGGGCGATCATGTACGAAGGATTGAATATTTTAGATGATCGCATTAATGTGGTGAATTTAAGAAGAGAAATCGGCATGGTCTTCCAAAAGCCAAATCCATTTCCTAAATCAATCTACAACAACATTACGCATGCGTTAAAATATGCGGGTGAAAAAAGAAAATCAGTGCTTGATGATGCGGTAGAGGAAAGCTTAACAAAGGCAGCGCTATGGGATGAGGTCAAAGACCGTCTGCACCGCTCTGCATTGTCATTATCAGGTGGCCAGCAGCAGCGCCTTTGTATTGCACGTACACTTGCGATGAAGCCTAGCGTGCTTCTATTAGATGAACCTGCTTCTGCCTTAGACCCGATCTCAAATGCGAAAATTGAAGAACTACTTACAGAATTAAAAAATGATTATTCAATCGTCATTGTGACACACAACATGCAGCAGGCGCTTCGTGTATCTGACCGTACAGCCTTTTTCCTAAACGGTGATTTAGTGGAATACGATGCTACAGAACGTATCTTTACACGTCCTGCGCAGCAAAAAACAGAAGACTATATCAATGGTCGATTTGGATAAGGCGGGTGGATTTTGATGAATGCAGTAGCAACTGAAACAGCCAAAAAAGAAGTGTTTCGTGTGAATGATATGAACTTATGGTACGGGCAGCATCACGCACTGAAACATATTGACTTAGCCATTAGAGAGCATGAAGTCACAGCGATTATCGGACCATCAGGCTGCGGGAAGTCAACATTTATTAAGACCTTGAATCTCATGGTCAAAACAGTGCCAGGTGTGAAAATCACAGGGGATATGATGTATAACGGTGACAATATTTTAAAAGGCCGTGTCGATTTAGTAGAACTGCGTAAAAACGTCGGGATGGTGTTTCAAAAAGGGAATCCATTCCCTCAGTCTATTTTTGATAATGTCGTATATGGCCCAAGAATTCATGGAGTGAAGAGCAAGCAGCAATTGAAAGAAATCGCTGAAAAAGCGCTTCGTGATGTCGCACTTTGGGATGAAGTAAAAGATCGTTTAAGTGCGCCAGCATTAGGTCTTTCCGGCGGTCAGCAGCAGCGCCTTTGTATCGCAAGAGCGATTGCTACAAGCCCAGACATCTTATTAATGGATGAACCAACATCAGCACTTGATCCTGTTTCAACGTTAAAGATCGAAGAATTGATTATGAAATTGAAGGAAAAATACACGATTGCTATTGTGACGCACAACATGCAGCAAGCGGCAAGGGTATCAGATCGAACAGCCTTCTTCTTGATGGGGGAGCTTGTTGAGGTCAATGATACAAATGTAATGTTCTCAGAGCCAAACGATCAAAGAACGAATGATTATATATCTGGACGATTTGGATAACAAAAACCCCCTGGCGGCGCTGACCTCCAGGGGGTTTTTATTGTTATTTTGTTAAGGCTTTGACGATTTGCTTGAAGGTCATACCTGTTTTTAAGTTGAATTTGCCTGCGCGAATTTCTTTATGGTAGCCGGCGTCAATGACGTAATCATTAAAATCTTTAGATGAGTTGATGATTCCGTCTTTTTCAAGCATGTCTGAAACATCACTTGTGCTCATACCGTTTTTAATCACGAATTTGACTGATTTGCCTTTTGGCTTGTCCGTTGTTTGTTTATCATTCTTAGAATCGCCGTCTTCATTTGCCTTCAGCGCTTTTTCTTTATAAACAAGAAGCTGCTGATACGTTTCACGACTGACGGATACTTCTTTTTTAGAGTCTAAATAGTTTTTCACGTCAGTGTCTGTCACTTTTGCTGCGAGGGTTTCTTTTGTCGTTGAATCAGCTGCTGCTTCATCTTTTCCAGTGAGGAAAAATACGATGGCCAGAACACCAGTTGCAAGAATCATCCCCGCTGCAAAGGTTTGGATGCTTTTTTTCGTCATACAAGCACCCTCTCGTTGTCTTTAATGATCATGTTGACATCTTCTACAGACACATGCTCTGCGCGCGCAATCGCTTCAGGCGTCATGCCATTTTGATGCTTTGAAATGATTTGTCTTGCAATGGATGGATCAATTTCTGAATGCTTGCGGACGACGATATTTGTTTCAAGTAATTCTTCTTCAAGAACCTTCATTTTCTTTTTCAGTTTATAGATTTCTTGCATTGCAGATAGTTGAAGTGTTTCAAGTTCCTGCTCTACTTCTTTAATCGGCTCTCTTTGAAAATATGAGAATGCGATCAGTACAATACTGACAACTAGCAATCCGATAATTGCAATTTCCATGTTTCATCACCTTTTATTCATATTTTAATGCTGAAAGCCAAAAAAGCTCTCATGATTGTTTCAGACAGTTTTCGACCCTTCTTTTTTATACCATAAAAAAGCTAGTTTCAAAAGGAATTGCTGAAGAAAATCACCTTTTATTCATCATTTTTCTTTTTATATGTCAAATGAGTATGAAAACTTTGCTCGCTGTCAAAATAAAAGAAGCCTGACCGATCAAAAAAGCTGTGGATAGAAGAGGGGTTCTCATGTATACAGTACGACAAAGAGTGAGGTTTTATAGGGGAGCAGGCCATTTTTCATGAAATGATCGTGCGATATGGATCAGAACGCGGACGGATTGCACTGAAAATGAAATTGATGAAAAAACATTCTAGCATTCCTAAGCTAGAAGTGGTATTATGGTTAGGTCTGAATGTGAATTGATTTTAGTTTGGAGGGAAAAACATGCGCGTAAATATTACTCTAGCTTGCACTGAATGCGGTGAGCGTAACTATATTACTAAAAAGAATAAGCGAAACAATCCAGATCGCGTTGAATTCAAAAAGTATTGCTCACGTGATAAAAAACAAACTTTACATCGTGAAACAAAGTAAGCAGCAGGGAATTTTCCTGCTGTTTTTTTATGATGGGAGATGATCTGTGTGAAAAAAGAGCTTCGCCTTCAAACATTAGCCAAGCTAGATCAGATGATTGCTGAGGAATTCGAGCGAAGCACCGCTTTCCTTCATGAGCACTTGTTTCAGCTGCCAGCATGGCAACAAGCAAATACGATTGCACTCACCATGTCTAGAGGAAAAGAGGTACCGACAATGCCTCTGATTGAAAAAGCATGGCAGGAGGGGAAAACAGTATGTGTACCGACCTGTTTCCCGGAAACAAAAGAGATGACGTTTTATGAATATACACCGGAGACGAAGATGACTTCCCGCTATTTTGGGCTGTTGGAACCCGATCCTGCGTCATCGCCAGCTGTACATAAAAAAGCGATCGATCTTATCATTGTTCCTGGGGTATGCTTCGATCAGCACGGCTACCGTATCGGTTACGGAGGCGGCTATTATGACCGGTATTTAGCTGATTATCACGGCGCCACGCTTGCTCTTTGCCTGTCTGTTCAGCAAGTAGACCATCTTCCAGCTGAACCGCATGACATATCAGTATCTATCATGGTCAGTGAGAAAGGCGCGTTTTATCAAAAGTAAAAGTCCGCTGCTTATGCGTAAGAACGGGCTTTTTTGTGTTGAGACCGTTTGGTTTGATTTATGCGTTGGTCGAAGTGAATGTTGAGTTGATATCTCTTTAAGTTTAAATTGCGGCTTCACTTGTCTGTAAGTTAACCGATTTTAATAATAGTTTACGTTTATTCATTTAATGACTTTTTAGCTATTAGGAGGCATATATTGAAAAAATTTCGAGGAAAGAAAAGATACTTCCGTAATTTGTGGAAGGAAGTTAATACTTTTGATTTACAACTTGATCATGATTATTGGTTCGATTTTTTTCATACCCATCTTGATTTTTTTGGTGTTGGGAAAAATAGCTTGAAAATAAGAAGAGAGCATATTAAAGCTCATATCGCTTTATACAATAGACTGCTAAAGCAGCTTGAAGCATTTGAAAAGCCATACCAAACATGGATATGTATTCACGAACAAGATCCAATGTTAGATGCTGTGTATGTCCATTCACCAAATCCAAATGATGATGATTTCCCGCACAAGCTTGAATTGTTAGAGACGAATTGTAAGCTGCCCCATACGTTCAAGGATTTAGTGGATCTTCATCAATTTGAAGTTTCTTATTATCAATCAGAGGGTGAAGAGGTTTATTATATTCAATCAAAAGAACAAGGGATTAGATTGTGAAGGCTGACTAATGAAAGGAACCATTCAAAGTGATAAAAACGATGGTTCATGCATAAACAAATCCTATTTAAGCCACGATACGAACATAGGAGGGAATATCATGAATAAAATGATTTGGAGCATTGTGTTCACACTATTTGCATTCGTTCTGGTGCAAAATCGTTATCGGCTGATGAATTTGATCTTAGGTCAAAATCAAGTGCGTCACTTTTTTATTAAGTGGCTGATGAAAATCCCATATTTTCGGACGAAATTTATTCGCCAAGCATTCTAATCCCGCAAAAGCCGGGATTTTTTTGTTCAGAAATGCGGATAAGAACGATTCTTGCTATAATAATGTAAAAAATGGAGCGCGAATAAATGAATGTCATAGATAGTCTATTTTGGCGAGTTGTTGATGAACTAAGACAAAAAGGATACGAGATGATTCAAAGTCCGTACCCAGAGGATGAAATATTTTTTGAAGCACCACGAAACTCAGGATATGATCTCATCCGTCTATATAGAAAAGATGTGAACTTTAGACAGGAGATCGTTCGAGATATTGAAGAGCAGACGTTTCGGATGAATCAGCTGAGAGAAGCTATGCGTAAACGATCTCTTCATCTTTTGCAGCTTCAATTTACAGCTGACGAACCAGTAGATGATTGGGAAGACATAAACGGTCAGCCGCAAAAACAGCAAAAGGTGACGGTTACACCAGTTTTACTCAACGCAAAAGCCCTTCAAAACGATGTGAATGAGCTGCAAAAATGGCTGAATACATCGCTTACAGTTGATGTAGAAGAGGCGAAGAGAGATACAGTTGAAGATGCGGTGCAGCTTAAAACGAACGTGCTTCAGGCGTTTGATGACCAGGAAAAGCAGCGTGAACGAGAACGGGCCGTTTTTCAAAATGGCAGACCGATTTTCACCTACTTGCTGATTGCTGTTCAAGTTGTCATGTTTCTTTTACTTGAGCTGTCTGGCGGAAGTACAAATACGGCCACTTTAACAGCGTTTGGTGCTAAAAATAATGTGCTGATCTTAGATGGTGAATGGTGGCGCCTGATTACACCGATGTTTTTACACATTGGCTTGACGCATTTACTCTTTAATACATTTGCTCTTTGGTCCGTTGGTGCGGCCGTTGAAAGAATTTATGGGTCGGGAAGATTTTTGCTCATTTATTTGATTTCCGGCATATTTGGCTCAATTGCGAGTTTTGTGTTTAATACGGCGATCGCAGCCGGTGCATCAGGCGCGATTTTTGGTTGTTTAGGCGCACTGTTATATTTAGCGATCTCTAACCGCAAGCTTTTCTTTCGAACAATGGGGACAAATATTATTGTGATCATCTTGATCAACTTAGGAATAGGATTCACCGTATCAGGTATTGATAATGCCGGTCACCTTGGCGGCCTTGTTGGCGGTTTTTTAGCAGCTTTAGCTGTCCGCCTGCCTAAACAGCTGCAGCCTGTCAAAATGTTTCTTGCCAGTCTTCTCCTTCTGCTTATTGGCGGTTTTGGATTGTATACAGGGTTTCATTCAGACGATCAAAAAGAAGCAGCGGCAACAAGTGAGGCAGCGAGCTTATTCGATGATAAGAACTATAGCGAAGCAAGTAAACGTTTAGAGGAATATGTGCACCAAAAGGATGCATCTGCTGAAGCACTTCATATATATGCACTCTCTGAAGCGCAGCTGGGTCACCTTGACAAGGCGGTGCAATTTTTACAAAAGTCGCTCGGAAAAGATCCAAATGAACCGAATAAACTGTATCATTTATCATTGTTGTTCTTAGAAAAAGGGGAGACAGCGAAAGCAGAAAATCTAATTGAGAAAGCCTTAAAACAAGACCCTGAAAATGATCAATTTTTAAAGCTGAAGCAATATATCGAAAACACTCAAACACGTTGAATGACTTGACTGAAAGCGCATTTATGAATACGCTTATTCTATATGTTGATTGAAAGAAATGGTGGAAATAATGAAAACGTTATATGATGTACAGCAGCTGCTCATGAGATTTGGAAATTATGTGTATTTCGGAGATCGTGAAGTGGAGTTAGAATTTATGGCAGATGAATTGAAAGAGATGTATACATCGGGAATCATAGACCGAACCGAATGGTCAAACGCAATGACCATTCTTCAAATGGAATTGGCTAAATTAAATCGAAAAACAATGTGAAGGTGGAGGTCATATGACAGGGGATTGGTTTGTAGGCGTTGATCTTGGCGGTACGACAATTAAGCTTGCGTTCATTAATCTATATGGTGAGATTCAGCATAAGTGGGAGATTCCTACGGATAAATCTGGGCAGACGATCACAGTCGATATTGCCAAATCAATTGATCATAAACTGGTTGAGATCAGTATGCCAAAATCAACTCTCATTGGTATAGGAATGGGCGCACCTGGACCCGTAGATAAAGTTTCCGGAATCGTCTATAAAACAACGAATCTGGGTTGGACAAACTATCCTTTGAAAGATCACTTAGAGGCCGAAACAGGACTTCCATCTGTGATTGAAAATGATGCGAATATTGCGGCACTCGGTGAAATGTGGAAGGGTGCAGGAGATGGCGCAAAAAACATCCTGATGGTCACACTTGGTACGGGTGTTGGCGGCGGCATTATCGTAAATGGAGAGGTTGTTCAAGGTGAAACAGGTGCTGGCGGAGAAATTGGCCATATTTGTGCAGTTCCATTCCAAGGAGCACCGTGTAACTGCGGAAGAACAGGCTGTATTGAAACCATTGCATCTGCCACGGGCATCGTCCGGCTTGCAAAGGATAAATTAGAAACCGAGCAGCATACATCTTCACTTGGGACGCTCACTTCGCTGTCTGCAAAGGCTGTATTTGAGGCGGCAGAAAACGGAGATGATCTTGGGATGCGGGTGGTAGAAGAAGTGACAACCCACCTTGGACTTGTCCTAGCGAATCTTGCCAGTGCTTTAAACCCAACAAAGATTGTCATTGGCGGTGGTGTTTCTAAAGCAGGAGAGCTTCTTCGCAGTAAAGTAGAACGCGTGGTCAAACATCATGCATTTCCGCCTTGTGCTGAAGATGTCGAAGTTGTCATTGCATCACTTGGAAACGATGCAGGTGTCATCGGCGGGGCATGGATGGCAAAAAATAAATGGCTGTCCTGAACAAAAAAGTCATAATGATGTCATTTTTATTAAAAAAGCGATATATGGGCATGAAATTGAATGTTTAGCATATTCATAAGTTTGTCATGGGGAAAAAGACATTGATTTTCCAGCACAGACAGGATAAGATATACTTTAGTTATTTTTGAAGAAGCACCAATAATTAGGGTATGTTCCTAACTTGAGTGCGCGTCCAGCATAAGGAGGTTACAATGCGAAAGAAAAGATTAAAGGCGATCTCATTTTTACTGATTGCGACTTTGTTAATGTGGGTCAAAACCTATGTTATCTATAAATCTAGCTTCAATATCAAAATTGAAAATTTCATGCAGGAGTTTATCCTGTTTATTAATCCGCTTAGCTTTCTCTTGTTTATCTTCGGTATCGGTTTATTCTTTAAAGAAAAAAATCGCAATCGATATATCATCGTGACGAGCTTTATCCTGACATTCATTTTGTTAGCCAACATTGTATTTTATCGATTCTATAGTGATTTTCTAACCATCCCCGTCCTATTTCAAACAAACAATATGGGTGACCTCGGGTCAAGTATTACCTCTTTAATTGAACCAGTCGATTTTCTAATGTTCGTTGATATCATCATTTTAATTTGGCTCTATAAAAAACAGCCTTCCTTTAGAACGGATGTCACCATTTCACGAAAGGAACGAGCAGCTTATTACTTATTTGTGGCAGCCACATTTTTCTTTAACCTTGGTTTGGCTGAAACTGAAAGACCAGAACTGTTAACTCGTTCATTTGACCGTGAGATGCTAGTGAAAAATATTAGCTTATATAACTTCCATATTTATGATGGGGTTCTGCAATCGAAGCAGTCCGCTCAACGGGCCCTTGCTGACAGCAATAGCTTAACCGAAATTGAAAACTATGTAAGCGCAAATCAAACCGACCGTAACGAAAAGACGTTTGGTCAAGCAAAAGGACGAAATGTCATTCTTGTATCACTTGAGTCTACACAGAGTTTCGTGATTAATGAAAAATTAAATGGGAAAGAAATTACCCCGTTTTTAAACAAGTTAATCAAGAAAAGCTACAACTTTACTAATTTTTATCATCAAACAGGTCAAGGGAAAACATCTGACTCAGAGTTTATTGTTGATAATTCTCTCTATCCTCTTGGAAGAGGGGCCGTTTTCTTTACAAATCCAAGCAATGAGTTTACAGCGACACCTGAGCTGTTAAAAGATGAGGGCTACCATTCTTCTGTTATTCATGCGAATAACAAAAGCTTCTGGAACCGTGACCTTATCTACGATAGCTTTGGCTACGATAAATTCTTTGATATTAAATCATTTGATGTGAATGAAGAGAACTCAGTTGGCTGGGGATTGAAAGATGGTCCGTTCTTCGAGCAGTCAGCGGAATTGATGAAGTCTATCCCGCAGCCTTTTTATACGAGATTGATTACATTAACGAACCATTTTCCGTTTGATTTAGATGAAGAAGATAAGCTCATCGATGAATATGATTCAAAGAGTAAAACGCTGAACAAGTACTTCCCTACAGTGCGTTATCAAGATGAAGCACTTAAGCTTTTCTTTAAAAAGATGAAGGAAGCAGGCTTATACGATAACTCCATTTTTGTTTTATATGGGGATCATTACGGAATTTCAGAAAACCATAACGAAGCCATGGGGCAATTCTTAGATAAAGAGATTACACCATTTGAAGAAGTTCAGCTTCAAAAAGTTCCTTTTGTTGTACACATACCAGGGATAACCGATCAAAATCCTAAAGAAATTCATGCGGTGGGTGGTCAGGTGGATATCCGTCCAACTGTACTCAATCTTCTAGGAATTGATACAAGCAAGCAAATTCAATTTGGTCATGACCTATTATCAAAAGATACAAATGACTTTACAGTGCTCCGTGATGGAAGCTTTATTACGAAGGACAGCATTTTCACAGACGGTGTTTGCTATAATAAAGAAACGGGCGAGCCGAGAGATGATGAAACCGTTTGTCAGTCTTATGAAGAAAAGGCGAAGCAAGAGCTTCAATTTTCTGATCAAATTATCTACGGGGATCTCCTTAGATTTTATGACCGGAACAGCCCGGACCATTCACCTTCCAAAAAAGAAGATGAGAGTGAGCTGAAAAAGGCGTCCTAACATATGAGAAAACCTCTGCGATTTTAGAAGCAGAGGTTTTCTTTTTTTGCAGGCTGGCTCATATAGTATGAGAGGAGGGATGTAAATGAAGACACCGTCGTTTGGAAAAATTGAATGGCAGTTGGATGAAGCCAGGATGAATGATGTGGCAAAGCAGCTTGGTATAGGGAAAGCGGCCTTCAAATTATCCAATCAAACAAGTACCGAGCATCTTTTTTTACCTGGATATAGACTCCCAGAAGGTACCTATACATTTCAATCCATAGGTGATATGCAGAGATTTATTTCGCCTTACCGGCTGCAGCAATCAGATGATTGGATCAACGGAACATTTGAATACGATAGCGCGCAATTAAAAGAAGAGTTAAGACATTTGAAAGGCGTATTTCCTTTTCTTCATATCAGTGTGATTGGTCATTCAGTGCTCGATACACCTATTTATGAAATTCGTACAGAGCCTGTTCAGCATTTACATTCTATTCATCTCAATGCCTCTTTTCATGCAAATGAATGGATCACCACCTCTATTTTATTAAAATGGTTGAAATCCCTTTGTTTAGCAGCGTCTGACCCAGTGCAAGCGAGACATTATGAAGCGGTTCATATACTGCAAACCACTGCGCTATCCATTGTGCCAATGGTTAATCCAGATGGAGTGGATTTGGTTCGCAATGGCCCAGAATCACTAGGTCTAAGCAGTGAAGAATTGACATCGCTAAATGGTGGGCTTTCCGATTTTCGAGAATGGAAAGCGAATATTCGAGGGGTGGATTTAAATAATCAATTTCCTGCTTATTGGGAAATCGAATACTATCGTAATCAGCCGAAAGTGCCGTCTTATCGGGATTTTCCTGGTGATCAGCCGTTAACAGAACCAGAAGCGAAAGCGATGGCAAATCTTGCGTTACGTAAGCGGTTTGACCGGCTGATTGCCCTTCATACACAAGGAGAAGAAATATACTGGGGCTTTCTTGGCCACGAACCAGCGATATCCAAAAATACGGTCAAACGATTAGAACATGTGAGCGGCTACAAGCCGATTCAATATCTTGATAGCTATGCAGGCTATCGAGATTGGTTTATTTATCAATTTCAAAGTGAGGGTTATACAGTGGAGCTTGGTCTAGGGAAGAATCCTCTTTCCATGAATCAATTTGATTCCATCTATGAAAAAACAAGGCGGCTATTATGGGAAGCATGTAAGTATTAAAAAGCACCTGTCTGGTGCTTTTTAACATTTGAGAATAACGCAATTTCTTATTGTCAATATAAACAGCGTTGAAGTGATTGACGAGGGCCTTCTTGTAAGCTATTGTGAAAGAAATGGATGTAAAAAAAAGGATATGTTTTAGGGAGATGTCGATCATTGAGTGCTCAAAGCTTGTGGACAAGAAATTTCACTTACTTATTTGTTTCTAAAATGTGCAAAATCACTGCTGATAGTTTATCTTTCAACACCATCTTGTGGCTTTTAGTACTTGGCGGGAAAGGGGCAATAGGAACAGCTTTTTTTATTGCAGTCAGCTTTGTTCCTCAAGCGATTGTTGGTCCATTTATTACCCCAATGATGAAGCCCCATCAATTGAAATTTTGGATGTGTTTTGCTGATTTAACACGAGGAGCGATTATCCTTGTGATCGTGATCAGTTATTTTCATGGTTTTTCCCCATTAGCACTCATCATTGGCGGTATGCTGCTGCATTCGGCGACAGGAGGCTCCTATGAACCGGCTTCGGTATCGATTATTCCAAAGCTTGTGCATGAGGATGTCATTCAAAAAGCGAATGCAACCATCCAATCAGCAAGTCATGTGGTAAGGCTTGTGACGGTTACGATTTGTGGTGTTATGATTGCGTTTGTAGGGGTAGGGTATACAATGCTTGTGATCATTCCTCTTTACCTCATATCAGCTTTATTGGTTTTAATGATTACATATCAAACAGAAGTCATCATTGATAAAGGAAAAAAAGGGTTATCATACGGCAAAAGATTAATTCGAGGATTCTCACTTGTTAGAAGCCATCATATTTTGTTTCCATTAGCGATTTTTTGTGTTTGCTCAAACTTCGCTGCGGCACCATGGGAGGCATTGTCTGTTATTTATTTAACAGAAGACTTACATAGCGGACCTGTCGTATATTCATTGATCAAAGTCACCACGGCACTAGGTGCATTTCTGATGGGGTTTGTTTTGACAAAGGTTAAAGTGAATCGGTATGGATTGCTGTTTATAGGTGCTGGGATCGTTGATGGTATCGCGTTCTTCATCACAGGAATGAACGCATTATTACCACTTGTGTTTATATCAGCTTTTGCCCTAGGTGCAGCCATTAGTGCAGTCAATGTACCCGAACATACGATGATTCAATTGTCAGTGAAGGCAGAGGATCAGCCGCAAGTGTATGCGATTATCAACATGATCTCCTATTTAATGATTCCGTTAGGCGCCCTCATCGGCGGCTATATGGCAACTCTATTTGGTTCTGGGTATGTCATTGCGGCAGGAGGAATCATTGAAGCTGTTTCTGGTATCTGTCTGCTTCTGTTCACAAAGATTGGGAAGGTAGAGAGGACGGACTTGACGATAGAACGAGACAAACCTGGCTTAAACGCAACGTGATCATGGCTTTTTTAAATGAGGATGGGTTACAATGAGGACGAGAAAACATGAGGATTCGATTGAAAGGAGCAAGAAACATGGCCATAGCAGATGTCACCATCATTCCAATAGGCACTGAAACACCAAGTGTGAGTGCGTATGTAGCAGATGTACAAAGAATTTTAGAAGGCTTTCAACAAGAAGGAAAAATCAAATATCAATTAACACCGATGAATACGTTAATTGAAGGTGAATTATCCATATTATTTGAGGTCATTCAGCGCATTCATGAGGCGCCTTTTGAAAAGGGATTGCACCGAGTAGCCACCAATATTCGCATTGATGACAGACGGGATCAAACCACAACCCTTACAAGTAAATTAGAAAGTGTGAATAAGCACTTGAATCAATAAAAAAAGCCTGCTATATGCAGGCTTTCAGCGTGTAGATAAACCCTAGCATTCTTTGTCAGTCCTGCGTGCCGGTGCTCACGAATATCAAATTCGCTCTGCTCCGGTACTCGTCCTTCCTAGACTGCAAAGGTTTTCAATCACGCTGAAAAGAAGACAAAGGGCTAAAATAAAGATCATTTTAGCCCTTTGTCAACAATCTGAAAGCCTGCTATATGCAGGCTTTTAATGTGCAGTTGGATAACCGCTATAGATGATGGTCATGACAGTAAACCATCCAAAAACCAAAAATGTAGCGCCAGCAAAAGCGATGGCAAGTACGTTCACTTTTTTAAGTGAGCGATAGATGCCGAGAGCGGCTAAAATCGTGACTAGACCGAAAATAATGACGAGCATCATATGAAAATCCCCCTTTGTCATCAATCCCCTTGATTTCCTTTCTTTTCATTTTAACCGTTTTCATAAAGCTTGTCGAGTAGATTCCAGTTGACGATTGTTTGAATTTTTATTGAATAGCCTTCATAATAAAAAAGAATGAATAAAGTAGGTGATGAAAAATGAATTGGAGAAGAATGCCACTAGGCTATGTACAAGCAAATGCGTATATTTGGAAAAATGAGCAGGGAGAATGCTTAATTTTTGATCCAGGCGGTGAAGCGCAAAAGCTGATTTCCTATGTAAAAGAAAAACAGCTCACACCGCTCGCTGTCTTACTGACACATGCCCATTTTGATCATATTGGTGCGGCAGATGAGGTGCGCGCAGAGTGGGGAGTGCCACTATATGTACACGAAAATGAAAAAGAATGGCTCACAAATGCTGAGTTAAACGGTTCAGCTCGATTGATTGGAAATGGAATTACAGTCAAAGAAGCTGAAAAAGTGATTACGTCAGAAGGAACTCTTCAAATTGGATCGTTTACACTAGAGATGTTCCATACACCTGGGCATTCACCAGGCAGTGTGTCTTACTATTCGGCAGAAGAAGGATTTGTCATTTCTGGTGACACTCTATTCGAAGGCGGCATCGGAAGAACAGATTTAGTGGGAGGCAGTCAGGATGTGCTGCTTCAATCTATTCATGACAAATTGTTGTCATTGCCAGAATCAACTCTTGTTTTAAGCGGGCATGGCGGAGAAACCACTGTGCTTACAGAGCAGGAGCAAAATCCGTTTATTCATGGTTTTTCTCTTTAATCGTAGGCATGAAAAAAGCATCTCTTCTTAAAGAGATGCTCAGCGTGTAGACAAACCCTCGCATTCGGTGTCAGTCCTGCGCGCCGGTGCTCACGAATGTCAAATTCGCTCCGCTCCAGTGCTCGTCCTTCCTAGACTTCAAAGGTTTTCAATCACGCTGAAAAGAAGACAAAGGGCTAAAATAAAGATCATTTTAGCCCTTTGTCAACAATCTGAGCATCTCTTCTTAAAGAGATGCTTTTTTCTATTAATGTCCGGTACCGGGAACCATGATGAAAATCGAATAATATGTAAATCCGGCAAAGAAAATCGTCAAGTACGCTCCGAAAATGTAAATATACATTCTTTCGGATAAATTCAAGTAGGATAAAAATACAAAAAGAACGGTTTGACCGAAGAATAGCAAGGATGCATCTTTCATATGTCCTAAATAGAACATGACAGCAAAAATACCCGTCCAAAAGCCAAGCACGCGGAACATGCGATTCATTTCTTTCCCTCCCCTTAAAAAACCCCTTTGATACATATTATAGCTGATCATCACTTGTTATGTAAACATTTACATTTTTGACAACGTGTGAACATTTAATTAGTAAGTAAAAAAATTTTTTTGAAAAAGTGATGAAAAAGTGTTTATGCCTAAATACATGAGGGTACTTACTCCATAAGAGAAAAGGTTAACGACCTAAGGAGGAAGACTAATGAGTGACATTACTTTTTATTCATACCCGAGCTGCACGTCTTGCCGCAAAACAAAACATTGGCTAAAGGCGAATCAAATTGATTTTAAAGAGCGTCACCTTTTCAGAGAAACGCCAACTCTAGATGAATTAAAAAAGATTCTTTCCTTAACAACAGAGGGAATGGATGAAATTTTAGCCACGCGAAGTCAAGCTTTTAAAAGCTTAAATTTAAATATTAATGATTTAAAAGTAAACGAGGTACTTGAACTACTCATCGAAAAACCAAAGTTGCTGCGGAGACCGATCATCATTGATGGGAATAAGTTAGTGGTTGGCTATAATCCCGGGGAACTCATGAAAATATCAAAAAAGAAAGCGATTCATCAATCGGTTTCCTAATAAAAAACGAAGATCAGCTGAAACATGCTTCAGCCGTCTTCGTTTTTGTGCTGAACTGGGCTAGCTGGGTTCGAACCAACGATCACGGAGTCAAAGTCCATTGCCTTACCACTTGGCTATAGCCCAATATCAAACGTGTAATGATATTGTTCACCATCTGCGGTCATTTATACATAAAAGTTGGTTTGTCACTAGTTTTAAGTGAAAAAGGAGCGGAAGAAATAAATGAAAAATGAAAAATCTGAGCAATTATATGAATTTATCCTAAAAGAAGCCCCTGTCATGACCGAAGAATGGCTGAAAACAAGAACAGAAGAAGGATCATTATACTCTAGACATGCTTCAGAGGAGACAGAAAAGAAGCTGAAGGAACAGAACACAGCGTTTATTCAAACCATTGCAGCGACGCTTGTAACGGTATCAGACAAAGTAGAGAATCATTTGAAAAAGTGGTCTATTGATATTGCACGTGATCGAGCTGTTCACGAGGTGCCTTTATATGAAATCATCGGACAATTTAAGATATTCCGCCACATTTTCTGTTCGAGAATTGAGACTTTCACACAAGAAACAAAGCTTGAAGTGACGCTGCAAGATGTGTGCGGGTGGAATCAGCACTTTCACGGCACGTTTGATGATATGATTGAGCGTTTATCAGAAGAATATGACCGCGTGACCCTGAGTCAGCTAAATGCACAAAGAGAAATGATCCAAGAACTTAGTGCCCCTGTTATTCCAGTTTCAAAAGAGATCGGGATTTTGCCGCTAATCGGCGAAATAGATACGTACCGGGCCAAAATTATTTTGGAGTCAGTACTAGAACAGGCTTCGAGACTGCGTCTGACCCATTTATTTATTGATATATCTGGCGTACCAATCGTTGATACAATGGTTGCTTATCAGCTCTTTAAAGTGGTGGATAGTGCGAAGCTTCTAGGAATTGAGACGATTATTTCAGGTATTCGACCAGAGATTGCACAGACAGTTGTCAAACTAGGCATTGATTTCTCAAAAGTAAACACTGAACATAGCCTTGCAAAAGCGTTAGAAAAGAGAGGATTCCGTATCTTTGAAGAGCAGCCGCAAGAAGCAATATGATCAAAAAACCTGAACTTATAAAAGTCAGGTTTTTTTATATGCTCTTTTTTTATATTTAATAAAATGCATCCTAATTTGAGGATTTTAACGCTTGATCAGGCGTTAAAATCATGAAATGCGCTTTTGTCATACTGGTTCCTCCACCTTACAATATGGTCAGAGAAAGGAGTGAATCACTTGTATGGGATTGAATATTTGGGACAAGAGCTGCTAGAAGAAGCATGCCGCATGAGAGCATCTGATGTGCATATTGTCCTAAAAGAAAAGGAAGCTTCGGTATCTTTCCGTGTAGACTCAGATTTAATCCAGCAGCGAACCATTGATAAAAAACGCGGGGAGCGGTTAATTGCTCATTTTAAATTTTTATCTTCAATGGATATCGGCGAAAAAAGGAGACCGCAAAACGGATCATTGGCAGTGATGCTAAGAACTGGCCAAGTGTTTGTTCGGATGTCTACATTACCGACTGTGAATGATGAAAGTTTGGTGATTAGAATTTTACCGCAGGATCATGTCCCGGAAATAAAATATCTGTCGTTATTTCCGAAAGCCTCAGCTAGATTACTATCATTTTTGAATCATTCGCATGGACTCATTTTATTTACTGGGCCAACAAATTCAGGGAAAACAACAACACTTTATTCATTGATACAGTTTGCAAAAAAGCATTTTAACCGAAATATTATTACACTTGAAGATCCTGTGGAAACAAGAAATGAAGAAGTGTTACAGGTCCAAGTCAATGAAAAAGCAGGCATCACGTATGCGGCAGGATTACGCGCTATTTTAAGACATGACCCAGATATGATTGTGTTAGGAGAAATAAGAGATGCTGAAACAGCTAGAACGGCAATTAGAGCAGCACTGACAGGCCATTTAGTGCTGAGTACGCTGCATGCGAAAAATGCAAAAGGTGCTCTTTATCGAATGCTTGAATTTGGTGTGACGATGAATGAACTCGAACAAACAATGGTTGCGATTGCTGCGCAACGATTAATCGAGCTCACGTGTCCTTTTTGCGGGGAAACGTGTCAGCTTTATTGCAAATTAAATCGACCAGTCAGACGAACAAATGTTTTTGAATTACTTTACGGAAAGGAGCTTGGTGAGTGTATCAAAGAGGCCAAAGGAGAATATGCTCACTCGTCATATGAAACACTGCAAAGATTAATTCGTAAAGGAGTGGCACTGGGCTATCTATCGAAAAACACATATCATCGCTGGGTTTATGAAGAAGCGAGTCTCTAAAGCCTGGTCTAGAAGAGAACAAGCTGAATTTCTATCAAAACTTGCTCAATTGATTCAAGCTGGATATACATTGATTGAGGCATTAACGATGGTGAATATCCAGTTATCAAAGAAACAACAGCTGCTATTAACTAGAGGCATTCAGTGGCTGCTTGAAGGGGAGTCTTTTTATGTGGTGCTGGAGAGATTTCATTTTCAGAGAGAAGTCATTGCCATTCTCTGTTTTTCAGAGAAGCATGGCAGCCTATCACGCGCTCTTGAACAAAGCTCACGTTTTTTAGAGAAAAAAATCAAGCAGTTAGACTCGTTCAAACGCATGTTACGGTACCCGATCTTCCTCATCTTTACGGTTTTAGTTGTCCTGATACTTGTTCAGCAGATGATCATTCCTCAATTTTCTTTATTGTACTCGTCAATGGATACCCGCATGTCATGGCTGATCCAAGGGATGTTTGCACTCTTTCAATTCCTACATGCTTTCCTCCTCATCATAGGCTGTATGTGTATCTGTCTGACTGGATATTATCATGTCTTTTTTAAGAAAAAGTCGACCCTTGAGAAACTGAGAGTGTTGAGCAGGTTGCCTATGTTATATAAAGGGATGCAGCTGATGCATACGTATCTTTTTTCTCTTCAGCTAAGCGGGCTTCTTCAAGCTGGATTATCGATGTACGAAAGCTTGCAAGCTTTCAAACAGCAAAGCTATTTACCCTTTCTTCAAGAAATATCTGAACGGATGATCGGAGAGTTAAGAAAAGGAGAAAGCATGGAACATCAAATAAGTGGGTCTCCTTTTTTTGAAAAACATTTTGCAGCTGTCATCAAACATGGTGAAGCTAGCGGGATGCTTGCCAGAGAATTGTATACGTATAGTCAATTCCTATTAGAGAATGCAGAGCTGAAAATTGAAAAATGGGTTTCATGGCTGCAGCCGGTCATATATGGTTTGACAGCGCTTCTTATACTCATTGTGTATTTATCTATTCTTTTACCGATGTATCAACTAATGGAACAAGTGTGAGAAGGAGGCAAAGGCATGAATGATAAAGGATTTACCCTGTTGGAAATGTTAATTGTCATGCTCGTGATTTCCATTCTTTTACTCATTACCATTCCGAATATCACCCGTCACCATCAAAGCATTCAAGCGAAGGGCTGTGAAGGTCTCAAATCAATGGTGAGTACACAGGTGATGGCATATGAATTGGAGCATGACGGCAAGACACCATCTTTGGCTGAATTAGAAAAAGAAGGCTATGTCAAAAAGGGATTAACTTGTCCTAATGGAAAAGCCATTGTCATTCAAAACGGCGACGTGAAGCATGAGTAAATTGCTTTTACATGAAAAGGGCTTTACCCTCATTGAACAGCTCATGATTTTACTTGTTTTATCTATTCTATTGTCGATCTTAGGAGGAAAAGTCCCAGGTATATTAGAAAGTGCTGAAGCAAAAAAACAAGTGAACATCATGAAACAAGATATCCAACTGGCTGCTTATACGGCATTTACCAAAAAAACCCGTGTGAATGTTGAGATTCATCCGCAACATGTATCCTATCAAGTAATAGATCAAAATGGTGATGAGGTAATTGCTTTTTATAAGCATAAAAAAGGCATCATCAAACATTCTACATTTTCACAGGGGATTCATTTTAATGAAAACGGACATCCGAGCAGCGGCGGTTCTCTCATTGTTCAATTTGGTAGCCAAATATATAAACTCACGATTTATTTAGGGAGCGGGCGTATCCATGTTCAAAAACAATAGAGGATTTAGTACGTTTGAGATGCTGTTAGCTTGCCACAGCTTCCTATTTGCAGCACTTGTGCTCATGCCAGCCTACGAAAAACTAATGATGGGAAAAAAGGAATTAAGAGCAAAACTTGAAGCTTACCAAGTGTTACATGAACATATGAACAAAGCGTTCATAGAAGGTACAAAGCCATCCGTCAAAAAGAAGAGAGGCGAGATCACATATGAACTCAATTGGAGTAAACAGAAGGGATGTGTATCATACAAAGTACAAAAAAAGAAGACGATATGCTTTCGTTATGTTGAACGATGAACAGGGGTTTACATTTATACAAGCTTTGTGGCAATTGCATCTATTTCTGTTTCTTTCTTTTGGCTGTGTGCTCATTTTTTCTGTTGCAGAGAAAGCCCATCCATTTGAAGAAATCAACCAATTTTCACAAATGGAGTGGAAGCAAACTGTACTGCAATTAGAGGAGGAATTAAATCGTGCACTGGCTGTTAGAGCGGTGAAAGAAGGAAAAGCGTTAGAGTATCTGTCCGATCAAGGGAGAGTGGTGAGGATTGAGCCCTATCAAGAGATGCTGAGGAAGCGAGTGGATCAGGCAGGGCATCTTCCTTTATTGCAAAAGGTGAAACAATTTCGCGTCAGAACAGATCAGCAAACAACAATCCTTGAAGTCACAGATGTATCTGATAAGGTGTATGAAGCCGTTTTTTTCACATATAAAGGAGTGGTTCCTAAAACGTGAAAAGCGAAGAAGGGTTTATCTATCCGCACGTACTTGCTACAATTCTTTTTTTCCTTTTGATCCTAGGCTCAATGACGATTGGATTTCAAAATGAACTGAAAAGTGCAGAGCTGACGATTTCTTATTATAAAAAACAGCAGCTATTTAGAATGGGTGTAAGTGAGGCTGCAAGCAAATTAAATCGTATTTGTAATCAGCAGCATGCTCATGTGGACACTGAAGAAGGCCGTGTGACATTGAAACAGATCGGGTGCGATCAAAAGAAAAAACTTGTCCACATGCTGGTCGGCGTTAAAACAAAAGATGGTTTAGCAGATGAGCGGGAACTGGTGATGGATTGGAAGACCCGTGAAATCATGAAATGGACAATCCCTGATTAGCCAGTGTATAAAACCATACTCTTCCTGGTAACACTTTAAGGAAGAAGAGGTGAATGTTCGTTGAAAACAAATGACTATGTAAAATATATGACGCAGGAAATCATTAAATATATGAATACACCACGTGACGAAAGGAAGGAACATAAACAAGAAAAGATGGAAACAAAACCGCCATTTTCACAGCGTTTATTTGGTGTTCTGCCGTTTGGCTTTTCCATGATGCTAAAAAAACGACATCGACATCGACAAAAGTAAAAAGCCGCCAGCAGGCGGTTTTTTTATGCCACTTTAGCTGTATTCTTCAACGACAATGACTTTATTGACCTTGTTTGAGTAAGGGTTATAGGAAATGGTGACAAATACCCCAAATTCTTTGGCGTGATCTTTTAACGTAATATGATACTGTTTCACAGATTCTTTTTCCCGGTGCCTGTCCCATACTTTTTGTTTAAATAAGACTTGTGCTAACGGATATCTTTTCTTTGCTTCCTTGACAGCTCTTGTTTCCCATTGATCTGTGGCAGTAGTGAACCCTCTCGCTTCCACAGGTTTGGCGTCTTGTATGACAGGCCCCAACAGTAAACTGAGCATGATCATGATTTTTCCATAGTTCACTTAACATCACCTCACCAGTTATTATCCTGACCAAATCCTACACTTTTATGTAAATTTTTAAGAAGTACAAATGTCACGGAAAAAAATATAGAATATGGCGAAAGAATGAGAAAATGGAAGAATTTTCTCGCAAGAGTTCTTGTTTAAGAACAAAATGGACTAATTTGGCGTTTTGGGTTTTATAGGTATTTCCTTATACTGAGTGTAATCGTTCTCTTTAAAGAACATCCGTCCGAGGAGTTGAAAGAATGAATCAGTCGCTCTTTGTACTCTTTAGTGCCATTTGTTTGATTTTTACGTCTCTTCTTATCACACCTACTAACGCTTCTTTTAACGATGTCGAGCAAACAAACTTTGTCATGAACACGTGTGGAGATTTTGAACAGACAGATCAGCATTGTCAGCCAAAGAAATGGGATAGAAGTGATTTAAAGCTCATAGATCAAACGATAATTGAAGGAACAGTCTGTGCGCCTCAAAAGCTAAGCATGACATTAAAAAATATTGGACAACCCATAGCACACTCTGAATGGAAGTGGGAATTACACAAAGTAGAAAGTGATCAGAAACCATTACAAAATGGTCATATTCTTGAAAAGGGCTCTATACAACACCTTTCATCAGAAGAAACGACGACTGTTACAACAGATAAAGCAAAAACGAATGGAATCTATGCATTTAAAATCTATTTTCCTAAAGGATTTGGTGCATCTGAAAAAACATTCTTTTGGTCTAAACAAATGCAGCTCTCAAGCTGTCAAGAAAAGATATCTTAAATGAAGCTGTCTACTGAATGAAAAAATGATATGTGAAGGGGAGATGGGACATGAAAAAATGGATGAAAATGTCTGGGAGTATTCTTTACGTAATGGTTTTCACGATGATGATTGCATGTATTATTGTCGTGTTGTCATCAAGAACAACAGGTGGAGATCCTCAGATTTTCGGTTATCAATTCAAGCAAGTATTATCTGGTTCAATGGAACCGGAATTTTCGACTGGGTCGCTCATTGTAGTAAAACAAGTGACCTCACCTGAGACGCTCAAAAAAGGAGATATTATCACTTTTCAAACGAAGCAAGACAAGTCCTTTGTGACTCACCGAATTGTTGGGGTAAAAGGAAAAGGGACAAATAAAGCCTTTGAGACCAAAGGAGACCACAATATGTATCAAGACGGTACGCTGGTAAAAGCGGATCAAGTGGTTGCGCAGTATACGGGAACGAACATCCCTTATGCAGGAAAACTTCTTTCGTATGCCGGAACTTCGGCTGGAACCGCTTTGCTGCTGATTATACCAGGTGTGATGCTGCTTGTTTACTCAACAATTCATTTTGTGGGCGCTGCGAAACATCGAAGACACACGGCTGATTTACATATGTCAGAGAAGCAAGCTTAAATTTTCGTTTGTAACCTAATTAGGTTTCAATAAAACAATTTATTAGGGGGTTCATTCATGGCAATGAAAAAATCAATTCGTTTAGGTGTATTATCAGGGGCATTAGGACTTGCTTTAATTGGCGGGGGAACATGGGCGGCGTTTAATGATGTAGAAAAGGCAAACGCGGTCTACTCGACAGGAGAGCTGAATTTATCTGCAAAAGAGAACTCTGGTGCCATCAACCTTGCGAACTTAAAACCTGGTGACCGAATAAAGAAAGAATTTAATTTTGAAAATAAGGGGTCGCTTGCGATTAATCAAGTGCTGATGAGTCTTGATTATAGCCAGTTTAAAGATGGAACCTCTGCGAAGAATGGCGATAAGAATACAGCTGAAGAATTCCTCAGCCAGTTTCAGGTGAGTGTTCTTACGGTTGGAGCCGAAGGTGGAAATGGTTATCCGAAAAATATTATTTTAGACCATGCAAACTTGCTTGACCTGCATCTATTAACGTCAAAACAGGATCAGACCGCATTTGAAAAGCTTCGTCATGCCGTCGATGAGAAGTTTTTACATGAAAGTGGTAAAATTAATGTAGCAACCGTTGATGGAACAGCGGCTCCAGAGTATGACGGCATTCCAAAGAATCCGTTTGATTACGATAAAATGGAAATGATCATTGAATTTGTCAATGACCAGACGAAGGATAAAGCTGGTCACTATATCCAAAATAAATACCAAGGCGATGCGATTCAAATTGATCTTTCCTTCGAAGCGACTCAGTGGAATGGTTTAACGATCAATCCCAAAAAGCATACGGATGAAAAAGGCTACGTGAAAGAAAACGAAAAAGCACACAGCGAAGATAAAAAATAAAGCCAGTCTTTAGACTGATATCTAGTTCTGCATAGCAATTGGAGGAGTATGCGCTAAAACGTGCGCTTTACTCCTCTTCTTGCTTTTTTTTCCAGATTTGATAATCTAAAAATTCACGAAATTGCTTTTTCGAAACCCCTGATGTCATTGCATCTCGAACTAGTTTTTCCCATTCACTATCTAATTGACCATCGTATTCGGTTTCATCTTTTTCGTGTAACAGTGTATGAACCGAGACGTCCAGAACAGCGGAGATTTTTTCAAGAAATTGAATGGAGGGGTTTGTTTGCAAGTTTCTTTCTATTGAGCTTAAATAAGACTTCGCTACCCCAGCCTTTTCGGCCAGTTCTGATAGTGAGTAGCCTTTTTCATTGCGGTATTGTTTAATACGCTGGCCAATCAATGTCATCACCTTCCTTTCGATATTATAGCACATTCAGAAAGGTTTGATAGAATGACTTCTTACCATAGGGGGAGACTCAGAGGACTTTTCGCTTGATTTGAGAAAATGACGGACTTCTTCAACTGTTAGTCCTGCTTTGCGAGCTTCGCGTAATAATTGAACCCATTCACTGTCTAATACTTTCGTTTTCTTTTCCATACAAATACCCTCCTAAAATACTGAATCGTGTATTTCAGGCACTTAACGCATTAAATGGAAAGACACAGGTGGTAAGACCTCATAGATTGCTTGCGTCATGTTTCCGCCCAATACAAACAGACAAACTTTGCTTTTGACTGATCGAAAATTGTATGTCACATGAAGGGGAGGGGGACTCGTGAGTCAGCCTCCTCTTTTTTGCTGTAAGTAAAAAAGCCCGCCATTTTCAATCGTAAGACTGATTTTTGGTTCGTATAAAGTTTTAAGTGCTTGTCTTTCTATTTCATATTCTACAGATGTGTCTGAAGTCCCTTCATAAAATTGGTTTAAAAGTTCCGAGTCTTCCTTCCACTTTTGAACAGCCCTCACCGCCCAATCGTCCGGCTCCTCATGGGCATAATGCTTCATCAGGCTATAGAGCCGTTTGACGCCGCTTTCTGGCTTAATCATTGTACTCATCGTAAAGCAATAATCAGGAATTTGAGATGACAGCTCACGGGCTTCCAGCTTTTCTTGAAATTGTTCTATGACTTCTCCTCGTATCAGATGAAGCCCAAGTGATAGCAGCTTATCCTTTTTACGGTCTGCCAGATAGGATATTTTCACATTGAGACCAAGCCATGGCTCCAGTGCGATTTGGTTGTTGTTGAGCGGCTTCACTCTTTCATAGAGCCGGATAAATCGGCCCTGCTGTTTAACAGCCTCGAATATTTGAAATAAACGAGGGGAGCCGAAGTGGACAAATTCACCTTCGACCGCATCACCGGCTTTTTTTTGATCGGTGATTAAGGTCAATTGCCGTGGCTCAGGTACACCTCCTGTTTTTTCAAGCCAGTGCCAATAAAAAGGGCGGTTCATAATCAATTTATCCATTTGAATTGTCAGTTGTACTGTCATATGTCCTGCACTTTCTTCTAATATGTCGCATTGATTCGCCTGAAAGAAACGGAGAAGAAATGTGTGAATGTCACGCTGCTCCATTGATCAACTCTCCTTTATGAGCCTTGCTGCCTTTTTTCTAAAAGCGGTGTTTGTGCTTCTGTTAAATAGGAAGCAAACTGAGTTAATTTCTTTTTCATGTCTCCGTCAGATTCGTGCTGAAAGAGAATATGATGCAATTCTGTTTCGGCCTCTTGGATATCAATTCGCGTTAAAATATCATCTAGATCGCCAATGACATTTTCAAATAGCTGAATTTTTTCATATAAAAGCTTCAAAATATGCTCTTCGACTGTTCCGTTCGTTGCCATATTGTAAATGTGGACATCCCGTTCTTGGCCAAGGCGATGAATACGTCCAATTCTCTGTTCTAGACGCATTGGATTCCACGGAAGGTCGTAGTTGATGATCTGGTTACAAAACTGAAGGTTAATCCCTTCGCCGCCGGCTTCTGTAGCAATTAACACTTGAGCCCGTTCTCTAAATAAATCTTTCATCCAGTCTTTTTTGCTCCGCTTAAAGCCGCCTCGAAAAGGAACCGAGCTAATGCCGTTTTGCTGAAGAAACCATTGTAAATAAATTTGTGTCGCACGATATTCAGTGAAAATAATGACCTTCTCATTTAACTGCTGAATGAGTTTGACGACTTCCAGCGCCTTTGAATTTTGCTCAACTTGATTGATTTTCTCCATGATTTGCGCAATGGCAGAAGATCCTAGAATGTGTTTTTCTTCTTCCTGCATTTTTTTGATCGTCATATAGACCGCCTCGCGGCTTGAGCAGCATTCTCGTTCCAAGGTCATGATTGAAAACATGTGCTTTGTATAAGATGGATTCTCTTTCAGCTTACAAATTTCATCATATAACGCTTGCTCTGTCGGAGAGAAATGAATGGAGATCGTTTTGACATGCCGTTTTGACCACTCGATGCCTGTGTCTTGTCTTCGGTTACGAATCATCACTTTATTGACTAGCTGTTTCAATCGATCATGGTCTTCAAGCTGCAAGTCCTTTTTGGCAAAAACATCTTTAAACTGATGTTCATTGCCTAGGTGGCCAGGCTTCAGAAGGGAAACGAGATTGAAAATTTCTCCGATTCGGTTTTGAATAGGCGTAGCTGTCAGCAGCAGGCAGAACTTTTTGTTTAGATTTCTCACAAATTCATAGTTTTTCGTTTTATTGTTTTTTAGTTTGTGTGCTTCATCAATAATGACCATATCGTAGGCGATTGATAAAATCGTGTCTCGATGCGGCTGTCTTTTGGCTGTATCAATTGAGGAAACCACGACGTCACACTGCTCCCATACATAGCTCTTTTTTTGTTCGACAGCATCAATGTAAAATTTCGTCCGCAGCTCCTGCACCCATTGAGACACAAGGGAGGCGGGGACGAGAATGAGAATCTTTTTGGCAAGTCCACGAATCATGTATTCTTTGATAATGAGTCCTGCTTCTACAGTTTTCCCAAGTCCCACTTCATCTGCTAAAATGGCTTTCCCGTTCATCTCTTCTACGACTCTTCTAGCCACTTCGAGCTGGTGCTTTAAAGGAGTGAATGCAGGCAGGTGTGCGGGAGCTTGCAAACCCTCGAATGAATCAATTGCTGTGACTTTCTGAACCTGCGTCGCTAATCGGTACATATCCCAGTTCGCCCAGGGACCGTCTGCTGAAAGCCGCTGCTGAAATTCACTTGCCCATTCCTGATCAAAAATCGTTTGAATATTCAATGTCATCGCCTGCCTTTCTAATTAGTTTGTGATAAAATCGTTCTGTTTTTAAACGCTTCATTTTTTAAGGGGTCTTTAAAAGACTATATATTTCAATAAAAGCGAACGATATTGAACATTTATTTTAAAAATGTTAATGATTTTTCTGTTGCTCTTGATCCGTTTCTAATGGTAGGATGTTGGTAAGTGATATAGAAAATAAGTCACCCATTTTGATAGTATGTCCAATAAATGTGAAGAATATGAGCGGATGATGGTATGGGGAGAGACTTGGCGGTTATTTAGCACTGGCAGGCGCCGAAGGAGCAAGCTGAATTGATTCAGTGAATCTCTCAGGCAAAAGTACTCTTACCGGACGCAACTCTGGAGAGTGTTTGCTCATTGTTTTTTAGCAAACCACCAAAGGGGAAAACGCACAATGATGTTGTGCTGTAAACTTTCAGGTGCAAGGACAGAGACTTCTTTTTGATAAAAGGGAGCTCTCTGTCCTTTTTTGCTGTGATTTTTTTCTGAAAATTCAGCTTGTGGTCTGCACTGTAAGAAAAAAGGGGGAAACGATTGATGTTGAAACGAACACCGCTTTTTCATGCGTATGAAATGTTTGGCGCAAAAACCATTGACTTCGGGGGCTGGGAATTACCTGTCCAATTTTCTTCCATTAAAGAAGAACATGAAGCTGTTCGAACAAAAGCAGGGCTTTTTGATGTGTCTCACATGGGTGAGGTGGAAGTCAAAGGGCAAGATGCCCTTCCTTTTTTACAAAGGCTATTAACCAATGATCTGTCTAAGCTGACGGATGGTAAGGCACTATATACAGCTATGTGTTATGAAGATGGCGGGACAGTGGATGACCTGCTCGTCTATCAAAAAGAAAAGAACAACTATTTGCTTGTCATTAATGCATCAAATATCGAAAAAGATGTGGATTGGCTGCTCCAGCATCAAGGGGAGGATGATGTATTGATCAAGAATGTCTCTGATCAAATCGCCTTGCTAGCACTTCAAGGACCTCTTGCTGCTGACATCATCAAGGATGTGGCGGACGAAGAGGTGACATCTCTCAAGCCATTTACGTTTTTATCACAAGCTGAGGTCGCTCAAAAAGAGGTGCTTGTTTCAAGAACCGGCTACACAGGAGAAGACGGCTTTGAAATCTACTGCCAGTCAGAAGATGCCGTTCACATTTGGTCGGCTTTATTAGAAGCGGGCCAGCCTAAAGGGTTAATACCGTGCGGGCTCGGTGCACGTGACACCTTAAGATTTGAAGCTAGACTGCCGCTTTATGGTCAGGAGCTCACAAAGGATATTTCCCCATTAGAGGGCGGGATTGGTTTTGCTGTCAAAACGGATAAAGAAGTCCATTTTATTGGGAAAGACGCGCTCAAAAAGCAAAAAGAAGAAGGAGCGAAGCGAAAGCTTGTCGGCATTGAAATGATTGATAAAGGGATTCCGCGAACAGACTATCCGGTCTTTTCAGGAGAGAAGCAGATTGGAATTGTCACAACGGGCACACAATCTCCAACGTTCAAGAAAAATGTCGGGCTTGTTCTGATCGAAACATCAGAGGCGCAGCTTCAGGCAGAAGTGGAAGTACAAATTCGTAAAAAACGTCTAAAAGCCAAAATCGTCGCCACACCATTTTATAAAAGAGCCAAATAACGAGGGGGAATAGAGGATGAAGCACAGGTATTTGCCGCAAACCGAGCAAGATCAAAGAGAAATGCTGGATGTCATTGGCGTTCAGTCGATTGATGAGCTTTTTTCAGATATCCCAGAGAAAGTAAGATTCAAAGGAGCATACAACATCAAAGAAGCCGCATCCGAAACACAGCTTGTGCGGGAATTATCTCTCTTAGCTGCAAAGAATAAGGATACTGTTTCCTATGCATCGTTTCTTGGTGCTGGTGTGTATGATCATTATCAGCCTGTCATTGTCGATCACGTCATCTCACGTTCTGAATTTTATACAGCGTATACACCTTATCAGCCCGAGATTTCGCAAGGCGAATTGCAGGCGATCTTTGAATTTCAAACGATGATTGCTGAGCTGACCGGCATGGATCTTGCCAACTCCTCGATGTATGATGGCGGAACCGCATTAGCTGAAGCGGGGATGCTGGCTGCAGGGCATACAAAGAAGAAAAAGATTGTGGTCTCTGAGACGGTTCATCCTGAATCAAGAGCGGTGCTGAAAACATATGCCAAAGGACAGCATATTGAAGTAGTCGAGGTACCTGCGCGAAAAGGACAGACGGATATAGCTGCATTAGAAGCGGCCGTCTGCGACGAAACAGCAGCTGTTCTTGTACAATATCCAAACTTTTTCGGTGTAGTAGAACCGTTAAAAGAGATTGAACCGATTGCACATAAAGGAAAGAGCCTGTTCATTGTCTCAAGTAATCCGCTTGCACTCGGCTTACTGACGCCGCCAGGAAAACTTGGGGCAGATATTGTCGTTGGTGATGCACAGCCGTTTGGTATTCCGGCTGCATTTGGCGGACCTCATTGTGGGTATTTTGCCGTGACGAAAAAATTAATGCGAAAAGTGCCAGGGCGCTTAGTCGGACAAACAGAAGATGAGAATGGCGTTCGTGGATTTGTGCTGACCCTTCAAGCACGTGAACAGCACATTCGAAGAGATAAAGCGACGTCAAATATTTGTTCGAATCAGGCATTAAATGCGTTAGCCGCTTCTGTTGCGATGACGGCGCTGGGAAAAACAGGTATAAAAGAAATCGCCTATCAAAACGTGCAAAAAGCCCATTATGCCAAGATGCAGGCGGAAAAACAAGGGCTCCAGGCTGATGTAGAAGGTGCCCATTTTAATGAATTTGTGATCAAGTTAAATGAGCCTGTGAAAGAGGTCAATAAACGATTGCTTGAAAAAGGGATCATCGGTGGCTATGACCTAGGGAGAGATTACCCAGAGCTTCAGCAGCACATGCTTGTAGCCGTGACAGAGCTAAGAACAAAAGAAGAAATTGATACGTTCATCAAGGAATTGGGGGATCGCCATGAATAAACAAGATCAGCCGCTTATTTTTGAATTATCCAAAGAAGGAAGAATTGGTTATAGCCTGCCTGATTTAGATGTACCTGAACAGGAGCTCCCAGCTCTATTTGATGAAACGTACATCCGTCATGAGGATGCTGAGCTTCCGGAAGTATCTGAGCTTGATATCATGCGTCATTATACGGCACTATCAAGACGTAATCATGGAGTTGATTCCGGATTTTACCCTCTTGGCTCTTGTACGATGAAATATAATCCAAAGATTAACGAAAAGGTCGCACGCCTTGCAGGCTTCTCGCAAATTCATCCACTCCAAGAAGCAGACACTGTGCAAGGAGCATTAGAATTACTTTATGACCTAGGTGACCATCTTGAAGAAATCACAGGGATGGACGCGGTGACATTACAGCCTGCGGCAGGAGCACATGGCGAATGGACAGGACTCATGATGATTCGTGCGTACCATGAAGCGAGAGGAGATCATAAACGAACAAAAGTCATCGTGCCGGATTCTGCTCATGGAACGAATCCGGCATCTGCGACAGTGGCTGGGTTTGAAACGATTACCGTCGCATCTGATGAAAATGGGCTTGTTGATTTAGAGGATTTACGCCGTGTTGTCAATGAAGAAACAGCTGCGCTTATGCTGACAAACCCGAATACACTCGGCCTTTTTGAAGAAAACATTTTAGAAATGGCTGAAATCGTTCACGGGGCTGGCGGTAAGCTTTATTATGACGGTGCGAACTTGAATGCTGTTTTAAGCAGAGCAAGACCAGGGGATATGGGATTTGATGTGGTTCACTTAAATCTTCATAAAACATTTACAGGTCCACACGGAGGCGGAGGTCCTGGTTCAGGTCCAGTTGGCGTGAAAAAGGATTTGATTCCATACTTGCCAAAGCCAGTGCTTGTGAAGAAAGAAGGTCGTTATTCCTTTGATTACGATCGCCCAGAATCCATTGGCCGTGTGAAACCGTTCTATGGCAACTTTGGCATCAATGTCAGAGCTTATGCGTATATCCGCTCTATGGGACCAGACGGCTTAAAGGCTGTGACTGATAATGCGGTGTTAAATGCGAACTATATGATGCGCCGCTTATGTGCTCATTACGATTTGCCATTTGATCGTCATTGTAAACATGAATTTGTCCTTTCAGGTAAACGTCAGAAGAAACTAGGTGTGCGGACACTTGATATTGCCAAACGATTACTTGATTTTGGCTATCATCCGCCAACGATCTATTTCCCGCTGAATGTAGAGGAATGTATCATGATTGAACCAACTGAAACAGAATCAAAAGAAACACTTGATGCATTCATTGAAGCGATGATTCAAATTGCAAAAGAAGCAGAAGAGAATCCAGAAGTGGTGCAGGAAGCACCGCATACAACGGTTGTCAAACGAATGGACGAAACAAAGGCTGCACGGAATCCAGTTCTTGTGTTTGAGAGAAAATAAAAAAGACTCAAAGGGGGCGGCTAGCTCCCAGAGTCTTTTTTATTAGTTTTTCGTTTTGATGCGGCCGCCCCATTTTTTAAAGCCGCCCTTTAAATTATAAATCTCACGACAGCCGTTTTTACGTAAAGTTTGGGCTGCTTTCCCGCTTCTCAAATTATTTTGGCAATAGAGATAAACAGGCTTGTCAGGACGTATTTCATTTTTTCGCTGCTTTAGTTGTGAAAGGGGGATGTTTCTTGCCCCTAAAATATGTCCGCCTTCAAACTCATTTGGCTCTCTCACATCAATGAGTTGAGCTTTGCGGTAACCTTTAATGAATTCTTCTTCCGTCAGCGTTTTCATAATGCGCTGCTGATAAATGTAGCTGCCGATGGAATAAAGAACGAAAAGTCCACAAAGTGAGAGGACGATATAGTTGAATATTGGCAATACGACTCGACTCCTTCTTGAGCATCAGCACAGTGGTCTGTCTGATGGTACGTTTTAGACAAATACTATTATAGTAAAGCAAAAGAAACTTGTCATCATAAATGGTCAGAATTATTTTCAATTCCTTCCCTATTTGATAGACTGATGAAGAGAGAAAATCGGTGGTCACCACCATCATCTAACATTGACTACGTAAAAGAGAAGGGATTTTTATATGCAAAAAGAGAAATGGTGTTTCATTGATACAGGAAACCAAGACCCTGCCTTTAACATGGCAATGGACGAAGCCTTGCTTTATTGGCATAGTGAGAAGCTCATCCCGCCTGTGATCCGTTTTTATGGGTGGGATCCGGCAACATTGTCTGTTGGATATTTTCAGCATGTTGAAAAAGAAATTAACATGGAAGCGGTCAAGCGCTATGGTCTCGGATTTGTCCGCAGACCAACAGGCGGGCGGGGGGTTCTTCATGATCAGGAGCTGACCTACAGCGTCATTGTGTCAGAGGAGCATCCAGAAATGCCAGCGACAGTGACTGAGGCGTACCGCGTCATTTCAGAAGGCATTTTAGAGGGCTTTAAAGAACTGGGACTTGATGCGTATTTTGCCATTCCTCGTACAGAAAAAGAAAAGGAAAGCTTAAAAAACCCAAGATCGTCTGTATGCTTTGATGCTCCTTCGTGGTACGAGCTTGTCGTAGAAGGCAGAAAAGTAGCAGGCAGTGCTCAAACGAGACAAAAAGGTGTGATCCTTCAGCATGGCTCGATCTTAATTGACCTTGATGAAGACAAATTGTTCGATTTGTTTCTTTATCCAAACGACCGGGTAAGAGAGCGGATGCAGCGCAGCTTTAAAAACAAGGCGGTCGCAATCAATGAAATTTCAGATCGAACATGTACATTAGACGATGCCCGTGTGGCGTTTAAACGAGGGTTTGAAAAAGGATTAAATATCGAGCTTGTACCTTATGAACTGACAGATGAAGAATTAGCGTTTGTCCACCATCTCGCCAAAACGAAATATGCCTCAGATGATTGGAATTACAAGCGTTAAGACGATGGACACTTCTTGTCTTTTAATGGGCGATGGTGTAGAATTGTTATGATTATTAAGTAAAGGTGCATTTTGGAGGGGTTTTATGACTACACCTAGTATGGAAGATTATATTGAACAAATTTATATGCTGATAGAAGAAAAAGGATATGCCAGAGTATCTGATATTGCAGAAGCCCTCGCTGTCCATCCCTCCTCTGTAACAAAAATGGTTCAGAAGCTAGATAAAGATGAATACCTCATTTATGAGAAATATCGTGGTCTGATTTTAACCCCGAAAGGCAAAAAAATTGGAAAACGTCTCGTATACAGACATGAACTGCTAGAGCAATTTTTAAGAATCATTGGTGTAGATGAAGAGAAGATTTATGATGATGTAGAAGGCATTGAGCATCATCTCAGCTGGAACAGCATTGACCGCATTGGCGATCTTGTTCAATTCTTTGAAGAAAACGACGAGCGATCTGTACAGCTGAAAGCGATTCAAAAGAAAAACGAACAAACAAATCAAGAATCTTAAGAAAAAGGACACCCATACTGAGGGTGTCCTTTTTGAATAAAGTTCTAATTGAAAGCAAATGCTCCTACACTATTAATAGTGTGAGATAAAAAGGGGGCTCCTGAATGAAGATAGATGGTGTGTTCTCAGGTGGAGGCATTAAGGGTGCAGCGCTTGCAGGTGCTTATGAAGCGCTTGAAGCGAGAGGATTTCAATTTGTCCGGCTTGCTGGTACAAGTGCTGGTGCGATTATTGCTTCACTTATCGCAGCAGGTTTTACAAGTCAGGAGATTCGGGAGCTTTTAGATGAAATGGATGAACATCAATTGCTCGACCGAAGGTGTCAATTCATCCCGTTTAAAATGCTCAGGTGGGTATCCATTTATTGGCGTCTTGGTCTTTACAAAGGAGACCGACTGGAAAAATGGCTCACAGATGTTTTAAAACGAAAAGGGGTTACCGTATTTGGGGATCTTAAAAAAAATTCGCTCAAAATCATTGCTTCTGACTTAACAAATGGAAGAATCCTCGTCCTGCCAGACGACCTTCCTTCATATGGATTAAATCCAGAACGGTTTTCCGTTGCACGAGCCATTCGCATGAGCTGCAGCCTGCCGTATTTTTTCGAGCCAGTCAAACTAAAGTCTTCAAAAGGCATTTGTACCATTGTTGATGGCGGAGTCCTCAGTAACTTCCCGATTTGGTTATTTGCTGAAGAGAAAAAAAGACCGTTCGTTGGCGTCACGTTAACCCCAAATGAAAAAGAACGCCCTCAACACTCCATCCGCAATGCGTTTGAACTGTTTGGCGCTCTTTTTGAAACGATGCGTGGTGCGCATGACGAAAGACATATCGCCACAAAACACGAACGTCATATTATTTTTATTCCTGTAGAACATGTCATTGCCACTGATTTTCATCTCATGACAGAAAAGAAAAGGGCGCTCGTCGATCTAGGTAGACAGAAGGCCGAGCAATTTTTAAAAAGCTGGACTTTTTAAAATAAGGCGCGGTTCTTCTTTTTGTTTTTCTTGCCTTCAATCACAGTCAATTGTGTTTGGCTTTTCTTTTTGAGAAGGACGGGCTTAGACTTGTGGTCAGTCGGCACGCTTCGCAAATGAGTGACCCGATTTTTCATCTGGCTTTTCGTTTTTGGTTTAGGCTGCTGCTGGTAGCGACGTTTTGATTGTTTGACTGCTTTACGATAAAGATTGCCTTCTGTTCCAGTTCTTCGATTCATCAGCCATCTAAATAGGAAAAACACAACCGCTCCAATGATCACAACTGATAGCAGCATCGTAAAGAGTCTGCCTGGGTTCGTTGTGAGTAAATACACAAATCCCAAAACACCTAAAGCGAAAATAATGGTAAAAGCAGGATGTACTCGGCGATTCATAACTGTCCACCTCCGAAGGAATTTACCGGATTTATAAGCTAGATCACTTGATGAGCAGAATCTGACGCTTGTTTCTCAGACGCTTCCTCTAAACGAAGAAGTTCTTTAAAACTTGCAATGGCTACCTCGACTTGATCGTCAGAGGGTTCTTTTGTTGTGAGCAATTGCAGCCAAAGACCAGGATAGCCAAGCACTTTTAGCACAGGCACGTCACGGAGTTTGTTCGTGAGCTGCAAGACTTCAAATGAAATGCCCAGAACAACAGGAATGAGCGCCAAGCGGTTCAGAACTCTTACCCATAAAGGATCTGTCGGTACGAGTAAATAGACGAACATTCCGACAATGACAGTGAATAAAATAAAGCTGCTGCCGCATCGATAATGCAGCCGGGACTGGCTTTGGACATTTTCCACTGTGATGTCAAGATTCTGTTCATAGCAGTTTATGACTTTATGTTCTGCGCCATGATATTGAAATACCCTTTTAATTAAAGGGGTCATGGAAATAAAGTAAATATAGCCTAATAACAGGATCAATTTAAAGAATGTTTCAACTGCGATTTGTGCGAAATTCCCTGAGAAAATAGGCCGCACAAGCTCAGCTAAAAAGACAGGTACTAGGGTAAAGACAAATTTACTAAAGAGAAGAGAGAGAACTCCGATCACAGCAATGCCAAAGATCATCGATAACTTCGAGCCTTTTTGTTCTTTTTCAAGAGAATGATCTTCAGAAGGATCTAAGTCATAGCGCTCACTGGAGAAGTTTAAGTGCTTACTGCCGTTTGCGCTTGCTTCAACAAGTGCAGCAACACCCCTGACAAATGGGATTTTCTTGAGAAAGGCGGTTCGTTTATTGGAGGTCCGGGGAAGCTTCAAAAACTCAATGGACTGATCCTTACGCCGAATCGCTGTCACATAGTTCTTTTTACCTCCGAACATGACACCTTCGACAACTGCCTGCCCTCCATATGCTGGAGGTTTTGTTTGATTGGACATATTTCATCAACCTGCCTGTTTCCTGTAATTTACATGCATTTCCTTATACCTTCATTGTACAGGAAATGAGGGGAAATCACTAGCTCACAGGTCGATTATCTACTAGAATTCTATCTACCTCTTTTTAGCCAGTATACCCTGTTATAAAAATTTTACACTCACGCATGGAAATCCTTTTTTTTCATGACATATTGGACATACTACTTGCTGGAGGTGTTCATATGAAACGTGATGAAAAGAAAAAGCAAGAAGAAAAAAATCAGTCAGTGCAAACGTCATCGCTCGTGGCAAGAGCAGCTGCTACGGGCTTTGTTGGCGGTGTTTTTTGGAGCTTTATCGGATTTCTGACCCATATGTTTCATTTTTCAGAGGTGAGTCCGAATATGCTGCTTCAGCCTTTTGTGCTCGGAGAATGGAAAAAGGGAGGACTTGGCACTTTTATTAGTATTGTGCTTTTAGGGCTTTTATCTATTGGAGCGGCCTTTATTTATTATGGGCTTTTAAAACGGGTCAAAGGTTTTTGGGTGGGTCTCATTTATGGGGGACTATTATGGTTGCTTGTTTTTTATGTATTTAATCCTATTTTCCCAGATGTGAAGCAAGTACAAGATTTACAGCAAAGCACCATTGTGACGACATTTTGCCTATATATTTTATATGGCATGTTTATTGGATACAGTATTTCGTTTGAATACAATGAATTAACGAGTCAGAAGCTAGCAAGGGCACTCGGGAAAAAGACAGAATAAAGTGTAAATCGCCCATTCATATGATAAAATATTTTTGGAAACGAAAGGTTTCTAAGGAAAAAGAAACAGATATCGAAATAGATTGAATTAGGATGAAGGAGTGGTCAAATGCCTCATTTTCTTATGCTGAATGGACCCAACTTAAATAGGCTCGGCAAGAGAGAGCCTGCTGTTTATGGAAGTAAAACGCTGACGGATTTAGAAACAGATTTGTTTCAGTTCGCAGAAAGAGCAAATATCCAACTAACGTTCTTTCAATCAAATCACGAAGGGGATCTGATCGATGCGCTCCACGAAGCAGAGGATCAGTACGATGGCGTCGTGTTTAACCCCGGTGCTTTTACCCACTATAGTTACGCGCTGAGAGATGCCATTGCAAGTATTTCTTTACCTGTCATCGAAGTACATATCTCAAATGTTCATAAGAGAGAGGAATTCCGCCATCATTCTGTACTTGCTCCAGTATGCCAAGGGCAAATCGTTGGTCTTGGTTTAGAAGGGTATAAATTGGCGATTCGTTATTTAGTCAGTGAAGGGGGAACGGCATCTTGAAGCTTGAAAAACTAAGAAAACTTTTAACCGAATTAGAGATTGATGGTCTTGTGATTACGAGCAGCTTTAATTTGCAGTACATGACCAGCTTTACTGGATCAGCCGGCCTTGCAGTCGTTTCAAAGGATCGAGCGGCCTTTATTACGGATTTTCGCTACACAGAACAAGCCAAGGATCAAGTGAAAGGCTATGACATCATTGAACATAAAGGAAACATTGTGGAAACAGCTGCCCAAACGGCAAGGGAGTTTGGGGTAAAACGTCTTGGGTTTGAACAAAACCATATGACATTTGCCACTTATCAACAGTATGCTGAAAAAGCAGGCGGTATCGAGCTTGTTCCTGTCTCAGAATCAGTTGAAAAGTTGCGCTTGATTAAGTCTAGTGAAGAGATTAAGATATTAGAGGAAGCTGCGAAGATTGCAGATCACGCCTTCGATCATATTCTCAATTATATCAAGCCGGGCCTGACAGAAATTGCCGTCATGAACGAGCTTGAATTTTTCATGAGAAAAGAAGGTGCTGAAGGATCTTCATTCGATATGATTGTCGCCTCAGGTGTTCGTTCAAGCCTGCCACACGGGAGAGCGAGTGAAAAGGTAATTGAATCTGGTGATTTGGTTACACTTGATTTCGGAGCCTACTATAAAGGCTATTGTTCTGATATGACAAGAACGATTGCTGTCGGAACGCCAAGCGACAAGCTAAAGGAAATTTATCATATCGTATTAGAAGCAGAAAACGCTGGTGTGGATAGAATCAAGCCAGGCTTAACAGGAAAAGAAGCTGATCGCATCACACGAGACATCATTGAAAAATATGGCTACGGTCAATACTTCGGGCATTCGACTGGACACGGGCTTGGTATGGAAGTACATGAAGCGCCTGGTCTTTCCTCACGCTCAGAGGTCGTGTTAGAAGAGGGAATGGTTGTAACAGTTGAGCCAGGAATTTACTTGCCAGATGTCGGCGGCGTGAGAATTGAGGATGATATAGTCCTAACAGCTGATGGCAATAAACGATTGACCCACTCACCGAAAGAACTTATCATATTATGATGGTGAAATGTAGGAGGATGACAAAATGATTTCAGTAAACGATTTTCGTACAGGCCTGACAATTGAAGTGGACGGCGGTATTTGGCGTGTCGTGGATTTCCAACACGTAAAACCAGGGAAAGGCGCAGCGTTTGTTCGTTCTAAACTGCGTAACCTTCGTACTGGTGCTATTCAAGAAAAAACATTCCGTGCAGGTGAAAAAGTAGCGAAAGCTCAAATTGAAACAAAAACAATGCAATACTTGTATGCAAATGGTGACCAGCATGTATTCATGGATACAAGTTCATACGAGCAGCTTGAACTAAGTGAAACACAAATTAAAGATGAGCTAAAATACTTGCTTGAAAATATGTCAGTTCAAATCGTGATGTATGGTGCTGAAACACTTGGAGTTGAACTTCCAAACACGGTAGAACTAGAAGTAGTAGAAACAGAGCCTGGTATTAAAGGTGACACAACATCAGGCGGATCAAAACCTGCGAAAACTGAAACTGGTTTAATCGTCAACGTTCCTTTCTTTGTGAACCAAGGAGATAAACTAGTGATTAATACATCTGATGGTTCATACGTTTCAAGAGCGTAATGAACGAAGAAAGACTGTAAACCTCGTGTTTACAGTCTTTTTTTATTGAAAAAATATGACTCTCGATAAGAACGCCTTCACTCTATTCTCTCATCCATCTCTCCTACGTCTGAAAAACAAGACTACTTCCGGCTAGTCAAGCATATAGTGTAAAAAAAGCTGGAGGTTCTACATGAAACAATTTCTTTTCCCAGGCATACACCCATCAGTGGCTGCGATGGCAGGCATGAGGTTCTTATCTGCAACCATTGAACTAACAGCAGCCATCCTCATTTTGATTACAAATGATGTACGCAAAGCGGTTGTGATCAATAGTATATTGGCGATCATCGGGCCGCTCATTTTTATTATCACCATGACGATTGGAATCTATCAAATGGCAGGGCAGTTATCCTATGCAAAGCTCGTGTTTATTTTCATTGGTGTCGTGTTTATTCTTGTTGGGATCTATAAGTGAAACGGCTTGGCATAATTAACGACTCGCATCATACATTTTAGAGAAGAAAAAAAGGAGGGGAATTCGTTGCGGAGTTTGTTGGATATTCTCCCGCACTCGATTGGACAAGAACTCAGGCTTCTAAATGAGACAGAATGGGCGCAAATAGAAGAAATCCGCATTCGCACGGATCGTCCGATTGAATTGATGCAAGCCGGAAAACCGCGCTTTCTTTCCTATCACACAACAGGAGAAGATGCGTCTCAGCTATTAGGCAGGTTAAGCAATTACAGCATGTACACACTTGAGGAAGAATTAAAACAAGGCTATATCACCATATCTGGCGGACACAGGGTCGGTCTTGCAGGAAAGGTGATCGTTGAAAATGGATTCGTCAAAGGATTAAGAGATATATCTTCATTTAATATTCGCATCGCAAAAGAAAAAATCGGGATTGCACTTCCCTTTCTTCCTTATTTATATGAACAAAATTGGTGCAATACGCTTATTATCGGTCCTCCGCAAACAGGGAAAACAACATTGCTGCGTGACGTAGCGCGTCTTGCTAGTACAGGCACAAAAACAATTTCTCCTAGAAAAACAGGAATTATTGATGAACGCTCTGAAATTGCCGGGTGTATAAGAGGGGTGCCGCAGCATCATTTTGGGCACCGGATTGATGTGCTTGATGCGTGTCCTAAGGCTGAGGGCTTAATGATGATGATTCGGTCCATGAGTCCAGAGGTCATCATTGTAGATGAAATAGGAAAAAGTGAGGATGTACAGGCGCTTTTAGAAGCGATTCATGCCGGAGTCACCATTATCGTCTCAGCTCATGGAAATTCACTTGAAGATCTATATAAAAGGCCATCATTTAAGCCGTTATGGCAGCTTCGTGTGTTTGAACGATATGTGGAATTAAATAGAAAAAATGGTCCCGGCACGATCGGACGGATGTATGACCAAGATGGACAAGAGATGAAGTGGAGGCGGGGAGTGGACGTATGTTAAAGCTCATTGGTGCTATTTTCATTGTCGCGGCCACGACATGGGGAGGGTTCGAGTTTGCCAAACGATACAGCGATCGGCCTAAGCAAATTCGGCAGCTCCGGTTTGCTCTCCAGTCTCTTGAAGCTGAAATCATGTATGGTCAAACACCTCTAGCGCGGGCTGCAGAGCAAATTGCGTCGCAAGTAGGCCCCCCAGTGAATCGGTTATTTGAACAATTTGCAGAAAAGCTCAAAATCGGGACTTTTTCTGCACGACATGCATGGAATGAAAGTCTGGAGGATGTTTGGAAAAAGACCGTTTTGAAAAAAGGCGAATACGAGGCGCTTAAGCACTTTGGAGAAACACTTGGTCAGCATGATGTCACTGCTCAGCAAAAACATATCAAGCTAGCTTTAGGCCATTTGGAATCAGAGGAGAAGGAAGCTGAAATCGCCCAAGCGAAAAATGAAAAAATGGTCAGAAGCCTCGGATTTTTAAGCGGATTACTACTGATTCTTTTATTGATGTGAGAGGAAGGGAGTCGAGAGCATGGGCGTTGATGTGAACGTCATTTTTCAAATTGCGGGAGTAGGCATTGTCGTGGCCTTTCTCCATACGATTTTAGATCAAATGGGGAAAAAGGAGTACGCTCAGTGGGTGACGCTACTTGGGTTTATCTACATTTTGTTTATGGTGGCAACCATTGTAGATGATTTGTTTAAAAAGATTAAAGCCGTATTTCTATTTCAAGGATAGGGGAGGGCTTACAAATCGAAATCATACAAATTGTTGGACTTGGTTTAATCGCTACTTTCTTAGCATTAATCGTCAAAGAACAAAAGCCAACCTTTGCCTTTATGCTTGTTGTGTTTACAGGGTGTGTGATTTTTCTTTATTTAATTGATCAAATTTATGCCATTATCTCGATGATTGAAAAAATTGCGGCAAGTGCCGGCGTCAACATGAAGTATGTTGAAACCATTTTAAAGATTATTGGCATTGCCTATATTGCGGAATTCGGCGCCCAGCTCACGAAGGATGCTGGACAAGGCGCCATTGCATCGAAAATAGAGCTTGGCGGTAAGATCCTCATCTTAGTCATGGCAGTCCCGATTTTAACAGTCATCATTGAGACCATCTTAGGCATGATCCCGTCTATGACTTAATTGAAAAGAGGTGATGACAATGAAACGGGTGACAGCTGTTATAGGACTTATACTTTTCTTTTGGCTGATCGCTCCGCATGCAGGTGCAGAAGAAAATGTGCCTTTATCAAGTGAAGAACCAGTAGCAGAAGAAGTAGCGAATGGACAGGCTGATGCATTAGAGCTTCATTCCATCAGTGACTTTTGGGAATCCATATTGTACGAATATGGCGGCTTTCTGCCAGAAAGCCAAAAAGGCACAGTGAAGGAAATGATTGATGGCGACAAAGAACTGTCTCCACAAACGTGGCTGAAGGCATTTGTTCATTATCTTTTTCATGAGGTCATTGCAAATGGAAAGCTCCTTGGAACACTGATTTTACTCACCATCTTTTGTTCGCTTTTGCAGCTTTTGCAAAATGCTTTTGAGCAAAGCACCGTCAGTAAAGTCGCATACGCTCTCGTTTATATGGTACTCATTATTATTGCACTAAACAGCTTTCATGTAGCGATTTCCTATGCAACAGAAGCCATTCAAACGATGACCAGTTTTATTCTTGCTCTTATTCCTCTTTTATTAGCACTCATTGCTTCATCAGGCGGGCTTGTCTCGGCCGGATTCTTTCATCCTGTTATTTTGTTTTTGATGAACACAAGTGGCGTTTTTATTCAGTATGTCGTTCTTCCGCTTATCTTTTTATCAGCGATATTGAGCATCGTCAGTACGCTGACCGAACAATACAAGGTCACCCAGCTTGCCCAGCTGTTAAGAAATGTAGCGATTGGCGGACTAGCCGTTTTTTTAACCGTTTTTCTCGGCGTCATTTCTGTGCAAGGTGCATCTGCTGCCATCAGTGATGGAATCGCACTTCGTACAGCCAAATTTATCACCGGAAATTTCATCCCTGTGCTTGGCAGGATGTTTACAGATGCGACGGATACAGTCATCAGCGCCTCTGTTTTGCTCAAAAATACGGTCGGGCTTGTAGGAGTCGCCATTTTGATTTCCATTGCAGCCTTTCCGGCGATTAAGGTTCTGTCGCTTGCCCTTATATATAAGCTTGCCGCTGCCATTCTTCAGCCTCTAGGGGGCGGACCGATTATTAGCTGTCTTGATGTCATTTCAAAAAGTGTTCTTTATATATTTGCCGCACTAGCTGTTGTGTCGCTCATGTTCTTTTTAAGCATTACCGTCATCATTACTGCTGGTAATCTGACCATGATGATGAAGTAAGGAGGGGACATCTTTTGAGTTTTCTTACAGAATGGATCACAAGTATTATTCTCTTTATCTTATTTGCGATTGTGATTGATCTTTTGCTGCCCAATTCAAGCATGCAAAAGTATGCCAAGATGGTCGTCAGCTTACTGTTAATCGTCGTCATGCTCAATCCCATTTTTGCCTTATTTCGAGCGGATCCTGACCAAATTTTCTCAGAATTAATGAAAGGGAAGGAAGAAGCACAGTCAGAAGAAATAAAAAATCAGATGAATTTAGAAAAAAAAGAAATACAAGCCTCACAGCGTGCATATATTTTAAAGCAAATGGCTGTCCAACTAGAAAAAAGCGCAAAGGAGCCACTGGAGAAGGAGAGCTATGAAATGAAACACGTAGAAGTGTTGGCAGATGAGGAGCACCTTGATCAGAATATGGAGGCAGATCAATTTCGCATCAAAGCAGTCCTTTCCCCGCTCGCAGGTGATGCTGTAGAAACGGTGGCAAAGGTGGACATTGATCTCTCCAGGCAAAAGGAGGAAAGCGCTGGATCGTCATCAAAAGAGGCCGCAAGGATAAAAAAGACGCTTGCTGACATATGGAATACGAGTCCTGAACACATTGCACTGAACATTGAGGGAGGTGACGAAGCAGATGATGAATAACAAGGACTGGAAACAAAAGCTGAAATCATTGTTCCAACCACCTGAAAAAGGTGAAGGGAAGCCCAAATTAACAAAACACCATTACTTGCTACTTGTATTCATTATCGGCGTGTCTTTCATGTTAGTCAGTCAGATCCTGTCACCCTCATCAAACAAACAACAGGCTGCTGTTCCTGCTTCTAAAAAAACAACCTCTGAAGAGCAGGAGGTATTCAAACCGGCATCCTCGGGGAAACCAAAGGACTCGATTGAGGACGTTGAGCAAGAATACGAAAATCAGTTGAAAGAAATTTTAGAGACGATCATTGGTGTTGAGGATGTATCCATTGTAGTGAATGTAGACGCGACTTCTTTAAAAGTGTTTGAAAAAAACAAATCCAATAAAAGCACAACGACCGAGGAAACAGATAAAGAAGGCGGCGTGCGAAGTGTCACGGATCAAACAAAGGAAGAAGAGATCGTCATTATTAAAAACGGCAATGAAGAAACACCTGTTGTTGTCCAAACGAAAAAACCAGAAATTCGAGGTGTTCTCGTTGTTGCTCAAGGAGTAGACAACGTTCAAATAAAGAAAACCATCATTGAAGCTGTTACACGAGTGCTTGATGTACCGAGCCATAGAGTAGCTGTTGCCCCTAAAAAAATCAAGGAGGATTCGGAATGATGTTAAAAAAACAAACGGTTTGGCTATTAACGATGCTAAGTTTAGTTGTCGTATTGAGTGTGTACTATATCATGTCGCCACAAGGTGAGAATGCAGTGACAGTAGAAGATATGAAATCAAAAGGAACTGAAGAGAAAAAGACCGAAACAGAAAAAGGGACTGACAAAGGAACGGAAAAAGGCTCAGGTGACAAGTCCACTGACAAAGAAACAAACGCCAAACAAGAGGATGTTGAAGCAAGTGGTGAAGAAGGTAAGGTTGTTTCAGAGCAAACAGATGATGAGCTTTTTACAACATACAGACTAGAGCTTGAAGATAAACGAAGCAAGCAGCGTGAAGAATTCAACGAAATCGTGTCAAGTGACGATGCAACAGCACAAGAAAAAAGTGAAGCCTATGATCAAATGACAGCACTTAGTGAAGCAGAAGGAACAGAGCGTCAGCTTGAGACATTGATTAAGACGAAAGGATACAAAGATGCTCTAGTGAGTGCTGAAGGAGATAAAGTGAGCATCACCGTTCGTTCTGATAAAAAATCAAAGTCCCAAGCGGCAGATATTATTGATATGGTCACAAAAGAAATCAGAGGGCTTGATAACGTAGCTGTCACGTTTGAGCCATCCAATCAATAAAAAAATGAACAAACGTCCTTTTGCCGAAAAGGGCGTTTTTTGATGCGGTTTGACGCCCTTTTCAAGGTGCCTTCGCAAGGTGTCTGATCACAATAGTAGTTGAATTCAACGAAATCCTCCTGTAAGATGGTTATAGTATGTACTTTTAGTACTAGCCTATAAAAAAAGATAAATCCATACATAGGGGTGCAAATCCATGTTAAAAATCGAAGAAATTCATGAACTGATTAAATTAATTGACGAATCTACAATTGATGAATTTACGTACGAAAACGAAGGTGCAAAAATCAAACTGAAGAAAAATAAAGAAGTCGTTCAGCAAGTTGCGGTACAAGCACCAGTGGCTCCTGTCCAAGCAGCTCCAGCTCAACAAGCTCCTAAAGCACAAGCTCCAGCTCAGACCGAAGCCCCTGCACAAGAGGCAACTGCGTCTGAAAATCTGCATAAAATCACATCCCCAATGGTTGGCACATTTTATGCTTCATCCTCACCAGAAGCAGACCCATACGTGACAACAGGTTCTAAGGTGAAGGAAAACTCAGTTGTATGTATCGTTGAAGCGATGAAACTGTTTAATGAAATTGAAGCAGAAGTAAAAGGCGAAATCGTCGAAGTATTAGCTGAAAACGGTCAGCTCGTAGAATTCGGACAACCCCTCTTTCTAGTGAAAGCAGAGTAAGGAGTACGATCATGATTAAAAAGCTATTAATTGCAAACAGAGGAGAAATCGCAGTTAGAATCATCCGCGCTTGTAAAGAGCTAGGAATTGAAACAGTTGCGGTATTTTCTGAAGCGGATCGCGATGCGCTGCATGTTCAAATGGCTGATGAAGCATATTGCATCGGACCGACTGCTTCTAAAGATAGTTATTTAAATGTCACAAACATTGTCAGTGTAGCAAAACTAACAGGTACAGATGCCATCCATCCAGGATACGGCTTCCTTGCTGAAAATGCAGACTTCGCCGAGCTTTGTGAGGAATGTAATGTCATCTTTGTTGGACCAACTGCGTCAGCGATTTCCAAAATGGGGACGAAAGATGTCGCAAGAGAAACAATGAAGCACGCAGGAGTTCCGATTGTCCCAGGTTCTCAAGGGATTGTAAAAGATCTTGATGATGCCGTTTCAACAGCAGCAAGTATTGGGTATCCTGTTATTATTAAAGCAACTGCAGGCGGCGGTGGTAAAGGTATCCGCGTAGCTCGAACAGAAGAAGAGCTCATTAATGGTGTCAAAATCACGCAGCAAGAAGCCGCACAAAACTTTGGTAACCCTGGCGTCTATTTGGAGAAGTTCATCGAAGACTTTAGACACGTGGAAATTCAAGTGCTTGCAGATCAGCATGGGAATACCATTCACCTAGGTGAGCGTGACTGTTCGATTCAAAGAAGAATGCAAAAGCTTCTTGAAGAAACACCATCACCAGCACTTAATGCAGACATACGTGAGCAAATGGGTGAAGCAGCCGTGAAAGCAGCAGAAGCGGTTGAATACACAGGCGCTGGAACGGTTGAGTTCATTTATGATTATAATGAAGAGAAGTTCTACTTCATGGAAATGAATACTCGCATTCAAGTAGAGCACCCTGTAACGGAAATGGTCACAGGTGTTGATTTGATCAAAGAACAAATCATGGTAGCATCAGGTGAGAAGCTTTCTCTTACTCAGGAGGATGTCGTATATGCAGGCTGGGCGATTGAATGCCGTATTAATGCAGAGAACCCAGAGAAAAACTTCATGCCTTCAGCTGGTGAAATTAAAATGTATCTTCCGCCAGGCGGTCTTGGCGTACGTGTTGACTCTGCCGCATATCCGGGCTATGTGATTCCGCCATATTACGATAGCATGATTGCAAAAGTAATTACGTATGGTAAGACGAGAGAAGAAGCGATTGCGAAAATGAAACGTGCGCTTCAAGAATTCGTCATTGAAGGAGTCTACACAACGATTCCGTTCCATCTTAGATTGCTCGAGCATGAAACATTTGTGAGTGGTAATTTTAATACGAAGTTTTTAGAAACATATCAAATCATGAAATAATAACAGCTTTCGGAGGTGAATGATCGTGTCAGAAAACAATTTGCTTGAAATGAACCTTGATGAAGATCAATTGGGAAAAGTGCAAATTGCGCCAGAAGTGATTGAAGTCATTGCGGGGATCGCCGCTTCAGAGGTCGAAGGAATTGCCGAAATGCGTGGGAATTTCGCTGCTGATGTAGCAGAACGCTTTGGTAAGAAAAATCACCGTAAAGGTGTAAAAGTAGATGTCTCTGATGAAGGCATCACAATTGATGTATATTGTGTGGTTGAATTTGGCCTATCCATTCCAAAGGTATCCACTGCTGTTCAAGAAAATATCCGTCAAACCCTTTTGAACATGACTGCCTTAACGATTAATGAAATCAACATTCATGTCGTTGGCATTCAATTTGATACAAAAGCACCTGAGGCTGAAGTAGATCAAGAAGTGTAAAAAAGGGTTCAATTGAAACCAAGGAGGCATCGCCTCTTTGGTTTTTTAAAGCCCATTTTTGGGTAAGTTCCGAATATTGATTACGTCACGTGTTGATTTATTCGTTTTTCGCCACAGCCCGCATGGATCTTGGTGCGACCACGGTCAAAATATGTTATGATCTCTGTATGGCTTAACGACAAGCGGATAAAGTGGTTAAAGGAGTAAATAATGAAAAGAAGAACTGCAAGAGAAAAGGCGCTACAAACATTATTTCAAATTGATGTCAGCAATATTGATCCGAAAGAGGCCATTACACATGCGCTGGATGAACAAGAATCAGATCCTTTTTTCGAGGAGCTGGTTTTCGGTGTGCTTGAACAAAAGGACAAGCTCGATGAAATGATTTCACAGCATCTTGTGAATTGGAAACTCGATCGTATTGCGAACGTAGACAGAGCCATTTTAAGGCTATCTGTGTACGAGATGGTGTATCAAGATGACATCCCGGTTAGTGTGTCAATGAATGAAGCCATTGAACTGGCCAAATTATTCGGTGATGATAAAGCGCCGAAATTTGTAAATGGTGTACTTTCAAGCATTAAAAACGACCTAAAGCAGCAATAGGAGGATTCGACATGACAGCAACAATCATCGATGGAAAAGAAACAGCAAAAGAAAAGCGTGAACAATTAGCAAAAGAAGTAGAAGAGCTAAAACAAAAAGGAGTCACACCTGGTCTTGCCGTTATTCTAATCGGTGATGATCCGGCGTCACTTTCTTACGTACGCGGGAAGAAAAAAGCAGCAGAAGCAATGGGCATGCATTTTCAACTTGATCATTTAGATGCTTCTTTAACAGAAGAGGAATTGCTTCAGCTGATTGATCAGTACAATACGAATGATCAATTCCACGGGATTCTTGTTCAGCTTCCACTGCCAAAACACATTTCTGAAAAAGCCGTCATTGAACGTATTTCACCAGAGAAAGATGTAGATGGTTTTCATCCGTTAAATATCGGGAAAATGCTACTAGGAGAAGATACATTCCTTCCTTGTACACCAGCAGGTATTGTTGAATTGCTGAACAAAACAGGAGTTAATCTTTCTGGTAAAGAAGTGGTTGTTGTTGGACGAAGCAATATTGTCGGCAAACCAGTTGGACAATTGCTGTTAAACGAACATGCAACCGTCACATACTGTCATTCAAGAACAGCGAATATTTCAGAACATACGTTAAAAGCGGACATTTTAGTTGTTGCCGTCGGTCGAGCAAACTTTATTAAAGCTGACCAAATTAAAGAAGGCGCTATTGTCATCGATGTAGGAGTCAATCGTTTAGATACTGGAAAGCTTGTAGGCGATGTTGATTTTGAAGAGGCAAAAGAAAAAGCTTCTTATATCACACCAGTCCCTGGCGGAGTCGGTCCAATGACGATTACGATGCTTGCACATAATACGGTTAAATCAGCAAAACGTACATTAGCATAAGCTTTATCCATTCATCCACCTGCATGCTGCTGGTGGATGAATGTGCGTTTTTGAAGAGGAGGAATACGTCATGAGTGAAAAAGCCTTTGTGACGGTCACAGCCCTTACAAAATACATAAAAAGAAAATTTGATGTGGACCCGCACTTAGAAGATATTTGGATCAAAGGTGAGTTATCCAATGTGAAGATTCATTCAAGAGGTCATGTTTACTTCACCTTGAAAGATGAAAACGCACGCATGCAAGCTGTCATGTTCCAGCGCTCCGCTTCCAAGCTGCCTTTTTCACCAAAGAGCGGGATGAAAGTGTTTGTACGCGGCGGGATTCAAGTATATGAACCAAGCGGCAACTATCAATTATATGCAAAGGAAATGCAGCCTGATGGTGTTGGTGCTCTTCATCTCGCTTATGAAGAGCTGAAGAAAAAGCTAGCAAGTGAAGGCTTATTTGATGCGCGTTATAAAAAAACAATTCCTGAATATCCAGAAGTCGTTGGTGTGATTACATCCCCAACAGGAGCGGCTGTTCGAGATGTCATTACAACCATCAACAGGCGCTATCAGCAGGCCAAAATCATCGTGCTTCCGGCGTTAGTCCAAGGTGAAAATGCCACCCGTTCAATCGTTGAACGGATCAAAGAAGCAAATGAAAAGCAAATCTGCGATGTCTTGATTGTCGGAAGAGGAGGAGGTTCGATTGAAGAACTTTGGGCCTTTAATGAAGAGGCAGTCGCAAGAGCGATCTTCGCATCAGACATTCCAATCATTTCTGCAGTTGGGCACGAAACGGATTTTACGATCAGTGATTTTACTGCAGACATGAGAGCACCCACACCAACAGGAGCAGCCGAGCTAGCTGTTCCAAGCACAGCCGATTTAATGGAACGAATCAAATCGATCGACATTCGGTTAACACGAGCCGTGAAGAATCGAACTTCCCAAGCGAAGGACCGTCTTGTGGCGCTTCAATCCTCTTATGCCTTCCGTTTTCCAAAGCGATTACAAGAGCAAAAAGAGCAGCAATTCGATATGGTATTTGATCGTTTTCAAAAACAGCTGACGAGACAAATTGAACAAAAACGCAGTCAGCTTGACCGCCAGACATACAGATTAAAGCCGCTTCATCCAAAAGAGCAGCTGCTTCAGGCGAAAAAACGTCACGCCAATGAAACAGATCAACTCATCCGCAGTATGAATGTGCAAATGAAATCAATTCATTCGCAGTTCCAATCTGTTCTTGGTAAACTAAATGCATTAAATCCGCTTCAAGTGATGGAAAGAGGCTACAGTTTAGCCTATAAAGAAGATGAACTGATTAAAAGTGTGAACCAAGTAAATACGAAGGATCAGCTGACCATTACAATGAAGGATGGGCGTCTTATTTGTGAGGTTATTGAGAAGGAGGGACAATCATCATGACAGAATCAAATAAACAAAAAGAAGAACAAATGACATTTGAAGAGGCCATGAAAGGTCTTGAAGAGATTGTTGGGAAGCTCGAAGAGGGAGATGTACCGCTTGAGCAAGCCATCCATTATTTCCAAGAAGGTATGACACTTTCAAAGCTTTGTCATGAAAAGTTACAGCATGTTGAAAAGCAAATGGATTTCATTTTAAAAGAGGATGGTGAACTGGCTCCTTTTTCAGTGAAGGAGGCAGATGCTGGTGACAAGTAATTTAAATGATTTTTTGACAACACGAAAACAGGCAATCGAAGATTATTTATTTACATATGTTCAGGAATTGCATATCCCAGAAGACTTGAAATCCTCTATGCTTTATTCTTTAGAAGCAGGCGGAAAAAGGCTTCGCCCTGTTCTCGTCCTTGCTCTTTTAAATGCCTATGGAAAAAGTGAAAAAGACGGCATACCTGTTGGCTGTGCAGTGGAAATGATTCATACGTATTCATTGATTCATGACGACCTTCCATGCATGGATGATGACGATCTTCGCAGAGGAAAGCCGACCAACCATAAAGTATATGGAGAAGCAACAGCGGTTCTTGCAGGCGACGCGCTTTTAACCGAAAGCTTCCGCCTGATTACATCGCAACTATCTGACAATGTATCCGCTGATCAAAAGCTCAGAATCATAGATGAACTTGTAAAATCAGCAGGTGCGCTTGGAATGGTTGGCGGTCAATTTGATGATATGGAAGCAGAGCAAAAACAACAAATACCTCTTGCTGAATTAGAATCCATTCACGCCCGGAAAACAGGAAAGCTTCTGACCTTCAGCGTAGCAGCAGGTGCGATGCTGGCAGGTGCATCTGATGACGATATCGAAAACTTGAGAGAATTCAGCTATCATATCGGTATTGCTTTTCAAATCCGTGATGATATTTTAGATCTCGAAGGAAGCGAAGAAAAGATAGGAAAACGGGTCGGCTCCGATACAGCAAATGAAAAGTCGACATATCCTTCTTTATTAACTCTTTCAGGCGCAAAAGAAAAACTAAATGAACACATCACACGTGCAAAAAAAATTGTCTCAAATCTGGAGTTAGAGCAGCAATTATTGCATGATTTATGTGATCTGATTGCCTCAAGAGATCATTAAAAACAGCCTAGATTTGAGGGTCCTCGAGCAATTGTGGTAAACTGTAAACAGTTTATTATGATGAGACAACGCTTATTCCTCAATTGGTTTTCATAGGAATAAGGCATTATATATGTATGTAGAAATTTTGTTGAAAGCGAGTTGATCCTGATTGGATCTTTTATCTATAAAAAATCCAACGTTTCTAAAAGGAATGTCAAATGCAGAATTAGAGGAGCTTAGTGCTGACATTCGCATGTTTTTAATTGAGTCCTTAGCTAACTCTGGCGGGCACATCGGTCCGAACCTAGGTGTCGTTGAACTCACTGTTGCACTTCATAAAGTATTTGACAGCCCGAAAGACAAATTCCTTTGGGATGTTGGACATCAGTCTTACGTTCACAAGCTGTTAACTGGGAGAGGAGCGGAGTTTGATACACTTCGTCAATATAAAGGACTTTGCGGTTTTCCTAAACGAAATGAAAGTGAACATGATGTATGGGAGACGGGTCACAGTTCAACCTCATTATCTGGCGCGATGGGTATGGCGGCAGCGCGGGATATCAAAGGAACAGATGAATATATTCTTCCGATTATCGGAGATGGTGCGTTAACCGGCGGTATGGCGTTAGAAGCGCTGAATCATATCGGAGATGAAAAGAAAGATATGATTGTCATATTAAACGACAATGAAATGAGTATTGCACCAAACGTCGGTGCCATTCACACAATGCTTGGCAGACTGCGCACAGCTGGTAAATACCAATGGGTAAAGGACGAGCTCGAATACTTATTCAAGCGCATTCCAGCCGTAGGTGGAAAACTTGCTGCAACAGCAGAACGTATTAAAGACAGCTTGAAATATTTACTTGTGTCGGGCATGTTCTTTGAGGAAATGGGCTTCACCTACTTAGGTCCTGTAGATGGACATTCCTATGAAGATCTTTTTGAGAATCTTGAATATGCAAAGAAAACGAAAGGTCCTGTCCTCCTGCATGTCATCACGAAAAAAGGAAAAGGCTATAAGCCGGCAGAAGCTGATAAAATCGGGACTTGGCACGGCACAGGTCCATACAAAATCGATACAGGTGATTTTGTGAAACCGACAGCAGCAGCCCCGTCATGGAGCGGTCTAGTCAGTGAAACCGTCAGAAAGCTCGCGCGGGAAGATGAGCGAATTGTCGCGATTACGCCTGCGATGCCTGTTGGCTCAAAGCTTGAAGGGTTTGCAAAGGAATTTCCAGAGCGAATGTTTGATGTAGGGATTGCAGAGCAGCACGCAGCCACAATGGCGGCTGGACTTGCAACGCAGGATATGAAGCCATTCTTAGCCATTTACTCAACGTTCCTTCAAAGAGCCTATGATCAAGTGCTGCATGACATTTGCCGTCAGAACCTCAATGTGTTTATCGGAATTGACCGTGCGGGTCTTGTCGGTGCAGATGGAGAAACGCATCAAGGTGTGTTTGATATTGCCTTCATGCGCCATATGCCGAATATGGTTCTTATGATGCCAAAGGATGAAAATGAAGGACAGCACATGGTCAATACAGCCATTCAGTATGATGACGGTCCTATTGCGATGCGCTTCCCGCGCGGAAATGGACTTGGCGTCAAAATGGATGAACAGCTGAAAACCATTCCGATTGGGTCATGGGAAGTTCTTCGTCCAGGGAAGGATGCCGTGATTTTAACATTCGGTACGACCATTAAAATGGCGCTGCAAGCAGCAGAGGAACTGCAAAAAGAAGGGAAATCGATTCGTGTCGTCAATGCTCGTTTCATTAAGCCCCTTGACGAAGAGATGCTAAGTGAAATACTGTCTGAAGACATTCCGATTTTGACGATTGAAGAAGCTGTGCTCCAAGGTGGATTTGGAAGCAGCGTATTAGAATATATACACGACAAGAAAGCGTCACATATAAAGGTAGAACGGATGGGCATTCCAGATGAATTTATTGAGCATGGAAGTGTTGATGCCCTACTTGAAGAAATTGGTCTGACGAATGCGCAGGTGGCTGAAACTTTACGTGCCCTGCTTCCCGCAGCACCAAGAAAAGGAATTGGATCATGACATCAAAGAAAGAACGACTTGACGTTTTATTAGTCGAACAAGGACTAATGGAAACGAGAGAGAAAGCAAAGCGTGCCATTATGGCAGGGATCGTTTACTCAAATGAGAACCGTTTGGATAAACCAGGAGAGAAAATCGCTCGTGATACACCGCTCACTGTGAAGGGGAATCCTTTGAAATATGTGAGCCGCGGCGGCTTAAAACTTGAAAAAGCGCTAAAAGAATTTGACTTAACAGTTGAAGGGAAATTGCTGATTGATATCGGCTCATCAACAGGTGGATTCACAGATTGTGCACTTCAAAATGGAGCGGTCAAATCATACGCTGTTGATGTTGGCTACAATCAGCTTGCATGGAAATTAAGGCAGGATGACCGCGTGATCGTGATGGAACGCACCAATTTCCGCCATTCCGTCCCAGCTGATTTTACTGAAGGATTGCCAGAGGTTGCGTCGATTGATGTATCTTTTATTTCACTCAAACTCATTCTTCCGGCTTTAAAACATATTCTTGTCCCAGGCGGTGACTGTATCGCGCTCGTCAAGCCCCAATTTGAAGCAGGTAGAGAGCTTGTCGGAAAAAAAGGCATTGTGCGTGATCCATCTGTCCACCTCGGTGTGCTAGAAGAAATGAATCAATTTGCTGCAAAAGAAGGCTATGACGTAAAGGATGTTTCATTTTCACCAATCACAGGTGGAGATGGGAATATTGAATTCCTTCTTCATTTGATGCTTCATCCTGATCAAGAGGAGAATGCGGCACTTCCAGCTTCTGAACTTGAGAAAGTGGTCAAGGAAGCCCATTCCGTATTGAAAGAAAAGAAAAACAGTCCTGAGCCGGCTGACACATGATATCATTCAAACAAAAGGAATAATAGCTCGCTATTATTCCTTTTTACATGGTCAAAAGACGAGAATCGACAGTTTCTCACGTAATGCTTGTTTTTTGAAGTGTGCATCATATAACATAGAACGTAAAGACAAACTGAGAATCAAACGCCTAGGGGGGTCAAAATGAATAAAGGTCAAAGGCATATTAAGATTAGAGAAATCATTGCAAGCCAAGAAATCGAAACACAGGATGAATTGGTCGATATTTTGAAAGCCGATGGATATAACATCACACAAGCGACCGTTTCTAGAGATATTAAAGAATTACATTTAGTGAAAGTACCGACGAACAATGGAACATATAAATACAGTCTTCCTGCGGATCAGCGGTTTAACCCGCTGTCAAAGCTGAAGCGATCCCTAATGGATGCATTTATTAAAATGGATGCTGCCAGTCATTTAATTGTTCTCAAAACAATGCCGGGTAATGCTCAGGCGATTGGTGCTTTAATGGATAATTTAGATTGGGAAGAAATTATGGGAACGATTTGCGGGGATGATACCATTTTAATCATTTGCCGCACACCAGATGATACGGATACAGTTTCGGCCAAAATTTTAGAGCTTCTATAAAGAGATCAGGTTTACAAAAAGAGGTGTCAAATGAGTGTTAGCAGAACTAACCATTAAAAACTTTGCAATCATTGAAGAGTTAACGGTTTCATTTGAAAAAGGACTCACGGTTCTAACAGGGGAAACAGGTGCCGGAAAATCAATCATGATTGACGCTGTCTCACTTCTTGTAGGGGGAAGAGGATCATCTGAATTTGTTCGTTACGGTGAAAAAAAAGCAGAGCTGGAAGGGCTTTTTCTTGTGCCGGCAGATCATCCTGTATTTGCCCTATGCGAAGAGCAGGGAATTGAGGCATCGGATGAAATGATGATTCTTCGTCGTGATATTAATCAAAGCGGGAAAAGCATCTGCCGCATTAATGGCAAGCTTGTCACGATTTCTCTTCTGAGAGAAGTAGGACGGCTTTTGCTCGATATACATGGACAGCACGATAATCAGCTGTTGATGGAGGATGAAAACCATTTGCATTTGCTTGATCAATTTGGGGCAGAAGAAATTGCGCCTGCTTTATCACAGTACCATGAAGCGTATGATCAATATACCAAGACCGCTCAAAAGCTAAAACAGCTGTCTGAAAATGAGCAGGAAATGGTGCACCGTTTAGACTTACTGCAATTTCAGTTGGAAGAAATTGAAGCGGCTCAATTAGAACCGGGAGAAGATGAGAAGCTTCAGGAAGAACGTCATCAAATCAGCAACTACGAAAAAATCTATTCCTCACTTCAAAACGCGTATAACGCCCTACGCAATGAGCAAGGAGGGCTTGATTGGGTTGGAATGGCTTCAAGCGAGCTAGAGCAGGTTTCTGAGATCAATGATGATCTGAAAAAGCTTTCTGAGCAAGTCTCGAACTCCTATTACTTATTGGAGGATTCTACCTTCCAAATGCGCAGCATGCTGGATCAGCTAGAATTCGACCCGGCGCGTCTTGATTTTATTGAGTCTAGGCTGAATGAAATGAAGCAGTTAAAGCGAAAGTATGGCGCAACGGTTGAAGAAATCTTGGAGTATGCGGCTAAGATTGAAGAAGAAATAGATCAAATCCAAAATCGAGACAGTCACCTGCAAACGCTCAAAAACAAACTGGATGCGATGAGCCGCGATGCACTGCTGGAAGCACTCAACGTGTCAGAGCTTCGCAAAAAATGGGCTAAAAAGCTAGCGAAGCAAATCCAAGCAGAGTTAAAGGATTTGTATATGGAGAAGTCATCCTTTGATACGGCTTTTGCCATTCGATATGCGCCCTTTGGCAGCACGAACTGCCCCCTTTTAGACGGAAAACCTGTCCAGCTCGGGAAAAATGGAATAGACCAAGCGCAATTTGTCATTTCTACAAATCCGGGCGAACCGATGAAATCTTTATCAAAAGTAGCCTCCGGTGGAGAAATTTCACGTGTCATGCTGGCAGTGAAGAGTATTTTCTCAGCCAAACAAGAAGTCACATCCATTATTTTCGATGAGGTTGATACAGGCGTCAGTGGCAGGGTCGCACAGGCCATTGCCGAAAAAATTTATAAAGTAGCGGCAGGATCACAAGTGCTTTGCATCACACATCTGCCCCAAGTAGCTGCAATGGCTGACACACATCTCTTCATTTCTAAACGCTCTAAAGCCGGCAGAACACTAACGAGTGTCAAGCCATTAAGTCATGCAGAAAAAGTGAGTGAAATTGGCCGGATGATTGCAGGTGTGGAAGTCACTGAGCTGACAAAACAGCATGCAAAAGAATTATTGCACCAAGCAAATGATGTCAAAATGACAAGGTAGCTGAATGACCAGCTGCCTTTTTTATGTTGTCTAAAATTCGCTGTATATACGCATGAAATCGTCTTTTTCTTTTATCAATTTATCCAATCATTTTCTACATGTGGCAGTTATAAATCCTCGCGAAGAAGGCAAAAGTATAGATGTAGCCAAAACATTAGTGTTCTGGTGTGGGTAAGGAGCGAGGAGAGTGAAAAATGAATGCCCGAAAAGATGAGAAAAGCCATTGGTGTTATTCTCCTTGTTTCTTTAATAAGTACAGGGTTTATGAGCATAGTGAAGGAATATATCAGCATTCCAACAAACGTTGCTGTATTTGAAAAAGAGAAGCACTCAATTGAGACATCGATTGAAGCGTCAGCCAATACTTCTTCACCAGCCTTTAGTCTTTCAGAGAAAAAGAATCAGCTTGAAGTAACTGGACAAAAGGCGGGGAAAGCCGAAATTGTTTATGATTTTAAAGGATTTCCTATTAAGAAAACAAAAGTCGATGTTCTCCCTGAATTAAAAGTCATTCCTGGAGGACAATCCATTGGCGTCAAGCTCCACTCTGTCGGAGTTCTCGTTGTAGGTTTTCATCAAATCACAACGGCAGACGGCAAAAAATCACCAGGTGAAGCCGCAGGCATTCAATCAGGGGATATGATCATTGAAATAAATGGTCAAAAGATGGAGAAAATGAATGACCTCACCCCATTTATCCAGAAAGCAGGAAAAACGGGTGAAACACTTCATTTACTCATAAAGAGAGATCATAAAACCTTTCAAACAACATTAACACCCGCAAAAGATGCAAGTGAAGGCACCTATCGAATTGGTCTTTACATTCGTGATTCCGCAGCAGGAATCGGAACGATGACCTTCTTTGAACCATCTTCTAAAAAATATGGTGCCCTTGGGCATGTGATTTCTGACATGGATACAAAAAAACCAATCGTTGTCGACAATGGTGAAATTGTCAGATCAACCGTAACATCGATCGAAAAAGGCACAGGAGGCAATCCTGGAGAAAAACTGGCGAGATTTTCTTCCGAGCGAAAAACGATAGGTGATATCTCGCGCAACAGTCCATTCGGTATATTTGGTACATTAACCGAAAAGCTCGAAAATCATGTAGCGGACAAACCTCTTCCAGTCGCTTTATCAAATGAAGTAAAAGAAGGTCCAGCAGAGATATTAACCGTTGTGGACCATGATAAAGTGGAGAAGTTTGATATTAAAATCGTCAGCACAACACCGCAGAAATTCCCAGCCACAAAAGGGATGGTGCTAAAGATAACAGATGAACGATTATTAAGCAAAACGGGTGGAATTGTTCAAGGAATGAGCGGAAGCCCCATCATCCAAAATGGCAAAGTCATTGGAGCGGTCACACACGTATTCGTTAATGACCCGACAAGCGGATATGGCGTACACATTGAATGGATGCTGTCAGAAGCAGGAATCGATCTGTATCAAAAAAACAAAAAAGCAAGCTGATCATGAAACTGCCGTGAATCTTCCGGCAGTTTTTTTCTCCCCTTTCTTTCTCTGCCATCATGTTATAAAATAAGGAAAAAGAGATTTTTCGACAAAATGGAAAATAGTATGTTGTCAAATTGCAATAATCGTCGATTCGTTAAGAAAAACGTAGAAAAAGCTAGATAATGCTCTATTATTCGGAAAATTAAAGTTTTTTAAAGGGGATAGCATGGTTTTGTCGAATTGAACACTCAGAAGAGAAATGCAAAAGACTAAAGGAATCGACATTGGGGAGGAAAGAACGTGGAGAAAATTAAAGTGTGTGTAGCTGATGATAACCGAGAGCTTGTTGGCCTTTTGACAGAGTATATTGAGGGACAGGAAGATATGGAAGTACTTGGCGTGGCGTATAATGGTCAGGAATGTCTGACATTATTTAAAGATAAAGAGCCCGACGTTCTCCTCTTAGATATTATTATGCCTCATTTAGATGGTCTTGCTGTACTGGAACGACTCCGTGAAAACTCTGATATGACCAAACAGCCAAGTGTGATTATGCTAACGGCATTCGGACAAGAAGATGTCACGAAAAAAGCAGTCGATTTGGGCGCATCCTATTTCATTTTAAAGCCATTTGATATGGAAAACCTAGTAGGTCATATTCGTCAAGTCAGTGGAAACGGCACACAAGTTACCCATCGATCTTCATCTATCCAAAACAGTGTTCTTCGTAACAAACCTGAACCGAAACGTAAAAACTTAGATGCGAGCATTACGACAATTATTCATGAAATTGGAGTGCCAGCTCATATTAAAGGATATTTATACTTAAGAGAAGCGATTTCTATGGTGTACAATGATATTGAGCTTCTCGGAAGCATCACAAAAGTATTATATCCAGACATTGCGAAGAAATTTAACACGACTGCCAGCAGGGTGGAACGAGCAATTCGTCATGCCATTGAAGTCGCCTGGAGCAGAGGAAACATCGATTCCATTTCATCACTCTTTGGTTACACAGTCAGCATGTCAAAAGCCAAACCGACCAATTCAGAATTTATTGCCATGGTGGCTGACCGTCTGCGTTTAGAGCATAGAGCTAGCTAGTTCATTTTAGATGAAAAAACGTTTCTTCATTGAGGCGTTTTTTTATTTTTAAAAAAGATTGTCAAAATATGGTTGTGTTGATAAAATCATCTTAATGTTTAAATTAGACAAATGGGTTACTTTATTTTCAGAATAAAATGAAAAATAAAGCATGAAAGAATTCGATAAGACATAAATTAGTGGTAATCAGCTACGCCAATCAATCGATGTAGAAGAAGAAAACGCTCATTCGTAAGAAAAAGGATGAGAGGAAAAGGTCTTATGTAATTGGTAAATAAAGCAAATGAGATCGAAAGTTCTATTTCTATTGACCTGATTGGTTGGCGTTTTAAAGTCACTGGCTTCTTAGAGATTGTGCCATTTGAACTGAATATTCCCATTGTCGAATTTAATAATTTTCACATTCTTTTACTATGCTATAATAATGAAAAGAAGAGGGTGAGGTTATGGGAAAGCTGAAAATCCACTCTGCTGAGGTAGCGAACGAAATTAGCAAGTGGACGAGGGTCATTTCTCAGAATGACCTAGAAAAATCTGCTATCTATAAAGAGAAAATTCAGAATTTGCTAAAAAATACAGATGAAGACCGCGAAGTTCTCCTTTATTATCAGCTTGTTGACGGCAGGCATGAAATGTTACTTGGAAATATTGAAAAAGCCAATCAAATTATGAAAACTGTCGGAACGCTGGATGAGAAAGCAGATGACATTATTAATTTTTATTTTTACTTTTACAAAGGCCAATACGCCGCATATGTAAAGAAGTATGATGAAGCCATTAGTTTTTACAAAATTGCAGAACAGCGCCTAAAACGCGTGAATGAAGATTTGGAAGTGGGAACTTTTCACCATAAGGTTGCTTCTATCTATTACGAATTGAAACAAAATTTCATTTCCATTAATCATATTAAAAAAGCCATCGATACGTTCAAAGCGCATGAAGAATATACAGCTCAAGCGATTGACAGCTTAATTTTACATGCCAGCAATTGTATTGATTTGTTCCAATTTGATGAAGCAGAGGATAAATATCAAGAGGCACTTGAAAAAAGTAAACGTATGAACAATGAAGTGCTGATTGGGAAATGCTATCACAATTTAGCAGTCCTTTATTATGCAAAGCCTGATTATGAAAAAAGCGCACAATATGCCAAAAAAGGAATGGGCATTCAAATTCACCGCGACAATAGTCATTATTACATCCAATCTTTATATGTTCTGGCCAATGCCTTAGTTCATCTAGGAGATCAAGAGGCGAAAGAATATATCAAAGAGGGAATTCAGTATAGCTGCGATATCCAAAATAATGAATATATAGTAAAATTTGAAATTTTAGATTTGATGTGCGAAAATAGTGGAGCAGCAGACGTATTCTCTGAAAAATTAGACTACATAGAAAAAAATAGATTATATGTAGAGCTTGAGGATTTGTCTGAACAAATATCGAAATACTTCAAGGAACGAAATGACTATCAAAATGCCATTCGTTTTCTTGAAAAGAAATTCGATGCACAAATACTTCAAAAGAAAGTGGAGGTTATCTTATGAAAAAGTTGTTGTTAGGTGTAACAGTCGTTACAGCAGTCGCAGTTGTTTCTTCCCTTTTTGCTCTCGACGCAGAGATGACAGAGCAAGCCATCAGAGCGATTACGTGATCGAATTTATCTTTCAACCTCTTCGCACTTAAAAGAAGAGGTTTTTTTATGTGCCCAAACTGGAAAAACTGAAAAAAACCCGTCATAATGAAGATAAGCATCATATTTAGAGGTGACATATGACGAAAATTTTTGCACACAGAGGCTTTAAAGGAATCTATCCTGAAAACACCATGATAGCCTTTGAGCATGCACTCCATTCTGGAGCTGACGGTATTGAGCTTGATGTTCAGCTGACCAAAGACGGCAAACTGGCTGTCATTCACGATGAGAAGCTGAACCGAACGACGAATATGAAAGGCTTAGTGAAAGACCATACATATGAAGAGTTAAAAGCAGGAGATGCGAGTCATTCTTTCTATGAAGAAACAGGTGCTGTGTCCATTCCCCTTTTAGAAGAAGTATTGGAACTAGTTGCGCAGCAATCATCATTCATCATCAATATTGAACTGAAAAACTCCATTTATCGATATCCAGGTATCGAAGAGAAAGTAAAAGAGCAAATTGAACATTTTCAAATTGAGGATCGTGTACTTGTCTCATCCTTTCATCACGGCAGTTTAGCTCTTTTTCACAAGCTGATGCCGCAAATTGAACTTGCGGTACTTACAATGGATGTGATTCATCAGCCAGAGATGTACTTAAAAACAATCCCTGCAAGTGGATACCATCCAAATATAAAGGGTGCTGGGGTAACAAAAGAGGTCGTATCAGCACTCCGTGCGGCTCATCAAGTGATTAGGCCGTTTACAGTAAACAGTGAGAAGCAGATGCAAAAAATGTTCTCCTTAGGTGTTGATGGTATTTTCACTGATTTTCCTGATCGAGCCGTGAAAATAAGAGAAGAAATGAAATAAAGACCTGCAATCATCAGCAGGTCTTTTTTCATGCTTATCTTTGCCTAAAGCGAGCAGTCACCTTATTGCGTTTACGGTCTCTATATAAAATAAACCCAGCTACAACATAAAGACCTCCCCCTAAAAATAACAACCCTGCAATTCCTTGCAGCCATAAAAATGGAAATGGTGCAATGATGATGCCAAAAACAGTGTCACGAAGCAGCTTAATTCCAAGTGCTGCAAAGGCGCCAGGTATTAAAATAATGACTAATGCAAGTATTCTCCCCATCAAATGTCCCCTTAATCGTCATTTACTTCCATTGTCTAATTCAAAAAATATTTTGTCAAGAAAGGAAAACGTGGTAATATAAGAGTTGTGCAATTTTTTGCAACGGAAAATTATGGTGTGCAAATTTTTTCATATAAAGGGGTAACGGGATGCAGAGAGTCTTGATTGTCGGTGCGGGACAGGGTGGATCAGCATTGCTTGAAACATTGCTGAAAACAAATATGATTCAAATCGTTGCGATCGCCGACCTTGATCTTGAGGCACCGGGGATGGTAGAAGCGAAAAAGAATGGAATTGATACGACAACGGATTGGAAAGAATACATAAAAGATGACATTGATATCATCATTGAAACAACAGGCCGTTCTGCTGTGTTAAAGGAACTGATTGAAAAAAAACCAGAGCATGCTGTCATTGTTCCAAGTTCAATGGCGTACGTCATATCAGAATTAATGTCAGAAAAACAGCAGCTTATTCAAATGTTAAAGGAACAAACCTATAAACATGACCGCATTTTTAATGCAACGAACGATGGCATGATTTTTATTAATATGGATGAAGAAGTGGTCCTATTTAATCGATCGGCTGCCAAAATGGTTGGACGATCGCAAAAAGATGCGATTGGCCGTCACATACGAGAAGTGATTCCAAACACGAAACTTCCTTACATTTTAAGATCGAGAGAGCCAGAATTTAATCAAAAACAATTTCTGAATCAGCAAATACAAATTGTCACAACGCGCTTGCCAATTATTGATGACGCAGGGAGAATGCTCGGCGCTTTGTCTATCTTTAAAGATATTACAGATGCTGTGGAGCTTGCGGAGGAAGTCACGAACCTCAAAGAAGTGCGAACAATGCTTGAGGCTATCATTCAATCATCAGATGAAGCCATATCGGTTGTAGATGAGCAAGGAAAAGGGATCTTAATTAACCGTGCTTATACGAAAATGACCGGTTTAACGGACAAAGAGGTTGTGGGTAAACCAGCTGGTGCAGATATTTCTGAAGGTGAAAGCATGCACTTGAAGGTTCTTGAAACAAGAAGACCGGTTCGAGGCGTCAGAATGAAAGTCGGGCCAAATAAAAAGGATGTGATCGTCAACGTAGCGCCAGTCATCGTTGATGGCATTCTAAAAGGCAGTGTTGGCGTCATTCATGACGTATCAGAAATCCAATCACTCACGAATGAATTGAATAAAGCAAGACAGCTCATCCGAACCCTTGAGGCAAAGTACACGTTTGAAGACATTATTGGAGAAAGTGAGCAAATGCTTGTGGCACTTGAGCAGGCAAAGCTAGGTGCAAAAACACCGGCTACCATTTTACTCCGAGGAGAATCAGGTACTGGGAAAGAGCTGTTTGCACACGCCATTCACAATGAAAGTGACCGGAAATATAATCGCTTCGTACGGGTTAACTGTGCGGCCTTATCGGAGACCCTTTTAGAGTCAGAGCTTTTTGGTTACGAGGAAGGAGCGTTTTCTGGTGCAAGGCGCGGCGGGAAAAAAGGGCTGTTTGAAGAAGCGAATCACGGCAGCATCTTTTTAGACGAGATTGGTGAAATGACCCCAAGTACACAAGCGAAATTACTTCGCGTCATGCAGGAGAAAGAAATTGTGAGAGTAGGCGGAACAAAAGCCATACCGGTGGATGTCCGTGTGATCACGGCAACAAACGTCAATATTGAAAAAGCGATGGCGGAAGGGAAGTTCAGAGAGGATTTATATTATCGGATGAACAGATACCCGATCTCCATCCCGCCGCTTAGGCAGCGTCTTGAAGATATTGACTCATTAAGCAAACGTCTCATCCAGAAGATCAATTTAGACTATGGACGGAATGTGAGTGGTTTAACAGAAAATGCACTCAATAGACTTCGCTCATACAGCTGGCCTGGCAACGTGAGAGAGCTTGAAAATGTGCTTGGACGAGCCATGATCTTTTTGAATCCGCAAGAAGAATGGATTGATGAAGGGCATATTGCGTTCATGGAGTCAGAAGAACATGAAGAAAAAGAGCAGCAGGAACTTGCTGTAAGCCAATTTGAGGGGGAGACGCTTTCGGATGCCGTTGAAGCATTTGAAGCGCAGCTAATCAAACAAACCCTTGAAAAGCATCAATTCAATCGTACCAAAACAGCGAAAACGTTAGGGATCAGCATTCGGAACCTTTACTATAAAATGGATAAATATCAACTTGCAAAAGATAGCATGCAATAACATGCATGTTGCCTGCAAAAAAATGCACGGATTGATCGGGAAATGGTCCATTTTCCTCGCGTTTCAAGTTGGCACGGAACTTGCATAAAGAAAAGATGAACCGAGCACAAGGAAAGGTGGGCATGTATGAAGCTAGACGATCTGATTATCAAAGCCTCACAGTTGCAGAATAAAACAGCGGCTGTGGCTCATGCAGAGGATGAAGAAGTGCTTCATGCCATCAATATGGCAATTGAACGAAAGGTCGCACGTTTCCTGCTAGTTGGGGACAAACGCAACCTGAAGGAGCGAGTCAAACAGCATGAGATCAATGAAGACTGGATAGATATTATTCATTCTGATTCACCCGAAGAATCTGCCAAAATTGCCGTACAGGCAGTAAGTGAGAAGCATGCAGATATTTTGATGAAGGGGAATGTCCCGACAGCCGTCCTTTTAAAAGCGGTACTGAATAAAGAATACGGACTTCGAACAGCGAGTGTCCTATCACATGTCGCGGCCTTCGAAGTGCCAGGCTTCGACCGTTTTATCTATGTAACAGATTCTGCGATGAACATCGCGCCGGATTTAAATATGCTGAAAGAAATTACGATCAATTCCGTTCAAGTAGCACATGCTGTCGGAAACGACATGCCAAAGGTTGCAGTCTTATCTGCGGTAGAGGTAGTGAACCCAGCAATGGATTCGACGCTGGCTGCTGCAAGTCTTGCCCAAATGAATCGAAGAGGTCAAATTTCTGGCTGCCTCGTTGATGGGCCACTTGCTTTAGATAATGCCATTTCTCAAACGGCGGCTTCTCATAAAAATATTACGAGTGATGTAGCTGGCCATGCAGATATTTTGCTTGTGCCAACAATTGAAGCAGGCAACATCTTATATAAATCGCTCATTTACTTTGCACATGCAAAGGTAGGGGCTGTGGTGGCAGGAGCGAAGGCGCCAATAGCTTTAACAAGCCGGTCTGATTCAGCCGAAAGTAAACTCTATTCAATTGCACTTGCCATCTGTACATCAAATTAAGCGGAAGTATTAGGAGGAATAGACAATGGAACTTTTTAAATATATGGAACGATACGATTATGAACAGCTTGTATTTTGTCAGGATGAGCAATCTGGCTTAAAAGCCATTATTGCCATTCATGATACAACACTTGGGCCAGCACTAGGCGGAACGAGAATGTGGACGTATGAAAACGAAGAAGCAGCCATCGAAGATGCTTTGCGTCTAGCAAGAGGGATGACTTATAAAAATGCGGCAGCAGGGCTTAACCTTGGCGGCGGGAAAACGGTCATCATCGGTGATCCGAGAAAAGACAAGAATGAAGAAATGTTCCGTGCTTTTGGACGTTACATTCAAGGGCTGAATGGCCGCTATATCACAGCTGAAGATGTCGGTACAACTGTAGAAGATATGGATCTTATCCATGAAGAAACAGACTTTGTTACAGGCATCTCTCCTGCATTTGGTTCTTCCGGGAACCCATCTCCTGTTACAGCTTACGGTGTATACAAAGGGATGAAAGCAGCTGCAAAAGCTGCTTTCGGGACGGATTCATTAGAAGGAAAAACGATTGCTGTCCAAGGTGTTGGGAATGTGGCCTACAATCTGTGTAAACACCTACACGAAGAAGGCGCACAGCTGATTGTTACAGATATCAACAAAGATTCTGTTCAGCGAGCGGTAGAAGACTTCGGTGCAAAAGCTGTAGACCCTGACGATATTTATGATCAAGAATGTGATATTTATGCGCCGTGTGCACTTGGTGCAACCATTAACGATATGACGATTCCTAAACTAAAGGCAAAAGTCATTGCAGGTGCGGCGAATAACCAGCTAAGAGAAACGCATCATGGGGATCTTATTCATGAAATGGGCATTGTATATGCACCTGATTATGTCATCAATGCAGGCGGTGTCATTAACGTTGCTGATGAGCTTTACGGTTATAATGCCGATCGTGCAATGAAAAAAGTCGAAGGCATTTACCAAAATATTGAGCGTGTCATTGAAATTTCAAACCGTGATGCCATTCCAACCTATAAAGCGGCAGACCGATTGGCTGAAGAGCGAATTGAAAGAATGCGCAAATCAAGAAGTCAATTCTTACAAAATGGTCAACATATTTTAAGTCGTCGCTAATTTTGAAGAATGAGTTGAAACGGAGGTTTTGTTTTTGCTGACAAAAGAATGGCGTATTCTCACGATTAATCCTGGCTCTACTTCAACAAAAATCGGTGTGTTTCATAATGAACGATCCATCTTTGAAACAACACTAAGACATACAGATGAGGAATTAAAGCAGTTTCCTCATATCATTGATCAATTTTCATTTCGCAAAGAAACAATTCTGAAAACACTGCATGAACAGGGGATGAATATCTCGAAATTTGATGCAGTTTGTGCCCGCGGCGGTCTTCTTCGCCCAATTGAAGGAGGCACTTATGAAGTAAATGAGCAAATGGTTGAGGACCTAAAAGCAGGGTATGCCGGACAGCATGCGTCCAACCTAGGTGGTATCATTGCACGAGAAATTGCACTCGGCCTAAATATCCCAGCTTTTATTGTCGATCCAGTTGTAGTGGATGAACTAAAGCCGATTGCTCGCATTTCAGGGCTGCCAACGATTGAGCGAAAAAGCATTTTTCATGCCTTAAATCAAAAAGCGGTCGCAAGAAAAACAGCCGCTTCTTTTGGAAAGCGTTATGAAGATTTGAACATGATTATTACGCATATGGGCGGCGGTATCACAATTGGTGTACATGAAAAAGGAAAGGTCATTGATGTCAATAATGGACTTCATGGCGAGGGCCCTTTTAGTCCAGAGCGGGCAGGTACACTTCCAACAGGTGACCTCGTCAACCTTTGCTTTTCTGGTGAATACACACAAGAGGAAATGCTCAAGCGCATTATAGGTGAAGGTGGTCTTGCTGGTTATCTCGGCACGACAGATGCTGTCAAAGTAGAGCGCATCATCGAAGCGGGAGATGAGCGTGCAGCGCTCATTTATGAAGCGATGTGCTATCAAATTGCCAAGGAAATCGGTGCAGCTAGTGCTGTGTTAAAAGGAGCAGTTGACGTCATTGTATTAACAGGCGGACTTGCATACAGCAAACAAATTACATCAAGTATTAGAGGGTACATTGACTGGATTTCAGATGTCGTTGTGTATCCAGGTGAAAACGAATTGCAATCCTTAGCAGAAGGCGCGCTTCGTATTTTAAAAGAAGAAGAGTCACCGAAAGAATACCCAAATGATCAAAGGACGAAGAAAGGAGTGACAAGTCATGGCAACTGAATATGACCTCGTCATTCTTGGTGGAGGCACAGGCGGCTATGTAGCGGCCATCCGTGCCTCACAGCTTGGATTGAAAACAGCAGTTGTAGAAAAATCACAGCTTGGAGGAACATGTCTTCATAAAGGCTGCATTCCATCTAAAGCGCTGCTCAGAAGTGCAGAAGTATATCAAACGGTCAAACGTGCGGCCGATTTTGGGATTGAGACAAGTGGTATCGCCTTACAATTTGCAAATGTACAAAAAAGAAAAGCAGAGATTGTAGAAAAACTAGCAGGCGGCGTCAAACACTTAATGAAACAAGGAAAAATTGATGTATACGAAGGGCTTGGTCGTATACTTGGCCCATCTATCTTTTCGCCAATGCCAGGAACCATCTCAGTAGAAATGGCGAATGGGGATGAAAATGAAATGCTGATTCCAAAGCAGGTCATCATTGCGACGGGTTCAAGACCGCGCGTGTTGCCTGGACTTGAAGCAGATGGAATGCACATCCTCACATCAGATGATGCGCTTGAACTGCAAGAGCTGCCTCAGTCGATGCTGATTGTCGGTGGCGGGGTGATCGGAATTGAATGGGCATCCATGCTGAATGATTTTGGCGTGAAAGTCACTGTGATCGAGTTTGCGGATCGCATTTTGCCAACAGAAGATCAAGACATTTCTAAAGAAATGGAAAAGCTTTTATCAAAAAAAGGCATCACCTTTGTTACAAATGCGAAGGTATTGCCAGATACGGTAGAAAAGCAAGAGAATTTCGTCAAGATTCAAGCGGAAAAGGACGGAGACATTCAGTCGTTTGAAGCGGAAAAACTCCTTCTTTCAGTCGGCCGAGTACCAAATATTGAAGGCATAGGGCTCGAAAATACGGAGATCCAAACAGAAAAGCAAGGCATTGTCGTGAATGAACATTATCAAACGAAAGAATCGCATATTTACGCGATAGGAGATGTCATTGGCGGACTTCAGCTGGCACATGTGGCTTCACACGAAGGCATGATTGCTGTGGAACATATGGCTGGAAAAGAACCAAAGCCGCTCGATGAAACGCTCGTGTCTAAATGTGTTTACTCTCACCCAGAAACCGCTAGTGTTGGACTCACTGAACAGGCGGCAAAAGAGCAAGGCTATGAAGTCAAGATTGGGAAATTCCCTTTCATGGCGATTGGAAAAGCGCTTGTATTTGGCGAGTCTGATGGATTTGTCAAAATCATTGCTGATCAAAAAACAGATGATATCTTAGGGATTCATATGATTGGTCCTCATGTAACAGATATGATATCTGAAGCTGGATTAGCCAAAGTACTTGATGCAACGCCGTGGGAAGTGGGGCAAACGATTCACCCGCACCCAACCTTGTCAGAGGCGATTGGCGAGGCAGCACTTGCTGTTGACGGTAAGGCGATCCATTTTTAATCAAGGAGGGAAACATGATGAGTAACATGCGTCATCAGGAATTAGGATTATCAGATGAACAAGCAATTGACATATATAAAACAATGCTACTAGCAAGAAAAATCGATGAACGGATGTGGCTATTAAACCGTTCTGGGAAAATTCCATTCGTGATTTCTTGCCAAGGGCAGGAAGCGCAGCAAGTCGGAGCAGCCTTTGCGCTTAATAGAGAAGAAGATTATGTATTACCTTACTATCGCGATATGGGGATTGTGCTGGCATTTGGGATGACAGCGAAAGATTTAATGATGTCTGGTTTCGCAAAAAAAGACGATCCAAACTCAGGCGGAAGACAGATGCCGGGTCATTTTGGACAAAAATCAAACCGAATTGTGACCGGATCATCGCCTGTCACAACACAGGTTCCTCATGCGGTGGGAATCGCACTTGCTGGACGTTTAGAGAAGAAAAACTTTGTCAGCTTTGTCACGTTCGGTGAAGGCTCTTCAAACCAAGGTGATTTCCACGAAGGAGCCAACTTTGCTGCTGTGCATAAGCTGCCTGTTATTCTCATGTGTGAAAACAATAAGTACGCCATTTCCGTTCCATACGACAAACAAGTGGCATGTGAACGCATTTCAGATCGTGCAATTGGGTACGGAATGCCTGGCATTACCGTAGATGGTAATGATCCGCTTGAAGTATATGCAGCTGTCAAAGAAGCGAGAGATCGTGCGGCGAGAGGCGAAGGCCCAACATTGATTGAAGCTATTTCTTACCGTTTAACTGCGCATTCTAGTGATGACGATGATTCAAGTTATCGAGAAAAAGAAGAAGTGCTCGAAGCGAGAAAGAAAGACCCGCTCATCCAATATGAAACGTACTTAATCGAAGGTAACGTCATGACTTCTGAAATGAAAGAAGAGATGACAAAAGAAATCATGCAAATCGTAAACGAAGCCACTGATGAAGCGGAAAACGCAGCTTATGCTGAAGCAGAAAGCGCACTTCGTTACGTGTATGCGGAGTAAGGGGGAAGAAAAATGCCTGTTATGTCATATATAGACGCCATTACACTGGCGATGAAAGAAGAAATGGAACGAGATCCGAAAGTGTTTGTGCTCGGAGAGGATGTCGGGAAAAAAGGCGGCGTATTTAAAGCGACAGCGGGTCTTTACGAGCAATTTGGAGAAGAGCGCGTGATGGATACACCACTTGCAGAATCAGCTATTGCTGGTGTGGGTATTGGGGCAGCGATGTATGGAATGCGCCCGATTGCAGAGATGCAATTTGCGGATTTCATTATGCCTGCTATCAACCAAATCATTTCAGAGGCTGCAAAAATTAGATACCGTTCAAATAATGATTGGAGCTGTCCAATGGTCATCCGCGCACCTTATGGCGGCGGTGTTCATGGAGCACTTTATCATTCACAATCGGTCGAAGCGATTTTTGCCAATCAACCTGGCTTAAAGATTGTGATGCCTTCTACACCTTATGATGTAAAAGGTCTTTTAAAGGCCGCAGTGCGTGATCCAGATCCTGTATTGTTCTTTGAACACAAACGTGCATACCGTCTTATTAAAGGAGAAGTGCCTGAAGAGGATTATACACTTCCTATTGGAAAAGCAGATGTGAAACGTGAAGGCGATGATATCACGGTCATTACATATGGCCTATGTGTTCATTTTGCGCTGCAAGCAGCAGACCGCCTTGCAAAAGACGGAATTTCCGCTCATATTCTCGATTTGCGAACAGTATACCCGCTTGATCAGGAAGCGATTATTGAAGCGGCATCAAAAACGGGAAAAGTTCTTCTTTTAACGGAAGATACAAAAGAGGGAAGCATTATGAGTGAGGTTGCGGCGATCATTTCGGAGCATTGCTTATTTGATTTAGATGCACCTATTAAACGTCTAGCAGGACCTGATATCCCGCCAATGCCTTATGCCCCGACAATGGAAAAATTCTTCATGGTCAATCCGGATAAGGTAGAAGCTGAAATGAGAGAGCTAGCGGCGTTTTAAGAAAGAGGAGGGTTTCAAGTGGCAATTGAACAAATGAAAATGCCTCAGCTAGGTGAAAGTGTAACAGAAGGAACCATTAGCAAATGGCTCGTTTCACCTGGCGATCAAGTGAATAAATACGATCCTATTGCGGAAGTGATGACAGATAAAGTGAACGCAGAGGTCCCGTCATCCTTTACAGGAACGATTACAAAGCTATCGGCTGAGGAAGGCGATACACTTCAAGTAGGAGAAGTTTTTTGTGAAATTGAAGTAGAAGGCAGCACGCAGCAGAGTGCAAAAGAAGAAGAAGCGGCACCTGAACAAAACGAAGCATCCGCTCCTGATCAAGCAAAAGCGGATCAAAGTCAAAAGAAACGATACTCTCCAGCAGTCCTTCGTTTAGCAGATGAGCATGGGATTGATTTAGCGGCTGTTCAAGGAACAGGAGCAGGCGGCCGAATCACAAGAAAAGATTTGCTTCAGCTCATCGAGGGTGGAGGCATAAAAGAGAAGGCAGCACCTGTAAGTGAAGGTGAGGTTCAAACGAATCGTGCGCCGTCATCAAAAGCGAAAGATGCGCCTTCCATCTCTTCAATGCCTGGTGATGTCGAGCTGCCAGTCACGCCGATCCGGCAGGCGATTGCAGCAAATATGCTGAGAAGCAAACATGAAATTCCACATGCATGGACGATGATGGAAGTCGATGTGACAAACCTTGTGACAAGAAGAAATCAGCTAAAGGATCAATTTAAAGCAAAAGAAGGCTTTAATTTGACGTTCTTTGCATTCTTTGTCAAAGCAGTGGCTCAAGCATTAAAGGAATTCCCTGAAATGAACAGCATGTGGGCTGGAGATAAAATTGTTCAAAAGAAAGCAATCAATGTTTCGATTGCTGTCGCTACAGATGACGCTCTTTTTGTTCCAGTGATTAAGGATGCTGATGAAAAGACCATTAAGGGTATCGCCAAAGAAATTCATGAGCTTGCTTCCAAGGTAAGACAAGGAACGCTGAAGCAAAGTGACATGGAAGGCGGCACCTTCACCGTAAATAATACGGGGTCATTTGGTTCAATACAATCAATGGGGATCATTAATTACCCGCAAGCGGCCATTTTACAAGTAGAATCGATCGTGAAGCGTCCAATGATTGTGGGTGGAATGATTGCGGCAAGAGACATGGTGAACCTTTGTCTCTCATTGGATCACAGAGTACTAGATGGTCTTGTGTGCGGCAGATTCCTTCAAAGAATTAAACAAATCCTTGAAGGCATCGACGAGCAGACATCTGTTTATTAAGCCACTTTAATTTCCCCCTCCCGATCATGAGAGGGGGATTTCCATATCAATGAGAAAGGAGCGATGATATGTCCGGACTAGATTTTTTTGCTTTTCTAACGATTGGCCTCATGTTTATCACAGCGATTGCGTTCGCTTTTCTTCGGTATATTTCGAAATCACGCAATCAACCTAAAAGATTACTACTCATCATATCCATCGTTTCAATCATTCAAATTGCGTACTGCTTGCTATTTATAGGTGGATTTAAAGGAGCAGCAAATAGCTTTTTAGGCATTTCACTTCTTTTAGGCACTCTGCTTGGGTATGCACTTGAATATTTATACAGACGCTATATTAAAAAAACGCCCGAATCTAAATGATCTCGGGCGCTTTCTTTATTGTGCTGGAACAATAAAGGTCACATGTTGCTTTAATACTTCGAGGGAAGAGGGGGCTGTCATGTATACTTCACCGTCTGTATCTGCATCCATTTCCTCTTTTGTGTGGATATGAACACGGGACGATTGGATGAGAGACAGATCACCGGTAAAATCCTCTAGCTCTTCCCGGTTCATTGAAAATATCTCTTTTAAAGCAGAGAAACTAGTATTTCTACAAATTAAAATTTCGGCTTTTCCATCATCAATTGCTGCATTTGGCAAATCAATTTTATTTGTACCGATAAATTGTCCGTTCATCACAAGTACGATCACAGCTTCCTCTTCCCAGTTTTCCTCTTCGGTTTCAATGCGTACGTGAAAAGGATCTGTTTGCTGCAGGGTTCTAATGGCGCTTGTGAAGTAGCTGATTTTGCCGAGTACGGCTTTTTCCTTGTCATTAATATTATTGGAGGTGTCTGCAATGAGCCCGATCCCCCAGAAATTTAAAAGGTATCGATCTTCTGCTTTGATTAAGTCGACCTTTTTTCGGGCGCCGTCTACAATCATTTGAGCAGCTTTTTGCATTTGTTGAGGAATGCCAAGCGTTCTAGAAAAGTCATTGCATGTCCCGCCAGGTAATATCGCTACAGCCGGCCTTTTTGCTAAACCGCCAATTCCGTTCATGCATTCATGCACGGTACCATCTCCACCTAATATAATGAGCAATTCAACTGTCTCATCTATCGCACGGCAGAAATGATAGGCATCATTTGGCTGCTTTGTTGGTTTAAGGATGAGTTCATCGATATGTAGAGAAAGAAGAGGCACTGTTTGACCTAGTGTTTTTTCCATGTTTTTTTGTCCAGCATTTCCATTATAAATTAGCATCGCTTTTTTGAATTGTGCCATCACGCAGTTCTCCCTTTCATCTCTTTATCATCACTTTTCCCCAATTTGACAGCTCATAAACGATGTTTGAAAAAAGTGAAGAGGGAAAAGACAACACATTTGCCCGCAGGCGTTTTCCTTGATATGATGGAGTTAAAATGGTGTTGGTACGTAGAAGGAGTGAACGGATATGAATATTGATTTTAATTTATTTATGAATGATATTGTGAAACAAGCGAGAGAAGAGATCAAGCAGGCAGGCTACAATGAACTGACAACAGCTGAAGAAGTAGACGAAGCACTGACTAAAAAAGGCACGGCACTTGTTATGGTGAATTCAGTGTGCGGTTGCGCTGGCGGTATTGCAAGACCAGCTGCTGGTTATTCTGTTCATTACGATAAGCGTCCAGATCAATTGCTAACAGTGTTTGCTGGACAGGACAAAGAGGCAACGGCAAGAGCACGTGAATACTTTGAAGGCTTCCCGCCGTCTTCACCATCATTTGCACTACTAAAAGATGGTAAGATCATCAAAATGGTAGAGCGTCATGAAATTGAGGGACACGAACCAATGGAAGTTGTGTCAAAACTTCAAGCCGCTTTCGATGTGCATTGCGAAGAAATATAAAATGTACCTTTTGAATGAATAAATATGAAGCAGCCCGGTCTTTTGGCCGGTCTGTTTTTTGTTTTATAAGACAATTGTATCGAAATAATTTTAGCAAAATACTATTGCATCTTAAAAAGAAAGTGTTTAAAATACATTATAGTGAATAAATATTCAAATTTACACATGATTTTAAATACTGGGAGGCATCATCATATGAAAAAGTGGTTATTATTACTTATGACGGCTGGTCTTGCAGCTGCCCTAGCAGCATGCGGAACTTCTTCTAATAATTCAAACGCATCAGGAGATGACAAAACACTCATTATGGCGACATCAGCAGATTATCCGCCATTTGAATCAAAAGATGGCGATAAAGTTGTCGGTTTCGATGTAGATCTTGCAACAGCACTAGCGAAAAAGAACGGCTACAAGATAGAAATTCAAGATATGGACTTTGCAAGCCTTGTATCAGCACTTAAAACAAACAAAGCTGATATTGTCCTTGCAGGAATGACACCTACAGAAAAACGTAAAAAACAAGTTGATTTCTCTGATGTCTATTACAATGCTGAAAACTTGGTTGTATCAAAGAAATCTAGCGGAATCAAAGCAGAGAAAGATTTAAAAGACAAAACAGTTGGCGTTCAATTAGGTTCTATTCAACAGGATGAAGCAAACGGTTTGCAAAAGAAATATAACCTAACAGTTGAAGATCGTAATAAAATCTCTGATATCATTCAAGAGATCAAAGCCGGCCGCTTTGATGCAGCGATTATTGAAGATAAAGTGGCTGCTGGTTACTTAGAAAAGGAAAAAGAATTCCAAGCATTTGGATTGAATAGCTCAAACGAAGGTTCAGCCATTGCATTCAAAAAAAATAGCGACTTAACAGCGAAATTCAATAAATCTTTAAAAGAAATGAAGGATAATGGCGAACTTGATCAATTGATTAAAAAATGGTTTGCTGATGAAAAATAATGCAGGAAAAGGATCAGCGTCATTCATGAAAATCAAGTAGTAAGCGCTGAAAAGTTCAACACGTGTTGAACTTTTTTCCTGTTTATTCTTTGATTTCGTATGAAGGCAAAAAAAGGAGAATATAATGATGGATTTTAAAGATGTAATACCTCAGATGCCCTTTATTTTAGAAGGTCTTAAGGTCACGCTTTCTATTGTAGTGGTGTCACTTTTCCTTGGTTTTATCTTAGGGATTTTATTAACGCTCTGTAAAATTAGTGTGTTTAAGCCGCTCATTTGGCTTGCAGATTTTTATACGTCAATCTTCCGAGGCACACCGCTTGTGCTTCAGCTTCTAATTATCTATTTTGGTCTGCCTCAGCTTCTCGGCTTTCAAATCGACCAATACTGGGCTGCTGTAGCGGCATTTTCACTCAACTCGGCGGCATACGTATCTGAAATTATTCGTGCTGGTATTAATGCCATTGATAAAGGTCAAAAAGAAGCGGCCGTTGCTTTAGGCATCCCTTATGCTAAAATGATGAAGGACTTATTGCTTCCACAAGCATTCAAAAATATTTCACCTGCACTTGTGAACGAAACGATTACACTGACAAAAGAATCAGCGATTGTTACAGTCATTGGACTGGGCGATGTGATGAGACGAGCCTACCAAGCAGGTGCCGTTACGTATAATTATCTCGAACCGCTTATTTTTGCGGGTCTCATCTATTATGTCATCGTGCTTGTTCTCACCTTTGTCGGCAAATCGGTGGAAAGGAAGTTAAAATCTAATGATTAAAATAGAGAAGCTCACAAAATCTTTTGGCAAAAATGAAGTACTAAAAGGAATCGACACTACCATTAAAGAAGGGGAAGTTGTCGCGGTCATTGGACCATCTGGTTCAGGAAAATCGACGTTTCTTCGCTGCATCAACTTACTTGAAAAGCCGACTTCCGGTGTCATTACGATTAAGGATACGGAAATCACAAATCCAAAAACCAATGCACTAAAAGTACGTGAGAACATTGGAATGGTGTTTCAGCATTTCCACCTGTTCCCGCATAAAACCGTGCTAGAAAATATTACGTATGCGCCAATGAATGTGAAGAATCAATCGAAAGAAGACAGCATCAAACAAGCCGAAGACCTGTTAAAAAAGGTAGGGCTTTTAGAGAAAAAAGATGATTTCCCGAACCGTTTGTCCGGTGGTCAAAAGCAGCGTGTGGCGATTGCACGTGCGCTTGCAATGACACCAGACATTATGCTGTTTGACGAACCAACTTCTGCACTTGATCCTGAAATGGTGAAGGAAGTATTAGAGGTCATGAAAGAGCTGGCTCAATCGGGGATGACGCTCGTGATCGTCACACATGAAATGGGCTTTGCAAAAGAAGTGGCTGACCGTGTGATCTTTATGGATGACGGGAAAATTGTAGAAGATGCGAATCCTGTTCAATTTTTTGAATCGCCGTCTTCACAGCGTGCGCAAGACTTTTTACAAAAAATATTATAAAGAAAAAAAGAAGGAGACTTAACATCTTCTTCTTTTTTTGATTATAATGGGGAAAGTAAAAAAAGTTCATCATTTCACAAAAGTGAATGGAAACAAGACAGAAAAGAGTGAATTACATCATGTTTAAAATCGGCTACCGAACGCTGAAAACAGCATTAGGAACAGCTATAGCCATCTATATTGCACAAATGCTTGGCTTGCAAAATTATTCAGCTGCCGGGATTATTACAATCCTGTGCATTCAGGTGACGAAAAAAAGGTCACTCTTAGCATCAGGGGCTCGGTTTGCAGCATGCAGTCTCGCCATCTTGTTTTCTTATTTATTTTTCGATCTGATTGGTTATCATCCTTTCGTTATTGGACTAATGCTGCTCGTCTTTATTCCGACAACCGTTTTGCTCCGAATCAAAGAAGGGATTGTCACAAGCTCTGTCATCATTCTTCATTTGTACATGTCTGGGGGGATTACTCTTCATCTCATCTGGAATGAGCTGCTGCTGATCACAATTGGTGTTGGGGTAGCGCTCATTATGAACCTGTATATGCCAAGTGTCGATAAAAAGCTCAAACGGTACAGTGAACAAATTGAAGCCAATTTTGCAAAAATCTTTGAAGAAATTGAGCAATACTTAATGACAGGGAAACAAGACTGGACAGGCAAAGAAATACCAGAGACACACCAATTGATCAAAGAAGCGAAAGCTCTCGCATATCGTGATGTTGAAAACCATGTGCTAAGACATGAAAATCTGTATTATCATTATTTCAACATGAGACAAAAGCAATTTGAAATCATTGAGCGCGTGCTTCCGAAAATTACGTCTATTTCTATTACAACAGAGCATGGGCAAATCATTGCAGAATACATCAGAGACTTGCGCGAACATATTCACCCAGGTAACACGGCGCATAAGTTTTTAAGACGTCTGATTGATATGAAAGAAGAGTTCGAAGCTCTCCCGCTTCCGCAAACACGAGAAGAATTTGAGGCAAGAGCCGCACTCTTTCATTTCCTCGGGGAAATGGAACAATATTTAGTGTTGAAAAGCTATTTTAAAGGGATGAAAGAATAGAGACGCATGAGTTCCTCCTTCATTGGTCAATCTAATGAAAAAAGGAGGAGCCTATGCGTCTTTTATTTTATACCGTGCTGACCATGTCCCTTTCGCCTATTTGGCCGCTCGGACAGAACCCGCTTCCCGGAGACCCATTTGTCATTATTAATAAACAAACGAACGAACTTGCTTATATTGATCAAGGGAAAATCCAAAACGTATATCCTGCTTCTACAGGGAAAACAGTTGAGTTAACGCCAGAAGGTGAATTTACCATTATGATTAAAGCGAAAGATCCTTATTACAGAAGAAAGAATATTGAAGGCGGTGCGAAGAATAACCCTCTTGGCCGAAGATGGATTGGATTTGATGCACGAGGGACAGATGGAAGAATCTATGGGATTCATGGAACAAGTGACGAAACATCGATAGGGAAATTTATCACGGCAGGCTGTGTGAGACTTCATAATCAAGATGTAGAACAACTGTTTGATCAGCTTCCAATTGGAACAAAAGTGTGGATTACCAAATCAAGCGATTCATTTGAAAAGCTAGCAAAAGACAAACAGGCCATTCGTTGATCGAACGAATCACCTGCTTGTCTGCTGTTATAGAAACCTTATAAAAAGGTTGCTGCTCCTGCTAATAGTGAAGAAATTAACAGCAAGCTAATCATGAGCAATACCATAAATTTCATGAATTTCTGAGACATATCGCACCCCTATTACGGAAGATTTTTGCGACGAGCGCACCTTTCTTTATTCTAGCTGGTTTTTTAGTACGCGACAAGTGATCAACAAAGGAAGTGAACGGATGAACCAAATCGATCATATCGCCATTGCTGTCTTTTCTATTAAAGAAACAAGTCATACGCTTCATCAACTGTTTAACTGGCAATTTTCAGACATACAAGAAATTCCTGAACAAGAGATTAAGGCGTCCTTCGCTTCACTTGGTGACCTGCACATTGAATTGATTGAACCGATGGCAGATCATAGCAAATTACATACCTTCCTAACAAAAAGAGGAGAGGGTCTTCATCATATTGCATTAAAGTCAGATGACATTCAGGCTGATCTTATCCATCTTGATCACTTAGACGTACAGCTCCTTCAAAAAACAGCACAAATGGGTGCCAGCGGAAAACGTATCGCGTTTATTTCACCAAAAGAAACAGCGGGTGTGTTATTTGAATTGTGTGAGCCCTTGAAAGGAGAGAAATATGGCGATGAATGAATCGTTCAATGACTTGTCTGAATGGCGAGAGAAGGCTTTAAAGGGCGGTGGTGAAAAACGAGCAGCGGCCCAACGAAACAAAGGAAAGCTGACTGTTCGTCAGCGGCTGCATGAACTTCTTGATCAGGATAGCTTGATGGAAATACAGCCGTTTGCAAAAGGTCACAGATCAGAGCATGTAGGTGACGGCGTCATTATTGGAACTGGGCTGATTCATGAAAGACCCGTATGTGTTTATGCACAAGATGCGACGGTATATGGGGGATCATTAGGCGAAATGCATGCCAAAAAAATTGCCTCTTTAATGGATCTGGCGGCTAAAAATCAGATGCCCATCATCGGTCTAAAAGACTCAGGTGGTGCGAGAATTCAAGAGGGTGTGGTATCATTAGAAGGATACGGTCAGATTTTTAAACGTAACGTGTTGTACTCTGGTCAAATCCCGCAAATATCCGTTATTTTAGGCTCATGTGCTGGAGGTGCAGTTTATTCGCCTGCATTGACTGATTTTGTATTCATGACGGAGCAAACAGCCCATATGTTTTTAACTGGTCCGAAAGTCATAGAGAAGGCAACAGGAGAAACGGTCTGTCCTGACCGGCTTGGCGGTGCAAGTGTTCAGCATCAGACAAGCGGGAATGTGCACTATACTGGGAAAGATGAGAGGGACGTGTTAAAAGCGGTTCGAACTCTTTTAACGTACATACCAACGAAACAACAGGCTGTCATTCATAGAGAGGCACGTAAGCATGATGCCATTGATCCAGGCGACATCTTGCCAAGGGATCCATCACGCACCTATGATGTCAAACAAGTGGTGACAGCGATAACCGATCACGGCTCATTCTTTGAAACGCAGCCTTGTTTCTCGAAAAATATCGTCACAGGTTTTGCCAGATTACAAGGGTCTTCGATTGGTCTTGTAGCCAATCAGCCAAAGGTGCTGGCAGGAAGCCTTGATCTTGACGCTGCTGATAAAGCGGCCAGGTTTATCCGGTTTTGCGATGCGTTTCATATTCCCATCTTAACCCTTGTGGATGTTCCTGGGTTTTTACCAGGGGAGAAAGCTGAGCATGCGGGAATTATCCGGCACGGCGCGAAGCTTCTATATGCGTACGCAGAAGCGACAGTTCCAAAAATAACCGTGATTTTAAGAAAGGCGTTTGGCGGTGCATATGTCGCCATGAATAGTAAGGGCTTAGGGGCTGACTTTGTTTATGCATGGCCGGAGGCAGAAATCGATGTCATGGGAAAAACGTTTGCAGACGAAATTGTTCAATCTGCTTCGCAGGAGTTTGACAAGGAACCGAGTGTATTGAAAGCGGCTCAGTTAGGGCTGGTAGACGATATTTTAACGCCAACTGAAACGAGAGAGCGATTGATTCGCTCATTTGATCTGCTTCGCAGTAAAGTAGAAGATAGACCGTTAAAAAAGCATGGCAACATGCCGCTATAAGAGGAGGAGCACCATCATGATCAATGAGAAACGCTTACTAGACGAATTTTTAGAACTTGTTCAGATTGATTCGGAAACAAAACACGAAGAAAAGATTGTTGAAGTATTAAAAGAAAAATTTACGCAGCTTGGTCTTAAAGTGGTTGAAGACGATTCAAAGGCGACAACTGGCCACGGTGCAGGGAACCTCATTTGCACACTTGAAGGAAATCAAGAGGCGGATACGATCTATTTCACTTCTCATATGGACACAGTTGTTCCAGGGAATGGTGTAAAACCAGTCATTGAAAACGGCTATATCAAGACGGATGGAACAACCATTCTTGGAGCTGACGATAAAACAGGGCTTGCTGCTATGTTTGAAGCCATCCGCGTGCTGAAAGAGAAGAATTTGCCGCATGGTACGATTGAATTTGTCATCACGGCAGGTGAGGAATCAGGACTGGTTGGAGCAAAAGCGTTAGATCCGAAACTGATGACAGCAAAATATGGCTATGCCCTTGATTCAGATGGCAAGGTCGGTACGATTATCGTGGCTGCGCCAACACAGGCGAAAGTACGCGCAACCATTTATGGAAAAACAGCTCACGCAGGTGTGGCACCTGAAAAAGGCGTGTCTGCGATTACCATTGCATCAAAAGCGATTGCCAGCATGCCGCTTGGCCGTATTGATGAAGAAACAACGGCGAATATCGGCCGTTTTGAAGGCGGAACGCAAACGAATATTGTCTGCGATCAAGTCGATATTCTTGCTGAAGCACGCTCTTTAGAACCTGCAAAAATGGAAGCACAAGTAGCGAAGATGAAAGAAGCCTTTGAAAAAACCGCTAAAGAAATGGGCGGAAGTGCCGATGTACAAATTGACATCATGTATCCAGGCTTCAAATTCTCTCACGGCGATCAAGTCGTAGAAGTGGCGAAAAAAGCGGCTGCGAAAATTGGCCGTCCTTCAGAACTACAGACGAGCGGCGGAGGCAGTGATGCAAACGTCATTGCCGGGAACGGCGTCCCAACCGTCAACCTAGCTGTTGGATATGAAGATATTCATACGAAAAATGAGAAAATGCCGATTGAAGAATTAGTCAAAACAGCTGAAATGGTTCTCGCCATTATCGAAGAAACGACAAATCCATCGTAAAGGCAGGAGACTCTGTGAGCACGCAAAAGATTATTATTTTCCAGGTGGGGCAAGAGGATTTTGGCATCAGTGTAGAGCATATTCGTTCGATTGAGAAGGTTCCTTATTTACAAGAAGTATCGAACCTCCCAAAAGAAATTAAAGGACTCATGTCATTAAGAGGAGAGGTCATTCCAGTCAGTGACACAGGTGTGATGCTTCACGGAAAGCCCCTTGATGTGAACGAACAGTCCAAGATTTTACTATTTGAATTAAACGATCAAATGATTGGCTGTCTTGTCTCAGATGCGAAAGATATCATTGATATCGAGCTAAGCGAGATCAAGCCATTTCATATGAACACAAAAGCATCTGAATATTTCTTCGGCGTCGTGGAGAGAGAGAACAAGATGATTTTACAAGTGGACCCTAGTAAGTTCCTTGGAAAAATTGAGGACCTCGATCAATTGCCAGAAAGATTGAAAGAAGAATTGGCATAAAGAAAGCCCCTTATCATCAGATAAGGGGCTCATTTTTATTCAGCAGCTGGGTTGATTTGATCGTTTGCCGCAGCTTTCGTTTTTGATTTTTGGTACATCACATTTAAAATAATTGTTTGAATCGTGAGTAATAATCCGCTTGTCATCCAGTATAAAGGAAGGGCAGCGGGTGCATTGATTGAAATAAACAGCATCATAATTGGGAAAATCATGCCCATCACTTTGGCTTGCTTCAGCGCAGCCTCTGTTTGGGTGCCTGATTGCTTCGCATATCTTTGCGTGACATAAAATTGCAAGAAATACATAGCGCCTGCAAAGATTGCTACCAATAGATCGGTTTGTCCTAAGTTAAACCATAAGAACGAATGTGTTGCGATCTCTGGTGTTGAGCGGATAGCCGAGTAAAAGCCAAGAACAATTGGAATTTGAATCAGCATAGGCAGACAGCCCATCGCCAGCGGGTTTACGTTGTTCTCTTTGTAAACTTTCATCATTTCCATTTGTAGTTCTTTTTGTTTCTCAGGTTCTTTCGTTTTCTTCAATTTGCTTTGTATTTGGTCAATTTGAGGTTTAATCAGTGCCATTTTCTCCTGCATGACTTTTTGTTTCTTAAATTGATTCGCAAAAAGCGGGAAAATGAGCAGGCGGACAATCAACGTCACGAACATAATGGATAACCCATAATCATCATGAAAGAAGTTCGCAAGCCAAATGATCAACTCAGAAAAAGGCTGGACAAAATAATGATGGAAAAACCCATCAGAGCTCGTATTCGTTTGCGCACTTGCCGCAAATGCAGGTGACGCCATCATCATCAAAAATAAAGTAGTGCAAACAGTCAATAAACGTTTCAATTCGTTTCCTCCTCAATAATAAAAATCTAATAAGAGAGAGGAAGCGAATGGTCTTCATCATCATTTGATGATCTTTTCATTCGAATGACTTTACTAATCCAAGTTGTAATGCGATCATATATGATAAACAGAAAGTCTGTTCGATTCAAGCACGATGCGTTCAACTCTTCCAAACGATGACCACCAAGGTGCTCGTTCATTCGGCAATCTTTTAATAAAAATGCAATGCCGATGGCCGTCAGCGCTGGAAGAATAATCGTAAAGAATTCAACAAGGAAAAAGACTTCATTGAATGTATCAATAATCATGATTATCACATCCATTTCATTACTCACAGTGTACTATACACATTGTTAAATGTCTAACAGAACCACGTGTTTCCTCCATTGAATAAAATCCTTATTATTACTTTAATGGTAATTGTCATCCAAACTTCATAATTCCTATCTTATAATTAAGTGGAATAAAGAAATGGAGGTTTTGAAATATGACAAGTATTTACCCTAAATTTCGAGCAGCTGCGGTACAAGCAGCACCCGTCTATTTAAATTTGGAGGCAACAGTTGAAAAATCATGTGAATTGATTGACGAGGCAGCTTCAAATGGCGCAAAGCTTGTGGCATTCCCAGAGGCATTTTTGCCTGGTTATCCTTGGTTTGCTTTTATTGGTCATCCAGAATATACAAGAAAGTTCTATCATGAATTGTATAAAAATGCAGTGGAAATCCCCAGCTTAGCCATTCAAAAAATAAGTGAGGCAGCGAAAAGAAATGAAACGTACGTTTGTATATCATGCAGTGAAAAAGATGGTGGCTCTCTCTATTTAGCTCAACTTTGGTTTAATCCAAATGGGGATTTAATAGGAAAACATCGAAAAATGAGAGCTTCTGTAGCTGAAAGACTAATCTGGGGTGATGGAAGCGGAAGTATGATGCCGGTTTTTCAAACGGAGATTGGAAATCTTGGTGGGTTGATGTGTTGGGAGCATCAAGTGCCGTTAGACCTTATGGCGATGAATGCCCAAAATGAGCAGGTACATGTTGCATCCTGGCCAGGTTATTTTGATGATGAAATTTCAAGTCGATATTATGCCATCGCGACACAAACATTTGTGCTGATGACTTCGTCTATATATACTGAGGAAATGAAAGAGATGATTTGTTTAACACAGGAGCAAAGAGATTACTTTGAAACATTTAAGAGTGGGCATACGTGCATTTACGGTCCAGATGGAGAACCGATCAGTGATATGGTTCCAGCTGAAACAGAGGGGATTGCTTACGCTGAAATTGATGTAGAAAAAGTGATTGATTTTAAATATTATATTGATCCGGCTGGACACTACTCTAATCAAAGTTTGAGTATGAATTTTAATCAACAGCCCACGCCGGTTGTTAAACATCTCTACCAGAGTAAAAATGAAGTGTTAACATATGAGGATATTCAATATCAAAATGGTATACTTGAAGAAAAAGTTTAATTAAATGAATGTGGAGCCTTCTCTTTCTTAAGAGAAGGTTTTTTTGAGGAAAGGTGAATCAAATCAATGTATAATTGAGCATAAAAGGTAATCTACAAAGATTGATTCATTCTGAACCGATTAAAAATATAGGTAGACAAGAGAATGGGGTGATGCCAATGTCAAATATTATTTTTCATATAGACATGAATGCTTTTTATGCCAATGTAGAAATGGCGTATGACCCTTCTCTGAGAGGGAAACCTTTAGCCATTAGTGGAAATGCGAAAGAGCGTAAAGGGATTGTTGTGACGTGCAGCTACGAGGCAAGGGCATTAGGTGTGAAGCCGCCGATGCCATTGTGGGAAGCGAAGCGGCTTTGTCCTGGACTGATTGTCCGTACGCCAAACTTTGACCGGTATCGCAGCTCCTCACAAGAAATGTTTACGATACTAAGAGAATATAGCGATTTAGTTGAACCGGTATCGATTGATGAAGGCTATATTGATTTAACGCATACACCATATGCCGAACATGCAGTGAAAACCGCTCATGATATTCAAACGAGGCTAGTAGAAGAGCTCATGCTTCCTTCAAGTATCGGCATTGCACCGAATAAATTTTTAGCCAAAATGGCGTCTAATTGGAAAAAGCCAATGGGTATCACCATTTTGCGTAAAAGAGATGTCCCGCAAATGCTCTGGCCGCTGCCAGCAGGTGACATGCACGGTGTTGGGCAAAAAACGGCAGATAAATTGAAAACGATCGGAATTCATACCATTGAAGATTTAGCCAAAGCAAATGAGTATGCGTTAAAAGAATTGCTAGGCATCAATGGACCGAGATTAAAGCAAAAGGCGAATGGTGAGCATGATGGTATTGTTGATCCAGAAAGGATATACGAATTTAAATCCGTCGGCAATTCTTCAACCCTTCCTCATGATTCTGACGATACAGACGAGCTCGTCACTTTAATTGATAAACTGTCACAATCCGTGAGCGCAAGGTTAAGGAGAAAAGAAGTGATGGCGAATCGGCTGCTCCTCATGATTCGGTATGCTAGCTGGAAAAATATCACGCGAAGCGTCATGCTCACGAATCCAACCGATCGAAAGGAAGATTTATTTGAAGCGGCAAGGCAGTTATTCCTTAAGCATTGGAATGACCAGCCGGTAAGACTCTTAGGTGTTACAGGGACAGATCTTGTAGAACGAAAAGCAGCCGTCAAGCAGCTTGATTTATTTTCTTATACAGAAGATGCAAAAGAAGAGCCGCTCCAGTCCATTTTAGACGATCTCAAAGAAAAGTATGGAAAGCCATTGGTTCAAAGAGGAATGACCATTAAAGAAAAAGAGAGCAAAACAAGCGGTACAAGTTTTAATAAAGACTTTTTTCAAGACGAAAAAGGAAATGACTAGCCTGAAAACTTGATAAAAGAGGTGATGTTGTGGTAATTTCAAAGGGTACATCATTTCAGCAGTAATCAATATAGTGTGTTAGAAGGGACGTCAGAATTATGTCAAAACAACAAATCGGTGTGGTTGGACTAGCCGTTATGGGGAAAAACCTTGCCCTTAATATTGAAAGCCGCGGTTTCTCCGTGTCCGTTTATAACAGATCTAGCAGCAAAACAGAAGAATTTCTTCAAGAATCAAAAGGGAAGAACGTTGTAGGTACATACAGCATCGAAGAATTTGTTCAGTCGCTTGAAACACCGCGTAAAATTCTTTTAATGGTAAAAGCTGGTGCAGCAACTGATGCAACCATTCAATCATTACTTCCTCACCTAGAGAAAGGTGACATTTTAATTGATGGTGGAAATACATATTACAAGGATACACAAAGACGTAATCAAGAGCTTGCGGAAAGTGGTATTCACTTCATTGGAACGGGTGTTTCCGGTGGTGAAGAAGGCGCACTAAAAGGTCCATCTATCATGCCTGGCGGTCAAAAAGAAGCGCATGAGCTAGTGAAACCAATTTTAGAAGCGATCTCTGCAAAAGTAGATGGAGAGCCTTGTACAACGTATATCGGTCCAGATGGAGCAGGACATTATGTCAAAATGGTCCATAACGGCATTGAGTACGGAGACATGCAATTGATCTCTGAGTCATACTTTATTTTGAAGCATGTCGCTGGATTATCAGCAGAGGAGCTTCATGAAGTATTTTCCGAATGGAATAAAGGCGAGCTTGACAGCTACTTAATCGAAATTACAGCTGACATTTTCACAAAAGTGGATGAAGAAACAAATCAGCCGCTTGTGGATGTCATTTTAGATAAAGCTGGACAAAAAGGAACTGGAAAATGGACAAGCCAAAGCTCACTTGATCTAGGTGTCCCGCTTCCAATCATCACGGAATCTGTTTTCGCGCGTTTTATTTCTGCGATGAAAGATGAGCGTGTGGAAGCAAGTCAATTAATTCAAGGGCCTGAGCCAACTCAATCAGCTGAAGATAAACAAGCATTAATCGAAGCTGTTAGAAAAGCTCTCTTCATGAGTAAGATCTGCTCTTATGCACAAGGTTTTGCGCAAATGAAAGCAGCATCTGAAGAATATAACTGGGATTTAAAATACGGTGAAATTGCGATGATCTTCCGCGGTGGATGTATCATTCGTGCAGCCTTCCTGCAGCAAATCAAAGAAGCATATGACCGTAACCCTGAACTGAAAAACCTATTGCTTGATCCTTACTTCAAGAACATCGTGGAAAGCTATCAATCATCACTTCGTAAAGTCATTTCACTTGCAGTAGAACAAGGAGTTCCTGTTCCTTCATTCTCAAGTGCACTTGCTTACTTTGATAGCTATCGCACAGCTGTGCTTCCAGCGAATTTAATCCAAGCTCAGCGTGACTACTTCGGTGCACATACGTATGAGCGCACAGATAAAGAAGGCGTATTCCATACTGAATGGATGAAATAAGTATAAAACGGCAGAAAACCTTACCTTTGGTAAGGTTTTTTTGTGTTTATATCTATTCGGCTAAAAATCTGAAAAAGAGGGATGCTATGTAAAAAAGAACAGAAAGTAGGGATAGAAGTGGGCATTTTATATGCACTTCTCCCAGCGATATTTTGGGGAAGTATTGTACTCATTAGTGTCAAACTTGGCGGTAATGCCTATCAGCAAACGCTTGGCATTACCCTTGGCGCCTTTTTGTTTTCAATCGGTGCCTATTTGATCAAGATGCCAGAGCTCACACCGCTCATTTTTGCGGTTTCAGTCATTTCAGGCATCTTCTGGAGTATCGGGCAAATGAATCAGCTTTCGAGTGTTGCCTTTCTAGGAGTATCAAAGGCTGTCCCTTTATCAACGGGTATGCAGCTTGTGAGCACGACTTTATTTGGCGTTATCGTCTTTAAAGAATGGCAAACCATGACAGTCATCTTCATTGGTTCTTGTGCCATCTTACTCATTATTGCAGGTGTTGTGATGACATCACTTGGTCAAAAAAAGAATGGCGGGAACGAAGGCGGCAATTTTAAAAAGGGAATCATTATTTTGCTCATCTCAACCGTTGGCTACGTCGGATATGTCGTCATTTTAAGATGGTTTCATATTGATGGATGGTCTGCCCTCGTCCCGCAATCCGTCGGCATGCTGCTTTCATCCTTGGCGATTAGTCTAAAGCAAGATCCGTTTAGCAAATATACGTTCAGAAATATCATTGCAGGGCTTGTTTGGTCGACAGGAAATCTAGGGCTTCTTTTAGCCATTCCGCTAATTGGCGTAGCCGTGAGCTTTTCGATGTCACAGACAGGAATTGTCATCTCAACATTGGGCGGAATTTACTTATTAAAAGAGAAAGCATCCAAAACAAGCTTTGTGATTGCAGGCTGCTTGATGATCATTGCAGGCGGCGTGCTATTAGGCTTTACAAAATAGGAGGTTAAACGAATGTATCCAGATTTAGAAGGAAAAACAGTCCTCATTACAGGAGCAGGTACAGGGATAGGTCAGGCGATGGCACGCCGTTTTGGACAGGAAAAAGCAAACGTGGTCATCAACTACTTCTCTGATAAAGAAAATCCAGATGACACCATTGCCGACATTCAGAAAAATGGCGGACAGGCTGTCAAAATTCAAGGGGATGTATCAAAAGAAGAGGATATGCGAGCGATGATTGATCAAGCTGTTGATACATACGGCAGTCTTGATGTCATGATCAACAATGCTGGAATTGAAAATGAAGTTCCTTCAACTGAAATGACGTTAGATAACTGGAATAAAGTGATGTCTACCAATTTAACAGGTATGTTTTTAGGCTGCCGTGATGCATTAAAGTATATGACAGAACATGGGATAGAAGGGTCGATTATTAATATGTCGTCGGTCCATCAACAAATTCCGTGGCCTCATTTTGTCCATTATGCAGCAAGTAAAGGAGGCGCCAAGCTTTTGACAGAAACGCTGGCACTAGAATATGCCCCTAAAAAAATTCGCGTAAACAGTATTGCACCAGGTGCAATTGATACCCCGATCAATGCCGAAAAATTTGATGATCCAGCATTGAAAAAGGGCGTCATTGAGCTGATACCAATTGGCTATATCGGAAAGCCTGAAGAAGTGGCAGCATGTGCTGTCTGGCTTGCATCAAAAGAGGCGAGCTATGTGACAGGGTTGACGTTATATGTAGACGGCGGTATGACCAAGTACCCGGGATTCCAAGCAGGAAAAGGATAATCGTGATGAACACGGGCTGGGCCAAGAGGACAACACAACACAAATTATGACCTAATATGTGTCATATGAAGACGAGTGAAAAGCGTGAGCATAAACATTGCACACGCTTTTATCCATTTATTCGCCTGATTCAAATATGGCTTCTTTGTTCTTCATGATGATGCCTACTTTCGTTTTGACACGAGGAACGCCATCTTTTTGAAGATAATCATATAAAATGGGTTCTATTTCATTGATATCTGTACGAAGTATTTTAGGTGATAACTCCTCGATAAATGGATCGTTTTTAACTGCTAGACAGTTCGCCATTGTATCGAGTGCAATTAAACTGAAAGGTCTTCCTTTGTTTAGCCAAGATTTCATTCTGAGCCATGTTGGAAAGCATGCTGATGCCAACCTGCCCCAATTGTCGTTAAAAGAGGAGCAATGAAACTCCATCCAATTAAGTATGCGATGTGAACGGAAACGATATAGGCTGGAGAGAGCTTTCATTGGCAATTCCTTTTCACTTACACATTTCAATTGATCAAAAATACGTCTCATTCCTTCCTCGGCTGGTAAACTACTGGCTGCTGCCCAAGAAAGCGGATGAAAAAATTCATCGGCATCATTCTCCCAAAGCTCTCTTACCCAATCCGAAGCTGCAGTACCTAAAACATCAGCTGTGATCTCCAGCATTCTTGATTTGACTTCATGATTTTCCGTTCCATAAAATCTAGCTTTTACAGACATCAAAATTTTTTGTGTATCGTGTTTTTTCAGGGCATTGATGACATCGTATTGAAGAAACCATCTTGTGATTGAGAAATCTAATAAAGACTCCAAATCATGTTGAACCGCTTGTAATGTGGGTATTTTCTCTTCTGCTGTGACCAATACATCTTCTTCTGGCTGGCAAGCCTCTCCGTCTTCTTCATAAAAATCATCGTGCAATAAGAATTTCTTTGGAGAGTGAATTACCGCTAAGTGATACCATTCAAATGGCCGTAAAGAATAGGTTAAGAGCCGCCTGTGACAATCATTGCATAATCGATAAGGCTGAGCTGGTTCATCAGAAATTTTTACAACATGAATCTCGTTTCTTTTACAGGCTTCACACAAATGAGTGACTGCCATGATATCGACTCCCTTTGATTGCAAAGATATGAATAGATTCGAAAAGTAGCAGCAAAAGACGTTTACCTATCCATCAAATTGAGTGGGAATAGAATCTGTTTCCATCTCTGGGCAGTTACTTCTCATGATTTATGGGATGAAAAATTGGGTTTTTGAATGAGCTAAGTCATTAGCACTTATTTTAACAAAGTTCTCAAAGACTGTCTTCTGAAGAAAAAGCTACTTTATGGTTCATTCGGAGAGTATTTTTTAAAAGAAAAGGGGTCTCGTTCATATCTGGATGAGATCTCTTTTGTTCTGAAAGCTTGTTGTGAGTATTGATACGGTCATTTTTAAAATAAAATACAGACAAATAAAACTAAATGTCTAGACATTTAAAAATAAAAATATATAATATTAAATGGAAGCGCTTTTATTACAACAATGGGGTGAGAGAAATGAAACGTATTTTATTAGCATGCAGTTCAGGGATGTCTACGAGTTTACTAGTCACGAAGATGAAAGCCCATGCCGATTCTATTGGGGACGAAGTAGAGATTTGGGCAGTTGGGCAAGATCAAGCGAGAAAAGAAATGGCAAATGCGGATGTTGTATTAATTGGACCGCAAATGAGCTTTTTAAAAGGCGACCTTCAAAAAGAAGCAAAAAAATACGGGATTGAGGTAGAGGTCATTGATATGCAGGCCTATGGGCTTGCAGATGGACAAAAAGCGTATGAACAAGCGGTTGCATTGATGGGGGAATCTTAAAGGATGGAAAAGAAAACGCTCGAAGGACTCACCGAGGAACAAGTCAGTTTTCAATTGATCTTACACAGCGGCAATGCACGAAGCAAATTGCTTCAATCTCTTAAACAATTTCGAGAAGGTCAGGAAGAAGAAGCGTTTGACCTAATGAAAGAAGCTGAAGAAGATTTACGGAATGCACATGAAATCCATTTTCAACTTGTGCAGCAAGAGGCAAGCGGGGAAACCACTCAATTCTCCTTGCTGCTCATGCACGCCGAAGATCACTTAATGTCGACCATTACCATCAAGGAGCTTGTGGGAGAGCTCTTACCGATATTCCAATCGTTAAAACAATAAAGGGTGTAAACAAGGGGGGAAACCAATGTTTGATAAAATAAGTGCCATTTTGGTTCCGATTGCTGGGAGATTGAATAACAATCGCTATTTAGGTGTATTACGGGATGCCTTTATGCTTGCATTCCCGCTCACCATCTTTGGGTCCATTATGGTTGTGTTAATGAATTTGCCATTTTTAGATAAAATCATGAGTCAATCGGCACTGGAAGGATTTCAGTCTGCTCTGAATATCGCGCCAAGTGCGACCATCAGCATTATGACCGTGTTTGTTGTATTTGGGATTGGCTACTATTTATCGAAAAGCTATGAAGTGGAAGCTGTATTTGGCGGCGTTATCGCTCTCGCTTCTTTCTTATTGCTGACGCCATTTTTGCTTGAACAAGAGGGGGCAGCATCCATTGCCGGTGTCATCCCAGTCGATCGTCTAGGGGCAAAGGGAATGTTCCTGGGCATGATTACAGGCTTTTTATCAGCTGAGATTTATCGTTATTTTGTACAAAAGAAATTCGTCATCAATATGCCTCAAGGGGTTCCGCCAGCTGTTTCAAAGTCTTTTGCTGCACTGATTCCGGCTACCCTTACATTAACAGCCTTTTTGCTGATCAATATCATCATTACACAAGTTTTTCATACAAATATGCATGACCTGATTTATCATGCAGTTCAGGCCCCGCTTGTTGGTCTTGGGAGCGGTATCATTCCAACGCTGATCGCCGTTTTCTTTATACAAATTCTTTGGTTCTTTGGATTGCACGGCCAAATTATTATTAACTCTGTCATGGACCCGATTTGGAATACTTTGTCCATTCAAAACCTTGAAAGCTATACAAAAACAGGTGAGGTTCCTAACATCATCAGCAAACAGTTTATCGAAGTATATACGGTTGGAATGGGCGGAACCGGTATGACGCTGGCTGTTGTGTTTACGATTTTAATTTTCCTAAAAAGTAAGCAATTAAAACAAGTGGCAAAGCTCGGCTTAGGACCAGGATTATTTAACGTCAATGAACCGATTATCTTCGGTTTACCAATTGTGATGAATCCGCTTATTCTGATTCCGTGGATTTTGGCGCCAATGGTCATTACATGTATTTCTTATTTTGCGATGGCCGCAGGTATTGTACCGCCGCCGACAGGCGTGAATATCCCATGGACGGTGCCGATCTTTATTAGCGGAATCATGGCAACAAATTCATTAGCAGGCGGTCTGCTTCAGCTCTTTAATTTAATGATTGTGTTTGTCATTTGGTTCCCGTTCCTGACATTTATTGACCGTATGAATGTGAAAAATGAAAAAATAACAACAACAGAAAAAACGAAACAAACAAACATCAAAGGCGAAGGAGACTCAATACATGTCGATGGAAACTAACAGGCAATCATATACATTCCCAGAAGGTTTCTGGTGGGGATCTTCTGCTTCTGCCACACAAACAGAAGGTAGTAGCCCTGGAGATGGAAAGGGACCGAACATTTGGGATCATTGGTTCGAAAAAGAGCCGACACGTTTTTTTAATGGCATAGGGCCTAGCGTGACATCTCAATTTTATCGAAAATATAAAGAGGATATCCGTCTTATGAAAGAAATAGGGCATAATTCGTTTCGGCTATCGATTTCATGGTCACGCCTTTTACCTGAAGGAAAAGGCGCAGTCAATGAGGAAGCAGTGTCTTTTTACAATGATGTGATCAATGAACTAATTGCACATGATATCGAACCGTTTGTGAACCTGTACCATTTTGATATGCCAATGGCGCTGCAGGAGAAGGGCGGATGGGTGAACAGGCAGGTGGTAGACGATTATGTCAGCTATGCGACATTGTGCTTTCAGTTATTTGGCGACCGGGTGAAAAAATGGTTTACCCATAACGAACCGATTGTTCCTGTAGAGGGCGGATATATGTATAGCTTTCATTATCCAAATGAAGTCGATTTCCAAAAGGCAGTGCAAGTAGGTTTTCATGAAATTTTATCAAACGCTAAGGCAATTGCGGCTTACAAAGAGATGCAGCAGGACGGGAAAATCGGCATCATCCTGAATCTCACCCCTTCGTATCCGCGAAGCCAGAATCCTCAGGATGTAGAAGCAGCTGAGATGGCTGATGCTTTCTTTAACCGATCCTTCCTAGACCCTGCGGTCAAAGGACACTTCCCTGAAAAACTAGTAGAAGTGTTAAAGAAAGAAGGGTTTATGCCAAGTATGGAGGAAGGGGATCTTGCGCTCATTCAAGAGAATACGATTGATCTTCTCGGTATCAACTATTATCAGCCAAGAAGAGTGAAGGCAAAGGAGCATATGCCGCATCCTCATGCACCATTTATGCCAGACCATTACTTTGATTCTTTTGAGATGCCAGGAAGAAAAATGAATGTGTATCGAGGCTGGGAAATCTATGAAAAAGGCATTTACGATATATTGAAAAAAGTCCAAACAGACTATGATAATATTGAATGCTTTATTTCTGAAAATGGAATGGGTGTCGAAGGAGAAGAGCGGTTTAAGGATGAGGAAGGAATGATTCATGACGATTACCGCATTGACTTTATTTCTGAGCATCTCAAATGGGTGCATCAAGCCATTCAAGAAGGGAGCAATGTGAAAGGCTATCACCTGTGGACGTTTATGGATAACTGGTCATGGTCGAATGCGTATAAGAATCGTTATGGATTTGTCTCAGTTGATCTTCAAGAAGACGGGAAACGAACCATTAAAAAAAGCGGATACTGGTTTCAATCTGTTTCAGAGAATAACGGTTTTTAATCAAAATACTTGCTCTTTCCTTAAAAAGAGCAAGTATTTTTCTTATGTCACGGTGCAGAGAATCAAACAAAAATCGCTGGAAGCTTTTAAGCTCACTAGGCTTAGTGTAGAATGAGAGGAAGGCTAAAAAACGCCATATTTTCTTCTATAAGAAAGCGCTATAATATGATATGAAAAAACAAGTCAGTTGGTGGTGTGAGATGAAAAAGTACGAACTCATTTCAGAAGAAATCAGAAAACGAATAGGAACAGCATATTATCCAGAAGATCAACCCATTCCAGATGAAAACTCGCTTGCCGCTGAATTTCAATGTAGCAGAATGACGATGAAGCGTGCGCTCGATCTTCTCGTTGCAGAAGGTCTGCTCTTTAGAAAAAGAGGTCACGGCACATTTATTGTGAAGGCAGTGCTAAATCAAGGTGCCATCAACGTCTCAGGCCATGAAAATAAAGGATTCACGAAAGTCATGGCAGATAAAAACGTGACGAGCCAAATCATTCGCTTTGATGTGCATTTCCCAAGTGAAGAGGTGGCAGCCCACCTATCGATTGACTCAAGCACACCCGTTTATGACATTATCCGGCTCCGCCTTGTGGATGAAGAACCATATGTATTAGAAAAAACCTTTATGCCTGTAAATGTGATTAAAGGAATAGATGAAGAGGTTCTGCTGGGTTCTATCTATGACTACATATCAAAGAAACTTCATTTGAAAGTGGCAGGAGCGCACAAGAAAATTAGAGCGGCAAAATCAGACCAGCTTGATCAGCAGTATTTAGGCTGTGATCCAAGTGATCCGGTGCTTGAAGTCGAACAGGTTGCTTATTTAAACACAGGCCGGCCGTTTGAATACTCCTTTAGCCATCATCGCTATGATAAGTTTGACTTTTCAACTGTTGAAATTACGAAAACAGGACGATAAAAAAAGAGCAGAACCCCTATGGAGACTGCTCTTTTTTCGTATCGATTTTATATATTCCACCAATGGTATCCGTCTTTCTCTAGAAGCTGATCTGCTTCTTTCGGTCCCATAGAACCAGCAGGATAATTTGGTTTTAAGGTTTTGTTTTCTGCCCATTTCTCAGAAATTGGATCAACAAAGTTCCAAGAAAGTGCCACTTCATCCCAGTGAGCGAAGTTTGTTGCATCGCCCAATAAGCAGTCATGAATTAGCTTTTCGTATGCTTCTGGTGTATTCATGATGTCATTATAGTTCGTTTGGTAGTCGAGCTTAATTGGTTTCGCATACGTTCCGCCATCGAGCTTACGAGCGTTCAGGTGAAGGGTAATGCCTTCATCTGGCTGAATGTGAATAACGAGTAAGTTTGGATGCATGGAATTCCCGTTTCCATAGTACAGGTTCATTGGAATATCTTTAAATTGAACCACGATTTGAGTGGATTTTTTTTCTAAACGTTTTCCTGTACGAATGTAAAATGGCACGCCAGCCCATCTAAAGTTATCGATCAGCAGCTTCCCTGCAACGAATGTTTCCGTATTAGAGTTCGGGTCAACATTTTGCTCTTCAAGATAGGAAGGAACCATGTTGCCATTAATCGTACCAGCATCATACTGACCGCGGACAAAGAATTGATCGACCTCATCTTTAGAGAAAGGGCGAAGAGCACGCAATGCTTTCCGTTTTTCGCTTCGGATTTCCTCTGTATTCAGCTTAATTGGAGGCTCCATTGCTAAAAGTGCGACCATCTGAAGCATATGGTTTTGAACCATGTCTCTTAGTGCACCAGAACTTTCGTAATATCGAGCCCGGTCTTCTACACCTAAAGATTCACTAGATGTAATTTGGATGTTTGAAATATAGCGGTTTGTCCAAAGTGGTTCGAAGATCGCATTCGCAAAACGAATGACCTCAATGTTTTGAACCATTTGTTTACCGAGATAGTGGTCAATACGATAAATTTGATCTTCTGTAAATGCACCACGAATTTCTTCATTTAACGTTTTGGCACTTGGCAGGTCATGTCCAAATGGTTTTTCGATGACAAGACGTGACCAGCCGGTTGTTTCTGATACGCCCTCACTCTTTAAGAACTTTGCAATCGTTCCAAAGAATTCCGGTGCCATGGCTAAATAGAACATACGGTTATTTGGGATACTGTACGTATCTTCAAGACCGGAAAGAAGAGTGTTAAGTGCCTGGTAGGAAGCAGGGCTTGATACGTCAAAATCATGATAATAGAAATGAGAAATGAATTCCTCTGTTTTCGCTTCTGCATCATCAGAAGAGACAGATTCTTTTACCACAGCTCTGAGGTCCTCATGAGACCATGGGCGGCGCCCAACACCTACAACGGCGAATTGATCCCCAAGTTTTCCGCTATGATAAAGTCTATGTATAGAAGGGTAGAGCTTGCGTTTGGCAAGATCTCCTGTTGCGCCAAAAATGACAATGACTGCTTTTGGATTGTTAGTTTCTGTATTCACGAAAAGTACCTCACTTTATTCGTAGCATTGTAGTAAAAACCGAGAATGTATGTACATTTTCTTTATTTTAAAGGTTCATTGTTCGTAAAGCAAACATTTGATTCGACTTTTTCTGCTCTAGTTTGACTTTTTTCAAAAATTCCGCTGAATTCACATTTACCTTGTCTTCATGTATTCTATATGAATGAAGATATTGTATACCGGCTGTAGGAGGAAAAAGTAATGGAACTGCTCTTTTTAGGAACAGGTGCAGGCATTCCTGCAAAAACAAGAAACGTCACTTGCACAGCGCTAAAGCTCTTAGAGGAGAGAAAAGCAGTGTGGCTTTTTGATTGCGGAGAAGCGACGCAGCATCAAATATTACATACAACGATTAAACCGAGAAAGATTGAGAAAATATTTATTACGCATATGCACGGTGATCATGTATATGGTCTCCCAGGGCTGCTCGGCAGCAGGTCCTTTCAAGGCGGAGAGGATGAATTGACGATCTATGGTCCAAAGGGCATCAAAGCCTTTGTGAACGCGGCACTTTCAGCTACACAAACGCATTTGACCTATCCGCTGCATATCATAGAAATAGATGAAGGTGTCGTTTTTGAGGATGATACCTTTCAAGTAGAAGCAAGACGGGTGTCTCACGGTATCCCCGCTTACGGTTATCGGGTTGTAGAAAAAGATGTACCTGGTGCATTAAAAGCCGAAGACCTAAAAGAAATCGGGGTAAAACCTGGACCTTTGTATCAGAAGTTAAAAAACGGGGAAACCGTTACACTCGAAGATGGCAGAATCATTGACGGAACCGATTATTTGGAACCCCCTAAAAAAGGGAGGATTGTTGCATTTTCAGGAGATACTCGTTTGTGCGAGAATATAAGAAGGCTTGCCAAGAATGCGAATGTGTTAGTCCATGAAGCAACATTCGGTAAAGAAGATGCAGAATTAGCCTACAATTATTATCACAGCACGACAGAACAGGCAGCGAAAACAGCGCAGGAGGCAGGCGCAAAAAGACTAATTTTGACCCATATTAGTGCACGGTATCAAGGAGAAGAGGCACTGAAACAACTGTTGAAAGAAGCCCGAGATATATTCCCGCTGACAGAAGCTGCACATGATTTCTCTTCTTTTACTGTTGACCGCACCCTGTAAAAATTGGATGAATCGTTAAAAATAGTTGTGTGATTTTTTTGATATTTATGATGACGCTCTTTTTCAGGTAGTGGTAAAATGGTGAAGAAAAAACAAATGACGTATCAAACTATGAAGAATACGGGAGGCACAATCAAAGATGAGCGGTTTTACAGCGTTAAGTGAAGCAGAATTGAATGACCTTTATTTGGCACTACAAAATGAGTATGAAACGTACAAAAGTAAAAACTTACACTTAGACATGTCTAGAGGTAAACCATCGCCAAAACAGCTCGATTTGTCTATGGGCATGCTCGATGTTGTGACATCAAAGGATGCGATGACAGCTGAGGATGGCACAGATGTGCGAAACTATGGCGGCTTGACAGGCCTTCCTGAAACGAAGAAATTTTTTGCAGATGTGCTCAATCTGAAGCCAGAACAAATCATTATTGGCGGTAATTCCAGCCTCAATATGATGCATGATACGATTGCCCGTGCCATGACTCACGGCGTATATGACAGCAAAACACCTTGGGGAGAGCTGCCAAAGGTAAAATTCCTTGCACCGAGCCCAGGGTATGACCGTCATTTTGCCATTTGTGAGCTATTTAACATAGAGATGATCACGGTAGATATGAAGGCTGATGGACCTGACATGGATCAGGTAGAAAAATTGGTCGCAGAAGATGAAGCCATTAAGGGCATTTGGTGTGTACCGAAATATAGCAACCCAGACGGCATAACGTATTCAGATGAGGTCGTTGACCGTCTTGCTTCTATGAAAACAAAAGCAGACGACTTCCGTATCTTTTGGGATGATGCATATGCAGTCCACCATCTAACAGATACACCTGATACGTTAAAAGATATTTTTCAAGCAGTAGAGGAAGCAGGACACCCAAACCGTGTGTTTATGTTTGCGTCTACTTCTAAAATTACATTCCCAGGCTCAGGTGTTGCACTGATGGCGTCTAGTCAAGACAATGTGAGCTTCACTCAAAAGCAATTATCGGTACAAACGATCGGACCAGATAAAATCAATCAATTAAGACACCTTCGTTTCTTCGAGAATCCAGAAGGCTTGAAGGAACATATGAAAAAGCATGCAGCGATCATTAAGCCAAAGTTTGACCTCGTTCTTTCTATCCTTGACGAAAAGCTTGGTGGAAAAGGCATCGCTGAATGGCACAAGCCAAATGGCGGATATTTCATTAGTTTAAATACACTTGATCATTGCGCAAAAGCTGTTGTGCAAAAAGCAAAAGAAGCAGGTGTCACACTGACAGGTGCAGGGGCGACATATCCATATGGAAAAGACCCGCTTGATCGTAACATTCGCATTGCGCCAACGTTCCCAACACTTGAAGAACTAGAGCAAGCGATTGATATCTTTACGTTATGTGTTCAGCTTGTCAGCATTGAAAAGCTGCTTTCTGAAAAAAGTCAATCTGCCCCAACGGCATAAAGAAAAGAAACTCCTTGACTCATGACTGGTCAAGGAGTTTTTGTTTTTAATTGGCTGTTTGATAATAGGAAACGGGTTGTTTGGCTGCACACCATACATCATAGATTGCAAGCTGCACAATATGTGGTTCATCATGATGAATATAGTGCGAGCTGTTCTGCGCCTGAATCCATCCACTTTGTGAGGATAAAGTCAGCATTCGTTTATGAAGTCTAAGCCAAGCTTCATGCGCTGGATGAAACAATCTGCTCTTACCTGAGGAAATGACAAGGAGTGGCATCATCCCATAATGCGTTTGCTCCTCTTTGATCGTGTTCAGCATTTGCTGAAAGTCCTCATGCGTACATTCTGCTGTGAATTGCGCCATATAGGAAGCACGTTCTTCCTTTGATAAAAGTGGCAGAATGACCTGCTCTTGCTCCTCACTTGCTGGGTCTAACAGCACCATGCCGATGACATCTTCTCTTCTGCGGCTTGCCCATAACCGGCTGACAAGCGAACCGAATGAGTGAGCCACAATGAGAAAGGGCGGCTGAATATTAGCTTGCTTCAGCAGCATATCTAAATCATCTGCAAGGTCATGCAGGGTTCTTCCTTCATCGCTATGACTACTGTTTCCATTTCCTAAACGGTCGTATAAGAAAACCCCAAGCTCCGGGTCAATATCACGGGCGATATTCGCCCATGTGTCTCCAGAAATACCGTAGCCTGCTTCAAAGATAATGGTGGCTTGTCTTTTACCTTGACGATGCTTTGTAGAAAAGTGATGTCCATCTATATGATAAGTTCTTTCAATCATTGCCGAGTTCATTCTTCCATCTCCTCTAAGTGGTTCTTTAGCTAAAAGACGGCACAAAAGGCAAATATGTTTCTCTTAAAAACAAAAAAGATGCCTATTTCAAAAAATAGACACCTTTTTCCTAGATAATTTACCAAGCGCGATCGTATTGATGCGGTGCTTCAATGGATGTACGAAGCTCTTTAGCAGCTGTTTTTGGGAAATACGGATCCCGTAAAAATTCTCTGCCGATAAAGATCAAGTCAGCACGATGATTTTGTAAAATTTCTTCTGCCTGTACACCAGATGTGATCAAACCGACAGCTCCTGTTTGAATGCCGGCACCTTCTTTTATTTTCTCTGCGAACGTCACTTGGTAGCCGGGGAATATGTTGATTTTGGCCTGCACGACAGCACCTGAGCTGACATCAATTAAGTCGACCCCTTGCTCTTTCAGCCATGTGGCAATGCCGATATAATCAGCAATATCAAGTCCTTTTGTTGTGTAATCAGAAGCGGATACACGGACAAATAAAGGTCCGTCCCATACGTCATTGACTGCATCAACGACTTCTCGTAAGAAACGATAACGGTTTTCTGGTGAACCGCCATACTCATCTGTTCGTTGATTCGCAAGTGGTGAAAGAAATTCGTTAATTAAATAGCCATGAGCACCATGAATCTCAATGATGTCAAAGCCAGCTTTTTTTGCCCGGACAGCCGCATCTTGAAACGCCTGAATGGTGTCTTTGATTTGATGGACAGACATCTCTACAGGTGTTTTAGACCGTTCATCAAACGGAATGCTGGATGGTGCAAGGATGTCACCGTCTAGCTCAGCCTTACGTCCTGCATGGGCGAGCTGGATGGCTGTTTTTGTTCCGTATGCTTTGATTTGTTCGTTTAATGAGGCAAATCCTTCAATGTGCTCATCACTCCAAATACCGAGGTCATGATCACTAATTCTTCCCTCAGGGGAAACAGCGCTTGCCTCAATCATGATCAGCCCAGCCTGACCTTGCGCGCGGGAAATATAATGTGCAAAGTGGAAAGGCTGTAATTTCCCATCACGGTCATAGGATGAATACATACACATCGGGGACATCACGATTCGATTTTTGAGCGTAACACCTTTTAATGTCCAAGGTGAAAAGAGTTTTGTTTCCAAATACCTTCGCCTCCTCATTAAATTGTATAGCCGATTATAACAGCCATTCAAACTTTCGTCATAAAAGGTGCTCAAAGAATATAGCTTTCCTACACGTTTTTGTATAATGAAGGGAAAGAGACAACAAAGGGGGAGAACGGATGAAATGGCAAACAGAGAGTGAACTAAAAGAGCTGCTCACAGCTCTTATGCAGTATGAAAGCATATCTGGTACAACAGGAGAAGTAGCGTTAGCGGAATATTTATTTTACTTGCTGAGGGAGCGGCCTTATTTTGAGCAGAACCCTGATCATTTGGCTTTGCACCCGATGAAAGATGGTCGGTATTATTTAACGGCTCTAGTGAAGCGAAGCACGCTGTCTCGCACCGTTTTGCTTCTCAGTCACTTTGATGTAGTCGATACAGAGGATTACGGAGAATTTCAAAATATGGCGTGTAAGCCCGAAGAGTTGATGGCATCCTTTTCTCAAAAAAGTGCGCTTCTTCCAAAGAGGGCAAGAGAGGACTTAGCTTCAGACGACTGGCTGTTTGGAAGAGGTGCCATGGATATGAAAGCAGGTCTCGCCGTCCAGCTCTCTATGCTGGAAAGAGCGATGACGGAGAGATTTGAAGGAAATGTCCTGCTCGTCACAGTCCCAGATGAAGAGGTGAATTCACAGGGAATGCTAGAGGCTGTCCCGAAACTTAAGGAGCTCAAGGAGCAATATGGGCTTGACTATGCCGCGTGTTTAAACAGTGAGCCGATGTTTGAAAAGTATCCAGGTGATACGCACCAATATATCTATACAGGCAGTATAGGGAAGGTGCTTGCCGGATTTTTTTGCAAAGGGATTGAAACGCATGTAGGAGAGCCATTCTCAGGCTTAAATGCAAATTTTATGGTGTCTGAACTAAACCGGTTGTTAGAGCTGAATAGTGAGTATTGTGAGGAAGTAGATGGTGAAGTGACGCCGCCTCCGACCAATTTGATGCAGAAGGACTTGAAAGAAGCCTATTCCGTTCAAACGCCTCACACGGCTGTTTCTTTATTTAACGTGCTCATGATGAAACGCTCAAGTGAAAAGCTGCACGGGCTTCTCTACGACACTGCGAAACAAGCAGCAGTCCAAATCGAGGCCAATCTTAGACAGAAAACAGCTGAATTTCAGCGCTTTAAACATTTTACCCCGATTGACACGAGCATCACGGTTCTCACGTATCAAGAGCTGTATCAAAAAGCGGCTGAACGATCAGGTGCGCAGGAGGTCGAGCGAATTGTCAACTATGCATTCGCGAACCGAGGTGAGCTTGGAGATCGCGACTTTTCAACAAAAATCGTATCAGAGCTGACGACGCTTTGTAAGGAAGAGGGACCGCTGATTGTTCTGTTTTATAGTCCGCCATTTTACCCTTCTGTGTCTTCAACGGATGATCCGCATATCCAGACGACCTTAAAGAAGATTCAAAGGGAGGCAAAAGAGGCCTATGGACTTGAAGTAGAAGAAGTGAAATATTTCCCCGGATTGTCTGATCTAAGCTACTTACAGCTCGAAAAACAGAACGTAGGTGATTACACGACCAACATGCCTCTTTACCAAAAAGGCTATTCATTACCACAAGGAGAAAATGAGGCTCTTTACGTTCCGGTCATCAATGTTGGTCCATTAGGAAAGGACCCGCACAAATGGACAGAACGGCTGCATGTCCCGTTCTCTTTCGGCATATTGCCGTCGTTACTAGAATCAACGATTCATGCTTTATTAGAAAAAAATTAAGCATATGTGATGAAGAGCCCTATCTTGATGATAGGGCTTTTGGTTGTGAATGTTCAGTATATATTTTCTTCATTCTACCAAAAGTCATATACGGAAGTTGATGTTTGAAACAATAGTCCTTACAAAAAATAGTGAAAATGATTGAAATATTCAGAAAAGTCTATTATAATCAATTATGTAATTTAGTTACAATTATCCTAATTGTAAGGAGGTGATTAAAATGAAACGTAACGAATGGATCGCGATTTAATGAGTTGAATGAATACTTACTGAACAGAGTGCATCACAGAGAAGCGAAGTATTCAGCTTCTCTGTGAATTTGTATGAGGAATAAAAATAGACGAGAGTTGGGTGAGAGAATTGTCAAAAATGAAAAGTTATTATGAAGAGCATCCGCCTTTATGGAATTTTCTTTATCCGTTTTTTGGCCAAGCTAGCCAAGAAGGAGCACAATCTCGTGTGACAGAATTTATTCAAAAAGAACGAACATTTCAAAAAGGGAAAAATGCTTTATATTTACATATCCCTTTCTGTGACACCATCTGTTCGTTTTGTCCTTTTATTAAATCTACGAAATATGAGCCCATTATCGGAAAGTATATTGATGCTTTAATCAATGAGATGCGTATTTTATCACAATCCCCTAATATCCAAAAAATGACTTTTGATGTGGTGTTCGTTGGTGGAGGGACTCCTTCCATTATGCCCCCTGAACTAATCTATCGACTTTCGACTGCAATAAAAGAAAATTTCACACTATCTCCTGATTATGAATGGACTTTTGAATGTGAAGCAAAAACAGCTACAACGGAAAGAGTGGCTGCCATGGCTGAAGGCGGAGCAAATAGAGGAAGTTTTGGTGTCCAAACATTAAACGAACATTATCGGAAAATGTTCAATTTAACGGCTAGTTTTGATCAAATCTCTCAGACTGTTGACTTAATGAAGCGTCATTTTCAGTCTTATAATATTGATTTGCTATATCAGTTGCCTGGCCAAACGATAGAAGAGATGATAGAGGACATAAATGGTGTGATGGCATTAGGGAGCACAAGTATTGATACTTATCCATTAGAATACATTGCTTGTTCAAAGGGATGGTTATCAAAAATCAATAAAGGGAAGGTGCCTATGCCACCAAATCCTAAAGAAAAGTTTGAGTTTAGTGACGCAATGTATCGTCACTTAAAAACGAATGGCTGGCATCAAAATTATGTCTATACGTTTATGGCTCCGGAGCATCAGAATAAACGTTTTCAATATGGCGAAGTGATTTACGGTGGTTACGAAGATCAATATATTGGATTGGGGACAGGAGCGATCTCCTACATGCAAGGCATGATATGGGCAAATGAAAGAAATACTCAAAGATACATTGAAAGCCTAACGAATCAAGAATTACCTATCGTTAAATCTAGAGAGTATCATGCTTTTGATAGAAGACTCATCTTTTTCCCTAAAACAATGAAAATAGAAAAAACGCACCTCAATCAAATGCCACAGCGTGAGGAAATCTATCGTAAACTACAATTCCTCATGATGAAAGGAGTAGTTGAGGAGGCGGAGCAATATTTTGTTATCAAGGAAGAAGCGAAGCCATGGTATCCTGCGATTTTAGTTGACCTTATACCAGAAAAGGAAAAAGAAAATTATGATCAAGCCGTGGAGTTTATGCAAAAAGAGCTAGGGTGGTATGAGACGACTGAGGTGCTCCTCTAATGGTTTTAAAGGAAGAAACGGCATCTCTTTTCAAAGATCAAAACTTTGTTTGTTTCTTTATTGGACAAAACTTATCTGCCTTTGGAGATTGGTTTAGAACGATTGCGACGATCGGTTTAATCTATGAACTCACTGGCAGAGCGACCCACCTAAGTATTCTATTTATTTGTTCAATGCTCCCTCTCATTTTAACATCTATGCTTTTGAGTCCAATTATTGATAAGTTTTCTTACAAAAAAGTTGTGATATTCGCAGATGTGGCACGTTTCATGATTGGACTGGGATTTGTTTTAGTTGTCACAATGAATGTTACACCGTTTATTCTCTATTTGTTATTAGCGTTAAATGGTGCTTTCTCGGGTATATATCTGCCTGCTCGTTCATCTATGATACCTGAAATCATAGACAAGGAGCAGCTTTCTAAGGGGAATAGTATACTGGCCACATCTTTTAGCGCCTCTATGCTCATTGCGACAGGGTTAGGTGGATTGGTGACAGAAATCTGGTCCATTTCTACAATTTATTTAGTAGATGCGATGACATTTTTATTATCAGCCATGCTGCTAATTCCTATCAAAGCGAAAGAAGCGTCTGAAAAAAAAGAGTATGTGTCGTATGTTCAAAGCTTTAAAGAGGGCATTAAAGAAATCAAGGGGTCACCCAAAATTCAAAGTGCCATATGGATATTGATGTCAAGGGAATTTGCTTTAAGCATCGTTTATGTTCTGTTTAGTCTGTACATTTTGGAAATAGCAAGAGAAGGGAATTTTGGCTTGGGACTTGGCCATACAATAAGTGGACTAGGACAAATTATTGGTGGGATTACACTCGCAGCGTACTTTAAAAAAGTGAAATTCTCCTTTCAGTTTTATAAAAGGTGGTCAACGTTAGCAATAATATTGTTGGCGATATTACATGCACTCTCCTATCAACAAACGTCTTTTATTGGGTTTTTGTTTGTTGTTTTATTAGCCAATCTATTATATAGCCCCGTCGAAGTTTTGTACTCTACAAACATCATGACCTATGCAAGCAGTCATTTAAGAGCCAGGGTTTTTTCGGTAGGTCTTGCATTATCGCGCATATTTTATATTAGTGGGTTTATCATCATGGCTTTTATAGGAGATTGGATTCCTATACATGTCATCGCTCTAGGGATGGCAGGCCTTGTGATAGTAGCTGGCTTGTTGAATAGCTTACTGTTACTGAAAGGGGATCATCAAGATAAATCCAAAATAGAAATGCATTCACTGTAAAGGAGACTTTGATTACGCAATGGAAACTGGAAAATTAACAAAAACAGAAATCATCACATCGCTCCAGACGAGTATTCGTGAGCTTGAGGAGCTCATGCAGACATGTGATGAGCACACGTTAGATCAATCTATAGGAGAGGGCAAGTGGTCGATCAAACAAATCGCCGGACATTTGTTTGATACAGAAGAAGTCTGGTCAGAGCGAATAGAGCAGGCGATATCAAGTGATCACACGCCTTTTCAATCGTATGATCCTGAAATTTATGTGAAGGAAAGAGCTTATGAATTGTATAATGCTCAGGAGATCAATTCGATGATCAATCGCTTGAAAGAGAGAAGAAGCAAAACGCTTCAGTTATTAGAAAAGGATATATGGGATCAATCAGGTTTGCATCCGGAAGAAGGCGTGATGACAGTTCAAATATTAGCTGAAACCATCGCTTTACATGAAAATCATCATCTGGCTCAAATCAAAGCCATCATGTCAATGAGTGAATCATCTACATGAGGAGGTGTTAATAAATGAAGCATCAAGAATTGTTAATTGATGTGAATTTTTATCAAGCACGTGATTCTCTATTAGAACAAGCCTTCTCTCAAAAAGAACAGAAAGAACCAAAGTGTGAATCACACAGTTCAAATCCAGTCACTAGCGAGAAAAAATAGATGGGCATATGTGAAAAAGCACCTGTCATCGAAACAGGTGCTTTTTCATATCACTTATACGTGCCCGCTGAAAACATGTCGTTTAATTCTGCTGCGCGTTTTGTCGCTGTTTTTACACAATCGACAACCGCTTCTTCAAATTGATAGGAAGCAAGTGTGTTCAGTCCGGCTTCTGTTGTTCCGCCTTCGCTTGTGATTTCTTTGCGCAGTTCAGCAGGTTCTTTTCCGCTATCCTGAAGCATATTGGCAGCGCCTGCAATCATTTGGCAAATGAGCAATTTTGCTGTTGCTTGGTCCATCCCAAGTTCAGAAGCGCCTCGCTCCATTCCTTCAATCAAATGATAAATGAAGGCAGGGCCGCTGCCTGCGATTGCTGTGACAGCATTCAGCTGTGATTCGTCTAATACCGTCACATGACCAATCGTTTCAAACAACTCAACCGCCTTTTTCTTTTGCTCCTCAGTGACCTCATCACTTACGGCAATGCCTGTTGCTGATTGCTGAATCGCCGCTGATGTATTTGGCATCGCGCGAACCACCGCAGTTTTCCCGCCAGCATAGTGTTGAATCGTTTCAATGGAAATACCCGCTAAAATAGAAATGATCAGCTGTCCATTTAAGTAAGGGCGTACCTCAGAAATCCCGCTTTCCGCATCTTTCGGTTTTAAAGCAAATACCAAAATATCCGCTTCTTCATAAATAAAGGAACGAGAGAAATCCGTTTTGATTCCATAACGCACCTTCAATTCGTCTAATCGTTTTTCGTTTGATTTATTTGTGACAATGATATCTTCATTGGACATGATGCCACTTTTTAATAAACCTTTAATCATAGACTCCGCCATCGAGCCTGCGCCGATAAATCCAATTTTACTCATAAGCTGCTCCTCCTTGTAGAAAATAAAAAAACCTCTCGCCAGAAAAGGACGAAAGGTTTTTCGCGGTACCACCCTCAATTAGCATGCAAACATGCATACTCAGCTCTAGTCCCTTAACGCGGGAAACGTTTAGGTTTGCCTAACAGCTCAAAGGGCAGGTTCAGCAAATAAGAGGATGGTGAAGTCTTACAGCCAGCGGACCTCACTCTCTTACATCATTATTTTGCTTACTAATCCTTGTCATCGCGCATCTTATATTTGTTGTTCATTATGCAACGATGGACAAGTTTGTGTCAATAGGGTCAGATAAAAAAATTGACCATCCAAACCGCATGACAGTCTGCCCTTTGCAAGATACAATGAATAAAGAAGATTGAGTTGTGCTCATTCATGAGTCAAAAAGCAGGAGATGACGTATAAAAGTGAAAGAAGACATCATTCAATTATCCATCCCTACACCGTTTGCCGTTGGGGATGTGCATGCATATGTATTAAAAGGAGAGGCCGTGACCTTAGTGGATTGCGGGCCGATGACACAGGAGGCGGAGCATGCCTTTGTCGCGCAATTAAAGGAACATCATTTATCGATAGACGATATTGATCAAGTGGTTTTGACCCATCATCATGCAGATCATGTCGGCCTTTTAAATTTGATGAAACCTCATGTCCGTGTGATTGGACACCAGTTAAATGAGCCCTATATTAGTCAGGATTCAGTATTTAAGCAGCGCCAAATAGACTTTATGGATCGTTTTTTTCAGCAGTTAGGTGTGCCGCTTCGTCAAGATGAGTGTGGAAAAATCGTGAAGCAATCTTATACATATTCTTGTACTGCACATGTAGATGACGTCATAAAAGAGGGCGATCGTTTGAAGGGGCATGAACACTTCTCGGTAATGGAGACCCCTGGACATGCTCAGTCTCATCTTTCATTTTTAGATGAAACAACGGGGAATTTCATTGGTGGCGACCTTTTGCTGACGACCATTTCCTCCAACCCATTAATGGAAGCGCCGAATGAAGGCGAGGAACGTCAAAAATCGCTACTTCAATATAAAGCATCACTCAATCGATTATTGTGTTTGCCAATCAAGACCATCTATCCGGGACACGGTCAGCTGATTACGTCTCATCATGAATTGATCGAAGAAAGATTTAAGAAACAAGAGAGGCGGGCAAATACGATTTGTCAGCTGCTCAAACGAAAAGAAATGACCGCTTTTCATCTTTGCCGCACGCTATTTCCAGTGCTGTATGAAGAAGCATTATTTTTAACGATGTCTGAGACGGTAGGGCAGCTGGATGTACTCTTAGCGGCTGGACAAATTGAAGAAGTGCAAAAAGACGGCATCCTCTATTACCGAGCAAACTAAGGAGTGAAACGCATGGGGCGATTAACAGGAAAGAGAATATGGATTACAGGTGCATCTGGCGGCCTTGGTGAAAAAATGGCTTATTTGGCAGCAACAGAAGGTGCAGAAATCATCATTTCAGCAAGACGAATTGAAAAGCTTGCTGGTGTGAAAGAAAAGATCATGAGCGCTGGTGGTGTGTGTCACATCGCTCAGCTTGATGTCAGCCAGCTTGAGGACATTGATCGAGCGTATCAAGAAGTGGGAGCTGTCGATATTTTGGTCAACAATGCCGGATTTGGTGTATTCGATCTTGTAGAAGATGCGTCCATTGAGGAAATGGTATCGATGTTTGAGGTGAATGTGTTTGGCTTAATTGCCTGCACGAAAAAGGTCATCCCAGAAATGAAACAAAGAGGGCAGGGACATATTATCAACATCGCGTCTCAGGCAGGGAAAATTGCCACTCCCAAATCTGCGATTTATTCAGCATCAAAGCATGCCGTCCTCGGATTCTCAAACAGCCTCAGAATGGAGCTGGCAGACTGCGGGATTCACGTCACGACGGTGAACCCAGGACCGATTGCCACAGATTTTTTTACCATCGCAGATCGCAGCGGTGAATATGTGAAGAACGTTGATTTTATGATGCTTAGTGCTGATAAGGTGGCAGGGAAGGTCGTATCTGCCATGATGACGAAAAAAAGAGAGATCAATCTGCCCGGCTGGATGAACGCTGGGAGTAAACTGTATCAATTATTCCCGTTTTTATTTGAAAAGGCAGCACGTAAAGCGATGATGAAAAAATAACACAAAAAAGAAACCGGCCATCGCCTGGTTTCTTTTTCTGTTGGATAAGACGTCATTTATAGTCTTTCTATACACGCCTTGCAGCTTGCTGAAGCGGGTCCCATACACTGTTAAAAGGCGGTGCATAGCTAATATCTAAATCTTCAAGGTCTGTCATGGTCAGCTCTTGGTAAAGGGCAGCTGCCATGACATCGATTCGTTTATCTACACCGTCTCTACCGATGATTTGGGCACCAAGCAAGGTGTGGTCATCGCTTCTGTAAATCAGTTTTACTTTCATTTTGTGCGCATCTGGGTAATACCCAGCGTGATCAGTACTGTCAATGGTGATGGTGGAGAATGGGATGTCCGCTTCTTCTGCTTCTTTTTCTGATAAACCCGTTCGTCCCGCTGTCACGTCCATAAATTTCATCACCGCTGTTCCGGTCACGCCTTGAAACGCCCGGTTTGTCCCCGTCATATGAAAGCCTGCGATTCTCCCTTGTTTATTCGCTGTCGTGCCAAGTGGAATATAATCCAGTGCTTTTTTTATGCGGTGATAGGTCGCTGCGCAATCCCCGGCAGCATAGATGTCTTTTACATTGGTCTGCATGTATTCATTCACCGCAATTGCCCCATTTTGAAGCCGCTTGATCCCTGTGCTGTCTAAAAAGGCTGTTTGCGGAGTGACACCGATGGCGATGATGACCATATCCGTTTCAATGGTTTGTTTGTCTGTGTGAACAGCTGTTACATGTGTCTGGCCCTCTAATGTCTGTACGGTTTCTCCAAGCACCACATGAATACCTTGATCGTCCGCTTCTTCTTTAAGATATCTTGCCATATCGGGGTCAAAGCCTGGACCAAGTGTTTCCCCTCGTTGAATGATATGAACGTCTTTTCCTAGCGCTTTTATATTTTCTGCCATTTCTAAGCCGATATATCCTCCGCCGATGATGGTGACATGTGTGACGTCTTTTTTTAAATGGTCTAAAATGGACAGCGCATGCGGGATTGTTTTTAATACGTGTACGCCTTTTAATGGCTGGCTATCTAAATCCAGTGTAACGGGGCTGGCTCCTGTCGCAATTAACAGACGGTCATACGTTTCTGTAAATGGTTCTTTTGTTTTGGTGTGAACCCCTGACACCGTTTTTTGCTCTGGATCAATAGAGGTCACTTCGTGTAAGCATCTGGCATCAATTCCATATTTGTCGCGAAAGGTTTCAGCGCTGCGTGCGATGAGCTTTCTGTGATGATTAATGAGACCGCCGATCAAGTAGGGGAGTCCGCACTGCCCATATGAGAAAATCTCTCCTTTTTCAAAAGCAACAATGTGTGCGTCTGGATCCTCTCTATATATTTGCATAGCGCAGCTCATTCCTGCTGCATCTCCGCCAATCATCACATATTTCATTTGGTGTGCTCCCTTCTATCTATCAAACTGAATACTTTTATTTACCCTCATTTTCCTTTTTTTAATGCTTTTTTTTCGCAAAAGAAGCAAACTTTAGTTGAAAAATAAAGACAGCGCCTTCATTTTAGGCTACAATCGGATTATCGTCTTTTTGGTTACGAGTTTAGTGAAGATTGGTGGGAAAGACTTTGAGCGACGAACGACTAGATTTTAATACACTATATACACGCCATACGAGAGAGGCCTGGGCAGCTCTTGGGGAATATATGCCGGTATCTGTTTCAGAAGAGGAAGCAAGAGCGCTTCAAGGGTTAAACGACTATTTGTCGCTTGAAGAAGTTCGAGATATTTACATACCACTCATTCGTTTTCTGACATTACATGTCTTTGCTGAAAAGCAAAAAAATCAGCATGTAAATGCTTTTTTAAACTACCCGCATCATGCCAAAATCCCCTTTTTAATTGGGATCGCAGGAAGTGTGGCTGTTGGGAAAAGCACGACTGCGCGTATTATTGAAACTCTTTTATCAAGGCTTGGAGATGGGCTGAAGGTAAGTCTTGTGACAACGGATGGCTTTTTGTATCCTCAAAAAGAGTTAAAAGATCGAGGGCTGATGGAAAAGAAAGGCTTCCCGGAAAGCTATGATGTCAAAGCCCTTCTTTCTTTTTTAAATGAATTGAAATCAGGTAAACAAACTGTGCATGCCCCGGTGTATTCGCATCTTACCTATGACCGGCTTGATGGGGTGTATGAAACAGTGGAGGATGCAGATATTGTTATCATCGAAGGGATCAATGTGCTGCAATCACCAGCGCTGGATGATCTGAAGGATGAACCGCGTGTGTTTGTATCAGATTTCTTTGATTTTTCGATTTATGTAGACGCCGCTGAAACGCAAATTCAATCATGGTATAAAGAACGGTTCCGTTTGCTTCGAGAAACAGCCTTCCAAGACCCTGAATCCTTCTTTCATCAATACAAAGATTTGACGGATGAAGAGGCGGATCAGATGGCAAGCACGATTTGGAATACAGTGAATCGCCCTAATTTATATCAAAATATTTTACCGACAAAATATCGAGCTGATCTCATTTTGAAAAAAGGCGATCAGCATAAGGTGGAAGAGATCGCCATCCGCCGGGTATAAAGAAAAACCGCTCAAATCAAGAGCGGTTTTTTTTAATGACCTCCACTTACTTTAACAGCCACGGCTGCCGCCGATCGTTTTTTCAGGCGGTAGTATCCAATGAGTAAGAACGGTACACCTGCAATCGTGACGATAGACAGCACTGAAAAAATAGAAAGGGGATGGGCTGCGCCAAAATAGTCAATACACACGCCACCGACAAAGGGTCCGACGACACTGCCGAGCTGAGAAAATCCCATCGCGCCAAAGTATGATCCCTTCACTTCAGGCTTTGCAATATTGTCTACAAAAAGATCCATCATCGCAAACAGCAGCACTTCACCAATCGTAAACACGACAATGATGAAAGCCAGCATGCCAAGACTTTGTGAAAAAGCAATGGCAAACAAACTGCCTGCAAGAAGAACATTCCCAGTAGTTAACGACAAAATGGTCGAGTATCGCTTAGCGATCATAATCAGCGGGTATTGCACGACAATGACCACCACTGCGTTTAAAGATAAAAGATACCCAAACAGTTTGGGTCCATCCTCAATCATAGGGGATGCCGATAAATATTGAGGCAGCGTAGAGCTAAGATGTGAATAGCCGAACGAACATAACGTAACGCCAATAAGGATAATGCTAAAGACCGTATCTTTTTGGATAATGGAAAGGGCTTTTTTGACGCTGATTTGTTTGGTGTTTTCTGGTGCAGCAACTGGATGTTTCTGAAATTGCCATGCCAGTGTTAATCCGTATAAAAAATAAATCAAGGCAGCGACGAGAAATGGAAAGGTTGTTTTCGATGACCCGAGATATAAGCCAAGCAGCGGTCCGAAGATCACACCAATGTTAATGGCCGTATACCGTAAATTAAAAACAAACAACCGAATGCTTGACGGGGTAACATCTGATAAGAGCGCCTTAGATGTTGGTTCAAACAGTGCCCGGCACAGCCCGTTTAAAGCATTCATCATAAAGAAGACCCAAATGGCATCTGCAAACGCAAAGCCAACAAAGACAAGTGTCCAACCGAAGATGGATAGAAGCATCACCTTTTTTCTGCCGATTCGGTCAGAAACATAACCACCGTAAAAACTCGCAACGATCCCAATAAGAGAGCTAACGGCAATGATTAATCCAGCTGAAGAGGCTGAGGCGCCTTTGACTTGTGTCAAATAAACAGCTAAAAAGGGAATGCTCATGGACGTCGCCATTCGGCCAAATATCGTACCGATGATGATCGTCCAACTAAGTGGATGTAAAGTACGTAAGTTATTTTTCATGCTGTTTCTCCCCTGAGTTTGTAAGATGTTCCAATCATACATGAAAAATTGTGCAAATTAAATACACAATTTGATGGAGGAGAGATCCGCCATATGGCAGAGAAGTTTGAACCGGTCGCGAATTCGGAGAGCATGTTTTTTGTTGACGATGTATTTGAGGCCTTGATGGGTATTGATTTTTCAACAAAAGGAAGCGGATGGCTTTCCGCTGATTCACACTGTCATTTGACGACAATCAATCGAGATCAATGGCGACAATTTGCTGCAAGGACAGGTTTAAAACATCTTCATCATTGACGATTTTCATGCGCTGCGTTTCATAATGAATGGCTTTGACCCAGCCCCAAAACTGCTCTTTCACACCTGAAGAGACATACGTCATGCAAATGGCGCGATCCTCGGTAATCGACTGTGTGATCAAAAAATTCATTTCCTCTAGCTGATCGGTGCTCAGCGGGGGAGGTGTATATTCTTTTTTCTTCCGTTTTTGAGCAAGAAGCTGCTCCCGGTGCTCTGGCAGCATCATTCGGCTTGATTCCCACATGATGTTGTATCCAGGTGTTAATTTATTGGGATTCATGGTTATTTGCCTCCGTTATTTGTAATGTCCGCCAATTTTTTCGGCGCGGTGATATGCCTGCCCTGCGCTTGTGAGTGACGAAGCGTGCAGTAATGCGGCAGGACCATACTTCATATGAATCGCATCGAATACTTTGCTGAGTTTGTCTTTCTTAACATGGTGATCAAATAAAGTCAGCTGATATTGGCTGTCAGACTGCAGCTGTGAGAGAGTAATGCCCACACTGCGAATGGGCTGACCATCCCAGTGCTTCTGGCATAGCTGAATGGCTGCCTTTGCAATATCCGTGCCGTACTGTGTGGGTGAATGAAGCTTGATTTGTCTATGAAATCCTGTCGGATGTGAAAAGTCAGCGCCTCTCACGCCGACAGACACCGTTTGCCCAAGATAATGCTTAAAACGTGCACGCCTTGCCACTTCTTCACTCAATTCAAGAAGGGCAACTTTGATGTCCTCAAAAGATGCATAATCATGGGGAAGGGTCATATGATGCCCAACGGCTTTTTGCTGATCATGTGTGTGAACGGTGACCGGTGAGGGATCGAGCCCTAAAGCTGTTCGCTGCAAAAGCTCCCCATTGATTCCCCAGCGTTTTTGTAGCCGATCTAATGGATAAGTAGCAAGCGTCCCAATGGTACTGATGCCCATTCGTTTTAAATGATGCTCCATTCGTTTGCCGACGCCAAATAATTTCCCGATCGGAAGCGGCCATAAATCAGCAGCAGCCCGGTCTGCACTAAGTTCATAGATGCCAGATGTGTTTTTTTTAGCGAAATGGTCACAGGCCATTTTAGCGAGTACTTTATTAGGACCGATGCCAACACGGGCGTAAATGCCAGTCTGGTTCATAATCGTTGTTTGTATATTTTGAGCGATCTCCCGCGGAGAGCCGAGTAGTGTCAGACTGCCTGTAATATCAAGAAACTGCTCATCAATTGAATAAGGTTCGACAAGGTCTGTGTATTGTTCAAGCAGTTCTGTAATCATGACAGAGATATCAAGATAGCGTTGCATACGTGGACGTACGACCACTGCTTCGGGACATTTTTCCTGTGCCTCCCATAATCTTGATGCATTTTGCACGCCTCGTTTTTTAGCGAGAGGGCAGGCTGCAAGGACGACCCCGCTTCGCCGCTCTGGATCTCCTGAGACAATGAGCGGCACATCCTCCAAATGAGGAGCCTCCACTTTTTCTACTGATGCATAAAATGACTGCATATCCACAAGCAGAATCGCTCGTTCATTCATTGCTTTCACCTCTTAGAACATATGTTCCTATTGTAACCGTCAGAAGGCGAAATTGATACTGGTAAATCATTCAAAGAAAAGAGTGTAGATCCATACAAAAAAGACGAAGTGTCTTCCACTTCGTCTAATCTAATGAAAAATGAGCGTATTTTTAAGCGTGTGCCATGTTGTGGGATGTTTGGAGCGGTTCAGAACGCAAACGATAAGCCGTCAGCTTTTTCTTTGGCTTATGTGTAAACTGCCGCACCACATCCACGTGGTCATCGTAATGAAACAGATAAAGGGTAACATCCTGCTTGCCAAGCTTTGTTTGCATTGTAAGCGGAGCTGGCCCTTCCTTCGGATGAAGAAAACGCTCTTCATCACCAGGATAAATATAATAGCGTTCAATAAAGATCGCATCATTAAAATGTTGAATGATTTTCGATTTTTGCTGATCATCGAGCGGACGACCTTGAAAAGTCAAATTTGTTTGATCACTTGTTACTTTTGCATGCACCGCATAACGACTAAAAAGACGTTCAACAACACCTGAAGGAAGCGAAGTGACAAGCAACTTTAACAGACTAAACACAACAAGCGAAGTAACAATCCAAACCAATATCATCATCTCCAATAAACATTTGTTACATTTCCTATATGAACCATCTTAACATAACAAAAGAATAAAACTTTCGCACAAAAAGTGAACTTTATGAAATAAGTGTGAAGATTTAAAAGAAGATGGCGGATGAAGCACGAAGAACCAACAAAGTTCAAATGAAAAAAGGCTGACATATGATCTTTACAAACAGTTAATCGGACAGGTAGACTATTGAAACAACAGCTTTTTTGTGAAAAAAGAGACCGATTAAAGCCGAAATTGAAAAGGGGCGAGGCTGTAATGATACGTCAAGTGAAGCCATCAGATTTTTACGCCGTCACATCCGTCATTCAAAGCTGGTGGGGAGGCAGAGATTTGTGTGCAAAATTGCCAAAGCTATTTTTTGAACATTTTCAGCAAACAAGTTTTGTCGTCGTTGAAAAAGGAGAACTGATCGGCTTTTTAGTCGGTTTTCTATCACAATCTCATTCAGATGAAGCCTACATTCATTTTGTAGGTGTATATCCAGATCATCGGAAATTAAAGATAGGAAAAATCCGGTATCAAGCCTTTTATGATGTGGTAAAACAGGAAGGAAGAACAACCGTTAAAGCGGTAACAGCACCTGTAAATAAAGTATCGATTGCCTATCATGCAAAATTGGGCTTTCAAATTGAAAAAGGGGATAAAACTGTAGAAGGAATCTCTGTGTTTTCAGACTATGATGGAATAAATGAAGATCGTGTTTTATTTGTGAAAAAGTTAGAGGCAATGCAATGATTGTCAATTTAGATCAAACAATAGGAGAGGTAGCAAAGCAGATCTTACATATTCAACTAGCTGCATACCAGCAAGAAGCTGAACAAATTGGCTATGCCGATCTTCCGCCATTAAAAGAGACCATTCAAGATGTAATGAAAGCAAAAGAGCAATTTATTGGTTTTGAGCAAAAGGGAATCTTACTAGGTGTTGCCTCTTATGAAGAGCAGAAAGATTATTTGATCATTAGTCGATTGGCTGTGCATCCAAAAGCGCTAAAGCAGGGTATTGGAACAAGACTTATGTCTACAATTATGGAGAAAAATGTCCCTATAGAACTGACCACAGGGCAAAAAAACACCCCTGCAAAAAAGCTATACGAAAAGCTAGGATTTTTTGAAACAAATGTGATTCATGTTGCAAAAGAGCTCACCTTATCAAAAATGAAATGGACACCGAGGCGAAAGGTTGAGGTTGTCGAATTCAAAAAAGAGTGGCATGAAGAATTCCATCAAGAAAAGCAGCGACTCAAGCAAATTATTCAAAATAGCTGGATAGAAGGACATCATATTGGTAGTACGTCAGTTGAAGGACTTGTTGCCAAACCAATTATTGATATCTTAATAGAAGTAAGTCATATAAAAGAGATCGATAGAAAAAGAGAGAGCTTTGAACATCTCGGATATCAAGCGCTAGGTGAAAATGGCATAAAAGGGAGACGTTTTTTTCAAAAGGGTGGCTTGAATCGTACCCATCATGTCCATGTTTATGAGAGAAATCATCCTGATGTGAAAAGACATTTATTGTTTCGAGATTACTTAAGGGCCCATCCAGAACGAGTTGTAGCGTATGCGTCTGTCAAGGAACAATTAGCAAATCAGTATCCGGAAGATATACAAAGCTATATGGCAGGAAAGAATGAAATCATAAAAGAAATAGAAAACGAGGCATATCGCTGGGATAGAGAAGGAAGAGAGGAAGCTCTTAAATAAGCTACCTCTTTTCCTCGTTAATTAGGAAGCTGAACATTGCCTTTTACAATATAGGCCTGTGAAGCAGCAGTAGATGGAAGAGCGGGTAATTTATCCTTTACTATGACCCCGCGGATATCTGTGATTCGAACAGGAAGAGATTTAGATCCCATATTAAATCCAAGGAAATGGTTGTAGTCTGTCTTTTCCATGTTCACCCATTGTCCATCTTTGTAATATTCCATTTTCATAATCGGATATTTATGATTGCGCACTTGAATCGCAGCCCACCACTCACTGCTACCTTCTTTTATTCTGTAAGCTACATTTCCGCTAATCGGTGCTTTTACAATTTTCCAACTAATTGGGATTTTTCCGTCTGCCATATGACCGATTTTGGCAAAGGCATTATGCGAAAGATCAAGAGCTCCTTTTGCTCCTTCTGGATATTTATCGGTTACATACACAACGGTTTTTCCTTTTGGACCCTTTACCTCAAGGTAAGCCCCTGCAAGTGCCGCATTTATCCCTTTATAGTTATAGTCATGGGGATTTAAAGCCGTAATTTTCATGTCAGATGGAATAGGATCTAATAATGCGGCGCCCCCTGAGTAACCAGATCCCGTATAAGTCGCATAGCTTTCTCGTACTTCATCAAGGACAGATGCCGCTTTCATGTTTGGCACAGCGAAACTCAACATCAATATCAGTGCCCCGATGAAGCAGAGAGATAATCTTTTTTTCACGATCTAAAACCTCCTGTTTATTCCTTTAAAATTGGTAGCGTCATAAGTATAATTCTAAAAAACAAGAAGCAAAAAGAGCCAATGGATAGATATAATCCTAGTGAGAAGAGCGTGTATTTCAAAGAATATGACTTTCGGATTTAGTCGTGTGTCATGTTTTATGGTGTTTTATGTGTTACAATATAAGCATCAATTTAAAAAGGATGTTCGCCATGTATATTCACATCACAGAACTGGCTAAAACATATATAGAAAAACAGCAAACAGGAAACGAAACTAAGGAATTACTGCTTCGCTACGATTCAGAAGGTTGTGGCTGTGCAGTGAGTGGCGTACCAATGCTTTGGTTAACAAGTGAAAGAACAGGTGAATGGGAACAACTGAATAATAGCCAACATTTAAAACTATATATACACATTGCACAGAAGGTATTCTTTGATGAGGAAATGACCATCGATTTTAATGAAAAAGCCAATACATTGATGCTGAAAAGTCCTCAGCAAATACTCAGTCCAAGAATGGGCATACTTGTAAAGTAAGGTGGAAACGTAGTGGATCAGAAGCTTAGCGTGATACAAAACACGGCACAAAATAAAACATGGGTGTCGTTTTTAAATAACAATCATCCCTATAGCCTTTTGCACTGGTCAATAGGTGGAATGGATTCAGTGAAAAAGGACGTCTGGCTTCTTCAAGACGAAGTCACATTTGAAACGGAAGAATTTCCAACGCTCGAATTAGCTGTCAATTGGATCAAAGAGAATATGGAACAAGTAACAGATGTCTTATAAAAAGCCCTTTGCTGAAGGGGCTTTTTTTTCTGCCATCATCATCTCATCAAACAACAGGGCTGTCTAATCTAAATAAAGCTCTTTTTAAACGGCAAAAAGCAGTTTTTAACAAAAGAATCGACAAAATGAGAAAAACGGAAATGAAAAAATGGTGGCTGTAAATGCCGAAAAATAGGCAAAGGAAGCGTTTATTGCGGGATACCGAAAACTTTGCGAAAAATGACATTTCATATTTCTTCCATTCGAGGAAATGTGATAGAATACAACATGTATCGTATATGAGGAGGGAGGTGCTAAAGTGAATTGAAGCTCAAGTTGTCATCGCCTCAGGTTGGAATCAAAATAAACGAATGGTATAGGCAGATTTGCGGATTTCATGTCATGAAAGCAGAGAAGCTGAAGGCCGAGATCGAGCAGGAAATCCTTGAGATGGAGCAGGATCAAAACTTGTTATTGTTTTACCAGCTGATGGATTTTCGCCATAAGGTGATGCTTGAATATTTTGAACCGGCAAAGAAAGCTTCGAATGATGAAGAAATTAAGAATCTTCTAGAAACGATTGAACATTCGCAAACGAAATTAACGGATATGCTTGAATACTATGTTCATTTTTTCACAGGAATGTTTGAATTTGAGCAGAGAAACCATTTGAGCGCCATTGCTTATTACCGTTCAGCAGAAAAAAAGCTCAATCTCATATCAGATGATATAGAAAGAGCAGAATTTTACTTTAAATTAGCAGAAATATACTACCACATGAAACAAACCCACTTTTCGATGCACTATGCCTTGCAAGCGTTAGATACGTATTCTGCCTACAGAACGTACACGCTGAGAATCATCCACTGTGAATTTGTCATCGGTGCAAACTATGATGATTTGAAAAGCTATGAACATGCATTACCCTACTTTAAAAATGCTCTAAAGCGAGCACGCTCAATTGGAAACCCTCGAGTCATAGGTTCGGCCCTTTTCAACTTAGGTAATTGTTATTACCAAATGAACGACCTTCCGGCAGCAAGTCGTTATCTGAAAGACTCTCTTGAAGTGTTTGAAAAGGAGAATTTAACCCATCTAAATCGCTCTCTAGACCCACTATTTATGCTGACACAAATCCTGTTTAAACAAAAAAAGATAGAAGAGTCGTTATCCCTCTATCAAAAAGGTATTATGAAAGCCTGTGAATTAGAAGATGAAATTTACATCTGCAAATTTCAGTTTCTAAAAGCACTATACGTTGATGCAGAAATAAAGATCATAGACGATACATTAGACCTGCTCGAGGACAAGCGCTTATACCCAGATATTGAGGAATTGGCACTTGATGCGGCTCATTATTATAATGAGCTCGGACTATTTGAAGTATCTACCCGGTTTTACGAAAGGAAAATTCAAGCTATATCAAAAATTCAAAATGGGGGTCATTTATATGAAAATGAGTTTGATAGTTCTTTTATTGGCAGCAACTGCAGGATTATCGGTCATGAGTCAGCAGCAATCGGAAGAGAGCCATATGGAGCTGGCGGGCAGACACCATACAACAGTGGTGACTATCGTATAAGTTAGCTAAAAAAGAGGAGACGAACTGCTGTTCATTCTCCTCTTTCATCTTGATTGAGTTCAAATCTTTGAAGAAATGCTTGGACCTCTTGTTCATATGCTTCCTTATTCTCGCTAAAAGACATCGCATGCGTCCCATGTGGCGCTATAAATAACTGTTTATCACTTTTTTTTCGTGCATATAACTGCTGACTTTGCTCACAAGGGATATAGTCGTCATGAAGGCTATGGATAAAGAGAACAGGCTCTTTCACCTGATCGATCACATCAAGCGGGGAAACTTGCCGGATGCGATATCCGTCCCGCCATTTTAACACTCGATCACTCAGTGGAAGAATCCAATGACCTGAAAGGCGAAAATCCGTTTTTAACCGATACACCAGCTGATCCTCAAAAGAAGCAAAGGGACAATCGGCAATGTAAAAATTGGCGGTTGCTTCAGGTTTTGCAGCATATAACAAGGTAGTGACTGCACCCATCGACTCTCCGTGCACACCAATGATGGCACTTTCTCCGAACCTTTTTCTAAGCCACTTCACCACCTGCGCTAAATCTTCTTTTTCATAGTATCCATAACTAGTGGTTTTCCCGCCACTCATTCCGTGTCTTCTATGATCATAAAGCATCACATTCCACCCGAGCTTTTGGAATAATTTCATATACTTAACTGAATTAATCAGACTGACTGTGACGCCGTGGCAAAGCACGATGGTGCGAGTTGTATGTGGAAACGGTACAAAATAGCCATGAAGATCATAACCAAAGGATGAGGGAATACAAACTTTCTCTTTTTTGAGCTGTTTAAATTCCTCGTGATGATAATGACCTTCATCTGATTCTCGTTTGATTAGCTCTTCATCCGTTAATTTACGAATATACATCATTTTATTGGTGAAAAAAATGCCGACTGCAACGAGTGGGAATAATATAAAGGCAAGTATAGCGATCCATTTCTTCATTAATCCGATTCTTCCTTTCCGAAGTTTTTCCTACGATGATCATACCACATGTTGGGAGATTGGCGTGACTCTTGCTCCGCAAATAAAACGGATGATACACTAAGGCAAAAGGAGAGAGGCAAAGTGGAAAAGACCAATCAAGATCAAGCCAAGCTAAAGGACGGCATAAATGATGATATGAAACAGCAGCTCCTTCAAATGAAGAAGAACCTTGCCGTCGAGACAGAAAAAAGAGAAGAACAAAAACGACAGGACCTCCTTCGGCAGCAGAAAGAAAAAGAAAAAAACAAAAGCTTCTCAGAGCTGCTAGATGAAAGTCATTTAGATTGGAGAAAGTATAAAAGCTAAAAAAGGGAGCTATGATGCTCCTTTTTTTCATGTCATCATAATGGAGGTTGATCAACACCAAGTTAGCTTGTTAGAAACATATGTGCTTTGAGAGAAAACACTTCTGATGCCTTCGTATATCACTTCATTTCAGATTCGTGAAAATATGATTTTACGTTCAAATTAAACTAATCCCATAACCTATTTTATAAATGATGGAATGAGTAAGTTAAACGGGGAGTATTGATTTATTTAAATTCCTTTTTATTACAAATATAGGATTAAAGACCCTTTTAATAGAGAGTCATTCCTCTTATAATTAAGTTGTATTACAAAATTTGGTAATGGAGATGATTCACATGAAATTGAGAAGAACAATTACTGGAGTTGCTTTATCTTTAGGATTGCTTTTACCTGTTTCTGGACAAGCTCTTGCTACTAATGATTCAACGGATGCGGATTTGCGTACGAAGGTTACTACAATTGTAGATTGTTCTATAACTCCTTTTAAAGGCGCAAGTAATCGATTATGTATGCATTCAGATAATGGCGTTTTTGCAAATAGTTTCGACCGTTTTGGTACTACATTTCACCTCAAAGGCAAAGCTGGAAATTATGCATATTATGAAAGTGCAAGTAGATAAGAAAACGGGGTCTTTTAGCCCCTCAGGCTGTCGAGAAAATCTCGACAGCTTTATTTTTTTCCTTAAAATTTACATCTCCTCATTTTATCATAGAGAAAATCCTATTAAAGGAAGGTGTTTTCCTCATGTTCCACACTAGAAAGTCTTCTCAACACGAAGCCAAATTTGTATTACTAGATCAATTGATCGAAAAAACATTAAAAAGCAAGACATGTCTGGGAAGAACATCATAAAGAAAAGATCAGACAAAATCGTCTATCTGTCTCTGGAAAACAGCTATATAAAAAAGAAAAAATAGAGCGAAACTCTGTAGCATGGGCTTCTCTGCCGCCGGTTGAGGGAAAAACATAAGTGAGCAGCTTCTTCTCACAGCTGCATGTCAGAACATGAAAAAGTTCAATCATCATACATAAGCTAAAATAAAAAAATTGTAGAAAAACATGAGTTTCTCTACAATCTGAGAGATCACATGACGTGATCTCTTTTTTACGTTCTATTCAAACGATGCGTCTCATACACAGACTGTTTTGTGAAATATGTCAATGCTTTTACTTCTTGATCACTTAAAGAACGTGCATTTGCCGCTGCGATATTTTCTTTTAACTGTTCAACCGAGCTTGCGCCAAAAACAACGGAGCTGACAGCAGAATGCTTAAGCAAATACTGAATGGACAGCTCGGTGAGCGATAGGTCATAAGCGACTTTCTTTAAAGAAGGAATGACCTGTTGAAGCTCCTCAAATGAGTATTGAAGATAGCCGTTATGTTGAATGGTTGCACTTGCTTGAAAGAGTGGTTTTTCAGTTAAAAGCCCTTTTGCTAAAGGCCCTCTTGCAACGACACTAATGCCCTGTTCCTCAAGAAGAGAAAACCATTCTTCTGGACGGCGGTCGAGTAAACTATATTGCATCATCACACTGACAATGTTCGATTTTTTGGCATATTCTTTAATGACATTAGGACGAATAGAAGATATGCCGTAATATCGAATGACGCCTTCTTCCACTAATTCTTCAAAAGCTTCAATGGTCTCATCAATTGGGTCATCGATCGTGCCGCCATGCAATTGATATAAATCAATATAATCTGTCTGAAGCCGCTTGAGGCTCTGTTTTACTGCCTCTTTTATGTACGACTTTGAAGGGTCCCAGTCCCAGCCCGGTTTGCCTTTTTCAAAGCGGTTCCCGCCTTTTGTGGCCAAAATCAAATCTTGCCTTCTGTTCTTAATGGCTTCCCCGACAATTTCCTCATTTGTCCCAAAATCATATAAATCAGCTGTATCCAAATAGTTAATCCCAAGATCAATGGCTTCATCTAATAAAGAGAGCGCTTTTTCTTTTTCAGTCCCAAGGGACATACATCCTAGTGCAGCCTCGCTCACCAAGAGATCAGAGGTACCAATTCGTCTTTTTTTCAATTTCATCACACTCCTATCCTTTCACATTAAGTGAAAAAAATTTGGAATTCAAGCTAGGTGATTGCAAATGGCGCATTGAAGCGAGCGTTCGCTCTTCGCTTCTCCTAAATCATCTATGTTAAAATGAATGAAGTAAAAAGTGAAAGTAGAACGAGGAGCTGACAAAATTGAAGGACTTTGAAGAAAAAACATTATCATCTAAAGAATTATACAACGGAAAAATCATTGATTTGGTTCTTGAAGATGTAGAATTGCCAAACGGAAAACAGGGCAAACGAGAAATCATCAAGCACCCAGGTGCAGTAGCAGTCATAGCGCGTACGGACGAAAATAAAATCATTTTGGTCAAACAATACCGTAAAGCACTAGAGAGGGCGATCGTTGAAATTCCGGCTGGAAAATTAGAACAAGGGGAAGAGCCGGCACATACAGCACTGAGAGAATTAGAAGAAGAAACAGGGTACACAACTCAGCAGCTTAAAAAGCTGACTGCTTTTTATACATCGCCTGGGTTTGCAGATGAACTTGTCCACATCTATCTTGCAGATCAGTTGGTTCCGCTTGAAGAAAAAAGAGAGCTGGATGAAGATGAATTTGTAGAAGTGATGGAAGTTTCATTAGAAGAAGCACTGCACCTCATTGAAAAACAGCATATTTATGATGCAAAAACAGCCTATGCCATCCAGTATTTACAACTGCAAGAGGTACTTGAGTCTACAAAATGAGGGAGTTTTTTGTCGACATCCATATTCATATAGGCAGAACGAGAACAGGTAGGGCTGTCAAAATTACAGGTGCAAGGTCGCTCACAATTGACCAAATTTTAATAGAAGCGTCAAAAAGTAAAGGGATGGGGATGATTGGTGTCATTGATGCACAATCTCCAGAAGTCCTAGAAGAGTTAATAGAGGGTGTAGAGGAAGGAAAGTACACTGAACTGAATGATGGAGGTCTATCATTTGGACAGACAGTTTTACTTTTAGGCAGTGAATTAGAAATCAATGACGACCATTCAAAGGGTCCAATTCACGTGCTTGCGTTTATGCCCACATTACACAAAATGTCTGAGTTCTCCGCATGGCTCTCACTTCATATGAAAAATGTGCACTTGAGTTCACAGCGCCTATATGTTGATGGGAAAACACTTCAGCACAAGGTTAAGGAACTTGGAGGGTTATTTATTCCTGCCCATATTTTCACGCCGCACAAAAGTTTATACGGTAAAGGGGTAAACACTTCTTTAACAGAAGTATTCGATCCAGAACTCATTGATGCTGTTGAGCTTGGCCTTAGCTGCGATACGTCAATGGCCTCCCAGCTAAGTGAGCTGAACCGGTATCCTTTTTTAACAAATTCAGATGCTCATTCTTTAGGGAAAATTGCGCGAGAATATACAAAAATCGAAATGGATCATGCCTCTTTTGCCGAATTCAAACTAGCCCTTCAAGGAAAAGATGGTAGAAACATCACAGGAAATTATGGACTCGCGCCGCGGCTTGGAAAGTATTATCACACAACCTGCGAGAAATGCGGGGTAAGACCTAATAACCCAGACCAAGCAAAATGCCACGCATGTGGACATAACCGGATGACAAAAGGGGTGAGTGAGCGTTTAAAGGAGCTTGCTGACCAAGAAAGTGACAAAGGGACGAGACCTCCTTATGTTCATCAGCTCCCTCTTCAATTTATTCCGGGAGTTGGAGCCAAAACGTTAGACAAGCTAAAAGCTGTTTTTCATACAGAAATGAATATACTTCATCAGGCAACAGAACAAGAACTAAAAGCAGTCCTGCCAGAAAAAACAGCCAATTACATCATCAAAGCAAGAAAAGGTGAAGTCGGACTGATCGCTGGTGGAGGCGGAGTCTATGGCAAGGTGGATATCAATCATGAGTCAACTTAAATGGACATGTCAAACATTTGAACAACTGTCCAAAGAGGACCTTTACCTTATTTTAATGGAAAGAGTCAACGTGTTTGTCGTAGAACAAACATGCCCTTATCCTGAAATCGATCATCGAGACCAAGAGGCTCTTCATATCATTGCAAAAGAGAATGGCACCATTGTAGCTTATTGCCGAATTTTCCAAAGCGGGATCATATACCATGAGGCATCCATCGGCCGTGTCCTTGTGACGCAGGCAGGACGGAAAAAAGGCTATGGGAAAATACTGCTTAGTAAGGCATTGGAAAAGCTTAGTGAATTAGGTGAAACAAGTGTCAAAATTCAGGCGCAAGCCTACCTGAAATCGTTTTACGACTCGTTTGGTTTCAAAGCCGTCTCAGATTGTTATGATGAAGATGGGATCCCGCATCTTGATATGGTGAAAACAGAAAGATAGGCGTGTATACGTCTATCTTTTTCATGTGACATCGTGTATCATAGCGACAACGAAAGGGGTTTTGCCAAATGGGAAAAAGCAAAGCAAAGAAAAGACGAGAACATATTCAAAGGCAACACAGCCGAAATCCAGAACGGTCAAGAGGATGCGTGCCGCATTTTAGCACACATGAAAGAAAGACAAAAACAAAACAAGAAGCCATGCAGCATATGATGAAGAAACATAAAGGAAGGAATGCTTATGATCGCTATCAAGTGGATCATAAGCATTTTTATTTTGCTTTTTTGTGACAAGTAGATCAAAAAAATGGAAAAATTTTAAAAAATAGGACAAACGGTCGTTTCTTTTTGTCTAAAAATGTAGTTAAATGACAAAAAGCAATGAAAGGGAGAGTGAGTATCGTGAACGTCAAGTCATTTGGAGCAGGGCTTTGTATGACAAGTATGCTGCTGGCATCGATCACGTTCGGTGCGTCAGATATATCTGCAAAGGAGCAAGCAAAAAAAGAGTATATGATCGGCTTTTCTTCTTCCGTTCAAGACAAAACACAAAAACAGCTTGTAGAAGAAGCTGGTGGACATGTGAAAGAATCCATAGACCAAATAGATATGATGAAAGTTTCGTTGAATGAAGCATCGAAAGAGAAACTGAATCAAGCAAAAGAAGTCACCTTTATTGAGGAGGACCAAAAAGCAAAAACAAGTGGTCAAACCGTCCCATATGGCATCAAAAGCATCAAAGCACAAAAGGTACATAAACGAGGATATGCCGGACAGAATGTCAAAGTAGCTGTTCTTGATAGCGGCATTGATGGCAAACATGAAGATTTACACGTAACCGGCGGAGTCAGCTTTGTTCCAACAGAGTCCGAGCCGCTCGTCGACCCGCATGAACACGGAACTCATGTGGCAGGCACGATCGCTGCATTAGATAATAAGGTGGGCGTCATTGGTGTCGCGCCAAAAGCTTCTATCTACGCTGTCAAGGTGGCAGATCAAAATGGTGACGGCTACTATAGCTGGATCATTAAAGGCATTGAATGGGCGATCGAGAATGACATGGATGTCATCAATATTAGTATGGGAGGAGCAAGTGAATCTGAGGCGCTGAAAGAAGCGGTAGATCGAGCATATGACAAAGGAATTCTCATTGTGGCTTCTGCTGGGAATGCTGGGAGTTATGGCTCACTCAATACGATTGACTACCCGGCCAAATACAGCTCGGTGATGGCTGTCGCATCTGTTGACCAAAGAAAGCAAAGAGCCTTTGATTCCTCTGTTGGCGAAGAGGTAGAAGTATCAGCACCAGGCGTTTCAACACTAAGCACCATTCCTCATAACGAATATGGCTACAAAAGCGGGACGTCAATGGCATCACCTCATGTAGCGGGTGCTGCGGCTGTGATTCTATCAAAACATCCGAATCTGACAAACGAAGAAGTGCGCGAAAGACTTTCAAAAACAGCAACAAAGCTTGGAGATCCTTTTTATTATGGTGCCGGGCTTGTGAACGTTCAAAAAGCGGCACGATAAATGAAAAAGAGGAAGCAGCCTGTACACTGCTTTCTCTTTTTTCTTTCGATAAAACTGTCATGTTTCGTATTCTCTCTCATAGAATCTAGTAACCTTTACAATTTGGGAGGAAGACGCATGCGGAAAAAGTCATGGAAGGAACATCTTCTTCAGCACGTAAAAGATCATCTATCGATTTATTTGTTTGTCTCGGTACTCTTTTTAATGGGGGTCATCTTTGGGGCTATTATCGTCAACAGCATGACAATCAGTCAGAAAGAGGATTTATTCTATTATTTAAATCAATTTTTTGGTCAGTTGACGAATGAGAAAGCAGCAGAATCAAAAGAAATGTTTCTGCAAAGCTTCCTGCATCATATGAAATATTTAGGCCTTATGTGGATACTAGGAATTTCCATCATTGGTCTGCCGCTCATCTTTCTCATGATCTTTTTAAAAGGGATTGTCGTTGGCTTTACTGTTGGTTTTCTAGTGAATCAAATGGGGCTCAGTGGATTCTTTCTTTCTTTCGTATCAGTTCTTCCGCAAAATATTTTGCTCATTCCAGCATATTTAGTCATCGGAACATGTGCGATTGCCTTTTCCATCCGCCTCATTGGACAGCTTTTTATGAAAAAAACGATCAGCCAAGCACCAGTCCATTGGTTTGGACGGTATGCATCTGTCCTGCTGATGATATTAGCGCTTGCTGCACTCTCATCCTTTTTTGAATCGTACTTATCATTCATGCTGATGAAAAAGCTAGCGGGTGTCCTTTTTTGAAAAATCTTATAATCATTATTAAATAATAATCAATTTATTTATCAATTTAAAATGATTATAGTTGGCTCTCTGCACATCATTTGATATAATGATCAAGTAATGTGGCGTAGGAGGGAAAGTCAATGGAAAATCGTATTGATCGAATTAAGAAACAGCTTCATTCTTCCAGCTATAAGCTCACGCCACAGCGTGAAGCAACAGTCAGAGTACTGCTTGAGAATGAAGAAGACCATTTAAGTGCAGAAGATGTATACCTCCTCGTAAAAGAGAAGTCTCCTGAAATTGGTCTTGCTACTGTTTATCGGACGTTAGAATTGCTAACTGAACTGAAAGTTGTTGATAAAATTAACTTTGGAGACGGCGTTTCGCGATATGATCTTCGCAAAGAAGGAGCCGCCCACTTCCATCACCATCTTGTCTGCATGGAATGCGGGACAGTCGATGAGATAGAAGATGATTTATTAGAAGATGTTGAAGAGATTATTGAACGCGACTGGAAATTTAAAATTAAGGATCATAGATTGACATTCCATGGTATTTGCCACCGGTGTCATGATGATGAATCCGGCCAATAATCCGAATTGGAACCTTTTCATTTCATATGAAGAGGTTTTTTGTATTTTCGCTGTATATTCCTTGTCCCATCTGGCATATGCTGAAGTAATGAGAAGATGAGAAAGGACATGAAGATCATGCGAAAATGGCTCAAAACAACAGGTGAAGTGATGAAAGTATTTATCTTGTTCACTGGTTTTACCGTCCTGTTCTATTATGCTATGATATGGATAAATTCAGAATATGAAAGCTACCATCGTTATGATAAACCAGAGGGTGCAGCGATTAAAGTGATGGAAATGGATCAGCCGAATCAAGACAACTGGCAAGACCGATTGATTTATTTTTATCAAAACGGGGAGTAGAAACCATTGAACGATCAATTATCCGACTTTATTCATTTTATGACAGTAGAGAGAGGACTCTCTGAAAATACCATTGTCTCTTATAAAAGAGATTTAAAGAACTACTTGTCTTTTTTAATGACACACGAGCAGCTAGCCGATATTAAAGATGTCACGCGTCTTCATATCATTCATTATTTAAAGCAGCTAAAAGAGGAAGGGAAATCGAGCAAAACATCCGTACGGCATCTATCATCGATCCGCTCCTTTCACCAATTTCTGCTACGGGAAAAAGTGACAACAGATGATCCGTCATGGAACATTGAAACGCAAAAAACAGAGCGGAAATTACCAAAAGTTCTATCGCTCGGTGAAGTCGAAAAGCTGCTCGATACACCAAAGCAGCACACACCATTTGACTATCGGGACAAAGCCATGCTGGAGCTTTTATACGCAACAGGCATTCGTGTCAGTGAAATGCTGGATCTGACCCTTGCAGATGTTCATCTTACAATGGGCTTTATCCGCTGCTTTGGAAAAGGGAGAAAAGAGCGAATTGTGCCAATTGGCGAAGCCGCTGCAAGTGCGATTGAAGAATATATAGAAAAAGGAAGAAGCAAGCTGCTAAAAAAACAGCCAGCCGATGCCTTATTCCTCAATCATCACGGGAAAAAAATGTCGCGGCAAGGCTTCTGGAAGAACTTAAAAAAACGAGCCATTGAAGCAGGCATTCAAAAGGAATTGACGCCTCATACACTCAGACATTCATTTGCTACACATCTGCTTGAAAACGGTGCTGATCTAAGAGCCGTACAGGAGATGCTTGGGCATGCGGATATATCAACAACACAAATTTATACACATGTGACGAAAACAAGACTGAAAGATGTGTATCACAAATTCCATCCAAGGGCATAAGTAAAGCATGGCACGGTGAACGTGTACCATGCTTTTTGATGTTTGTACCGTTTATGGTTGTCAATTGACTTGTAAACGGTTTATACTTGAGATGTCTGACCTCTTCATATTTGAAAGGTCAAAGGACAAGAATATTGAAGGAGGCGCTTTTTAATGCCTGATTATCAGTATAAACGCATTTTCCTCATTGTGATGGATTCAGTAGGGATTGGTGAAGCACCAGATGCTGCTGATTTTAATGATGTAGGTGCAGATACACTTGGACATATTGCCGAAAAAATGAACGGGCTTCATATGCCGAATATGGCGAAGCTTGGGCTGAGTCATATTAAAGAAATCAAAGGAATTCCAGCGGACGAAAAACCGCTTGCGTATTATGGGAAAATGCAAGAAGCATCAAATGGTAAAGACACAATGACAGGACACTGGGAAATCATGGGTCTTTACATAGACACACCGTTTAAAGTCTTTCCAGACGGATTCCCAGATGAACTATTAAATGAACTAAAAGAAAAAACAGGGCGGGGCATCATTGGGAATAAACCAGCGTCTGGGACAGAAATTCTGGATGAGCTTGGCGAAGAGCACATGAAAACAGGCGATTTAATCGTTTATACATCTGCGGATTCTGTTTTGCAAATTGCTGCGCACGAAGAGGTTGTACCATTAGAAGAGCTTTACCGCATTTGTGAAATTGCACGAGAACTAACGTTAGATGAAAAATATATGGTAGGACGCATTATCGCTCGTCCGTTTGTCGGGGAGCCTGGTGCATTTGTCAGAACGCCAAACCGCCATGACTATGCTTTAAAACCATTTGACCGTACCGTCATGAATGAGCTGAAAGATGATGGACTTGATGTCATTTCCATTGGAAAAATCTCTGATATTTATGACGGTGAAGGAATCACATCTTCTCTCAGAACGAAATCAAATATGGATGGAATGGACAAGCTGGTCGAGACACTTAAAACAGACTTTACAGGACTCAGCTTTTTAAACTTAGTTGATTTTGATGCTCTTTATGGGCACAGAAGAGATCCAGAGGGCTACGGAAAAGCACTAGAGGAATATGACGCACGTCTTTCTGAAGTGTTTGACCTGTTAAAAGAGGATGATCTCCTTGTGATCACAGCAGATCATGGAAATGACCCAGTTCATCACGGAACAGACCATACAAGAGAATACGTTCCGCTTATTGCTTACAGTAAAAAGCATCAGGAAGCAAATGAACTGCCAACAGCAAAAACCTTTGCGGATCTTGGGGCAACGGTAGCAGATAATTTCAAGACAGCGATGCCAAAATACGGTACAAGCTTTTTATCTAAACTCAAATAGGGGGAAATCTCGTGGGAGCACAGTTTTCAGAAGCGGCGGCATACATTAAACAAGCATCGACATACGTACCAACAGTTGGATTGATCTTAGGTTCAGGGCTCGGCATTTTAGCAGATGAGATTGAAAATCCAATCAAATTGAGATATGAAGATATCCCTGGATTCCCTGTCTCAACAGTAGAGGGACATGCAGGACAGCTCGTCATCGGGACGCTGAAAGGCACCGTCGTATGTGCCATGCAAGGACGTTTTCATTTCTATGAAGGATATGATATGAAGCAAGTGACGTTTCCTGTCCGTGTGATGAAAGAAATTGGCATTGAGACATGTATTGTGACAAATGCAGCCGGCGGCGTGAATACGTCCTTTAATCCAGGTGATCTGATGCTGATTACGGATCATATCAATATGATGGGGACCAATCCATTAATAGGACCAAATGACAGTCAAGGCGTTCGTTTCCCAGACATGTCAGCACCATACGATAAAGATTTGCTGGCACTTGCAGAAAAAACGGCTCAACACTTAGGCATCTCTGTACAGCAGGGAGTATATGCCGGGATGACGGGTCCTTCATATGAAACACCAGCTGAAGTTCGTTTCCTTAGAACACTTGGAGCAGATGCAGTGGGGATGTCAACTGTGCCAGAAGTTATTGTTGCGCGACATGCAGGAATGAAAGTGCTTGGTATTTCATGTATTTCCAATGCCGCATCAGGTATTTTAGATCAGCCGCTTTCTCATGATGAAGTCATTGAAGTGACGGAAAAAGTGAAAGCAAGTTTCCTTGATTTAGTAAAAGATGTTGTGGAACAACTCTCATAATATGTTTCCAAAAGTCTTCTGTTCATCAAACAGAAGACTTTTTTATGTTCAAACAAACGATCTCTGAATAAAACAGCCTGTATGAGGAAAAAATAGAAAGGATTACGATAATGGAGGTCTGCCACTTGAAACGTCATATATGTGCATTGTTTATTTTAATGATCCTTATCTCAATGGTTTCGCCATCAGCGATAGCAAAAGAAAAGATAGAAAAACCAGGAGAAAAACAAACATCAGAATTGGCACATGAAGCCAAATCAGCCATCTTAATTGAACGTGATACGGGGAAGGTGCTTTACAACAAAAATAGCGATGAAAAGCTTGCGCCTGCAAGTATGACCAAAATCATGACCATGCTTCTCATCATGGAAGCAATGGACCAAGGAAAGCTGAAAATGACAGACAAGGTCAGAACGAGCGACTATGCGGCATCAATGGGAGGCTCACAAATTTTCCTTGAACCTGGAGAAGAAATGACTGTGAAAGAAATGCTGAAAGGCATTGCAATTGCATCAGGAAATGATGCGTCTGTTGCCATGGCAGAGCATATTGCTGGATCTGAAGAACAGTTCGTTGAGCAGATGAACAAAAAGGCAAAAGAACTCGGTCTCACCTCAACAGTCTTTCAAAACCCAACGGGACTTCCTGATAAAGATCATTACAGCACAGCTCATGATATGGCAAAAATGGCGAAAGAGCTGTTGAAATATGAACAAATCACCAAATTTACAGGTGTGTACGAAGATTATCTCCGTCAAAACACGGATAAAAAATTCTGGCTTGTGAACACGAATCGTCTGATTAAATTTTATCCAGGCGTCGATGGATTGAAAACAGGTTTTACAGGCGAGGCAAAATACTGTTTAACCGCATCCGCTAAAAAAGGCAACATGCGCGTCATTGCTGTCGTATTTGGCGCAAGTACACCGAAGGACAGAAACGCCCAAGTGGTCAAAATGTTAGACTATGCATTTAGTCAATATACAACCCATCCGCTTTACAAACGAGGACAAGATGTGGCAGAGATCAAAGTGAGCAAAGGGAAAAAGAAAAAAATTCAGCTTGTCACTTCTGAACCGATCTCTCTTTTAACGAAAAAAGGCGAAAATGTGGATCACTTAAAAAAAGAAATCAAATTGTCTCATGATGTCACGGCCCCATTTTCAAAAGGAACGGAGCTTGGCACCATTGTCTTGAAAAAAGACGGTCAAGTACTGCATGAAAGCCCTGTAGAAGCAAAAGAAGGAATGGAAAAAGCAGGGCTTTGGACTTTCTTCAAACGGGCTATGGCCGAATTTGTAAAATGGAAATAAAATCAAAAAGACTGCTGCAATTGGCAGTCTTTTTGCTATGAACAGGAAGAAAAGAACATCTAAATGTGACGAATGATCACTAGTTTTGTCATGGTGAAGGATTTACTTTGTTTAAAAGAGAAACATTCTTTATCCGAAATTAGAGCAAGGAGGAAGAAAAAGATGAGCCTTGGTATTGATTTTCAAGTAAAAGAGAGCGTACTTTGCATTCGGTTAACAGGAGAGCTCGATCATCACTCGGCAGAAACATTGAGACAAAAGGTGACGAATTATTTAGAAACAGAGGACATTCGCCACATCGTGCTGAATTTGGCTGATTTATCGTTTATGGACAGCTCAGGACTCGGGGTGATTTTAGGGAGATATAAAGAAATCAAGCAGCTTGGCGGAGAAATGGTCGTCTGCGCGATTTCGCCAGCGGTGAACCGTTTATTTGATATGTCTGGCTTATTTAAAATTATCCGTATGGAGCCTTCAGAGCAAACAGCTTTGCAAACATTGGGGGTGGCATCATGAGGAATGAAATGAACCTGACCTTCTCTGCATTGAGTCAAAATGAATCCTTCGCAAGGGTAACAGTTGCGGCGTTCATCGCACAGCTTGATCCGACATTAGATGAATTAACAGAAATCAAAACCGTTGTATCAGAGGCCGTGACAAATTCCATTATCCACGGCTATGATGGAAATCCAGATGGCAAGGTGCATATTCATGTCACACTAGATGACCATGTTGTTTACCTCACCATCCGTGACGAAGGCATGGGAATTACAGATCTTCAGGAAGCAAGACAGCCGCTTTTCACAACAAAACCAGACTTAGAGCGCTCTGGAATGGGTTTTACCATCATGGAGAATTTTATGGATGATGTCATGGTGGACTCATCACCAGAAATGGGCACGACGATCCGTTTAACAAAGCATCTATCAAAAAGCAAAGCGCTTTGTAATTAAGGAGCTGCTCATATGGATGTGGAGGTAAAAAAGCAAGCAAAAAAAGCACAGCTGTCAAATGATGAAGTCAAAGAGCTCATCAAAAAAAGCCAAGACGGAGATCAGCAAGCAAGAGACCTCCTCGTAGAAAAAAACATGCGTCTTGTTTGGTCCGTTGTTCAGCGCTTTTTAAATAGAGGATATGAACCAGATGATCTGTTTCAAATTGGCTGCATTGGATTGCTAAAATCCGTTGATAAATTTGATTTGTCCTATGATGTAAAGTTTTCGACCTATGCTGTTCCCATGATCATTGGTGAAATTCAGCGCTTCATCCGAGATGATGGAACGGTTAAAGTCAGCCGATCATTAAAGGAACTTGGAAATAAAATTCGGCGGTCAAGAGATGAATTGTCTAAGTCTCATGGAAGAATGCCGACCGTACAGGAAATTGCTGAATATCTTGACATCACACCAGAGGATGTCGTGCTTGCCCAAGAAGCGGTCCGCTCACCGTCATCGATTCATGAAACCGTGTATGAAAATGACGGAGACCCTATTACACTGCTGGATCAAATTGCCGATCATTCAGAAGAAAGATGGTTTGATAAAATCGCACTGAAAGAAGCGATCAAGGAATTAGAAGAGCGAGAGAAACTGATTGTGTACTTAAGGTATTATAAAGACCAAACACAATCTGAGGTAGCAGAGAGGCTGGGTATTTCACAAGTACAAGTCTCACGACTTGAAAAGAAAATTTTAAAACAAATTCAAATGCAAATGGATCAAAAAGACAGCTAGCCAATTCGGCTGGCTTTTTTTGTGTGGTAATTACCGGTAAATCAAGTTCTTTCAGTATGAGAACCATTTTTCACCACATACTATTTTTAACCCATCGTATAGGAAGTGACTTGGATGGACGGACAAATCTTTATTCGGCTGCGCCATCGGATCAAGACCGGTATTGATCAGCTCATTTATTTAGAGGATATCGCCCAAATCACTGGTGATGAGTTTGCTGTGCAAAAGCTTAGCAAAATGCCGGTGTATCATGTCAGCAAAAAGGATCGTCACATCGTCGTTCTAGATATCATGCATGTGGTCAAAACGATCAAAAAAACGTGGCCAGACATCGACATTCAAACCGTCGGAGGCTCTGAGGCCATTGTTGAAATTGATACAGGCAAACGCCAGCTCTCACCCGTATTATTTGTGTTTGTCTGGCTTCTATTATTTGTCGGAGCGGCTCTTGCCATCATGAACTTCCACGAGGATGTCAGTATGCGGCTTGTTCATATTCGCCTATATGAAATGATCACAGGAAAAACGGTTGAGCATCCTTATTTATTACAAATTCCATATAGCTTTGGACTCGGTTTGGGCATGATTTTATTTTTCAATCATGTATTTAAAAAGCGTTTAAATGAAGAACCAAGTCCACTCGAAGTGGAAATGTTTAAATACCAGCTCGATCTCGATCATTATGTCGCACTTAAAGAAAATAAAGAAACATTGAAAGATATCCATGATCGGTAAATGGCTTTTTGTCGTGCTCGTTGGACTTGGCGGCGGTTTAACAGTAGGAGCAGGATTTGTGGCATTTCTAACAGTGCTTGGCATCATCCCTCGATTAATGCAATTAACCAAAACGCAGCGCTTCATACAAGGGTACGAGGCGGCTGTCATCAGTGGGGCGGTCGTTGGCGGCTGGGCCACCTTGAGTCAAATGCACTTGCATTTATCCAAATGGCTGACGCTTCCGATCGGTCTTTTATCCGGCATCTTCGTCGGTATGCTTGCAGCCGCATTGACTGAGGTATTAAATGTACTTCCCATTTTAACGAAAAGAATTGGAATGGACGGGAAAATTGTTTTGCTGCTCATGGCCATCGTCTTAGGAAAGGTATTTGGTTCACTATTTCATTGGCTTATTTATATTTAAAAATTTGGAGGGAACAACACGTGTCGAGTTTAAAAGAGAACTATCCATCTAAGGTGAAAACGTATCAGCCCAAACCTCCTTATGTACTCAACTGCATCAAGGCTTTTCTTGTTGGCGGCTTGATCTGTGCTATAGGCGAGGGATTGCAAAACTTCTATATTCACTTTTTTGATTTTAATGAAAAGACGGCAGGGAATCCGACAGTGGCGACCCTCATTTTAATTTCTTCTATTTTAACTGGTATCGGTATTTACGATAAAATTGGCCAGTTTGCTGGAGCGGGATCGGCTGTTCCGGTGACAGGTTTTGCAAACAGCATGACAAGTGCTGCCCTTGAGCATAAAAGTGAAGGGCTTGTTTTAGGTGTTGCCACGAATATGTTTAAGCTCGCTGGGAACGTCATTGTTTTTGGTGTCGTCTCGGCATATGTCGTAGGGATCATTCGATACATCTTGGAAAAGGTGTTTTCGTAGGAGGAATGAAACGTGAAACTAACAGGTAAACAATCTTGGGTATTTGAGCACAAGCTTTATGTCAATGCAGAAGGAACAGCTGCAGGACCGAAAGAAAAAGAAGGTCCAATCGGTCATCTCATTGATAAAACATACGACGAAATGCATTGTGATCAAAAGAACTGGGAAATGGCTGAAAGGCAGCTCATGGATGATGCGATATCAATCGCTTTATCAAAAGCAAATTTGCAAAAAAGCGATATTGATCTTTTGCTGGCAGGAGACTTGCTGAATCAAAACGTCACAGCAAACTATGTGGCAAGAGAACTCAAAATCCCGTTCCTTTGCTTATTTGGAGCATGCTCCACATCAATGGAATCAGTCGCTATTGCTTCAGCATTAATAGATGGTGGTTTTGCAAATAGAGCCATTGCTGCGACAAGCAGTCATAATGCAACAGCAGAACGCCAATTTCGTAATCCGACAGAATACGGCGGACAAAAACCAGATACAGCGACAAGTACAGTGACTGGGAGCGGGGCTGTTATTATCAGCCAAGAGCCCTCCAAAATTCAAATTACAAGCGCAACCGTTGGACGAGTCATGGATCTTGGAATTACAGATCCATTTGACATGGGATCAGCAATGGCGCCGGCAGCAGCAGATACCATCAAGCAGCACTTAGAAGACCTAGGGAGAACGGTTGACGATTACGATCTGATTTTAACAGGGGATCTATCTGGCATTGGCTCACCGATCTTAAAGGATCTGCTTAAAGAAGATGGCATTCAGCTCGGCCGAAAGCACGATGATTGTGGTTTAATCATCTATACACCCGATCAAAACGTGTTCGCTGGAGGCAGCGGCTGTGCGTGTTCAGCTGTTGTGACATTCAGTCACATCTTTCAAGAAATGAAAGCAGGGAATTTGCAAAGAGTACTGGTTGTCGCAACCGGGGCACTTCTCAGCCCGATGATGGTCCAGCAAAAAGAGACCATACCAACCATTGCGCACGGTGTCGTATTTGAGCGCGCAGGAGGAGAAAGCTAATGGATTATCTGATCGCTTTTGTTGCAGGCGGACTTATTTGTGTCATCGGCCAGCTTTTATTGGACGTACTCAAACTCACGCCTGCACATGTCATGACCATCTTTGTTGTGGCAGGAACCATATTAGACGGGTTCGGAATTTATGATAAATTTATTGAATTTGCAGGTGCGGGTGCTACCGTGCCTATCGTTAGCTTTGGTCATAGCTTGCTTCATGGGGCAATGCACCAGGCAGATGTACACGGATTCATCGGCATCGGCATCGGTATTTTTGAATTAACCTCTGCTGGAATATCAGCTGCGATTTTATTCTCATTTATTATCGCACTTATCTTTAAACCGAAAGGATAACCTAATATGGGGCAAAGACGTAAAGTCATTTTAGTGACAGACGGAGATATATATGCTGCCAAAACCATTGAGCTTGTCGCCAAAAACGTCGGCGGACGATGTATTTCTAGCTCAAAAGGGAATCCGAGCAAAAGGACAGGACCTGAACTTGTCCAGATGATTTTAAAAACGCCGTATGATCCAGTGTTTGTCATGTTTGATGATTCTGGTCTAACAGGTGAAGGGACAGGGGAGACAGCGATGAAGCATGTGGCGCGTCACCCTGAAATTGAAGTGCTTGGAGCCATTGCAGTTGCATCCAAGACACATCAAGCCGAATGGACAAAGGTGCATGTCTCCATTGACCGGGAAGGTGAACTGACAGAATACGGTGTTGACAAACACGGACTTCCAGAAATGGAACCTCATAAAATGAGCGGGGATACGGTGTATTGTCTCGACTCACTTCAACTTCCGTTTGTTGTTGGGATTGGAGATATTGGGAAGATGGGACGGAAAGATGACCTGAGCAAAGGATCTCCAATCACGATGAAAGCAGTTGAGTTAATATTAGAAAGGAGTGGTTTCCATGAAGAAAGACAAGGTAAACGTGTACCGAGACCCGAAGAAAAATGAAGATTACTTCAAGGATAATGTTGGGATGGGTCTCAGCTTTGACCTTGGCGTTCGGAAAATCTATATACATGATCAGGAAATCCAACTTTACTATGTAAACGGATTGTGTGATACGCAGTATGTCATCTATTTATTAAAAGAACTGATTGAAATCAATGACAACGAACCTGAATCAGATGATCTCGCACGTGTGGTCGAGAACCGCCTTGTCAATCAGCAAGTCTCAAAAGTTGAAACGCTGGATGAAGCAGTAGATCAAGTGCTGTCGGGACTTGTAGCAGTCGTTGTAGAGGGTGAAAACTACGCATTTATCATTGACGTCAGGAGCTATCCTGGCAGAATGCCAGAGGAGCCGGATACAGAAAAGGTTGTCAGAGGAGCAAGAGATGGGTTTGTTGAAAACATTATTGTGAATACAGCACTCATCCGAAGAAGAGTGCGAGATGAAAAGCTGCGATACAAAATGCTCAAAGTAGGCGAACGTTCAAAAGCAGATGTATGTGTTTGCTACATTGAAGACATTGCGGACCCAGATCTTGTGGATATTATTGAAAAAGAAGTATCAGGGATCAAAGTCGATGGGCTGACGATGTCTGATAAAACGATTGAAGAATTCATTATTAAGCAAGGGTATAATCCCTTTCCGCTTGTGCGATACACCGAGCGGCCAGATGTAGCCGCTAACCATATTTTAGAGGGGCATGTCATCATCATTACAGATACATCCCCTAGTGTCATCATTACACCAACCACTATATTTCACCACGTTCAGCATGCAGAAGAATACCGACAGGCACCAGCAGTTGGCACGTTTTTAAGATGGGTACGCTTTTTAGGTATATTATGTTCTACCTTTTTATTGCCAATTTGGTTTCTGTTTATCCTAGAACCAAATCTCCTGCCTGACAATTTAAACTATATTGGGTTTAACAAGCCTTCACATATCCCTGTTATTCTCCAAGTATTCCTTGCTGATTTTGGGGTGGAGTTTTTAAGAATGGCAGCGATTCATACGCCGACAGCACTGTCGACCGCCATGGGGTTGATTGCCGCCGTGTTAATTGGACAAATTGCCATCGATGTCGGTTTATTTACACCGGAGGTCATCTTATACGTCTCACTAGCAGCCATCGGCACATTCACAACGCCGAGCTATGAACTGAGTGTCGCCAATAAGATCGTACGACTGATCATATTAGCACTAGTGGCGATCTTTAAGCTGAATGGACTCATCATTGGTTTTACCTTGTTACTCATTTATTTAACATCCATTCGTTCATTGCAGACGCCTTATATGTGGCCATTCATTCCTTTTAATGGTAAAGCGTTATGGCAAGTGCTCATTCGGACGTCTGTTCCTGGCTCAAAAGTAAGGCCAAGCATTGTTCACCCTCAAAACAGATCAAAAATTCCGCCAAATTCTTAACGTTCATTGAAAGTGGCTGAAGATTGTGATATTGTATTTTTAACTTTGAGAAACGGCAAAAGGCAGCTCACGCAGCTGTCTTTTTTCAGCCGAGGCGGAGAAAGAGGGAATGACATTGTATTTACACGGCACTTGCAGACAAAATGAACTCGGTCATTTAGAAATTGGTGGTGTTGATGCCGTTTCTTTAGCTGAAACGTATGGGACACCACTTTATGTATATGATGTGGCTTTAATACGGGAGCGCGCAAAAAGCTTTCAAAAAGCGTTTATAGAAGAAGAGCTAACAGCGCAGGTGGCATATGCGAGTAAAGCATTTTCTTCTATCGCGATGTTTCAGCTTGCCAAAGAAGAAGGATTATCTCTTGATGTCGTATCGGGCGGGGAGCTGCACACAGCCATTTGCGCCGGATTTCCAGTAGATAAAATTCATTTCCATGGCAACAACAAAAGCAGAGAAGAATTAAAGATGGCATTAGAGCATGGGATCGGCTGTATTGTGGTTGATAATTTCCATGAAATGAAACTCATTGAACAGCTTGGGCAAGAGCTGTCAAAAAAGGTGAAAGTGCTGCTCCGTATCACGCCAGGTGTCGAAGCGCATACTCATGATTACATTACGACAGGTCAAGAGGATTCAAAATTCGGCTTTGATCTTCATAATGGACAAGCAGACGAAGCGGTGAAACAAGTGCTTGGGTCAGAAGTGATCGAGCTTTTAGGTGTCCATTGTCATATCGGCTCACAAATCTTTGATACGGCTGGTTTTGTCCTTGCAGCAGATAAAATCTTTATGAAGCTGGATGAATGGAGAGAATCATTTGGCTTTATCTCCACAGTGTTAAACTTAGGCGGCGGCTTTGGAATCCGTTATACAGCTGAGGATGAACCACTTCCTCCGACAGAATACGTTGAAAAAATTATCCAAGCTGTCAAAGCGAACGTATCCCGCTATGAATTCGATATGCCGGAAATTTGGATTGAGCCAGGCCGCTCTCTTGTTGGAGATGCAGGGACGACTCTTTATACGATCGGCTCATCAAAACATGTACCTGGAATTCGTGATTATGTAGCCATAGACGGCGGAATGAGTGACAACATTCGCCCAGCTTTATATCAAGCGAAATATGAAGCAGCGAGTGCCAACAAAATGAGTCAAACGCATGATCAAACGGTTTCCATTGCAGGGAAATGCTGTGAAAGCGGAGATATGCTTATTTGGGATATCGACCTGCCAGAGTTATCACAAGGAGATTTATTAGCTGTCTTTTGTACAGGAGCATACGGCTACAGTATGTCAAACAACTATAACCGTATCCCGCGCCCGGCTGTTGTGTTTGTAGAAGATGGGGAAGCGCAGCTTGTAGTTGAGCGTGAAACATATGAGGACATTGTCAAACTGGATTTACCCTATCAATCAAAAGTGAAGTCATCTACTTAAAAAAAGCTGCCTGATCATCAGGCAGCTTTTTTTTATGATATTTATTTTCCACCAGTGAATACAGACACGATCGCGTTCCAAATGGACACAAAGAAATCCCAAATCTTTTGTAAAAGGTTTTTACCTTCATCTGATTCTATGAATTTCGTAATCTTGTCTTTTGCTTTATCGATTTGAGACCCTACTTGGTTCCAATCGATATTGATGTTTTTCATTTTATCAAAGAGGGAGACTAGCTGATCCTTTTGCTCTTGCGTCAGATTTAAGTTCAAATCGGAAGCGGCTTGATCCACTTTTTCTTCCACTTCTTTTGTGGTTTTAGGGACACCGTTTTTCGCAATGTCATCTTTGATTTTTGCAATAAGAGCAGAAGCATTGTCTTTTCCGATAGAGTCGCCCAGTTTAGATGTTGTCACAAGCTCTTCGTTTGCGACCTGCTTCACATCTTCTGGAATGGCTTTGTCGCTTGACACTTCATAGGCTTTTAATAAACCCGTCAGCGCTGCTGTACCAGATACTTCAAACGGGGCAGTCACGACAACCTTCGCATCTTTGACACCTGCTGTCATTAAAGCATTTAAATACATCTCATCTGTAATCGTCTTAATGTTATGTGTATCCACAGTCAGACCAGTACCTGATTTTTCAATTGTGATGGATGAAGATGATAATGCTCTAGTCCCGATATCAGAACGAGGAATATACTTTCCTAAATATTCGTGCTCTTCTTTATTGGTTACTTCAATTTTTGTCGCATTTTCAGGTGGATTCAACTCGTCAAGCACCTTCTGGCGATCAGCCGGTGTTAAGTCTTGCCCGAGTGTGACGATGACATCGCCGACAGCTGCATCCGCTAAGCTGACTTTTGGCGCACCAATCAGTAAAAGGAGCGCTGCCATCATACCAAGCATCGTTTTTTTAAACATGTTGACCTCCTTCAAGTCGAGAGCGTTCCTCTTTCAAGAGAAACTCATCTTTTGAGTACATGTGATGAAGCGTACTCCATCATATAGACGTAACAAATCAGCCTGACGTTTCAATTTTCTTTGAAGATGTTTTGGTCTTCCAATAAATAAAGATATTACAAACAATATGGATCGTTTTCATAGGAGAAAAGTATCAGGCTCTTCTATTTTATCAATGATGAGAAAAGAGGTAAATAACAATCAAAAGCAGGGGATGTTTAACATCACAGAAAATGTGCTATAATGAGCGTTGTTTAACCTGAAAGGAGAATGTGAAAAATGGCGAAAAAAGGATACATACAACTAACGAATGGAAAGAAAATTGAGTTTGAACTTTACCCAGAGGCTGCTCCAGGTACAGTAGCAAACTTTGAAAAGTTAGCGAATGAAGGCTTCTACGATGGACTAAAATTCCACCGCGTGATCCCGGGCTTCGTAAGTCAGGGTGGCGACCCAAATGGTAATGGAACTGGAGGTCCTGGTTACACAATTAAATGTGAAACAGAAGGAAATCCTCATCAACATGAAAGAGGTTCATTATCAATGGCGCATGCTGGTAAAGACACAGGCGGCAGCCAATTCTTTATCGTACATGACCCGCAGCCGCATTTAAATGGCGTGCACACAGTGTTCGGTAAAGTAACTTCTGGTATCGAGGCTGTTCTTGATATGGAGCAAGGCCAAGGCATGGAAAAAGTCGAAGTTGTAGATGCTTAATCCAAAACACCGCTTAATCGCGGTGTTTTTTTCATTGTATCTCATTCTTCTGTTATTTGTTCCATTAGACGGTAGGTAATGATCCAATACAAAAGGGCTAAGGCGCTGACAGAGGCACCAAATAGGCATACCCCGCTCCATCCATAGTTTGTGTATATGTTGGTTGAAATAATTGAACCTATGGCACTGCCGATGGAATAAAAAATCATGTAAGCAGCAGTAAGTCGGCTTCTCGCCTCAGGACGCACTGTGAAAATCATACTCTGATTGGTCACATGTACTGCTTGCACAGATAGGTCAAGAAAGATAATGCCAATGACTAATGCGATGAGTGAATGTTCTGTAAAACCGATTAAAAACCATGAGACTAGCAATATAACTAGGGCTATGCAGGTTGTGAACTGCCCTAAACCTCGATCAGCTAGGCTCCCAGCACGAGAAGCACCTAATGCTCCAGCAACTCCAGCAAGACCAAACGCTCCAATAACGGTATGTGAAAGAGAGTATGGGGGAGCACTGAGAGGTAGCACCAGCGAAGTCCATAATGTACCAAACACGATGAAAATCAGAAGAGCCAAAATTCCGCGGATGCGTAGGATTCGTTCTTGTATGAATAATGTGAACATTGAACGAAGTAGCTGCGCATAGGATAATGACTCTCTTTCGCTTTCATCACGCGGAAGTACTCGGAACAACACGCCAGTCATGATGAGCATCATGACGGCAGAAACTAGATAAACTGACCGCCAGCCGGCGAGATCGGTTAGTACACCAGCGAATGTTCGTGCAAGAAGAATACCGATCACGATTCCACTTTGTACCAAGCCAACGATACGGCCACGCTCGGCTGGGGCAGCCAAAGTCGATACGAACGCTACGATCACCTGAGTCACCACAGCAAGCAGTCCGACCGCAGCTAATCCGATGAACAGCACAGTGGCGCTGGGAGAGATGCCGACCAACATTAGAGACAACACGGATAAAAGCATCTGTCCGATGATTAGCTGACGTCGATTCAATAGATCACCTAGTGGTACTAGCAGTAGCAACCCTAGCGCGTAACAAAGCTGAGTAATAGTGATGACAATGCCGATGGATGAATGGGTGATACCGAACTCTGTCGCCAGTGAGTCTAGTAATGGTTGTGCATAGTATATGTTTGCAACAGCCATCCCACAGGCCGTTGCGAACAATAGTGCCATATAGCGAGTCATGGTTGATTCTGATTTTATTTGTACGTGATCCGTGTTCATATCATGATCCTCAATTGTAATAGTTGTTTTTTCTTTAACCTTTACCATGACTTATATCCCCTTTTTGTACTTTTGAGTATAATATACCAATCGGTATAAAATGATTCCTGATAAGGATAACCAACAAAATGTTTTGGAGTCAAGTAGATAATTCAGATGTTTGACTATTTCTTTTGAAAAGAGAACACAATTTGACAATATAACTTGAATTAAATAGAATCATAATATACTGATTGGTAATGAAAAGTTGAGATATTCCTGACTCAAATTTTCGAAATTGATAAGAAAAAAGAAACGATATGAATTTGAATCAAGTATCGGATAATGAAGGAACTGAAAAATGAATGAGAACTTGCTCATCATATAAGAATAAAGAACAAGATAATTAAGTGAAGAAATTTTTGAAAAGAGGAATTTATGATGGTTCGACAACGTGAATTTGATGAGGAAAAAGCGTTGGATGATGCAATGCTACTTTTTTGGGAGAAGGGGTACAAGGCTACTACATTAAGCGATTTAACTGCCAAAATGGGGATACAACGACCAAGCTTATACTCAGCTTTTGGAGACAAAAAGGAATTGTTTGAGGCTGCATTACGCAAATATACAAAGCTGCATGCTTCCCATATTCGAACAAAACTTCAAAATAATCTATCTGTAAAAGAAGCATTCCGCACATTTTTTGAAGATTTAGTGGAAGAGGAATATAGAGATAGTCCAAGCAAGGGATGTTTTTGCATTAATACCATAGTGGAACTCGCCCCTCACGAAGAGAAATTTGAAATTCTGACAAGAGAGCATCAGATGTATCTTTCGGTCATTTTTCAAGAAAAAATTGTCCAAGGTATTCGCTCAGGTGAGCTCGAGAGCAACCTGAATGCTAAAGCTTTAGCACAGACACTAGTCGTTTCATTAATCGGACTTACCGTATTCATAAAATCTCGTCCAGAGCGTTCATTTGTAGATCATTCTGTAGCGATGATATTATCAATATTAAAATAAATTGATCGGAATTCCAGTTTTATCAATTATGTCAGCCTCCGTGAAAATAGGGAGGAGAGAACTCAATCTATCAAATCGACTACAGCTATATTTTCATTTTTATGCACCAAGTTTCAACCTTTTTCATAAAAGAAGGGGTCATTCATTATTTTAAAAGCGTATTTTGATCAATTTTTCTACAAAATACGCTTTTTCTTTTTGGCTAACCATGCATAGAAACCGTTTTTGTGATATGATAAGAGAACAAACATTCGCACTAGTGGTTGTCAACCACACAGATGAAACACGAGTGACATCTGCAAATCATGAAAGCGTGTGGTCATGCTGAAAGAAAGCAGGAGATACAATGAAACCATTAACAAAAGAAGAAAAAAATCAAATGATGATTGACATTCAGCGTTACTTTGCCGAAGAACGAGAAGAAGAGATTGGTGAATTAGCTGCGATCAATATACTAGAATTTATCACAAAAAATCTCGGAAGCTACTATTATAATCAAGGAGTTCGTGACAGTCGCAACATCGCTGTTCAGCGATCACAATTGTTAGAGGAAGACCTATTCGCACTCGAAAAAAGAATGTAATCCTTATGGTATGTGTTTTACTATCTGATAAAGAGAAAAGAGACCCCCTTAATAAAGAACGCATATTCGTATCATATGTAATGATGAAAAGGTGGAAACCAAAGGTCCATCTGAATCGTTATATAAGTAACCATTAATTGAAAAACAGCTCTTTTGGTTTTATTTCATCATGATAAGGAATAAAACATACAAATAGGCGAAGTGCAGATGATGGAGGTTCTAAATATGGGGAAAATTAAATTAAAAATTGCGGTCTTATTTGTTTTACTGCTTTGTTTAGGCGCAGGTTATTTATACATGAATGGCATGAAAATTGAAGATGTGCCAACAGCCATCGGCGAAAGCTTAACGAATAATGATAAAGATTACACAATCTATGAATATACCATTACGAAAATTGATGGAGATGAATATTACGGTCAAGCGAAAAACGGAACAAAAATCATTTTTAATGGAAAGAAATTTGAAGATGATGTCGCTGACTTGAAGAAAGGCGATCGTATTAAAGCCTACTTTAGTAATGAAAAAAGAATAGATGGTCTTATAAAAGTAGTAAAAGTCGTTAATTAACATGTCTCCTTTCCTATAAGGAGGCTTTTTTTATGAAATAAGTAAAGAAATCTTGATTGTTGCATTTGTCAAAAAGGATCGCTATAATAACCCCTAAGGACAGCTGAATATCGATTGTATCCTTCGGGGCAGGGTGAAAATCCCGACCGACGGTAATAAAGCAAATGCTTTACAGCCCGTGACCCGTTAATTTATTAACGGTTGATTCAGTGAAAAGCTGAAGCCGACAGTGAAAGTCTGGATGGGAGAAGGATAAAGAAAGCTATGAACGAAAAATGTTTGTTGATCATAGTTTTATTTCTAATGCAAAAAAACCAAAGCCCCGGAATTTTTTCCGGGGCTTTCTGTATGTACATGTAGTAGACGGCATGCAGTATTTATTAGGTGATCCCTCATTTACCTTGTATGGACCATAAAAAGCGACGAAGGTGTTCAATCGATCACATGTCCCTAACATCGCTTTTTGATAAAGTGAGAAATACAAATGAAAGAGAAAGGGAGGATCACATGTTTACGGGAATTATTGAAGAAGTTGGCTCAGTTCAGTCATTAAGCAAAAAGTCAGCAGATGCCATGGAAATTGTCATAAAGTGCAGCCGTGTGTTAGAAGATGTTCATCTTGGAGACAGTATCGCAATCAATGGCGTATGTCTCACAGTCACAAGCTTTACAAAAGAACAGTTCACGGCAGATGTGATGCCTGAGACGGTTAAAGCCACATCGCTGGACCACCTTACATCAGGCAGTCCAGTCAATTTAGAGCGAGCTATGTCCTCGAATGGCCGATTTGGTGGCCATTTTGTATCAGGTCACGTCGATGGGACGGCTATCATTACCCGAATAGAAAAGAAGAGTAATGCCATTTACTATGATTTAGAGATGGACAAGACCCTCACAGACATGCTCACCAAAAAGGGATCAATTGCGATCGATGGTGTCAGCTTGACCATTTTCGATTTGCGTGATGCACACGTCACAGTTTCTATTATTCCTCATACGCTTGAAGGAACTATTTTCCCGACTAAATCTATGGGGGATATAGTGAATATAGAGTGTGACATGATCGGTAAATATATTTATCGCTTTTTAACAAAAGAGCCAAACGGAAAGCAGCCATCCCGATTGACCCCATCATTTTTAAAAGAGCACGGATTCTAGGAGGCGATTGTATGTATCATTCAGTTGAGGAGGCAGTAAATGCCCTCAAACAAGGAGAAATCATTATCGTAGTAGATGATGAAGACAGAGAAAATGAAGGAGACTTTGTGGCACTCGCTGAGCATGCAACGCCGGAAGTCATTAACTTCATGGCTTTACATGGAAGAGGTCTCATTTGCACGCCAGTCCATGCGTCGATTGCCAAACACCTGGACCTGCATCCAATGGTAGAGCAAAATACGGATGCACATCATACAGCATTCACAGTGAGCATCGACCATACGTCAACGACGACCGGTATTAGTGCTTTTGAGCGCTCAACCACCATGTTGGCCATGTTAAATAAAGACGCAAAACGAGAAGACTTTGCCCGCCCAGGTCATGTATTTCCGCTCATTGCAAAAGAGGGCGGAGTACTAGAAAGACCGGGTCATACAGAGGCGGCAGTTGATCTTGCTAAGCTGGCGGGTTCAGAGCCAGCGGGTGTCATATGTGAAATTATGAATGTAGATGGATCAATGGCACGCGTCCCTGAACTGAAGGAAATTCAAAAGGAACATGATTTAAAGATGCTTACAATAGAAGCATTGCAGATACATTTAAACAATAATCAAACAACAACGATCGAAACAAAATAAAAATCACAAAAAAGGATGATGAACATATGAATACAATACAAGGGCATGTAGTAGCAGAAGGATTAAAATTTGCCATCGTAGTGGCAAGATTTAATGATTTTATTACAAGTAAACTGCTAGATGGAGCAGAAGATACATTGCTTAGACACGGAGCAAACGGTGACGATATCGATGTTGTGTGGGTACCGGGTGCTTTTGAAATTCCATATATGGCAAAAAAACTAGCCGAAACAAAAAAATACGATGCGGTCATTACACTTGGAACAGTGATCCGAGGCGCAACAACTCACTATGATTATGTATGTAACGAAGCGGCCAAAGGAATTGCTCAAAGCGCCATCTCAACAGGGGTACCGATTATCTTTGGTGTACTGACAACAGAATCCATTGAACAAGCTATTGAAAGAGCGGGTACAAAAGCTGGAAATAAAGGCAGCGAATCGGCTGCAGCTGCTATTGAAATGGCCAACCTAAACCGAACGTTTCGTTAATTTAATGAAAAAGAGTTTAAAAACGGCATGAAAATGTTTATAATGTGTGATGAGCAAATAATTCATAAGATATTTGCTGGAAAATAGGACAATTTTAATATTGAGGGGTATATATGTTAATTCGTTACAAGAGGTCTTTTGAAAAAATTGCCATGGGACTCCTGTCCTTTATGCCGGGTGAGAAAGACGTCAAACAGCTTCAGCAGACGATGAAGTCATATGAAATGGATGAAGATCGGCAGCTGTTCCTTTGGAAAGATGGCGAGGATATCGTAGGTGCCATTGGTGTGCTGAAAACAGACGACCAAGTGCAAATCGAGCATATTAGTGTCAATCCATCCCATCGTGATCAAGGAATCGGCAAGGAAATGGTTTTAGCCGTGGAAGAGGTATTCAAAACCAAAACACTCATTCCAAATGAATTAACGCAAGGCTTCTTTCATAAGTGTCACAGTGAAACAAATTAAATATCACACACATGTAAAAGCAGAGGCTACAGTCCTCTGCTTTTTTTACGTTCGATCTGTTTCTCCCGTTCAAGCAATACATCTGTCCGGTCACGCAGTCTATGTTTTTCGATTAGAAACGTGTGGGATAAGTTACTTTCCTGTCCAAAGGTCAATCCTTCTTTTTGAGCCATTTCTCTGCATAATGAAAGAAGTGCTTGATCTTTGATTGGAAGCATCACACTCTCGTAGGGACTGTCTTCATCCATTTTGTTTTTCAGTGTCCTAAGAAGCAAAATAAACGCCTCATCATCAAGACCTAGCTTCGATAATACGGATCGATTGATTTCTAACAAGTGAAGGCTGTTTGAAATGAGCCGTTTTGCTCCTTTTCCATTTCCCCGTCTTTGATGATACAAAGCAACAGCAAGCTGAATCAGACCAACCCAATATTCTTTACGCTGCTCCGGGGGATCTTCCTTCCAATAATCTTCAAGAATTTCATGACACTCAAAATAATCTCTTGTCGTATGAAATTCGTGTAAAAAAGCCACGTACGCTTCAGGATACACAGCGGTCATCTCCTTTTCCACTATCAGTCTAACACACCGAAAAGAAAAGAAGAAAGAGCGCCCCTTAGTGAAAGGACGCTCTGTTTCTTTAATAAACCCAAGCCGCGCCAACGATGATTAGCAAGATGAAAAGCACGACAATAAGCGCGAATCCTCCGCCGAAGTTATAGCCATCTCCCATAATGATACGGCCTCCTTTTTCATCAGTTCTGATTACAATGGTATTCTATGTATAAGTGCCCTCATTGGTATGGGCGATTCCATTGTTTTTCTTGTTTTGCCTAGGGCAACATGGTCGAAATTATATTGGACGAGAGCTTTATCCTGTCTTATACTAAAGGTTAGCCGGTGAAACGGTACTTAGAAGACAGTAGAAATGGTGAGAAAAGAATGCTGGAATATCAGGTGAAAATAGATTCGTTTGAGGGTCCTTTGGACTTGCTTTTACATTTAATCAACCGTTTGGAAATTGATATTTATGATATTCCCGTCGCTAAAATTACGGAGCAGTATTTATTATATGTCCACACGATGAGGGAGCTTGAGCTCGACGTTGCGAGTGAATATTTGGTGATGGCTGCAACTCTCCTGAGTATTAAAAGCAGAATGCTTCTTCCGAAACAAGAGGAAGAGCTATTTGATGAAGACCTGCTCGAAGAGGAAGAGGATCCTCGCGAAGAGCTGATTGGCAAATTGATTGAGTACCGCAAGTACAAAAATGCAGCCCAAGAACTAAAGGAGCGCGAGGAAGAAAGACAGAATGCCTTTACAAAACCTCCGAGTGATTTAAGTGAATTCGCAAAAGAAGCGGAAACGAAGGACACAAACTTACATGTAACGGTGTATGATATGTTAGGTGCGTTTCAAAAGGTATTGAACCGAAAAAAAATAACGAAACCAGCTCCATCAAAAATTACAAGACAAGAAATTCCGATTGAAGACAAAATGAATGAGATTATGAACCATTTAAGAAAAACAAAAAAGCGGACCAATTTTATGACTCTATTTCAACATGATCAAAAGGAACACCTTGTCGTGACGTTTCTTGCTGTTCTTGAATTGATGAAAAGTCATCACATCATGTTAGAGCAGGAAGGGAACTTTGAAGACATTTATATAATAGGGAGTGAAACGATTCATGACGCTTGATATCGTGAATTGGAAAGCCATCTTAGAAGCGTTGCTGTATGCAGCAGGTGACGAAGGCTTAACAAGAAAACAGCTCATGTCAGTTCTTGAAGTAGATGAGGCGGCATTACTCGATATTGTGTCTGCCGTAAAGGAAGAATATCAAAAACAAGAACGAGGGATTGAGCTCATCGAATATGCAGATTCATATATGCTGCTGACTAAAAAAGAGTACAGCATGTATTTAAAAAAATTAGTAGAGACACCTTCCAAAGGCTTGTCACAGGCAGCGCTGGAGGTGCTTGCAATTGTCTCTTATAAACAGCCGATCACGCGAAGTGAGGTTGAGGAGATCAGGGGAGTCAAATCAGAGCGGGTGCTTCACAGCTTAGTAGCCAAAGCGTTACTCTGTGAAGTTGGACGTGCCGATGGTCCGGGACGTGCGATTCTTTATGGTACAACGCCTACCTTTTTAGAGCAATTTGGCTTAAAAGCCCTAGATGAATTACCACCGCTTCCAGAGAATGTTGAAGCAGATGGTGTGCAAGAAGAGGCTGATCTATTTTTTGAAAACTTCAATCAAACATTTGAAGAGATAAAATAGTTCAAAATAAGGAAAAATGTATGATAAAATATAAAAAAGATTTTAGGTCTAAAATCTTTTGATGAAAGATAAAATGGTGACAAAGCCATGAGGGGAAGGTAAACACGAAACAAATGGCACATATGAATGTAAAGGCTCAAGTTGATCAAACAGGCGTCTTTTTAACAAAGGTTGCAACTGAAGTGAATGGTTTTCTGAACGAAGCTACCTTATCAAGCTTGAAACGATTAAACCCCGAAGCGGAAGCCTATTATTGTGACATATTGAGTACATTACGGAAGCTTGCAGTGTATAGCGAGGATGCAGCGGCAGTTTGCAAAAAAATTGGCCAGCAGCAGACATTCCCGCAGCAAGCGGCACAGCAGACGCTTCACCGTATTTATCATCAATGTATCGAAGAATTTTTTACGCCCAAAAAGGATACATGGTATGAAGATAGCCGTTCTGCCTATACAGGGAAAAACAGCATTGTTTTCCGCCATGAAGTATCGGCTGATGTAAAGCGATTATTTTCTTCATTAGAAAAAGACTTTTTAACAATGAGAGAAGAGCTAGAATATACGACATCTCATCAGCAAATGAAAATGGTATAAGTAAGAATTAAGAAGCGTCTCTACATTCTAGAGACGCTTTTTTTATGGACGAGGCATCATAACTTTTTCAGCCACGCATACACTTGTACAAAACGGACAAGGACGTGAATGAACATGCCCTATTTAAAAATTGGAACAGCAGTCCTTCTTCTATTTACACTCTTACTGCCTTTTTCCTCACCTGCGCAAGCAGACATATCGTTATCGGTGAGTGCAAGAAGCGCCATTTTAATAGATGGACAGTCAGGCAGAGTCCTATTTGGAAAGGACGAGCATGAAAAAAGGAGAATCGCCAGTATTACAAAAATTATGACGGCTGTATTAGCCATTGAATCAGGAAAAATGAAAGACACCGTCAAAATATCAAAACGGGCGATTCAAGCTGAGGGCTCATCGATTTATTTAAAGGAAGGGCAGAAGGTGAGCTTAGAAGACCTGACGTACGGGCTTATGCTGCGTTCTGGAAATGATGCAGCTGTAGCCATTGCAGAACATGTTGGCGGCAGCTTAGAAGGCTTTATTTTTATGATGAACCAAAAGGCGTCTGAACTAGGAATGGAGAATACGAATTTTCAAAATCCACATGGGCTCGATGATCATAAAAACCATTACTCATCAGCCTATGACATGGCGATCTTAACTAAATACGCCATGGAGCATAAACAATATCAAAAAATTGCCGGCACGACTTTCTTTAAAGCGAAGACAATGGAAGGCTATTGGAAAAATAAAAACAAGCTGCTCACCGGTTTATATCAATATTCGACTGGAGGGAAAACGGGATATACGAAGCTTGCAAAACGCACCCTCGTTTCCACAGCTGCAAAAGGGGATGCTGCGTTAATTGCTGTGACTATTAATGCGCCGGATGACTGGAAAGATCATATCTCTATGTTTGAGTATGCATTTGATCACTATAAAACGTATGTGCTTGCTGAAAAAGGAAGACTTGCATCGTTAAAAGGGACCTTTTATGAAAAAAAAGCGTTTATTAAGCGTGATGTGGACTATTTTTTAAATGAAGATGAGAAAAAACTAGTGGAGATTGAAACGGAAATGCTCACTCCCGAAAAGAAATGGAAAAAAAACGCCGAAGCCATCCCGGATGTCGTAGGGAAAATGACGTTCTTATTAGATGGCCAGGTGATCGAGCAAGTGCCGATTTTTTATGAAAATAAACGAAATCAAATGCCTCAAAAAAGCTTCCAAGAAATGTTTAAGTCTGTCTTTCAGACATCTATAGGCGGATCTTCATGGTCAATCTAATTTGGGTATTCCTCACTGTCATCGGTCTTGTCTATGCGATGTTCAACGGAACGATGGAGGAAGTAAACGAAGCTGTATTTAAGGGCTCAAAAGAAGCAGTCACCATTTCAATTGGGCTGATCAGTGTCCTTGTTTTCTGGCTGGGACTGATGAAGATAGCAGAAGAAGCGGGGCTGTTAAACTTCTTTAGTAAAATGTGCCGCCCATTCATTTCAAAGCTATTCCCGGATATCCCCCCTAATCATCCGGCAATGGGGTATATCCTGTCCAATCTCATGGCGAATTTCTTTGGCCTCGGAAATGCCGCCACACCGCTTGGGATTAAGGCAATGGAGCAGATGAAATCATTAAACGGCGGGAAGAATGAGGCGAGCCGTTCCATGATTACATTTTTAGCTGTCAACACATCCTCTATTACACTTGTGCCAACAACCGTCATTGCCATTAGAATGACCTATGGCGCAGATCAGCCAACAGACATTGTTGGACCAACCATTTTGGCGACACTTATTTCAGGAATCGGTGCGATTATCATTGATCGCTATTTCCACTATCGCAGAAGCAGGCGGGGGTGATCTTGTGGCATTTATTAACTGGCTGTCACTTGCTTTGATTCCACTGATCATCGCAGGCATTTTGATTGCTGGAACCATCAAAAAAGTACCGACCTATGAAACATTTGTGGAAGGCGGGAAAGAGGGCATTCAAATTGCCTTTTCAATCATTCCATATTTAGTTGGCATGCTTGTGGCCATCACGATATTTCGTGCGTCAGGTGCGCTTGATTTTGTTATGGGTTTATTAAAACCCGTATTTACAGCGATTGGCTTTCCTACAGAGGTGGTGCCGCTTGCGTTTATTCGTCCGATATCAGGAACAGCTGCACTCGGCATGACATCAGATTTGATTGCGACATATGGTCCAGATTCTTTTATTGGGCAGCTTGCAGCCGTCATGCAAGGATCAACAGACACCACTCTTTACATTTTAACGGTCTACTTTGGAGCAGTCGGTATTAAAAAAATGGGGGATGCGCTGAAAGTAGGTCTGTTAGCGGACCTTATTGGCATCATTGCATCTGTTATTATCGTCAGTTTGTTATTTAGCGGCGCCTAATCAGGCGCTTTTTTGTATTTAATGGATTGAAAACAGTTTTTTAGCTGAAATTAGACAGACGAATCGCTTATTTTTCCGCGAATGCTTGTTTGTTTCTAGTCAAGCAAGTAAGATAGTACATGAGGTGAAAGACAAATGGAACGTTTACAGAAAGTAATTGCACATGCCGGCGTCGCTTCTAGGCGGAAGGCTGAAGAATTAATTAAAGAAGGACGAGTTACCGTTAATGGTCAAACAGTGACAGAGCTTGGAGTGAAGGTGGGCTCTTCAGATAAAATTGAAGTCAACGGATTAAAGCTAGAAAGAGAAGAACCGGTTTACTTTATGCTTTATAAACCGCGCGGCGTCATTTCAGCTGCCGAGGATGATAAAGGCCGTAAAGTCGTTACAGACTTCTTTGATGATATCCCGCAGCGCCTTTATCCAATCGGCCGGTTAGATTATGATACGAGCGGTTTGATTTTGATTACAAATGATGGCGAATTTGCCCATACGCTCATGCACCCGAAATATGAAATTGATAAAACGTATGCAGCAAAGCTAAAAGGCATCCCTTCAAAGGAATTGCTCAGAAAGCTGGAAAAAGGGATCATGTTAGATCATAAAAAGACAGCACGTGCTCGTGCCAAAATGCTTTCTATTGATAAACGAAAGCAAACATCTATTGTCCAATTAACCATTCATGAAGGTAGAAACAGACAAGTGCGCCGCATGTTTGAAGCGATTGGTCATGACGTTTTAAAGCTAAAAAGGGAGCAATATGCATTCCTTCATATAGAAGGGATGAGACCGGGAGAGCGCAGAGAATTAACTCCGCATGAAGTAAAGCGCCTTAGAGCGATTGCTGATCACGGGAAAAGTGCTAACTAATTTTCACATAAACTTCAAAAAATGAAGAAGCATCAAAAGAAGGAGAATGCTATAATTTACCTGAATGTCTATGGGGAAGGGGTACTTCAGATGAAGAAAAGACGGTTTTTCATACGGACGGGCATTCTCCTCGTGATGCTTGCTGCATTATGTTATACCATGTATAACTCAGTATTTGCCAAACAGGATCGAGTCAAAGAAGGATCTATTGCACCTAACTTTGTCCTTCAATCTGTAGATGGGGAGCGGATTGAGTTAAAGGACTTAAAAGGCAAAGGCATCTTTCTGAATTTTTGGGGTACATGGTGCGGTCCATGTAAACAAGAATTTCCTTATATGGCGAATCAATATCAAGTGTTCAAGGATCGCGGTGTGGAAATTGTTGCAGTGAATGTTGGGGAATCAAATATTGCCGTTAAGAATTTTATGGATGCCTATGGCGTGAATTTTCCGGTTGCTTTGGACAAAGACCGTCAAGTCACAGAGGCATATGATATTACGCCACTGCCAACCACATTTTTAATTAATCCTGAAGGCAAGGTAATCAAAGTCATAAAGGGAACCATGACAGAACGTAATGTCTATGAATATATGAATTTGATTAAACCAAAGGGGTCATAGAATGAAAGAGGTAAAGTGCGAGTGTGGACATATTAATCCAATCGGTACTGTTCTATGTGAATCATGCGGAAATCCCATTGCGACAAAAGAGAAAAACTCTTCAAAGCTGCTAGATATGAGATATGACGGCAGTGCGAGACGCTCGCAAACATACAACAAAACGATTGTTGATAAAGTATGGAACTTTTTTTCTTCCGTAAAAGTGGGTGTGTGGCTCATTGTCATCACACTATTAGCTTCTTCGCTAGGAACTATTTTTCCGCAGGAGCGGTTTATTCCGCCAGGTGCATCAGCTTCCACTTATTATGAGGAGCAATATGGATCGTTTGGCAAGCTATATTACATACTTGGATTCCATGATCTTTATAGTTCTTGGTGGTTTTTAGCCCTTGTCGCATCTATCGGAATTTCCCTGGTGATTTGTAGTCTCGACCGGGTCATTCCTCTTTATCGGGCACTCAAAAATCAAGGTGTTGTCAAAAAAGAAAGCTTTATGAGAAGGCAGCGTCTGTTCAGCGAAACAGACAAAACATTAGATCAGCATACATATGAAGGCATCGTTAGAGCGATGAAACAAAAGCGTTACCGCGTGCGAGAAGAAGATGGACATATTTTAGCTGAAAAAGGCCGCTTTTCACGCTGGGGACCTTACGTCAATCACATCGGATTAATTATTTTTCTCCTTGGATCGATGCTCCGGTTTGTCCCGGGCATGTATGTCGATGAAACGCTATGGGTGAGAGAAGGCGAAACAGCACCGATCCCAGGCACGGATGGACAATACTTCTTGAAAAATAATGCGTTTTCAATTGATCGCTATGAATCTGGAAATGAAAAAGAAGTGTTTGAAAATGCCATTGAAAAGGCTGGCGACGGTCAAGTGGTGAAAAGTTATAAAACCGATGCCATCTTATACAAACGTGAAGGGGAAGTTGTTTTTGGTGAAAAACCAAAGCTGAAGCAGGTAACAGAACACGATATCAAAGTGAACGAACCGCTTAAGTTTGATCATTTCTCATTATATCAAGTGGATTTTAAACAAAATGAACTCGATCAAATGGTCTTTCAGTTGATTCGAAAAGATACAGAAAAATCTTTCGGAACAGTGAAGATTAATCTGCTGGAGCCTAAATCAGAATATGATCTTGGTAGCGGTTACAAAGTCAAGGTGATGAGCTATTTGCCTGATTTTTATTTTGATGAAGATGGAACGCCAAGTACGAAAACAAGGAATCCGAATAATCCTGCTTTCGTGTTTGAAATGATCTCTCCTGAAAAACCTAAAGGTGAAAAAAGCTTTGTGGCTATTCAAGAGACAGTAGAGGGTTCTGATAACAATATATATAAGATGAAGTTTGATCGCGTTGAAACGAAAAACGTAACAGGATTGACTGTTAGAAAAGACTTAACACTTGGGATACTAATCGTTGGCGGGATCATCTTCATGATTGGTGTCGTGCAGGGGATGTACTGGCAGCATAGAAGAATCTGGCTGTCGGCAAAGGACGGAAAAGTATTTGTGGCAGGACACACAAACAAAAACTGGTTTGGCTTAAAGTCCGATCTCAATGTGTTACTGAGTAGCAGCGGCATCAAACAGCCAGTTGATCAAAAAGAACTGCCTGATACAACGAGTATCAGCAAAAGCAAGGGGGAAGGATTAGATGGCGGCAGTCAGTGAAAATCTGTTATTTGCAGCTTTTCTATTTTATTTAGCGGCAGTTCCTTTTTTTGGCGGTGCCATTAAAGGAAAAAAGAAAGAGGATGGACCGCGCAGAAATAAGTCGGCGCTCATCGGCATTACGCTCACCATCATCGGTTTTTTGAGCCAATTTGGTTATTTTATTTCAAGATGGATGGCGTCTGGTCATGCACCAGTCAGTAATTTATTTGAGTTCACAACGGCTTTTGGTATGATGCTGGTGCTTGCATTTATCATTTTATATTTTGTGTATCAAGTGTCTGTACTTGGGTTATTCACACTTCCAATAGCCTTGTTGATCATTGCCTATGCAAGCATGTTTCCATCGGATATTTCACCGCTGATTCCTTCACTTCAAAGTAATTGGCTATATATTCACGTGACAACAGCAGCGCTCGGTCAAGCCATTTTAGCGATCAGTTTTGTGGCAGGTGTCATCTTCCTTTTAAAGCATGTCGATCAAACAAAGCCAGGGAAAAAGACGTTTGGTTTAGAGCTTGTCATGTTCATGATTGTGGTGACACTTTCATTTATCGCTGTCACATCAGTCTTTAGAATGACAGGATATGAAGCGAAGTTTAATTGGATAGATAAAAATAAAGAAGAAAGTGTCATGGTTTATGAGCTGCCAGCCTTAGTCGGGCCTCATAAAGGGGAGCTTGTGACGCAAGATCGATTGGAGCCTTTCGTTGATTTACCACCTGTTTTTTCAGGCAGAAAGGTCAATACAGTGTTATGGTCATTTGGCGTCGGGCTGATCATTTACGGGCTCCTTAGATTGATCATTCGCAAACGACTAAGTGCGCTGCTTCAACCGCTCGTGAGACAGGTGAATCTCGATTTAGTCGATGAAATTGGGTACAGAGCTGTATCTATTGGTTTTCCTGTATTTGCGTTAGGTGGACTGATCTTTGCGATGATCTGGGCGCAAATTGCATGGACAAGATTTTGGGGCTGGGACCCGAAGGAAGTATGGGCATTGATTACGTTTCTCTTTTATGCAGCCTATCTCCATCTTCGGTTATCGCGAGGCTGGCATGGCGAAAAGTCCGCTTGGCTTGCCGTAATCGGGTTTGCCATAATTATGTTTAATCTCATCTTTGTCAATCTTGTGATTGCGGGACTGCATTCTTACGCATAATCACAAGAAAAAGGCCAACCTTTATGATTCAATTCGGCTTTTTGTTAAAATGAATGTAACAACGGAGAAAGCAGGAGGATTGTCTAATGGAACACACAACTCAAACGAAAATATTAGTCGTAGATGATGAGGCAAGAATTCGCCGCCTTTTAAAAATGTATTTAGAACGTGAAAATTATGAAATTGATGAAGCGGAAAATGGGGACGAGGCGATTCAAAAAGGGCTTCAAACCGATTATGACCTCATTTTGCTTGATTTAATGATGCCTGGCACAGATGGGATTGAAGTGTGTAATCAAATTCGAGATAAAAAAGCCACGCCAATCATTATGCTGACGGCAAAAGGTGAGGAAGCGAACCGTGTCCAAGGGTTTGAGGCAGGAACTGATGATTACATCGTAAAACCTTTCAGCCCGCGTGAAGTTGTTTTACGCGTGAAGGCATTGCTCAGAAGGTCTTCTCAAACGTCATATCTCAATACTGGGACCACAACAAAGGATGTGCTTGTGTTTTCTCATCTATCTATTGACCATGATGCACATAGAGTGACAGCTGATGGCAAAGAAGTAAGTCTGACGCCGAAGGAATATGAGCTTTTATACTTCCTTGCGAAAACACCAGATAAGGTCTATGACAGGGAGAAGCTTTTAAAAGAAGTGTGGCAATATGAATTCTTTGGTGACCTGAGAACAGTAGATACTCACGTGAAAAGACTTCGAGAAAAACTGAATAAAGTGTCACCAGAAGCTGCGAAAAAAATCGTAACTGTATGGGGTGTTGGGTACAAATTTGAGGTCGGCGCTGAATGAAGCTTTGGAAAAGTGTCGTAGGAAAGCTATGGTTGACCATTCTCTTCCTCGTCCTCATTGTTTTATCCATTTTAACCGTGCTTCTTTTAGAATTCATTGAGAATTATCACGTGGAAGAAGCAAAGTCTGATTTAACACAAATGGCAAACAAAGTAGCGGTTATTTTAGAAAGTCATGAGGATCAATCACTCGCAAGGTCGATTACATCAGAACTTGCTGACAAATTGACGAGTATTGCGATTATTCAAGAAGATGGACTAGAATGGTATTCGTCTGAAAAAGACGGAAAGCTTCCTGCGATAACAAAGGAACAAATTGAAGCGGACAAAGATTTGAACGAATCACTCAAAGACCGAAAGAAAATCAGTAAACGTGCAGAACCTGATACAGGCAACCAGAAGGATGAACGAATTGTAGTAGGTGTTCCTTTTGAGGCAAACGGAAAAAAAGGCATGGTCTTTCTTTCTCAGTCTCTCCTCGCTGTAGAACAAACAACCAAACATACAACGCGTTATATCTTCTTAGCTGCCGGAATTGCGATCATTCTTACCACAATTTTTGCTTTCTTCTTATCTACACGTGTCACCTATCCTCTGAGAAAGATGAGAGAAGGAGCACAGGATTTGGCGAAAGGGAAATTCGATACAAAAATCCCTATTTTAACGCAAGACGAAATTGGAGAACTGGCCATCGCCTTTAATCAAATGGGGAAGCAGCTTAAATTTCATATTACAGCCTTAAATCAAGAAAAAGAACATTTGTCCAACATTCTAAGCAGTATGGCTGATGGCGTCATCACCATCAATATTGATGGAACGATCCTTATGACCAATCCTCCTGCAGAACGATTCTTGCAGGCATGGTATTACGAGCAAAATATGAAGATCAAAGATGGAGATGAACTGCCGCCAGAAGCGCGAGAACTGTTTCATACAGCCGTCAGCACGGAAAAAGAGCAGATGATCGAAGTATCGCTGCAAGGACGTACTTGGGTTCTTCTCATGTCTCCGCTGTATAATCAGCAGGATGTCAGGGGAGCAGTCGCGGTACTTCGCGATATGACAGAGGAACGAAGACTTGATAAGCTGAGAAAAGACTTTATTGCCAATGTTAGTCATGAACTTCGCACACCAATCGCTATGCTGCAAGGATATAGTGAGGCCATTGTAGATGACATTGCTGGATCAGAAGAGGAAAAGAAAGAAATTGCGCAAATTATCTATGACGAATCACTTCGAATGGGGCGTCTTGTGAATGACCTTCTGGATCTAGCGCGGATGGAAGCTGGTCATATCACGCTTAATCTTGAATCAACAGATACAGAAGAGCTGACTGAGAAAATCTATCGTAAGTTTCTTGGTATTGCGAAAGAAAAACAAATCAACCTTACGTATGAGATTCAAGTGGAGGAGCCACATTTTGTATTCGATCCAGATAAGATTGAGCAGGTTTTTACCAACCTCATTGATAACGCCATACGTCATACACCAGAGGGCGGAGAGGTTCATTTCTCAGTTCAATCGGTGGAGAACGGGCTGAAGATGGATGTAAAAGATTCGGGCAGCGGAATCCCAGAAGAGGATCTGCCATTTATTTTCGAACGGTTCTATAAAGCGGATAAAGCAAGAACGAGAGGTCGTTCTGGTACTGGGCTTGGCCTTGCGATTGTGAAGAACATTGTAGAGGCACACCAAGGCTCGATTCATGCACATAGCAAAGCCGGTACAGGTACACACTTTACTTTCTATATTCCGAGAAAAAAGCAGGAACTCGTCTAATCTTGACGAAGAATCTTGTTACATGAGAAACACTTCTTTTCGAAAGAAAACGAAGTGTTTTTTCTATTTTCATATTTTTAAGGAGAAGTTAAACAAAAAGCCCTTTCCAAATTGTTGAACTTGTAATATATTTGTCATAAAGTTGTAATGTAACGTTTTGTAAGAGTCACTCGACAAAAATAAGTGAACGGAGGGGTTTCCTATGCATGAAACCTTTCAAAAAATATATGATTCGTACCACCAAGATTTGTACCAGTTTTTATTTTATATGGTAAAAGATAAAAATCAGGCAGAGGATCTCGTTCAGGAGGTTTACATTCGGGTACTTCACTCATATAAAACTTTTGAAGGAAGAAGCAGCGAGAAAACATGGCTGTTTTCAATTGCAAGGCATGTGGCGATTGACTGGTTTCGCAAACAGCAAACCATTAGACAACGGGTGCTCGGCACGTTTGATTGGGATAAGCAGGATGTGAAAGATCCAGATTTACTCCCAGATGAACTGGCTGTACAGGCTGAAAATGTAAAAGAAATCTATGCCGCACTTGATCATTGCACCATTGATCAAAGAGCTGTCATCATTTTACGGTTTATCCAAGGATACTCAATCATGGAGACGGCAAAGGCGTTAAAGTTCTCGGAAAGCAAAGTCAAAACAACTCAGCACCGAGGCCTGAAAGTGCTCCGAAAACATATGGAGCTTTTGAAGGAGGAGCTAGTGAATGAAAACGAACAGGTCCGATTGGAGCGAAGAACGAATCAAGGTGTTACTAAGTCAGCTTCCAAAGGTGGAGGACAACCGTTCATCTAAGCAGATTTATCAGCAGATGCTGATGGCAAGCGGGAAGAAAAAGAAAAATGTCAAATGGATCGGTCCAGCGGTGGCTACCGTTGTGGTTTTATTTATGGCGTTTTTGATTTCTCCTCATTTATTTCAGCCGGCTGCTCACGATATGAAGCGAGTAAAGATGGAATCGAGTGCTGACAAAGGACAGGTGAATGCAACATTAGAGGCGGTAAAACATACAAATGAGCCCTCACATGTTGTTTCGAATGCTGACCAGCAAAAGTATATGACGATTGCATACATAGATGAATCGACTTCTCAAGTTGTCCCGATTAGTATTGAAAAAGAGAATGAGCACGATCATGTGCAGGCAATGCTGAGCACATATGAACAGGTGCAGCTGGCTGATATGACAAAACCTCTTCAATCTTATATTGATATGGTGGATATTAGTGAAAAAGGGGATACGCTGGTCTTTCAGCTAAAAAGTGATTTGTCTCTTGATACATTAAAAGAAGCCAACCGGTTTAAAGACATGGTAAAAGAAACACTGAAATGGAGCCAATATAACCAAGTGCAAGTCAAGTCAGTCAAAGGCTCTCATCTTCAATTAGGGACAAATGGAAGCATTGGAACGATTTCAATTGATAAACAAACAAAGCATGCTTATTACGTATTAGAGAATAAGAGCGGGACATTTTTGGTGCCCTCAAAAACTCATTATTCATCTTATGAAGAAGCGGTTGAGGCCATGAAACGGGCGAGCGATGCAGGACTTGATCCATTAATTAAAGAAGAACCGATTAAAGCAGTGACATCAAAAGGAAAACATGTGACCATCTCGTTTGGAGCATCAGCACAATTAACGGACTCAATTGATCATATTCTACTTATTGAAGGTTTGCTGCTCACAGCGAAAGATTTTGGTTTTACAGATGTCACGATTCAAAATGCAGGGATAGATCAAGTAGGACCCTATGAATTAAAAGAACCAATAGAGGTGCCGGCTCTGCCAAATCCAGTTGTCATAAAAGATCGTTAAAGGACGCAACATATTGCGTTCTTTTTTGATGTATAGAAAAAGGCATCCTTGCTATATACTAAGCTGTCATGAAAAGAACCTCAAAGAAGGGGAGTCACTGATGAAAAGGTATTGTTTCATATGCGTCAGCTGTGTTTTGCTCTTTATTTTATCACCATTTGCACATGCACAGAAAACAACCGAATGGGTGGAACCAGTGAAAGGGGAAGTCACCGATTTGTTTGGGACAAGAGGTGGTTCGCATAAGGGATTAGACATTGCTGCGCCAGAAGGAGAATCCATTTTTGCTGCAAGCGAAGGGGTGGTTACTCGTTCTTATGTATCTGCTACATATGGAGAAGTCGTGTTTATTCGGCACCCAAATGGATATGAAACCGTCTATGCCCATTTACACGAGCGCTATGTTACAAATGGAGACCATGTACAAGCAGGACAGCCGATCGGCATTATAGGCAACACAGGGGCCTCTAGAGGTACTCACTTGCATTTTGAGGTGCACCGCGGCAACTGGTCAGTGAGCAAAGAGGATGCGGTCGACCCGCTCACAATCATTGCAATGGACCGTTTCCAAGAGCCAGCCCTTCATGTAAACGGACATGAAAAACATACATATGTCATTCAGCAAGGGGATACCCTCTGGTCGATTGCAAAAGAACACCAGATGACCGTGAATCAATTGAAAAAGATCAATGCTTTGACAACGCATCTCATACGAACGGGTGACCGTTTAATGATATCAACAAAATAAACCTCATGCTTTTGCATGAGGTTTACCACTGTTTTTATAGGTCGATCAGACGTACAGAAAGAATATCTCGTACTTCAGTTAATTTTTGGACAATTTCATCCTCAAGATGTTTATCGAAGGAAAGCATCATGATGGCTTCGCCGCCTTTTTCTTTACGTCCTACCTGCATTGTCGCAATGTTGACATCATGGTCGCCTAAAATCTGTCCGACTTGACCAATCACACCAGGTGCATCCGTGTGCTGAATGTAGACAAGATGTCCATCTGGATAAAAATCAATATTAAATCCATTAATAGAGACAACGCGTTCTCCTAGATGCGGGATGTAGGTTGCTTTTAAAGTAAAGGTTGAAAGATCACCTTTGACTTCAATTGAAATACTGTTCTCGTAACCAGATTCGCTGGAAGAAATTTTTTCACTAAAGCTAATGCCGCGTTCTTTCGCTACCATCCCAGCATTTACTTCATTCACAGTCGAGTCGACGCGCTCTTTTAAAAAGCCTGACAGTAGACTTTTTGTAATAAAGGATGTTTCGAGTTTTGAGATAGAGCCTTCGTAAGAAATGCTCACTTCTTTTACTGGTTCTCTCATGGATTGAGAGACAAGACGTCCAAGTTTTCCGGCAAATTGATGATAAGGCTGAATCTTTTTGAACTCGTCTTTTGTCATCGCTGGTAGATTGATAGATGACATGACAGGAAGTCCTTTTGCAAATTGAAGCACCTCTTCAGATACTTGAGCCGCTACATTTAATTGTGCTTCTTTTGTAGATGCACCAAGATGCGGAGTTGCAATGACGTGTGGATGATCTACAAGCGGATTATCGGTAGGCGGTTCTACCTCGAATACATCGAGTGCAGCTCCTGCGACATGGCCACTTTCAAGTGCTTCAAGAAGGTCACCTTCGTCAATAATCCCTCCGCGTGCACAGTTAATTAGGCGAACGCCTTTTTTCGTTTTTGCAATCGTTTCTTTATTGAGAAGTCCTCTTGTTTCTTTTGTTAATGGGGTATGTACAGTAATAATATCTGATACTTCGAGTACTTCATCAAGTGATTTGGCATTGACACCGATTTTCTCTGCACGTTCTTTTGTGAGGAATGGGTCAAATACGTTGACAGTCATGCCAAAAGCTCTTGCACGCTGAGCGATTTCGCTTCCGATTCTACCTAAACCAACAATTCCAAGAGATTTTCCGTAAAGCTCAGCACCGACATATGCGCCTCTGTTCCATTCTTTTGATTTAACAGAAATATTGGCTTGCGGAATATGACGCATGAGAGATGAGATCATTGCAAACGTATGCTCTGCTGTTGAGATCGTATTACCGTTCGGTGCATTGATGACAATGACGCCATGCTTTGTCGCTTCATCAATATCAATGTTGTCTACGCCCACACCAGCACGGCCGACAATTTTTAATGAAGTCATTTTTTCATAAAGTTCTTTTGTGACTTTTGTTGCACTTCTGACAAGTAAGGCATCAAACGTGTGTAATTCATCTTCTGCTTCTGTTACATTTTTTTGGACAATTTCAACAAAATCTGATTCTAAAAGTGGTAAAAGACCATCATTGCTCATCTTATCTGAGACTAATACTCGAAACATCGTAAGATTTCCTCCTAAAATAAACGTCATAAATATCTGATAATTTACCATATTCCTTTTCACTGTGTCAATCAAATTAAAGCAGTAAAGCGAAAAAGAAAACACGAACATTCCTTAGTGTCTTTATAAAGAATGGACACCTTTAAACAAAAGATAACCAATTTTTGCGCATTTGTCATTATAATTTTTGCGTTTTTTACGATTTTTTAAAACTGATGAAATTGCTCAGGATTTTTATCTGTACAAATGCTCATATATCATATATAATGATGTCGAATTGAATAATGATCAATCTTCGGGGCAGGGTGCAATTCCCTACCGGCGGTGATGAGCATAGTCTCTAAGCCCGCGAGCCTTTTTTGGCAGGATTCGGTGTGATTCCGAAGCCGACAGTATAGTCTGGATGGGAGAAGATGGAGGTTCATAAACGTTGAAAACTTTGTTGTTTACACGTTTATTTGTCTAGCCTAAATTCCCCGCTCCTGTTTTCAAGAGCGGTTTTTTTATGGCTGAAAATTGAACAATCCTCTTTTCGAAAGATTTGATCGAAAAGGAGAGAGAATGTTGAATCAAAGTAGAGTAAAACGTTTAGTAGTAACAAGTATGCTCAGTAGTATTTCGTTTGTTTTAATTTTATTGGATTTCCCTTTTCCAGGGCTTCCAGCTTATTTAAAAATTGATTTCAGTGACATTCCAGCGATTATTGCGATTTTAATTTATGGACCGGGTGCAGGAATTGCTGTTGAGGCATTAAAAAATGTACTGCATTACCTCATCCAAGGCAGTATGTCTGGCGTTCCTGTTGGGCAAGTCGCCAATTTTATCGCAGGCACACTATTCATCTTGCCGGTAGCCTTTATGTTCAAAAAAATTAAATCAGCAAGAGGGATGGCATGGTCTATGATCATGGGAACGTTGCTTATGACTGTGATGATGAGCATTTTAAATTATTTCTTGTTCCTCCCCGCGTATACATGGTTTTTAAATGCGCCTGAACTGTCAGATCATGCACTGAAGACAACCATTACAGCAGGGATCTTACCTTTTAACTTTATAAAAGGAATCATCATTACCATCGTGTTTAGCTTCATTTTTGTCAAAATGCGTCCATGGTTTGAAAATAAACGCCGACTGCAAAATAGTTAATATAAAAAAAGCCCCTGCATAAGGGGCTTTCAGCGTGAAGACAAACCCTCGCATTCGGTGTCAGTTCTGCGTGCTGGTGCTCACGAATATCAAATTCGCTCCGCTCCAGTACTCGGCCTTCCTAGACTTCAAGGGTTTTCATATCACGCTGAAAAGAAGACAAAGGGCTAAAATAAAGATCATTTTAGCCCTTTGTCAACAATCTGAAAGCCCCTACATAAGGGGCTTTTATACTATTCATGCTTAAGTGGGTCACCCTCGAAAGATTCGTCCGCAACTTTGATTGAGTCAGTTGGACATCCTTCAAATGCATCAAGCATATCTTCTTCAAGTACTTCTGGAACTTCTACAGTCCCTTGGTTGTCATCAAGCGTAACAAATGCAATGCCTTCATCATCATAATCATAAATGTCTGGAGCAGCTGCACCGCATGCGCCGCAAGCAATACATGTGTCTTTGTCTACAATTGTATATTTTGCCATGTTAAAAAAATACCTCCCAGATTGTTCGATGGAACAAATGGTTTAACCTTTTTAGTTTCACCGATAAAAAACCAATTTCCTCAAACCTTATTGTAATGATTTTAAATTCACATTTCAACTGTAAAGTGATTGAGAATACTTATCACATAAGGGTTTATTCATAACTTTCCCCCATAAATTGAGTTTAAACATTTCTTCTTCTATGAAATCTGTTAAAATAAAGGGAGAAAATATTCGAATTTTGTCAGGAAGACAGGTGCTTTGATGAATGACGATTCATTACTTGGATGTCATGCTAATGGACAGCGTACATAAATTGAACGGCGAACGCTCCATTAGCGCTGTCTACCATCTTTTTAAAGGAAAAAAATCATCACAAACGATACAGGATGCAAGTTTGTTTCAGCTTTCTAGCTATTTTGGCTGTTATCCAGGTTTTACGCGGGATCAGCTGAATCGCTCTGTTCGAAAGCTCGAAGAAAAGGATTACATCAGAAAAACAGGGGATACATTCAGCGTCACAGATGCAGGACAGCGTATGCTAAAACAGTATTTTTCTGAAAAACCGCTGCCCGCTTATTTTCATGGTGCTCAATATCATGATAAAGCAAAGATGCTATGGATGAGACTGTCTTTACTTGTACAAGTGCTTTCACACTATGCGGCAGGGTCACAGCAATATGTGCCGATTCAAAGAGATGTATCGGTTCAAAGCTGGACGAAATCTTTCTTGAAACAGCATCAGCATAAGAAAAAGCTTTCTGAAGATCTGCATCATGAACTTGAAAAGCTCCTTGCTCGTTTAAGTGATCGAGAAGCACTGATCTTTGTTTATTCATTGACCTCAAATGAAAGAATCGGGCGTACGTATCAGCAAATGGCTGAGTGGATGAAAGAAGATGTGTGGTATGTGTACCTGCTTTTTTGGAATGTGCTCCATTATTTTATTCATTCTTCACAAAAAGGTGAGGCGCCGATCATGCAGCTGGTCGTAGGTGACCTTGAATTCAAACGCGTGTTAACAACTTCTACCCACAAAACGCTTGAGCTTGTACAAAAAGGGTTTAGCATTGATCAAATTGCCCACATTCGTTCATTAAAAAAGGCAACGATCGAGGATCATATTGTGGAGCTATCCATACATGAGCCGAGCTTCTCCATAGAACCGTATGTGACCACATTAGAGCAGCAGGCGATCCATGATGTAGCCAGCCAGCTTCAAACAAACAAAATGAAGCTGATTAAAGAAAAACTCGAGCATCCATTTACTTATTTTCAAATACGATTGGCACTGACAAGGATGGTGAAAGCGAATGGATAAGCTTCATCAGACGCTCATGCGATACTTTGGTTACGACTCATTTAAAGCGGGTCAAGAGGACATTATTCAAAGTGTACTGAATCAAAAAGATACGGTTGCTATGCTGCCTACTGGCGGAGGGAAGTCACTTTGCTATCAAATTCCTGGCTATATGACAGAAGGGCTAGTTCTCATTATTTCGCCGCTTTTATCGCTCATGGAGGATCAAGTAGAACGAATGAAAATGCGCGGGGAAAAACGAGTGGCGGCGCTTAACAGCACACTGTCTTTTCAGGAGAGACGACATATCATTCGGCATTTGCCATCATATAAATTTTTATTTGTCGCGCCTGAGGCATTAATGTCAGAGATGCTGTTAGAGCAGCTCAAGTCGATGCATATTGGTCTTTTTGTCGTCGATGAAGCCCATTGTATATCAGAGTGGGGACATGATTTTCGTCCTGAATACTCCAAGCTGGGTGAATGGAGAGAAGCGTTAGGTCATCCCCCGGCCTTAGCACTGACGGCAACAGCGACAAAACAAACGCTAAAGGATACAGTGCAAACTTTGCGCCTGCAGCATCCAGCTTTTCATATTCATTCCGTGAACCGGTCTAACATTGCATTAGTCAAAGAAGTGCATGAAACAAAAGAAGCGAAAGAGAAACGGGCGCTTGAGCTTGTGGAAACCCTTCAAGGGCCTGGCCTGATTTATTGCCCGACCCGGCAAATGACAGAAGATATTTCACTCTTCATCAAACAAAAAACCCATCAACGTGTAGAATTTTATCACGGCGGAATGGATGCAGGAGACCGCATGCTCATTCAGCAGCAATTTATCAGCGGGCAAATTGATCTCATTTGCTGTACAAGTGCTTTTGGAATGGGAATTGATAAAGCAGATATACGATTTGTGATTCATATGAGTCCGCCGCAATCAATTGAAGCCTTTATGCAGGAGATTGGAAGAGCGGGACGAGACGGGGAAAACAGTGTGAGCGTTCTTTTATATACAGAAGAGGATGCGGATATTCAAAGTCATTTGATTCAATCAGAAGGTTTTGATGATCCAGAAATTGATTTTTTCTTAGCCCAATTAACACAAATGCAGACAAATGACGAAAAGAAATTACGTGATCGATTGATGGAAGCAGGGCTTCAGGAGACGCGTGCGAGGATGCTCACGCATTATTACATCATGTATCAATCCGAACAGCCTCGCGTGCTCATCAAAAATCTGAAAGAAAAACTGCAGGACAGGCAAACAGAAAAGCTAAGAAAAGTGTGGCAATTTAAAGAGCGAATCACTGATGAAGCCTGCTTTAGACAATCTCTGTTATCATACTTTTACGAACAGCTAGATCAATCGGAGGACTCTTCTTCTGCAAACTGCTGCTCTTCTTGCGGACTTGACCTATCTGATTATGAAAAAAAAGATCAACAATTGGAGCTGAATGAAATGAAACACTGGAAGATCGTGCTGGAGCGTATGTTTCATCTAACAAAAGAGGCGCAGCATTGATTGAACAACATCGCCGAATTATTGAAAAATTAACCGATCGACAAGTAGTAGAACAGCTGTATTTCACGCAGGTGCTCATGCTTATCGTTTCTTTTTTACTAGGTATTTTTATGTTCGATCATTGGACTGATTTTACTGCACTTTGGCAGATCCATGATATGCGGATACTGACTTATGGAATTGGCGGCGCTTTGCTTGTGATTGTTGTGGATGCAATTGTCATGAAGGTGTTTCCCGCTCATATGTATGATGATGGCGGCTTGAATGAAAAAATGTTCAAAAACCGTAGCATCCCGCATATTGTTTGGTTAACACTGCTCATTGCCTTTTCAGAGGAAATTTTATTCCGCGGGATCGTTCAACAGCAATTTGGACTCGAGATCGCCAGCATTGTGTTTGCGCTTCTTCACTTTCGCTACTTATCAAAAATACTCTTGTTTATTCTTGTGGTTTCTATTAGTATTTTTTTAGGACTTTTATATGAGTGGACTGGGAATTTATTTGTCCCTGTCATGACCCATTTTGTGATTGACTTAGTCTTTGCATGTCAAATTCGTTTGAAATATAGGGGGAGGGATGAACATGGAAGAAATGTCGAGGATGAAGAGAAAAAAGGAGCAACTGACAAACATCCATGACGATGTAGAGGAAAAACTGGAAGAAGAAGTGAATCCTTCAGATGACTCTCACTTTCCTACACGAGAAGATTTTCATGAATATAAAAAGCAACGCACGAAAAAGGTGCGCAATCCATTGTTTACGACATTGGCTATTATCTTTCCTATTATTGTCATCGGTGTTTTCTTCCTTTTGATCTACTACACATCACAGGAAATCAACCATAACAACAATCAAGGTGTATATATCGATAAAACATCTAGTGCTGACACAGACCCAGTCCCGTCAGCACTTGTCGAAACGAAAAATGACTCAAGCGCTGATAAAGCTGATGCGTCTGCTGAAGAGAAGAAAAAGAAAGAGGCAGAAAAAGAAAAGCAGCGATCAAAAGAAAAGGCTAAACAAAAGAAAAAAGAGCAAGCTGCTAAAGAGAAGGCAGAGCGTGAAAAGGCAGCAGCTGCAAAAAAGCGTGAACAGCAGCAACTAGCTTTGCAAAAACAGCAGGAAGAGAAAAAACGAAAAGAAGCTGAAGAGAAAAAGAAGCAGGAAGAGAAACCAGTTCGTGTCGTACAGCATACCGTTGGACCAGAGGAAAACCTGTATCGAATCTCCATGAAATATTACCAAAATCGTTCGGGTGAAGAGAAGATCAAAGCGTATAATCATTTAAAAGGAAATAGTGTGTACAGCGGACAAGTGCTGAATATCCCATTAGAAAACTAATTACCTGACATGAATCAAGTGAAAAGCACATACATATGTAGAAAAAAGGGACAGGGTGTATGTGATGACATTGCACGCAATCAGCCGCTATATGGATCAGCCGACACAGAAAATGATTGAAACATTGATCAAAAGAAAGCGGAAATACGAGGGTTTTGCAAAGCAAAGCAAAAGATGGCAGTGGACAGCCCTACTATCTCTAGCCATTCTTTTGTTTTATTTTGTCATAACAGCCAAAACGGGAGGCTCGCTGCAGCCTGAAGTTATGATTGCAACATTGCTTGGTCATGAGGTGTTTCTGTTTTGGATCATGGCAGAAGTGTTTGCTTTTTACGCATCGTATTATTATAAGAAAAAAGAAGAAAAGGCTGAGGATGAATATCATAAGCTCAGATGTGAAATTATACAAAAAAGCACTGATTTATGGCCTCAAGCAAATCAGTGGAAAGAACGTGAGGCGGTTTTTCACTACATGCAGAAACAATATGACATTAACCTCTATTATGAAAGTAAATAAATGAGAAAAAAGACGTTTAACAGTTGAAACGTCTTTTTTCATTCAATCGTCTTATGAAAAACAGATATATAAGGGAGCCATTTATGATGAAATATGCCATCGGATTTACTGCCGCCATTGCGGCTGTTACAACAGGTGTGTGTGTAACGGCAAAAATGGTGAAAACGGCAAAACAAAACAACATCAAAAAGCATTACTTTACAATAGAAGCACTTCAATCAGATAGACCCGCAGTCATTTTCTTTATTTCTGATACGCACCGCCGCCTCATTAGTGACACATTATTAGCAGAAGTAAGGCAGGAAAAGCCAGATGTGATTATGATAGGCGGGGACTTAGCAGAAAAAGGTGTGCCCTATGCCAGGATTGAAGAAAATGTGAAACGTTTATCAAGAATTGCGCCGGTTTATTTTGTTTGGGGAAATAATGATCATGAGCTGCATCAGCAAAAGTTTAAAGAGATCCTTCATGCATATGGTGTCACCACATTGCAAAATGAAACGGCTGTGTGGGATTTTGATGACCAACCCATTAAAATTGGAGGAATTGATGATATTCGGCTCGAAAAAGCAGATTATGAAGCGATACGACCTGAGTTTGTCAAAGATGAAGTGAATATTCTCTTATCACATAATCCAGATGTGCATCACATGATGAGTGAGGAAGAGGGAATCGATCTTGTCCTGAGCGGTCATACGCACGGAGGACAGATCCGTATCGGGAAATTTGGCCCGTATGAAAAAGGGAGAACAGGCCAAATCAAAGGCGCTTTCTTTCTAATTAGTAATGGCTATGGAACAACAAAGATTCCAATGCGTCTTGGGGCAGAACCAGAAACCCATCTGATCTATTTAATGCCTCTAAAAACTCGTTAACTTGATGCACCCTCAATATTTTCCATAAAAGTCACCGTAAGCATGGCTTCATGCTTGTCTTCCGTCTTGACACAGTGTAAACTGAATACAAAATTAAGAACCTATGACTCATCATCTCATATACTACAGTATGATGTGTGTTAGAAGAGGCAGGAGGGAACAACGTTATGCGACTGGAGCGTCTGAATTATAATAAAATCAAAATTTTTCTCACACTAGATGACCTGACAGACCGAGGTCTTACGAAAGAAGACCTTTGGAAAGATTCGTTCAAAGTTCATCAGCTGTTTAAAGACATGATGAACGAAGCGAATCAGGAGCTCGGTTTTGAAGCGAATGGACCGATTGCTGTTGAAGTGTTTTCTCTTCAGGCGCAGGGGATGGTCGTCATTGTGACAAAGAGTCAGCAGGAAGATGATGCTGATGATGAGTTTGATGAAGATTACATTGAGATGCAAGTCAAGCTCGACGAGAGCAAGCATGTGCTCTATCAATTTGCCTCGTTTGAAGATGTGATTCAACTGTCCCATAGTTTAAGTCGTATTGGACTTTTAGGGGGTACAGTTTACCATTATGAAGGTCAATATTTTCTCAGCCTAGATGATGTTGAAGAACTGTCTGCTGATACTGTCATTTCCATCTTAGCGGAGTTTGGTTCTCCTACGACATTAACCATTCACCGGCTACAAGAGTATGGAAAAGTGATTATGCAAGATGATGCAGTGAAAACGATTCAGATGTATTTTTAATCACTTTTTTCTATTATATTTAATACTGTTGTGATGAAACAACAGTATTTTTTTATATCCTTTTTTATATTTATAAACGCTGATATTTTATTTTGATAAAAAACGTTTTTTACCTTTGCTTTACCAGTACGAAGGTGTATACTATTGCTTGAAAGGGAGCAGTAGATCATGAAAGATTTCTAGGGGGTTTATTTTAATGGCAGCCGATCAAAACGCCGCTCATAACGCAGAAGATAAGCTAGATGTTTTAAAGTCAACTCAAACCGTCATACATAAAGCGCTTGACAAATTGGGATATCCGCAAGAAGTGTATGAATTGCTGAAGGAACCAATTCGTCTATTAACGGTCAAAATTCCAGTACGTATGGATGATGGATCGGTGAAAATTTTCACTGGTTACCGCGCGCAGCACAATGATGCTGTCGGTCCGACAAAAGGCGGAATTCGATTCCACCCGAACGTCACTGAAAAAGAAGTAAAAGCGCTTTCAATTTGGATGAGTTTAAAATGTGGTATTGTGGATCTTCCTTATGGCGGAGGAAAAGGCGGTATTATCTGTGATCCAAGAGAAATGTCATTCAGAGAGCTTGAAAAACTAAGCCGCGGCTATGTTCGCGCAATCAGTCAAATCGTGGGACCAACAAAAGATGTTCCAGCACCAGATGTGTTTACAAACTCTCAAATTATGGCTTGGATGATGGATGAATATTCTAGAATGGATGAGTTCAACTCGCCAGGATTTATTACAGGAAAACCGATTGTTCTTGGAGGTTCACACGGACGTGACACTGCAACAGCAAAAGGTGTGACGATCTGCATCAAAGAAGCGGCGAAGAAAAAAGGAATTGACATCAATGGGGCTCGTGTTGTCGTACAGGGATTCGGAAATGCTGGAAGTTACTTGGCTAAATTCATGTATGATGCTGGAGCAAAAATCGTTGGGATTTCAGACGCTTACGGCGGATTATACGATGAAGATGGTCTAGACATTGACTACTTGCTTGACCGACGTGACAGCTTTGGAACCGTCACTAAATTATTTAACGATACAATTACAAACAAAGAGCTGCTGGAGCTGGATTGTGATATTTTAGTACCTGCAGCCATTGAAAATCAAATTACAGAAGATAATGCGGCAAACATTAAAGCCAAAATTGTCGTAGAAGCAGCAAACGGTCCGACGACACTTGAAGGAACAAAAATTCTTTCAGATCGTGGTGTACTACTTGTACCAGACGTACTTGCGAGTGCGGGTGGTGTCACTGTTTCTTACTTTGAATGGGTTCAGAATAACCAAGGGTTCTACTGGACAGAAGAAGAAGTGGAAACTCGTTTAGAAAATATGATGGTGAAATCATTTAATAATATTTATGAAATGGCGCAAAACCGCCGCATCGATATGCGTCTTGCTGCATATATGGTCGGCGTACGTAAAATGGCTGAGGCTTCTCGATTCAGAGGCTGGATTTAAGCGGCTTATTTGCATCGCGCCCAAAAATCTCCTATCCTTATATAGGAGATTTTTTTATGTAATGGCACAAGGAATCAAACAGCCCAGCAATTGTTATTGCAGTGAAATGACAGGAGTGGAACAAATGAAACAAGAAAAAGCGATCATAATAGGAGGCGGCCCATGTGGATTATCAGCTGCCATCGCATTCAAGCAAATCGGTATCGATGCACTTGTGATTGAAAAGGGGAATGTGGTCAACAGTATTTATCATTACCCAACACATCAAACCTTTTTCAGTACAAGTGAAAAGCTTGAGATCGGTGATGTCGCTTTTATTACTGAAAACCGGAAGCCAGTTCGGATTCAGGCACTTTCCTATTACCGAGAGGTGGTCAGAAGAAAAAGCCTACGTGTGCATGCCTTTGAAAAAGTAAACGCTGTGACGAAAAAAGATGGGCGTTTTACCGTCAGCACATCAAAAGATGACTATTCATGTGACTATGTCGTGATTGCCACTGGCTACTATGATCATCCAAACTATATGAATGTCAAAGGGGAAGATCTACCCCATGTGTATCATTATTTTAAAGAAGGTCACCCGTACTTTGATAAAGATGTGACGGTCATCGGTGGGAAGAACTCCAGTGTAGATGCCGCGTTAGAACTAGTCAAATGCGGAAGCAGAGTCACTGTGTTATATAGAGGAACTGAATATTCGTCCAGCATCAAACCTTGGATTTTACCAGAGTTTGAAGCCCTTGTCCGTAATGGAACCATTCGAATGGAGTTCGGGGCGCAGGTGAAAGAGATCACAGAAGAAGAGGTGATCTTTACAAACCAGCAAGACCAAACGGATCGAGTGAAAAGTGATTATGTGTTTGCGATGACAGGCTATCATCCTGATCATTCGTTCTTAGAAAAAATGGGTGTAATGATTGATCAAGAATCAGGTCGCCCAGCCTTTGATGAACAGACGATGGAAACAAACGTAGAAGGTATTTTCATTGCAGGAGTCATTGCAGCAGGAAACAATGCCAATGAAATTTTCATTGAAAATGGAAGATTTCATGGAGGATTGATTGCAGAAGAAATCAACAAAAGAATCAACGGCTAAAAAAGAACTGGATCCTTCATAAGGATTCAGTTCTTTTTTATATAAATGGGATTATATAGAAAGATATTTTAAGAAAAATGGGCTCGAGTCATATAAAAAAGGGGTAAATCATGGTACGATAATGAAGGATAATGTAGGGAAAGAGGTCTGATTATGATCGCAATCATTTCAGCAGGTTTAGCTCCCGGCATCGCACTTTTAAGTTATTTTTATTTGAAAGATCAGTACGACAATGAGCCGGTTCACATGGTCATCAGATCTTTTATGCTAGGTGTCATACTTGTGTTTCCAACCATGTTTATTCAATATGTCCTTCAAGAGGAAAATATCGCAACAAACCCTATCTTGATTTCATTTGTGACGTCAGGCTTTTTAGAGGAATCATTAAAATGGTTTATTTTAATGGTCAGCGTCTATGCGCATGCCCAGTTTGATGAACACTATGATGGGATTGTGTATGGAATAAGTGTCTCTCTCGGTTTTGCGACACTTGAAAATATTCTTTACTTAGTTGGTCATGGGGTAGAATATGCGTTTACACGCGCCTTATTACCCGTATCAAGTCACGCTTTATTTGGTGTTGTGATGGGATTTTATATCGGCAAAGCTCGTTTCTCTGATAAAAAAGAGCAGCGCAAATGGCTGATCCTTTCTTTAACACTCCCTGTGCTATTTCACGGCTTATATGATTTTATTCTTCTTGGGATGAAAAATTGGGGATATATTATGCTGCCGTTCATGATTTTTTTATGGTGGTTTGGTCTGCGAAAAGCAAAAAAAGCCCGTGCGTTGAAAATGGTGCAAATTTAATTTAGAAAACGTCCTGTAGGTTTATAGGGCGTTTTTTTGTCTTTTCCATCCAATTCCCTCCTGTGATGAATGTATAAAAATAGGGATCGGAAGAAACATATATTCAAACATCAAAAGTACAGGAGGATCAAATATGGACAAAGCTCGTTTCATGAAACAATTCGTCCTTATCTTCTCAATCGTTCTACTCGCGTCTTCACTGATGACAGCTGAAAAAAGTGAAGCCTTCACGAATCAAGTCATTCAAAGAGGAGCAACGGGTGAAGATGTAGTCGAGCTACAAGCAAGGCTCCAATACAATGGTTTTTACAATGGCAAAATTGATGGTGTGTACGGCTGGGGAACGTACTGGGCCGTTCGCAACTTTCAAAGCAAATTTGGTGTAAAGAATGTCGATGGACTTGTAGGTGCAACAACCAAAAGCCTATTAATTCAAAAGACGAAATACTATAAAGAGTTTGTGCAACAGCAACTGCAAAAAGGGAACGAGTTTACCCATTATGGCGGGAAGCCTCTTGACCAACAAACAAAGGCTCCTGGGCAAAAAAGCTCACAAAAAAAGACCGCGCAAGGTGCAAAACAGAATCAAAAAAGTCAAAGCGGAGGAAGCGGGTCAGCTGGGCAGTCTGGAAAACAGTCAGGCAATCAGCAAGCAAATCAAACGCCGAAACAAACGGCTGCCAACATGCCAGGTGGTTTCTCTAGCAATGACATTCAGCTCTTGTCACAAGCAGTTTATAGTGAAGCAAGAGGTGAGCCGTATGAAGGACAGGTGGCCATCGCTGCTGTCATCTTAAACCGTTTGAACAACCCAACATTTCCAAATACGATCGCGGGCGTCATTTTTGAACCACTCGCGTTTACAGCTGTAGCAGATGGACAATTTTATATGGCACCAAATGAAACCGCAAAAAAGGCAGTGTTTGATGCAATTAATGGATGGGATCCATCTGAAAGCGCCGTCTATTACTTTAATCCTGATACAGCAACAAGTCCATGGATTTGGGGAAGACCACAAATTAAACGAATCGGGAAACATATTTTCTGTGAATAAAAAGAGGTGTATATAAATGATCAGAGGAATATTGATTGCTATTTTAGGAATTGCTGTCATCTCAACAGGTTACTGGGGCTATAAAGAGCATCAAGAAAAAGATGCGGTGCTGCTTCATGCAGAGAACAACTACCAAAGGGCCTTTCACGATTTAACGTATCAAGTCGATCAGCTGCACGACCAACTTGGAGCAACACTTGCGATGAACAGCCAAACATCGATCTCACCAGCACTTGCAGATGTATGGAGAATGTCATCAGAGGCGCATAACAATGTTAGTCAGCTTCCGCTCACATTGATGCCCTTTAACAAAACGGAAGAATTTCTAGCGAATGTCGGAGACTTTAGTTACAAATCATCAGTTAAATCTTTATCAGATGAACCATTAAACAAAGATACGCATAAAACCATTACTGCTTTATATGATCAAGCGGCAGATATCCAAAACGAGCTTAGACAAGTGCAGCATCTCGTACTCAACAAAAATTTAAAATGGATGGATGTTGAAATGGCGCTGGCGGACGGCGATAAAAAGAACGATAACACCATTATTGACGGTTTGAAAACAGTCGAGAAAAATGCAGATGCATTTGCTGATGTCGATCTCGGTCCTACAAATGTGTCATCAGAATCAGAAGCACGAGGCTACAGTCATTTAAAAGGCCAAAAGATTTCAAAAAAAGAAGCGATCCGCATTGCACAGCAATTCGCACCTGACCATAATCAAGATTTTAAGGTGAGAAAAAGCGGAAGTAAAACAAATCGAGATGTGTACAGCTTATCGATGTCAGATCCAGATAGCAAAGCGAATTTTTATTTAGATTTGACTGAAAAAGGAGGACATCCAGTCTACCTTCTTCAAAATCGGGACGTCAAAAAACAGAAAATCAGTTTAAATGAAGCATCTGAAAAAGCGTTAAGTTTCTTAAAAAAGCATGGATTTGATACGAAGTCGTTTCATTTAGATGAAAGTGCGCAATTTGATAATATCGGCGTATTTACCTATGTGCCCCTTCAAAAAAATGTACTGCTTTATCCAGATAGTATTCGCATGAAAGTCGCTTTAGATGACGGAGAGGTCGTTGGGTTCTCAGCGAAAGACTACTTATTGAATCATAAAAAACGTGACATCAAGGCACCTAAAATCTCGCAAAAAGAAGCAGAGAAAACATTGAATAAGCACGTAAAGATTGAAGAAACTCATTTAGCTATTGTACAAAATGATATGTCAGAGGAAGTCCTCTGCTATGAGTTTCTTGGAACAATTAAAAATGATACGTACCGGATGTTCATCAATGCAGATACTGGAAAAGAAGAAAGAATAGATAAACTAAAAAATGCAGAACCTATATATAAAGACCTATAGAAAAGGAAGCGAGGAAAAGGCTAATAAGTCTTTTCCTTTTGTTTTATACATGGTTTAATATAGGAGAGGATATGATTTCACAGATGAAAAGAGTGATGAGGAATGTTACAAATAGGGGATGCAATCACAATTGAGTATGTCAATGAGAACAAAGAAGTGAAAACAGCAAAATCGAAAGTTTTGGAAAATAATAACGATGATATTTGCATTAATTATCCAGCTGATAAAGAAACGGGACGCACCATCTACTTAAACCAACAAACAGAAATCACCGTGTTCTTTTTCGATGAAAATCAAATTCCATACAAATGTACAAGCGAGGTCATCGGAAAAAGAAAAGAAGATATTCCGATGATTGTTATTTCAATCCCACCAAAAGAAGAGATGATTCGGCTTCAGCGCAGAGAATACCTTCGAGTGGATACGATGGTGAAAGCGACCATCACACAAACGGATGAAGATGCCTTTGACACTTTTATCGTCAATATGAGTGCAGGCGGTGTAGCAATTGCTGTTCCAGAAGGTGTCTCGCTCAAAGAATACGGAGAAGTGAACACAGAGTTTGAACTGCCACTTAAAGAACCCGTAAAAATTAAAGCGGTTGCAGAGATGAATCGAGTATATCAAGATGAACAGACTGGCAAAACAAGAGCGATCATGGAGTTTTCTGAGATCACGAATGACCACCAGCAGCACATCATGAAATACTGCTTCCAGCAGCAGCTTTTAACACGTGTGAAAAAAGCATAAGAATAAAGGATGTAAAAAGCTTCCATACTAGAGGTAAAAGAATCTAGCATGGAGGCTTTTTGTATGAAGACAATGGAAAGATGGTTATTTAAAGCGGTGCTGATTCAGCTTGTTCTGTTATTAGCCGTTCAGATCACACTTCATTTGACGAAAGGCGAGCTGTTCTTGTCAAAAGTCGTGCAATACGAGGGTGTGAATAACATGAGTATTGAAGATTGGATTGAGACGTTTAAGCAGAAGGATTGATAGAAAATTCCCCCGTTTGACCGGTGATCGTGTTACAATTCATAAGGGAGATTCAATCAAGGAGAGGTATTATGAAAAAGAAATTATCTATCGCAATTGACGGTCCTGCTGCAGCAGGAAAAAGCACTGTGGCAAAAATTGTCGCAGCGAAAAAATCATATATTTATATCGATACAGGTGCGATGTACCGCGCAATTACACTTGCGGCACTCAATCATGGTGTAGACCTTGAAGACGAACAGGCACTTGATGCATTGCTGAAAAAGACAGTGATTGAACTTGTGTCAACGGACGAAGGTCAAAAAGTACATCTAGACAACACCGATGTGACAGAGGATATTCGAACAGACCGCGTGAGCAACCAAGTATCTGTTGTCGCAAAACACAGAGCTGTTCGAGAAGAAATGGTTCGCCGGCAGCAAGAGCTTGGCAAACGAGGCGGTGTCGTCATGGACGGAAGAGACATTGGCACTCACGTTCTTCCAGATGCGGAAGTGAAGATTTTCTTGCTTGCTTCAGTAGAGGAAAGAGCGAAACGCCGTTTTGAAGAGAATCAGAAAAAAGGTTACGATGTCAATTACGATCAGCTGATCGAAGAGATTGCAAGACGTGACAAGCTTGATTCTGAGCGGGAGGTATCACCGCTGAAGAAGGCTGATGACGCGATTGAAATTGACACAACTTCCCTTTCCATTCAAGAGGTGGCAGGTAAAATTTTAGATGCAGCAGAGCGCGTGGAAAAACAGTAAGAAATTTTAGAAAACTTTTATAAGTTAGAGGTTTATCTCTTGACAAACAAGGTCTTTTATTAGAAGTTTATACTAATACTATTTTTATTGATCATTCAAGCAATTCTGTTGATTTGAATGTTTCTATAATACATATTCGGCTGGCAATCATCATGCTTAAGACACATATTCACCCAGTCGTTTTAACTAAGCTGTGTAGGTTTGGACCAAGGAGGTTATCGAAATGACAGAGGAAATGAATCAAATCGATGTTCAGGTACCAGAGGTTGGAGATGTAGTGAAAGGGATTGTTTCAAAAGTTGAGGACAAGCATGTAAATGTAGATATCGTCAATGTGAAACAACCTGGGATTATCCCAATCAGTGAATTATCAAGTCTTCACGTTGAAAAAGCATCAGATGTCGTGAAAGATGGCGACGAGTTAGAGCTTAAAGTAACAAAAGTCGAAGACGATGCTTTGATTTTATCGAAACGTGCTGTTGATGCAGACCACGCTTGGGAAGACCTAGAGAAAAAGTTTGAAACAAAAGAAGTATTTGAAGCTGAAGTAAAAGACGTTGTTAAAGGTGGTCTTGTCGTAGACATTGGTGTGCGAGGATTTATTCCTGCATCTCTTGTTGAAGCACACTATGTAGAAGACTTCACGGACTACAAAGGAAAAACGCTCTCACTTGTCGTGGTAGAACTTGATCGCGAAAAAAATCGTGTGATTCTCTCACATCGTGCAGTGGTTGAGCAAGAGCAATTAGATAAAAAGCAAGACTTCCTACAAAAGCTTGAAGTAGGTAGTGTGATTGATGGAAAAGTACAGCGCCTGACTGACTTTGGTGCTTTTGTTGACATTGGCGGCATTGATGGATTAGTTCACATTTCTCAACTATCCCATGCACATGTTGAAAAACCGTCTGACGTTGTTGAAGAAGGACAGGAAGTCAAGGTCAAAGTACTTGCTGTTGATCGTGATAACGAACGTATCTCACTATCTATTAAAGAAACATTACCAGGACCTTGGAGTCAAATTGGTGAAAAGGTCAAACAAGGTGATGTGCTTGAAGGAACCGTTCAACGCCTTGTGAGCTTTGGTGCATTTGTTGAAATTCTACCAGGTGTAGAAGGACTTGTGCATATTTCCCAAATCTCTCATAAACATATCGGTACCCCTCAAGAAGTCCTTGAAGAAGGGCAGACTGTGAAAGTGAAAGTGCTTGATGTGAATGAAGATGAAGAGCGCATTTCACTAAGCATCCGTGATTTAGAAGATAATCCCGAAAAACAAATAGAAGAGAATTATCGTCAATATCAGGCGAAAGAAGAAAACACAAGCGGATTCCAGCTTGGTGACCTGATCGGTGATAAACTCAATAAACTAAAATAATTTGGTGATCAAAATTGACGCGAGCAGAAAGAAAGAAACAACATATTGAGCATGCTTTGTCGACTGGCCAGCATGCAGCAACAGGTTTAGAGGATGTTTCCTTCGTTCACGCCAGTTTACCAGATCTTGCGACATCACAAATTGATACACATACGACAATTGGCGGACTGACTTTCGGTTCGCCAATTTTTATCAATGCAATGACTGGTGGGGGTGGAGAGTCGACCTATGAGATCAATCGCTCTTTATCGATCGCAGCGAAGGAAACCAATATTCCAGTAGCAGTCGGTTCACAAATGGCTGCACTAAAAGATGAAGAAGAAAGACGAACGTATGAAGTCGTTCGTAAGGTCAATCCGGATGGACTTGTTTTTGCGAATTTAGGCAGTGAAGCGACAATCAAGCAAGCACGGGAAGCTGTCGACATGCTGGAGGCAAATATGCTCCAGATTCACTTAAATGTCATTCAAGAGATCGTGATGCCTGAAGGGGATCGTGATTTTAGAGGTGCAATTGAGCGAATCGCAGTCATCGCTGAATCAGTTGGCGTGCCTGTTGTCGTAAAAGAAGTCGGATTTGGCATGAGCAAGGAAACGGCAAAGAAGTTATTTGATGCCGGAGTTGCGGCCGTTGATGTAGGAGGATTTGGCGGAACAAACTTTTCTAAGATCGAAAATCTTCGACGCCAAAAAGCACTTCGTTATTTTGATCAATGGGGGATTCCAACTGCAGCGAGTCTTGCTGAAGTACATACAGCCTTTCAGGATCAAACGGTTTTAGCCTCTGGAGGAATTCAAGATGCACTAGATGTGACAAAATCAATCGCTCTTGGTGCGTCCGCTGCTGGGTTAGCTGGCTTTTTCTTAAAATCACTCACTAGTGGAGGGGAAAGTGGCCTCGTCTCTGATATCATCGATCTTCAGGAAGATGTGAAGATGATGATGACAGTGCTTGGCGTGAAGACCATTGAAGAACTGAGGCAAACTCAGGTTGTGATTACAGGTGAAACGAGTCATTGGCTCAAAGAAAGAGGCGTAGATACCACATACTATAGTCTAAGAACCAGTAAGAGAGGCATGTGATGATCACATGCCTTTTTTTATTGATTTCTTTTTCGAGCGTTTTCAGGACCTTCTAATGCTGTTGCCCCTTTATGATGAATTGATTGATCACGATCAGATTCAACTCTTCTTGACGCCTTTAGGCGTTTTTCCTGTCTATCCTTACCCATTATACATCCCTCCTCAATCATTAGGGTGTCACCTCTTGTTCATTTCATACAAAGCCCGTAACGCTCCCGCACGTTTAAAAACTGGAGATTTTCCCATAATGTAATTGAGGTGATGAGGCTTGGAGGCACTGTACTATTATTGGTCAATATGGTTCGTTTGGATTATGGTGACGTTTATCATGGAAAAAAGCACGTTGCGCAATGTGCTGGGAGTGTGTGTACTTGTTCATATGATCTTCAGTCATTTCATGATATCCATTTTAGACTTCAGCATCAATGCAGGATTTTTGATGACCTTTTTATATGCTTGTATGGCCTTCGTCATATTCCGGCCGGCTTATCGAATTATGAGAATCATGCAATTATGTTCAATGGTTAGCGCGTATGCCTTTTTTATGATTTTTGCATTATATGACCCGGTTTGGTTCACGATAATAAAGGTGGATTGGGCTATATTTGCCTTGCTGATCCTGATGTGTTTGACATATGGACACCAGTTAACGGAACGAATAACCTTATGGATGATGTCTGTGTGTCTCGGCGAAGCTCTTTATGCGCTGACGATTCATCGTCTCACTGCATCGATTGTCATAGGAGATCTCTCGTTTCTTTCCCTTGTTGTTCAAGGCGCCATCTTCCTATTAGGTGTAGATCAGCTTGAAAAGCTCTTGAGCGCCCGTTCTTCCAGAAAACCAGTGAAAGGGGCTGCAAAATCAACATGACGGATTACACGTTTCCTGTGATTATTGGTGTCATCTTTGGGATGGCGGCCAGGCTTTATATGCTAAGAACAGATTATCGGCAATACCCGACGTATATTCATGGACAAGTGATTCACATTGCACTTGGTTTTATTGCGTCAGGGCTTGGTGCAATCATTATGCCTGCACTGATTCAGGAGGAATTTACTGCGATTACCTTTCTAACGCTAGCAGCCACGCAATTTCGTGATGTGCGAAATATGGAAAGAAATACGTTAACCCAATTGGATTCGTATGAGCTTGTCTCAAGAGGCAGTACATATATTGAAGGCATTGCCATTGCCTTTGAAAGCCGAAATTATATTGCCATTCTCACTGCACTTATTACAACCACGGCCTGTATATTCTTCTCACTCGTTGTTGGAACAGTGGTCGGTATTGTTTGCTTTTTCATGGCAAAGCTATTGATGTCTGGCAGCCAATTAAAGGATATCGTCAATATTCAAAAAGGTGAACTTCGCTTTGACGGGGCAGGACTTTACGTGAATGATATTTACATTATGAATATCGGGCTTCCTGAAAAACAAAAACTGATTTTAGAGCATGGAATGGGCTTCATCTTGACTCCGAAGAATTTTAACTCGGCCACAACGATTGCAAACCTTGGACAGCGGCAAGCGATTTTATTTGATTTATCCAATGTGCTTGGCGTGTATCGTGATTCCGGTGAACCGTCGCTTTGTCCGCTCGCAAAACGTGATCTGAATAACGGCACACTTGGCGTGTTTATTTTACCGCAATGGAAACGTGAAGATTTGGCTGTTCGTGTATTAGAAGAGGTGCCAATTCTAGAAAATGCCATTAGAATGCCGACAGATTTCATTAAAAAGAAAGCGAGGTAATGAGAAATGGCGAACACAATTGAGCAATTCATATTGGCTGTGGCCACAACAAATAAAGAGCGAGTCATTGGAGGAACAGCAGTTTTTTTCTGTGAAAACAAAGAAGAACTCGACATGTATGCCATGAATTTAGAGGCCATTTTAGATGGGATTGCACACGGAATTGGTGAAGATCTTTACTTGATTGTCAAACATTTTTAAGTTATTCATTGTGGTCTGATTAAAAATTGATATAATATATAAGTTGAACCCTTCATGTTTGAAGGGTTTATTTCATAAAAAACTGAATGAAAATTTTAAATCCCGGTTGAAACATGATGATGAACATATTGAATCGCGGCTGGATTGAAAGGAAGGGTACTATGGGTAAACCTGTCGTAGCCATTGTTGGAAGGCCCAACGTTGGAAAATCTACAATTTTTAATCGAATCGCAGGCGAAAGAATATCGATTGTAGAAGACACACCTGGTGTAACAAGAGATCGAATCTATAGCTCTGCTGAATGGTTAAATTATGACTTTAATTTAATAGATACTGGTGGAATAGATATTGGAGATGAGCCGTTCTTGGCGCAAATTCGCCATCAGGCAGAAATCGCAATGGATGAAGCGGATGTCATCATCTTTATGGTGAATGGCCGAGATGGTGTGACATCTGCGGATGAAGAAGTCGCAAAAATTTTATATCGCACGAAAAAACCAGTCGTACTTGCTGTCAATAAACTGGACAACCCTGAAATGAGAAGCGACGTTTATGACTTTTATGCACTTGGATTTGGCGAGCCATATCCGATTTCTGGAACGCACGGATTAGGCCTCGGTGATCTGCTTGATGCAGTCGCAGAGCATTTTAAAAACTTGCCAGATACACAGTATGATGAAGAGGTTGTACAGTTCTGCTTAATTGGCCGCCCGAATGTAGGAAAATCTTCTTTGGTGAATGCTATGCTCGGGGAAGAACGCGTGATTGTGAGCAATATCGCTGGTACGACAAGAGATGCTGTCGATACGATGTTTACGTACAATCAGCGTGACTTTGTCATTGTCGATACAGCAGGTATGAGAAAAAAAGGCAAAGTGTATGAAACGACAGAGAAATACAGCGTGCTACGTGCATTAAAAGCCATTGATCGTTCTGATGTGGTTGGTGTTGTTCTTGATGGTGAAGAGGGCATTATTGAGCAGGATAAACGTATTGCAGGCTACGCACATGAAGCCGGTAAAGCCGTTGTCATCATTGTGAACAAATGGGATGCTGTTGAAAAAGATGAGCGCACAATGAAGGAATTTGAGCAAAACATTCGCGAGCATTTTCAATTCCTTGATTATGCACCTGTCTTATTCATGTCGGCTCTCACGAAAAAGAGAATTCATACCTTAATGCCGTCGATCATTACAGCTAGTGAGAATCATGCGATGCGCGTTCAAACCAATATTTTGAACGATATTATCATGGATGCCGTTGCGATGAATCCAACGCCGACCCATAATGGACAGCGCCTGAAAATTTACTATGCAACACAGGTGGCCATCAAGCCTCCATCCTTTGTTGTGTTTGTAAACGATCCAGAGCTTATGCACTTTTCTTATGAGCGGTTCTTAGAAAACCGGATTCGAGATGCATTTGGTTTTGAAGGAACACCGATTAAAATATTTGCGAGAGCGAGAAAATAAAAAGGGTGAGCAGGATGAAGAAAATTTCAGTACTTGGAGCAGGCAGCTGGGGAACAGCTCTTGCGCTTGTATTAGCTGATAATCATCATGATGTACACATGTGGGGACATAGACAAGAGTTGATTGATCAAATCAATGAGAAACATGAAAATCATGATTACTTGCCAAATGTCGCACTGCCAGCGTCTATTCAGGCGACAACAGATATGAAGCAGGCTTTAGAGGGGACAGATGCGATTATTGTCGCTGTGCCAACAAAGGCCATTCGTGAGGTATTGAAGCAGGCAAATGAGTTGATCTCATCGAAAGTGCCATTTGTTCATGTCAGCAAGGGAATTGAACCAGATACACTTCTCAGAATTTCTCAAATGATTGAACAGGAAGTCCCAGCTGCGCAAAGAGAAGCTGTGGTTGTCCTATCAGGACCGAGTCATGCAGAAGAAGTAGGCTTGCGTCATCCGACAACAGTCACTGTCTCATCAGAAAATATTGAAGCGGCTCAATTTGTTCAAGATTTGTTCATGAACAACAACTTTAGAGTGTACACAAACCCTGATGTCATTGGTGTTGAAATTGGCGGAGCACTGAAAAATATCATTGCCCTTGCGGCAGGGATCACAGACGGACTTGGATATGGTGACAATGCGAAAGCGGCACTCATCACAAGAGGACTGGCTGAAATCGCACGTCTTGGTACAAAAATGGGAGGGAATCCTCTTACATTTGCCGGTTTAACAGGCGTTGGAGATTTGATCGTCACATGTACAAGTGTTCATTCGCGTAACTGGCGCTGCGGGAATTTACTCGGTAAAGGATATAAGCTTGAAGAAGTACTTGAAAAAATGGGGATGGTTGTCGAAGGCGTCCGCACAACGAAAGGCGCATACCAACTCTCCAAAGAATACAAGGTCAGCATGCCCATTACAGAAGCGCTTTACCATGTTCTGTTTGAAGGGAAAAAGGTAGACGATGCTGTAGAATCACTGATGGCACGTGTGAAAACACATGAGATGGAAGACCTTGTGAACATGTTCGAAAACCAAACAAAATAATTGAAAGACTGAACTTAGGCATGTAGAGGATGCAAGAAGGGGAAGACTTGCATAACATAGCAATGAAGTTTGAATAGAGCTTTGCCTCTACAGAATGAGGAAAAATAGTCGACGTAATGACTGAAGCAGAGTCCCCCTCTTTGCTTCAGTTTTTTTGTGTGCTTTTTCCCGAATGATTGGAAAAATGATTGATATTTACCTTATTTTTGGTTTAGAATGAAATATAAACGCTTACAATTTGTTCGTTTTGAAGGGGGACAGGCACGATGAGTTTTGCTTTAATCAAGATGTGGTTTGCGCTTGGTTCAATGGGGCTCATGTTTTTAGCCGTAGTAACCATCTATTTCAGCAGGTTTAAGCTGAAAAGCCGATTTCTTAAAATAACAGCCTCAACCGTCGCATACAGCTTGATGCTCATATCAGGTATCATTGTCTTTTTAGTTGTATTTAGCGGGCCGGTCAATGAATAAAGAAAAAGGAAGAATGTGATGATCAAAGCAAAAGTCAGTGTCACGTTGTTAGCACTTATTTTACTTACAGGATGTCTTTATCCAGAGAATCGCAAAGCGGAAAACCGGGTGCCATACGAGGAGCAGCTGCAAAGTGTGCAGACAGCGATCGAGAAGTTTCAAAAAGCGACAAATGGTCTTTTGCCAATTGAAACAAAAGAAGCAGACACGCCAGTTTATCAGAAGTACGTCATCGACTTTAAACGCTTGTCACCAAGGTATTTACACGATGTACCGTCTACATCCTTTGAAGGCGGAGGCGAATATATTTATGTCCTCACAGACGTCGAAAAAAACCCAACTGTGAAACTGCTTGATGTCAAAATGACGCAAACCATCAGTGAATTACGACTTAGAATCAAAATATATCAAGATGAACATACATATCCGCCCTACGGCAAAGTTGTGTCCAAAGATTTATATACGTTAAATGAAAAAAAACTAGGATTAAAAGCGCCACCTACGGTCATGAGCCCTGTTACGGGGAATTCCCTCCCATTACTGATTTCATCAAATGGCGAAATCTATGTGGACTATCGCAGCGATTTTGCTCATATTTTGAAAAACACGAAACAAAAGCTGAAGCCAGGTAAAAACATTCAAGATGTATATTGGCAGGAAACCCCGTTTGTACCGGCATTTTCTGTCCCATATACAATCAACAAAAAAGGTGAGCCTGCCTTTTTAGAAAAAAAGACGTCATAAACAAGAATGAACCTTTCTCCTCTGCATATAAATGAGGAGAAAGGTTTTTTTATGGCTAAACATACTCTCAAAACAAAAAAGGTGTCATATTCAAATAGGACAACGTCATACACATATATTGTCCAGACACCTTTCAAGCACAGTTTGATTGAAGTATAGAGTATTTTATTTGAAAACGAGGATAGCAAGTCCGGGAGGGGATCACTTGGAAAAAGTCGATATTTTCAAGGATATCGCTGAACGAACAGGAGGCGATATATATTTAGGAGTCGTTGGAGCTGTTCGTACAGGGAAATCTACGTTTATTAAAAAGTTTATGGAGCTCGTGGTGCTCCCGAATATCAATAATGAGGCAGACCGTGCAAGAGCACAGGATGAATTGCCGCAAAGCGCAGCAGGAAAAACCATTATGACCACAGAGCCAAAATTTGTGCCAAATCAAGCGGCATCTATTCACGTGAGTGACGGTCTTGATGTCAACATCAGACTTGTAGATTGTGTAGGGTACACAGTCCCTGGTGCACGCGGATATGAAGATGAAAATGGGCCGAGAATGATCAACACGCCGTGGTATGAGGAACCAATCCCGTTTCATGAAGCAGCGGAAATTGGTACACGCAAGGTCATTCAAGAGCATTCAACTATCGGTGTTGTCATTACAACAGACGGGTCAATTGGTGAAATTCCAAGACATGACTATATTGAATCTGAAGAACGTGTGATTGATGAACTCAAAGAAGTTGGAAAGCCGTTTATTATGGTGATCAACTCCGTGAGACCATATCATCCTGAAACAGAAGCGCTGCGGCAGGAACTCAGCCAAAAGTATGATATTCCAGTACTCGCCATGAGCGTGGAAAGTATGAGAGAGCAAGACGTACTCAGTGTTCTTCGTGAAGCATTATATGAATTCCCAGTGCTTGAGGTGAATGTGAACCTGCCAAGCTGGGTCATGGTGCTAAAAGAAGATCATTGGCTAAGAGAGAGTTATCAGGATTCAGTGAAGGAAACCGTAAAGGATATTAAAAGATTAAGAGATGTCGACCGCGTCGTTGGTCAATTCAGTGAATTTGACTTTATTGAAAGAGCGGGCTTAGCGGGTATTGAAATGGGCCAGGGCATCGCAGAAATTGATCTGTATGCGCCAGATGATCTATATGATCATATTTTAAAAGAAGTGGTTGGTGTGGAAATTAGGGGCAAAGACCATCTTCTAGAGCTCATGCAAGATTTTGCGCATGCAAAGACAGAATATGATCAAGTGTCAGACGCATTAAAAATGGTGAAGCAAACTGGCTATGGGATTGCGGCGCCAGCTTTGTCAGATATGAGCTTAGATGAGCCGGAAATCATTAGGCAAGGATCAAGATTTGGCGTGAGATTAAAAGCAGTTGCTCCATCTATTCACATGATTAAGGTGGATGTAGAGAGCGAATTTGCACCGATTATCGGAACCGAAAAACAAAGTGAAGAGCTTGTCCGCTACTTAATGCAAGACTTCGAAGATGATCCGCTTTCGATTTGGAATTCAGATATATTTGGACGCTCACTCAGCTCCCTTGTTAGAGAAGGCATTCAAGCAAAGCTGTCTCTGATGCCAGAAAATGCAAGATATAAGCTAAAGGAAACGCTAGAAAGAATCATCAACGAAGGATCAGGCGGTCTGATCGCGATTATTCTATAACATGTGAGACCTCTCATTGATAGAGGTCTTTTTTTGCGTGCTATATTATGAGTCATAAAAAGACAATTGTATAAAGATTAGTCAGATTCAACTAAAATTAGGAATATTCGTTCGCAAAAGTGCCCTTAATCCTTGACGAATAAGGATTCTTCCCTTTAAAATGCTTGATATGGTATTTCATATGTGTTACTCTACTTACAGAAAATCTTCACTTTGTTGGACAAACATTCCTTCAAAGAGAAGTTTTCTAATGAAAAGCCATGTATGACGCTTTCTAGACGCTCTTTTTTTCAAAAAAAGTGTATAGAAAGAAGATGAATTGTGAAGAAATGATAACAATCTACTGAATGCATATTTTTGGGAGGAGGTGAAAGGCATGAACAAGACAGAACTTATTAACGCGGTTGCTGAAGCAAGCGAGTTATCTAAAAAAGACGCGACAAAAGCAGTTGACTCTGTTTTTGATACAATTTTAGATGCACTTAAAAATGGTGACAAAATCCAACTTATCGGTTTTGGTAACTTTGAAGTACGTGAGCGTTCAGCTCGTAAAGGACGTAACCCACAAACTGGTGCAGAGATCGAAATCCCTGCAAGCAAAGTACCTGCTTTCAAACCAGGTAAAGCACTTAAAGACGCGGTGGCAGGTAAATAATCGTTATGTGTAATGATCCTATTAAAGGAGTTATACATATACAGTTTCACACTGGTCTAGAAAAGCCCCTTCGATAAGGGGCTTTTCCTTTTGAATCAAAAGGTTCGTTTAGAACGCTCTCCTTTGCTTTTAGGATCTGAAGTGTGCTAGAATCTGATTGAAATGTAATCGCCTTTGGAGGATATAATACATGAGTGAAATAAATAAAGAACTAATCGAACACGCTGTACGCGATATATTAAAAGCAATCGGAGAAGATCCGGATCGTGAAGGGCTTCTTGATACCCCAAAACGAGTAGCAAAAATGTATGAAGAAGTGTTCTCGGGATTAAATGAAGATCCAAAAGAACATTTTAAAACCATTTTTGGTGAAGATCACGAAGAACTCGTTCTTGTAAAAGATATTGCTTTCCATTCAATGTGTGAACACCACCTTGTACCTTTCTATGGAAAAGCCCATGTCGCTTATATTCCGCGCGGCGGAAAAGTAACGGGACTTAGCAAGCTTGCAAGAGCTGTAGAGGCCGTTGCAAAGCGCCCACAGCTTCAGGAGCGCATTACATCAACTATTGCAGATAGTATGGTGGAAACACTCAATCCGCATGGTGTGATGATTGTCGTTGAAGCAGAACATATGTGTATGACGATGCGTGGAGTGAAAAAGCCTGGTGCCAAAACGGTCACATCAGCAGTGCGCGGCACATTTGCAAATGATGCGGCAGCAAGAGCAGAAGTGCTTTCCTTTATTAAAAACGACTAATCAATAGATGGAAGGTGAACAGATTGAGTGAAAAAAAAGCATCTGATTTTGTGGTGATTAAAGCCATTGATAATGGCGTAAACGTAATCGGCTTAACTAGAGGCTCTGATACAAGATTTCACCATTCCGAAAAACTCGATAAAGGTGAAGTCATTATCGCACAATTTACTGAGCATACGTCAGCTATCAAAGTAAGAGGCGATGCTGTCATTCAAACAAGCTTCGGTGAAATTCAAAGCGAAGCAAAGAAATAAAGCACGAGTATGCACTTGATAGCATAAAAGTGAGAGCTCATATGGTATAATAAATCTCTATACAATTTGCAGGGCTACATATGAAACTGTAATTTTTGGGACAAGGGTGATATCTTTGCAAGACATCTACGGAATTTTATCTAATCTAAATATAAAATTAAATAAAAAGCTTTCTCATCCTTATTTGGCGAAGCATTTGCGTGCGCCACTCATCGATGAAGATAAGCTCCTTCTTTTTCATGCTATGTTTGATGAAGCTCAAATTGATGCAGAGAAAAAAGAAAATTATATTCTAACGGCGATGCTTGTGCAAATTGCCCTTGATACCCATGACGAAGTCACAACTGCTGCAGCCATCAAACAAGACGAATTCAAAAATCGTCAGCTGACCATCCTAGCAGGAGACTATTTCAGCGGTCTCTATTATTCTCTTCTCTCTGACATGAAAGACATTTACATGATCCGCACGCTCGCTACGGCCATTAAAGAGATTAATGAACATAAAATTAGACTGTATGATCGATCCATTCAAGATGCAGCACACTTTTACAAAAGTGTAGCTACAGTGGAGTCTGCGCTATTCCAAAGGATTTCTGAGCATTTTCAATTAACGCATTGGAATGAGATTGCAAATCGTTTCCTTGTTTATAAGCGTTTTATGAAACAAGCAGAAGATGACAAACATTTAAAACTTTTTTTGAACGATAGCTATACGGACGCCTATACATGTTTTGACAACTTTGAGAATGAAGGCTATGAGCAAGCCAAAATGTCGATCAAGAAACATCTTGTTTCATCTCCGGTCGTTCAAAAAGAGCTATTAAATCGCCTGGATCATATGAAAAATGAGCCTGCGTACCATCAGAAAGTGGAAGAAGGGTAAGTCATGCAGCAATCAAAAGAACAGCGAGTACACGGTGTATTTGAAAAAATTTATAAAAATTATGATCAAATGAACTCTGTCATCAGTTTTAAACAGCATAAAAAATGGCGCGATAAAACAATGAAGCTCATGAATGTTCAAAAAGGAGCCAAAGCATTAGATGTATGCTGTGGAACAGCCGATTGGACGATTGCGCTTGCAGACGCTGCCGGAGAAAATGGCGAGGTAAAAGGCCTTGATTTTAGTAAAAATATGCTGAGTGTTGGAGAAACGAAGGTGAAGACAGGGGGCTACAATCAAATTGAATTGCTCCACGGCAATGCAATGGAGCTTCCTTTTGAGGACAACAAATTTGATTATGTCACAATTGGTTTTGGTCTTCGAAATGTCCCTGATTACTTAACGGTGTTAAAGGAAATGACAAGAGTGGTGAAGCCTGGTGGAATGGTTGTCTGCCTTGAGACATCACAGCCTGAGATGATTGGTTTTAAACAAGGTTATTATGTCTATTTCAAATACATTATGCCGCTTTTTGGTAAGCTGTTTGCCAAAAGCTATCAGGAGTATTCATGGCTTCAAGAATCAGCCAAAACGTTCCCTGGCATGAAAGAGCTGGCGGCTCTTTTCGAAGAGGCAGGTTTGTCTGATGTCTCGTATCATCCATTTACAGGCGGTGTAGCAGCAACACATATCGGAAAGAAGCTTTGAATAAACGATATTTGGGTGAAGATAATGAAACTAAAAGCAATGATCTCTTTTTTAAATCATGATATCGATATAATTGAAAAAGAGCTTGAACAAACAGTTCGCTCTGATTATGCATTATTAAGTGAAGCAGGTCTTCATTTGCTGCAAGCGGGCGGAAAAAGAATCCGCCCCGTTTTTGTTCTCCTTTCAGGCATGTTTGGTGACTATGACATTAATAAAATTAAATATGTTGCGGTTGCCTTAGAATTAATTCATATGGCATCGCTTGTTCATGATGATGTCATTGATGATGCAGAGCTGAGAAGAGGCAAGCCAACGATTAAGGCAAAATGGGACAATAGAATTGCCATGTACACAGGGGATTACTTGTTTGCAAGATCGCTTGAGTACATGACAAAGATCAATCATCCAATGGCACATGAAATCTTGTCAAAAATGGTTGTCGAGCTCTGTCTCGGTGAAATAGAGCAAGTAAAAGACAAATACAACATGGATCAAAACCTTCGTACATATTTAAGAAGAATCAAGCGAAAAACGGCCTTACTCATTGCAGGCAGCTGTCAATTAGGAGCCATTGCAGCAGGCACAGATGAAAAAACACATAAAGCCCTTTACTGGTTTGGATACTATGTCGGCATGTCTTACCAGATCATTGATGATGTCCTTGACTTCACATCAACTGAAGAAGAGCTAGGTAAGCCTGTTGGTGGAGACCTTTTACAAGGGAATGTCACACTTCCAGTCTTATATGCACTGAAGAATCCGACATTAGAAGGACAATTGAAGCTGATTAATAGCGAAACGACCGAAAAGCAGCTGAAGCCTGTGATTGAAAGCCTCAAACAAACAGATGCGATCGACCGTTCCATTCGAGTGAGTGAAATGTATTTGAAGAAAGCATTTGAACAGCTTGACAAGCTTCCACGCGGACGAGCAAAAACGTCATTAGCCTCCATTGCAAAATATATTGGGAAACGAAAATTCTAATCAACTTTTAGTTGATTGGTTTTTTTGTGAAATTTTTTGTCAAAAATTGATTATTGTAAAGAAAAATGATACGATCACTTTGTAACAATGTAAGCCTATACATACATAACGACGGGGTGGAAACGTATATGGACAAAACATTTCTTATGGTCAAACCTGATGGTGTTGAAAGACAATTAATCGGTGAAATTGTGTCAAGATTCGAAAAAAAGGGACTTCAGCTTGTTGGTGCAAAACTAATGAGTATTCCGAAAGAAGTAGCAGAAACACATTACGGAGAACATAAAGAAAAACCATTTTTCGGGGAATTGGTTGACTTTATTACGTCAGGACCTGTATTTGCTATGGTATGGCAAGGTGAACAGGTGGTAGATGTGACAAGGCAGATAATCGGAAAAACAAATCCGAAAGAAGCACTTCCTGGTACAATAAGAGGAGATTATGGATTAACTGTTGGGAAAAACATTATCCACGGCTCAGACTCACCAGAAAGTGCTGAAAGAGAAATCAACTTATTCTTTAAACAAGAAGAACTCACAAACTGGGATCAAACCATCTCAAGCTGGATTTATTAAGCTTCAAGCCAAAGTGTTCATCAATTGAGCACTTTGGCTTTTTTATATTGATATTTCTATACGAAAATTCGCATGAGATGATACAAATTTTTGATAAAAACAGCTATACTAGGACAAAGATAGATGAGACAGGAGAGGACATTGATGGATCAATATCAATTATTTGTTGGAAAATGGAAAAAACTAACCGGGGTTGATCTAAATCTCTATAAAGAAGCACAAATGAAACGAAGATTAACATCACTTTATGATAAAAAAGGATATAAAGATTTTGAAGCATTCGCAGCTGCTCTTGAAAAGGATAGAGTGCTGTTAGATGAAACAATGGACAGAATGACCATTAATGTGTCAGAATTTTACCGAAACTATCAGCGCTGGGAAGTACTTGAGCAAAAAATTCTTCCGCTGCTTTTAAAAAACAGTGGAAACTTAAAGATATGGAGTGCAGCATGCTCGACAGGAGAAGAACCGTATACCCTTTCGATGCTGCTTTCAAGTCATCCTCTTGTGAAGGACTTCCAAATTATTGCAACTGATATTGATGATAAAGTCCTACAATCAGCACAAAAAGGGAGATATCATGAACGCTCTCTGCAAGAGGTGCCAGATCAGATCAAACAAAAATATTTCACAAAAGAAGATTCTTCATTTTACACTGTGAAAGATGAGATTCGAAAGCACATTCAATTTAAGAAGCATAACCTTTTAGCAGATCCTTATGAAAAACAGCTTGATCTCATCGTCTGTCGAAATGTACTTATTTATTTTACAGAAGAGGCGAAAGAAGAAATTTACTTGAAAATGAGCAACAGTTTAAAGCAAAAAGGCGTGTTATTTGTTGGTTCCACAGAACAAATTTTTCACCCAGAAAAGTTTGGATTGACATCTGCTGATACTTTCTTTTATCAAAAGAAGGGTATCTAGCTGACTTTTTAGTAGTAAGTGTGTTATCATAGTTTTACTTAAAAGCGTTAATGCGATGAAGGGAGATTGAGTCATGAGGTACTTAACAGCAGGTGAATCACATGGTCCACAACTGACCACAATTATTGAAGGAGTTCCAGCGGGACTTTACATAGAGCAGGATGACATCAATTATGAACTGGCTAGAAGACAGAAGGGTCATGGCCGCGGAAGAAGAATGCAAATCGAAAAAGATCAAGCAAAAGTGTTAAGCGGTGTTCGCCACGGGAAAACATTAGGTTCTCCTATTACACTTGTTGTTGAAAATAATGACTGGAAGCACTGGACAAAGGTGATGGGGGCAGAGCCGATCACTGAAGAAGAAGAGAGTGAAATGAAGCGTCAAATCTCTCGTCCAAGACCAGGGCATGCGGATTTAAATGGTGCGATTAAATATGGTCACCGTGATATGAGAAACGTATTAGAGCGTTCATCAGCCCGTGAGACAACAGTTCGCGTGGCAGCAGGAGCAGTAGCCAAACAAATCCTAGCTCACCTAGGGATCAAGGTAGCTGGTCACGTCCTTGAAATTGGCGGAGTGAAAGCAGCTGACACTGCATATGAGTCTATTGAAGATTTGCAAAAAGTAACAGAAGAATCACCAGTTCGCTGTTATGACAGTGAAGCAGGTCAAAAAATGATGGATGCCATCGATGAAGCTAAGAAAAATGGTGATTCGATTGGCGGCATTGTCGAAGTGATTGTTGAAGGTATGCCAGTTGGAGTCGGCAGCTATGTTCATTATGACCGTAAACTGGACAGCAAGCTCGCGGGCGCTGTTCTTAGCATCAACGCTTTTAAAGGGGTTGAATTCGGTATTGGCTTCGAGGCGGCTTCTAAAAATGGCAGTGAGGTCCATGATGAAATCATCTGGGATGAAGAAAAAGGCTATACGAGAAAAACAAATCGCTTAGGTGGTCTTGAAGGCGGAATGTCAACTGGCATGCCGATTGTCGTTAGAGGGGTCATGAAGCCAATCCCAACCCTTTATAAGCCGCTTCAAAGCGTTGATATTGAAACGAAAGAACCTTTCTCTGCAAGTATTGAGCGTTCTGATAGCTGTGCTGTTCCTGCCGCAAGTGTTGTTGCAGAAGCAGTCGTGGCATGGGAAATTGCCAATGCAGTCGTTGAACAGTTTGGTCTTGACCAAATAGATCGCATTAAAGAAAATGTTGAAAAAATGCACCAGCTTCAGAGGGAGTTTTAATGAAAACACTGGAAGTGAAGACGTCTTCAGCTACTTATCCTGTATATATCGGTGATGGGATTAAACGCAATATCGTAGACTTGATTACTTCCACTGGGCATTCCTTTACGAAGCTCATGATCGTCACAGATTCAGCCGTTGATGCCATTTACGGTGATGAAATGGTGCGATTACTTGAACAGAAGTGGTCTGTACAAAAAGTCGTTGTGCCAAACGGAGAACAATCGAAATCTTTTGCACAGTATGAGCATATTCATACGAAAGCCATTCAATTTCAGCTCGATCGTTCCTCCTGCATCATTGCGCTAGGAGGAGGAGTGATTGGCGACTTGGCTGGCTTTGCTGCTGCTACTTATATGAGAGGCATTGATTTTATTCAAGTTCCGACCACATTACTGGCACATGACAGTGCAGTCGGCGGGAAAACAGGGATCAATCATCCGCTTGGTAAAAATTTAATAGGTGCGTTTCATCAGCCGAAAGCTGTGATCTATGATACTAGTATGCTTGAGACACTTTCTCAAATTGAGCTGAGATCGGGCTTCGCTGAGGTCATCAAACACGCGCTGATTTCAAGTGAAAACTTTTTATCAGAACTTATGTCCATTCGTTCGTTGACGGATTTATCAAAGGGCGAGCTGGCACATATGCTGTATCAAGGGATTCAAGTCAAAGCATCGATTGTGCAAGAAGACGAAAAAGAACAAGGTGTGCGTGCATATTTGAATTTAGGCCATACACTTGGGCATGCCATTGAAGCGGAGTATGGATATGGAGCCATCACTCACGGAGATGCGATTGCGATTGGCATGCAGTTTGCTTTATATGTGAGCGAAAAGCAATTAGGACTCCGCCTTCATCGTGAGGAACTAAAGGAGTGGATGAAAGAACTGGGATTCCCGGTTCAAGTCACGCAAGATATTTCAACAAAAACATTTGTTGATCGTATGATCGGTGATAAAAAGGCAAGAGGCGGCAGTGTTCAATTTGTTTTATTAAAACAGGTTGGAGACGTTACCTTGCATTCTTTCACAAAAGATGAGCTGTATCATTGGCTCGAAGAATGGAAACGGGAGGAGGGGTGTCTATGATGTTTCGCGGGATACGTGGGGCTACAACTGTGACAGAAGATACAGAAAAAGAAGTGTTAAACAAAACGAAACAGCTACTAGAAGCCATCATTTCAAAAAACCAAGTAGATCCAGAACGTGTCGTGCAGATCTTGATTTCAGCTACACAAGATATTCACTCCGTTTTTCCGGCAAAAGCACTTCGTCAGTTTGAAGGCTGGACATATGTGCCTGTCACTTGTATGCAGGAGCTGGACATTGATGGCGGTCTAAAGCAGTGCATTCGGGTGTTAATGACCGTCCAGACAGATACAAAGCAGGAAGACATACAGCATGTGTACATGGAAGAAGCTATTGCGCTTCGTCCTGATTTACAGTTGACAAAAAACAAGGAATTATAATACGATATGAACAGCCGAAGTTTACACACAGGTGTAAACGGCATTGCAAGCTTAGAGAAGATGAGAATGAGACTAGGGTAGTTGAGATGAGTAGAGTTGAGCAGAGATACGATACTTCTATTTAATCATACTGCCTAAAAGAGCAAACCTCTTTTAGGCTTATTTCGTATACTCACACAAACCCTCTAGATGTCCCCTCATTCTCCTTAATCCCATTTAAGGAGTGTGCTTATGAAATCCCAATCAAACCTTACCCAATTTTTAAGGGACAGTGAGTCCCATAAAACGATCCCGATTGTTGAAACCATTACAGTCGATACACTCTCACCAATTCAAATTGTTGAGAAACTTAAACAGGATATTGTGTATCTGCTAGAAAGCAAAGACGAATCTTCTAGCTGGTCGAGATATTCCTTCATCGGATTACACCCTTTCTTAACCTTGCATGACGACCAAGACCAATATATTGCACGTGATGCTGCTGGGCAGGAAGTGATGCAAAAGCAAGAGCTGAAAGATTTACTAGACTGGATGAAAGAGCAATATCAAATCAAGACACCAGATGTTGATATCCCGTTTACAGGCGGTGCCGTTGGGTACTTAAGTTATGATCTCATCCCAAGCATTGAACCTTCTGTTAGACCGCATAGGAACGCATCATCGACAGATCATTGCACATTATTTGTCTGTCAAACGATGATTGCTTTTGACCATGAAACGAATCATGTTCATTTTATTCAATACACCCAGCTGACCGGAAATGAAACAGAAGACGAAAAAATAAGAGCTTACAAAGAAAATCAACAGCGGCTTGAACATATGATTCACAAGCTTCACATGAAGATTGATATGAAAGAACTGATTTTATCAGGGAATATGAACGAAACACCGTCCTTTGAACAAGTGACGTCAACCTATGAAAAAACGCAATTTTTAAAGGACGTAGAAAAAATCAAGGAGTACATTAGAGCGGGTGATATTTTCCAAGGGGTACTCTCGCAGCGCTTTGATATCCCTGTGTCAGTGAGTTCATTTGAATTGTACCGCGTACTTCGGATAGTGAATCCATCTCCCTATATGTATTTTATGAAATTAAAGGATCGAGATTTAGTCGGAAGCTCGCCAGAACGATTAATTCATGCCAAGAATGGGCACTTAGAAATTCATCCGATCGCAGGCACAAGAAAACGAGGAACATCAAAAGAAGAGGATGCTGCACTAGCGAGAGAGCTGCTAGATGATGAAAAAGAAAAAGCAGAGCATTATATGTTAGTAGACCTTGCCAGAAATGATGTAGGCCGTGTGGCAGAATACGGCAGTGTATCCGTCCCAACTTTTACAAAAGTAGTGAACTTTTCACATGTCATGCACATCATCTCCATTGTGACAGGAAAGCTGAAGCAAGATACGCATCCAGTCGATGCGCTCATGTCCGCTTTTCCAGCAGGCACATTAACAGGTGCACCGAAAATTAGGGCGATGCAATTATTAAATGAAATGGAGCCAGAGCCAAGAGAAACGTATGGTGGCTGTATTGCTTATATTGGCTTTGACGGCAATATCGACTCCTGTATTACCATTCGCACCATGAGCGTGAAAAATCAGATCGCTTCTATACAAGCAGGCGCTGGCATTGTCGCTGACTCTATTCCTGAAAACGAATGGGAAGAGACGTGTAACAAGGCCGGGGCACTTCTGAAAGCCATTCAGCTTGCTGAACATATTTTCTCAGAAAAGGAGAGTGTGCAAGATGAATCAACGACTATCAGCTCTTGTTAATGGTGGACTTCTATCAGAAAATGAAGCGAACATGCTGATGCATGATATGATGAGCGGCTCTTTAACAGATGCTGAAGTCGCTGCAAGTCTATCCATTTTAGCGCTTAGAGGGGAAACCTCCGAAGAGATGACAGGCTTTGTGAAAGCAATAAGACAAAATGCAGCTCCAATGGAAGGGTCGCTTGATGTCGTTGATACGTGCGGTACAGGAGGCGATGGGCTATCGACATTTAATATATCAACTGCTGCCGCCATTGTAGCATCCGCTGCTGGTGCCAAAATCGCCAAACATGGAAATCGGTCGGTCTCTTCTAAAAGCGGGAGTGCCGACGTGCTAGAATGTCTTGGGATCCAAATTCAGTCCACACCAGAAGAAACAAGACAACAAATACAGCAGAAAAACATGGGCTTTTTATTTGCACCGCTCTATCATTCATCTATGAAACAAGTAGCAGCAGTCCGCAAGCAGCTCGGATTTCGGACGGTATTTAATCTATTAGGTCCGCTTTGCCATCCAATGCAAGCCAAAAAGCAAATCATCGGTGTGTATTCAAAGGAAAAGGCAAAATTAATGGCGAAAGCCCTAGCGCCTATAAAGCCAGAACATGTCCTGTTTGTTTGCGGGGAAGATGGGCTGGATGAATTAACGATTACAGCAAATTCATATGTGATTGAACTCAAAAAAGATGTCATAACAGAATATACGCTAAACCCAGAAGATTTTGGGCTGGAAAAAGGGCACTTGTCAGACATTCAGGTCAATTCACCAGAAGAGAGTGCCAAATTGATTCAGAATATATTGAATCATCAGATAGGAGGAGCCCCGCTTCATATTACAGCTCTCAATGCTGGAGCTGCTTTATATGTGGCAGGAAAGTCAGAAAGCCTGATGGCAGGAACATTAAAAGCATTAGAAACAATTAAAAGCGGCGCAGCCAAAGAACAATTGGCCCGTTTAAAACAAAAAAAGAAAGAGGAAGAGATCTATGCTTAATCAAATTATCACGCGTAAAAAAGAACATATCCAAACCTTGCAATTACCTGCTGATGGACACTATGAAAGGCGGTCATTTAAAGAAGCACTTATAAACCCTCATCGCTCGATTGGACTTATTGCTGAGGTAAAAAAAGCGTCTCCTTCCAAAGGAATCATTCAACCAAATTTTGATCCTTTACAAACAGCAAAAGCATACGAAAAATCAAACGCAGATTGCTTATCTGTCTTAACGGATGAACCGTTTTTCCAAGGGAAAAACGAGTACCTGTCCCTCATTAAAGAACATGTCGCATGTCCTATTTTAAGAAAAGATTTCATCATTGATTCCATACAAGTAGAAGAATCAAAACGCATAGGGGCTGATGCCATCTTATTAATTGGAGAAGTGCTTGAGCCGAAGAAGCTGTATGAGCTGTATGCTGAAGCAAAAGAAAAAGGGCTTGATGTCCTCGTTGAAGTTCATGCAGCAGATACACTGGCAAACATCTTAAACATTTTTACCCCTGAGATCATTGGAGTGAACAACCGGAATCTAAATACATTTACAACAACAGTCGAGCAAACAAAAGAGATTGCACCACTTGTTCCAAAGGATGTCTTACTCGTGAGTGAAAGCGGCATTCAGACATTTGACGATCTGACCTTTGTGAAGAACCATGGAGCAAGCGCTGTTCTTGTTGGCGAATCATTAATGAGAGAGCAATCACAGGAAGAAGCCGTTAAAGCGTTGTTTGGAGAGTGAACATGACGAAGCCTTATGTAAAATATTGCGGGGCTGTCACGCAAGAAGACGTCGCTTGCATCGCGCAATCTCAAGCGGATGCGATCGGATTTATCTTTGCTCCAAGTAAAAGACAGGTCCATCCAGATCAAGTGAAGCAATGGCTAGCACAAACGAAGTGCGAGAAAGATATCGCCGGTGTATTTGTGAATGAAAAGATACAAAAAGTGTGCGACATCACAAAGCACATTCCGTTAGATATCGTCCAGCTTCATGGAGATGAAACACGAGAACACGCAAAAGAAATAAAAGAGCAAACAGGGGCTATCGTATGGAAAGTATTTCACCACGAGCCCAATTTAACCGGAACGCTCGAAAAAATGACGGCATTTGCGCCCTTTGTCGATGGCTTTCTCATTGATGCGAAAGTAAAAGGGATAAGAGGCGGTTCTGGAACAGCTTTTGCATGGGAGGCGGTACCTTCATATGTTCAGCATGCAAAAAATCTGAGCAAAAATTGCGTCATTGCAGGCGGAGTGACGCCAGTAACGATTACAGAACTGCTTGCCTATGGTCCAGAAGCTATCGATCTTTCAAGCGGAATAGAAGAAAACGGGAAGAAAAGCAATGCAAAGATCAAAGCGCTCGAAGAAAGGATGTTAAACGATGTACGCATATCCAAATGAGATTGGCAGATATGGAGAATTCGGAGGGAAATTTGTCCCTGAAACGCTCATGCAGCCACTAGAAGAAATCGAAAAAGCATTTCGTGAATTAAAAGAAGACCCTGCTTTTCAAAAGGAATATATATCGCTTCTGCGAAACTATTCAGGCAGACCGACTGCGCTCACATACGCTGACCAATTATCAGCATACCTCGGCGGCGCAAAAATCTATTTAAAAAGAGAAGATTTAAACCACACAGGCGCTCACAAAATTAACAATGCACTTGGCCAGGCGCTGCTAGCGAAAAAAATGGGGAAATCAAACATTATCGCCGAAACAGGAGCAGGTCAGCACGGAGTAGCTGCTGCAACGGTGGCCGCAAAATTTGGATTATCCTGCATCGTATTTATGGGAAAAGAAGACGTGGAGAGACAATCACTCAATGTATTCCGAATGAAATTGCTCGGTGCTGAGGTCATACCTGTCACAAGCGGGAACGGCACATTAAAAGATGCAACCAACGAAGCCATCCGCTATTGGGTCCAGCACTGCAGCGATCATTTTTACATGATTGGATCAGTCGTTGGACCTCATCCGTATCCTCAAATCGTCAGTGAATTCCAGCGGATGATCGGTGATGAGGCAAAGACGCAAATACTTGAAAAAGAAGGTCAGCTTCCTCATAAAGTCATTGCCTGCGTTGGCGGCGGGAGTAATGCCATTGGAATGTACCGAGCGTTCTTAGATGAAGAGGTAGATATCATTGGTGTAGAAGCAGCAGGGAAAGGAATAGACACCCCCCTTCATGCAGCGACCATCACAAAAGGAACAAAAGGTGTGATTCATGGATCTTTGACATATCTGATCCAAGACGAATTTGGCCAAATTATTGAGCCGTATTCGATTTCCGCTGGATTAGACTATCCTGGGATCGGACCAGAGCACGCATATTTGCATGCAAGTGGCCGGGTTCAATATGTCAGTGCCACAGATCAAGAAGCATTAGATGCGCTAAAGCTGCTGACAGAAAAAGAAGGAATTCTGCCAGCGATTGAATCAGCACATGCCTTAGCCAAAGCGTTTGAGATGAGCCGGAATATGAGTGAAGACGAAATTGTCCTTGTCTGCCTATCAGGAAGAGGAGATAAGGATGTGCATACATTAATGAATGTGCTTGAAAGTGAGGGCAAAACAAAATGATCACATTTCAATTAGAGCAAGATGAAAAATTATTCATTCCATTTATTACGGCAGGAGATCCGTCAGAAGAGATCACTATTGATTTAGCCATCACTCTTCAAGCAGCTGGTGCGCATGCGATTGAACTAGGTGTTCCTTATTCCGATCCGCTAGCGGACGGTCCTGTCATTCAAAGAGCCTCCAAAAGAGCTCTAAATCATGGCATGAATATCGTAAAAGCGATAGAATTAGCAGGGAAGATGAAAAAAAACGGTGTAAAAATTCCCGTAATTCTATTTACGTATTATAATCCTGTGTTACAATTAGACACAGAATACTTTTTCGCTTTACTGCGCAAAAATCATATTTCGGGACTCTTAACACCCGACTTGCCGTTTGAAGAGAGCAGCGAGCTGCAAGAGAACTGTCAGACACATGACATTTCATATATTTCGCTCGTTGCACCAACAAGCAAGGAACGATTAGAAAAAATTGTAGAGCAGGCAGAAGGTTTTGTGTACTGTGTTTCATCTCTTGGTGTAACAGGTGTCCGGCAATCCTTTGACGCATCAATTACTGATTTTATTCAACAAGTGAAACAGCTGAGTCACATACCGGTTGCGGTAGGTTTTGGCATTTCAACAAGAGAGCAGGTAGACTCAATGAATAAAATGAGTGACGGTGTCGTTGTAGGCAGTGCACTTGTGAAAAAAATTGAAGAGCTTCAAGAACAATTATTAGCAAGTGATACACGTCAAGATGCTTTAAGAGAATTTGAAACATATGCAAAAACATTTAGTCCCCTCTATTCATTCAAATGAGGTGAAACATTTTGCAAATCAAAGATCAATTAAAACAACTAAAACCGTATCAACCTGGGAAACCAATTGAAGAGGTCAAAAAAGAATATCAATTAGACAAAATTGTGAAATTGGCTTCAAATGAAAACCCTTTTGGATGTTCCACACATGCAAGAGAGGCGATACAAGCTGAGCTCGAACATTTAGCGATTTATCCAGATGGATACAGCGCAAGTTTAAGAACGGAGCTGGCTGAGTTTCTTCAAGTAAGTGAAAAACAATTAATATTCGGGAATGGCTCAGATGAACTTGTGCAAATTATTGCTAGGGCATTCCTTGACCAACATACAAATACCGTCATCCCGTCTCCATCTTTTCCGCAATACCGTCACAATGCAGTGATTGAACATGCAGAGATTCGAGAAGTGCCTCTTTTAGAAGAAGGAGCTCACGATCTCCAAGGGATGCTGGATTCGATTGATGAAAAAACGAAGGTCTTGTGGGTGTGTAATCCAAATAACCCGACTGGGAATCATTTATCAGAAGCCGAGCTTGTGGCGTTTTTAGATCAAGTACCACCTCACGTGCTTGTCGTTCTAGATGAAGCGTATTTTGAATACGTTCGGGCGGAAGATTTCCCGAACAGTTTATCTTTATTAAACTCATATCAAAATATCATCGTACTTCGTACGTTTTCTAAAGCCTATGGGCTTGCGGCGCTTCGAGTAGGCTATGGGATTGCGTCAGAAGAACTGATTACTGCCATTGAACCAGCGAGGGAGCCATTTAATACAAGTCGTATCGCTCAGGCAGCTGCACGTGCAGCCATAAAAGATCAAGACTTTATTCAATCGTGCAGGCAAAAAAATGAGGCAGGTCTTATGCAATATCAAGAATTTGCTGACCGTTTTGGACTATTTATCTATCCGTCTCAAACAAACTTTGTACTCATTGATTTTAAAAGAGATGCAGACGAACTGTTTCAAGCACTATTGAAAAAAGGCTATATTGTTCGTTCTGGTAAAGCACTTGGTTTCCCAACTTCTTTACGTATTACTGTGGGAACAAAGGAGCAAAATGAAGAAATTCTAAGTACACTTGCCGATTTATTACAAGGCATTCGTGCGTAGCATAACAATGAAGTCATATCCTGCTATAGGATATGGCTTTCATTGTACCAACCCAATATACATATAAGCTTTTGAAATGGCTTGTTTAATTTTCGCGAAAAATCAGGTGATGAACATGAACGATGCAAACGAAACAATATTAATCGCTGGACTTGGTTTAATTGGTGGTTCCATTGCACTGTCAATTAAAAAAGAGTATCCTCATAAAAAAATTGTAGGCTACGATGTTTCCGAGGAGCAAATGGTTGCTGCAACAAAGCTAGGTATCATTGATGCAACAGCCGATTCATTCATAGCAGGTTTACATGAATCAGCAACCATTATTTTGGCAACGCCAGTCCAACAAACAGTCAAAATGCTAAGTGATATTGCAGCATCTGGTATTGAAAGAGAGCTCATGATTACTGATGTTGGTAGCACAAAGCAAAAGGTTGTCAATTTTGCTGAAAAAACGCTGCCTGGCCACTACCAATTTATTGGTGGACATCCAATGGCAGGCTCTCATAAATCAGGTGTTATTGCAGCGAAAGACTTTTTATTTGAAAATGCATTCTACATTTTAACGCCAGCAAAGGAAACGAATCGTCAGGCTGTTGATCGTTTGAAGGATTTGCTAAAAGGGACAAATGCTCATTTCATTGAGATGACCCCAGAAGAACATGACGCTGTGACAAGTGTTATTAGTCATTTTCCTCATATTGTTGCAGCTAGTCTTGTGCATCAAGCGCATCATTTTGAAGAACAATTTCCTCTTGTGAAACGGTTTGCTGCTGGAGGTTTTCGTGATATTACGCGAATTGCTTCAAGTAATCCTGCAATGTGGCGAGATATCCTTCTGCACAATAAAAACAAGATTTTAGACCGGTTCCATGAATGGAAAAAAGAGATCGACCGCATTGAGTCCTTTGTTCAGCAAGAAGACGCTGAGGGATTGTTCTCTTATTTTCAAGATGCAAAGGAATATCGTGATGGTCTTCCTCTGAGGAAAAAAGGAGCGATTCCTGCTTTTTATGATCTTTATGTGGATGTTCCGGATCACCCTGGGGTCATATCGGAGATTACAGGGCATCTAGCAAGTGAGAATATTAGTATTACAAATATCCGTATTATTGAAACGCGAGAAGACATTAACGGGATTTTACGCATTAGTTTTCAAACAGATGATGATCGCAAGCGTGCAGAAATCTGTATAAAAAATAGAGCGAATTACGATACATTTTATGCTGACTGAGGTGACAAACATGAAAATTCATAAAAATGCTCCTATGAACGGAGAAATTCATATTCCAGGCGATAAATCCATTTCTCATAGATCAGTGATGTTTGGTGCAATTGCTGATGGGACAACAGTGGTGAAAAACTTTCTTCCTGGAGCCGATTGTTTAAGTACGATTGATTGCTTTAGAAAGATGGGCGTTGAAATCGAACAAAAAGGTACAGATGTTATCATCCATGGCAAGGGACTGAAAGAGCTTAAGGAGCCGGCTGACATCCTCGATGTTGGTAATTCTGGTACAACCATTCGTTTAATGATGGGGATCTTAGCTGGTTGTGAGTTTCACAGTACATTGATCGGTGACGAAAGTATTGCCAAAAGACCAATGAAACGGGTGACTGATCCACTTAAACAACTAGGTGCCAAAATAGATGGCAGAGCAAACGGCGAGTATACGCCACTGTCTATTCGTGGTGGTAATTTAAAAGCCATCTCTTATAAGTCTCCGGTTGCAAGTGCACAAATTAAGTCTGCTGTCCTTTTAGCTGGACTTCAAGCAGAGGGAACGACGACGTTAACTGAACCACATAAATCAAGAGATCATACAGAAAGAATGCTCTCAATGTTTGGTGTATCACTACATGAAGATGCACAAAGTGTTTCAATCGAAGGTGGACAAACGTTAAAAGCAACAGATATATTTGTCCCTGGGGACATCTCTTCAGCTGCATTCTTCCTTGTAGCTGGATCTATCGTTCCTAACAGCCGGATTGTATTAAAAAATGTCGGCCTAAATAAAACAAGAACGGGTATTATTGATGTGCTGAAACAAATGGGTGCGAATCTTGAGATCAATGAAGTGGATGCCAAAGGCGGAGAACCATATGGTGATTTAACGATTTCTACCTCTTCATTAAAAGGAATTGAAATTTCTGGTGATATGATCTCAAGACTCATCGATGAAATTCCTATTATTGCGCTTCTTGCTACCCAAGCGGAAGGTACGACGATCATTAAAGATGCTGCTGAGTTAAAAGTAAAAGAAACCAATCGAATTGATACAGTGGTTTCTGAACTCAAAAAACTTGGTGCCGATATTGAAGCAACGGATGATGGAATGAAAATTCATGGTAAAACCACGCTTAAAGGCGGCGCAGTCGTCTCAAGCTACGGAGATCACCGAATCGGTATGATGTTAGGTATTGCCGCATGTATCTCAGAACAAGCAGTCGAGATTGAAGATACAGATGCCGTGCGTGTATCTTACCCGAATTTCTTTGAACATATTGAATACTTAACGAAAACAGTCTGAGGATGTCCTCAGGCTTTTTCTTTCCTTTTGCATATTTGAAAGAAATATAGCATAGCTTGTCTCAAGGTGAAACCTTGAAAAAAATCATTTTGCCCGATAAAAAATGATTTTTGAGTGCCAGCAGTTTACAAATCGTCAGTTTCGTAAAGGATTAATTGAAAAAGAGTCTTTAAAACACTAAAATGGGTTCATTTTAAAAGAGCAACATATTTGCTGGATGTGTAGCTGTCGATTATGATATGAAGTAACAACAGTTTAGGTTTTTGGAAACAGAAAGGAACGGTTTGATTTGAATAGTTCATTACAAGAAGCCATAAAATTAGTTGAGGCAGGTGAGACTGAAAAAGGACTTCAAACACTTGCTCGAGCAGAAAAGCATTTGCACGATGAAGAAAAAGCGCAGGCAGCTCAGTTATATTATGACTGGGGAGATATCGACAAAGCGCGAAATCTCATCAGTGATTTACATGATATATATCCAGAGGAAACCGGATTAACGTGTTTTTATGCAGAGCTATTAATTGACTCAGATGAAGAAGAGAAGGCGATTTCTGTATTAGAAACGATTCCTGAAGATGACGATGCGTATCCAGAGAGTTTATTGTTAATGGCAGATTTGTATCAAATGCAGGGACTATTTGAAGTCAGTGAACAAAAGCTTTTAAAAGCGAAAGAACTACTTCCAAACGAAGCTATTATTGATTTTGCATTAGGTGAATTGTATTTTTCTCAAGGTCTTTCAAAGAAAGCAGCCGACTATTTCTACAAAGTTGCAGATCAACAAAATGAGGTTGGCGGCGTCAATGTATACCAGCGGCTCGCTGAATCGCTCAGCACAGCTGGAGAATTTGAGGATGCGCTTGAATGGTACGAAAAGGCAGTAAAAGATCAAGCAGACCCGAATACACTCTTTGGCTATGGATTTACAGCGATGAGAGCTGGCAGAACGAAAACAGCCATTCAGCAACTTTCAGAACTAAAAGATATCGATCCGTCTTATTCATCACTTTATATGCCTTTAGCGAAAAGTTATGAGGAAGAAGGACTATATCACGAGGCTTTAGAGGTAGTAAAAGAGGGTATTAAAGTTGATGAGTATAACAAAGAATTATATTTATATGGTGCAAAGATTGATTTGAAAAATGGTGATTCGGAAGATGCGAAAAAGTTGCTTCAAGAAGCACTTGCCCTTGATCCAGGATATATTGAAGCGATTCAAACATTGCTTGCGATCTATCTAAATGAAGAACTTTTTGATGAAATCCTTGATGTCATTAAAGAAGTTAAAAGCTTTGGGGAAGATGATCCAAAATGGAATTGGTATGCTGCATCTGCCTCTGTCGGACGAGAGGAATACAAAGAAGCAGCCGAGTACTTCAAGCTTGCTCTGCCTGATTTTGATGAGGAACGTGACTTTTTATATGAATATGCTTCGTTCCTTTTAGAAGAAGGCAGACAAAAAGAAGCCTTGCCGTTATTACGTAAAGTTCTTCAGAAAGATGGCACGAATGAAGAAATTGAAGAAACGATTTTAAGAATTGAAGACGAAATTTCCTTATAGTTTGCAGGAATGAAGTACTGGTTTGTTGAATAATTCATGTATAGCAATTTAATTTACGATAGAGGAGGGAATAACATGCAGACCCCTGTTTCTGTCAATGAAAAGAAGGAATTTATCCGGTGGTTCTTAAACCATTATCAGTTAAAGCGTAGAGAGTGTGTTTGGATATTAAATTATTTAATGAGTCACGACTCTTTGATGGAAAAGGTTCATTTTGTAGAGCAAGCAGAATTTTGCCCAAGGGGAATCATAATGTCAACACATTGTGTGGATGAAGTTCCCTTTAGATTTTATAAAGAAAACATTATGACGACAGATGCTGAAAAGTCATTTCATGATATTCGTTTGAATAAACAGCAAGATTTGTTTATTCAATTGAATTTCCGTTCTGCTTATCGTTCGCCGGAGTATGCAGCGGTTCTTGAAACAAACCCACATATTCCAAAGGACCTTTATGAAAATGAAAAAGATAAAGATCTAGCTGAGAAAGTGCTAGAGCACTCAATTGCTACTTTCCAAAAAGAACGACTTATGAAAGAAATAGATGAAGCACTTGACCGTCATGATCAAGAAACATTTAATAAGTTAGCAAAAGAATTAAGCCTATTATCATAAACTGAACCAATAAGCCTTGCCCTATACAGGCAGGGCTTATGTCATGAAAGAGGGGAAATAGATGAAGTTTCAGGCGGAGGATGCGGATCGCTTTTTGCAATCTAAAGATTACATTGATACCGCTATCATTCCATTAGTTGGAATTAACGCGAATCAAATTAAACAAACTGTGTCTTTGGGTGAGTTTACAATTCTTGTGGCAGAGGAACTTGAAAGACAGCTGAAAGGGCGTGTGTTTCTTTTTCCATCACATACATATTTAGAAGTAAATGATCGTAAACAAGAAGACATACTTGCGGTCAAACAGTCCTTACAAGAGCATTTTCAGCATGTCGTGTTCATCACATCTGATCACAACTGGAAAGAGCATTCAGAAATCAGTGAATCACTATTTCTTTTGAAGCCGGTTCCGCTAGAGCACTTAAAGGTCGAATTAAAGCAAAAACTCATTCAAGACAGTGTTGAACAAATTTTGAACTTTTTGTTACAAAAATGGAACCCTTCATAAAAACCCTTACATTTGCATTGTACATAGCTTTTTAGGTTGTTGACCTTGTGAATAGATTGATATATTATGAGGGTGTCCTAGTTTTATGAAATTTTTTCTAATTCAGTTATAAAGTAGCTGACGACCTGAGGGGGGGAGAAAAAAATGAGCGAGAAGAGACATGGAGTGTCCAGGCGTCAATTTTTGAATTACACGTTGACCGGCGTGGGGGGATTTATGGCCGCTGGAATGCTCATGCCTATGGTTCGCTTTGCGCTTGACCCTGTGCTAAAAGGAACAGAGGATCAGGATATGGTTCAAGTTGTCAGTGTTGATGAACTGACGAAGGAACCGAAGCGCTTTGACTTTAAAATTGATCAAGTAGATGCGTGGTATGAGTCAAAGGAATCTAGGTCAGCATGGGTGTACAAAGATGGGGATGAAATTGTCGCTTTATCGCCAATCTGTAAACATTTAGGATGTACAGTGAACTGGAACAGTGATCCGAAAAATCCAAACAAATTTTTCTGCCCGTGTCACTATGGGCTGTACGACAAGGATGGTACAAACGTACCCGGAACTCCACCGCTTGCGCCGCTTGACCATTATAAGCAGCAAGTGAAGGACGGATACCTCTATCTTGGAAAAGCTGTGCCGAAAGGGGAAGGGTAACGATGCTTAACAAGATTTACGATTGGGTAGATGAGCGGCTAGACATTACACCGATATGGAGAGATATTGCGGATCATGAAGTGCCAGAGCACGTCAATCCAGCGCATCATTTCTCCGCTTTTGTGTATTGTTTTGGCGGTCTAACGTTTTTTGTGACAGTCATCCAAGTCCTTTCGGGCATGTTTTTAACGATGTATTATGTGCCGGACATTAAAAATGCATGGGAATCTGTCTATTATTTGCAAAATGAAGTGGCATTTGGTCAGATTGTTAGAGGAATGCACCACTGGGGTGCGAGTCTAGTGATTGTCATGATGTTTTTACATACGCTAAGGGTCTTTTTCCAAGGGGCGTATAAAAAGCCTAGAGAACTAAATTGGATTGTTGGTGTGCTCATTTTCTTTGTGATGCTTGGACTTGGTTTTACCGGTTATCTTTTACCATGGGATATGAAGGCGCTGTTTGCGACGAAGGTTGGCCTTCAAATTGCAGAAGCAACACCTTTCATTGGAAAAGAGATCAAAACGCTACTTGCAGGTCATCCTGACATTGTAGGAGCACAAACGCTGACGAGATTTTTCGCGATCCATGTCTTTTTCTTGCCAGCGGCATTATTCGGGCTGATGGCTGCCCACTTTATTATGATTCGTAAGCAAGGAATTTCTGGACCGCTATAAAATTTGCGTTTGATGAATGTTCAATGAGGAGGGGATGACTTTGCATAGGGGAAAAGGGATGAAGTTTGTCGGAGATTCTAGAATTCCGGCAGAAAGAAAACCTAACATACCTAAAGACTATTCCGAATATCCGGGGAAAACAGAAGCCTTTTGGCCGAACTTTCTTTTAAAGGAATGGCTTGTAGGTGCCGTTTTTTTAATTGGATTTCTTGTCCTAACTGTTGTTCATGCACCTCCGCTTGAGCGGATGGCTGATCCAACAGATACGGGCTATATTCCGCTGCCAGACTGGTATTTCTTATTTTTGTACCAGTTATTAAAATATGAATTTGCTGCAGGAAGCTATACTGTAGTTGGCGCGATGATTATGCCTGGAATTGCGTTTGGTGCACTTTTGCTCGCACCATTTCTTGATTCTGGTCCTGAACGCAGACCGTATAGAAGACCGATTGCAGTAGGGATGATGATCCTTGCAGTTGGTGCAGCAACCTATTTAACTTGGGAGTCTGTTGCTACTCACGATTGGGAAGCAGCTGCGAAACAAGGTGAAATTAAGAAAGAAGCGGAGATTGACACCTCAGCCGAAGAGTATAAAATTTATCAAGAGCAGACATGTATATCCTGTCACGGGGATAATATGCAAGGCGGAGCAGCCGGACCGTCACTTGTTGATAACGGTCTTTCGCCTGAAGCAATTGCTAAAATTGCTGTAGAAGGAAAAGGTAACATGCCTAAGGGCATCTTTAAAGGCAGCGATGAAGAACTTGAAAAGCTCTCTAAATATTTATCTGAGGTCAAATCTAAATAATTCAGTTGTTTAAAAGCAAGTACAAGGATATACTCAAAAGAGAAAAAAGCTGGCGCTGTCAGCTTTTTTCTGATTTTAACAGATCGTGAGTGAAGAGACATATGAGATGGATTCAATATTTGTTAGCCACGCGCTACATGCTTGTGCTGGTGCTTATTGTTAATTTTCTTGGCACTGTGTACGGCTATTATTGGTATATTCCGCAGCTCGTAGAGACGCCGGCTATCTTTTTAGCTTTTGTTCCAGATAGCCCAACGGCAAGCTTTTTCTTTTTATTTGTATTACTTGCGTTTCTGATGAAGCGTCACGCTCCTTATTTTGAAGCGCTCGCGCTTGTGACCTTGATTAAATATGGGTTATGGGCTGTCGGAATGAATATTTTTGTTCTCGTTTCGGTTGATGATTTCCCGTGGGAAGGCTACATGCTAATTGGGTCTCACTTTGCGATGGCGGTTCAGGCTGTATTATATGCGCCGTATTATCGTTTTCAGATGCGCCACTTAGTTGTAGCTGGCATTTGGATTTTACATAATGATGTGATTGATTATGTGTTTGGTATGATGCCCCGGTATTCAATGCTTTCTGCATATTCGAATGAGATCGGCTATGTCACGTTTTGGTTGAGTATCGCTGTTCTTCTTGTTTCGTATTATCTCGTTCTATCGAAAAAATCGATCAAGCTAGAACTCCCTTAACAATGTTGGTCTAACCTTGTCCTTTTCTTCATACGCTGTATGGAGAAGGGCTAGGAGGGACTTGCATGAAACGAAAGCCAATCGCGATGATTCTATTATTTTTTCTCGTATTACATCCAGCTGTAGCTAAAGGTGAGGAAACAGCCGCTAAAACGCTGCAAGAATTAACGGAACTATCAGATTCAATCTTTCAATTAACGAGACAAGCTAAATATGATGAGGCATTACAGGTCGCATTGTATGTTGAAAAGACATTTAAAGCTGAGAATTGGCGTGGAACTCTGACAAATACACAGGTTCGGCAAATTACACTTGGCTATCAAGATATCATTAAAGGGCTCCCGCAGGAAGAATTGAATGAGCGCGAAAAGCTTCGTTATGCTTCTCAGTTTAGAATGCTGATCGATGCGATTCAATCGGATTCTGAACCTCTTTGGGGTTCCCTGGAGAAGCCCATAATGGGGTCTTTTCCTACGTTGAAAAAGGAAGTGAAAGATCCAGAGTCCACAACGTTCTATGAAACTTGGAATGAGCTCGTTTCTTTATACGATATGATTTATCCGAGTTTAACCATCGATATTTCGCCTGAAAAGCTTCAGACGATTAAGCAGCACATGGAAGTGATCGAACAAGGTGAATTTTTAAAAGCTTCGAGTGGGACAAAGCTTGAGCGTCTCACAAAGCTGGAAGAGGATTTATCTAGTGTATTTGCTAACGTCGATCAAGATGAAGCCGATCCATCGCTGTTATGGGTCATTTTAACAACAGGCAGTATGATTTTACTCACTTTAACGTATGTTGGATTTCGGAAATACCGTGCTGAAAAAGAGAAGAAACAAAAGCGGCAGGCTGATTATCCAAAATCATGAAAAAAGAAGCACCATTTTTGGGCTTCTTTTTTTAATGGGGATTGAGCGGCTTTTTGTGTTCATCTAATGTGAAGCCTTCACCGAGTACGTCATGCACGTCACTCACTGATACAAACGCATGAGGATCAACTGAGGTCACGACGCTTTTGAGGTGGACAAGCTCATTTTTTGGAACGACACAATAAAGGACATTGCGTTCCTGTTTCGTATAGGAACCGACACCTTTTAAAATGGTCACACCGCGTTCCATTTCTTCAGTGATTTTCTTTTGAATGATGTCATCCTTTTCAGAAATAATCATCGCCCCTTTGGCTGCGTAAGCGCCTTCTTGCATGAAATCGATAACTTTCGCAGCAACAAATACTGCTACGAGTGTATACATGGCTTCTTTGTAATTTAAATAGGTGAGAGAGATGGTAATGACGCATGCGTCGAAGATAAACATCGTTCTGCCCATTGCCACATGATAATGCTTGTTGATCAGTCTTGCGATAATGTCCACGCCGCCTGTTGTACCGCCGAATTTAAAGATGATCCCGAGGCCTGTTCCGATAAAGACACCTGCAAAGAGTGCGGCTAAGGCTAAATCGTGCTGGAGAGGCATATGTATTTGAAAGCGCTGGAAGATGGCAAGGAAGACAGAAAGACTGACGGTTCCTACAATTGTATAAGTAAACATCGTTCTGCCGAGCATTTTCCAGCCGATAAAAAAGATTGGAATGTTTAAGACAAGGTTTGAAATGGATGGATCAATGTGAAATAGAAAATATAAAAGCAGTGTAATACCTGTAAATCCGCCTTCTGCCAAGTTGTTCTGCATATTAAAATGAACAAGACCGAAAGAAAAAATCGCAGATCCTATTAAAATAAAGACGATATTTTTAAGACGAATTTCTTTTAGCAAGAGATCACTCCTTTTTTTGCTTAGACAGCGATAATATTATATGGTATGGGAGAGAAACAAGCAAACTGAGTTTTAAACATTTGTCAAATATTTATGATTTCGCTAACATGTAAGAGACGGATAGGAGGATGAGCTTCATGACGAATGAAAAAACGCTGCGTCACGTGCAGCAAGAAGTAGATGATTACATAGGACAATTTAAAGAAGGCTATTTTAGCCCACTTGCCATGATGGCCCGTTTGACTGAAGAATTAGGCGAGCTGGCAAGAGAGGTTAACCATTATTATGGAGAAAAGCCGAAAAAAACAACCGAAACGGAAAAAAGCATGGAAGAAGAAATTGGTGATGTATTGTTCGTTTTAACATGCCTGGCCAATTCACTCAATATATCACTTGAAGAAGCTCATGATCGTGTGATGCATAAATTCAATACTAGAGACAAAGACCGCTGGACGAAAAAAGAAGGGAAGTAGAGACGATGACGAACCAAACCATCAAAGTAGTAATCGCTGGAGCAAGAGGAAGAATGGGGATAGAGGCTGTCAAGCTAGCAGAAGAAACAAGCCATTTTGAGCTAGTGGCAGCACTTGATCACGCGCACGAAGGAAAAAAATTATCTGACGTGATTCATACGACATCTGATGCGCCAATTTATACAGATATTGATGTGTGTCTTTCAGAGACAGCACCTGATGTATTAATTGATCTGACGACACCAGAAATTGGGAAAGTACATACAAAAAAAGCTCTTGAACACGGCGTGCGTCCAGTGGTAGGCACAACTGGTTTTTCAGAAGCTGACTTGAAAGAGCTTCAGCAATTAACAGAAGAAAAGGGCATAGGCTGTATTATTGCACCTAACTTTGCTGTCGGTGCCGTTTTAATGATGAAGTTTGCTAAAATGGCAGCGAATTACTTTCCTGACGTTGAAATCATTGAGCTTCATCATGATAAAAAATTAGATGCCCCGAGCGGTACTGGGTTAAAAACGGCTGAAATGATTGCAGAAGTAAGAGAAAGCAAAAAGCAGGGACACCCTGAAGAAAAAGAATTAATCGAAGGCGCACGAGGAGCAGATTATGATGGCATCCGTCTGCACAGCGTAAGGCTGCCAGGCATGATTGCACATCAAGAAGTGCTGTTTGGAATGGACGGACAGACGCTCACAATTCGTCATGATTCTTATAACCGTGCGTCATTTATGTCTGGTGTAAAGCTTTCAGTAGAACAGGTCATGCATATTGATCAACTTGTCTATGGCTTAGAAAATATTATCGACTAATAAGGAGTGGATTCCTGATGAACATTGCTTTAATCGCTCACGATAAGAAAAAAAGTGACATGATTCAGTTCGCCATTGCGTACCGTGATATTTTGGCAGATCATACACTTTATGCAACAGGGACAACAGGTTTGAGAGTGAAAGAAGCGACGGGGCTTCCCATTCATCGTTTCCAATCAGGACCACTTGGAGGAGATCAGCAGATTGGTGCCTTGATTGCTGATAATGCAATGGATCTTGTGCTCTTTTTTAGAGACCCGCTAACCGCGCAGCCACATGAACCGGATGTATCTGCACTTATCCGGCTTTGCGATGTGTATGCCATTCCATTGGCCACGAATATGGGCACAGCTGAAATTTTAGTCAGGAATTTAAATAAAGGCACGTTTGAATTTCGAGATGTAGCAAAAAACGGAGGAAGAAATGAAACGACTTGATATCCTTGCATTCGGTGCCCATAGCGATGATGTAGAAATCGGAATGGGTGGAACGATTGCAAAATACGTAAAAAAAGGGGCGCGTGTCGGAATTTGCGACTTGACCCAGGCTGAATTATCATCGAATGGAACGGTAGAGAGCCGGAAAGAAGAGGCAAAAGCAGCCGCCGCCATTTTAGGTGTGACGACTCGAATTCAGCTCACGCTGCCAGATAGAGGGCTGCATTTGAATGACGAAGCGATGAAGGAAATTGCGGGCGTCATTCGCACATACAAACCAACACTTATTTTTGCTCCGCACCACCAAGATCGACATCCTGATCATGGTCATGCGGGTTCACTTGTAGAAGAGGCGGCTTTTTCTGCAGGTATACATAAATTTGAAGATTCATACAAGCAGCCAGCGCATAAAATAAGCCAGATGTATTATTACATGATTAACGGCCATCATCGTCCAGATTTTGTGATCGATATTTCTAGTGAGATGCAACAAAAAATCGATAGCTTACATGCGTATAAAAGTCAATTTGTCAAAACGCCGAATTCAGTGGAGACACCTCTTGTGAATGGTTATATTGATTTTGTCAAAATGAGAGAGTCTATGTATGGAAGGGAAGTCAATAAAGCTTATGCAGAAGGGTTTTTGACAAAGAAACCACTTTTGATGGATGATGACTTACTTGGGGGGTAATTATGAAAAAACTGAAGATCGGAATCACTTGTTATCCAAGTGTTGGCGGTTCGGGCATTATTGCCACAGAGCTTGGAAAACGTTTAGCTGAAAAAGGGCACGATGTTCATTTCATTACCTCAAGCATTCCGTTTAGACTCAATAAAGTGTATCCGAATATTTATTTTCATGAGGTGGATGTCAATCAATATGCTGTTTTTCAATATCCACCTTATGACCTTGCACTAGCAAGTAAATTGGCGGAAGTCGCGAAACGAGAGAAGCTCGATATTATTCACGCGCATTATGCGGTCCCTCACGCCGTCTGTGCGTTCTTAGCCAAGCAAATGACGGGACACACAGTGAAAGTCGTTACCACGCTTCACGGGACGGATATTACGGTTTTAGGCTATGATCCATCATTAAAGGAAGTGATTCGGTTTGCCATCGAATCATCGGATCGCGTAACAGCTGTGTCGCATTCATTAGCTGCACAGACGTACGATCTGATTAAACCGGATAAAAAAATCGATACGATCCATAATTTCGTCGATGAGCGTGTGTATTTGCGTGAAGATCACGAAGTGCTGAAGAAACATTATGGTCTCATGCAGGACGAAAAGGTCATCATCCATGTATCGAACTTCCGAAAGGTAAAGCGGGTGCATGATGTGATTCATGTCTTTAAAAAGATTTCTGACCAGGTGCATGCAAAGCTGCTGCTTATTGGTGATGGTCCTGAAAAGTCGGTCGTATGCGATCTTGTGAAAAAGCTGGAACTAACTGACCGTGTGTTGTTTTTAGGAAAGCAAGAGAAGGTAGAGGAGCTTTATTCAATTAGTGATTTGAAGCTGCTCCTTTCTGAGAAGGAGAGCTTTGGGCTTGTACTTCTTGAAGCAATGGCCTGCGGTGTCCCTTGTATTGCAACAGATGTTGGCGGAATTCCAGAGGTCATTGCACATGGAGAGACAGGATTTCTTGTCCCGCTCGGTGATATAGACGGGGCAGCAAATCATGCGGTGTCGTTACTTAAAGATAAAGCGCTCCATGAGCAAGTGTCAATGGCAGCCCAGTCTAGTGTTCAGACCAATTTCTCTTCTGAAAAAATTGTGAGAGAATATGAAGAGCTTTACCTAGAATTGATCGAAGGTGATGATGAAGATGAATGAACCATTCACACATGCGATCCCTATTTTACATACACTGCACGAACATGGTTATCAGGCTTACTTTGTTGGTGGAGCGGTGAGAGATGTTCTTTTAGATCGAGAAATCGGGGATATCGATATTGCGACAGATGCAACGCCTGATACAGTGGAGTCTTTATTTGAAAAAACAGTTGATGTTGGCAAGGAGCATGGCACAGTTATAGTTTTACATGATGGGGTCAGCTATGAGGTCACGACGTTTCGAACTGAGTCAGAATATGAAGATTTTCGCAGACCTAAAGAAGTGGAGTTTATCACATCATTAAAGGAAGATCTTTTAAGAAGAGATTTAACAATCAATGCGATGGCCATGGATATAAATGGCGAGATCATTGACCATGTAGGGGGCAAACAGGATATTGAGCGGAAACGAATTCAAACTGTTGGAGATCCCGCTTGCCGCTTTGAAGAAGATGCGCTTCGCATGATGAGAGCCGTCCGTTTTTTAAGCCAGCTCGGTTTTGAGCTCGCTGCTGAGACGGCTGCTGCGATGAAAAAAGATAAACACCTGCTTGCCAACATATCTGTTGAGCGCAAAAAGATTGAAATGGAGAAACTTTTAAAAGGACGCTATTGTAAGCAGGCCATAAAGGTTCTCATTTCAACCAAATTGTATGAAGAATTGCCAGGTCTCCAAGAGGGAAGGCTCAATGAATCCTTTCAAGCATTCCCGTATTATTTACTGGACGGACTAGAAGAGGTATGGGGCGCTTTCATTCATTTGCTCGGTCTAGATGAGACGGAGGCTGTGTCCCTCTTAAAAGAATGGAAGCTGTCAACGAAGCTTTTGAAAGAGTCGGTTGCCATTAGCAAATACGTCGATTGTGACTGGGATGCGGAGAAGATGTTTGAAGCTGGTGAACACGTGCTTTTATCTAGTTTGAAAATCACGCAGTTAAAACATGAGCGCCGCATTTTCTTTGATGAGCTGGAGGCGGCAAAGCACTCATATGATGCGCTCCCTATTAAAAAGCTCCAAGACCTTGCTGTTTCAGGAAAAGATTTAATGGCTTTTCGGCAGAAGGCATCAGGTAAATGGATTGCAGAAGAGCTTCATGTCGTGAAAAAAGCGGTTCTGCAAAACCGTTTGGAAAACCGAAAAGAAGCCATAGAGGAGTGGCTCATAGCATGCGATCAGCAATTAGAAAACGATTAATTGAACTATTTACAACATCTGATCAAGATTTTGTCTCGAGCCAGCAAATATGTGATGAGCTTGGCTGCTCCCGAACGGCTGTATGGAAGCATATAGAGGATTTGCGAAAAGAAGGCTATGAGGTAGAAGCCGTTAGGAGAAAAGGATACCGCCTGCTTCGTAAACCGGACAAAATTAGCGAGGACGAAATTCTTTTTGGTTTGAAAACAGAGGGATTTGGCAGGCACATTTACTTTCAAGAAGAAGTCGCTTCAACTCAGCTGATTGCCCATGATCTTGTAAATGAAGGAGCGCCCCATGGCACGCTTGTTGTCAGTGATCATCAGACAAACGGAAAAGGGCGCCTTCAAAGAACGTGGCATTCACCAAATGGGACAGGCATTTGGATGAGTCTGATCATCCGGCCTGAAATTCCGCTCTACAAAGCGCCGCAAATGACGCTTTTAGCATCTGTAGCCATCACAGAAGCAATCGCGCTTCAAACAGGACTCAGTCCATCGATTAAATGGCCAAATGATATTCTGTTAAACGGAAAAAAAGTTGTTGGCATTCTAACTGAATTAAAAGCAGAAGCTGACCAGGTTCATGCGGTGATTATTGGTCCAGGCATTAATGTGAACCAAACGGCGGATGATTTCCCTGATGAACTAAAGGATAACGCCACAAGTTTGCGAATAGAACTGAATGAAAAAGTAGATCGAGCTGCACTGATTCAAAACATCATGTCCACCTTTGAAAAAAGGTATGAGGATTATATGAAGCATGGATTTGCCCCGATCAAACAATTATGGGAATCGTTTACGATGACTATCGGTAAACGTATTGTCGCGCGCACCGTCAATGGGCAATATAATGGAACGGCGCTTGGAATCAATGATGAAGGTGTCTTATTACTGGAAACGGCGGACGGTATCCAAAAAATCTATTCCGCAGACATAGAGATCAAGTCAACTTAAGTGGAACACCCGGTCCATTTTTGATATACTTCGTGTGGGCAGTATCTGTAAAAGAACTGTACCTGTTAGGAAGAAAAATTTAATCAATTTCTGCCTAGATCCTAAGGGACTTGGACAGAGGGATGATTCGCCGCGCATGAGAGAAAAGAACATGTGATGCGAGGCAAGCCATCTCCTCTCCAGAATGAGGAGGAACAAATGAAGACAAAGCTAGATTTTTTCAAAATGAAAGAACAAAACGAACCTATTGTGATGCTGACAGCATACGACTATCCAGCTGCTAAGCAAGCGGAAAAAGCGGAAGTCGACATGATCTTAGTTGGTGATTCACTTGGGATGGTTGTACTTGGACTTGATTCCACAGTACAAGTGACGATGGATGATATGATCCATCACACAAAAGCAGTCAAAAGGGGCGCAAAAGACACATTTATTGTGACCGATATGCCATTTATGTCTTATCATTATTCATTAGAAGAAACGATGAAAAATGCAGCACGGATGATGCAAGAAAGCGGTGCTGATGCCTTAAAGCTAGAAGGCGGAGATGGCGTGTTTGAATCCATTCAGGCTTTAACAAGAGGTGGAATTCCTATTGTCAGTCATTTAGGCCTCACACCTCAATCAGTTGGTGTGCTTGGTGGGTATAAAGTACAGGGGAAAGACCATGAGAGTGCTAAAAAATTAATTGAAGATAGTCTGAAATGTGAGGAAGCAGGTGCGATTGCACTTGTGCTAGAATGTGTACCTGGTGAACTGACAAAACGTATTACCGACATGCTGAAGATCCCTGTCATTGGAATTGGTGCAGGAGCTGAAGCAGACGGACAAGTTCTCGTTTACCATGATGTGGTAGGATACGGGGTGTCTAGAACACCTAAATTTGTGAAACAATACGCGCAAATTGATGCTGTACTAGAAGAAGCGCTCATTCAATATACAAAAGAAGTAAAAGCACGTACATTCCCAGAGGACACGCACACATTTCATATCAAAGAAGAAGTCCTTGATGGTTTATATGGGGGAATCAAAAAATGAAAGTTGTCACCCATACTCATGAACTAAAAGAACTAACCAAGCAGTATCAAAAAAAGCAGCATTCCATTGGCTTTGTTCCAACGATGGGCTTCCTTCATGAAGGGCATTTGACTTTGGCGAAAGAGGCAAGAGATCAAAATGACATCGTGGTGATGAGCATTTTTGTCAATCCTTTGCAATTTGGACCGAACGAAGACTTTGACTCGTATCCGAGGGATATGAAAAGAGACCAGCTTCTTGCAGAGGAAGCAGGAGTCGATATTTTATTTACACCTGATGTGAATGAAATGTATCAAGATGAACCATCTATTACGATGACGGTTCAAAAACGGACAGATGTCTTATGCGGGAAGAAGCGTCCAGGGCATTTTGACGGTGTTGTTACTGTACTTACAAAGCTATTTCATCTTGTTTCACCAACAAATGTTTACTTTGGTCTAAAGGATGCACAGCAAGTCGCTGTGATAGATGCGATGATCAAGGATTTCTTCTTCGATCTTCACCTTGTGTCTGTTCCAACGGTTCGAGAAGAAGACGGTTTAGCAAAAAGCTCAAGGAATGTCTATTTGTCTGAAACAGAAAGACAAGAAGCACCCGCTCTATACCGAGCATTAAAAAAAGGACAGGCAGCTGTTGAAAAAGGTGAACGTGATATACATCGTATGTATCAGGTGGTTGAAGAGGAGCTTCTTCAAACAAGTGGAGAAATTGATTATATTGAGATCTACTCATATCCCGAACTCGAACCACTTGAACAACTAGCAGGTAAGGTCATTATTGCGATTGCAGTGAAATTCTCACGCGCAAGACTGATTGATAATGTGATTTTCCATGTTCCTGAAAGCGGTGAAAAACATGTATAGAACCTTTATGACCTCTAAACTCCATAAAGCGACTGTGACAGAAGCAAACTTACATTATGTAGGCAGTATTACAATCGATGAAGATTTACTTGATGCGGCAGGCATGATGGCAAATGAGAAAGTGCAAATTGTCAATAATCACAATGGAGCTAGACTTGAAACATATATTATTCCTGGTGAAAGAAAAAGCGGTGTCATCTGTCTAAATGGTGCGGCAGCGAGATTGGTTCAGCCAGGGGATGAAGTCATTATTATCGCTTATGGGATGTTGTCAGATGAAGAAGCAAAGACACATACACCTAAAGTGGTCGTGTTAAATAAGCAAAATCAAATTGAACAAATGATTGGGCAAGAGCCTGCGAGAACGATTTTATAACGCACGCTACATGGAAACAGGACAGTTTCATGAAAAGAAGCTGTTCTGTTTCAGTTATATGCCCAGAGCGTGTTTCACTTCGAGTGGAACGAGGAATTGAGGTGTCCATTTTATGACCGATCAAAGGTTTGTTGTCGTTGATATTGAAACCACCGGGAATTCACCAAAAAAGGGTGATAAAATCATTCAAATTGCTGCGGTGGTCATTGAAAATGGACAAATTGTCGAACGGTATTCAAAATATGTGAACCCAGGAAAGACGATCCCTGGATTTATTGAACAGCTGACAGGCATTCAGCAGCACATGGTTGACGATGCGGTGTTTTTTGAGGACATTGCTCAAGAGGTGTATGACCTCATACATGGCGCTTATTTTGTTGCGCACAATGTTCATTTTGACTTGAACTTTTTAAATGATGAACTAAAAGCATGCGGGAAAAATGAGCTGGATGTGCTAGCGATTGATACGGTTGAGGTTTCTAGAATTCTTTATCCTGAGCTTGAAGGTTACAAGTTAACTGAATTAAGTGAAGAGCTCATGCTTCCACATGACCACCCGCACCGAGCGGATAGTGATGCGGAAGTTACTGCCATGTTATTTTTAACCTTGTTACATCAATTGAAACATACACCGCCAAATGTGTTAAAGCAGCTGCGTAGATTATCCTCATATCTTTTAAGTGATATTGGACTTTTAATAAAGCAGCTTGAAACGAGTCATTCTAGTCAGGAAGATTCTTTGGTGGAAGTCGGCTCTTTTGCTGTAAAAGATGTGACCAATCGCTTAAATGATACGACACATTCAGTAGGCGAAGACGACGAGAAGCTGTTTGAGGAGATAAAAGAAAAGCTTCCGCAAACGTTAGAAGGCTATGAAGTAAGAGAAGGCCAGCTCACGATGATGAATAAAGTCAGAGACGTGTTTCATGAAAGGGCCTACGCTTTAATTGAAGCGGCACCAGGAATAGGGAAAACACTGGCTTACCTCATTCCAGCAGCTTTAGAAGCAAAGAAATCAGGAAAACCTGTCATTATCAGTACATATTCAATTCTACTGCAGCAGCAAATGCTTCAGCGCGATGTGCCGCTCTTAAATCAATTGCTCCCATTTGAGCCAGCTGCCTGCGTATTCAAAGGGCGAGCACATTATATTTGTTTAGATAAGTTTGAGCATGTACTCCATGAGGAAGATGATAACTATGATGTTGTCTTAACAAAAGCGCAAATATTAATGTGGCTCCTAGTAACAGAGACGGGTGATTTATCTGAACTGAATTTACCGTCAGGTGCTGCAAATATAAAAGATCGAATTTCCTGTGTGCACATGCCGTTTACATCGAAAAAGCGACGCTTTAAAGAATATTGTTTTTATGAACGCGCCAAAAGAAGAGCAAAAACAGCTGATCTAATTTTAACGAATCACCGCCTGCTCTTATCACAAACGGAAGCATCGTCTATCTTTCAGCATGCAGACGTATATGTGATTGACGAAGCCCATCAATTTGAGAAAACAGCCAATGAAACACTAGGGGACAATGCGTCTTATATCCAGCTTCATGCGAAATTAACGCAGCTTGGCTCCTTACAAGGCGGACTGTTAAAGAAACTGAAAAAGAGATTTCACGGTGCAGGTTTATCGACGGATACCTTTATCGAAATGGATGAGTATCTCAATCAGCTTCAAATGGAAAGTGACGCATTTTTTAGCACAGTCCATTCTTTTGTCAAAAGGACAAAACCAAAAGCAGACATCAATCGTCTCATTTATAGAGTCCGTCATCATTCAAAGCATGCTCAGTGGAAACGGATTAAAGAGACTGCGAGTAAGCTTTGTTCCTTGTTAATTGCTTGTGAGAAGCTGTATGAGCAGCAAAAAAACGAGCTTCTTCAAAAAAGTGATCAACTGACAGAACACTTTGCCTTTGAAGCAGAGGAATACGATCAAGTCATGTCGTTTATGCATACATTTTGCAGTACGCTGTACCGGTTTATTTTTGAACCGAAAAATGATGAAACGGTTTGGATTGAGATTGATGCAAAGGGTGCCAAAAATGCTGTCTTTATGCATGCACAGCCGCTAGATACAGGGGAGCTTTTGGCTGATCGATTTTTTATGAACAAAAAAAGTGTCGTCCTCACGTCAGGGACACTCACAGTCAATCATCGCTTTGATTATTGCTTGGAGCGATTTGGCCTGCAAGATTTTTACCCGCACCTTGTTCAAATCGATTCACCTTTTGAACTTGAAAAGCAGCTCAAGGTCGTTGTGCCGGCCGACATGCCGCCGATCACCAACCGTGATGAACGAGACTATGTGAAGCAAGCAGCAGGATATATTAAGATCATGGAAAAGCAGGATAAAGCGAAGATATTGGTTTTATTTAATTCACATGAAATGTTAAAAGCAGTGTATGAAGAGCTGAAAACAGGAGGCATGCAATCAGCCCTGTTTGCTCAAGGTCTGACAGGTGGAAGCCCAGTGAAATTGACGAAAATGTTCAAATTAGCCAAGCAAGCCATTTTACTTGGTACGGGTAGTTTTTGGGAAGGAGTAGATTTTCCAGGCTCTGAGCTGACGACTGTCATTATGGCACGTCTTCCTTTCCGGCCGCCGGATTCACCGCTCATTGAAGCAAAATGCGAAGCAGCTAAAAAACAAGGGAAGAATCCGTTTAAAGCCGTTGCTCTCCCAGAAGCTGTCTTAACCTTCAAGCAAGGCGCAGGACGCTTGCTTCGCTCGGAAAAGGACATAGGTACATTGCTGATTCTAGACCGCCGAGTGAAAACCGCTTCATACGGAAGACTCTTTTTAGAATCACTTCCTCATGCACCTGTCCATGAGATGTCAAAGGAATCACTTGCTGCGTATATAGAGAAGCTAAACAACGAAAAGCCGCTATCATAAGCGGCCTTTAGCTGGTGTGGGTTTGGAGTTAATTTATCGTAACGGCTTTTGTGTTCCGTTGTAGAAATAGTATCGGTTCCCACGCAGAAAAGTATGACTAACAATATTTACGTACCGAGGAGGAATTAGAAGTGGAAAGTAAAATAGAGGTACTTTCAACTGTTCAAATTAAGCATTCAGAAGACCTTTACAAAATCGTTGATTTGTTGAACAGAACGCTGAAAAGAGAAGATCTGATGTTTGGGTTAGCATTAGATCAAGAAGATCAAAATCAAGCGATATTTACAATATATCGCACATAGGGGAAGCTTGACATGAAAAAAATAGTCTGGATTATTTCGTCCGTTGTGGCACTCGTTTTACTCATTGGCATCATCAGCTTTTCGTGGATTTATCAGATTGCCATGGGTCAAAAAGAACAAGGTCATGAGGCAGCGATTGAACGAGCAAAAGAACAAGCAAAAATAGTACAGGTCGAGCAAGTGGAAACCTTTGTTGGAAAAGAAAAACAATTCATTGTTGAAGGAAAAAACAAACAAAATGAAACGACCTATGTGTGGGTACCTGCCAGCAAAAAAGAAAAAGTGATCGCAAAAAAAGCAAAAGAAGGCATTACCTCAAACCAAGCAGTACAAGCCGTTCAAAAGGAGAACACCGTTTCTAAGGTAAAGGACGTCAAATTAGCAAGAGAGGGTGACGTACTCCTTTGGGAAGTGACGTACTTAAATGAGAACAACCAATATAGCTTCAGCTATGTCGATTTTACGACAGGACGAGTGGAAAAAAATTTAACACCGTAGTTTCTCCTGTCTTACGTTGACCATGCTGATTTAGTACGGTTATAATAAAATGTATGAAAAAAGAATCACACCTATCAAAGGTGAGTTTCTTTCTGGCTTTGGAGGGAAATATGTTGAAAACAACAATTAATCAAGTGTTCAAACACGTCGATGAAGAAGTAACAATCGGCGCATGGATTGCCAATAAACGTTCAAGCGGAAAAATTGCATTCTTGCAGCTGCGCGACGGGACAGGCTTTATTCAAGGAGTCGTTGTAAAAGCAGAAGTGGAAGAGAATGTCTTTAAGCTTGCGAAATCAGTCACACAAGAAACATCTGTATATGTGACAGGACAAGTGACAAAAGACGAGCGTTCACCACTTGGTTTTGAATTACAAGTGAAATCCATTGAAGTGATTCACGAAGCAACTGATTACCCAATTACACCAAAAGAGCATGGGACAGAATTCTTAATGGATCACCGTCATTTATGGCTTCGTTCAAAAAAACAGCATGCCATTATGAAAATTCGTAACGAAATTATTCGTGCTACATATGAGTTTTTCCATCAAGAAGGCTTCGTGAAAGTGGATCCGCCAATTTTAACAGGAAGTGCTCCTGAAGGAACAACTGAGCTGTTTGCTACTAAATATTTTGATGAAGATGCGTACCTTTCTCAAAGTGGACAGCTTTACATGGAAGCTGCTGCGATGGCACTCGGAAAAGTATTCTCCTTTGGCCCTACATTTAGAGCTGAAAAATCTAAAACAAAACGTCATTTAATCGAGTTTTGGATGATCGAGCCTGAGATGGCTTTTGTTGAATTTAATGAAAACCTTGAGTATCAAGAAAATTATGTGTCTCACGTTGTTCAAAGTGTACTCGAAAACTGTAAAGTGGAGCTGCACACACTTGGCCGTGATACAGCTAAATTAGAAAATATCAAAGCACCATTCCCGCGCATCACGTATGATGAAGCGATCAAATTCTTACAGGATAAAGGATTTGATGATATTGAATGGGGAGATGACTTCGGGGCGCCTCATGAAACAGCGATCGCCGAAAGCTATGATAAACCAGTGTTTATCACTCATTACCCAACTTCATTAAAACCGTTTTATATGCAGCCAGCACCAGATCGTGATGACGTAGTGCTTTGTGCAGACTTAATTGCACCAGAAGGCTACGGAGAGATTATCGGCGGTTCTGAACGTGTTCATGATCTAGAGCTGCTTGAAGCAAGATTAAAAGAACACGGGTTAGATGAAGAAACTTACAAATGGTATATAGAATTAAGACAATACGGTTCTGTACCGCATTCAGGTTTTGGTCTTGGCCTTGAACGAACAGTTGCTTGGATTAGCGGAGCGCCGCATGTGCGTGAAACTATTCCATTCCCAAGATTATTAAACCGTTTATATCCTTAAGACGTAAAGCCTCCAACATATGGAGGCTTTTTCAAACGTCTTTTTAGGGGGGCACGTGAAATAAAACGTGATATACTTAAAGTGAAGAGGTGTATCCGATGAATAGGCAGCAATTTATTAATATGCAGCAAATGGGTTCAACAAGTTTGCCTAATTTGCTGATTGCTCATTATGAGCAGTTAGGACTGAATGAACCACAAATGATGGTGATGCTAAAGATTAAAATGAATGAAGAACAAGGTGTTTTCTTTCAAACATTTGAAGAGCTTTCTCATGGCATGACCATTTCTGCTGAAGAGTGTGCTTATATGGTGCAGCATTTAATCCAAAAGGGGTTTATTTCGATTCAGCCGTTTGAAGACAGGTCAGGTATTCAGCATGACCGGTACTCAGTAGAGCCTTTATGGGGCGTGCTGTATGACTTTTTAGAAGCAAAACAGGCGAAAGAAGCACAAAAAAGTTATGTGCAGGCTGAAAAATCTTTATATGCACTATTTGAAGATGAATTCGGCAGACCACTGTCTCCTCTTGAAGGAGAAACACTCTCTATCTGGATGGATCAAGACCATCATGATGCCGCGATGATTCGTTTAGCATTAAGAGAAGCGGTTTTATCAGGGAAATTAAATTTCCGTTATATCGATCGAATCTTATTTGAGTGGAAAAAGAAAGGGCTGAAAACAGCGGAAGAAGCGAAAGAGCATAGCCAGCATTTCCGTTCACAGCAAAAAGCCCCACCTTCAAAAGAAGAGACTTCATCTTATAAACGACAAGTTCCTTTTTATAATTGGCTGGAACAATAACCAATAAAGGAGAAGGCATGTTATCAAAAAAACAAATCAATGAGTGTTTAGATATTATTGGAGATATGTTTCCAGAGGCTGAGTGTGAGCTTGTTCATTCAAATCCGTTTGAACTTGTGATCGCTGTTGCACTCTCGGCTCAATGTACAGACGTACTTGTGAACAAAGTGACCAAAACTTTATTTCAAAAATATAAAACACCAGAAGACTACTTAAGTGTTCCGATTGAAGAATTGCAGCAAGATATTCGCTCAATTGGCCTTTATCGGAATAAAGCGAAAAACATTCAAAAATTGAGCAAAATGCTGATTGAAGAATATGACGGTGAAGTGCCAAAGGACCGAGATGAGCTTGTAAAGCTTCCTGGTGTTGGCCGAAAAACGGCAAATGTCGTCGTATCTGTCGCTTTTGGAGTGCCGGCCATTGCTGTAGACACACACGTAGAACGAGTGAGTAAGCGCCTTGGGATTTGCCGGTGGAAGGATTCTGTTCTTGAAGTAGAGCAAACGTTAATGAAGAAGGTACCAAAAGAAGATTGGTCTGTGACGCATCATCGTCTGATCTTTTTTGGCAGGTATCATTGCAAGGCGCAGCGGCCGCAGTGCGACTCCTGTCCGCTTCTTGATATGTGTAGAGAAGGACAGAAGAGGCTGAAAAAAGGACTGGTGAAGCTGGCATGAGCGGCTCAGCTGTATTTACCTCATATGTCGAAAAGTTAAAAGAGAAGAAGATAGAGATAAAAGGCGAAAGAATGGATATACTCAGAGCCAATCCACTCGCATTTGATCTCTCTTCAGAGGCTTTAACAGGCGGGCTTCCGTGGCAGAAAACAGAAGAATTTGTTCCTGTGATGTTCGAACTGTGGAATGAATTAAAAGAAAAAATGCTTCCTCGTTTTCATACAAGAAAATCCCGCTGTGAAGAGGATGATATGCTACAAGGAATCGTCAGTATGATTGCGATGTTTTACTGGATCAAAGGAGAGAGGCTTCAAACGCTCGAATGGGAAGACATTAAACAAGAAACATTTCCTGTTGCTCCTATTAATTGGACGGAACGATTAGAGTTCATCTTGCTGAAGCCGACTCAATATCACTGCTTTATTCAATTGGACGAACTATATACAGAATTAAAAAAGCAGTATGGAAAATACGAAGCACTCAAAAAGTTAAGACAAAATCGTTAAAAAAAGCACTTGCCTCATATGGCAAGTGCTTTTTCGTTATTCGTCTTCTTTTCGAGAAGTAGAATTTGACTGGGCGTTTGAGCTTTGAGAATTGGTTTTCTCGTCATCTTTCTTTTTATCTTTATTGGTATTACTCTGTGAGTTGCTATTCCCATTTGTACTGTCTGAGCCATTATCGGAATTGTCATTGCCGTTTTCCGTATTTCCACCTTGATCTTGATCCTTTTTATCATCTGGCTTCTGCTCATCAGTGCCTGGGTTTTGATTTTTGTTATCGTCAGTCTGATCTGTCTGCTCATCATCAGGCTGCTGCGGCTCTTCTTCTTCTTTGTTCTCATCATCCGCTTTTTCTTCCTCATCTTCGTCATCCTTAATGGTGAGGAAGGTAGAAGCCGCTTTACTTGTGACATCTTCTACAGTCGCTGTCACTTGGAACTTATATGTGGAGCCAGGATTCACACCAGAGATGACGGCTTCTTTAGCAGAACTGTTTTGAATCTCTTTATAGCCGCCGTCATCGACCGCTTGCTTCACATTGAATGTGGCATCTGCGTCGTCATCATAACCCCAAGTCAGTGTGATGGATTTTTTCTCTTCATCATACACCGCTTTTAAGTCAGATGGCTTATCGGCTTCTTTTTTCTCAAATGTGTCAGAAACTTTTGTTGGAACAGTTCCTTTCACGAAGTATTCTGTAGTCTTCTTGTCACTTGGTGTATTTGGTCCGGCTAATTTAGCTGGATCTGATCCTTTTTCAATGGTCGCTTCAACGACGCTGTCAGGTTTTTCAAATGAGCCGCTTCCATCATCAATTTGAGAAATTAATCGCTGGAAGACAATTTTTGCAACACGTTGCTCATAGTTTGTGAGCCACATTTTGCCGTCCGCATCTTTTGAGTTACCGATTCCGGTCCAAACAGCTGCTGTGTATTGCGGCGTATAACCGACAAACCACGAATCTTTCGCACCGCCAGAAGGGATATTGTATTTATTAATATCATCTTGTGTAAAGTTGGTTGTACCTGTTTTACCAGCTACTTGAACATTCGGTACTTGTGCAAGTGTACCTGTTCCAGATTGTACAGCTGTTTTCAGCATATCAGTGATCATAAATGCTGTGTAATCACTCATTGCCGCTTTAGAATCTGGCGTAAGGTCAAGTTTTGTTCCGTCATTAAACTCAACAGACGTGACAGCATGCGGTTCATTATAGTATCCATTATTACCAAATGCACTAAAGGCACCAGCCATCTTCAGGGAGGAGACACCTTCGTCAAATCCACCGATTGAGTAAGACTCTGGAATGTCAGATGGTAAGTCCATGCCTAAATTATTGGCGAATTGAACAGCATGATCTGTGCCTGCTTCTTGGAATGCTTTTAGGGCAGGGATGTTTCGTGATTGTGCCAAAGCACTTCTCATCGACATTTTCCCTAAATGTCTTCTGTCAAAGTTGTTAATCGGTGTACCGTTTGAGTACGTATACGGTGCATCATCAATTTGCTGATATGTGGACCATTTTTTGTTTTCAATGACTGGACCGTAATCTAAGATTGGTTTGATTGTTGACCCCGGCTGGCGTTTTGCATCAGTAGCATAGTTAAATCCGCCAGCTGGTACATCACGTCCACCGCCAATGGCGCGAATTTCACCATTTTTCGTATCAAGTAGGGTGACTCCCGCCTGCATGCCTTTCGTAAATCCGGCTTCATCTCCATTAATAATATCATCTAGGTGATCCTGTGCTTTTCGATCAAGTGATGTATAGATTTTTAGGCCATCTGTTGATACATCAACTTTGGCTTTTTTCTGTACTTCTTCCATGACTTCTTCAATGTAGGCAGAATACTTACCAGAGTTTTGGCTCTTATATTTATCAGCAGGAACGACGGTCTTGCTGACAGGGGTTGCTTTTGCAACTTCATAGTCTTTTTCTGAAATATAGCCTTGTTTTTTCATGAGGCTTAAAACAATATTACGGCGTTTTTCCGCTGCCTCGGGATTTTTCACAGGGTTATAGGCAGAAGGACTCTGCGGCATACCTGCAAGTGTGGCAGCCTGTGCAACGGTTAGTTTATTTAAATCTGTGACACCAAAAAATTGTTCGGCCGCTTTCCCAACACCATAAGCATAAGGCGAGAAGAAAATACGGTTTAAATACATTTCTAAAATTTCATCTTTAGAGTATTTTTGCTCAAGTTGAATTGAGAGCCATACTTCCTGTACTTTACGTTTTAACGTCTTTTGATTGTTCAGAAGGGTGTTTTTCACAACCTGCTGTGTAATCGTACTTCCACCCTCAGCACCAAAGCCATCTTCGACGTTTGCGACAAGAGCACCGCCAATACGGATTGGATCAATCCCGTGGTGCTTATAAAAACGTGCATCTTCAGTTGCAATAAACGCTTCTTTTACCACATCGGGTATATCTTTAATCGAGACATACGTTCTTTTTTCCGCACCGACTTCTGCAAATACTTTTTTGTCTTTATCATAAAGCTTTGAAGAATACGGTGTTTTGAGCTTACTATCATCAATAGAAGGAGCGCTTGATGCAAAAACGGCAAAAGTTGTGATTCCGGCAACTAAGCAAAGTAGACCGATCACGAGTAAAGATAAAAATATTTTTTTAAATAGACCTGCTTTCTTTTTGCCTTTTTTGTTCTTTTGCTTCTTATTGTTTTCTTGACTTGCTTTACGTCGCTGTTCACGACTTGTAAATTGATCAGACATCACATCTCAACCTTTCGTGTTAAACCTTTTTCGAACGGAATTGCTACTCACTTTCATCCGAAAAATGAAGTGTCTCCACTACTTTAATATAATCAATTCTTGGCGAATATCCAAGTGTCATTAAGTGGCCAGTTTCCATTAATTCCTCTTTGCTAATGGATTTACGGCCATTTTGTTTCTGGCGCTCCCAGAAGAAAAAGAGATCTGAAGCGGACAAATAATAAACGGAACCAAATGCGGATATAATAACAAAACAAATACCGCCTTGCTTTTCAACCTGTTTCATATGCTCGATTTGATGCTCGTGGAAATTTTTGAGCGGAAACGAGGTTGTGCTTTTGGTTTCCTTTGCTTCAAAGTCGATATAGCGCCCTTTGTACACCCCGTTATAGTCTGTTGTGGATGATTGTTTAAAGTAGGCTTCTTTGATGACAGCAGCGCTTCTTTTCGGATAGTCCACATTCACAATTTGAACTGGGGTAGGCTTTTTATGAATGACTGCGATCCCGTTGACCAAATAGTACTGGTTGGTTTCATTTAAGTCAGCTTCAAGTGTCATCCCGCGGTTACTATAAGAGGATTCGCCGCTGATTCTTTTTTTTGTCCCAATTTGTTGAATGGGCTGATACGATTTTCCGTTTGGATACCGAATCATCAAGTTTCAGCCTCCTTTTAATGCATTTTGTATTGGAGAGATCACCATGTTGTCACAAGAAGAGCACATCATTACTCAGCATATTTTACGAGAAACGAAAGCGAAAAATAAGGACAACCTGACGAGGACAAATGCTTACAAGCGCTTTTATGACCGCCATCCAGAAATGAAATGGTCGCTGCTTGCTTCCTTTGTCTCGAGAAATGCTGGATGGTCCATGACAGATTTAAAGGGCGAGCTTTTTCATCCAGGTTTAACTGATCAGCAGGGGCATCTTTTTTTTACAGCATATGAAAGAGCGAATTGGCTGATCTTTTCAGATGCTTACCCGCAGCTTCTCTTGTATGAATGGTCAAAGCGATGCAGCAAACCTTTATTTCATCTGCTTCCATATTTTTGCGTGTCTCGTTTTATGAGCGCTGAGTGGGCACACTTTTGGCTAAAGCGTGACACAGAGCGTCTGCTTTATGCACTCATTATAAATGAACAATATACTATACAATCTCCTATTATACAAAATCCTCTTCTGAAAAAGAATGTTTTTCACTCGATTCAATATCTTTTCAGCGAGTGGGGACATTTTCAAACCGTCATTTTTCCAACGGTGGACGGGCATTTGTACGGATTAACCATACGAAAGTTTTCCCATGTAAAGGAGCGCATTACATTAGGAAAAAAACTAGCGAAACTATTATTTCGAGCCGATTTATTTTCGGATTTTTATCATTTTTTGCATACCGTTCCGCATACGGGATCCCGGTTTGATTTTGAATCGTTTTTAGGGATCGCTAGAAGGTCAACACCTTTTCTACGAACGGTTTATCCGGTGATGACACATTCATTAGACGATCAACGGGAAGATTGGTTTCAAAAGAAATTGAATCCAGCCTTATTCGATGCAGAGCCGTTACCAAAACAAATCGAGCTGACTGACTGGTATTTCCATAAAAAAAGGCAGCTTCGTTTTCTTTTCTCATTAGAGCACTATTTTCTGCATAAATAAAAAGCAGGGGGTACCTGCTTTTTTACGTGGATGGACGATTAGGACCGCCGAGCTTTTTATCAAGCTGATCTGTACTGTTTTCTTTCCCTTTTGGCTTTTGTTCTTTTGGTGCTGGCTGCTTTTTCATGAAATCTACCTCCTTTGTCCTTAGAATTTACAGAATCGGACGCAATCATACAAAGAAGGACAAGCACATGTCGAAAATGAAGAAATAGCGCTCATCTACACTTAGATTGGCGATTTGCTTCTAGTTTTGTCATGTGTGAAGGAGGGTGTGAAAGAAAAGAGAATGTAACGAGAGACGATAAAGGAGGAATCTGATGATGAGCGAATTTGTATCAAAAGAATCCATTATGCAATTGTTAGAGGAAATCGAGCGGAAAATTGATGCGGTGGAAGCGGAGCTGTCTCATGCTGTCCAGCAAACAAAATACGCAGCTAAAGAGGAGCAAGAACAAATCATTGACCGGCTTGAATCAGAAGTGAAGGATTGTGAATGTAAGATTCATGCAGCAGAGTATAAACTATCGGTAAGACCGGCATATCACGCCGGATAGCTTTCATATTTGAGCAATCAGTAAACGTTTGATAGGATGGTTCATAGAGGTGAACACTTTGGATAATCAAACATTACTTGAACATACACAAGAGCTGAGAATATGGATCGAAGAAGCATATGAGCAGTACCAAAAGGGAAAGGCTGAAGAGGAATACCCAACATATGATTTTTACACAGATATTCAGCCGGCCGTTGTCAAATTTGACAAGCAAATGGAAGCGTGGCTCACCGCTGCTATCTCATTTATTCATCAGGCCAAACCTAGATACTTACATCAAGAACAGCTTGAAGCCGTACAAGAAAATGGAAAAGAGGTTGTCCTGCAATCTTATTTCGGAAAACAGCATGCACCCCGTGTGAAAAATTTAGTTGAGTCGGTGATTTACACAATGAACCTTTTAATAGAAGAAATCAAAAAGCGCAGCTGATGAAATATCCTGCGTTTTTCTTATGGCTGCTTTAGGCACACCTTCTGTTTTTGATCATAATATATGAGTGACATCAACATGTTTTGAGAGCGAGAGGAGCGAGATATATGTTCCCTTATTCAAACCAGCAGCCATATGAATTCAATCAATTCCAGCAAGGTCCTTTACCGTATCCAGACATGCAGCAGCCTCCGCAGCCTCCAGATTATTTCATGCCTCCATATCAAGCTGGAATGAGCCAGGCGCCATCTGCTGCCTATCAACCGCCTTATGGATACCAAGAGAATTTCCAGCCTTTTCAGCAACCAGAAGCAATCAATCAGCCGCAGATGCAGCAGCCTATGAATCCTTATCCTTTGCCAAGACCGCAAAAACAGCAATCATCTCAATTTAAAAGTGTGCTGTCACAGTTCAAAAAGACGAATGGACAATACGACTTTAACAAAATGTTTGATACAGCTGGGCAAATGATGAGTACAATGAATCAAGTGGGCTCATTGGCGAAAGGATTTACAAGCATTTTTAAAGCATAGCAAAACCCAATAGAAGCATCTATTGGGTTGTTTGCTTTGGTGCAGTCACGTGAAGCGATTGATCTTTCCACACACTCTTCATGTTTGTTTCATCTATTTTTGCAGGCATTAAAATGGTTTTGGTAAAGCTAGAAAAGGAGGAAGTCGTGTCTGTTTTCATTTTCTCCTGTACCGATAAGTGTAAATATTGGGCTTTCACTTCTAGTGCAATATCACCTTCGACAAAATGGTCTGGAAATTGGATCTCAATATACACAAATTGATCATCTTCTGTCACATCGGTTGTAATCGATGCAAGTGAATGGGATGTGGTCATAAGTGCCTCCGCACTATTTAAAATCTCGTGAAACGGGGAGGATGCAAAAAATTGTTCAATTGCTTCATACAGAATATCCTCATTTGCCAGCAATTCATGTTTTTTTTCGCCTTCTTGTTTCATTTAAATCACCTCTCATCTACAGCCTATGCAAAAAGGGCTCAGGCGGTTATCAATTGATGAGCGGAAAAAATTATGATTAAATAGTGTTGAATGAAGCAAGGTGTATGAGTGTAAAACTTCATACGCTGAATAGATCTAGGAGCAAAGCTTGAAGGGAGCAAATTGACATTGCTGAAAAAATTATTCGGTTTCGGAAAAAACGAAGATGATGTAAAGGAAGAAGTCATTTATTCTCCAGCTGATGGAGAGTTAATGGATATGACTGATGTACCAGATCCCGTCTTTTCACAAAAGATGATGGGAGACGGCGTAGCAGTAAAACCAACAAGTGGCACCATTGTGTCACCAGTAGAGGGTGAAATCATTCAGCTCTTCCATACAAAACATGCAATTGGAATTCGAACACTCTCAGGGCTTGAGCTCCTGATTCATATTGGACTAGAAACAGTTGGGTTAAATGGCGAAGGGTTTGAAGCACACATTAAAGAAGGGGATAAAGTGAAGATCGGTGATCCTCTCATTACGTGTGACTTAGAACTCATTGAAGAGAAAGCAGCAAGCACAGTGACACCCATTGTGATCATGAATGGTGATCTGATCGAACAACTTGAAAAAGAACCAAATGGAGCTGTGGAAAAGCAGACCTCTAAGCTCTTTACGGTTAAAGTGAAATAATCATGCAGCACAAAAAAACTACCCTCACATGATAGGGTAGTTTTTTTTGATGAAATTAATCCTCCATTGGAACCCAGCCTTGACTCGCTTCCATGACAGACCACAATCCCTCTGGAATCAGGTACTTGTCTTTTTGGCTGCGTTTAATGACGGTTTCAATCTCTCTTTCTCGGCCTTCTTTAATCTTCTTTGCCCAATTAGGGTCGACGATCAGCTCTCGTGCGACAGCGATCAGCGGAATTCCTTGATTGTAAGCACTCAATGCATCTTCGGCTGTAATGACGCTGCCTACACCGATGAGCGGAAGGGTATCGCCGCAGCGTTCTTTTAGCAGCTCCATACGTGTCTTATTAGAATCTGCGCCTCGTCTTGCTTTAGAATCAATCTCCATTAAAGAGATATGCAAGTAGTCGAGGTTTTTTGTTTTGAGAACATCAACTAACGCAAATGTCTCTGTCATTGTTAAACCAGGTGTTTCTGGTTCTTCAGGAGATAGTCGATATCCAAAGATAAACGGTTTTGTTCCATATTCCTTGATCGCCTCTTTGACTGCATCCACAACAGCGATAGGGAATGCTAGACGTTTTTCTTCACTTCCTCCCCATTGATCTGTACGCTGATTGCTATGCGGAGAGTAAAATTGCTGTAATAAATAACCGTTTGCTCCGTGGATTTCCACGCCGTCAAATCCTGCTTGAATTGCTCGTCTTGCCGCTTCTTTAAAGGAGTCAATGATATGAGTAATTTCCTCTTCTTTTAAAGCACGTGCAATTTGTTCTCCATCTTTGAACACATCGCTAGGCGCAACCACATCACCGTTTGGAACTAAATGAGGAAGGGCCTGAGAGCCGCCGTGATGAATTTGAATGATGGCTTTTGTTCCTTTTGCCTGGATCGCAGAAGCTAGTTTTTTCAGACCAGGTATATCTTCATCTCTTGCGATAGAAGGCTGTCCTTCAAAGGCCTTTCCATCTGGAGTAACGTTCGCACATGCTGTGATGACCATGCCCATTTCACTTGATCTAGCTGTAATGAAATCAATTTCTGCCTTTGAGATGGTGCCATCCTCGTGAGAACCGAAGTGTGTCATTGGAGCAACAACCAACCGGCCATCAATAGAGGCACCTCCTGGGAATGTAAATGGTTCAAATAAAGGCTTAAATTCGTTTTTCAATCTCATCCTCTTCTTCCTTAATAAAATCATTTCACTATAGAAGTGTAATAGATACTGTTACAACACTTCAAAATATCTGCTCACGAGCGGCGCATCAAAAAATTGCCGCCTAGTCATGCAAACAAATATTCGGTACACTAAATGAGAGGTGATGCGATATGAAAAAGAAAACAATGAACGAACTCATAGAAGATTTAAAAAAAGACGAACAGGTAGAACATTGGCATGAAATTGAAGCGAAGCCTGCACAGACCGCTCCAGTTCCTGAAAGAGTAAATGACAGGTTGAAAAAAGCGCTTGAGAAAAGAGGCGTGAGTGAACTCTACATTCATCAAAAGGAAGCCTTTGAACGTGTGATGGATGGTGAGCATGTGGTCACTGTCACACCGACAGCGTCAGGTAAAACGCTTTGCTACAATCTGCCTGTCCTTCAGTCGATCGCAGAAGACCAGACCAATCGCTCTCTTTATTTATTCCCAACAAAAGCGCTCGCGCAGGATCAAAAAAGTGAGCTGAACGAAATCATCCACGAGATGGATATTCCGATTCATAGTGAAACATATGACGGGGACACCTCCCCAGCGATTCGCCAGCGAGTCAGACAGGCAGGGCATATTGTCATTACAAACCCAGATATGTTGCATTCAGCCATTTTGCCTCACCATACGAAATGGGTCAGTTTGTTTGAGAACTTAAAGTATATTGTGATCGATGAGCTTCATACATATCGAGGTGTGTTTGGCAGTCATGTCGCCAATGTGATTCGCAGACTAAAGCGGATTTGTGCATTTTACGGAAGTGATCCGATCTTTATTTGTACATCAGCGACCATTGCGAATCCGAAGGAGCTTGCAGAGCAGCTGACCGGGAGCAAGGTGTATCTCATTGAACGAAACGGAGCGCCTAGCGGTAAAAAGAATTTTGTGTTTTACAACCCGCCAGTCGTCAATAAACCATTAAACATTAGACAAAGTGCGGCCACTGTTGTCAATCAATTGGCTAAAACATTTTTAAAAGAAAAAATCCAAACGATTGTCTTTGCTAGAAGCAGAGTGAGAGTGGAAGTGATATTAAGTCATATTCAAGAGCTAGTGAAAAAAGAGATTGGGCCGAAATCGATTCGTGGTTATCGCGGGGGCTATTTGCCAAAAGAGCGGCGCGTGATTGAAAAGGGGTTAAGAGAAGGAGATATATTAGGCGTCGTCAGCACGAACGCACTAGAATTAGGGGTTGATATTGGCCAGCTAAAGGTATGTATCATGACGGGGTATCCTGGTAGTGTAGCGAGTACGTGGCAGCAGGCAGGACGTGCTGGGAGGCGTCACGAGGAAGCACTCATTATCATGGTGGCAAGCTCATCACCCCTTGACCAATATATCGTCAGACACCCTGAATATTTCTTTAACAGACCGCCTGAAGCAGCCAGAATCAATCCTGAAAACCTGATTATTTTAGTCGATCATCTCAAATGTGCTTCCTATGAGCTCCCGTTTCGAGAGGATGAACAGTTTGGTGACATGGATGTAGAAGAAATTTTGCAATACTTACATGAAGAAGGGGTTCTTCATTTTAGTGGGAACCGCTATTATTGGTCAGATCAATCGTTCCCAGCGCATGGCATCAGTCTGCGGTCTGCAAGTCAGGAAAATGTCGTCATTGTCGATCAATCAGATGTAGCAAATGTTCGGATTATTGGTGAGATGGATCGATTCAGTGCGATGACGTTACTTCATGATGAAGCGATTTATTTACATGAAGGCGTTCAGTATCAAGTGGAAAAGCTAGATTACGAGCATCGTAAGGCTTATGTGAAACAGGTAGATGTAGAATACTATACAGATGCTAATTTAGCTGTCCAATTGAAGGTGCTTGAAATTGATCAGACAACGGAAAAGGAAGCGGTATCTGTTCACTACGGTGATGTGACCGTAAACGCAATGCCGACGATTTTCAAAAAAATCCGGTTATCGACTGGTGAAAATATAGGATCCGGTCCGATTCACTTACCTGAAGAAGAAATTCATACGAGTGCCGCTTGGTTTGAGTTACATGAAGCAGAACGTCGATTTGAAGAGAAAACACTTGAGCAGCTGCTGCTTGGCATCGCAAATGTTCTTCAGCATATTGTACCTGCTTTTGTGATGTGTGACCGCTCAGATATTCATGTCGTTTCTCAAATTAAAGCAGCTCATACCGGAAAGCCGACTGTATTTTTATATGACCATTATCCTGGTGGAATCGGCTTAAGTAAGGAAGTACAAGCTCGTTTCGATGAAATTGCCCGTGCGGCCATTCAGCTGATTGAGCGCTGCCGCTGTGATAATGGCTGTCCATCCTGTATTGGGATGGAAATGAAAGAGATCAACGGAAAAAGCAGCATCGTTGAGTTGATGTCGGTATTTTAAAGGAAAGGAGGGAGACACCTACTCATGTCTTTAAAAGGGAAATTAAACAGAATGAAAAAGCACCTTTCGCACAATCAGACAAATGAAAAGCGGCATGGAACAAAAGAAGGACAAACTCAACCTGTGACAGCAGGAAATATCCCGTTTTTAAAAGAGTGGGAGCAATTGGGTGCAGCTCCTTACTTCTTTGAGGACTCTTTCTGTCTGATTCGAGAAGTCACTTATCAATTAAATGATCAGCATGGACTGTATTCGTTTGCAGAACTGTCAAAGATCGTCGATGCTTGGAACGAAAGTGAGATCCAGCATTCTCTTTCTGCAAAAGGTTACAAGCCGCACGAGCTATTTTTCTTTGATACAGAAACAACAGGCTTATCTGGCGGGACGGGAAATATGATCTTTTTGCTAGGACATGCGCGGGTTTTTTCAGACAAAGTGGTGGTGAAACAGCATCTGCTCACCAATCCAGGAAATGAAGCAGCGCTGTACAAAAGCTTTCTTAATGAAGTGGACGTAGAATCTCTCGTTACATATAATGGGAAATCATTCGATTGGCCGCAAGTGAAAACGAGACATACGTTATTACGCGATCAAGTACCTGCACTTCCGGAATTTGGCCATTTTGATCTTCTGCACGGATCTAGACGATTGTGGAAGCACAAATATGAACGGATGGCTCTTTCTGTTGTAGAAAAGGAAGAGCTGCACGTCCATCGAGAGGGTGACACGCCGGGGTTCTTGGCTCCGATGATCTATTTTCATTTTCTAAAGGAACAAAATCCGAAGCTGATTGAAGGAATCTTGACTCATAATGAGCTAGACGTCTTATCTTTAATCAGCCTCTACATTCATCTATCCAAAAAAATATTATCTGTGGATGCGGTGAAGGAAAACGATGAGAAATACGCACTTGCTAAATGGCATCTTGCTTATCGTGATGTACAGGAGGCAACGAAGCATTTGCGAGAATTAACGGAAGCTGAGTTTGAGCATGCGAATCAAGCGGCTTATGATCTCTCCTTACAATACAAACGATTAAACGAGTGGGATGAAGCTGTCCGTATATGGAAAGATCTATTTGAATCAAACGATGTCCATTTAGCATTAAAAGCGGGCATAGAGCTTGCGAAGTATGAAGAGCATCGTCAAAAAAATGCGAGGTCAGCTCTTTCGATCACTCAATCATTATTATCTCTCTCGTCTTTAAGTGAACGCGACATGGAAGAACTTGAAAAGCGAAAAAAGCGACTCTTAAGAAAAGCTGGCCAATGAACATTATTGCCCGGGAAAGCGCAAGAAATGACAACGTTCGGCTCTCGGCCGAAAATAAAAATTGTTTAGCACTTTTATTGTAGAAAAGTCACGAATCCTGTAAAATAGCGTTAGATATTGAATGAGGAGCGTAGAGCATGTATAAGGGTCTTTTTTACTTGTTTTTTCTTGTTGTCATTTTGATCGCTTTTGTGTTTTCAAATTATAAAGATGTTTTTCTTGCAAACTTTTAAAATAGGTTAATGCATTAGTACATGTACACCTCTTCATTCATACATTATTAATGTAAGAAAATCAAGGAGAGGGGAATGCTACATGTACCATCATCATCATTGCAAGCCGAATGTTACACAGCCAATTGTACATCCGACGAATCATTGCTGTACACACAGCGAGTCAACAACAATTGTGCCGCACATCCATCCGCAGCATGTGACGAATGTCCACCATCAAAACTTCCAACATGTTCACTACTTCCCGCATACGTTTTCTCAGGTGGACCCGGCAACACATCAACACTTTAACTGCGGTGGACCTTGCTGTAACAGATAACGTGAAATGGGACTTTTATAAGTCCCTTTTTTTAAAAGCAGGTGAAAAAATGAAAATTATTGCTGTCACAGGGTACAAGCCATTCGAACTTGGGATATTCAAACAAGACGAGCCTGCACTTCAATACATAAAAGCGGAGCTTCAAAAAAGGCTGACAGCTCTTATCGAAGAGGGGCTGGAATGGGTTCTCATATCGGGTCAGCTAGGTGCTGAAATCTGGACAGCCGAAGTGGTGTTTGAGCTTCAAGAGGAGTATCCAGCTTTAAAACTTGCAGTCATTACGCCATTTTATGAACAAGAAGAGCGCTGGAATGAACAAAATAAAGAGTTGTATGAAGCGATTCTTGCACAAGCAGATTTTGTAGAAAGTGTCACGCATAGACCGTATGAAAGTCCGGCACAATTTAAACAAAAGAACCGCTTTTTTATTGAAAAAACAGATGGTCTTCTCGCCCTTTATGATCCAGAGCATGAGGGCTCTCCAAAGTATATGATCAGAGAAGCTGAAACCTATACCGATTACCCAATTATGTACATCACAATGGATGATCTAAGAGCACAGGTTGAGGCGGAAGATCCGTTTTTTGACTAAAAACAAGAGAAAATTTGACAACGTCACGTATTTCTGAAAAAATATACTATGAATTCACGATATGAGGTGAAAAAGATGCTTGCTGATAAAGTAAAGCTTTCTGCGAAAGAAATTTTAGAAAAAGAATTTAAAACAGGTGTCAGAGGGTATAAACAAGAAGAAGTCGATAAATTTTTAGATATGGTCATTAAAGACTATGAGACATTCAACCAAGAAATCGAAAAGCTTCAACAAGAAAACCTCCACTTGTCAAAACAGCTTGAAGAAGCAGTTGAACAAGGGAAAAGACAGCCTGCACAGTCCAATACAACGAACTTTGATATTTTAAAAAGACTATCTAACCTTGAGAAACACGTTTTTGGCAGCAAACTTTATGATTGAGTGATGCCGAAAAAGCTTGTGTCAGATGACATTGTCGTTTATAATAACGCTTGTTGATTAACGTTCGGGTAATCGCTGTAATGCATTTAGGCATTGCAGAGGAAAGTCCATGCTCGCACGGTGCTGAGATGCCCGTAGTGTTCGTGCCTGGCGAAAAAATAAGCCAGGGCAGCCTGGGAAAGGCTGACGGCAGGAAAAATGCCTACGTCCTTTTATAGGATATGGCAAAGTATCCTTGAAAGTGCCACAGTGACGAAGTCTCACTAGAAATGGTGAGAGTGGAACGCGGTAAACCCCTCGAGCGAGAAACCCAAACTTGGTAGGGGAACTTTCTCAAAGGAACCAAACGGAGAGAAGGACAGAGAATTCTGTAGATAGATGATTACCACCTGAGTACGAGGCATTTGCCGTTTGCAGTACGATGGAACAAAACATGGCTTACAGAACGTTATATCCGTTATTTTAAACATGATGAAAACAAAGCTCTCCTATTTCTACATATGGAGAGCTTTTATCTTGAATAAATAAAAGGACGAGAAAACAGGTGATAAACAAATGAAAACTTATACACTCATCGCGACAGCTCCAATGGGGATTGAAGCGGTTGTTGCAAAAGAAGTAAGAGACCTTGGCTATGAGTGCACTGTAGATAACGGGAAAGTCATTTTTCAAGGGGATGCCCTTGCGATTTGCCGTGCAAACCTTTGGCTGCGTACAGCAGACCGGATAAAGGTACAAGTTGCTGAATTTTCAGCAAAAACATTTGATGAGCTTTTTGAACAGACAAAAGCGATTGAATGGGCCGCTTATTTGCCGAAAAATAGTACGTTCCCTGTCATCGGTAAATCAGTCAAATCACAGCTTGCAAGTGTGCCGGATTGTCAGCGCATCGTCAAAAAGGCCATCGCGCAAAAGCTCAGATCTTCTTACAACATTCAGTCCGAATGGCTTGAAGAGACGGGTCCTGAATATAAAATCGAGGTTGCGCTTTTAAAAGATAAAGCAGTGCTAACCCTTGATACATCTGGTGTCGGCCTTCATAAACGGGGGTACCGTGTGGATCAAGGCGGGGCACCTATTAAAGAAACCCTTGCTGCCGCGCTCGTGTTATTAACGAACTGGACACCTGATCGTCCGTTTGCTGATCCTGTTTGCGGATCAGGCACAATTGCTATTGAAGCAGCTATGATAGGACAAAACATTGCCCCAGGATTTAACCGGGAATTTGCGTCTGAATCATGGGAATGGATCGGTGAGGACGTATGGAACAAAGCGCGTCTTGAAGTGGAAGAAAAAGCGAACTATGATCAGCCGCTTCACATTATTGCGAGCGATATTGATCATCGCATGATAGACATTGCAAAAATGAATGCAGAAGAAGCTGGACTAAGTGAACTGATTCAATTTAAACAAATGCAAGTAAAAGACTTCCAAACAAAAGAGGAGTATGGTGTGATTGTCGGAAATCCGCCCTACGGAGAACGACTCAGTGATAAGCCAGCTGTTGAAAAAATGTATCAAGGGATGGGTGAAGCATTTAAGAGCCTAGACACTTGGTCAATATATATCTTAACGTCACATGAAAAGTTCGAAGAGTGCTTCGGAAGAAAAGCAACGAAAAAGAGAAAACTGTTTAATGGATTTATTAAAACAGACTATTATCAATATTGGGGAAAACGTCCTCCTAGAAAGCAGACAACTGAATCATAAAAAAAGGTCACACCTAAAGAAGGTGTGACTCAGATTGTTGAAAAAGGGCTAAAATGATCTTTATTTTAGCCCTTTATCTTCTTTTCAGCGTGATATGAAAACCCTTGAAGTCTAGGAAGGACGAGTACCGGAGCGGAGTGAATTTGACATTCATGAGCACCGGCACGCAGGACTGACACCGAATGCGAGGGTTTGTCTTCACGCTGGGTCACACCTAAAGAAGGTGTGACTTTTTTATTGCGGAAAGGTATAAAGCTTCACGGGACGGAATAAACTGAACTTGATTTTAAAAAAAGAGGTGTCTCCATGATTCATTATGATCAATTTCAGTTAATCCAAAAAGCACTCGCTTCGACTGCTCAAGAAATAGAAGGGCATGAAACGGGACAATCTGCTCAGCTTGCGGCAGCCATCCAAGATTTAGCCCTTGCTCAGGCCTACATAGAACGTTCAGAGCATGCTTTTTTAATGAAGGAAAGCTATCAACATCGCTTGCGTTCATAAAAAAGATTGTCATTCCCCAGCATAAATGTTACTATTGAATGTCTGAATGATTCAAAAGTTGGGGGTTGAAGCAGGTGACAGCATCTCGTTTGCCTTTTTCATTATCAAAAGAACACAATTTTTACGAAGAACTGGGCAACTGGATTGGTGATGTGTTTTATGACATTTTGCCAGAAAAGGGCTTTGATCTTCGAGATGAACAAATATTTATGGCTTTTCAGTTAGAAAGAGCCTTTAAAGAAAAAAGTGTGATGTTTGCCGAAGCTGGGGTAGGCACAGGCAAAACAATCGTCTATCTATTATTTGCCGTCACATATGCAAGATATACTGGGAAACCTGCGATTATTGCATGTGCAGACGAAACGTTAATTGAACAGTTGGTCAAACAAGAAGGTGATATCTATAAAATTGCCAATCACCTTGATATACAAATAGATGCGAGATTAAGTAAATCGCATGATCAATATTTATGCTTGAAAAAACTCGAGAAAACCATGCAGCGTGAAGATGATGAGAAGTGGCTCGATATTTATGAATCGCTTCCTTCATTTGTTCATGAATCACATGGTATGCAAACTTTTTATCCGTACGGAGATCGAAAAGAGTATCCAGAACTATCAAATGATGAATGGTCACGAATTGGCTATGATTCGTTTCAGGACTGCTTGACGTGTGATATGCGTCATCGCTGCGGCTTGAATTTATCAAGAGATCATTACCGAAAAGCGGCAGACTTGATCATCTGCTCACACGACTTTTACATGGAGCATGTGTGGACAAAGGAATCCCGCAAACGTGAGGGTCAGCTTCCTCTGCTCCCTGAACATAGCTCAGTTGTATTTGATGAAGGTCATCTTCTTGAGTTTGCCGCACAAAAAGCTTTGACGTACCGAGTGAAGCAATCAACGCTGGAGACATTTTTGGAGCGTCTTTTGCAAAACGACATTCGCGAAGAATTTGCAGAACTTGTTGAAGATGCACTAGCAACAAACGATGAGTTCTTCTATCTTTTAAAAACAAATGCCAAAGAAGTCAAAGGCTCGCATCGACTTGAAATTGGGCGCGTGGATGAGGTGAAGCGTTCAGCAAGTGAATTGTGTGACTTACTTGAAAAAATCGGAGAAGCGCTCGTGTTTGAATCCGAGATGTATACAATTGATCAATACGAATTGTCTGTCGTGGAAGAGTACATTGAACAAATGGCCTATTCCCTGTCGCTTTATCAAAAAAATGCCATTAGCTGGCTTGAAAAGCAGGAATTAGATACGACATTTGTCGTCATGCCGAAGACGGTCGCAGAGGTGCTTGGCGAAAAAGTATTCTCGCAAAAAAGACCATATATTTTCTCTTCAGCGACATTGTCTGAAAACCAATCATTTGATTATTTAGCTGAAAGTCTTGGTATAAAAGATTACTTATCAATGAGTGTGGCTTCGCCGTATGATTACGATGAGCAAATGCAAATTTATTTCCACGGAATTCAGCAGGCGCTCCTAGAGCCAGAGGCAAAAGGACAGCAAGTGATCACTCAGCTGAAAGACAATGGAGGCAGATCATTGATTCTATTCCCTTCATTTGATGAACTCCATTTATTTAGAAAGCAGATTGAGGCATCAAATGAATCACTGCCTTTCCAAGTGTATTTTGAAGGAGACGAGGAAATCAGCACCATTGTTCAAAAGTTCCAAGCAGATGAGACATCAGTGTTATGCTCCGTTCATCTGTGGGAAGGGCTGGATATTCCAGGTCAATCCTTAACGAATGTGGTCATTTGGGGACTTCCTTATCCGCCGCATGATCCAGTATTTGAGGCGAAACGGAATGAATCAAAGGATGCATATGCTGAAGTGGACCTTCCATATATGTTGCTTCGATTACGACAAGGCATTGGCAGACTGATTCGGACAAGCCAAGATGCAGGAAGCATTCATATATACTTTGATGGCAAGGAAGATAAAGAGCTTCAAAGTAAAATTGAATCTGTCCTGCCAGTGAAGCCAGTCATCACTTCATTATAGGGGACGAACGACGAAAAGAGGAGGATACCAATGGTGTATCCTCCTTTTTCATTGACAAACGAACATTCATTGAAGTAGCCTTGAAACGTACATACATATTTTATTGATTGGGGGAACGAACGCATGAGTCTTGAATCAAAAGAGAAAGCGTTTTATCAATTACTAGGAAAAATCGCCCACTATACAGAGGCGCTCCATTTACTTTATTGGGACTCTAGAACGCAGGCTCCTAAAAAAAGCGCTGATTTCAGAGCTGAAACCATCGGTCAATTATCAAGTGATATCTTTAATATGAAGACTTCTGATGAGATGAGAGACCTTCTTGACGCATTAAATAAAAAGCGAGATGAGCTGTCAAAAGATACACAGAAGGCGCTCGAATTATCACAAAAAGAGTATGATGAAAACAGCAAAATTCCAAAAGAAGATTTTAAAGAATACTCCATTCTACAATCAAAAGCAGAGCATGTCTGGGTTGAAGCAAGAGAGAAATCAGATTTTTCCCTCTTTGCTCCTTACTTAAAACAGCTCATTGATTTTAACAAGCGTTTTATTCAGTATTGGGGCGTGAAAAAAACGCCATATGATGTGCTGCTCAATAACTACGAGCCAGATATGACCGTGGAACAGCTCGATCAAAAATTTGGCGCGCTTCGTGATGCCATCGTTCCTCTCGTGAAAAAAATTGAAGCCTCCCCAAATAAACCGGATACTTCATTTTTATCGAAAAGCTTCCCAATCGACAAGCAAAAAGAGCTTAGCCTCTTTTTCTTAAAAGAGTTAGGATATGACTTTGATGCAGGGCGTCTTGATACAACGGTTCATCCGTTTGCTGTGACATTAAGCAGAGGGGATGTTCGTGTGACGACACGCTATGATGAGCACGATTTTCGGATGGCGATCTTTGGTACCATTCATGAATGCGGTCATGCCATTTACGAGCAAAACATTGATGAGGCACTGAGCGGAACGCTATTATGTGATGGCACGTCAATGGGTATCCATGAATCACAATCTCTCTTCTTTGAGAATTTTATCGGCAGACATGAAGATTTCTGGAAAACATATTATCAAAAGCTGCAAGAAGCTTCTCCTGAACAATTTAAAGATGTATCTTTAGAGGACTTTGTGCATGCAGTCAATGAGTCTAAGCCGACTTACATTCGAATTGAAGCAGATGAACTCACGTATCCGCTTCACATTATTATCCGGTATGAAATTGAGAAAGCTATTTTCAATGAAGAAGTCGCCGTTGAAGACCTACCTGCGCTTTGGAATGAAAAATATAAAGCATATCTTGGCATTACGCCGCCTAACGATGCGCTTGGTATTTTGCAGGATGTCCACTGGTCAGATGGCAGCTTTGGTTATTTCCCTTCATATGCCCTTGGTTACATGTATGCGGCGCAATTAAAGCAGCAAATGATCAAAGATTTACCGAATTTTGATGAACTGATCCAAAATGGGTCTTTTGCACCGATAAAAGAATGGCTAACTGAACATGTCCATAAACATGGAAAACGGAAAAAGCCATCTGAAATCATTCAAGATGCAACTGGCGAAGAATTAAATGTTCAATATTTAATCGACTACTTAACGGATAAGTACACGAAATTGTATTTATCATAAATGAAAGGCACCCTTTCGTCAAAAGGGTGCTTTTTTGATGCGTGAATATTCTAAAAACGAACGTTTTGATCTGATCTATTATTTAAGTTCGGTATTTTTCTAGAAAAGTGCTTTCCAAGCGTCTGAAATCTTGTTATAATTTGAACACTATAACACTCATATAATCGCGTGATGATGGCACGCAAGTTTCTACCGGACACCGATACCGTCCGACTATGAGTGAGCAAAATGAAACAGTTCTTATTTGAGCTGAAGATCCGTGGATCGTTTTCGCATTGCTTGCTCCTCATGGACAGCAATGCTTTTTTTATGCAAAAAATAGGATGTTTGCCAATATGCTAGGGGGAAGAATGATGGAATTGTTACGTCAAAAAATTGAGAACGAAGGAATCGTTCTGTCGAATCAAGTGTTAAAGGTAGATGCCTTTTTAAATCATCAAATTGATCCTGTATTAATGCATGAGATCGGTCAAGAGTTTGCTAGATTATTTAAGCATGATGGCATTACAAAAATCATTACGATCGAATCTTCTGGCATCGCGCCTGCTGTGATGGCTGGACTTGCCCTTCATGTGCCCGTCGTCTTTGCTCGTAAACGACAATCACTCACATTAACGGAGAACCTCTTAACAGCAAGTGTGTACTCTTTTACGAAAAATGTAGAAAGTACCATCGCTGTCTCGAATACGCACCTTAGTGAAAATGATTGTGTGCTCATCATCGATGACTTTTTAGCGAACGGTGAAGCCGCTAAAGGACTGGCCGCTATTGCAAAGCAGGCGAAGGCAAAAGTAGCTGGATTTGGAATTGTCATTGAGAAGTCATTCCAGCCAGGAAGAAAAGAGCTTGTACAAATGGGCTACCGTGTTGAGTCACTCGCACGTATTGCATCACTTGAGGAAGGAAAAGTCACGTTTGTACGCGAGGTACAATCATGAGTGCCGCTAAAAAAGCCAAAACGCTCTCTCTAGGAATTCAGCATGTCCTGGCGATGTATGCAGGTGCGGTTCTTGTACCCCTCATTGTTGGTGATGCGCTTGGGCTCTCGCCTGCACAACTCACTTACTTAATCTCGGCGGATATTTTCATGTGTGGTGCTGCCACACTGCTCCAAGTATGGAAAAACCGCTTCTTTGGTATTGGCTTACCTGTCGTACTAGGCTGTACATTTACCGCAGTTTCTCCCATGATTGCCATTGGCTCTAAATATGGGATTTCGTCTATATATGGAAGTATTATTGCCTCAGGTTGTATTGTCATTGCTCTTTCCTTTTTCTTTGGGAAGCTTGTGAAATTTTTTCCACCTGTTGTAACAGGCTCCGTCGTCACGATTATTGGAATTACCCTCATTCCAGTAGCTATGAACAATATGGCAGGCGGAGAAGGAAGTGCAGATTATGGTTCTTTTGAAAATTTAGGACTCGCTTTCCTTGTGCTGTTTATTATTGTTCTGCTCTATCGATTCACAAAGGGATTTATGAAAGCTATCGCTATTTTAATTGGCATACTACTTGGGACAGTAGTCGCTGCCCTATTAGGAAAAGTGGAAACGGCCGAAGTAGCAAATGCACAAGTTTTCCGCATGATTGAACCTTTTTATTTTGGCATGCCTACCTTTGAATTTGCGCCAATCATGACGATGACTTTAGTTGCCGTTGTGTCTTTAGTTGAATCAACAGGTGTTTATTTCGCGCTAGGAGATTTAACGAATCGCTCATTAAAGGAGAAGGATTTAGCAAAGGGCTACCGTGCAGAAGGGATTGCTGTGTTATTAGGGGGTATCTTCAATGCCTTTCCATACACAGCCTACTCGCAAAATGTGGGGTTGATCCAGTTAACAGGTGTCAAGAAAAACCAGGTCATTGTTGTGACAGGTGCATTGCTCATGTTATTTGGACTTTTTCCTAAAATCGCTGCATTTACAACGATTATCCCAAAATCGGTTCTTGGCGGCGCAATGGTCGCGATGTTTGGCATGGTCATTGCGTATGGTATTAAAATGCTTACGCGTGTTGATTTTGGAAAACAGGAAAACTTGCTCATCGTCGCTTGCTCAGTTGGAATCGGCTTAGGTGTAACCGTCGTGCCACAAATGTTTGATCATCTGCCTGAATCCATCAAATTATTGACAAGTAACGGAATAGTGGCTGGGAGCTTTACCGCCATTTTACTTCATATCATTTATCACATGATTCCATTTAAAAAAGAAGCAGAGCACGATCATGTGGAAGAACCTAAACAATCTGTTATGTAAACACCTCTCATTTAGAGGTGTTTTTTTTTTGCATAAAAAAAGCAGGTTCGCTTGGCTTGGAACGAACCTGTGAAGGAGGAAAACTACATCATGTTTTCATTTATATTATCCAATATTTATCAATTGTCGTCAAGACAAAAAGTTAGACGAAGGAAAATATTTTGACTGAATTTTGACGATTTGTCATGTATATCCTATTTTTGATAGGGGATATTAACCAAAAAAAGAGGTGAAGCAGATGGCGTACATTCTTTCAGTTGGAACAAGTCTACCAAAGAATCATGTAGATCAGCAAACAGCTGCTGAATTTGCAAGGTCTCAATTTAAACGATCGTTTAAAGATATTGACCGGTTGCTGAGGGCTTTTCATAATGGAGAAATGCAGAGCAGACAGTTTGTGCAGCCTATTGAATGGTATCAAAAGCACCACTCTTTTGAAGAGAAAAATAATATCTATTTGGAAAAGGCATTGGCACATGCGAAAGAAGCGATCATTCACTGTCTTCATGAGACAACCTTCCTTACAAAGCCTATTCCGTATGAAGAGATTGATGCTTTGTTTTTCATCTCAAGCACTGGATTGTCGACACCAAGTCTTGATGCAAAGCTGATGAACGTTCTGCCTTTTTCGCCTTATACGAAACGAGTACCGATTTGGGGGCTAGGGTGCGGGGGCGGAGCGGCAGGGTTGTCTAGAGCTTATGAATATATCAGGGCATACCCAGAAGCGAAGGTTCTTGTTGTCGCATGTGAGCTTTGCAGTTTAACCTTTCAGCCGCAAGATCAATCAAAAAGCAATTTAATCGGCACCTCTTTGTTCGGGGACGGGACTGCGGCAGTGCTGTTAACTGGAGAAAAAGCTGCATCTGACTATACGCAGTTAAAAACAGTGCCTAAAGTGCTTGGTACACAGTCAGTAACGATGAAAGATTCTGAGGATGTGATGGGCTGGGAATTTACGAGTGACGGCTTTCAGGTCATTTTCTCACGTGACATTCCGTCCATTATTTCAGGCTGGTTAAAAGAGCAGGTGGACCAATTTTTACATCAGCTCGGGTTTTCAACAGATGACCTATCTGTTTTTCTTGCCCACCCTGGAGGCAAAAAAGTAATTGATGCTTATCTTGAAAGTCTCTCTTTACAAGAGGATCAGCTTTTTTCTTCAAAAGAAGTGCTCAAACACCACGGGAATATGTCCTCTGCCACAGTTTTGTATGTCATCAAGCATTTTCTTGAACATCAGACAGCTGATCCGGGTGATGTGGGGCTTTGTGGGGCGCTTGGTCCGGGTTTTTCCTCTGAATTATTACTTATGAAATGGGAGGAGATCTCGTCATGATCTTTTGGCTTGTTATTGGTTTCTTCATTTGTCAGCGCCTGATTGAAATGTTTGTGGCCAAAAGAAATGAGAAGAAAGTGAAAGCGATAGGTGCCATCGAATTTGGTGCGAACCATTATCCTTATATGGTCGGAATGCATGCTGCTTTTTTCCTCTTTCTCATTGGAGAGACATGGCTGTTAAACCGGGAACCGTCCCGTTTTTTTCTTTTGCTGCTCGTTTTCCTGTTGGCTACACAGGTGGTTCGATACTGGGCATTATGTTCCCTTGGGACGTACTGGAATACAAAGATTTTAGTGGTGCCAAATGCGATGATTGTAAAAAAGGGACCGTATCGCTGGTTAAAGCATCCTAACTATGTGGTGGTAGCGATTGAGCTTATCTTGATTCCGTTATTGTTTGAGGCGTATATCACTGCCATTTTGTTTACATGTTTAAATGGATGGATGATGATGGTGAGAATTCAAACCGAAGAAAAGGCACTGAATCAGTATTTATTAAATTAATATTGAAAATCATTATCAATTGTGCTACACTTTCATTAATGATAAGCATTCTCAATCATGAAGGATGGACGGTGATCACATGACAATGATTTTCTTACTCGGTACGGTCTGTGTATACAGCCTATTAATTGGCTTTGTTTTAAAAGGTGTTTCAAAAAAATCTGCTTCCTGATCGCAGTCAATTACGACTGATCGGGCAGCAGATTTTTTTTATTTCCTCAGATCAGAAGAAAAATCTCTTTATATTGTGTAAAATGGTATCACATACATAACTGACTTTTCTAAAAACAAAGGGGTTTATCGTCATGAAAGACTTGTCTACTCGAGATTCGCTCGTTCAAACTACAGGCGCTTTATATCAAAGCCTTCTCAAAAGGGATGACCATGAACGCGCAGCCAAACTTGCATCGATCATGAAAAAGGAAGCAGAAGAAGAAGTGTATATCGCATTTACTGGCCACTATTCTGCTGGTAAGTCGTCACTTGTGAATCATTTGCTTCATGATCAAATCCTCCCAACGAGCCCAATCCCAACAAGTGCAAACTTAGTCGTTGTGAGAAAAGGGAGAAGTGAAGTACAGCTTCACACCTCTGATGGCCGTTTTGCAAAAATGAGCGGTTCTTATGATAAAGAAGCGGTGCAGCGTTTTTGTAAGGATGGAGAACAAATTGAAATGGTCGAAATTAGCGGTGATTATAGTGGACTTGAAGAAAAAGTGGCACTGATCGATACGCCAGGAATTGATTCAACGGATCATGCGCACTTTTTATCGGCTGCGTCTATTCTACATCAAGCAGATGCTCTTTTTTATGTCGTTCACTATAACCATGTTCATTCTGAAGAAAACATTCGATTCATTCGTTCCATTAAAGACCAAGTGCCAAATCTTTATTTCATTGTGAATCAAGTCGATCGGCATGATGAACATGAGACAGCTTTTGAAGACTACAAAAAACAAGTGGTTGATATGCTCTTGAAAGAGGGCATAGAGGAAGATCATCTGTATTTTACATCTGTGACCGATGAGGCGCACCCAAGAAACGAAATGCTTCGTTTAATTGAGAAATTACAAGAATTACAAACATTACCTAAAGCATCACTCCGAGCCTATACAGAGCAGAAAATAGAGCATGTCCTCAAAGAACATATCGAATCGTTAAAAGAAGAGCTGCAGGAAGAGGATCTTGATACGCAGCTTCAGGATAAAAGAAATGAAGTCAAAGAACTTGAAGCGAAAAACCGGTTCACCGAAAATGGGGCAAAACAGTTAGAAGACGAAGTATCTTCTGAAGTGGAGAACATTTTAAAAAATGCGAACCTAACCCCATTTAAGATGAGGGAGCTCGCCAGTGACTATATCGAATCGAAAGCACCTGGCTTTAAAGTAGGGTTGCTCTTCGCTAAAAACAAAACCGAGCAGGAAAAAGAAAGACGGGCAAACGATTTCGTAGCAGATGTAAAGACGAGAATGAAAGCAGAAGTGGACTGGCATATTGCAGAACTTTTCAAAAAGGTTGTCAAGCGGCACCAGCTTGGTGAAGAGTTGTTAGATCAAGTGATGGCATTTGAAACACCTGTCCAAGAATCTTTACTGGAAAAAGTCATTCACCCTGGTGCGACTTTTTCTAATGAATACGTTCTTCAATATGCGAAAGATGCAGGTGAAGCCCTGAAAAGACAGGCAAAACAGAAAGCGATCCCATTGATTGAACAAATGGCTGAGACCCTGAAAGACCAGCTCACAAAGGAAAAGGGGAAGCAGCAAGAAAAATGGGCACTGGCGAAACAAGAGCTTCAAACGCTTGAGCAGTGCATTGAAAAAAATGAACAAATCGAACGGGACATCCAGCATGTATGGGATATATGGCAAAACGGAACGGATGAGCTGATCCAAGAAGATTGGTTTCATGCGAAAAAACAATGGATGCAGCATGACCAGCTGAAGCAGCATCACGCGCCATTTCATGCTGAAGAGAGCGAGCAAAAAAACGAGCAGACAGATCGTGATCAAATACGTCAGTCTCAGCATTTAACGACCGCACAGTCGATTGATCAGTTTGAACAGCTTTCTCGTATTTTAATGCCATTAGACGTTCTTCAACCACAAAGAAAGTCCTTTGATAAACGAACAGAACGGCTGCAGGCAAAAGAGTTTACACTCGCCTTATTCGGGGCTTTTAGTTCGGGGAAATCTTCCTTTGCAAATGCCCTTGTTGGTAGAAAGGTGTTACCATCGTCCCCTACACCAACAACTGCCACGATCAATAAGCTAACGCGGCCGACGAAAGATCACCCGCATGAAAGTGTGAAAGTGGTGTTCAAAACGGAGCAGGATATGCTAGAGGAGCTCGATCAGATTCTCGGATTTTCTATCTCAGAAGAAAAGGGAGATACGTTTAGGGCGAAACTGGAAAGAGTACTGAAAAAAAGACAGCTTGAACAGGATCACCGCGTTATTGTTGAACATTTTCTAGAGGCGCATGCCCGGTTTCATGATTACATTGACAAGCAAACTCCATTAAATGTCACACTCCAAGAACTAAAGCCGTATGTGGCAGAAGAAGCTGTTTCTTGTGTGGTCAAGGAAGTGACGGTGTATTTAAGTACACCTTTGACAGATAAAGGGCTGACGATTGTTGATACGCCAGGCGCCAGCAGTATGAATAAGCGTCACACAGAGATTGCCTTTCAATATATGAAGGACGCAGACGCCCTTCTTTATTTAACTTACTATCAGCATTCGTTCTCTAAGGCCGATCGGTCATTTTTACGTAAGCTCGGGCTTGTAAAAGATTCATTTAGCATGGATAAAATGTTCTTTATTATCAATGCAGCTGATTTGGCAAAGGATCAAGCAGAGCTTGAAACCGTCTTTGACTATGTGCGAAAAGAGCTCACAAAAGAAGGCATCCGAAACCCAAATCTTCATCATGTGTCCAGTAAGCAAGAGATCGAAGGAAAAGGGTCAACACCTTATAACCAATATGAACAGCTTAGAAAACAACTCGACTATTTTATTGAGGAAGAATTAACGAAAGACGCCATCGAGCTTTTGCATTTTGAAGCTATTACACTATGTGAAACAGTCGACAAGCTGCATGCCACCTTGCATCAGTCAGAGGATGAGAAGCAAGCCGAAAAGAAAAAGATAGAAGCATCCTATGAAACAATCCTTGAAAAAATGAGCCATGTCAAACGATCTAAGCTAGTGACAGAAAGCGTGAAAAAGGACTTGCAAGAACAGCTTTACCACATTATTCAGCGTCTATCACTATTTGCGAATGATATGTTAAAGACAGCTTTTTATCCTGGACTATCCCAAGGAAACTTCGGTCAGCAGTTGAAAAAGGCGCTTGAACAGGCGCTGAAGGATTATGAATTTGAATTTGTACAGGAGCTCAAGGCGCTCGATATCCGAATGGAATCGTTTATCAAACAGTATTTCCAAGAGGAGTGGGAGAAGGGCATGCAGGCTGCATGTGCTGAAGATCCTTACTTTTCTCTCAGACTGTCACCGCCAGAAGAGAAAAACGCTGAGCTAAAACAAATTGAAGTCGAAGCAGAACTGAGCCAATTTGAGCCGCTCCTAAAAAAGCAAAAATCAGCGAAAGCCTTCTTCGAACAAAATGGGAAGTCTGCGTTTATTGAAGCGATTCGAGACATTCTTCTTCAATTAACCACTGAATGGGCGGATAAGGAAAAAGAGGAATTATTGAGCAGATACGAAAAGATGGTAAAGACCTTTACTGAAAGATATGAAACAGAAGCGCTCCAGCAGCTGAGCGAACAAAAACAAACATTTATCACAAGCTTAACGACAGATGCCAAAGAGCAGGCCATTATTGAACAAGTATATGAACAAACAAATGAATGGAAGAACCAGTTGAAAACCATTTGATTCATGGTAGACTAGATAAAAAAAGAAAGCAGTTGATACACAATGACGAGCGTACACGAAGACATTTCTGCACATTCACAAAAACAGCATGCTCATATCCAGTCCTTTTTCGAGCTTGAACAGAAAAGAGAACTTGCAATAGAGGCTGCTGTCGCCAAGTGTGAGCAAAACGAGCCATTTACAACAGACGAAATCAATGCCATTACCTCAAAGATGAATGAGCTTGCACGAGGCGGAATTGTTCCGCTGCGTAAGCATGTCACGAATGATATGGTAAGGGAGTATGTTGAACGTAAACAGAAGTAAGGAGTAACTTTCTCTTTTTTTGGTCATCTTAACAAATGAACCGAGAAAGGGGAATGATCATGAAAAAAAAGCAAAATGTAAAGCAGCAGGAAGAGCGTATCCCTAAACAAAAAGACATGCCGTCCTATGCAGAAGCAGAAACAGAAAAAATGCAATATGGTAAAAAGTAAATGGGTTGCCTCTTCTTTTCAAAAAGAAGAAGGCGCCTTTTTTATGTCCATTTTGGTGTTCTGTGATAGAATAGGAGTATTGTTTTGAAAAAGGGAGTTTATAAAAATGAACAAACACGTACTACTTGTAGATGGAATGGCACTACTTTTCAGGTCGTTTTATGCGACGGCTGTTCATCGCAATTTTATGATAAATGATAATGGTGTCCCGACAAATGGAGTTAATGGTTATTTGAAGCATTTATTAACGGCTGTACAGACATTTGAGCCAACTCATATTGTTTGCTGCTGGGATATGGGAAGCCAAACGTACCGAAATGAATTGTTTCAAGATTATAAAGCGAATCGAGGAGCGCCGCCTGTCGAGCTTATCCCGCAGTTCGATTTGGCAAAAGAGGCTACAGAAGAACTAGGAATTGTGAATGTTGGTTTAAAAGGCTTTGAAGCAGATGATTGTATCGGTACGCTTGCTGCACTCTATCAAAAAGAGGCGCGTGTAACCGTCTTAACTGGAGACAAAGATTTGCTGCAGATTTTGAATGAACAAGTGACAGTGGCCCTAATGCAAAAAGGAATCGGGAATTATAAGCAATATACAAAAGCCTTATTTGAAGAGGAAATGGGGATCTCTCCAAAAGCGCTGATTGATATGAAAGCATTGATGGGTGATTCAAGTGATAATTATCCCGGTGTAAAAGGAATCGGAGAAAAAACTGCGTTGAAATTTATCCAAACGTATCAAACGATTGACCGGCTATTAGAAAATGTCCATGAATTAACGGCTGCGCAGCAAAAGAAAATGCTAGCAGGTTTAGAAGATTTGAAGCTTTCACGTATACTGGCAGAGATCAAATGTGATGTACCACTCAGCTGTCCAATTGATGAGACAAAAATGCAAATCAATCAAGAGCGGGCAGCGGCTATGCTGCGTTTACATCAAATCAAAGGAATTGAACCAATGGTGAACCGTTTAAGTGAAATAGAGATCAGCTAAAGCTGATCTCAGCGTGTAGACAAACCCTCGCATTCGGTGTCAGTCCTGCGCGCCGGTGCTCACGAATGTCAAATTCGCTCCGCTCCAGTGCTCGTCCTTCCTAGACTTCAAAGGTTTTCAATCACGCTGAAAAGAAGAAAAAGGGCTAAAATAAAGATCATTTTAGCCCTTTGTCAACAATCTGAGATCAGCTAAAGCTGATCTCTATGGTTTATCTTTTTGTGTTGCCTTTTTTCGCCCGATTTTCTAGCTGAGATAGAGGCTGTTTATCTTTTGTTTGCGCATCACCTTGAGGGGTTGTCCCGTTTGTGACACGACCTTTGTTTTCTTTATCCAATCAGTATCACCTCACACATTAGCATAACCCAAAAAAAGCGATTCATCCTTTAGAAAGGTGAATCGCTTTTCTAGCGAGCTGATCTGCTACTTGATTTTCCTTGCTTGGAATCCACTTAATAAAAAATAAATCAAACTGACTTTGAAGCTGGATGATCTCTTTCATAAAATGCTGAAACGCTGGATTTTTAGCAAATCCTGCATTGGCCGCGCGATCAACCACCTGTGAATCTGTTCGAAACGAAACGGTACGCAATCCTTTTTCCACGCAAATTTTCATCCCTTCGATAAGAGCGGAAAATTCTGCTTCGTGATTGCTCATTGATCCAAGAGGAATAGAGAAAGATTCAGCCTTTCCATCATATTTAATGAAAATGCCGATGCCAGAGGGACCTGGATTACCTGCACTAGCACCATCAATGTAAATTTCAGCTGGCAATTTATTTCCCCCTTTCATCAAGCGGAACCATTTTTTTCGCTGCATACGCGTACGGTGTCGCAATCGCGGCTACGATAAATTTAATGACATATGTCGTGATGAAGATTTCAATCCATACATGAAATGGATAGGTGCCAAGAAAGGCAATGGTCGTGAAAATGAGTGTATCAAGTAGTTGGCTAATCATCGTACTTCCAGCGTTACGCACCCAGAGCGCACGATCTGAAGGAAATATCCGACGAATAAACGAATATACATAAACATCTAACATTTGACTGATGATATAAGCAGCAAGACTACCAAGTGCAACCCTCGGCATAAAGCCAAAAATGGTTTCTAACGATGTTTGTGAGATATCAGAGGGAGCGGGATGGAAAAGCAAAGCCTCCTGCATGACAACAGTCAATGTTAAAAGGGTGGCAAAACCAATCCAGACAGCTTTTCTGGCCTCATTTTGACCATATTTTTCATTCAATACGTCCGTTGCAAAGAACACACTACCATATAAAATATTTCCCAGTGTTGCAGTTAAGCCAAACAATTCAACGGTTTTGACAACTTGTAAATTTGCGGCAACTGTCGCAAAGCCAATCCAGACGAAAAGGCCCATCTTGCCAAATCCTTTATAAAATAGAAGAACAATGATAAAATTAATGATCGCAAATAAGATCCAAATACCTTCATTAAACAAGTGACATGAACTTCCTTTCTCATTGTAAAATGTAACTTTTTGATTATAGCATAACGAGCGTTTACCTTAAAAGTACGGGAAGGCGATGTGATCAATGAAATTAAGAGCACACTATACAATGAAAGTGAAATCGATTGGGTCTATTGCTTTTTTCCAAGAAGATTGGATGGAGCTAAAAGAGGCCTTGCTTTTAGCAAAGCATATCGACAAAAAAGGACCACAGTCACTCCTATCATTTGAAGATGAAAAAGGGGCCGTGTGGTCCATAAAAGAACTTGAAAAGCTAAATGAAGAACTAAAGCTAGAACCTGATCAGCTTCAGGTCTATTTTGATGCAAGTTTTCGCAAAGAAACAGGCGACTCTGGACTTGGAGTTGTCGTCTATTACAACCTCGGAGAAGACGCTTATCGACTGAGAAAAAATCAGCCTTTCCAGGGGATCACCAATAATGAAGCCGAATATGCCGCTTTATTTGAAGCAGTAAAAGCTTTAAAAGACCTGGGTGCCAGCAGAAATTCTGTCACGATTAGAGGAGATTCGCTTGTTGTCATGAATCAGTTAAAAGGAGAATGGCCTTGTTATGATGATGTACATAACAAATGGCTTGACCGGATTGAAGCGGCTTTAAAAGAGCTGAAGCTCACGCCAACATATGAAGTCATCGATCGTAAACAAAATGCTGAAGCGGATCACCTTGCAAGGCAGATTCTTGCAGACGTCCCAATCGAAAGTAAGTTGAAATTAGATGCAGACGGAGCTGAATAATGTGGATAAAAAAATAGCAGTAAAAGAATTGACAGATCTTCAAGACACGTATTGTTCAGATTGTTTTATTAAAAAGCACTTTCGAAAAGAATTTGGCAAAAAATATGCCCATTCCTTTTGTATTCAGCAATGTACAGTAGGTGAAAAAATAAAAGAATACGGAAATGCACTGCTCAAAAAGTAAGAGGGCGCACCGATTTTCCCTGATCCCACATCCGCTCATGAAAAAAAACGGATAGAATGTGTAAAAAAAGAACATAATCCAAAAAATGAGCCGATATAACTATAGAAAGTTTTAGATGAATTACTTTTTGACTAAGTGACGGATATTAGAGGAAAAGGGGAAGGCCGGTATGAATAATAAGGATTTAGAAACGGTATTACATCGAACATTTCAAGAGGTGTATAGCGATCTAGAGCAACTAGTAGATGTAGCAAAGAAGGGAAGACCTTTTCTCGAAAAAGATATCTCTGAAATTGAACAAAGACTGAAGCAAAATATTTTAGCGATTGAAATTCAGCTGAAAATCAAATAAGAGAGGCATAAGCCTCTCTTTATTTTGTCGTTTGATCATTCAATTAGTTGATTAGATTTTTGTTACGTTTGCAGCTTGAGGTCCACGATTACCTTCAACGATTTCAAAAGAAACTTCTTGTCCTTCTTCTAAAGACTTGTAGCCGTCACCTTCGATAGCTGTGAAGTGAACGAATACATCGTCTCCGCCTTCAACTTCAATGAAGCCGAAACCTTTTTCATTATTGAACCATTTTACTTTACCGTTTTGCATATTGCTTTTTCCTCCTAGTACTGTAGCATACCTTTTGGCATACTAAAAAAAATTTTTCATCACCTAACGCCTTGAAAGTTGTTAAATGATGGTTCCACTATACACCATCAAAAGTAAAGCGTCAAGGAGCTGAGCCAAATTTTGAGCAGAATGTTTGATTTTTTTGGTGAATTGTTATTTATATATAAAATATGATGTGGTTCCGAAACTTAACGTGCATCTTGTCCGTATATAAAAAAAATACTGAAAGAGGTGCGCAGCATGAATCGTTATACGATTGAAGAATTTGTCCAAAAAACCCAGCAAGAAGATAAAGGAGAAGGTGTCTTCGAGCTTGAAACGCCAAGACTTCTAGAAATTAATTTGACCGATACCATTTGGGCAAAAACAGGTTCCATGGTCTCATATCGAGGAAAAATCAAGTTTGAACGTGAGGGTGTTTTTGAACATGGCGTCTCAAAGATGTTCAAGAAAATGTTATCAGGAGAAGGCACTTCACTCATGAAAGCAACAGGTGATGGAAAATTATATGTTGCAGACCAAGGCAAAAAGATCTCGATTCTTCGTTTGGCGCAAGGTGAATCCATTTTCGTTAATGGAAATGATCTGCTTGCATTTGAACCATCAGTCCGCTGGGATATCAAATTGATGAAAAAGGTTTCCGGCATGCTTGCAGGCGGATTATTTAATGTCAAACTTGAAGGGCCCGGTCTTATTGCAATCACGAGTCATTACGAACCGCTTACATTAATCGTTCAGCCAGGTGACTCTGTTTATACTGATCCAAATGCGACGGTCGCATGGTCAGGGGATTTAAATACTGAATTTGTGACAGATGTTTCCTTCAAAACCTTTATTGGCAGGGGAAGCGGTGAGTCCATTCAAATGAAGTTTAGCGGAAGCGGCTTTGTTGTCGTTCAGCCGTTTGAAGAAGTGTATACTACAAACGGGAATCAAGGCTAAAAGAAAAAAGGTGTCCGTCATTGACGGGCACCTTTTTATGATAATGCACGAGCATACGTTTTTTTACTCGTGATGAGATCTGATTGTTCGACGATATCTTCCAAAATGGTTTGAGAAGATTGTTTTAAGTGTAGTTTTTTAATGTTTTGTTTCATTGCTTCTAATTTTTCTTCATCTTGCAGCAAGTTGGTCACAGATTCTAAAATGTCTTCATGTCTGTTGATGACAATGGCAGCACCATAATCTTCAAAGAAAAGAGCATTTTCTTTTTCTTGTCCAGGGACAGGTTTGTAAAGAATGACTGGGACACCGATTGCTGTTGCTTCTGTTAATGTAATACCGCCTGGTTTTGTAATCATACAATCTGTTACTCTGAACAATTCATCAATTTGTTCCACATATCCAAGCGCCTTCAATTGATCTGGGTGTGCTTGTTCAAGATCGCTAAGTGATTGTTTCAGCGCTGCGTTTTTTCCGCATACAACAACAATTTGTACTTCACTGTCAAGAAGTAATGCTTCACATAATTCCTTCACATTTTTTAGTACACCGTGAGCACCGGCCATAATGAGAAGGACCTTTTTGTCTGATGATAATCCATATTTTTTATAAATTATCGATTTTGGCACGTCTGCTTCAAATTGTGGTCTAATAGGAATGCCTGTCACCTTGACATCGCTTGGATGTGTGCCGATTTCCACTAATTTTTGTTTCACATAATCGGTTGCAACATAGTATCGGTCAATGTTTTCATGTACCCAAATCTTATGAAGACAGAAATCTGTCATGACATTAAATGTCGGAATCACTTTGCCCGTTTTGTTTCGGTATTCTGGCACAACAATCATCGGGAATGTAATAATAATGATGTCAGGGTTGTGTAGCTGAATTAATTCGTCGAGACGCTTATTTCCCATCTTTAAATAAATGTTAAATTTGCGTTTATTGTAAATTTTATCTACACCGTAATAAAACAAGCGATAAAATTGTTTCCCAATGGAAAAGCTCTTCAAGTATAAATATTGAGTCACTTCTGACACAATGGGATTCGATTCTTGATACAAATTAGAAACTACAACATGTTCAAACCCTTGGGATTTGCATTCATCATACAGTGTTTTTGCCACCTGCATATGTCCATTTCCATAATTTGCGGTCAAGATTAATATTTTTTTATTGGTATTCAAGAATATTCACCTCAAATGTAATCAACAACAACAAAACTTCGTACGAAAACTATTAATCTCGTAGGTCTACATATACATAAAGATAACATATAAACAGTCAGAGCATATCATTCGTTACGAAAGAATTAAACTAATTTTAAAAAACAAACAGACTAAATTGATAATGGAAGACAGAGCCATTTGTATTTTAACACATTTTGAACATTTATCATCAGACCTCAGTCTATTTTATTCCCACACATATGGTGTTTCTTGATACACATAATAATTAAGCCAATTCATAAACAGTAAGGTTGCATGGGCTTTCCAGCGATTCACCGGGACTAGTGTGTCACCATCTTCTATAAAATAGTGAACGGGTTTTTTGACTGTATCATGTTTCAACAAATCTCTTTCATATTCCTGCTTCAATGTGTCTGTATCGTATTCAGGATGTCCAGTTAAAAATACTTGTTTATCATCATCTGAAACAATTAAACAAACACCAGCCTCTTCAGATATACTCAATACTTTTAGATTCGGCGTGTTTTTTAATTGTTCTGTATTAATATCTGTATGCCTAGAATGTGGGACATAGTATACTTCATCGAAACCTCTTACTAATCTTTCTTTTTTCTCTTTGACAAGATGCTCAAATACGCCAAACTTTTTCTCAGGAAGTTTGATTTTGTCAATGCCATAATGGTGATATAGACCTGCCTGTGCACCCCAGCAAATATGAAGGGTAGACGTCACATTGGTTTTACTCCAGTCCAAGATGTCCTGCAGCTCTTTCCAATAGGAAACTTCTTCAAAAGGTAAATGCTCAATTGGTGCACCGGTGATGATCATTCCATCAAATTTTTTATGGCGAATCGATTCAAAGGTCGTATAAAATTCGTCTAGATGCTCTCTCGATGTATTCTTCGGTGTATGTGTACTTGGAATCAAAAACGTAAAGTACACTTGCAAAGGAGAATTCCCGAGCATTCTCAGCAGCTGCGTTTCAGTTTGTATTTTTTTTGGCATTAAATTTAAGATCACGATATTCAAAGGACGGATATCTTGCTTGAATGCCCTTGTCTCATCCATGACGAAAATGTTTTCGCTCTCTAGTATTTGTTTTGCCGGTAGATGAACTGGTATGTTAATAGGCAACTCGCCACCCCCTGAATCAAAGCTAATTTCACTTCATTATAGGAACTTTCTGGCGATATTTCAATGTTTCAATTATGTTACAATGAAAAATAGAGCAAAAATGAAACCTGTTTCTGTAAAAAAAGGAGGCCATTTATTTATGATCACTAAGCATTTATCAGATATTGACATTGCCCAAAAAGCACAGCTGAGACCGATTCAAGACATCGCAGCAAAGTTACAAATACATGACGAAGAATTAGAATGCTATGGTTTCACAAAAGCGAAAATATCTTTAACTATTTTTGATCGTTTAAAGGAACAAAAAGAAGGAAACGTCATTCTTGTGACTTCGATTAACCCAACGCCAGCAGGTGAGGGGAAGTCCACCGTAACAGTTGGCCTTGGTCAAGCCTTCGAAAAAATCGGAAAAAAAGCGATCATTGCCATGCGAGAGCCTTCACTAGGTCCTACAATGGGTATTAAAGGCGGTGCAGCGGGGGGAGGCTATTCTCAGGTACTGCCAATGGAAGAAATCAATCTCCATTTTACAGGAGACTTTCATGCCATTACATCTGCTCATAACGCGTTATCTGCGTTTATTGATAACCATATCCATCATGGGAATGAACTTGGCATCGACACGCGCCGGATTGTGTGGAAACGAGTGATTGATTTAAATGACCGTGCTTTAAGACAGGTTGTTGTGGGGCTTGGCGGTCAATTAAATGGGTATCCTAGAGAAGATGGATTTGATATCACGGTTGCTTCCGAAATGATGGCGATTCTCTGTTTAGCAGAAGACTTAAACGATTTAAAAAAACGTCTTTCTTCTATTGTTGTTGCTTATAACCAAGAAGGTGAGCCGGTCACAGTTGGAGCGCTTGGATATGAAGGCGTACTCACCTTACTTCTAAAAGATGCGCTCAAACCGAACCTTGTACAAACGATTGAAGGCACTCCAGCCCTTGTTCATGGCGGTCCTTTTGCCAATATTGCACATGGATGCAATAGTTTAATTGCAACAAAAATGGCGGCAAAACTAGCAGATTATGTTGTGACAGAAGCTGGATTTGGTGCAGACCTAGGTGCGGAAAAATTTCTGCACATTAAAACAAGAGCCGGTAATTTCAAACCAGGTGCAGTTGTGATTGTCGCGACTGTTAGAGCATTGAAGATGCATGGTGGAATGCAGAAAACAGAGCTCAAACAAGAGAATGCACGTGCCGTATTACAAGGTATACATAATTTAGAAAAGCATATTGAAACAGTGCAAGCCTTCGGTCTTCCATACATCGTCGCAGTGAACCGCTTTATCACCGATACAAAAGAAGAGATTCAAGCGATAGAAGATTGGTGCAAAACGCATGGGCATCCAGTCAAAGCCGTGAATGTATGGGAAGAAGGAGGCGCTGGCGGGACAGCACTTGCCGAAGAACTCACGACACTTATTGAAAAGAATAAGAACCACTTTTCCTATTTGTATGAGGAGAAAGATTCCATCGAAGAAAAGTTATCTAAAGTAGCCAAAGTGGTTTACGGGGCAGATGGTGTCACGCTCACATCAAAAGCAAGAAAGCAGCTGGCAGCGATCGAGAAGAACGGCTGGGCTCACTTGCCGGTTTGTATGGCAAAAACGCAATATTCTCTTTCAGACGATCCAGCTTTAATCGGCAGACCAAAAGGTTTTACCATTACAATTCGTGAGTTAAAACCATCTGTAGGGGCAGGATTTATTGTTGCTTTAACCGGAAGCATTCTTACCATGCCTGGTTTGCCTAAAAAACCTGCGGCGCTTGAGATGGATTTATTAGAAGACGGCAGTGTGACAGGACTCTTTTAGTAGGAAGCATAAAAAGCGATTTTCTAAAAGAAGCATGTTACGATAGGGAAAAGTGAATCCTAGGAGGCTATGAGATGTCAATTTATGATATTCAGGTCAAGACCATTAACGGTCAGGAAAAATCAATGGCAGATTACAAAGGGAAAGTGCTCATTATTGTGAACACAGCGAGCAAATGCGGACTTACCCCTCAATTTAAACAATTACAAGAGTTATATGATCAATATCATGAAAAGGGCCTTGAAATTTTAGGATTTCCGTGTAACCAATTTATGAACCAAGAGCCGGAAGGGGAAGAAGCGATTCAAGAATTTTGTTCATTGAATTATGGTGTGACCTTCCCAATGTTTGCAAAAGTAGATGTCAATGGTGACAATGCGCATCCGCTTTTCAAACACTTAACAAGTCATGCGAAAGGTGTACTTGGTACGAAGACAGTGAAATGGAATTTCACAAAATTTATCGTCGATCAAAACGGAGAAGTCACTGAACGATTCTCTCCTAAAACACCACCAAAAGAATTAGAAAGCTCGATCATCGCTTTATTGGACAAATAAGATGGTAACGATCATGCAGCAAAACCAATTGGAGGCAGCTGCCTCCTTTGTTTCAAATAAGCTAAAGGATGAGCCGACTGGACACGATGCAGCTCATATCGATCGTGTGCGCCTGCTTGCGGTCAATATTGCAAAGCAGGAAGGCGGCTCTCTTTTTATCATCGAAATGGCGGCTATTGTGCATGATTTAATTGATGAAAAACTGTCAAGTGAATGGAAGCTTTCACCCCATCAGCTTGAGCATCAGCTCCTTTTGTGGGAAGTCGACACAAGAGATATTCGCTATATCATGGACATCATTACATCGATGTCTTTTCGTCATCGTCACATGCAGCATAAGCCAATGACATTAGAAGGGGCCATTGTTCAAGATGCGGATCGGCTGGATGCAATAGGAGCAAGTGGCATTGCAAGAGTGTTTACGTATGCAGGAGCAAAAGGTGAGCCCCACTATACACACGATTCACAGCAGGGCTCAGTGCTGAAGCATATGAAAGAAAAATTACTCAACTTAAAAGACTTGATGAACACCCGTGCAGGAAAGCAGCTTGCTAAAGAGCGGCATGAATTCATGTGTTTATTTATCAAGACGTGGAAAGAAGAATGCGGCCTTACAGATGAGTAGGGTCTTTATGTGTGTAAGGAGGATGTATAGATGAAAATAACAGCAATAGAACCGACGCCAAGTCCGAATACAATGAAGGTCATTTTGACAGAAGCGCTTGCCGGCGGTAAAAGCAACAACTACAAAAAGGATCAAAAAGACGAAGCGCCAGAGATGATCAAGCGTATCTTAAATATTGAAGGTGTAAAAGGGGTCTATCATGTAGCGGATTTCTTAGCGGTCGAGCGCAATGCAAAGTTTGACTGGCAGGGTATTTTGCAACAGGTCAGAGAGGCGTTTGGACAAGAAACAGAAGGTCTTCAGCAAGGGTCACAGTCAGGCGATGACACATTTGGCGAAGTCAAAGTGTTCGTCCAAATGTTTAATGGAATTCCGATGCAGGTCAAGCTGACGGACGGTGAGAGAGAAGAGCGGTTTGGAATGCCTGAACGCTTCCAAGCAGCCATCTTAAAGCTCAGAAGCAGTTCAGACAATGTCGTATTTGAACGTGTGTGGAAAGAACACGGCGTTCGTTTTGGGGAATTTGCTGATATCGGTCAGGAAGTCACAGAAGAGCTTCAAGCAGCTTATGATGACGAGCGTTTAGTCCGTTTAACAGAGGCAGTCAAGGAAGGACAGGAGGCTGTAGATAAACAGGTGAATCGCCAGGCATATGATGTCACAGAAGAGATGCTGCGCGAGGAAGATTGGAAAAAGCGTTTTGCCCATTTAGAGCAAATGCAGCCCAAGCAAAAGGATATACCAGTTTTAATGAAAGCAATGCAGGACCCAAAAACGTCTATTCGTAGACAAGCCGTTGTGAACGCTGGAATGATTGAAGATCCTGCCATCCTCCCTATTTTATATAAAGGGCTTGAAGACAAAACAGTCACGGTCCGCAGAACAGCTGGAGACTGTATTTCGGATCTTGGTGATCCTAGTGCTATAGAAGCGATGATCGCAGCATTAAAGGATCCAAGTAAGCTTGTCCGCTGGCGTGCGGCCATGTTCCTTTACGAAGAAGGTGACGAAATGGCACTTGAAGCATTGAAAGAAGCAGAGCAAGACCCTGAATTTGAAGTCAGTCTACAAGTGAAAATGGCGATTGAGCGAATTGAGCTTGGAGAAGAAGCGAAAGGCTCAGTGTGGAAGCAAATGACAGAAAGTAGAAAAAATGCATCAGAATCATGAGGATGATGAACAAGCTGCCAATGAAAGGCAGCTTGTTTTCTAAATAACGCTTTTCTATAGACAGAAAAATTTTTTTAGAAAAATTATTTTGAATATTGTTGAAATAAACGAAAAAACTCTATATAGTAGTACCAATATAGAATATTGGGGGTCAGATTTTATGACACGATCCTTGCTGAGCGCTTGCTTCAGCAGCCATATTGGTCATCAGTCAATCATAGGTGGCTAAATAAACAGAAAATTTGTAAAATAAAATCAACTCAAAATCATACAGTCAACTTAGACTTGTATCATAGGAGGCTTTTTAAACAGATGGCAGAACTACGCAGTAATATGATTAAGCAGGGAATTGACAGAGCACCTCACCGAAGCTTACTAAGAGCAGCGGGGGTAAAGGATGAGGATTTCGGTAAACCGTTTATTGCCGTATGTAATTCCTATATTGATATTGTCCCAGGGCATGTCCACCTTCAGGAATTCGGTAAAATTGTGAAAGAAGCCATTCGTGAAGCTGGCGGGGTGCCATTTGAATTTAATACGATTGGTGTCGATGACGGAATTGCCATGGGGCATATCGGGATGAGATATTCATTACCAAGCCGTGAAATTATTGCTGACTCAGTAGAGACGGTTGTGTCTGCACACTGGTTTGATGGAATGGTTTGTATTCCTAACTGCGATAAAATCACACCAGGCATGATGATGGCAGCAATGCGTGTGAACATCCCAACTGTATTTGTCAGCGGCGGTCCGATGGAAGCAGGTAGAACAAGTGATGGCAGAAAAATTTCTCTTTCATCCGTATTTGAAGGCGTTGGTGCATACCAGTCAGGGAAAATTAATGAAGAAGAATTAAATGAGTTAGAGCAGTTTGGCTGTCCAACATGTGGATCTTGTTCAGGTATGTTTACGGCAAACTCAATGAACTGTTTAGCAGAGGCACTTGGCATCGCTCTTCCTGGAAATGGCACAATTTTGGCGACATCACCAGAGCGAAGAGAATTTGCGAAGAAGTCAGCAAAACAACTGATGGAGCTTATCAAAAAAGATATTAAACCACGTGATATTGTCACTGAAAAAGCGATTGATAACGCATTTGCACTAGATATGGCACTAGGTGGTTCAACCAATACGGTTCTTCACACATTGGCGATCGCAAATGAAGCGGGCGTTGAATATTCACTCGAGCGTATCAATGAAGTAGCAGAGCGTGTGCCACATTTATCAAAACTTGCACCAGCTTCTGATGTTTATATTGAGGATTTACATGAAGCAGGCGGCGTGACTGCTGCGCTAAATGAATTGTCCAAAAAAGAAGGAGCTATTCATTTAGATACAATGACCGTCACAGCGAAAACGCTCGGTGAGAACATTGCGGGGCATGAGGTAAAAGACTATAACGTCATTTATCCAATTGACAAGCCATTTACTGAAAAAGGCGGCTTAGCCGTTTTATTTGGAAATCTTGCGCCAGATGGGGCTATTATTAAAACAGGCGGAGTTCAAGATGGGATCACACGTCATGAAGGACCTGCGATCGTATTTGAATCCCAAGAAGAAGCTCTTGAGGGAATCATTAATAGAAAAGTAGAAGCAGGACATGTGGTCATTATTCGATATGAAGGACCTAAAGGTGGACCTGGCATGCCTGAAATGCTTGCACCCACTTCACAAATTGTCGGAATGGGACTTGGTCCAAAGGTTGCTTTAATTACAGACGGACGTTTTTCTGGCGCTTCTCGCGGATTGTCCATTGGACACGTCTCTCCAGAGGCAGCTGAGGGTGGCCCGCTTGCTTTTGTAGAAAATGGTGATCATGTCGTTGTAGATATTGAAAAGCGCATTTTAAGCGTAGATGTTCCAGAAGAAGAATGGGAAAGAAGAAAAGCGAATTGGAAAGGCTTTGAGCCAAAAGTGAAAACTGGTTATCTAGCTAGATACTCAAAACTTGTGACATCAGCCAATACAGGCGGAATCATGAAAATTTAATCTGAAAGCGAACATTTGAAAATTGCCTCTCTCTATAGTATCCTTTATTCACAACATAAGGATTTTAGAGGGGGCTTTTTTATGTCAATGGCATATGAAGAATATATGCGTCAGCTCGTTGTACCAATGCGCCAAGAGCTTACAAGTGCGGGATTTCAAGAACTAACAACTGAAGAAGAGGTAGAACAAACGATGCAAGAAGCAGAAGGAACGACATTTGTTGTGGTCAATTCTGTATGCGGATGTGCGGCCGGCTTAGCACGCCCTGCTGCCACTCAAGCTGTGATGAAGGCGGAAAAAGCACCAGATCGAATTGTGACGGTTTTTGCTGGTCAGGACAGGGAAGCAACTGCAAAAATGAGAGAATACTTCACAGGTGAGGAACCATCTTCTCCTTCTATGGCACTTCTAAAAGGAAATGAACTTGTTCATTTTATCCCACGTGAGGAAATTGAAGGCCATGAAATGGAAGACATCATGAAAAATGTATTATCTGCATTCGAAAAACATTGCTAATACAAGTGTTGAAATGTCCTGTGATCAGATCAGGGCATTTTTTCTTGATAATGATGGAGGAACGGCATGCTCATTACAACAAGCTTTAGAGCAAATGTACAAACGATTGAAATAGCAAAGGCACTAGCAGAGGATTTGCGTGGTGAGTATGTAGAGCGGCGCAAACAATCCGTCAAACAGCTTGCTATCAAACGGGGGGACGTACTCGTTGTCGGGAAAGAACGATTCGAATGGTATCAGCCAAATGGTGAAAAGTTTTTCTTCCATCCAAGCTCAGCGATGTTTAGGGTAAAGCGGCTCCTCCGTGGCGAAAAGGATCCATTGATAGAAGCAGCACAGCTTAAGCAAGGTGATTCCTTTTTGGACTGTACGCTTGGCTTAGGGTCAGATGCGATTACCGCAAGCTGCGCCGCAGGTCCAAATGGAAAGGTAGTCGGTATTGAAAAGAATCCCATGACGGCATTACTAGTGCGAGAAGGGCTAAACACATGGGAGACAGGTGTAGGCGAGGCAGATGAAGCGATGAAACGAATATCTGTCATAAGCGGAGACAGTATCGAGCAGCTAAAGAAGCTACCTGATCGTTCATTTGATATCGTCTATTTTGATCCGATGTTTGAGGAAACGATTCAAGAATCTACAAGTATAGCGCCGCTTCGTCATGCGGCAGAGCACCACTTTGACCACGAAATGGCCATGCAAGAAGCGATAAGAGTGGCAAGAAAAAGAGTGGTTTTAAAAGATCATTGGAAAAGCACTCGATTTACAGCAGACTCCTATCAATTTCAAGTCATCAAACGAAAAACAGCCCAATTCCATTATGGGCATATCTCAATAGAAGAAGATAAAGAAAAAAGCCCTCATTAGGGCTTTTAATCTGTGATCTCCATATAGACAAAATAAAATAATGTCAGCAAGGAAGCCGTGACGAAAAACCCTTCAAGCATACCCATTCCTCCCAAATTTTAGTCGTCATTACTGCCATTGTAAACGTTTTATTATAAAAAAGAAAGTCTCAAATCAATGACCAAATTGAATGACTGAAAATTCATTATATGCTAGAATAACAGTATGATAACTTATGGAAGGATTTAGATATCATGAAGATGTGGATGAGAAAAACGCTTGTTGCACTCTTTACGATTGCAACTTTTGGTTTAATCTCTCCTCCGTCGGCTTTGATGACAGACAAGCCATCTGAACTTTCTTCATCTGATAAAACGCCTTATACTGCTGTTTATGATACATCAGATGAAATGCGCAGCTGGGAACTATCGCAAGAGGACAACAAAGAGCAGATAGATCCCTTTGAGCAATATAAGCAAGAGGTTCTATCAAGTGCAGAAAACCAATCCTTTCTCAAATTTGGTCATAAAATCACACCTGTCATTGAGGACGAGTACAGAGAAGAGATTCAACCGAAGATTGAACAAGTGTTAACCGACTTTTTAACAAATTTCAAAGATGACGAAAAATTTCAAGATGTTGTTTTAACTGATCAACCTTCCAGCGGAAATGGCGAAAAAATCTTCCACATTTACAACCGGAAGACCGGAGAAGATTTGCTCCGTTTTCATGTGAGAAGAGATCAGCCGCCTCATAGCGGTTATTGGTTTAACTTTCATTACCATACAGCAGAAGATGGATTCCAGACGCATCATGAACTCGGTAATATTTACTGGGACAAAAACACCCCACCGAGCTGGATGAGCCACTAGAAGGAGATGTCAACCAATTGAAAAAGTATACAATGAACGAAATGGTGCACATTACAAAACAAATGTTAAACGATCGCGGAGTGAAAATTGAAGATATCGCACACATTGTGCTTAAGCTTCAAGAAAAATATCATCCGAATCTTCCACTTAGTGTCTGCATTGAAAATGTTGAAAAAGTGCTGAAAAAAAGGGAAATTGTCCATGCTGTTTTAACAGGGCTTGCCCTTGATCAGCTGGCAGAAAAAAAGCTTTTGCCAGAACCTTTACAGCACTTAGTTGAAACAGATGAGCCGCTATATGGAATTGACGAGATTATTCCGCTTTCCATTGTCAATGTATATGGATCAATCGGTTTGACCAACTTCGGTTATTTAGATAAAGAGAAATTTGGTATTATCAGGGAATTAGATGAAGGTCGTCCAGGTGAAGTGCATACCTTCCTTGATGATCTTGTCGCTGCTCTTGCCGCAGCAGCAGCAAGCCGCATTGCTCACTCTCACCAAGATATTAAGGATGAAGAGCAGGATCGAGTGAATCAACAAGTATAATATGTAAAACATGTCTGCTCATCAAGCAGACGTGTTTTTTTGGTTTCAACAAAAGCAGAAATAAGGTAAACTACAACAAGAACATAAATAAAGGATGAAAAAAATGAAACAATACAAAGAGTTATGCCGTCATGTATTACAGCACGGGGATGAAAAAGGTGACAGAACGGGAACAGGCACAATCAGCACGTTCGGTTACCAAATGAGATTTGATTTACAGGAAGGATTTCCTTTATTAACGACAAAGAAATTACACCTAAAATCAATCATTCATGAGTTACTGTGGTTTTTAAAAGGTGATACAAATGTCAAATATCTTCAAGAAAATGGCGTCCGTATTTGGAACGAATGGGCAGATGAAAATGGAGAACTAGGTCGTGTGTATGGTGCGCAGTGGAGATCATGGGCTAGCGGAGATGGAGAGACCGTGGATCAGATCAGCAAGCTGATCCATGATATTGAGAACAATCCGAATTCGAGAAGACTCATCGTCAGTGCTTGGAATCCGGCAGAAATTGATCAAATGGCGCTGCCTCCTTGTCATTGTTTGTTTCAATTTTACGTATCAAACGGTAAATTATCCTGCCAGCTTTATCAAAGATCGGCAGATATCTTTTTAGGCGTGCCTTTTAATATTGCTTCATATGCACTTCTAACGTTGATGATTGCCAAAGTGACAAATCTTGAGCCAGGAGAGTTTATTCATACACTTGGGGATGCTCATATTTATCAAAATCATCTTCCTCAGGTGAAAATGCAGCTAGAGCGCGAGGAGCGCACGCTTCCGCAGCTTCGCATCACAAGAGATGTAAAGAGCATTTTTGATTTTGCGTTTGATGATTTTGTGCTCGAGAACTATGATCCGCATCCGCATATTAAAGGAGAAGTCAGTGTATGATTTCGATGATTGTGGCGACAGGTAAAGACAGAGTCATTGGTCAAGATAATCAAATGCCGTGGCATTTACCCGCGGATTTAGCTTATTTTAAAAAAGTCACAGGCGGGCATACGATTGTCATGGGCAGAAAAACATTTGAATCCATTGGACGAGCGCTGCCTAACCGCCGAAATATTGTGTTGACCACAAGTTCTTCTTTTGAAGCAGAAGGATGCGAGGTTGTCCATTCAATTGCTGATATTTTGGCAATTGGGGAAAGCGAGACAGAGTTATTTATCATTGGCGGCTCTAAGCTGTATGAAGAAATGATGCCATATGCGGATCGTCTATATATCACGCACATCCACCATGCGTTTGAAGGAGATCGCTACTTTCCTTATTACAATGAAGACGAATGGACGATTGTATCACGCGAAAAAGGCCATCGTGATGAAAAGAACCCCTACAATTATGAATTTGTCGTATATGACAGAAAAGAAGGATAAATGAGTAGGAGGAGTACGGTTGTTTCGTTATTGGTTTTTAACGATTTATGTTGTTGTATCCTTTTTAAAAAGTATGAGGCATTTGTACGATCATGAACTAACTGATCCACGCATTTCTTATACGAAACGAATGCAGCTCATTCATGAGCATGCGAAAAGGTTTGCAAGAGGATGTATTGATCAGTCAGGATCAGTGATGACCATCCATCAGCAAAAAAAGCTGCCAGATGGACCGGTCATTTATGTCACCCATGAGCTTAATCCGGTGATAACGACATTATTAATTGGGCACCTTGAGAAGCCATTTGCTTTCATGGCGAAGCCGAGTCTGTTTCGCTACCCCATCTTAAAACAATGGCTGAAAAAGATGGCGGTTATTCGTCACAATCAGTCTGATGAGTTATTATTAGAAGAAGCAAAAGAAAGAATCGTGTCTGGGCAGAGTGTATTGCTTTCAGAAAAATATCGCGCCATTGCAGAGGCGCTTGCTGAAGAATGTGATCGTCCGCTTGTTCCGATTGAAACAAGCGGAACGGATCGTCTTTTAACAGGGAAGATCGTAAAAAGGCTTCGTCCTGTCAATGTAGATATTCATATTAAACCACCTGTCGTGATCAGTGAATACACTCAAAAGCGCGCATAGAAAAACCAGCATCCACTATCGGATGCTGGTTTTTTTATGCCGCTGGGATGTTGATACAATAGAATAGGATGCAGAAAAACATCGACGCACTTCCGCCGAGAACAAAGCTGTGCCAAATCGCATGATGATAAGGGATTTTACGCCAAATATAAAAGATGGTTCCGACCGAATACAATAAACCGCCTAATAGCAATAAGCCGAATCCTGCTCCCGTTAATTGAATGTAGAGAGGCTTGATGGCGATGATAATCATCCAGCCCATTAATAAATAAACGAGGGTGGATACAACGATAAACCGTTTGACGAAAAAGATTTTAAAGACAATACCACCTGCAGCAAGAGCCCATACAATCGCAAGTAGAGTGTAGCCGAGTGCGCCTTTTAATGGTCCAAGTAAAAAGGGTGTATATGTACCAGCAATCAATACATAAATAGCAGAGTGGTCGAGAATCTCAAACACATCTTTTGTTTTTTTGTGCCGAATGCTGTGAAGCAGGGTCGAGTTTAAATAAAGCAGCAGCATGGATGCACCAAATATCGAAAAGCTAATAATGTCTGTGACTGTGCCGTATTGAACAGCGAATAACACGAGAAAAACAATGGCTGGAATGGATAAAATCACTCCAATGCCATGTGTAATGGCGTTTGCAATTTCTTCTTTTACAGTAAACAATAGATTTCCTCCTTTATTGAACCGGTATATAACCATCAAGCGACTTCAGGAATGAAAGACCTTCAAGTGTAATCTTCGTTCCAGCCCTGCCTTTTCCTTTCGTCACGTATGCTTTTTTCTCAAGATCATCTAATCGGCTCCTTACCTGCTGAGGGGTCAGCGGAATGTCACCTTGTTTGCTTAATTCAGACAAGATTCGTCTGCTTGCTGCTTCTCCTTTTTCATTCAGCGATTTAATGGCTTCAAGTAAGAAAACAAATTCTTGTTTCTCCATAAGCGTGAGCTTGTGCTCTTCTTTTTTCCCTTTTCCAGTCGCCGCGTGTTGAGGTAATAACACAAAAGGCGGTAAGTGGTGTAAGAAAACCGTTTGCCCCTCGAGAATCGCTGCAGCGTAATGAACCATATTTTTGAGCTCTTGAACATTGCCTTCAAATGGATACTGCTGCAAGGTTTCCCAAACACTTGTATCAATGTCAGGCTGTATGCCCAGCTCTTTGAAAAAGGAAGTAGTTAAAGCAGGTATATCTGTTTTCCGATCTGCTAAAGATGGAATGGACAGATGGAGAACGTTGAGACGATAAAATAGCTCAGGTAAAAAAGTAGATGAAACCCTCAGTGCCTCTAATGATAAAGACGAAGAAGCGATGATTTTGGTTACAGGTGAAGTTTCGAGAAAACGAATGAGCTGGTGCTGCATAGGAATACTTAATGCGCCAATTTCGTCTAAATAAAGAACTTGATTTTTCTTTTGAGTGAATGCTTTCTGTAATGTCTCTTCATCCAAGGTCGGGCAATAAATATGTGTCAGCGAAGCGCGAGGAACAGATGCGTTTGCCATTTCTTGGGCAAATAATGTTTTGCCTGTTCCAATTTCTCCCGTTATTAAGACAGGCTGCTCGTTTTGCGTAAAATGTTTTGCCAAATGAATGGCGTGCTTCATATCTTGGTGCTCTCCATATATAGAAGTAAACGAACGTGAGGTCATAGGGTGGTTCCTTTCTTTATGGTTCTAATTGGTTTAATTATAACACCCAATAAGAACAAATGTATAGAAAAACGAAAAAGTTCACGAAATTTATGTTTGATCCAAGATCTATCGGTTTATTTTTTGAATATTCATGTTATAATGACAAATTAAATAAGGTTAAAGAGAAAGGATCTTGTACATGAAACCGTTGCTCAAAGAAAACACGCTAATTCAAGTGAAAGACATCTTAAAAGCCCATCAAAATTTGAAGGATGTAGTGATTCATACACCGCTTCAAAAAAATGAGCGACTTTCTGAACGATATGAATGTAATGTCTACTTAAAAAGAGAGGATCTTCAAGTAGTTCGTTCCTTTAAATTAAGAGGCGCTTTTAATAAAATGAGCCAGTTGCCAAAAAATAAACTAGAAAATGGCATTGTCTGTGCAAGTGCTGGAAATCACGCGCAAGGTGTTGCCTATTCTTGTAAATATTTAGGTATCCACGGGAAAATCTTTATGCCGGCTACGACGCCAAGACAAAAAGTATCTCAAGTGGAGCTTTTCGGAAAAGAATATGTTGAAATTATCTTAACCGGAGATACGTTTGATGATTCCTATCATGAAGCGGTAAAATGCGGAGATAAGGAAAAGCGCGAATTTATCCATCCGTTTGATGATTTGGATGTGATGGCAGGACAAGGAACAACTGCTGTAGAAATATTAAATGATATCGAAGTGGAGCCTCATTTTTTATTTGCAAGCGTCGGAGGTGGCGGACTGCTATCTGGCGTTGGCACATATATCAAAAACATTTCACCAGAAACCGAAATCATTGCTGTCGAGCCACTTGGCGCAGCTTCACTGCATGCTTCCCATGAGAAGGGGGAGGTCGTGACACTTGATTCGATTGATAAGTTTGTAGACGGGGCAGCGGTTCAGCGGATTGGTGAAAAGACGTTTACATCCCTTCAGTCCGTTGTCGATAAAATTAGTCTTGTACCAGAAGGGAAAGTGTGTACAACCATTTTAGAGCTGTATAATCAATGTGCGATTGTAGCAGAGCCAGCAGGCGCCTTGCCGATTGCGGCATTAGAGGCGCATCGCGAGGAGATTAAAGGCAAAAATGTCGTCTGTATTGTCAGCGGGGGAAATAATGACATTGGCAGAATGCAAGAAATCAAAGAACGCTCAATGATTTATGAAGGGCTTCAACATTACTTTATCGTCAATTTTCCGCAAAGAGCAGGAGCTCTCAGGGAATTTTTAGATGAAGTGTTAGGGCCAAATGATGATATCTCACGCTTTGAATATACGAAAAAGAATAACCGAAGCAAAGGTCCAGCACTTGTTGGCATCGAATTGAAAGAAAGAGATGACTATGCGGCGCTGATTGAGCGGATGAATAAAAAAGGCTTCCACTATGTTGAAGTGAATAAAGATCAAGATTTATTCCACCTATTTATTTAGGCTTAACAGATCATTGGAAAAGAGGATTGATCGTTTGTGCTGCTCAAAACAATATGTTTTAGACGGATGGATGGAGCTCAGATCAAGGTAACAGAAATCCCTGTTCTAAAGGGGGATGAGACGTATTGTTTCATGCTCACCTTTAGACTTGAAGCTTTCTTGAAAAAAGTCTATGTATCTAAAGGAAAGAGAGATGTGTACTCTTTCAGGGAGTACGTGAAACGTAACGTCAAGTGGAGCACATATGAACAGATCTATCAGCAGCCAACACTGAAACACAATGCGTAAATAGAAATCTTTGTCAAAAGGAGTGAGCGGTCGTTTTAAAAGGACGGCTGCTCAGTTGGCAAGGATTTTTTTGATGAAAAGAAGAAAATGTGACAAATTCAAAAACGTTAGGGCAGTTGTTTTCAAGAATACAGGAAATAAGGTAATATCATAAGTAAAGACTAAGACAGCAAGGATGAGACGATAGTGAAACAAATTAAAATTGTAACAGATTCAACTGTAGATCTTCCGCAAGAGAAAATCAATGACCTTTCAATTCACGTGATTCCGCTCAATATCTCCATTTCTGGAGTTAATTATATTGATCGGGTGAATTTGCAGCCTGATGAATTTATTCATAAAATGGAGGCCGCTGAGGAATTGCCGAAAACGTCTCAACCTGCAATCGGTCAATTCGTCGAATTATATGAAAAGCTGACGGCAGATGGAAGCGAAGTCATTAGTATTCATTTAACCGGTGGAATGAGTGGTACTGTCCAAACGGCTGAAAGCGCTTCGGAAATGGTGAATGGAAACATCACGGTGATTGATTCAAACTTTATCTCCTATGGATTAGGGTTTCAAGTCATCAAAGCAGCAGAACTTGCAAAAAAGGGTGCAAGCCGTGAAGACATCATCAAAGAAGTGGGGAAAATCCGCCATAAAACAAAGCTATATGTCACAATTGATACATTAGAAAATCTCGTGAAAGGTGGAAGGGTTGGAAGAGGAAAGGCGCTGATCGGCTCACTTCTTCACATCAAACCAATTGCCAGCTTAACAGATGGAGTATACACGCCAGAAGCGAATGTGAGAAGCTACTCCGCTCTTGTCCGCTATCTGACAAAACAGTATGTACAGGCGGTGAAAGGAAAAACCGTTCAGGCAATTGGGATTGCGCACGCAGATGCATTAGAGCTTGCAGAAAAACTCAAATCAGCGCTGCTCGATCACACACCTGATGCACTTGTTGATATTGCCTACACAACACCGGTTATTTCCTGCCATACTGGAAAGGGAGCAATAGGCTTCACTTTTTATACCGATTGATTGAAAAAGGGGATGGGCATATCATGTATAGAAAAAGGGGAGCCTTGCTTGGTGCGCTTATGATGATAAGCGTGCTTCTTTTAGTATCGTGTTCAAATGGACAAATCAAGGATGCGTTAAATTATCAAATACAGCCGTTTGAGTATCAAAACCAAGATGGTCAAAAGGTGTCACTGGATGATTTGAAGGGGAAAGTATGGGTTGCAGATTTTATTTTCACAAGCTGTGAAACGATCTGTCCGCCTATGACTGCTCATATGACAGAGCTGCAAAAACGGTTAAAAGAAGAAAAATTGGATGCGCATATCATTTCCTTTAGCGTTGACCCAGAGGTGGACTCACCGAAAAAGCTAAAGGAATTTGCCAAAGCATATCCATTGTCCTTTAAAAATTGGGATTTCCTCACTGGTTACTCGCAGTCAGCAATTGAAAAATTCGCCATGAAGAGCTTTAAAACCATTGTGAAAAAACCTGAAGATGAAGACCAAGTCATTCATCAATCACTGTTCTTCCTTGTTGATCAAGAAGGGAAAGTGATGAAAAATTATGATGGCGTACAAAATACACCATATGATGAAATCATCAAGGACATCAAAACGCTTAACCGAAGCTAGCATAAGGATGTTCAAATGAGCGAAAACATGATACACTTTTTTAATCAGAAAAAGGAGGGACATCATCGTTTGAAGGCTCGTTTGATTTTGATTGTGATGTCTCTAGCTTTTGTTCTTTCTGCATGTTCTGCTCAAGAGGCTGGCATAAAGGATAAACTAGAAGACACACAGAACGTAAAAGAACATATTACCATCGCAGCGGTTGGAGATTCCTTAACAGAAGGAATCGGAGATCAAAATAAAAAGGGATATGCAGGCATCACCCGTGACAAGATAGAAGCGGTGGACGGCGTGCAATCTGTTACATTAAAAAACTATGCCGTTAAAGGCAGTAGAACGGTAGATTTATTAAAGAGATTAAAAGAGAAAAAGGTGCAAGATGGGCTAAAAGACGCTGATTATATTTTCTTTACGATCGGCGGAAATGACTTAATGCATGTCGTCCGTCAAAATGTACTCAATTTGACTTTTGCTCCTTTTCAAAAAGAGCAAGGTCCTTTTGAGGAGCGATTTAAAACCATTCTTGCTCAACTGAGAGAACATAATAACCACGCGAAGATCATGTATGTCAGTATGTATAATCCCTTTAAGTTCAGTCTGACTGAGCTAAGAGATATCGATGAAGTCGTCAAAGACTGGAATGCCGTCGCCAAAAAAGAACTGAAAAAAGACGGCAACGCTGATATGATCAATGTGGCCGATTTATTTGAAGAAGATTCTGATGAAAAATTACTGGCAGATGATGATTTCCACCCAAACCAAAAGGGGTACTCTCTTATGGCAAATCGTTTATTCTCAGAAGTGAAAAAAGAAGGACTGCCGAAGGAATAGGGTGAAAATATGAAAAAATGGAAAAGCTTATTTTTTATTTTACTTGCAATCAATCTACTGATTGTTCTTGCCTGCGGCATTTTGATGCTACTGCCAGGTGGTCAATCCGCTTCAAAAAAAGAAGCGAAAAGCGAATATGCCTTTAACATTTCTAGCTCAAAAGAATCGCTGACCAGCTTTGTAAATGATTATTTAAAAAATCAAGGATCAAACGATATGCCTGACTTTCATGTTGCGATTGATCAAGATGTGAAAGTAACAGGCGCGATTAAAGCCTTCTCTTCAACCATTGATGCAAACGTGTCATTTACGCCAACTGTTGAAGATAATGGAGATGTGCTGCTGAAAGTGGATGACTTTTCAATTGGACAATTGAGCATTCCGATTAGTTTTGTTTTAAGCTACATGGGCCAGTTTTATGAACTGCCAGAATTCGTTCATGTGAAACCAGACCAAAAAACGGTTGAAGTACGTCTTTCAGAAATGCCACTGACGAATGATATGTATGTCAAAGCGAACAAAATTGATCTTGAGAACGATGAAATCGAATTCTCATATTACCATCCAAAGCAATAGAACGTGCTAGTCAGGAGTGAAATCATGAAGCGAGTCTATCAATATTTCAGTTTACTGTCGCTTTTATTTGCTACGTACTTTGGCATTACGGCTGCCACTGATTTAAAAGCAGAAAATATCGATCAGTTTTACTTAAATATTGCCTATTGTGCATTATTTTTAGGCATCATGATTCTTGCTTTTGATTTTCAAAAGCAAGAAAAAGCTGAAGATGTCTCGTAAAGAGCCTTTTCCATTTGGAAAGGCTCTTTTTATATTTGGCGAGACAAGGCCACCTTCGCCATGAGCTCGGGCTCTCCGTTTGCAAAACCATGAAGCAAAATAATGTATGCACGCTTTGTTTGCAGGTGAACTTTTGGGATATCAAGCAGTACACTTTGTGTACCGGAGGCTTTCAGTTCAAAATGATACTTATTCGGAGAGAAATGGTGAGTTTGGGTGCTACTCACATAACCAAGCTCCTTTGAAACCATTCCTTGATCCCGTTCATATAAATCAATGGGAGGGAGGTCAGGAGACAGCTGGACAAATGTTAGTGCTGATAGGTCATCTTGCTTGATAAGAGAATCTTGATGCTCTTTTAGCAATGCAAAGCCTGTTCGAGCCCCTGTGATACAAAGTGTGTAAGTCTCGTCTCCTTTGATCATGTTGCGAGAATAAAGAACCCTTTCTTTTGTAGCCGGCTTGAAGACTTCTATCTCATAAACACCCTCATCCCACTCCATATAAGCTGTCAGCTGGCCATAAGGCATCGTTTCCACGACCTGCTGCCGATTCACAAATACAGCAAGCTCACTTAGGTCTGGTGCAGCGTGAAAGAGTCGAATAACGGCTTTTTGAGAAGTATTTCTTTGATGGTATTGGTAGACGGTAGCTGATGGACGATATGGAAAGTCATTCATATCATAGAGCTGCTGCATGTCATCAACCTTTCTTTCTCATATGATGGTGTTTTTTGTAGCGTATGCACGAAAGGGACGATCTGTATAGGCAAAAGAAACATAGAAAAAAGCCTGACGGAAAACGTCAGGCCTTCATGTTAAGAAGGAGAAGAATATTGATCATATTCAGCCAACTTAATGAATGTTTTTTCATCCTCAATTAAACCGCAAACGCCGCACTGGACTTTGATTTGAGGTCCTTGATATCTCATGTGAAAAGGAGAAAGTTGATCTCCTTCGTATGTTTCGACAATTGCTCCAGTCGCCGGATCAAGCTTCACAGGTTCTGAAAGCTGCTCGATCAGATTAAAGCGCGTTCTATTGGTTTTACAGTTTGGACAAAGGTAAGGGCTTGTCATGGTTCATCCACCTCTTTTTATCCGTAGCATGTCCTGAGCGCTAAAATCTATGCTTAATCCTTTTGACTTTTATCCAGCTTTTTGAATAATTTGATCATCGTTTTGAGTTCTTCATCATCAAATGACTCAAATCGTTCCATAAAGTATTCTGTTTTCTTTTTTTCAAAATGCTCAGTAATTTCCTTACCCTTATCGGTTAAGTGGATTTTGATGATGCGGCGATCCTCTTTTGAGCGGATACGAGTGATCCAGCCTTTTTCTACAAGTGTGTCGGTCACTGCTGTAATATGGCTTGCTGACACCCCAAGAATCGAAGCGAATTCCGTTACTTTTTTTGCACCGTGCTCACGGAGTAGATTTAAAATGAGAAATTCATTCCGAGATAATTCGTTATCCAGCAGGCTGTTAATTTCATAACGTATCTGCTTAAATACGGTTCTCAGTAAAGTATCCATTTCATACATCATTTGTTTTCTTTGTTCCAATCATTAAACCCCCATTATATTTTAAGATACGACAGAATGCTTTCTTTCATTTTAGCTACACAAGTCGTATCATTTTCATTATTTTTTATCATGTTATAATATGATGATACCATTTTTTAAATGAAGGGGGCACTAATATGTCTGAAAAACAAGAATTAGCCACATTTGCTGGAGGCTGTTTCTGGTGTATGGTTAAACCTTTTGATGAACAGCCAGGCATTATCAAAGTTGAATCAGGGTATACTGGCGGACATACAGTGAATCCGACCTATGAGGAAGTATGTACAAATACAACGGGACATAGAGAAGCGGTTCAAATCACATTTGATCCTGACGTTTTCCCGTATGAGAAACTATTAGAACTGTATTGGCAGCAAATAGACCCAACAGATGATGGAGGGCAATTTGGTGATAGAGGAGAGTCTTACCGTACAGGTATTTATGTTCATCACGAGGAGCAGCGAAAGCTTGCAGAAGCTTCGAAAGAGCAGCTGAGTCAAAGCGGGATCTTCCAAAAGCCAATCGTCACAGAAATTTTAGAGGCTGGTCCTTTTTATCCTGCAGAGGAATATCATCAGCATTATTATAAAAAGAACAACATGCACTACGAACGATATCATGTCGGTTCGGGTAGAGCGGGTTTTATTCAATCCCATTGGAGTGATAAATAATGGCAAATGAAAAAGAGCAACGGATCAAAGAATTAAACCGGATGCAGTACGAGGTCACGCAAAATAATGGCACTGAGCCGCCATTTCAAAATGAATTTTGGGACCACAAAGAAGAAGGCATTTATGTGGATATCATTTCAGGCAAGCCATTGTTTTCTTCTTTCGATAAGTTTGATGCCCATTGCGGCTGGCCAAGTTTTACAAAACCGATTGAAGGCGAGGAAGTAGAGGAGAAGGTTGATACGAGTCATGGTATGGTTCGGACAGAGGTTCGCAGCAAAACAGCTGATTCTCATCTTGGTCATGTTTTTCCTGATGGACCAGGACCAAATGGTCTCCGGTATTGTATTAACTCAGCCGCTTTGAAGTTTATCCCAAAGGATGATCTGGAAAAAGAGGGCTACGGCCATTTGACACATCTATTTGAATAATTCATGTAAAAAAATCGTCACATGGAAAGCATCTGCTTCCGTGTGACGATTTTTTATTTTTTATGATGCGTGTGATGTAATTGTTCGATGATATGGAATAGCTTCGCTTTTGTAATGAGCGGTGCTTCATTTGACGTGTAATTGGTCAAATCGACTTTTTGAAAGGCAGGGTGCAGATGTGGTCTCGGTAAGATCGCATAAAATTGTTCATGCTCAAACAGTGCATCTGCCTCATGTGGGAATGTGAGCTCCTCGTGAAGTTTTTCTCCAGGTCTTTTACCAATAACGAGAATATCTGGTGCTGCAACGTTTATTTGACCAGCATATTCATGAAACGCTTTTAATAGATCTGCAAGCTGTAATGACTCCATCTTGAGAATGAAGGTTTCGCCGCCTTTCATCATGATGGCTGCCTCAAGTGTAAGGGATACAGCCTCTTCAATGGACATAAAAAAACGTGTCATGGCAGGATCTGTCACGGTCAAAGGTTTCTCGTTTAACAGCTGCTGGAGCATGATCGGAATGACGGAGCCTCTTGATCCAAGCACATTGCCAAAGCGTACAGAGCAAAACATTGTTTTTTGATTGGGAATACTTTCGTTTGCTTGGAAAAATAGTTTTTCTGAAATCAATTTTGTTGCACCCATGGCATTCGTCGGGGCCACTGCCTTGTCGGTTGAAATGTTGACAACATGACTGACTTCGTGTTCGATCGCTGCTTCAATGACATGCTGCCCGCCGATGATATTGGTTTGAACCGCCTCAAACGGATTATCTTCACAAGTGGGTACTTGTTTTAAGGCTGCTGCATGAAAGATGATATCAACACCTTTGACAAGCTGTCTCACGCGGCTGGCATCGCGCACATCACCAAGAGCAAATACGACCTCTGGATGCTCTGCATACTCATTTTTCATCATGTATTGTTTGCTGTCATCTTTGCTGAATACAATGACTTTCTTTGGAGAACATGCTGTTAATTTTTTGACAATTTGCCGGCCGATTGAACCCGTACCGCCTGTGACTAAAATCGTTTTGTCACGAAAAAAGGTCTTCAAACTCATTTCTATCTGTTTGGACATATCTAATCCCCCAACTATCATTTCTCTACTTTGCATCATATGTGAAAGAGTGGCAGACGTTTGAGGAAAAGAACCACTTCATGCATAAATTAGGTGAACAAATTATAACCATCTGCTTGATGTTTTAATAGAATATGGAGAGATAAAAGAAAAAGTAGAAAAAGCGAGAGACCTGAACACTTCAGTACTGCGATCAGCTCAATCATGGGTAAGCATTTTCGCAGGACATTGAGCTGCGGGCGAGGGGAGAAGAGAATATATGTATAGGGGAAATCGTATTTTAGCCATGATACCAGCTTTTGGCTGCCAGCAAGATCATCATGGTGAACACATTCGCATATTGGCGGAGCGGCCGCTCATCTATTGGACCATTCAGCCGCTATTACAAATGGTTGAGTTAGATGAAATCATCGTATCCTCAGAGGATGTGAATACACAAATCATTTCGTCCCACTATGGAGCAAATGTCATTGAACTTCCAAGTACACATGTGACTGAACAAACACCCTCATTACTAGCTGTGAAACACGCGCTTGCTTATTTAGAACGAGAGGGGAAGACATTTGATATTGTCCTGTATCTGCATCCGTCGTCTCCTCTTAGACAGCCGGCAGATATTGAGAGCTGCTTGGAGCTTCTAGTAGAAGGGAGCTATGACTGTACCGCTTCTTTTACAGAGGCGCTAGAAAACCCAAACGAAACATGGACACTGCATGAAAGCAATGAAGCCACTTTATATAAGGACAATCATTATTTTTTCATTCCAAAGCAGGGGCATCCTCATACGTATGGCCGTTTAAATGGCGCTGTTTATGCTTTTTATGCTCATTATGCAAAAGAATGCATCCATTCCTTTTTAGAAGGATCAGTTGGAGCGTATATGATGGATCACAAGCAATCGCTTGTTGTGAAAAGTGAGGCAGATAGGAAAGAGGCAGAGAAAGTATTATTGGCTCGCCTCGATGCGGAAGGGACACCGTAAAATTGATTTCAACAAGAAAAGCGCCCAGTCATAGGGCGCTTTTTACTATCTCATATAACCTGTATGGTAGCGTGTCAAATGTATTCCAGTGAACGACTTGCTCGTAATTATTCAGCGCAATCGCCTTTCTTTTTTCAACATTTGATACATAGTATTCGGTCTGCTCAATCAAATCGTCTTCATGTGTGTAAAAAGCGAAGCTTGAAAAAGGATCTGGCGGATTCATATCCGTCAATTGAAAGCTTCCACTTGCAGCGATATCAAACGCTCTGTTGTTGAGGCTCATATTTTGAATCATTACTTTGTTTCGGTTATAGACGAATTGAGCTGGTCTGTGCGGATTAAGGACAATGGCTGATTGTTGATACATTTCCGCCATTTGCTTAGGGCTCAGCCAGTTGGTCACAAGTGTTAAATCACGATACCGTCTACGTGACTTATTCAAATGCCGATGCCATTCCTTGCCTGCAACGAGAATACGCCATTTGTGCTGGTGTAAGAGTGCATCGATGGCTTTGATGCGGTTTGGATAAGGGTAACCAACGAGTGCAATGTCATAGGTGAATGTCTCAGCTTGCGGCATTTTTTTCTGAAATACACGTGTATTGGTTGGAATGGGAAAGTAGTGCACGTGGTCAACACCTAATTGTTTGTAAAAAGGCAGTACGCCTTCGTCAATGGTTAAAATCATTTGTGCATCCTGTGTACAGGTAGCAGACACATCTGTATAAAAAGGATCTTCTGTCATCCATAGAATGATGGGGATCTTTTCTTGTTTGAACTGATGAAGTACTTCTTTAGGAACATGATCACCGATCATCATGAAAACAAAATCCGGAGAAAATGTCCGGATTTTGTGCATGTGCTCAAGTAGAGATTCTCTTTCTATCTTCAAATATGAAAAGGGTGAATCAATGAAGCTTTCTTCTATCCATTGATCAAAAGTTCGGTAGATTCCGCCGTAACCAGAGCTGATATAAAGAAGCTTCATGTTGACCCTCTCACATTAAGATGTGAACGTAACACTTTCAACTTTATCTACATCTAATAGAGTCGTTGAAGAGCCTGCAGGTGTCACGGAGCTTTCTTGTGTGACGAACACAACACCTGTTGAAGCATCGAATGATACAAATTGAACTGGGCCGATTAGGTCTCCTGAGTCAGTGACAATGCTAATGACTGTTCCTGGTGCAAGTCTTGCAAAAATCCATCTTGCTGGTTGAGATACATCGAGTGTTGTAGCAGAATCTGAAGGTGATGCCTCAGATGCCACTTCACTAAATAAATTGTTTAATTTTTCTTCCACTTGTACTCCTCCTTCTTCGAGATTGACTGTTAACGCATGACTAAGCGGTCTGAAAAACAGTTTCAATAGTTCTTTTTTTAATTCGGCACGCTTGTCGCTCATTTTCTCCCCATCCTTCCTTCATCACTTCAAACACACCACTATGTATATGCCGTTCACTTTTTTTTGTATAAGCAGAATGCTCATTCCTTGTTCTTTTTTCAGTTAATCACTTCACACATTTTTAAAAATGTTTTCAAATGCTGAGGCTAAATGAAGCGATTCTCATACTCTAGTAAAGATTACATGAGAAGAGAGAGGGATTTTGAATGGGATTTGAACAATTATTAAATGGTTGGAACGAAGAATTACTAGAAGCAGAAGGAGTACTTGAAGTCATTTTGATTTTATTTCTTCTTCATCTTTTAGAGGAAAGTGAGAAAGAAAGTGCGTCAGAAATCAAAGAATTGCTTCGTCCATGGCTTGAGCTTGGCATTCCACTGCCACGTGTTCATTTGGTCAATGGAGATGTGCTCCAAAACGTGGTTGTCGTGCAATTGTTTGATTCAGTAGCGGTTTTTAAAAATGCGACAAATCAGCTAAGAGTAAGTGTTCCTTATGTGAACATTGTCAGCTGGGGGGCTTTTTAATCTAACGAAAAAGGATAATGATCATGAAAGTATCGGTGATTTTAACAAGCTACAATAAACCTGATTTCATTGATCGTGTGCTAAAGAGTATGGTGGAACAAACGTATCAAAACTGGGAGCTTTTGATTATGGATGATGGCTCAGAGCCAGAAACAACGAAAAAGATTCAGCCCTTTTTAGACGATAAACGCATTCATCTGTATCCGCACACGGTTCATCCTGCAAAACGGCTTGAAACCGTACGTTATGCGACGCTTATTAATGAAGCTTTAACACGTATAACAGGTGAGCTGATTTGTTATTTAACAGATGATACAATGTACCGTAAAGATCGTTTGCAGAAAATGGTGGATGTTTTTCAATCGAAGCCTCATATAGATATTGTTTATTCCTCGCAGCGTGTCGTTCATGTTGATAAGCATCTAGTGGAAACCATGAGCTTCGTTCGGGAAGCAGATCAAATGTTAGAGCATGCGTCCTTTCAAGTCGACCATTGTTCGGTCATGCACAGAAGGCGCTTGCTTCCGCTTATTTATGAGAAATACGGGCAATATTGGGACGATGACCCGAAACATTGGCATCATGCAGACTCTGTTTTTTGGATGAGGTTGAATTATTTTGCAGCGTTTTTTCCATTAAAAGATGTGCTTGATACAACGTATAAAACACCTCAATCCTTTCATCACATGTTTTCAAGTATGCCGTATGATTTAATTGATGGAACTGTGATTGAAAGAGAAGGGGCTTATTGTCAGATCGCCCACGGAAATCTTCATGGAATCGATAGGTGTTGGGTGAATGAAAAGAAAAGGCGTGCAATTCGTATTCCTTTGTTATGTGCGATGAAATATGAGATGAATGAGATGCTGGCAGTGCCAAATTATACAGTGGTCAGCGCAGATAATGGAAGGACGTTTTATTATATTGAAGATCAGAAAAAAAGACGTTTTGCTTCAAAGCGTGATATGCAATATTTTCAGTTTCATCCAAAGGAGATTTACACCATTTCAAATGATCTGCTTCAGACGTTTGATGATGGGGAAATCATTCAAGCATTTCCTGTATTCAGCCCGCCAAATCGTCGGCTCTTTAAATGGGAACAAGATGTCTATTTGCTTATGCATGATACCTTTTGCCGTATTGTTCCTGAGGTAATGAAGTTATTTGCGTTTAATCATCAACCAATCAGGCTATTTCCTTCCCAATTTACGTTATTTCAAGAAGGGAAGCCAATTGTGCCACTGTATATGGAATCGCTACATGAATTCGATATGTCTCTTTATCAAACATCAGGGCGGAAGCATTCCTCATAAGAGGGATGCTTTTTTTAAGCAATAGATGAAAAAAGCAGGAGATTGATAGGAAAAAGCGAAACGTGAAAAGGATAGGGGAAACCAACTGAGCACGAACAAGCCGCTGAAAATTGGGCAATAGATGCCGATTTTCCGGCACTGAAAGTGAGGGGGAAAGAATGGGGAAGGTTGTCGAAAGAGCGGATTGGTTTGAATTAATTTTAGAAGCCATCGATGAAGCCATTCATGTTGTAGATGATCAAGGGGTGACGATCTTTTATAATCACAATGCCGCTAAATTTGACTGTTTACAAAAAGAAGAGGTGATTGGCAAGTATATCCTTGATGTGTATCCATCATTAACTGAAAAAACAAGTACGCTCATGCATGTACTTAGAACTGGGAATCCCATTTATCATTCTTTACAAACGTATTTGAATAAAAATGGAGAAAAAATTGAAACGGTCAACACCACATTGCCCATTATTGAAGATAGCAAGTTAATAGGCGCAGTGGAAGTAGCAAAAGATGTATCAAAGCTGTCGGCGCTTTCGAATCGTTTAGATCAAAAAAAACGAACGAATGGTGTTTCTGAGACAGACCAAATGCATGATTTTTCTTCATTTTTAACAAATGATCCGCTTTTAAAAGAGATGCTTGAGAAAGCAAAAAAAGCAGCTGCTTATCCGTCGTCTGTTGTTGTCTACGGGGAAACAGGGACAGGAAAAGAAGTGCTGGTACAAGCCATTGTCCATGAATCTGATCGAAAAGACCAGGTGTTCATCCCGCAAAACTGTGCAGCGCTTCCAGAATCATTACTTGAGAGTTTATTGTTCGGATCTGTCAAAGGAAGCTATACGGGCGCAATTGATCGCAAGGGGCTTTTTGAATTAGCAGATGGGGGCACACTTTTTCTTGATGAGCTGCAAGCAATGCCGCTCACGCTACAAACAAAATTATTACGTGTGTTAGAGGATGGCGTTGTGCGCCGCATCGGTGATGCAAAGGCCATTAAAGTGGATGTCAGAGTTATTACTGCGCTTAATATAGACCCATTTGAAGCAGTGAAGAAGCAAATTTTAAGAGAAGACTTATTTTATAGACTGCATGTGTCATCTTTCCATATTCCGCCGCTTCGAGCGAGAAAGCAAGATATCAAGCTGCTATCCCGCCATTTCATTCAAACCTATCATCACCAGTTTTCTAAAAATGTCACCCGCCTATCTGAAGAAACGACACAATTGTTTATGGCGCATCACTGGCCAGGGAACGTCAGAGAATTAAAACATACCATTGAGCATGCTGTTTTGATGATGCCAAAGGAAGCGGAAGACATCACCCCGGCATATCTTCCTGCTCATTTACGGGCGCAGAAGAGAGAAAACGAACCGCCGCAGTCCTCATTAAAAAGTCAGGTTACTTCATTTGAACAAACATTGATTCAAGAAGCTTTAAGTAAGCATAACGGGAATATTAAGCAAACCGCCGTAGCCTTAAAGATCCCTCGACAAACGCTGCAATATAAACTGAAGAAATATGCAGATGCCGAAATGTAGGCACTTTAATGATTGAAACTTGCAGGAAAAAGCTCCTTTTGTAAACAATAGGGGCATTTTCCCATGTTGGCACATAACTTGCATAGTATAAAGTGAATGCTGATAGGGGGAATGGATATGAATCAGAAACTGTATGAACCAACGCGTCATTGGAAGGACATTGAACTTTGGAAAGATGTCCCTGAGGAAAAGTGGAACGACTGGATTTGGCAGTTGACGCATACCGTTAAAACGCTTGATGATTTAGAAAAAATCGTGAACTTAACAGAAGAGGAAAAAGAAGGAGTGAAGATTTCCACCAAAACCATTCCACTCAACATTACACCCTACTATGCCTCACTGATGAATCCAGACGATCCAAGATGTCCGATACGCATGCAATCTGTGCCAATTGCAGAGGAGCTTCATAAAACAAAATATGATTTGGAAGACCCGCTTCATGAAGATGAGGATTCACCCGTCCCGGGTTTAACGCACCGATATCCAGATCGTGTGCTGTTTCTTGTGACAAATCAGTGCTCCATGTACTGCCGCTATTGTACGAGAAGGCGTTTTTCCGGCCAGATCGGCATGGGCGTGCCTAAAAAGCAATTAGATGCTGCGATTGGATATATTAGAGAAACACCTGAAGTGCGAGATGTTTTAATTTCAGGCGGAGATGGGCTCTTAATCAATGATCAAGTGCTCGAATACATTTTGAAAAACTTACGAGACATTCCGCACGTTGAGATCATTCGGATTGGTACCCGTGCGCCGGTTGTCTTTCCACAAAGAATTACAGATGAACTGTGTGAGATTTTGAAAAAATATCATCCAGTTTGGCTGAATACTCATTTCAATACAAGTATTGAAATCACAAAAGAAGCAAAGGAAGCGTGTGAACGACTTGTCAATGCCGGTGTCCCTGTAGGTAATCAGGCTGTGATCCTAGCGGGTATTAACGACAGTGTCCCGATTATGAAGAAGCTGATGCATGATCTGGTGAAGATTCGCGTTAGACCGTATTATATTTATCAATGTGATTTATCTGAGGGCATTGGTCACTTTAGAACACCAGTCTCAAAAGGGCTTGAAATCATTGAAGGCTTAAGAGGTCATACGAGCGGTTATGCAGTGCCAAGCTTTGTTGTAGATGCCCCAGGAGGCGGAGGAAAAATCGCTTTACAGCCAAATTATTTATTATCGCAAAGCCCTGAGAAAGTCGTCCTTCGTAACTTTGAAGGCGTCATCACATCGTACCCAGAGCCAGAGCATTACGTCGCAGGCCAGGCAGATGCGTATTTTAATGAAGTTTATGAAGAGAAACAAGAACCGGCAATTGGTGTCACTGCTCTATTTCAAGATGAAGCAAGATCGTTTACGCCTGAAAATTTAAGCCGGATGAAACGAAGAGAATTATATGAGACAAATCCTGAGCATGATACGCTCAAAAACAAACGTGAAAAACGGGATCAATTAAAAGAGAAGAAATATCAAGCGCAGCTCAAAAAAGAAGAAACAGTAAAGGAGGAGAAATAACCTTGTTGACATGTGATTGGTGTGAGGAAAACAAAGCAAACGCGGAGCAGACAACAGTTTATTGGGAGCTGATCACTGGCACACAATCCATTGAAATTATCGACACGCCGTCCATTTCTTGTATGCATTGCGGAATGACATATCAAAAGGATGAAACGGTAAAAGAGATAGAGGATCAATTAATTTTAGTAGACCAAACAAAACTTCCAGAAAAAATTTCATATGAAGAATTAATGAGCATGGAGCGGTTATTAAAGCGAAATTACTTTGATTTTTCATCATAAGTTGTACCTCCGCCTATACAAGTCATCAAATTCCTGTATAATATAACAACAAAATAGAGTGTCGCGGAGGGAAAAACAGGTGAAGTCGTTTTACCATTATTTAATGAAGTACAGACATCCAAAACCGAAAGATGAAATCAGTCATTTTGCAAATGCTGCTTATGAAGATCACAGCTTTCCTAAAGCTTCCACTGATTATCATGAGCTATGTGCCTATTTAGAATTGAATGGCGATTATTTACACTCGATGACTACATTTGACGAAGCGTTTGAACAATACGAAGTAGAAGTCAAAAAAAAATAACTCACATATAACCGCTTGTTCCTGATGGAAGAAGCGGTTTTTTGATGGAGAAATAAAATGGCGTTTTGCATGGTGTGGTTGCCCATGCAGAATTCCTTGCGCCGGCATACGATACGTTAAGACCAAAAGTCGGGCAAGGGGGAGACAGAATGAAGGCGAAAGCACCAAAATATCAAGTAGGGGATATTGTCGTCGTTGTCATGTACGGCACAGTCGGAACGATTACAAAAGTCCATCAAATTGACCAGCACTATTTGTATGAGGTCAATCATAATGAGGTGCTTTATTTTGAAACATCACTCCTGCTTTACGATGAGTACGACGGAGTGATTGTGGATACAGAAAAGCTGGACATTGAATATGAGTTCCTCATTGGCGATGTCGTATATGTAAAAGATTACGGAAAAGAGCTATTTAAAATCATTGGTCATCGGACTGAAATTTGGCGCTACCTTGAAGATGGCTGGGAAGATGTGATTTACGAACTCACGAGGCTAAAGGACGGAGAGTGGCTGGAAACAGAGGAAGAAGACTTAACGCTTGTCCTAAGGAAATATGAGATGGACCAGTTTGTTCATCAGCTTCTTTTTGTGCATTACGTGGGAGAAACCTCAAAAGAAAAAGAGGAAGACATGGTACAAACGGCTCTATTACAGTTGGAAGAGAAGCAAGAAAGCGAAGCATCACTAGAATTCCTCGCTGTATCTATAGTGGATGAGCTTCTTGATATTTATAATGATTATAAAATTCTCTACGAATTTTTCGAAGATCCAGAATATAAGGATATGATGGATTTTATTTTGGAAAGTTTAAACGAGCATTTTGGTTAAAGAAAGACTTGTCCTAAAACGAATAAAAAATAAGGTACACATAAAAATACAATCACATAAAACCATCCCCTCAAGATACGGCCCATCACTTGATCAAACGTTTCTCCATCTAATATGCTTAACCATTTCATTGCCTCAAGCCCCTTTTCTTTTCGTTTACTGCATTTATATGTATGGAATGAGCCATTATGACAAACTGTAATAAAAAACAGGCATCGTTCATACATCATAAAAAAGGAGGCGGAAAGCAATGAAAGAAGCAGATTTGGTGATTGATACAGAGGAAATTGCGGAATTCTTCTACATGGAGCTGGTCAAAAGAGGGTACATACCGACTGAGCTAGAAACGTTTGAGCTGGCTGATATTACATTTGAATATATGCTGAGAAAAACAATGATAGTTGAAGAAGAGGCGTGGTAGGCACTATACTTTGAAGAGATTCTGAGGAAAGAAGGAGGGGAATTCTTTCACGTGTATATCCTATTTCTTTTCATTTTATTTGGCGCCATCGCTGCGCTCATGGTATCTGGTGTATGTCAGACATTGGACAACCAGATCATCCTGTGGTTTGAGAACATCAGATTCCCTTTTATAAATGATGTCATGCTGGCTGTGACGGACTTTGGCATCAGCGCGCTGCTAGTACCAATCATGCTCATCTTTAGTGTGGTACTACTGGTGTATAAGCGCTACTACTCTATCATGCTGCTTTTTCTATTATATCTCACAGAAAAAACAATCAATCATGAACTAAAGGGGCTGTTTGCTAGAGAGCGTCCAGCCTTTGATCATCTTGTCAATGAAACCTATTACAGCTTTCCGAGTGGTCATTCGATGAATGCAGCGACGATTTATCCTTTTATCGCATATCTATTAGTTGAGATGATTCCATGGCTAAAAGAAAGACAAAAAACCGTCTATCTGATCACAGGGCTATGCGTGTTTGTGATTGGTATCAGCCGGATGTATATCGGCGTCCATTATTTGACAGATGTCATAGGAGGCTTTGCGATAGGACTAGCACTATTTCTTCTATGTAAAAAGATTGACGAAAAATTGTCCGGCATTCGACAAAAATAGAAGAAGGAAATTGATAGATCCCGGCCAATTTTATATAAAAGGGGAGGGATTTGAATGCAATTGACGTTGAGATTTTTTCAAAAGAAACCTTCAGCATATCACTTAACCATTTATCAGACACCTGAATATGGTGCAGTAAGCGGGCATCAGCCTGTGTACAGGACAAAGATTGGCGGCAGAACACACCTTGATGTTCTGGAAAAAGCATTCTCGACATTTAATGTACATGATACAGTCCCTAATGATTACAATGCGCGGTTTATCACAACAGGGGATATCGTTGTGATTGATGATAGGAAAAAGGGGAAGTGCTATTATCAGCTCTTTCCGGCCGGATGGAAACGCAGTGAACGACTGATGATGATGAGTTAAATAGATGATCTAGGATACCAGCTCTGAGATCCAGCTGGTATTTTCTTTTTTGGCCTCAATCGTTTATAATAAATAGGACAAAACACATGTTAAACGTAAGTGGAGGCTAAAAAATGAGTGTACATATTGGAGCAGAAAAAGGACAAATTGCAGAAACGGTATTGCTGCCAGGCGATCCGCTTCGTGCGAAATATATTGCAGATACATATTTAGAAGATGTCGAGTGCTATAACGAAGTGCGCGGAATGTATGGTTTTACTGGAACCTATAAAGGAAAGCGCGTTTCTGTACAAGGCACTGGAATGGGCGTACCATCTATTTCGATTTATGTGAATGAACTCATTCAAAGCTATGATGTTCAAAACTTAATCCGAGTTGGGTCTTGCGGAGCGATCAAAAAGGATGTCAATGTGCGCGATGTCATTTTAGCCCAAACATCTTCAACAGATTCACAAATGAACCGTGTGGCATTTGGACCAATTGATTACGCGCCTTGCGCTGATTTTGGTCTACTCAAGAAAGCCTACGACACAGCAGAAGCAAAAAATGTGGCCGTTCGTGTCGGAAATGTATTTACAGCAGACCAATTTTACAATGAAAAACCACTTGAGCTTATGGATCAATACGGTATTCTAGCGATTGAAATGGAGACAACAGCTCTTTATACGCTTGCTGCAAAATTTGGTAGAAAAGCGTTATCGATTCTGACAGTAAGTGATCATGTTCTGACAGGAGAAGAAACAACTGCTGAAGAACGTCAAACGACTTTTGACGAAATGATCTTAATTGCACTAGATTCAGTTTTATAATAGTATAAAGGGTGTGCTACGATGTAGCGCATCTTTATTTTTTTAGTAGAGCAAAAGGAAGGTATGTCATGAAGAAAAGCTATAAAATACTCTCAATCGCATCGATTCTTGGTTTGACAGCCGCACTATCAGGCTGCCAGTTGCTGGATCAAAAAAGCGGTACATCTGAATCAAGCAAAACTAACGAACAAAAAAACACAACAAGTTCAACATCCCAGCAAAACTCAAATGATACGGCAGATTCATCTAATCAAGAGCTGACGTTAAAGAGTGAATATTTCAATGACATCAAGGTTGTCAGTGGACTGAAAACCATTCAAAATCCTGCAAACGTGCTAGCACTTGTCAACAAAGAATACGCATTACCAGGAACCTATAAACCTTCTGATCTCGTTGTACCAAAAGTAGAATTCTCTTTTTCAGAGGATATTGAAAAACGATATATTCGTAAAGAAGCAGCGGAAGCACTTGAGAAGTTATTCAAAGGCGCGAAAAAGGAAAACTTCGAACTGGCTGCAGTATCTGGCTATCGCTCCTATGACCGTCAAAAAGTCATTTTTGATAGTGAGGTCAAATTAAAAGGTAAAGAAAAAGCCCAAGAAGCAGTCGCTTTACCAGGCGAAAGTGAACATCAAACAGGTTTAGCCATGGACATTTCCTCAAAAAGTGCCGGCTTTGAGATCTCTGAAAAGTTTGGTGAAACACCTGATGGCAAATGGGTGGCTAAAAACGCCTATCAATATGGCTTTATCATCCGTTATCCAAAAGGAAAAGAAGACATTACGAAATACGAATATGAGCCGTGGCATTTGCGCTATGTTGGAAAAGAAGCAGCCAAAGCGATGCATGATCACGATTTAACATTTGAAGAATACATGAACAAAGTAAAGAAAATCTAAACAAGTAAAAGGCCTCCCAGCTATTCGGGAGGCCTTCTTTTATTCTTCTTTTAAAAAAAGAACAATCCTGCTAATGCGAAGCCGGTAATGAAACCGAGTCCGATGCCATAAGCTGCACCCCAGCCATAATATCCTCCCCAATAGCCAAAGCCAAAGCCCCCGCGAGACCCGCCAACTGGACGAATATAAACTTTGCGGTTTGTCACACGCTCAATGCGTCCGACATGTACTCTGCCATTACGATCAGTGATTCTAGCGACTTTCCCCATGTGCTGCTGACAAAGCTTGTGATAGCGCTCCATGTTTTTCCTCCTTATGACAAACTCTTTTCACTCTTATCCTATGCGAGAGACTTCATAGAGTTTGGACAAAACATATAGGAGATTCGCTCATTTTATACAGTACATTCAAATAGAATGTGACTTAGATGGTCCTGGTGCGCTTGAATGAGGTCATAGTGTGTTTGCAGCGTATCGTAAAGAGAAGGCGGTATTTGTTCAGATAATTCCATTTCTGTAGGCTCCTCCTGTACCATGTGCTCATCGAATGAGAGAATCCGAATGTCACGAAAGCCTGCCGCTATTAGCTGCTCTTTCCATTCTTCAAGCGAAAAGAGGGAGTGGAAGCCATAAAAATCTCGAACGACTGCCAGCTCTTCCGGTGTCAGAGGTGCTTTTAACACAGCTTCATTTGCGATCAATTGACTTCCAGGGGTAAGCACCCGTTTAATCTCAGCAAGTGCAGCAGGTAATTCGGTGAAACTTAAAACAGATTCACTGATCAGTAGAGAGAAAGATGCATCTGGAAATGGCAGGTGTTCAATGGATGCTTGCAAGGCACGGATCGGCAGGTCTTCTCGCTCGAATCGAAGGTTGGCCTTTTCAATCATCAAAGGGTGCGTATCAATCGCCTCCACCTGATAACCTAAATTTCCTAAATACGCAGCCGTTTGTCCTGTACCGCATCCGGCATCCAGTATACGCGCATCAGGCGTTAGTTTTATATGCTCAATCATCGTTTTCGTTAACTCAATTCCACCAGGATGAGCACTTGATACGCCAAAATAGGCAAGCATTTCTACATAATCACTCATGAAATCCCTTCTTTCCTTATCATGTTCCTCTCTAAAGATTATGCAATGCAGGGTCAAATGGCTTATCTTTTCAAATAGAAGTTTGATCCTTTGGTTGACGGATGGAGAATCGTCCTTGATAATAATGAAAGGAGATAAAGGTGGTGTTTTTTTGAAAAAACAATTCAAGTTCGTAATAGCCATTCTGGTGACAGCTGCACTTTCCTCAGCGATTACATTTGTGATCACAAAACAAGGTGTCGTCAGTGTCTCAGAAGATGAGAAGTTTAGTAAACTCATGGCTGCTTATACGAAAGTAAAAGATGAGTATTACGAAAAAACGGATGATCAAAAACTAGTAGATGGTGCGATTCAAGGGATGATTGCATCTCTTGATGATCCATACTCTACATATATGGATCAGGAGGAAGCCGAAGGATTTAACAATACCATTTCTTCCTCATTTGAAGGAATCGGTGCACAAGTAGAAGAAAAGGATGGACAAATTTTAATTGTCGCACCGATTAAAGGCTCTCCTGCTGAAAAAGCCGGGTTGAAACCTCATGATCGTATTTTAAAGGTGGATGGGAAAAGCACAAAAGGCATGTCGGTCAATAAAGCAGTTTCTCTTATTAGAGGGAAAAAAGGAACGGATGTCAAGCTGCACCTTAACCGCCAAGGAGTGGGCAATGTTGATGTGACGATCACAAGAGACACCATTCCGCTTGAAACGGTGTATGCAAAACTCACAAAAGACAAAATAGGAGAAATCCAAATTACGTCCTTTGCTGAAACAACATCGAAAGAGCTAGATAAAGCCATTGATGACCTCGAGAAAAAAGGGGCAAAAGGCTTTGTCATCGACCTGAGAGATAATCCAGGCGGCATTATGACAGAAGCGATTGAAATGAGTAATGACTTTATCGATAAAGGGAAAGTCATCATGCAAGTTGAAGAAAAAGGGAAGAAAGAAGAGTACAAGGCTGAAAAAGAACGTAAAGTTCATCAGCCGGCAGTTGTCCTTGTAAACGGCGGCTCAGCCAGCGCTGCTGAAATCATGGCGGCTGCTCTGCACCAATCATCAGGCATTCAAATTGTGGGTGAAAAGACGTTCGGTAAAGGAACTGTTCAGAATGCGCAAAGCTATAATGATGGTTCTAGTGTCAAGTTAACCATTGCGAAGTGGCTGACACCGAACGGTTCTTGGATTCACAAAAAAGGAATTGAACCACAGGTAAAAGCATCTCTGCCAAGTTATGCGAAGCTGCCATATTTAAGCCCGAAAAAGACGTATCAGCTGCATGATAATGGTGATGAAGTCAAAGCGGCTCAAAAGATGTTCCAAGCACTTGGCTATAAAGCAAAAGCAAATGGTGAGTATGATCAAGCATTCCAGTCTATCGTCAAAAGCTTCCAAACAGATCATGATCTGAAGGCAGACGGTATTCTCACAGGGGATACAACGACGGTACTCATGACAAACATCCAAGATAAGCTAAAGAAAAATGATACGCAAATGAAAAAAGCCATTGAAGTCTTGAAAAAAGAAATGAAATAAAGAAAAAGCAGTCCTCATCAGGGGACTGCTTTTTCTTATCCTTACGCTTCGTTTGCCATCGTTGCTGCTTTTTCGTTGTCCTTTTCAAACAGATCATTTGTAACTGAATTGGATGTGACATTCTTTTGGAAGAATGGATTCAATATCAAGATGACCACAACGTTTGCTAGTAAACCGAGAAAGCCTTCATAAAGACCGAACGTCACTTGTGAAATATTGGCTGTAAAGGTGACGATGATCCCAATGATCAGCCCAGCAATGGTTGCTTCTCTCGATTGTTTTTTCCAGAACAAGCTGATCGCAATCGCTGGGAAAATTTGAACCATTCCTGAAACGCCGATCAGCTGGAGTGTGACAAGTGCAGTTGGGAACAGCATACCGAATAATAGTGCCAGCCCGATGACAATAAACACCATCGAACGTGTAATGATCGTTAATCTTTTCGGTGACACATTTGGATGAATTAAATCACGGTATAAATTATTCGCAAATAAATTCGACGCGCCAATGGCCATGATGGAACATGGAATGAGAGAAGCCAGTGCAATCGTTGAATAAGCTAGCCCCTGCATCACCCCGCCATATGACGTTTGAATTAAATGAAGAAGAGCAAATCTTGGATTTGTATCTTCTGGTAAGACTAAAAATGCAATAAACCCAAGGAAGATGACCAAAATCAATACAATGTTATAAAGAGGCAAAAATATGCTGTTTTTACGGATGGCATCAGCGCTTTTGGCTGTAAAAACCCCAGTTGCCGCGTGTGCCCACATAAAAAGAGCAAGGGCAGAAACGCCTGAAGCAGTAATGAACCACAAAATGCCTTTAGGACCGCCTTCAGGTATCGTCAGAAGCTGTGGCGCTTCCTTGGCTAACGTATTCATCATAGGTGTCCACCCGTTAAAATGAATGATTGGCAGAGAAACCACCATAAAGAGCATGATCACCCAAACAAGAATATCCTTAATAATGGCTGTATATGTAGGGCCTTTAATACCGCTGAAAAATGTATAAAGTGCGACTAAAATAAATGAAATAATAACAACTGCATTCACATTAATATAACTAGTTCCAGCGACAGTTAACGTATCTTGAATCCCGCTCAGCTGAAGACAAATATAAGGAATCAGCATAAGTACACCAACAATGGCAATCATACTGGATAACAGCTTGCTGTCAAATCGTTCACGTGCATAATCAGCAAGGGTTGTAAGCTTGTGGTTTTTTGCAACCGTCCAAAGTTTCGGTAAGAAAAAATAAGCAATAAAATAAGCAAGAACCGAATAAGGGATGGCGAAAAAAGCGACACTTCCAGCTGTATAAGCTGTACTTGTGAGCCCTAAAAAGGTATAAGCTGTATATAAGTCTGCGCCAACGAGGAACCAGACGAGTAGCCCGCCGAATTTTCTCCCGCCGACAGACCATTCTTCTACCGACTGTCTTGACGATTTGTCACGACCAGCGGCAAATCCGATGACCACGACGATGAAAATAATACTTGCAGTAATCAATAAAGCTGTTAAATTTCCTTGCATTAGTCAGTTCCTCCATTTGAATGTTGCATCCGGTAAATGATAAATGTACAAACTGGTGTGAGAACAATCCACAGTAAGAGCCAGAAGTGGAAAAAGGGCAGCCCAATCACAAATGGATGAATACGATTCGCAAAGGGAAGCAGTGCAAGCTGTCCGATGAAAGGAATCGATATAAGTAGTACTAGCATCAATTTTTTATTCATGATTTCCTCCTGATATTTTGTAATTTCATAATAATAGCAGTTGTCAGATTAGATCACAAGACCATTTTCAGAAAAAACAATCATTTTTGAGAATATCATACTAATATAACGCTTTCATTCTCAAAAAAGAGAGAAGAGTGAAGGCAGAAAGAGGGGGATTTGAAAAAAGTATGGAGGAATAATATTTAAAGCAAATAAAAAAGCCCCAGCATGAAGCTGAGGCTCTGCCATTTTTTATAGGAAATCAGATACTTCTTTGATGTCAAAACGATTGCTTTTATGAGCTTCTTTCGCTGCTTTACCAACTGAAATTAGCATGACTGGTTCGTAGCGGCCGCTCACATTGAATTCTTTGATGTATGCTTCTTTACTAAAACCACCCATTGCGCATGTATCATATCCCATTGCTTTAGCAGCAATCATTAATTGCATAGCAGCTAATGAAGCATTTGAATACGCTGCTTCACGTGCATACTGCTCGCTTTGGTAAGCGCCATTGATTTGAGTCATAAGTGTTTCTTTAATATCCTCTGTAATGAAGCCTTGTTCTGCTAGCTCACTGTAGATTTTTTCGCCATTTTTATTGGCTTCAAGATCACCTAACACAGCAATTATAGCAGATGCTTGTGAGATTTGCTTTTGGTTGTAAGCGATTGGAAGTAACTTTGCTTTTGATTCAGCACTATGGAAAACAGTGAAATGCCAATGCTGAAGGTTCCATGCAGATGGTGCTTTTGTTGTAATATCAAGAAGCTCTGTTAGCTCTTCTTTTGTCATTTCATGAGTTGTATCATACTCTTTTACTGAAGCTCTTTGTTTTAAAATGTCAATCGTTTTTTGATCAGTCGCCATATGGATATTTCCTCCCGTTTTTGCAAATAGTATGGTACAATAACTAAAAAAGTGAGAAACTTACTTATTGTAACTAGTGATATTTTAAATTGTATACCGTTAGTTTGTCAAACAATCATGAAAAGAAAGGTTGAAAATAATGGAATTCCAATTATGCCCACACATTTCTCAAGCTTTTTTACTTCTTGGCAAAAGGTGGAATGGTCTCATTATTCATGTATTGCTTGATGGTCCAAAACGGTTTAAAGACCTGACGGACATTATCCCATCCATCAGTCAAAAAATGCTCGCAGAACGTTTAAAAGAGCTCGAGCAAGAAGGAATTATAGAGCGAACTGTACTTCCTGAGACACCTGTCAAAGTCATCTATTGTCTAACCGAAAAAGGGAATGCATTAAACGATGTGTTTGGAGAAGTATCGCGCTGGGCAGGGGAATATGCTGGATCTCATGAAAAAAAGGAGCAAGCCTAGTTTTAGGTTTGCCCAAACGTTTTGACTCCTGATGAATATGCTGATGTTAGGCACATGACAAAGGAGGAGAAATGCATGTACCCTCATACTCCGTATTTTCGAGGCGGCGCCCCTGGCATTCCGCCATATGAATCCAGAGTCCCTTTGTTTTTTGGTTTTGGCGCTCCTTTAGTCGGCGGACTGCTTGGCGGATTTCTAGGAAGTGCGATTTTTAATTATCCCCGTCCATATTACCCACCGCCACCACCACCGCCTGTTCCACCACCTTATGGCGGCGGATATCCACCATATTATTAAGAAAAAAGAGTAAGCCTGCTTCCATTTCAAAGCAGGCTTTTTATAATGGAATATCAATTTCAGAGATCCCAGGATCATCATGCTTTAAAAACATAATTTCCAAAATACCATCTTGATATGAAGCCTTTGTTCCTTTTCTTTTCACAGCAGCAGGGAGGACGATTTTCTTCTGCGTGCCTTCTTCAGGAAAATGATCAATAAACAACAGATTGGCTGTATGTTTGATTTTTACTTTTTCTGTGTTTGGACGATCAAGTTCAATTTTGACAAACACATGATCAGTCGTTTCAAACACTTCAACATTCGGCTCTTTTTCTTTTTTGACGTCTGTATCTCGCGGTTTTTGTTGTTGAGACAGTGGATCCTGAAAGGGGAACTGAGCATTATAATTGGAGCCGAATACACTTTCCATCACTTGATTGACATACTGCTCAACGTCTTTAGGGTCTGAATTCTTTAAAGCTTCTTTTGAAAATTGCTTTTGAAAAGGGAATAATCGGTTCCAGTCAAACATGCTAATCATCCTTTCTAAATGCCCTGAATTAGTATATGCCCATTCACCTGAGTGCGTGCTATAATATACGATAGGTTTAGAAAGGAATGGTTAGATTGAACGAACAGCAGCAATCAAAAGGTGTACTGTATACTGCAGCATCTTTTACATTATGGGGGCTATTCCCATTATATTGGAAACTGATGGAACATATTTCGTCAGGCGAAATTTTAGCGCACAGAATCTTATGGTCATTTGTTTTTATGTGCGGTATTCTCCTTTATTTAAAACAAGTCCGACCAGCAATGCAGACTGTGAAGGGGCTGATGATGGATGGAAAAGCACTTTTCTCGTTACTTTTATCTGCTATTTTAATCTCGGTCAACTGGTATGTGTACATTTGGGCAGTCAACCATCATCTCATGCTAGAAGCAAGTTTAGGGTACTATATTAATCCGCTTGTATCCGTTCTATTAGGGATCCTTTTCTTGAAAGAACGACTTAATAAAATGCAAACAATCGCGATCCTCATTGCCGCCGCTGGCGTGATCATTTCAACGGTTCAGTACGGTTCATTTCCTGTCGTTGCTTTCTTATTAGCCTTTAGCTTTGGTTTCTATGGACTGATTAAAAAAAGGATGAGGTTTACGAGCGCGATTGGGTTAACGATTGAAACGCTGCTTCTTGCACCGGCTGCACTTGTTTACTTATTATTCTTCTTAAAAGAACCTGTGGTGACCATGAATCCTAACAGTTTCGGATCGCTGGGCCTCTTATTTTTTGCAGGGGTTTTTACAGCTGTGCCACTCCTTTTATTTTCTGAAGGCGCCAAAAGAATTCCTCTTTATCAAGTCGGCATTTTGCAATACATTGCACCGACGATTACACTGTTTTTAGGGCTATTTGTGTATCATGAACACTTATCTGCAGCAAAAATTGTGACGTTTCTCTGTATTTGGGTGGCCATTTTACTGTTTACCACCTCACAATTACGCATGAAAAAAACAGCGAATTCTCATTAAAGAGAACAAGCAGTTTGCTTTTCTTAAAAGGCAGATCATGTCATAATAAGTTGTTACCAAAACTGTAGAGGTGATCACATGACATCAGTCAATGAGCTAGCAGCCGCTTATCGAGCTTTATGGAAAAATCGTCAGCTTGATGTCGATGATATGTCTTCTTTACACGAGGCAATACGTGATGATTTACTGGATGCTCGCACTCATCCGCGGGCGAGAAAATCATTACACCAAAAGTATTTGCTCGCTGTGGAGAGAATATTAGAAAGTGCTGTTAGGCATGATCATCAATTGCAGCTGATCAGCTTACATACGAAAAAGCTGCGAGAATTAATTCAAAATGAAGGAAGGAACCACTCATGAAACCAATTCAAACGGAAGATGTCACAGCACATCTTGAATCGTTTTTAAATCGTCCAGTCTTCGTTCATCTTGAAACGACAACTGGTTCTTATTCAGCTCATGTAAATGAACAAAATATGACGGTCGTGGCGTATATCCGCAATGCGAAAGTTGTCTATTCACAGGCGAAAATAAAAGGACAAGGTCCGTACCGTGTTGGAATGAAAACAGAAGATGGCTGGATTTACGCAGAAGGCTTGACCGACTATGTATTTGATGACCAAGGCCGCCTGCTATTAGCAGGGCACTTGCCAGACGGGAAACTAGCGATCTCATTACAAATTAGTGAAACACCATTTCAGGTGTAGGAGAAAGGGTGACAAGTAATGAACGAACATGTATTAGTGATGCTGCCTCACCCCGATGATGAATCCTATGGGGTCGCAGGTCTCATCGCACAAAGCAGAAAACGCGGAATTCCAGTCACGTATGCATGCGGGACACTTGGGGAAATGGGCAGAATTATGGGCAGCCCACCATATGCCAACCGTGAGACACTTCCTGAACTAAGAAAACAGGAATTAATCAATGCATGCAAAGAAATGGATATTACGGATTTACGTATGCTTGGACTACGTGATAAGACGCTCGAATTTGAAGATGATGAGTATTTGGCGGATGTGATGGAAAACATCATCGATGAAGTCAAACCAACACTTATTGTCACGTTTTACCCAGGACACGGTGTACACCCTGATCATGATGCGACAGGAGAAGCCGTCATCCGTGCTCTTTACCGAAAGAAAAAAGAAGACCGTCCTGTCACATACTGCATGGCCATTACGAGAAATAGAGAAGAAGTGCTAGGAAATGCAGATATTGTGATCAATATTACAGATGTAGCAGATATCAAATTAAATGCACTGAGAGCGCACAGAACGCAAACAGAAGGCATACTGAGAGAAATTGAACAGAAACTGAAAAACAAAGAACCAGTCGTCCAAAAATGGTTGGACGAAGAAATTTTCTGGACGTATCAATGGAATGACTAATGAAAAAGGCAGCTGACAAGGATCAGCTGCTTTTTTGTGTCGTATTTAATGATTGGGTGCATGTTGAAGTTGAATCAGCCGTTTTTCAATCAATCTGAGACGGATAAAGAGGACGATTGCACCAGCGGCAAGACCGGTAATGAGACCGATCCAATAGCCGAACGCCCCAAATGAGGTATATGTGCCAATCAGGTAGCCGGCAGGAAGCCCGATGACCCAGTAAGAGACAAAAGCTGCGATGAGTGTATAGTTCACATCTTTATACCCGCGAAGAGCCCCTTGAATCGGTGCAGCGATCGCATCTGACAGCTGGAAAAAGAGTGCGTAAATCAAAAAGTGCTGTGTCAGCTGTAAAACAGCCGAGTCAGTTGTATATAAACCTGCGATCTCTGGTCTAAATAACAAAATGAGTGCTGCCGTACATAATGAGAACAAAACAGCAGTTCCAATTCCAATATAGCTGTAACTTTGCGCGTCTTTATACCTCATGGCACCGGCTTCAAAGCCAACGACGATCGTTAAAGCCATTGATATACTAAGCGGTAAAATGTATAAGATAGAAGCAAAGTTCATTGCTGCTTGGTGACTGGCGATCGTCACGGTATCAAAGTGACCCATTAAAAGCGTGACAGCTGCGAAAATGCTCGTTTCAAAAAAGATCGCAAACCCAATAGGGATACCGATTTTCAGTATTTGCCCCATACGGGAGATGTTGAACCGAGGCAGTTTTTGAAACAAACGAAATGAGGCAAATGGTTCTGCCTTGATGACAATACAAATGCTCATGATGAAAATGGCCCAATACGTTATCGCAGATGCAAGGCCAGCCCCCGCACCACCTAGCTTTGGAAAGCCAAAATTCCCAAAAATCAATAAATAATTTAAAACAAAGTTAATAGGAAGTGCTGTTAACGTAATAAACATCGTCACACGTGTTTTCCCTAATGCATCAATAAATGACCTCAGCACTGAATAACCAAACAGCGGGATGATCCCAAAAGCAAGAAAGCTGAGAAAATGCCGGGCAATATCTTCAACGGATGGGTCAAGACCAAGTCCACCTAATATGAAAGGGACGCTAATCATTCCAACGACGATCACCACGACACTTAAAAGAAAGGATAAATAGATGGCCTGAAAGACAGCCCGAGGAACGTCTTGTTTGTGGCCTGCACCCATCAGCTGGGCCACAATCGGAGTAACGGCCATTAATATACCGGCAAGCCCTGTATAAACAGGTGTCCAAATGCTAGAACCGATCGCGACACCCGCAAGGTCTTCTGCGCTCACCTTTCCAGACATCACCGTGTCTAAAAACGTTATCAGCGAAAGACCCGCTTGTGTGATTAAAATCGGGATCAGAATGGTTAAAAATTGTGCCAACTTTGTTTGAATGCTATTCGTTTCTCTCATCATAAGTTCCTCTCTGAACAGAAATAACGAGAGGAATTATATCATGCTATGTAAAAAAATCAATTCTCCGTCGGATTATTTTTCTTTGATGGCTTCGTTTTTTTAAACATTTGGGCATAAATAAAAGAAAGACTGACAACACCTAAAATGCTGCAAGCATATTGAATGATTTTCTGAATGGTCATATTGAGTTCACCTCCATACAAATAGAATGTACACAATTTGTTATTTTATGACACAAGCCAAAGAAGGAGGGAAATGGTCAAGATGTTAAATCGCACAAACGAAGAAGCGATGTTTAAATTAGAAATGAAATCACATTTGATGCAAATCATGATGGATGCAAGGAAAATCGTCGATTCTCTGGATGAGACGGAACAATGCCTTCTTTGTGACCTCGAATCATTGCATGAGCAGTTTAATGAAATGCATGCAGAAGCTTCCTCGTTTTATTTGCAATCATATATGGAGGAATTCACGCCGGGATTTGCTCAATTTTCGTTAGCGATTGAGCATTTATCTAAACAAAAGCACGGCGCGCTTATTGTGATTCAAAGGAGGGATGAAGTCGAGGATTTTATCCAAAGAGGGACAAACCTCCATGCGAAAATTAGTGCATCATTAATAGAAAGCATTTTCTATCCAGGAAATCCACTTCATGACGGTGCTCTTTTAGTGAAAGAAAATACGCTCGTTTCCGCTGCAAATGTGCTGCCGCTCACCTCAAAAAAAGTCAGTCCATCTCTTGGCACAAGGCACAGGGCAGCCATCGGTCTTTCTGGGATGACCGACGCACTGGTTCTCGTTGTATCAGAAGAAACGGGAAAGATGTCGTTTGCTAAAGAAGGCGTGCTTTATCCGCTCACCGTGAAAGATCCAGAAATAAGAAAATAAAAACAAATCGCTGCATTCTTCATCTGGAAGGATGCTTTTTTCATTTGAGGAGAAAAAACAGCCAATTAAGTAAAAAGTCATTTGATACAGAAAAATTTGTCATGTAGAATAGAACTATGAAACTAGCAAAGTGCTTGTTTTGACAAATTTCTAAACGTCAACTTAAAAATTCCTTAAAAAATGTTTATAAATACAGCAAACAGCCGATAGAAACGATATGGCGTTGTTTCAGCATTTTGAGTTTGCTGCTCTAACCTATTTGTTATTGCCCAACGTCTTCATGTCGAGTAATATAATAGAAATAAAGATAAAATAGTGCAAGAGAAGCAAAATCATTAAATGCTAAACTCAAAACTAGTACATAAGTCTTATTGAACGAAATCATGAAAGGCGGAGATTCATCTATGAAGAAAAAAGTAGTAACCGGCCTCACAGTATCAGCGATCGCAGGCTCAGCTGTTATTGCTGCACCGGCAGAAGCGCAGACGATCAAGGTGAAAAACGGTGACTCACTTTGGAAGATTGCCGAACAGTACAATACAAGTATTTCGGAGCTTCAATCTCTTAATCAATTAAAAACGACGATGATTTTTGCAGGACAAAGCTTAAAAATTCCTGGTGCAAAAAGTAAAAAATCCAGCTCATCAACAGGCTCAAAAGCAACGAATTCAAGTGCTTCAACGACATCGAGCTATACTGTAAAGCTTGGAGATTCACTATGGCTGATTGCAAAAAATCATAAAATGTCAGTCGTAAGCTTGAAAAGCCTAAACAGCTTAAACAGTGATCTGATTCGACCTGGTCAAAAACTGAAAGTATCTGGAAGCACGAAGACGAGCGGCAGTCAGTCAACAAATTCAAACTCAAGCAATAAGACGACGAATCCAAATAGTTCATCATCATCTAGTACATACAAGGTCAAATTAGGCGATTCTCTTTGGAAAATTGCGAATTCGTTAAATATGACGATAGGTGAAATCAAAACATTAAATGCGTTAAAATCTGATATGATTTATCCGAATCAAGTATTGAAAGTAAAAGGGACGGCTGCATCAAAACCAAGTCAGCCAACAGCCCCTGCTAAACCAAGTAACCCGCCTTCAAGTGGTAACCAGTCTTCAAGCGGGAAAACAACATCTTATACCGTAAAATCAGGTGATTCATTATGGAAAATTGCGAATCAGTTTAAGGTGCAGGTTCAATCCATTCGCACGGCAAACAGCTTGAAAAGTGATGTGCTTAGAATTGGACAAGTGTTAAAAATTAATGGTACGGCTTCCGGCTCGACTGGATCTAATGGTTCTACGTCTAACGGTTCAACAACTCCGGCCAACAATAACAAACCTGATGTTCCAATGAATGCAAAAATCACGACGATGATCCAAGAAGGTAAAAAGCTAACAGGAATTCCTTACAGATGGGGCGGTAATACACCAGCTGGGTTTGATTGCAGCGGCTTTGTTTACTATCTCATTAACAAGGTTTCATCTGTATCTAGATTAAGCACAGCGGGCTACTGGAATATGATGACGCCTGTCAGCACACCTCAAGTTGGAGATTTTGTTTATTTTACAACATACAAAGCAGGCCCTTCTCACATGGGAATATACCTGGGTGGAGGAGATTTCCTTCATGCAAGTGACAGTGGAGTGGGTATTTCTAACTTAAGTAACTCATATTGGAAAAAAGCCTATTTAGGTGCAAAACGTTTCTTCTAAAAAAGCCGATTTTCGGCTTTTTTTGTTTGCCCTCTCATGAGATTGTCCATACTGATAGCAAAAGGGGGCAGTCATATGAAAAAGTCAGTGTGGACGCTCATGATGTGTTTAGTCTTTCTCGTATCAGCATGTCATGCACCGCCAAAAAAAGAAATGACAGAAGAAAGTCATGAAGTTGCAGCACCTAAACAAGCGCCGATTACCACTTCACTCATTAATGAAAGTGGGCAAAAAATAGGAAGCATCGAAGTAAGAGAATCTTCAGCAAATGGCCTGGATCTACACGTGAAAGCGAAAGGGTTACCGCCAGGTCCTCATGGCTTCCATATTCACGAGACAGGTGTATGTGAAGCGCCAGATTTTGAAACGGCAGGTGCTCATTTTAATCCAACGCATAGGGAGCATGGGTTTGACAACCCAAAGGGGCATCATGCTGGAGACATGCCTAATTTAGAGGTAGGAGCAGATGGCCAAATTGATGTCGTCGTCAATGTACTAGATGTGACGTTAAAGGGAGGCCCGAATCAATTAATCGCTCAAAATGGGCGAAGCTTTATCATTCATGCAGAAGCAGATGATTACTTAAGTAACCCTTCTGGAAACTCTGGAAAGCGCATCGCTTGCGGAGCGATCACAAAAGAAATGGTAAAATAACAGAAGACGAACCTTTATGTATTGAGTGCATAAAGGTTTTTTTAGTATACTTGGTGAGGAAAATGATCGAAGAGAGGAATTAATCATATATGTTCAACCAACAATCACTCCCAGAAGAAATTCAAGCAATGATCGAAGCAAAAGCAAAAGTGCTAGAAGAAGAATTCCGTCCGCTCATTGGAACAGGCGGCTATGAATCACAGGATACTTCTATCATTCAAGATGCCATGATTGCACTAACACTAGGAAAAAATGTTCTATTAAAAGGGCCAACTGGCTCAGGTAAAACAAAACTAGCAGAAACTTTATCTGCTTTCTTTCAGCAGCCGATGCACAGCGTGAACTGCTCGGTTGATCTTGATGCAGAAAGCTTAATTGGCTATAAAACCATCCACAATGATGGTCAGATCGCTTCTATTGAATTCGTTGAAGGACCCGTTACAAAAGCGATGAAAAAAGGCCACCTTTTATATATTGATGAAATCAACATGGCGAAACCGGAAACCCTACCTATTTTAAACGGTGTACTCGACTACCGAAAAATGATGACAAACCCATTTACAGGTGAGGTAGTCAGAGCAGAAGAGGGCTTTGGCGTGATTGCGGCAATTAACGAAGGGTATGTTGGCACAGTGCCTCTAAATGAAGCACTGAAAAATCGTTTTGTTGTCATTGATGTCCCTTACATCGGCGGCGGCATCCTGAAAGAGGTCCTGCAATCTCAATCTGTTTTAAAGGATGAGCGGTTAATCGACCAATTCGTACAGCTCTCATCAGACTTGATTACACAAGCGCACAATGGACAGGTTAGTGAAGAAGCAGCATCCATTCGTGCCCTCTTAGATACATGTGATCTTGCGCAATATATCCCGCCGCTTCGTGCCATTGAACGAGGGATTGTTGAAAAGCTAGAAGATGACCGGGAAAAAGCAGCGGTAAGAAATATCGCCCAAACATTATTCGAGTGAGGTTCTGACTTTTGAAATTCATCAAATTTAATGACAGCAGAATCGATTCATTTCTATTTATGGAATTAACAGATTTAGCTAAAACGTTAGCGAAAAGCGATGATGTCGAGCTTGAATACGGTGTGCAGTCCTACTATGAACCTTTTGAAAAGAAAATTTTCATCAGCCATTTTTGGGATGATCGTAATCAAGAAGACATGACAGCAGGGCTAAAAAGTGATGTTTTCCTGCGTGCAGTAGGGACAGTCTATAGTGATCTCACTGTATTTGAGGACATGATCCGCTACGCCCACACATTATCCATTCCTGATGTATGTAAACAATTGTTTATGCTGTTTGAAGATATCCGGATTGAAGAGCAAATTAAACGCGACCGCCCAGGAACAAAAAAGGTGTTTAAACGGAGAAGAGAGCTTTACAGGCGTCACTTTAAGACGCAATTAACGATTAACAAAGAACGAACCATTTTAACGGATGCACTCTTTTGTGCAATGTATGTAAAGCTGACAGCTGATTCACCGCTGGAAGAGATTCCAGCGCTTCACGAGCGGATCAATCCGATGATTCCGTTTATTGAGTCAAGTCTTGAACGTGTATATGAAGCAGGTTCAACATCTGACATCGCAACCATTGTAAAAGAATTGACAGAAGGTTTTGATGAGCTTCTTGAAAAAGATATGCTGAATACGTACTTTTTCTTCCCGGAATTGGACTATGAAAAAGCGGCAAAAGAACCGCTGTTCCATGACTTAAAAAGAAAACCTAAATTAAGTGAGGACATCAAAGTCGACCGAGAAAAAGAGGGCGATGAAGACATCCACCAAGAATATATGGAAGTATGGCATAGAGAAACTGAAGCGCCATCAAAAAGCTTCCTTCAATTTGACTTAGAACACGGAGGTAAGAGTGATCTCGGCAAGGATGCAGCAAGAGAAGGTGACGATGGAGACCAGGCGCTTGGAACTGTTCAAGGCTCTGCAAAACAAACACATCGAAAAGATTATTCAAAGCTTGAAGCATTAGAAGAGGCTGAAGGCGAAGAAAGCGGAGCAGGTGCTCAAGAAAATGGAAAAGAGAACAAATATGCGTTTCCAGTCATGATATCACCAGAGCCGCCTGAGCTAGAGCAAATAGATGTGTACAAGCAGCATGCAAAGGCGATCGAGCCTTACCAGAAACGCTTAAAGCAGATGATTCAAAAAACTCTTGAACATAAAAAATCATGGCCAAAAACGGATCTTCATGCAGGCCGTCTGAGTAAAAAGCTCATTCGCTATTTTACAGAGTCTAACCCGCGTCTTTTCTATAAAAAACAGGCACCGTCTTCTCAAATTGATGCTGTTTTCACCTTGTTAGTTGACTGTTCTGCGAGCATGTTTGACAAGATGGATGAGACGAAAAAGGGGATTGTTCTATTTCATGAAGCCTTAAAATCCGTTCAAGTACCACATCAAATTGTTGGGTTTTGGGAAGATACAAACGATGCAACAGAAACAAGTCAGCCGAACTATTTCAACACAGTCGTGTCTTTCAAAGATTCTTTATTTGATGCAGGACCTTCCATTATGTCACTTGAGCCAGAAGAGGATAACAGGGACGGCTATGCGATTCGCCAAATGACGAAAATGATTTTAAAACGAAGAGAAGAGCAAAAGTTTCTCATTGTGTTCTCAGACGGAGAGCCAGCTGCGTTCAGCTACGAACAAAATGGGATTGTGGATACACATGAAGCGGTTCTTGAAGCAAGGAAAAAGGGAATTGAGGTGATCAATGTGTTTTTATCCAATTCGCCGATTGAAGAAGCACAGATGAAAACCATTCAAGATATGTATGGCAAGTTCAGCATTTTTGTACCAGATGTCGATACATTGCCAGATGTTTTATATCCATTACTGAAGAAACTGCTGCATAAAAGCATTGGGGCATAAGGTTTTGCCCCTTTCATCAAAATATTTTTCGGAATGATTTAAATTTTTTGTTTTTCTGTGAATTTTTTATCTTTAATTGAACAAAGAATGTAGAAAGTAATCCAAAACAGTGGTAGAATATTATTGGAAGCGTTTTATTACATAAATTTGGTCATTGTGTTCTGGAAGTTATATCGAAATAGTGTTCAATCACTTGATGATCAAAGTTGGGGGTAGTGTTCAAAATGTTTCAAAATGATGTGAAACAACCGTTGAGTTGGGAAGAATTTCATGGTCCGAACCTCGGCTATGTGCTCGAGCTCTACGATCAATATGTCCAAGATCCTAATAGTGTTGATGAAGATCTAAGAGGCATATTTGATGAACTTGGTGCACCACCGAGTGAAATGAAGGAGGAAATTGGGAAAAAAGAAAATAACGTAGTTACTTCTGAACAAATCCAAAAGATAGCATCAGTCGTTAAACTGGCAGAAGACATCAGAACGTATGGCCATTTAAATGCTTCCGTCAATCCTCTTCGCAAAGAAAAGGAATTACAAGAGCTGTTTCCTTTAAAGGAATACGGCTTAACAGAAGAAGATGTCAGGAATATTCCAATATCGATTATTAGTGCAAGCGCACCAAGACACATTTCAAACGGCATAGAAGCCATTAACCATTTGAGAAATACGTATAAGCGTACCATTTCATTTGAATTTGATCACGTGCATGACTTCGAAGAACGAAACTGGCTCTCAAACTCTATCGAATCTGGTGAACTATTTAAGAAGAAACCAGCGGATAAACTAGTTTCTGTGTTCAAAAGATTAACAGAAGTCGAGTATTTTGAGCAGTTCCTGCATAAAACATTTGTTGGGCAAAAGCGCTTTTCTATAGAAGGATTAGATGCACTTGTCCCAGTACTTGATGAAATTATATCAGAGTCTGTTACACAAGGGACTTCAAATATTAACATTGGAATGGCACACAGAGGCCGTTTAAATGTATTAGCACATGTTTTAGGAAAACCATATGAGATCATTTTCTCAGAATTTCAGCATGCGCCAAATAAAGAGCTTGTTCCATCAGAAGGCTCTATTGGCATTAGCTATGGATGGACAGGGGATGTCAAGTACCATCTTGGAGCTGATCGCCAAATTAAAGACGAAGATACAAAGAGTGCGAGAGTCACGCTTGCTAATAACCCAAGTCACTTGGAGTTTATTGACCCAATTATTGAAGGGAGCACACGTGCCGCTCAGGAATTACGTACTCAAAAAGGCTATCCAGTACTAGACGTTGAAAAAGCGTTAGCCATCTTAATTCATGGTGATGCGGCATTTCCTGGAGAAGGAATTGTGGCAGAAACATTAAATTTAAGTCAACTTGTAGGCTATCAAGTTGGCGGAACCATCCATATCATTGCAAACAACATGATCGGGTTCACAACGGAAAGCAATGAATCTCGTTCGACGAAATATGCAAGTGACCTTGCAAAAGGTTTTGAGATTCCAATTGTTCACGTCAATGCAGATGATCCGGAAGCATGTTTAGCGGCTGTTCAGCTAGCTGTAGAATATCGCAAACGCTTCAAGAAGGATTTCTTAATTGACTTGATCGGTTACCGCAGATATGGTCATAACGAAATGGATGAGCCTTCTACAACTCAGCCAATGCTATATGATGCAGTCAGAAAGCATAAAACGGTCAAGAATATCTTTGCAGATAAACTTGTCACAGAAGGTCTTCTGACAAAAGAACAACGAGAAGAAATCGAGCAGGCTGTGACGACGAAGATAGAAGAAGCCTATAAAAAAGTGCCTTCAAAGAAAGAACATACGATTCAAGAAATCGAACTGCCAGAGCCTGTATCTAATGGCTTCCCAGCAGTTGATACATCAGTAGAATTTGATGTATTAAGAAAGCTGAATGAAGAATTAATTAGCTGGCCGAAAGATTTCCAAGTATTCGGTAAGCTAAAACGGATCCTTGAAAAACGTGCAAAGGTGTTTACAGATGACCGTAAAGTGGAATGGTCACTTGGTGAAGCACTAGCATTTGCATCTATATTAAAAGACGGTACGCCAATTCGAATGACCGGACAGGATTCAGAGCGAGGCACATTTGCTCAAAGAAACCTTGTTCTTCACGACAGTCAAACGGGAGATGAATTTATTGCTCTTCATGAACTGAGTGATGCGAATGCATCATTTACAGTCCATAACAGTCCACTGTCGGAAGGCTCTGTCATCGGATTTGAATATGGTTATAATGTCTATTCTCCTGAAACATTAGTGATTTGGGAAGCTCAATTTGGAGACTTCGCAAATGCGGCTCAAGTGTATTTCGATCAATTTATTTCAGCAGGCCGCGCAAAATGGGGACAAAAATCAGGTCTAGTCATGCTCTTGCCGCACGGATATGAAGGACAAGGTCCTGAACATTCAAGTGGGAGAACAGAGCGCTTCCTGCAATCAGCTGCTGAGAATAACTGGACAGTTGCGAACCTGACAAGTGCAGCGCAATACTTCCACATTCTTAGAAGACAGGCAAAAATGCTGCTTCGTGAAGAGATTCGTCCGCTTGTCATCATGACACCGAAGAGTCTGCTTCGTAACCCGAACACATTGTCTGAAGTCCAAGAATTAACGGATGGACAGTTCCGTCCAGTTCTTGAACAGCCAGGTCTTGTGCATGATCATGAAAAAGTATCACGACTCGTTCTATCTAGCGGGAAGGTATCGATCGATATTAGTGATCGTTTTACTCAAATGGAAGATCCAAAAGATTGGCTTCATATTGCAAGAGTGGAACAACTATATCCATTCCCAGCCAAAGATATTAAAGCAATTTTAACGAAACTAACAAACTTAGAAGAAATCGTATGGGTGCAAGAAGAGCCACAAAATATGGGAGCTTGGGGATACATTGAGCCATATTTACGTGAAATTGCGCCTGAAAAAGTAAAAGTACGTTACATCGGCCGAAGAAGACGTTCAAGTACGGCTGAGGGTGATCCAACTGTGCATAAAAAAGAACAAGAACGAATTGTATCTGATAGCTTGACTCGCAAAAACTAAGGGGGAAATGAAAAATGGCGGAAATTAAAGTACCTGAATTAGCGGAATCGATCTCGGAAGGAACGATTGCTCAATGGCTAAAGCAGCCGGGCGATTATGTGGAGCAGGGAGAATACCTGTTAGAACTTGAAACAGATAAAGTCAATGTCGAACTGACAGCCGAAGAATCTGGCGTACTCAAAGAAGTGCTGAAAGATTCTGGTGACACTGTACAAGTTGGAGAAGTCATCGGAACCATTGCAGCAGGTGAAGCTGGCGGAAGCGAGTCCGCAGCTCCAGCACCTAAGCAAGATTCTGCACCAGCTTCGAAAGAAGAACCGGCAGCTGAACAAAAAGAAGAAGCAACAAAAGAAGAGCCGAAAACTGGTAATGGCAGAACCATCGCTTCTCCTGCAGCTAGAAAACTAGCAAGAGAGAAGGGGCTAGACTTATCTGAGATTCCAACCGTAGATCCGCTGGGCAGGGTACGAAAGCAGGATGTAGCTTCTTATCAAAAGAATGAAGCACCTGCAAGTGCACCAAAAGCCGCGCCACAAGCAAATGCTGCGGTGCAAAATGATCAGGCAGGCAAACCAGTCGAGCGTGAAAGAATGTCACGCCGCAGACAAACGATTGCAAAACGCTTAGTTGAAGTTCAACAAACGGCTGCAATGCTGACAACATTTAATGAAGTCGATATGACAGCTGTGATGGATTTAAGAAAGCGTCGTAAAGATGCCTTCCTTGAACAAAATGATGTGAAACTTGGCTTTATGTCCTTCTTCACAAAAGCAGTTGTAGCAGCACTGAAGAAATATCCGCTTCTTAATGCAGAAATTCAAGGTGATGAACTTGTCTTGAAGAAATTCTACGACATCGGTATCGCTGTCGCTGCAAAGGAAGGGCTTGTCGTACCAGTTGTCCGTGATGCAGACAGATTGTCATTTGCGGGGATTGAAAAAGAAATTGGTCATCTTGCGAAAAAAGCAAGAGACAACAAATTGTCTCTTAGTGAGTTACAAGGTGGATCATTCACGATCACAAACGGCGGAACATTCGGTTCTCTGCTTTCGACACCAATTTTAAACAGCCCTCAAGTTGGAATTTTAGGAATGCACAAAATTCAGCTTCGTCCTGTTGCGATTGATGAGGAACGTTTTGAAAACCGTCCAATGATGTATTTAGCTCTTTCTTACGATCACCGTATTGTCGATGGAAAAGAAGCAGTTGGATTCCTCGTCACGATTAAAAACTTGCTTGAAGATCCTGAGCAGCTATTGCTTGAAGGATAATGATCGACATAAAAAGCTGGCACCCGTTAAGGTGCTAGCTTTTTTTCTTTTCATTTTCCTGATTTCCTCGTTTTGACCAATATGTCGCAAGCCAAGATCCAGATAAATTATGCCACACACTAAAAATTGCACTTGGTACGGCTGCGAGTGGCGAAAAGTGTGCGGTTGCAAGAGCTGCACCGAGTCCAGAGTTTTGCATGCCCACTTCAATGGCGATTGCCCGTTGTGAAGGGATATCCATTTTGCACCATTTGGCAATAAGGTAACCAAATAAAAGACCGAGACCATTATGTAAAACGACAACTGCAAATATAAGCAATCCAGATTGAAGAATCTGTTCTTTATTTGCACTGACAACCGCTGCAATGATCACCACAATTCCGGCAACGGAGACAAGCGGCAGTGCTTGAACCGCATATGTCACTTGTTTTTTGAAAAACAACTGAATGATGACGCCCAAAATAATTGGAATCAGCACAACTTGTACAATCGACAAAAACAGAGCCCCGGGTGATACTGGTAACCAAGATCTTGCAAAGATTAAAATAAAGACAGGCGTCAAAAAGGGGGCAAGGAGCGTCGAAATGGTTGTGACGGCTACAGATAATGCCGTATTTCCTTTCGCCAAAAAGGTCATGACATTGGATGCTGTACCACCTGGGCAGCAGCCTACGAGAATAACGCCTACAGCGATTTCAGAAGGCAGCCGTAATCCATAAGCTAACAGAAAGGCAATAAGCGGCATAAGTGTGTACTGCGCTAGAACCCCAATCAGCACATAGAGAGGTTTTCGAAACAGCTCTTTAAAATCTTCAGCAGACAGGGTAAGCCCCATCCCAAACATAATAATACCGAGTAAAAAAGGAATATAAGGTCCAATCTTAGAAAATTCGGCAGGAAAGGCAAATCCAAGACACGCAAATAAAATGACCCAAATCGCAAAGGTTCTTCCTGCAAAGTGACTAATGGTTAATAGAATCTTCATTCATTGCTTCAACTCTCTTTCCTCACATATCTTTCTTATTTTAAATGAATTTTCTGAAAAAACAACCCATTCTTTAGATTGGTGTCAATAATAAAATTATGTAAACTAAAAATACGCCACATAGGCATTTGCCTACATGGAGTAAAGTCTCAAAAGGGTGTCCATTTGACTTGTTGAGCTTGCTTTAGTCTTGCTTCTGGCTCACGCCAGTCAACTACATTCCACCACCTGTCTACGTATTGCGCCTTTTCATTCAGATATTGAAGGTAGTAGGCATGCTCCCATACATCAAGAGCCAGAAGAGGGATGACATCCCATTGTGATAAAAGTTGATGACGTTCTGCCTGTAAAATCTCTAAACGCTGTGACCGGGGCGCCCATACGAGAATAGCCCAACCGACACCTTCTACTTGTTTGGCAGCTGCTGAAAATTGGGATTTGAATGCGTCATAGCTGTCAAACGAATGCTCAATCAGGCGGAGCATTTGACCAGTAGGCTTTCTTTTTCCAGAGGGACTCATGGAAAACCAAAAGATACAATGTAAATAATGTCCCGCTCCATGGAAGGCAAGCTCACGTTCCCAGTGCTTGATCATCGTAAAATCATTGGTTCTTCTCGCTTTTTTTAACGCAACCTCAGCTTTGTTCAGACCATCGACATATGATTGATGATGCTTCTGGTGATGCAAATACATAATCTCTTTTGAAATATAGGGTTCTAGTGCTTCATACCGATAAGGGAGAGGTGGTAATTGGTGACCTCCAGCTGCTACATCTCGCAGTGCTTCGGGCTGGTTCATGTCAGCTGCAATACTTTCAGCAAGTTCATACCACTCTTGTTCACTGGAGCACTCATCATTCATTTTTAACAATAAATTTTCTGCTTTCTGACGGATCTCTTCATCCTGAACCACGTTTTGAAAAGAGCTAAGCCACTCTTTGAGCTGCATTCGATATTCTTCCTTATTCATTGATACGCCTCATTTCTTCTAAAAATGTGGAACAAGCCATCATTGGAAATACAAATGGATAGCTATGATAGGTGATATAAAACTGCTTTGGAAGGCCAATGCCCACTGGATAATACAAGGCTTCATTGGAATGCTGATGATTCACCAAAAATGAGATGGCTTTAAAAATCGATGTGTCATCTGGCTTCTCGTATTGCAACAGAGCCTCTGCGGCCCAAGCAGTTTGAACCACTGTGCCAAATGGGAGCGAGACAAACGTTTTGACCTCTGCACTTTGGCACGATTCCCCGAAGCTACCATCTTCTAGTTGAATCTGTTTTAAGAAACGACACGCTTTCTGAACGGCAGGGTGTGAGTAGGGGATGCCAGCAGCTTTGAGTCCTGTTAATGCGGCCCAGGTTCCATAAATATAGCAAACGCCCCATCTGCCAAACCATGATCCGTTTTTCTCTTGATGATCAAGGAGCCATTTTACACATTGATCTTTCTGCCTGAGCATGGATGGAGAAATGTTTTTCTCCTCTAAACCAATAAGATGAAGCACGCGGCCTGTAATATCGGGAGTAGATGGATCAATGGCGGCATCCTCCGCAGATTCGAGCGGTAAATGACGAAGCAAGAAGTGATCTTGATTTTTTTCGAAAGCAGAAAAGCCGCCATCACGGTTTTGCATGGAAAGGAGCCAATCAAAACCTCGTTTCCATTGAACCGGTGCGCATGCTTTAGGAATGGCTTTTAACACAATTTGGGTGTCATCACAATCAGGGTTATTTGTATTGATATCTGAGAAACCAAACCCCCCCGGAGCGGCATGGCGGTTATGAATCGCCCAATCTGCTTTCTTCATTTGCTGCCGATTCAACAAGTATGTGAAAGACCTTGTGATGACGGGATCTTCTCGTTTTCTGCCTGCTTTTTGAGAAGCATAGCTGACAAGCGCAGTATCCCATACTGTGGATGTAGAATTCTCAGCATACAGCTCGCCTTGACAGGAGGTGACAAGCTTTTTCATGCCTTTGACTGCTTTTTGGATGAGATGATGTCCCGGAGAGGAACCAAGGCTCATGAGCGCATAGATCATAAAGATGGTCGCACTTAAGTAGCTGTACAGCGTGCCATCCTTTTCAAGACGGTCAAACATATATCGTTTAGCCGCTTCATACCCGAAAAAGTCCAGTCGGCTGTCTAAGGCTACATATGATCGCATATACGTCAAAAAGTGGTGAGTTGAACGTTCTTCTCTTGCCATAAACCAATCAAATGGATTTTTAGACATGCTCTCATCAAGGTGTGCTAAGGATGGAAACTTTGCATGTGAGGTATACCGCTTATTCAGTGCAATCATCATCGGCACAAAATGAATTCTTGCATATGCACTAAGATGGTAGAAGTGTAGTGGAAAGGATGTAGGGATGAGTAAAAAAGAAAGGGGTGCATAGAAGTAGGGCCAAGGGTGCATGCCGTTGACGGCGAGCATCCACTTTGTCATAAAATGAACGTTCTTTAAACCACCTTTTGATCGAATATATTGTGCTGCCTTTTCCATATGAGGCTCATCTTGTTGAAACCTGCCTGAAACGAGCATTCCGCAATAGCCTTGCACTGTGGCTGTTAAATGTCCCGTTTGATCATGATACAAAGAAAAAGAACCATTCTCATTTTGCTTCGTGCGTATCGCTTCCGCCAATTGATGAATCAATGCCTGGTCAGGATCGCCGACAGCTTTTAACAGCATAATCAAAAAAGCATTTGTCATCATGGGGCCTTCAAAGCAGAAAACAAAAGCGCCATCTTCTCGCTGTCTGCGTTCTACTTGTTTGTGCAGTTCTTCAATATACTCGTTTACTCTCGTTTTGAAATCTTGCATTTTCGGCCATGCTCCTTTCCTTTATACTATATTCAGGAGCCTGCCTGTCACATGCAATCACAAAAAAGCCGATGACATTGCCATCGGCTTTGCTGTGTGTCCATTAATCTTGGAGGTTAATCCATACACTTTTCACTTCAGTGTAATTATTCAACGCATATGAACCCATTTCTCTGCCTAAACCTGACTGCTTATATCCTCCAAACGGGGAGGCGGCATCAAAGACATTATAGCAGTTGACCCAGATCGTTCCTGCTTCAAGACGTGCAGCAATATCATGGGCATGCTTTAAGTTTTCTGTCCAAAGTCCTGCGGCTAATCCATAGTCAGATTGATTGGCCCGTTCGACCACTTCATCAATGGAATCATAAGGAATCGCAGATAAGACAGGTCCGAAAATTTCTTCCTTAGCGATGATCATGTCATCTTCTACATCTTTAAAAACAGTAGGAGAGACGAAATAGCCTGCCTCATAAGGGCAATCACCACCGACAACGGCTGTTGCACCTTCTGATTTCCCTTTTTCGATATAGCCTAACACGCGTTCGTGCTGCTCTTTACTCACAAGAGGTCCGATTTGCGTATCTTGATGGAGACCGGCGCCTTGCTTAAGTGATGTCGCATATTCGGCCATTTGATCGACCACTTCATCGTATTGACTCCGGTGAACATAGACCCGTGAACCTGCAGAGCAAACCTGGCCTTGGTTAAACATGACGCCGTTTAAAGCACCTGGAATGGCTTTCTTTAAATCTGCATCTGGTAAAATAATGTTTGGCGATTTTCCGCCAAGTTCTAATGTAACGCGTTTAATGGATTTAGCGGCTTTCTCCATGATTAATTTCCCAACACTTGTTGACCCTGTGAAGGCTAGCTTGTCGACATCAGGGTGATCGGTTAATGCATTCCCGGCTGTTTCACCGAACCCGGGAACGATGTTAATCACGCCTTCTGGGAAGCCGGCTTTATCCACTAATTCAGCTAAATAAAGAGCAGAGAGTGGTGTTTGTTCTGCTGGCTTTAAAACGATGGTACAGCCTGTTGCGAGGGCAGCACCCATTTTCCACATGGCCATCAGTAGCGGGAAGTTCCAAGGAATGATTTGTCCCACAACGCCAACAGGCTCATGGCGGGTATAATTAAAATATCCCTGACTGACAGGAATGGTTTGTCCAGTCATTTTTGTGGTCCAGCCTGCGTAATAGCGCATGTGCTCAATGGCGAGAGGAACATCCGCATTTGTTGTTTCATTAATTGGTTTTCCGTTATCAAGTGTTTCAAGCTGAGCAAGTTCTTCTTGGTTTTCTTCCATTAAATCTGCAAGCTTAAACATAAGCCGAGCGCGTTCAGCGGCAGACATTGAGCGCCAAGGACCATGAAAGGCTTTTTTAGCAGCTTTCACTGCCTCATCAATATCTTTCGCACCTGCTTCATATACATCAATAAGGGTTTCGCCTGTGGCTGGGTTAGGGGTAGAAAAGGTTTTATGATCGTGACTTGTGACAAACTGGCCGTTGATGTAGAGTTTTTTTGTCCCCTGGAGAAAAGATTCGAGTTTTGAACTAATTTGAAGTGTTGTAGAGCTCATAAATAAACAAACCTCCTTAAAGATATGGGTTGTTCTGCGAGTTCTAGGTGAAAAAAGTGGACATGAAGCAATTAAATCTGTATACGTCACATATATGTAAACGTATACACTCATCATATTATAGGACATGTTTGAAAGCAATCTATAACACTCATTGCATTTCATGAAAAATTGGCTACAATAAATGTATAGATGAAAAAAGGAGTTTTTATATCATGATCCATCAAAACTGGCAAACGGCTCAAACGCTCAAACAAGTAAAATGTGTACATACGAATGCGAAAAAATATATGGTCGACCGGGCATTAACGGTTGGAAGCACATATGAAGTGAAAAATGAAACAGAAGAATTCCTCTTTGTTGTTGATAATACGGGTAAAGTAGGCGGGTATTACAAAGAGTATTTCGAAGATATTTCTGCTGAATGATTTTAAGGATCATCACTCATACTAAGAAAAATAGTAAAGGGTGATGATGATGAAAAAGCAGCAAACAGACGAGCAGAAAAACCAACATGCTTGGCACGATAACGAGGATGCTGATATGGCGATTACGCTTGAACAGATTTCTGATGTGTATGCCGAGGGAACCATTGATACACCAAAAGATGAATAGCCATATAAAACAGTGATTTTGAACAATCACTGTTTTTTTTTATGGGATGATGAAGCATTTTTTCTCGAAAAGAACTGAAACTTTTTTCCTGCTTTAACAGTCTAAATAAGTAGAGGAAAGAGCATCGGATCAAAAAGAAAAAGTTAAATGAAATTTAATCTATTCGTAATGGAATAACGACCATTTATAGCGTATTCTATAAGTGAGAATAAAACGTACCCACAGAGCCGTGTGGCCGTTTTGTCATAAAGGAATTTGATGCAGGAAGAGGGGGTTTACGTGGGTATTTTTTCTGTCAGTAAACAAAATGATCATAAAAAATTCGAATCCTTATTGATTGAAGGGGAAAGAATTGAGGCTGTTTACAGACTGCGTCACGACCAAATTTGTTTCACCAATAAACGACTGATCTTTGGCGATAACCGCGTATTTTCTAAGAAGAAAGTCAGGGTCTCCTTGCCGTATCGATCAATTGAAAGTTTTGCCATTCAAGAAGCTGGCGTGTTTGATCAGGACACAGGTATGCTGCTCGTCACAAGCTCAAAAGTATTTGAACTCGATTTTTCTAAAGATACAGATTTGAGTGATGTGCAAGCCATTTTAACAAAACACCTTTGCTGATCAACGTTGCGATTACATAGATCACATGCACTTTTCTCATTCTTTGTTCTTATTATTAACTATCGCATATTGCCTAAGCCTTTCCCATAATAGGTGGGAAAGGCTTTTTTCTGCTTGCGTGTTTGAATGATGACAAAAAAGGATAAAGATGAAACAGATACAGAAAGGAGAATGATCAATGAACGTATTAGTTGCTGGAGCAAATGGACATACAGGTAGACTTGTCATACGTTATTTAAAAGAAAAAGGACATGAGCCGCTTGCTCTCATTCGAGATGAAAAACAAGCTGATGCACTAAAAGAACTTGGTGCAACACCTGTCATCGGTGATCTTGAAAAGGATGTTACATCTGCTGTGAAACAAGCGGAAGCTGTCATCTTTGCAGCTGGTTCAGGCTCAAAAACAGGTGCAGATAAGACCATTGCAGTGGATCAAGAAGGTGCCAAACGCCTCATTGATACAGCCAAAAAAGAAAACATTCAGCATTTTGTTATGCTGAGTTCCTATAATGCCGATGATCCTAACCAAGGAAAAGGGCAAGGAAGTATGGAAATTTATTATGAAGCGAAAAGAAAAGCAGATGAACATTTAAAACAATCTGGTCTTTCCTATACCATTGTCCGTCCAGGTGCCTTGCTGCATGAGGAAAAGGGAGGGAAAATCGAAGCTGCTGCGCATATCCCAGATGATCAAAACATTGAGATTTCAAGAGAAGATGTAGCCATCGTTCTTGTGGAAAGCTTAACAGAATCCAATGTGAAAAATAAGTCATTTGACTTAATTAAAGGCGACAAACCAATAGAACAAGCGCTTCGTACGCTTTAAGTGAAAAAAGCTGCTGCCAAAGAGGCGGCAGCTTTTTTGATGTTTTCATTTACCTTGTAGCGGGAAGGTAATGAGAAAGGAGTGATTGGTCGTGGGCTTAACGAAAGAACAAAAAGCTGATTTATACGAAAGACTGATTGAATTAAAAGAGGATGTGAAAGGATCAAAAAAGAAAGAAGAATCCATGCTGGTGGAATCAAATGAGATTTCAAATGGTGTTGGGAATCACATCGCTGATCATGGGAGCATCTATTTAGACCGAATGACAGAACAAACGCTAGATCAAGTAGATGATCAGCTTGAAGGTGAAATTGATGCAGCGCTGAAACGAATGGAAGACGGGACATATGGGAAATGTGAAAAAACAGGAAAAGATATTCCATACGAACGTTTAAAAGCAGTACCATATACACGTTATTCAATCGATGCAAAGAAGAACGAAGAAACCACTCAAGATCCGAATGAGTTTGACCGGTCGTTTTCCGATCAAATGCGTGATTTAACAAATAGAGAAACAATGGATCAAATGCATTCAGACACGTATGAAAGATTAGAGGAAGAACAAGATGTTGATTTAGATGAGGAAAAATAGATGATAAGAAGAAGTAAAATTTTTTCAGGATAATGTTTTCCTGTATACGCAATCACAAATGTATAGTATACATGAGTCTTTGAAAGAAAAAAGATCTCTTGAAATTTAATTAACTTTCGTGTAGTATAGTTTAAAGGCTGCGATGTGCGTAATGTTAATTAAGTTTTAACCTTTAAGCTGTAATAGGGAGTTTTATATTGAAGCCGGAATGTCATGCCTCCTTAGAGAGGAAGACAGGAACGTTTCTGCAAACACCCACTTTGAGGAGTGGTGGTTTAAAACTTTCTTACTTAGGTTACGGCATCCGCAGCTTTTCCTAGGATGATTCAAGCCATTTTCCATTTTGGAAAATGGCTTTTTATTTTGTGAAAAGACGAAATTGAACAGACGGCATGTAGAGGCATGAATGTATGTTAAAATAGACAAAACAAATGACGGAGAGGGAATTGGATGTTAGAACAAGCAGAAGCACATCTTAAACAATACTATGGCTTTGATGCCTTTAGGCAGGGGCAGAAACAGGCCATTGAATCGATTGTAAACAAACAGAAGGATACCGTCTGCATCATGCCGACAGGCGGGGGGAAATCGGTTTGCTACCAGATTCCTGCCCTTATGATGGAAGGAACGACGATCGTTGTATCTCCACTTATTTCTTTAATGAAAGATCAGGTCGATGCGTTAAATGAGATGGGGATACGGTCGTCCTTTTTAAACAGTACACTGTCAGCAGGCGAAATGAATGAAAGGCTGAAAAAATGCGAAAATGGGGAATATGAGCTGCTTTATATCACGCCTGAACGCTTACAAAATGAGCGCTTCTTTCAGCTGCTTGACCGATTGACGATCCCCTTAATCGCCATTGATGAAGCGCACTGTATATCTGAGTGGGGGCATGACTTTAGGCCAAGCTATCGCTATATTCAAGAATGCTTAAACAAGCTGTCAAAAAGGCCAGTGATTATCGCATTAACAGCTACGGCAACGAAAAAGGTCCACCAAGATATATGTGAACAGCTTGGCATGAACGAGCAAGAAACCATCTTTACTGGGTTTGCTAGAGAAAATTTGTCTTTTCAAGTAATCAAAGGTGAAAATAGTGACCGTTTTATCACACAATATATGAAGAAAAACAAGCTTGAGTCTGGCATTATTTATACAGCTACAAGAAAAGAAGCGGACAACATTTACAATCGCCTAAAGAAACAAAAGATCAAAGCAGGCGTTTATCACGGTGGGTTAGATGACGATGTGAGGGAAGAGCAGCAAAACCTCTTTTTAAATGATCACATCCAGGTGATGGTCGCCACGTCTGCATTTGGCATGGGAATCAATAAGTCGAATGTACGTTTTGTGATTCATCATCAAATTCCAAGAGATATTGAAAGTTATTATCAAGAAGCTGGGCGTGCCGGCAGAGATGGGCTTGAAAGTGAATGTATTTTACTGTTTTCACCCCAAGGCGTACGAGTACAGCGTTTTCTCATTGAACAGTCGACAGAAGATGAAGTACGGTATCAGCATGAACTGCTGAAACTAAGACAAATGGTGGATTACTGTCATACCGAGCAGTGTCTACAGCAATTTGTCATGGACTATTTTGATCAATCAACAAGCGCCCCTTGCCAAAAGTGCAGCAATTGCCTAGACGAGAGAGAGCGTGAAGAGGTGACAAGAGAAGCGCAAATGGTTTTATCTTGTACAGTTAGAATGAATGAACGATTCGGAAAAATGATGATTGCCCAAGTACTGGCGGGCTCTAAAAACAAAAAAGTGCTGGACCTTGGTTTCGACCGGCTTCCTACATATGCTTTAATGAAGCAGCATTCAGCCCAGCAAATTAGTGACTTCATCGAATTTTTAATTACAGAAGAGTATTTGCACATGTCTGAAGGGGCTTATCCAACGCTAAAGGTGACACATAAAGGAAAGAAAGTGATAGTTGGACAAGAGGCTGTATATAAAAAGCAGGCGATCAAAAGAGAGGCCATTCAAGAAAACGGCGCATTATTTGAGCGATTGAGAGCTGTGAGAATGAAGTTGGCGAGAGAACAGGGCGTCCCGCCATTTGTTGTATTTTCTGATCAAACTTTGAAGGAAATGTCAGCAGTGGAACCTAAAACGGAAGAAGAACTTCTCCATATTAAGGGTATCGGAGCTCAAAAAAGAGAGAAATACGGGGATGTTTTTTTAGAAGAAATTCGTTTATTTATAGAAAAAGAGAAAAAATAAAGAGTTTGAAGAAGAAAAATAAATTTTTTTCGCTGAGATTGGACACGTTTTCATCAGAATGTTTTCCACCCTTGCAAACCCTTGATATGGTGCGGAATTGAGCCATTTTGTGGTCTGATTTACCAATGGAGAGAGATGTTTCATGTAAAGGAACTGTAATCTAAAACATATCGTTTTGTTATTGAAATGACATTTACATATGTTACGATAGCACTCGTTAGCCGCCATAAAAAGCTAACAAGGGAGGATTTACTTTATGAAGAAGACTATTATGTCCTTGGTTGCTGTTGCAGCAATCTCAACAACAGCATTTGGAGCGCAGCAAGCTTCTGCAAAGGAAATCACTGTACAGAAAGGTGATACACTTTGGGGAATCTCTCAAAAAAATGATGTGTCTCTAAAGGACCTAAAGGGTTGGAACAATTTATCTACAGACATGATCTATGTAGGAGATAAATTGACAATCTCTTCAAAAGAGAAAACTCAGGAGCAGTACAAAGTCCAGAAGGGGGACAGCCTCTGGAAAATCGCTCAAAAATTCAATGTGTCAATTAGCGATATTAAGTCTTGGAATAACTTAAACTCAGATATAATTATGATTGGTTCAACACTAAGTGTTGCTGGTCAAAGCTCAGCTCCGGTAAGCTCAGAACCTGTTCAAAAACAGGCACCTGTCCAAAAAGAGCAAACAACGAAAAAAGCTGCTCCTAAAAAGGAAACAGCTAAAGCAGAATCATCTTCTGCTAGTCAAAGTGTTCAAAAAGAAATGACTGTAACAGCTACGGCTTATACAGCAAATGATGGTGGCATCTCAGGTATTACTGCAACAGGGGTAAACTTAAACAAAAACCCGAATGCAAAAGTCATTGCAGTAGACCCTAATGTCATTCCATTAGGTAGTAAGGTTTATGTTGAAGGCTACGGTGAAGCCATCGCAGCAGATACTGGCGGCGCAATTAAAGGTAACAAAATTGATGTACATGTACCAAGCAAATCCCAAGCAAAAAATTGGGGTGTAAAATCAGTCAAAGTAAAAGTACTTAACTAGTAGTCTATTGTTTTTTGGAAGAAAGCATCAGGTGGCGGCCTGATGCTTTTATTGTACCCTTTTTTTGGTCAAAAATACACTTATTTTTCTGAAAAATTTGCATTTTCGACAAAAAACCAGCGTTTATGATGAGATATACGCTGGTTTTTGTCGTTAGCTGTCCACCCAATAAATTTCTCCGCTTTGTTCTTTCCAATTGATTTGGACTTCAAAATGGTGTTTTTCATAAAAATGAATCAGGCGGTCCACATGATTCCAATCTCTTTTTACGAGATCACCAGTAATCACTGGAATGTTCTGTTCTCTTGCGATTTCTTTTAAATGCTTCATACATATTGAGCCGTAGCCATTGTCTGGTGGGCCTTTAATATCGGCAATATGAATTTTTCCTTCTTCAGGATATTCCGCAATTAAGGAAAAATCAGATTGTCCACGAAAAGCTTTTTCACAATCGCTTAACATGATTTTACAAGTATCAGCACTTTCAATGGCAGAGACGATCATCCACTCATCTTCTTTGGCTTGATCAATTCCAATGATCTTCGCTTTTTTCGAAATATCTTTCATATTTTCTTGCATTCGATACATTTGGAACTGCAATTGCTGTAATTCTTTCTCTAACATCTTCACATCTTTGGTTGTTTCCTGTAAGATTGACAAGTCCATTGCTCCTTTCCTATAAGAGATCATAAAAACCACACAAATTTCCATTCTAAAGGAAGTGGATGGATCTTTCAAGCCGCTAGAAGGCCGGCAATCGGCAAGTTTGTCTAAAATTCGACGAAGATAGCGAATTTATTGACTTTATAGAGAAAGTTAAATAACATACTCTTAGTCGGAACTAATAAAGAGAGGTTTTCAAACATGAAAGAACAGAATCAAAAACCGAAAAATTTCACCGGCATTGTTGTCATCTTAACAATTGCCATAAACGGATTAATTGCTTTATTATTTTTAATGCCAAAAACAGATAAATTTAGTCATCTGGATATTACATTTCTGCCGTTACTCAATGCCGTGATGAATAGCTTTACGTTTATCTTTTTACTTTCAGCGCTCATCATGATTAAACAAAAGAACATTAAAGCACATAGACGATTTATCTTTGCCGCTTTTTCAACAACACTTGTCTTTTTAATTTCGTATGTGACATATCATTCAATGGCAGCTGATACACACTTCGGAGGAGAAGGGATCATCCGTCCAATTTACTTCTTTATTTTGATTACACATATTGTGCTATCAGCTATAATTGTACCGCTTGCACTGATTACTCTATTTAGAGGCGCACAGATGCAGGTCGAGCGTCACCGTAAAATTGCCCGCTGGACGATGCCGCTTTGGCTCTATGTTAGCCTCACTGGCGTCATTGTATATATCATGATTTCTCCATACTACAGCTAACGTATGTCCCACTGGACATACGTTCTTTTATTTACAAGATGAAGTGCTTTGGATAAAATGGGAATTGGGTATCCGACTTGCACGGTATCTTCCCATCTATAGATTCACATCATTTCTGGCCGTTTGCTCGTTTGGAGATCAACAATTGAACGAAACGGGGGTTATATGATGACTGAACAATTGCAGTATAAACCGGGGCTTGAAGACATTGTGGCAAGCGAAACGTCCATATCATACTTAGATGTGGAGCAAGAAGAAATTGTGATTCGCGGGTATGACCTCATTGAGCTAGCACAAAGCAAGACATATCTAGAAACAGCCTATCTGCTTATTTATGGAAAATTACCAGATACGATGGAATATCACCAATTTCAGCAAGACATTTCCTCTCAAACCAACTTACATCCAACCATTCAAACCATTTTAACCAAGCTACCAAAAGCCACTCATCCGATGGATGCGATGAGAACATGTTTATCTGCTCTTGCAGGATATGATGAAGCATTACATGATCGATCAGAAGCATGCCAGCTAAGGCGTGCAGTTCGATTATTAGGCCAGCTGCCGGCCATTGTTGCTGGAAGCTATCACATTCTCACAAAAGACGCCGCTATTTCCTCAGATCAGACCAAATCCTACACCGAAAACTTTTTAGCCATGCTAACAGGACGCACCCCGACAGAAGATGAAATCACTGCTTTTGACCAAACACTCACATTATATAGTGAACATGAGCTACCGAATTCAACGTTTGCGGCGAGAGTCATTGCATCTACACATTCTGACATGTATGGTGCTTTTACTGGAGCCATTTCTTCATTAAAAGGTGACTTGCACGGAGGAGCGAATGAAGCTGTCATGCATATGCTTCTTGAAGGAAAAACAACGGAAGGATTCCTTGCGCTCATTGAACGAAAATTAGCCGCAAAAGAAAAAATGATGGGCTTTGGCCACAGAGTATACATGAGAAAAATGGACCCGCGAGCCGCTCTTTTAAAGCAATCGTTGAAAACGCTTACGGAATCAAAGGGAGACACGACGCTATATGACATGTGTGTGGCAGGAGAGGCATACATGAAAGAGCAGAAAAACCTTTATCCGAATCTTGATTATTATGCCGCACCTATTTATTACGTGCTTGGAATTCCTATTTCACTTTATACACCCATTTTCTTTGCTGCAAGAGCAAGCGGGTTAGCTGCCCATGTCATTGAACAACATTTGCATAATCGTATTTTTAGACCGAGAGTACGGTATTTAGGGCCAAGAGGATTAAAAGTCTCAAATGATGATGGAAAAACGGGGGAATGAACATGAATAAAACAGCAGTAGTCAATCAAACAGATCAGCTATTAGAAGAAATCGCAGCCTATGCAGTGGACGGAGAAATTACGAGCAAAGAGGCAATTGAAACGGCACGGTATGTGCTCATGGACACGCTCGGCTGCGGAATGCTGGCGCTCAATTTTCCAGAATGCACGAAGCACCTCGGGCCGATTGTACCTGGAACAGTTGTGCCTAACGGAGCAAGAGTGCCTGGCACTTCGTTTGTGTTAGATCCAGTCCAAGCTGCTTTTGATATAGGGTGTATGATTCGCTGGTTAGATTATAATGACACGTGGCTTGCACAGGAGTGGGGACATCCGTCTGATAACCTAGGCGGGATATTAGCTGTAAGTGATTATATCAGCAGAACGCGGCTTGCAAACGGAGAAGAACCGCTCACGATGAATGACGTACTGCATGCGATTGTCAAGGCACACGAAATACAAGGTGTGCTTGCTTTAGAAAATTGTCTGAATCGAAATGGCTTGGATCATGTTTTATTTGTCAAGGTGGCAACAAGTGCGGTCGTTTGTGCGATGCTTGGCGGAACGAAGGAAGAAGTGCAGCATGTTTTATCGCAAGCCTTTGTTGACAACTCTCCGCTTAGAACGTACCGTCACGCCCCGAACACAGGATCAAGGAAATCGTGGGCAGCAGGAGATGCAACAAGCCGCGGGGTGAGACTGGCGATGATGACACTGAAAGGGGAAATCGGCTATCAAACGCCGCTCAGTGCAGAGAAGTGGGGGTTTGAAGATGTTCTAATGAAAGGAAAACCACTCACACTTGCTCAGCCGCTCGGATCTTATGTCATAGAAAATGTGCTTTTCAAAATTGCTTATCCTGCTGAATTTCATGCGCAGACTGCTGCAGAGGCTGCTGTGATGCTGCACGACGCTGTGAAAAATCGATTAGATGAGATCGACCGGGTGGAAATTACGACACATGAGTCAGCGATTCGAATTATTGACAAGAAAGGGCCGCTATACAATCCGGCAGACCGTGATCATTGCTTGCAATATATTACCGCCATTGGGTTGATCTATGGTGAGGTGACAGCTGATCATTATGAAGAAGAAACTGCGCAAAATCCGGTCATTGATCGTTTGCGTGATCAAATGGTTGTGAAGGAAGATAAACGTTATACAGCTGACTATTTAGATCCGAAAAAGAGATCGATTGCAAACTGTGTTCAAATTTTCTTTAAAGACGGGACGATGACAGACCGAATCGAAATTGAATATCCGCTAGGTCATCGCAGAAGAAGACAGGAAGGCATTCCGCTGCTTGAAAAGAAATGGGTCTATCATTTGAAGACAAAATTTCCACAAAAACAAGTCGATCAAATTGTGTCACTTTGCGAAAATCCAAATCAATTAAAAACAACGACAGTACCAGCATTTATGGACTTATTCGTGATATAAGGAAGGGGGAACTAGCGTGTGGATCGTGAATGATGAAACGAGTCAAGCTGATTTAGCCGCAGCCTTTAAAGAGCAAATGAACAGATCAGCTCTATTTCAAATCCCAGGTGTTCACGATGGGATGTCTGCGCTCTATGCGAAAAAAACGGGCTTTCAAGGGCTCTATTTATCAGGTGCAGCCTTTTGCGCGAGCAAAGGACTTCCTGATCTCGGCATGATCCATTCAACAGAAATGGCTGAAAAAGCGAAGGAAATCATTCGAGCTTCCCAACTGCCTCTTTTGGTGGATCTGGACACTGGCTATGGCGGAGTATTAAATGCAGCAAGGGCAGCAAAAGAAATGGTTGAGAGCAAGGTAGCGGCTGTTCAAATCGAAGATCAGCAAATGCCGAAAAAATGCGGGCATTTAAATGGGAAGTCACTTGTTCCAGTAGAAGAGATGATCGCGAAAATCAAAGCCATCAAACAAGCGGCACCATCGCTTTTGGTCATTGCGAGAACCGATGCAAAGTCCGTAAATGGGATGGAGGATGTCATCCGCCGGGCCAATCTCTATGTCGAAGCAGGAGCGGATGCAATTTTTCCTGAAGCGCTCATCACAGCAGAAGACTTCACGCATGCTTCAAACCATATTCAAGGGCCGCTCCTTGCAAACATGACGGAGTTTGGCAAGACGCCTTATTATCATGCAGATGAATTTTCGATGTTTGGATTTCAAATGGTCATATACCCTGTGTCATCACTCAGAGTCGCTGCAAAAGCGTATGAGCGTTTATTTACAGAAATCATGGAGAAGGGCACGCAGCAAGGAATGCTGAAGGACATGCAAACGAGAAAAGAGCTGTATGAAACGATTCATTATGATGACTATGAGGAAATGGATCAACATTTAGCAAAAACGATTCTGCCGGAAATCGGTAAGGAACATTCATAAAAAAATGAAAAGCACTTCCTTAAAGGAAGTGCTTTTTTTTACGATGATGGTGTGGATGATGAAGCCAATTTCATCTTTTCTTCAACTGTTTTCGTTTTTTCTTTTACTTTTTCAGCATAAGTGAAATCACCGTAGCAATAAGGATAGCGGAAGTTATCTTTGTTGCCCCCACACGTATAAACTTCGGGGTTTCGTTTCACTTGCTTTTTGGAGTATTGCTTTGCCAATTTCTCGGAATGTTTTCCCCCGTTTTTTGCAACAAAATCAATATAGCCGATTCCCATGTTATAGCTTTGAATAATGGTTTCCAAATCAACGCCTTTTTTCTTCCCATGCTTGTACATGGTCGAAAAATGATGGACTCCTTGTCTAATGCTTTTCTGAGGGTCATTGATTTCATTTCGTTTCAAACCAAGAGATTCAGAGGATTGCATTGGATCTCCACCTCTGCCTTTTGATTCTTGATACATCATACCGAGGATTAACGCGGTATATTGATCTAAATCTTGATCTCTTAACTCAGTTTCTACAAGCGGTTTGTAATCATCCAATCTCGACAAAACAATTGATTCCGTATCAATTGGCAGCTTTTTTAACTCCTTTTGATTAAAGGAAATGACAATGGCTGCTAATACGAAAACAAACAGAAAAATCGTGAAACAGCCTGAAATGGCAAAACATCCTGTTTTTTTCTTTTTCAAGGTCAGTTCACCCCTGTTTTGCCCCGCTTTTAAAAGGGAAGTACAGCCTTTTTATTATGCCACATCCTGCACCGGATACCAAGTGAAAACCTTATGATCAATCATACCCAAACGTAAATTCAGGTCTTGTTTTCAGCCTGTGGCAGAAATAAAGGAAACCGATAATGAGCCAGGCCATTCCAATGATTAATGCATTTGTATGAATGCTTGTTAACAGCCAAATACAAAAGGCCGTTCCGCAAAGAGGGATCATTGCATATCTCAATGTGTTCAGTACACCTCTTTGTTTATGTCTGACGAAATAGTACGCAAAAACAGACAAGTTCACAAAAGTGAATCCAATCAATGCGCCGAAGCTGATAAATGAATAAATGACTTCAAGCTCGCCAATAACTGCGGTTAAAGAGAAAACACCAATTAATAAAATATTAAAAACAGGGGTTTTCAATGTCGGATGAATATAACCGAAGAAACGCTTCGGTAACGATTGATCTCTTCCCATTGCATATAACAGCCTTGCTGCACTCGCGTGTGACGATAAGGAAGAAGAGATGACAGCGACCATCGTGCCAGCTAAAAAGAACGAGTGGAGAAATGCGCCACCCACAAATTCCGCAATTTCAAGTGAGGCCGCATCTGGATGCTTGAACTGCTGGAAATTTGGAAACACCTGCTGTAAAAAATATGAGGTGAGAGTAAACAGCGCGCCTCCAATGGTGACCGTTAAGAAAATCGCAAGAGGGATTGTCTTTTTCGGCTTAATGGTTTCCTCAGACAAGGTCGAAATCGCATCAAACCCTAGAAAAGAAAAACATAAAATGGTCGCCCCTGAAAAAATAAGAGCCGGGTCTAAGCTCGCTGAATAAAAAGGACGGGCTGAGAATAATTCTCCGCTGCCTGCGTTTTGCGTGAGTCCATAAATAATAAACCCAACAAAGGTGGCGGCGACAATGACCTGAAAGGTAACAAATAGTGCCGTAATGTTGGCTGTAAGCCGAATACCGATTACATTGACAGTCGTTATGGCGATAGCAAGTATGATGATCCAAATGTAATGAGGTACATCAGGAAAGGCTGCGGTTAAATAAGCACTTCCGATTGCAAAATTCACCATAGGCAAAAATAAATAATCAAGCAAAAGCGTCCAGCCCACTAGGAAGCCGACGTGAGGATGAATACTTTTTTGCGCATATGTATAAGCAGATCCTGCTTTTGGAAAAGCCTTCACCATATTCCCATAGCTAAGCGCTGTCAATAGTAATGCTAGTAAAGTAAATATATAAGCTGCAGCTACGTGTCCTTTCGTCAGCTGAGCAACAATGCCGTATGAATCAAATACGACAAGTGGATCCATATAAGCAAGCCCGATCACAACAAGTGGAAAGACAGTCAGGCTGCGTTTTAGTCTTGGCTCTTCAGTCAATTTGCCTATCATCTCCTCTAAAAAAATGAATAAATAATGCTCATTTTAAAAAGAATGCTACCAAGTGTCAATGCTATTTGAATAAATCTTTTTTCTAAAGGTGTGTAAGCTTTGCACACCGTACGATTTGGTATATGATGATACATAGAATAAGTCGTGATTTGACTGACAAGAAAGGTGAAGCGAAATGAAGGAAGAACTGAATACAAATCAAGAGCAGGAGCGGATGGAGCTGGACGAAGAAAGTCTATTTCTTGTCTCACAAACATTTAAAGCCTTATCGGACCCGACACGTATTCGTATCCTGCACCTGCTGTCTCAAGGTGAACACTCGGTAAATGATATCGCGGAAACACTGAATCTTATGCAATCAACCGTTTCTCATCAGCTGCGCTTTTTAAAAAACCTTCGTCTCGTGAAATCTAGACGAGCAGGGACCTCGATTTTCTACAGTCCTGAAGATCAGCATGTGATGGAAGTGCTTGAACAAATGATTCACCATGCACAGCATGATTGATAAAAAACCTTCCTACTTTCATATAGGAAGGTTTTTATGCATGATGAACATGAGTTGATCTTTTATTTGCTTTCATCATGTGATAAGAAAAAACAATATAGTAAGCAGCAAGCAGAAAAAAGCTGAGCATGGTCAAGGCATCGTCGCTCACTATATGCTGATACAATTCAATGACATCGATCTTCGTCATAGAGTGTTTTGTCAGCTCAACCAATTTAAAGGCAAATCTAGATAAAAACAAACATAAAATGAAGCTTTCAATCCATTTACTCGTTTTGACATAAAGCCGGCCATTTTCTTCTTTCTTGCGAATCGTCTGATAGGCGTGAACGGCCAGACTGCTACCGAAGATCATGCCTATGGCGGCATAGATGAAAATACTGTGATTTTGCCATCCTTCTGATAGGAGAATAAGGGCAGTGAAACCAAATACATACATTCTCATCAAAAGACTTACTGGGCGCACAAGCTGATAGCGTCTCATTCGATTCATTCGAATGATCATGCAGATCAAAATGATGATCCCAATCATGAACAACTGCCACACGTTATGTGTCATGATGCAACCTCCTCCTGCACGTGCAGGGATGTAAACGAATGCTGGCTGTTACTTATCTTTACCATTCTTTCTTTTTTTATCAAATCAAAACCTACATTTATGAAAAAGAGGAAAAGTCATGAAAATTGATCGCATTCTGTCTATTGTGATGCTGCTCATTAGCAAGAAGCAAGTTCAAGCGAAAGAGCTCGCTGAACTTCATGAAGTGAGCGTGAGGACCATTTATCGTGATATTGATACCATCAATCAAGCTGGGATTCCTGTTGTGACAACGCAAGGAGCAGGCGGAGGCATTTCACTTGTTGACGACTATCGTTTAGAGAAAAAATTATTCACCGATGATGACATCGAGCTCATTTTAACAGCCCTTGAAAGCATGACGAGTGCATACAGCTTTAAAGAAAGTGAGCATGTACTGAAAAAAATCAAATCTCTGATTCCGTCTCAAACAGATGAAAACGAAAAGCAGCACCATATCTTCATTGATTTAAGCTCCTGGGGAAAAGACAGCCAGGCAGAGAAGAAGCTCCAGCTGATTCATACAGCTGCCTCAGAGCACCAATATATTCAGTTTACCTATCGCAATGCGAAAGGAGAAACACTTCCTCGGAAAGTGGAGCCTTATACGCTCGTCTTAAAAGGAAGGCATTGGTATTTGTATGCGTTTTGTTGTGTGAAAAAAGCCTTTCGTCTGTTCAAACTCACAAGAATGACAGACCTCATCACGATTTCAGGATTTTTCCAACCGAAAAGGATCAAAAACGAAGAGAAGCCTTGGAATGACTCTTGGCACGAAGAACCTTCAGTCAGCACACTGATGCTAAGGCTAACTGAAGCATCAGTTGGCAGAGTGAAGGAGTGGGTGGATGAGAACGAATTAATCGTCTGTTCAGACGGAACCTATCTTGCAACAATCAGCCTGCCTCAAGATGATTGGTTATATAGTTTCCTATTCCATTTAGGACCAGATGTCGACATTATCTCCCCGCAGCATGTTCAGAAAGCATTTGATCTCCAGTTGAAACAATTTCTCAAAAGAAAAGGAACTTGACACAGTGTTGTCAGGTTTCTTTTTATATGATGAAAAAAAGGAGATGAGAATGTATGTACGATATCGTGACATTAGAGAAATATTTGATCAAAGGCTTGTCTGTTCGAACAACGAACGAAATGGAGCTGACAAAAGAGCGAAAGATTGCACCTCTTTGGCAGCAATTTTTTGCGCAGCAGCTTCATGGAGGGCAAGCCCCAGTCATAGGGCTGTATTCAGATTATGAAACAGATGAAAATGGCTCTTATTTATTCACAGCTGGACACTTTGTGGATCAGCATCTAGAACATGTAAAAGAAATTCCCCCGTCCACGTACGCAAGATTTCGAACGAGAAAGGGACCGATTGAAGAAGTTGTGCTTGAAACATGGCAGCAGATTTGGAATTGGGATCAGCGCTATTTTCGCACATATACAGGGGATTTTGAATGGTACGATGAAAGGTCTATTGATCCAAAAGAAGCGCAAATCGATATTTATATTGCGGTCGATGAAAAAATAGTTGCTAAAACTAATACCATTAGTTAATATAAAACTAACGATATTAGTTTTAGGAGGACACATGATGAGATTGACAACTTTTGATCGCCTTCACCAGCTCACATTGATGCCGCGTCTATTTCCGGTAAATTGCTATGTATTTGAGGAAGAGAATGGATTGATATTAATTGATGCTGCTTTAAAAATGGCAGCAAGCTCGATCATTGAATTTGCGCACAAAAAAGACAAGCCAATCAACAAGATTATTCTCACTCATAGTCATATGGATCATATCGGTGCACTAGATGAAGTGAAAAAGGCTTTTCCAGAGGCAGTCGTTTATTTATCAAAACGCGATGCCCTCCTTTTTGAAGGTGATTTTTCCTTGCTTCCTGGTGAACCTCAGCAAAAAATTAAAGGCAGTTTTTCAAAAGACATTCACACAAAACCAGATGTGCTTGTCGAAGAAGGGGACGAGATTGGGCCACTTAAAGTTATCGCAACACCAGGACATACACCTGGAAGCATTTCTTTATACGATGAAAGGTCAGGGGTTGTCATTGCAGGAGATGCACTTGTGACAAAAGGCGGTTTATTCGTAACGGGTGAGTTTCGCTTAACCTTCCCGTTCCCGGCTTTTGCCACTTGGGATGCAGAAACAGCACTCAAAAGTGCCGAAAAATTGCTGGCACTTCCCTTATCCTGTCTTGCAGTAGGACATGGTGATCTTATCATGAAACCTCATGCAAAGCTTCAAGCTGCCATTACAAAAAGGCAGCATCAGTTAAAGAAAGGGAGGCAGTAAATCGTGTCTCCAAGAATGGGTATCACGCAAGAGAAAATCATGGATACAGCCTCTGAATTTGTTGATGAAGAGGGCTTTTCCGCTTTGACAATTGCTACATTGTCTAAGCGGCTGAACATCAGGCCACCCTCCCTTTATAATCATGTATCCGGTCTTCATGAGATTCAGGCGGCTCTCTCAGTTAGAGGGCTGTCAATGCTTTGTGAAAAAGGAATTCAGGTAACGGAAGGGCTAGAAAAAGAAGCCGCTGTTTTAGCCTTTGCAAGACAATATGTTCAATTTGTCCGTGAACATCCAGGTCTTTATGAAGCCGCCTTTTCACAGATGAATGAAAAAGAAGTGAGTGTTGCTGCAGAGCGCCTTACTGAGTTTGTCCAATCCATCATGTCACGATTTGGTGTAAAAGAAGATGAAATGACGCATGTAGTAAGAGGACTCAGAAGCTTACTGCACGGCTTTGGAGACATTACAAATAAAAAGGGATTTCAACGAAAAGAACAGCTTGAAGATAGTGTGAGCTATGCGGTCCGTCTTTATATCGCCGGCGTACAGCAAAAAGAAGATCTGTCTCATTGACAGGTCTTTTTTTATATAGTGAACGGATATCATGAAGGGGATGGCAATGTGGAGACCAAATTCTTTTGACAGAAAACCAATAAAGATTTGACAGTTTTGTGAAACATGGTATGCTTATTATGTGAAATAATTCACATAGGGGAGTAGAGGCAGATGAAAAGAAAGCCTGTTTATGTGGAAACAACCATTCATGCACCTATAGAGAAAGTATGGGAATATACGCAAAATCCAAAGCTTCATGAACAGTGGGATTTGCGATTTTCAACCATTTCATTAAATGAAACTAGAGATGAACAGCCTCAAACTTTCTTGTATGAAAAACATCTTGGATTCGGTATAAGTGTGACAGGGACAGGAGCGTATCGAACAAGAGTGATGGATGAGCGTGATAAAAGAGCGTCCTCGCTCAAATTCAAATCGTCACATCCTTTATCTTTCATTAAAGAAGGTGGCGGCTATTGGAAGTACATGAAAACGAACGATCACATTGTGTTTCAAACTCAATTTGATTATGAAACGAAAGAAGGAAAAGGGTGGAAATGGGCAAATCGATTCTTTTTTCGGCCGATGATAGGCTTTATGACAGCCTTTAGTTTTGGGGCATTAAAGACGTGGCTTGAAAAGGGAACACATCCCCGTTTGCTGCTAGAGAGAACACTTGCTCATTACGGGATTTGTTTGCTGTTTGCTATCGTCTGGTTATTCCAAGCGATCATTCCTTTTTCACATTCTGCTTTTGATCATAGCACCGGGTTTCGTTTCTTTTATGCCCTTTTAGGCGTATTATGGCTGATTCCTAAGCTACCAAAGATATATCTCTTCATTTTGCAAAGCATTTTTCTGCTTATGATGCTTTGTATAGGAATCCTATCCCCAGAAACGACCCTTCATGAGCCGCTTGTGGTGAGTGCATTTTTCATTTTGTCGATTGCAGGAATGATTAATTTAAAAGATTGTGTAGATGTGTTTTCGATCAAACGAAAAAGGGGAGGTAGACATGGTCGTTCATCATCACCAAGTAAAGGATTACGATAAGCTGCATCCGAAATTAAAAGAGCGGTACAACCGCGCGTTTACTGCCGAAGGGATCATGGATGAAATAGGCGGCGGGACGAAGCTCATCCGATTTTTATTCAGAATAGGTCCATTGTTTCGCTGTTTTTTCCCTGAGAGAGGGAAAAACATTCCCTTTCGAATTGTGAACGAACCCTTTATGACAAGCAAGGGAGAGGAAGGCATGCACTGGTTTCGTACGTTCTATTTCCCTGAGAAGGAAAGACATTTTGATGCAGATATGATCATTGATCAGAAGAGTCATAAAGTACTAGACTACTTTGGAAAACCAAGACTTCTGATGTCGGAGCTTCATTTTACAGTAACGGAAAATGGATGTCTGCACATTCATTCCGGTAAGCAAAAGTTTTTGATGTTACGACGGGAGTGGCCGCTGCCTTCGTGGCTTTATGGTGTGTCAGATGTAACGGAAAGCTACGACGAACATGCAGGTGAGTATACAATTGATGTGCATGTGAAAAATCGCCTTTTTGGAACTCTTTTTACTTATAAAGGCCGGTTTACTGAAAGTGTGTCTCATGATGAATAAATGGCATTTGACGTCTAGCATGATCTTTATGTCTTGTTTTCTCGCCACCCGTATGTTGACAGGTCCGATCGCAGAATTCTTTGTTCTTCTTGCGATTTTATTTTTTCTTCCCGCTGTATTACACTTTTTCGATCAGGAAGGAAAGAAGCGGCAGCAGGGGCTTATCGGCTTTATAATGAAAGCCTTTCCATTAGCTGCTCTCTGTGCTACCGGCGCATTCATCTATCATTCCGCTTGGCTTGCATTGGGATGGTTTTTTTATACCATCATTCTGGCGTTATTTGGCTTCACTCGTTTGCTGAAAAGAGGAACCTTTCCACTGCATGAGCTGATGATAGATGGTGCATTTATGTATATCGCTTTAGGTGGGATTTGGTTTTGGCTGTACACGGCAGATATACAAGTGATGACATTTTCGCCGTTTATTGTTCTTTTGACCGCTATTCATTTTCATTACTCCGCTTTTTTTATCCCGATTTTTTATGGGTTATTAGGGAGGCAGCGGAAAACAGAGACGATGTTATACAAAGTGGGTGGCTGGGTGATTTTGCTGTCACCTGTGATGATTGCTGTTGGGATTAGTTTTTCTCGTCTGTTTGATACGTTCAGCGTCATTCTTTATGTGATTGCACTTCACGTGTATGGAATCCTTTGTATGAAAACAGGATTTCGTTCAACTGTGGCAAAAGGGCTGGTTGTGTTTTCTAGCTGTATGTTAATGGGGACCATCGTGTTATCTCTTCTTTATTCTGCTGGCATGCTCATGCGTGTGACCTACATAAGCATTGATCAAATGATTTGGTTCCATGGTAGTATCAACGCATGTTTTGTTATTTTACCAGGTCTGATTGGATGGCTGATCGAAAAGCCGGCTGATCAATTGAACAAGAAGGGATTTCCGATTTCGAGGGTACACGGTCGTTTTCAGTTGATGTCTTTTCAAAATGAAAGAATGCATGATAGCGAGAAGATAGGTTTAGTAGATTCGCTTGCAGAATTAAATGGAAAGACGTTTTCAGCTGAAAGGGTGTCACCTATTATTCGTAGGTTTTATGAGAACCCCATGCAATTTACGTTAAAAACAGCGGTCTGTTTTCATTGGTGGGTGAGGCCTTTTATCTTTTTACTTCAACCAGTTTTTAAAAAAATAGGTCAGCTATATTTGGGGTCATCTCGTATTCCGTATGAAATGCTGGGAAGCCTTTGCAGATTTCAACACCCTAAGGAAGAAAGAGAGAATGTGCGTGCGTGGATTCGTCACAACGAGAAAGGTGAGCAAGTCTTTTTTGCACTTTATGCTCATCATCATGATGCAGATGCGGGTTATATGAATATTGCTTTGCCGCTTCCGTATTCACAGCTTACCGCCATTTTAAAACCTTTTAATGAGCAGGAAGACTTTCTATTAAAAAGCAAATGTCCAAAAGGCAGTACCGGTGACGAAGGATTGTATTTGCATACGCCTTTTATCACCATGAAACTGCCAATGGAAGAGAGCTTTCATATGAAACCGGAGACAGAAGAAAGTCTCACAGCGGTTCATCAAATGAAGCTATTCGGTATTCCTTTTTTAACGATTCAGTATCATATTGACAGCGAGAGTCATCTATTTTAGTCAATGATGTCACATGGTTCACCGTGCCGAATGATGTTCACAATCGCTTGCCCGTCACTCGGATGATGATCTGCATACTGCACTGGCAGCAGCGCAAAAAATACATAGTAGACTGAGAAGTAAGCAAATTGATAGAAAAATTGATGTTCTGGCAGGAAATCATTGGCGATCATAGTATTCAATATGAGAACACTGAGCAGGTTGCATAATGATCCGCCTAAGTAGACAAGAATGTGCGACAAACGGTTATTTTTTCTCATTTCTTCATAATGGCAAAACGCATCTAGAAAATAGATTCGTCTAATTTCAACTACACCTATTTTCAGCACTTTTTTGCCTCTGCCAAGAGCAAAAGAAACCTTTGCCCCAAACATCCATGCGACCACAATATGGCCTAACTGATGCAGGATGGCAACGATAGGAAGAATGACGAAAAACGACCAGCAAAACGTCCACATATCTGATAATGTAAACAAGTGTTAACCCTCCCTGAAATATTCGAGAGGAAGCAGTAGGATTATTTGCCATTTTACAGAATTCATTTTCAAGATGCAAACATTTAATAGACTACAATAAATTTATTATGTAAACTGGTGAGTGATTTTGGCGCTTACTCGGCTTTGTGAACCCGTTTTTTGATAAATTGAATGTGCTACAATGTAGGAATCAACGAGAGACCAGAGGTCATCTAGCAGAAGAGGAATTGTGTGCTTGTACCTTTAAATGAAGAGGAGAGAGATTCATATGGCAGATATTGAACAGTTTGTGGCGTTAGATATTCGTGTTGGGACAATATTAGAAGCAGAATTTTTTGCAGAAGCCAGAGTACCTGCATTGAAACTAAAGATTGATTTTGGTGACGAAATTGGTCTAAAGCAATCTAGTGCACAGCTGACAAAACGTTATACCGCTGAGAATCTTATCGGCAAACAAATCGTGGCAGTCGTCAATTTCCCGCCAAGAAGAATCGCAGGGTTCAAATCAGAAGTGCTTGTCTTAGGAGGCATGCCGTCAAAAGAAGACGTTGTCTTGCTTGCCACAGATGAGCCGGTTGAAAATGGGACAAAAATAGGATAAGAAAAAAGACATCTTCAACAGAAGATGTCTTTTGCGTATTGAGGCGGAATAACCACACGCCACATTCGTGTGTGTCTCAAAGAGACGTGTTACCCGACTTACACAATTCAGCTCATCGCTTGATTAATATAGCATGGGATGAGTTAAATTGCAATGATTAAATGATTCCTTTCTTATTTTATCGCCATTTTAGAAGATATTGATCCTCATATGAAAGAAAAAATAACAAGATATCAATTATTTGGATTATTTTTTCGAAATATATTGAAAAGTCAGATCAGATTTTATAAAATGAATTCATCTTAGTTTGTTTAGGCAATAAACTAAGATGGTGATTACCTGTTTATCCGTTCACTAAAGGGGATGATTCCATCATTCAAATGATTGACTGCGTATGTGGGCTAAGCTGAAGGATTGAGAGATTCAGCTTCATTTTTGCAACGAATTGAAAGCGCTTTATATTTATGTAATGATTGCTGCTGCCCTGCATCATCTGATCGTTAGAAGAGGCTAAGTGAAGAAGGGAGAACGCTCATGGTTAGTGAGAATTTAAAGAAGATTCGTATGTCTGAAAAAGTGGGATATGCTTCAGGAGATTTCGCATGTAATTTAATTTATGCAACTGTCTCTACGTATCTATTATTTTTTTATACAGATGTATATGGTTTATCAGCGGCAGCAGCAGGGACGATGTTTTTGGTTGTTCGCGCCATCGATGCGCTGGCAGATCCATTTATTGGTGCGATGGTTGATCGAACGAACAGCCGTTTTGGCCGGTTTAGACCTTACTTGTTATTCGGTGCGTTTCCCTTTGTGGTACTCGCAATCCTTTGCTTTACAACACCTGACTTTTCCGCTATGGGCAAACTCATTTATGCCTACATCACGTATGTCGGTTTATCACTTACATACACGTTCATCAACGTTCCTTATGGGGCTTTAACATCCGCAATGACAAGAAATAACCAAGAGGTTGTCAGCATTACGTCTGTTCGTATGGTTTTTGCAAATCTCGGCGGTTTGGTTGTTGCTTTTTTTGTTCCTTTTCTTGCGACTTATTTAGGTGATACAACAGGAAATACAGCACTTGGCTGGCAGATGACGATGGCATTTCTCGGCGTTCTTGGCGGCGCATTGCTTATTTTCTGTTTTAAAAGCACGAATGAACGTGTCACGCTTCAAAAGCCAGAGGAAAAGATTAAGTTCACCGATATCTTTGTCCAGTTACGAGTGAATCGTCCGCTTGTTGTGTTAAGTATTTTCTTTATCATTATTTTTGGCGTGAATTCAATCAGCAACTCGGTAGGAATCTATTATGTGACATATAACCTTGGCAGAGAAGATTTAGTGAAGTGGTACGGACTCATTGGCAGCCTACCAGCTTTAATGGTGCTGCCGTTTATTCCGCGGCTACACAAGCTGTTAGGAAAGAAAAAACTGCTGAATTATTCATTATTGCTGAATATCGCAGGTCTTCTTGCTCTACTTGTGATACCACCGAGTCAAATTGTTCTGATCCTTATTTTCAGACTCGTCGCTGCTGCTGGGAGTATTACAGCAGGTGCTTACATGTGGGCGCTCATTCCTGAAACTGTTGAATATGGCGAATATAAAACAGGGAAAAGGATGGGCGGGCTCATCTACGCAGTGATTGGATTCTTCTTTAAATTTGGCATGGCATTAGGCGGAATCGTTCCAGGGCTTGTACTCGATCGATTTGGCTATGTAGCGAACCAAATACAAACACCAGAAGCATTACTTGGCATTTTAATCACCACAACGGTTATTCCTGTATGTTTACTTATTTTAGCGATGATTGATATTAATTTTTATAACCTGGATGAAGAAAAACATCAAAAAGTCGTGAGGGAGCTAGAGAATAGAGATCAGGTGTATGTGGATCATATCGATGATTTCAAAATGTAGTGTCATCTTAAAGAGGAGGGAGTTCAATGAAGATTACCAATCCAGTGCTAAAAGGGTTTAACCCGGACCCGAGTATTTGCCGTGTAGGAGACGATTATTACATTGCGGTCTCTACATTTGAATGGTTTCCGGGGGTTCAAATTTATCATTCGAAGGATCTCGTCCATTGGCGGCTCGTTGCGCGCCCTTTGCAAAAAACGACGCAACTAGACATGAAAGGAAATCCCGATTCTGGCGGGGTATGGGCACCGTGCTTAAGCTATGCGGATGGCCAGTTTTGGCTCATCTATTCAGATATCAAAGTAGTGGATGGTCCGTTTAAGGATGGTCATAATTATTTGGTCACAGCAAGCGAAGTCGATGGCGAGTGGAGCGAACCGATTCGACTCAATAGCTCTGGATTTGATCCGTCTTTATTCCATGATCAAAGCGGGAAGAAATACGTATTAAATATGCTGTGGGATCATAGAGAAAAGCATCATTCCTTTGCAGGCATTGCCTTGCAGGAATACAGTGTGTCTGAAAAGAAACTGATCGGTCAGCGGAAGGTCATTTTTAAAGGCACGTCTATTAAACTGACGGAAGCCCCGCATCTTTATCACATCGGTGATTACTATTATTTATTAACGGCAGAAGGGGGCACTCGGTACGAGCATGCGGCCACGATTGCCCGGTCCTCACATATTGAAGGACCTTATGAGGTGCATCCTGATAACCCGATTTTAAGTGCTTTCCATGTGCCTAGCCATCCGCTTCAAAAATGCGGGCATGCCTCAATTGTTCAAACGCATACAAATGAATGGTACTTGGCTCATCTCACGGGCCGTCCGATTCGATCAAGTAAGGAATCTATTTTTCAACAAAGAGGTTGGTGTCCTTTAGGAAGAGAGACAGCGATTCAAAAGCTCGAATGGAAAGATGGTTGGCCTTATGTTGTAGGAGGGAAAGAAGGAGCACTGGAGGTTGAAGCGCCAGCAATAAGCGAAAAGGTCTTCTCTCCAACGCACCATACAGTCGATGAATTTAAAGAATCGGTGTTAAATAGACATTTCCAAACATTAAGAATCCCTTTTACGAATCAAATTGGTTCATTGACGGAGAACCCTCGTCATTTAAGGCTATACGGTCAGGAGTCTCTGACGTCTAAATTTACCCAAGCGTTTGTTGCAAGGCGCTGGCAAAGTTTTTATTTTGAAGCTGAGACAGCTGTTTCATTCTTTCCAGCAAATTTTCAGCAAGCTGCTGGTCTTGTGAATTATTATAATACGGAAAACTGGACAGCCCTTCAGGTGACATACGATGAGGAACTTGGTCGTATCCTTGAATTATCTGTCTGTCAAAACCTTACCTTTTCTCAGCCGTTGACAAATAAAATCGTCATTCCAGACGAGGTCAGATATGTGTATTTAAAAGTGACCGTTCGGAAAGACACGTACAAATATTCTTATTCTTTTGATCAGCAAGAGTGGGAGGAGATTGATGTGCCGTTTGAATCCAGCCATTTATCTGATGATTTCATTCGCGGAGGGGGATTTTTTACAGGGGCATTTGTCGGCATGCAGTGCCAAGATACAAGCGGCGAGCGTTTGCCTGCTGATTTCAACTATTTTCGCTATGAAGAAACAGGTAAATAAAAAAAGACAACGCTCTAAAAGCTGTCTTTTTTTATCAGTTAGCGGTTCATTGTGAAAGGGTAGCATCATGCAGGAAAGCTTCAGTCACAAGAGATGTCATTCCTAACGCTGGTGCGTTGTGTCCTAATGACGAAGGGAGTAGCTCAACACGTGAGCTGAATTGTGCATTCATTCTTGAAGATACTTCGTCTTGAATGACACTCAGAACCGTTGGCTGTGATTCAATGACCCTGTTTCTTAAAACAACAGCTTGTGGGTTAAAGGTATGCAGGACGTTCGTGAGACCCACGCCAAGGTAAAAACCAAAGTTGCGCAAGGCATTGAGCGTTTTCATATCATTTAACTTCGCCAGCTGTTCAATGTCTGGATAGGATACGTGCTGGTCCTTTGTTTGAAGTGACTGAAACAATGCTTTCTCAGATGCATACAGCTCCCAGCATCCACGGTTTCCACAGCTGCATGTTGGTCCATTAAAGTCGATCGTCATATGTCCCATCTCACCAGAAAATCCGTATGCGCCTCTGTATAAATGATGATTGATAATGATACCGATTCCAATTCCAGTGCCGATACTTGCATAGATAAGATGTTCATAGTGTTTAGCGGCACCAAAGATTTTTTCGCCATATGCACCGGCATTTGCTTCGTTTTCAATGAAGACCGGTACTTGGAAGGTATCTTGGAGTGTTGTTTTCAGGTCAACATTTTTCCATTTTGAATGAGGTGTAAACACGATTTGTTCATCTGCATCCACTAACCCAGGTATACAAAGGCCAATGCCAATAAGCCCGTATGGAGAAGAAGGGATTTGTGAGATCAACTGCTGAATCAATTCAATTAATATGCGTGTGGTCACATCAGGTGAACTGGATGGGAGCTTGAGCTGCTCTTCAAGAAGAATAGACCCTTCAAGGTCTGTTAAAATGCCATTGACATAATCAACACCAACATCAATGCCTATCGAGTAGCCAGCATGTTTATTAAACATGAGTAAAACAGGTCTTCTCCCGCCGCTAGATTCACCTTGACCGAGTTCATAGACGAGATGTTCTTTCATTAACGTACTCACTTGAGAAGAAACAGTCGATTTATTTAAACCAGTGCGTTCAGATAATTTCGCTCTAGAGATTGGCGCATGTTGGAGGATTTCTTTTAGTAATAGCTTTTGATTTATTTTTTTCACAAAGTTCTGATCAGCGATATCCACATTATCCACTCCATTTGTTTCGTCTTTAGATTAAGTTGAAAAAAGGTTCTTTTTTAAGAATGTATTTCATGAGAAGAATGATTTTAACTTTATTATAACGAAAATATTTCTAAAAAACTAAAAAATATGGAAAATTCAAAGAGATTTGATGACAGATTGATCATTAGTTTGTTGAATCAACTTACAAAGTGAATTCATAGGAGGAATCAAGTATGGTCAAATCAAATATGAAATCCTTACACAGCTTAGAGGGAATCGGCAAAATTCAATATGAAGGAAAACAATCAAAAAACCCACTTGCTTTTAAATATTATAATCCGAACGAAATGATTGGCGGAAAAACAATGAAAGACCACCTGCGTTTCTCAGTCGCTTATTGGCACACATTGACTGCTGATGGAACAGATATGTTTGGAACGGGCACCATGCAAAGAGCTTGGGATTCCTATAGTGGAATGGATTTGGCGAAAGCTAGATTAGAAGTGGCTTTTCAGCTTTTTGACCTATTGGATGTTCCATATTTTTCATTCCATGACCGTGATATTGCGCCTGAGGGAGACACGCTTCAAGAGACGAACCAACAGTTAGACATCATTTTAGAAAGAATGAAAGATTACATGCAGCAAAGCGGGGTGAAGCTGCTGTGGAACACTGCCAACATGTTCAAGCATCCCCGGTTTGTACACGGCGCTGCAACATCTTGTCATGCAGATGTATTTGCCTATGCGGCCGCGCAAGTCAAGAAAGGAATTGAAACAGCAAAAGACCTCGGCGCAGAAAATTACGTTTTCTGGGGAGGACGAGAAGGTTACGACACACTGCTAAATACAGATATGAAAAGAGAGCTTGACCACATGGCGACTTTTTTGCACATGGCTGTTGATTATGCAAAAGAAATTGGGTACACCGGTCAATTTTTAATTGAGCCAAAGCCAAAGGAGCCGACAACCCACCAATACGACTCAGATGCAGCGACATCTATCGCCTTTTTAAAGCAATACGGATTAGATTCACATTTTAAATTAAATATCGAGGCCAATCATGCGACACTAGCTGGTCATACATTTGAGCACGAATTACGTGTAGCAAGAATTCATGGACTGCTCGGGTCTGTTGATGCGAACCAAGGAAATTCGCTTCTAGGCTGGGACACTGATGAATTTCCAACCGATTTATATGCCACAACACTGGCCATGTATGAAATCCTGCAAAATGACGGACTTGGAACTGGAGGACTCAATTTTGATGCAAAGGTCAGAAGAGCTTCCTTTGAACTTGAAGATATTTTGTATGCCCATATTGCGGGAATGGATGCGTTCGCAAAAGGGCTGCGGGTGGCTCATAGACTCATCGAAGATCGTGTGTTTGAAGATGTGATCAAGCACCGATACCGCAGCTTTTCTGAAGGAATTGGACGCGACATTTCAGAAGGAAAAGCAAACTTTCATACATTAGAAGAATATGCTTTGAAGCATCCTTTAATCAGAAACGAATCGGGAAGAGAGGAACAGTTGAAAGCACGATTGAATCAATACTTGTTAGAAAATTGATTGAATAGGCGGACCTGTTTTGAAGGAGTGAAAAGATGAAGTATGTGATGGGAATTGATCTTGGAACGAGCGGAGTCAAAGCGATATTAGTAGATGAGAATGGAAAGGTGTGCTGTGAAACCTCTAAACCTTACCGCCTCATTCAAGATAAACCTGGATATTGTGAGCAGCATCCTGAGGATTGGGTAGAGCAGACGATTGCCGCAATGAGAGAACTCATGGCGAGGCAGCCTGCTCATTCAAGGCAAGTAGAAGGCATCAGCTTTTCTGGACAGATGCATGGTTTGGTTTTATTAGATGAATCACACCAAGTGCTCCGCCCCGCAATCTTGTGGAATGATACAAGAACGACAGAGCAATGTACACGCATCACAAAAAAGCTAGGAGACCGGCTGCAAAAGATCACTAAAAACCAGGCGCTAGAAGGATTCACACTGCCAAAATTATTATGGGTGAAGGAACATGAACCAAATATTGATCAACAAATCGACTTGTTTTTACTCCCGAAAGATTACGTCAGATTTCGATTAACCGGCGCTATTCATATTGATTATTCCGATGCGGCTGGCACTTTACTGTTAGATATCGGAGAACAGACGTGGAGTGAGGAGATTTGTCAGGCATTTGATATTCCTTCTCATATTTGCCCGCCGCTTGTCTCATCAGAGGCGGAGGTCGGTACACTTTTGCCGCAAGTTGCACGGGAGACTGGGATCAAAGAAGGTGCAAAAGTCTTTGCAGGGGGAGCAGATAATGCATGCGGGGCAATCGGTGCAGGTATTTTGTCATCCGGTCACACGTTATGCAGCATTGGCACATCCGGTGTCATTCTCTCCTACGAAGAGGACTGTGAAAGAGAGCTGCAAGGAAACTTGCATTTGTTTCATCATGCAAAAAAAGACGCTTTTTATACGATGGGTGTCACTCTTTCAGCAGGATATAGCCTTGATTGGACAAAATCCTTATTGGCTCCAGAGGAATCGTTCCAAGCGCTTTTAGAGGGTGTGGCTGATGTAGCGCCCGGGGCGAATGGATTGCTTTTTACCCCTTATTTAGTTGGGGAAAGAACGCCTTATGCGGATTCAATCATTCGCGGGAGCTTGATTGGATTAGATAGCAGGCATGAAAGGACGCATATGGTTAGAGCTGTGCTAGAGGGGATCACCTTTTCGTTAAATGAATCAATTGCTTTATTTAGGCAGGCAGGAAAAAGAATCGATTCTATTGTGTCCATTGGCGGCGGGGCGAGAAGTCAAACATGGCTTCACATGCAAGCAGACATTTTTCAGGCGGAGGTCATCCAGTTAGAAAATGAACAAGGGCCTGCTTTAGGTGCAGCCATGCTTGCGGCGGTTGGCTGTGGATGGTATCCATCACTTGAAGCATGTGCTGATCAGTTTATCCATCAAGCGGCCGTATATGAGCCAAATCAGCAGCGTGTTGATGTCTATGCCCATCTATTTCGTTTGTATCAAAGCATTTATACAAAAACAAGAGACATACATGTCGATTTAAAGCAGTATCGTTCCATTTAGCAGAGAGTCGTTACATGAAAGGAGGTGATGGGCTCGTTTCATCATAGGGATGACAGAACAATACTGATGAAAAAAGGGAGGAATAAAGAATGAATTTCAAAAGATTGAGGCTATTGTTTGTGATGTGCATTGGACTGACGCTTATACTGACTGCTGTACCAGCTCATGCAATGACGATTACCAACAATCAAATGGGTAACCATAGCGGCTACGATTATGAATTATGGAAGGATTATGGAAATACATCGATGACACTCAATAACGGCGGGGCATTTAGTGCAGGCTGGAACAATATCGGAAATGCCTTATTTCGGAAAGGAAAGAAGTTTGATTCCACTAAAACTCATCATCAACTTGGCAACATCTCCATCAATTACAACGCAAGCTTTAACCCAGGCGGGAATTCTTATTTATGTGTCTATGGCTGGACACAATCTCCACTAGCAGAATACTACATTGTTGATTCATGGGGCACGTATCGTCCAACAGGAGCACATAAAGGAACGTTTTATGCAGACGGGGGCACATATGACATTTATGAAACGACCCGCGTCAATCAGCCTTCCATTATCGGGATCGCGACCTTCAAGCAATATTGGAGTGTACGTCAAACAAAGCGTACAAGCGGAACGGTCTCCGTCAGTGCGCATTTTAATAAATGGGAAAGCTTAGGGATGCCAATGGGCAGAATGTATGAAACGGCATTTACTGTAGAAGGCTACCAAAGCAGCGGAAGTGCGAATGTGATGACCAACCAGTTGTTTATTGGGCGTTAAAAAAGATCATAAAGAAAAGCCAGCAGTCTCGTTGCTGGCTTTTTCCCCTTCCTATGATAATTTTTCAACCTCGACTCTTCCAGAAAAGAACGTGGCGCCGCCGCCCATATCTGCCAAACGATCAGGTGTTAACCCATTGACCAAATGCTTTTTGCCTTTTTGATCTGCCCATAATCCTTGACTGACCACAACACCAGATAACACATTGTGACCGACTGAAACGACAAGCTCACATTCTCCTCGGTCATTCAGCACACGCACCATGTCCCCATCCTCAATCTTTCTTTCCTTTGCATCCTTTTCATTCATGTGAAGCTTCGGAAATTTCTCAAGCTTTTGATGCTTTTCATGAAGTGAGAAGGTGGAATTAAGAAAATTATGGTTCGGCCCCGGTATAAAGGTAAGCGGATAATCACTTTCCTGATAAAGGGGTACATAGGTTGGTAGTGCTGGATATCCGTCTTGCTTCATTTGTTCAGAGTAAAACTCAATTTTCCCGCTTGGGGTAGGAAGCTTTAAGTCCTGGAAAGCTCCTCGTTTAGCTTTGATCCACTTTTTCTCTTTTAATGCTTCATATGAAATGTCTTCATAATGCGGGTTTTCCGGGTGATGAAGGGCTTGTTTCATGAGTTCCGCATCTGTTTCGTGGAAGGCTTCATCTTCAAAGCCCATGGCATGAGCCAAAAGGCGAAATACTTCAGTGTTGGATTTGCTTTCTCCATAGCGCTCAATGACTGGCTCTTGAATTTGAATATAATGATGCCAGTACGATGTATAGAAATCCTCGTTTTCAAAGGCGGATGTCGCCGGCAGGACAATGTCTGCATATGTGGCTGTCTCTGTAAGGAACAAGTCATGAACAACTGTAAATAAGTCCTCTCTCAGCAAACCTTCTCTGACTTTATTTGCTTCAGGTGTTACGACGGCTGGGTTGCAAGAGTAGACAAAGAGTGAATCTACGGAAGGCTTTGCATTCGTCAGCACACTACCTAGCTGATTCATATTAAATGTTCTAGGCGTGCGTTCCTTTAATAGATCCGGCCGCTGAAGAGCTGTTTCATTATAGCTGAGAAAAGAAGAGTTCGATTTCATCGCACCGCCGCCTTTGTGCAGCCATTGACCAGTCAGGGCAGGGAGGCAGGCGATGGTTCGTATACTCATTCCTCCATTATCATGATGCTGCAAACCATTGCCAATGCGAATCAGAGAGGGCGATGTTTCGGCATACATTCTCGCAAGTGTGATGATATCGTTTTTAGGGACACCCGTGATGTGCTCAACAGTTTCTGGATCATACTGCTTCACATGCTCGCGCAGCTCTTTATGGCCGACTGTGTAAGTCTCTAAAAATGAAGCATCTGTACGATCCTCTTCAAAAAGGACATGCATGATGCCAAGGGCAAGTGCACTGTCAGTGCCAGGTCGAAGCGGGATGAACCAATCAGCCATCCGGCCGGTTTGATTTTTGTGAACATCAATGACAACAATCTTTGCCCCTTGCTTTCGAGCTTTTTGTGCCAAGGTAATTTGGTGCATATTGGTCGACACAGCATTAATGCCCCAAAAGATAAATAGTTTCGTATGAATGGTGTCTTCTGGATCTGTCCCAATGCTTGCGCCCATTGTATATTTATAGCCAGTCGTTCCGGCTGACTGACAGATGGTTCGATCCAACTGACTTGAACCAAGGCGATAGAAAAAGCGTCGGTCCATTCCTTCTGCATTAAGATTGCCCATGTTTCCATAGAAGCTGTAAGGTAAAATACTTTCTGAACCTTTTTCTTCTATCAGCTTTGTCCATTTTTGCCGAATGGTTTCAATGGCTTCTTCCCACGTAATGGGCTCAAACTGACCATCTCCTTTTCGACCAATACGTTTTAAAGGAGTCGTCAATCGTTTTGCATCATATAAGCGGGCTGTGACATTCCGCACTTTGTTGCATATGTTTCCTTGTGTCACGGGATGGTCTGGATCTCCCTGAACTTTCACGATCTTTCCGTTTTCTTTATGTATTAAAAGACCGCACTGATCTGGGCAATCTAACGAACAAACTGATTTGAATATTCCGTCTTTCATTGCTGTATAATCGGTCATAAGTTTTTGGCTTCCTTTCTGCATTCCGTTATCGCTTTGTATGGACTATATTTTAGCATGTTCAGAGATGGAAGGTAAGGAAGAGATGATAAATTGAAGAAAATGAAAAAAAGCCCCTTAAAAGGGACTTTTAAAAACGAGTGACCTGTACTGGAAATTCTTTTACCCCAAAAACAAACGTGCTTTGAATCGGTTTTAGCTTATCTGCTGCACAGGTGATCTCCTGAAACGTATTCAGCAATATGTCAAGCGCAATATTGCTCTCAAGCCGGGCAAGTGGGGCCCCAAGACAAAAGTGAATACCAAAACCAAAGCTCATATGAGGATTTGATTTCCGGTCAAGGCGGAACGTATCAGGGTCTTCGAACTTCCGTTCATCACGATTCGCAGAAGCCACCCAGCTAATGAGGTAGTCTCCTTTTTCAATACGTGAGCCTGCGATCTCAACATCCTCTGCTGCAATTCGCCCAATTGCTTGAACAGGCGGATAATAGCGTAATGTTTCCTCTGTTAATTGAGGAATAAGAGAAGGATCTTGCCGCACTGATTCGGCGATATGTGGCTGCTCTGTAAGCAGTCGCACTGCATTTGTGATTAAATTGGTCGTTGTCTCATTACCTGCAACGAGTAATAGAATACAAAAGCCAAGCAGTTCATTTTCTGTTAAACGCTCACCATCGATTTCTGCTTGAATGAGAAGAGAAATCAAATCATCAGCAGGCGTTTCTTTTCGTTTTTGGATCAAATGAGCAAAATAAACGGACAGCTCTTCTTCTGCGCGTTTCTGCATCTCTACAACAGTCTGAATGGCTTCTTCTGAATCATCCTTAGCACCTGCCACAAGAGCATCAGAGTGTTTTTTAATCAGCTCTCTGTCCTTTACCTCTGCACCGAGTAGCTCAGCGATGATCATCACAGGCAGGGGAGCTGCTAGATCTTGAACCATATCAAATGTACGTTGATCCTTGACTTGTTTTAACAGATCATGTGTCAGGTCTTTGATCTTATCTTCTAATTGCTTGATCGCTTTTGGCGTGAATGCTTTATTCACGAGTGCTCTCATCTTTGTATGTTTTGGAGGGTCCATTGTTAAAATACTCGTTTTAGACGTGCTTCTTCCTCGCTGTGATGAGAACACTTTTGGCTGCCTAAGAACGGACTGGATATCAGCATATCGAAAGAGATCCCAGCACTTTCTTGTCTCATCGTATCTAATATCACCGTGCGCACGTAAATCATTGTAAATAGGGAACGGGAAAAGAAGGTCCTCAGTGGATCGGATTTCTTTCATTGGAATGACATTGACGTAGTTTTCTTTCACTTTCATTATGAACGCTCCTTTTTCGCATGATTTCCCTTTCACCGTATCACCACAAAAAGTTCATTTCAACGGACATGTTTTCTAAAATATGTCAATAGTCTAATCGAAATATTCAAGCACATTCATCGTATAGGAAAATAGAAAGTCACTAAAAATGATAGCGCTTTCTAAAAAATAGAATTGAAGTCACCGAAACCAAAAATAAAATGGTGAATTCAGTCGAACGAAAGGGTACTATGATTCAAATCCGTATAGTTCTTTTGATCTAAATTACTGATTTGAAAAAACGTGGCTAACATACATACAGCAAGCTGTTCACCGTGCATTCGGGACTTTTGAAAAGCGCTGGCTCTTTCTTGACACGATTTCTCATCATGTTACGATAACTAACGTGCGAAAAACACGAACAAAAAGCGAACAAGGGAGAGGATCAATATCATTGATCAAAAGAAAGTTGCTTTCATTGGAGCAGGTTCTATGGCAGAAGGAATGATTGCAGGTATTGTGCGATCAGGACAGATGCCGCTAGGCCAAATTTACGCAACAAACAAAAAAAATCAACTTCGATTGAATGAACTAACGAAACGATACGGGATACAAACAGCCACAATGGATTCATTTCCTTTTGAAGAAATGGATATCTTGATCCTGGCAATGAAGCCAAAGGATGCTGAAACAGCACTAGAATCATTAAAATCTCATATTCAGCCAGATCAGCTCATCTTGTCTGTACTTGCAGGTGTTAAGCAATCGTATATTGAAGACATGCTACATGAAGGGCAGCCCGTCATGAGGGTGATGCCAAATACGTCAAGTACGATCGGGGCGTCAGCGACCGCTTTATCTGCAGGACGTTATGTGAAAAAAGAACATGTAAGTATGAGTCAGGCCCTTTTATCTGAAATGGGAGAAGTCTATACCATTCAGGAAGAGCAAATGGATATTTTCACAGGAATTGCCGGAAGCGGGCCAGCTTATTTTTATTTCTTAATGGAAAGAATCGAAGAAGCAGGAGAAGAAGCAGGTTTATCAAAGGAAATGTCTCGCCAAATCGGTGCACAGACACTACTTGGTGCAGCGAAAATGCTGCAAGAAACAGCTGAAAACCCTTCTGTCCTAAGAGAAAAAATCACGTCACCGAATGGAACAACTGCAGCAGGACTGAATGCATTAGATGATTTTGGCGGGGGAGAAGCGATCAAGCAGGCCGTCAAACATGCCGCCAATCGATCAAAAGAGATAAGCGAACAGCAAAAACAAAAAGTAACGATATAAATAGAGCCTCAATACAGGAGTGATAAGGTGTACGCAGATAAAGAGAGAAAACGAATTGTTGTAAAAATCGGAAGCAGCTCTCTTACTAGCTTTCAAGGTGAGATTAGTTTAAAAAAACTAGAAAACCTCGTCAATCAAATTGTGAAACTGAAAGATGAAGGACACGAAGTCATTTTGGTTTCATCAGGTGCGGTTGCAGCTGGTTACCGAAAACTAGGATTTATCGATAGACCCAAAACACTACCAGAAAAGCAGGCATCTGCCTCCATAGGGCAAGGGCTTTTAATGGAATCATATTCTACTTTATTTTTATCGCACGGTTATATTGCCTCACAGCTACTAATCACAAGAAGTGATTTTTCAGATGAAACGCGCTATCAAAATGTGCGAAACACTATGAATGTGTTATTAGATAGAGGCATCATCCCGATTATCAATGAAAATGATACAGTGACGATCAATCGGTTGAAGTTCGGAGATAATGATACATTGTCTGCAAAAGTAGCAGGACTGATTGATGCTGATTTTCTTGCCATTTTATCTGATATTGATGGCTTGTATGAAGATAACCCGCATACAAACCCAAATGCGAAGAGAATTCTCGAAGTCACAGAAATTACTGAAGACATCGAAGCAGCTGCTGGAGATGCAGGGAGCAGCGTTGGAACAGGCGGAATGAAATCGAAGCTCGACGCCTTTAAAATATCAATGGCCGCAGGCATCAATGGCTTTCTAGGAAAAGCGGATACGCCTCACATTTTAGACAAAGCGATCAATGGCACAGAGGACGGCACATATTTTACAGCTGATGAAAATTTAGCGCCGCTGAATTATAAGAAGCAGTGGATTGCCTTTCATTCTGGACCAAAAGGCGAGATCGTTGTTCAAGAGAAAACACAGGAGGACCTCATGCACCGTGAGAAAAGCCTTGATTCTGATGGCATTGTAGATGTGAAAGGTTCGTTTAAAAAAGGCGATGTTGTCCGTATTTTAGATCAAGATAGAAGAGAAATAGGGCTTGGCATTGTGAATTATACGTCTGACGAACTTGCGCTAAACAGTGGCTTGTTACAAGATGAAGTTGTTCATGTCGTCGATCTTGAAGCATTTGTTTGTCATTTAGATTTATCTATACCAGTTTGCTAACCAAAAGGGAGGAATTTCATGACACTGACAGCTGAAGTTGTCACATCGGTCAAAGAAAAAGCGAAAAAAGCAAAGTACGTATCAAAAAAACTAGGTTTACTTCAAACAGAGGAAAAGAATGAGGCGCTGCTTAAAATAGCTGAAGCGTTAGAACAGCAAAGCAGCTTCATTTTACAGGAGAATCAAAAGGATTTAGACGCAGGAAAAGAAAAGGGCTTCTCTGAGGCATTGATGGATCGATTAATGTTAAATGAGGAGAGAATTCATGAGTTTGCAGAAAGTTTGCGCCTTGTGACGAGATTAACAGATCCTGTTGGAGAAATATTGGATGAATGGACTCTTGAAAACGGCTTACATGTGAAAAGCCGAAGAGTACCGCTCGGCGTGATCGGTATGATCTATGAAGCGAGACCGAATGTCACTGTCGATGCAGCAGGACTTGCCTTGAAGGCGGGTAATTCAGTGATTTTAAAAGGCGGTTCCTCCGCTATTTCTTCCAACAAAGCCATCGTAAGCGTTATTCATGAAGCATTAGATCATACAAAGATCCCTCGTGATGCGGTCCAATTTATTGAACAAACAGACCGTTCATCTGTTCAAGCGATGTTTCATCTAAAGGAATGGATCGATGTGTTAATTCCTAGAGGAGGGGCTTCTTTAATCAAAACAGTTGTTGAAGAATCAACCATCCCAGTCCTTGAAACTGGAACAGGGAACTGCCATGTTTTTATTGATCAAACAGCGAATATCGATAAGGCCATTGAGATTGTCATCAATGCGAAAACGAATCGTCCAGCTGTTTGTAATGCACTTGAGACACTCCTCATTCATCGTGATTGGCTGAAAGAGAATGGCGCAGCATTGAACGAAGCACTACTTCACCATCAAGTCACTGTACATGGCGATCAGGAAGCACAATCTTTCTTTTCAAATGCGGTTCCTGCTGAGGAAGTGGATTGGACAGATGAGTATTTAAGTCTTGATCTTGCGATAAAAGTAGTGGATTCAATCGAGGAAGCGATTGACCATATTGACCAGTACGGCACAAAACATTCAGAAGCCATCGTGACAGAAGATGAAAAAAATGCACTGACGTTTCTAAACGAAGTAGATGCGGCTGCGGTTTATCATAACGCATCCACTCGTTTTACAGACGGCGGCGCACTTGGATATGGGGCTGAAATAGGCATCTCCACTCAAAAACTGCATGCAAGAGGGCCAATGGGGCTTCCTGCACTTACGACAACTAAGCTGCTTCTGTCTGGTGATGGTCAGATTAGAAGCTGAGAATCATTGTTAAAAACACTACCTTCTTTATAAAGAAGACAAAGGGCAAAAAAAACATTTTAGCCCTTTGTCAACAATCTGAAACTCCCTCGTATAGGGAGTTTTTTTAATAGGTTCAATGCTTTCATTCATTTGAACAGTCTTTTTTCATGACTTTCTCAAATTTAAAAAACTCAAATGTCTCAGGTGCTAAAGAGTCATTTTCTTTATCACTAGTAAGAGGAAAGTTCGGGTCTGGATGATGTAAGTGATAGAACTCTACAATTTGAAACCCACATTTATTGACATAAAAATGAATGTTCCGTTTTTCAAAATAAGGGGTCACAACCTCCCATACTTTGGTTTCTGGATATTGAGCCTCAATCGCTTTCCATGCAGCCTGACCAATGCCCCGGCTGTGTGATGATGAAGAGATGTAAAGTAAGTCCACCGAATTGTGATCTGTTTGTGGGTTGATTTTTAATACTACGCCTCCAGCTTTTTCACCATTTAGCAAAATATGATAAATAAGGGCCCCGGCCGCATGAAAAGATTCATCAATTGCTTCATCTGGAGGAATCGGTCCACCTTGTGCATCGCCAAATGCCTCGATTACGCCAGCTGTAAAAGCCTCCTGTAATTCTTTTTTCATAGAAGGGAAGTCCTCTTTATGTGCAAGTGATAATGTGACTTGGTGTTGAGATATTTTGTTCATTTTTATATCCTTTCTCCACGTATGTGGTGTTGCTACATGTTATGATAAAGGATGGAGTAACTCCATGGTCAAGAGAGGAGACATGTAGATGATCAATGATGTTCAAAAAACATTTCTCACTGGGGAATTTGCAAAGCTATTCGATGTGAAGAAAGATACGCTGCTTTATTATGATAAAATCAATTTGTTTAAGCCGGCTGGGGTCCATGAAAATGGGTACCGTTACTATACTCTCGAGCAATTTGATCACTTTATTGCGATTCAGTCCCTTCGAGCTGTTCAATTTCCTATTAAAGAGTTAAAACAATACTTCACAGAGCCTTCCCGGGACAGACTTCAAAGCCTTGCGACCGAACAAGTAGAGAAGGTCAAGCAGGAGATTGAAAAACTTCAGGATATCCAGTCTTTTCTTTTGCGCGTGATTGAGACGACGAATGAATTATCATCTGTGAAAACAGGGGAGGTCTTGTTTCAAGAACTGCCAGAAGAACCGGTCATACTTAGTGCATCACATCCGATTGATTTGAACACGCCCATAGAAGAAATATCTCGAATTGTAGGAGAATTTCTAAAGGAAATTGGCATTAAAGGCGCTGCGGCAAATGGTTCTGTTTTAAAAAAGGAGCAGTTCCTTCAGCGCAACTTTCATCAGTCAGATGTGCTGTTTTGTCGAATGGAAGGACCAGGTGCAGTCCAAAAACCTGCTGGCCTCTATGCGGTCATGTATGATCAAGGAACATATGAAGAGCTAGAATCAGCCTATTCACGTCTGTTAGCTGACATCGAGAAAGAGGACATGGTGCTGGATGGAGATGTATTTGAGGAATATTTGCTTCATTCGCTCATGTCTAAAAATGAAGCAGAATATATGACAAAACTTAGTGTAAAAGTGAAAAAGCGAGCAGATTAAGAAATGAAAAAGAGGATAGACACGCATTTTCCATGCTGACTATCCTCTTTTTTGATTTTAACCCACTTGATGGTCGGTAAATTGACTCATGTATAAGTCAGCATAAAAGCCTTTTTCTTTCAAAAGTTCACTGTGAGTTCCTTTTTCAATGATGGTGCCATCTTTCATGACTAAAATGAGGTCGGCATCCTTGATCGTCGAAAGTCTGTGTGCAATGACGAAGCTCGTTCTGCCTTTCATCAGTTCATTCATCGCTTTTTGAATGTGCATCTCTGTCCGAGTATCCACACTACTAGTCGCTTCATCTAATATCAAAATCTTCGGATCAGATAAAATCGCACGGGCGATGGTTAACAGCTGACGCTGACCTTGTGACAGGTTACCTGCATCTTCTGTTAAGAGCGTGTCATATCCGTCTGGAAGCGTGCGGATGAAATCATCTGCATAGGCATGCTTTGCGGCTTTGATGACATCCTCTTTTGCGACATGCTGCCTGCCATATGCAATATTGTCGTAAATCGTCCCTTCAAAAAGCCACGTATCCTGAAGAACCATCGCAAATAAGTCACGTACTTGCTGACGGCTGAGATCAGTTGTTTTGACGCCGCCAATGTGAATGGAGCCTTGATCTAATTCATAAAAGCGCATTAATAGATTGATGATGGTTGTTTTTCCCGCGCCTGTTGGCCCGACAATGGCAACCGTTTGTCCTTCCTGGACATGTAAACTCAAATCTTTAATAATCGGATGATCTTTCTCATATCCGAATTGAACTTGTTCAAAGGTTACATCTCCTGAAAGTGATTCAAGATCAATCGCCGCATCCTCTTCGGTACTTTCTTCTTCCTCATCCAGGATTTCAAAGACCCTTTCAGCAGAAGCGATCGCAGATTGAACTAAGTTTGCGACACTTGATGCTTGCACAAGCGGCTGAGACAATTGCTGCGTGTATTGGATAAATGCCTGCACATCCCCAACACGAATATTCCCGTTAATGACAAGAATACCGCCGGCTACACTTACTGCCACATAGCCAAGGTTCCCGATAAAGGTCATCATCGGCATCATTAAACCGGAAATAAACTGGGCCTTTCTTGATGATTCATACAGCTTTTCGTTTAATTGATCAAATGTATCGATCGCTTTCTTTTCATAGCCATACGCACGAACGGTCTGATGTCCTGTGAACATTTCATTAATATGTCCATTGATCATACCGAGCTCTTTTTGCTGCGCCTTAAAATGCTTTTGAGAAAATGACGTGATGCCACGAATCGCAAATAGACTAAGTGGTAGTGTTAAACAAACAAGCAAGGTGAGTAACGGACTAATGAAAAGCATCATGACGACAATCCCAATGACCGTAATTACAGATGTAATCACCTGGGTGAGTGCTTGCTGAAGCGATGTATTAATATTATCGATATCGTTCATCACTCGGCTCAGCGTGTCCCCATGGGTTGTTTTATCAAAATAACGAAGGGGAACACGTGTGAGCTTGTCATTTGCTTCTTGCCGTAATTCAGCAATGGTCTCTTGGGAAACACCTGCCATCACGTATTGCTGAACGAATGAAAAAAGAGAGGAAACGACGTATAACACGACAAGCAGCAATAAAATGCGTGAAATGACATCAAATTGAACGGCTGTTCCTTGTGTAAAGCTTTCAAATAGGGAAGAGGTGGCATCCCCAAGTAGTTTAGGACTAATCACGCTAAAGACGGTTGAACCGATCGCTGCAATCAGTACGATAATCAGCTGAAATTTCCTCGGTTTTAAATAGCCAGTCAAACGAAGAAGTGTTTTTTTAAATTCCTTCGGTTTTGCGACCGGCCCTCTAGGGTGACCGCCTTTATGGCCCATTCCAGAAGACATTTTCTTACTCATCCTTGCTCCACCTCCTGACCTTCCTGTGATGCGACAATCTCTTGATATACAAGATTGTCCTTTAGTAATTGTTCATGTGTTCCGATACCTGCGATTTTTCCTTCATCTAGCACAATGATTTTATCGCTATGCTTCACTGTACTGATTCTTTGGGCGACAATGATAAGGGCTGCATGCTCTTTTTCAACTTCTAATGCTGCCCGAAGCTTTGCGTCCGTTTTGTAATCAAGTGCAGAGAAGCTATCGTCAAACAGATAGAATGAGGGTTTTCTCACTAGTGCTCTTGCAATGGAAAGCCGCTGCTTTTGACCACCAGAGAGATTTGATCCACCTTGGTCAATCTCAGCATCGATTCCGCCATCTTTCTGCAAAACAAATTCCTCAGCCTGTGCGGTTCGCAGCGCCTGCCAAATGTCTTCATCGCTCGCATCGTGCCGGCCAAAGCGCACATTATCGGCAATACTTCCGCTGAACAAAACGGCTTTTTGAGCGACATAGCCTATCTGACCTCTCAGTTTCTGCTGGGGCAGCTCTCTGATATCTACACCATCTAGTGTAATCCGTCCTTCTGTCGCTTCGTAAAAGCGCGTCATCAGCTGGAGGAGAGTCGTTTTTCCTGAGCCTGTACTTCCGATAATGGCAGTTGTTTCACCGGTTTTCGCTTCAAACGTAATTTGTTGAACGGCCGGTTTCTCAGCATTTGAGTAATAAAATGAAACATCCTCAAAGCGAATGGATTGTGCGGGTTGATGAAGCTTGGCAATAGATTCTTCTTTGTCTTTAATCTTCGGTTCCATGTTTAACACTTCGTTCATACGTTTAGCTGATGCCTGTGCTCTTGGGACCATAATAAAGCTCATTGATAGCATGATGAGAGCCATTAAAATCATCATCGCATATTGAATGAAGGCAATGAGATTCCCGACTTCCATCTCTCCGGCATCAATCCGGTTTGCACCAAGCCAGACAATGCCAATATTCGTGAAGTTCATAATGATGAGCATAAATGGAAACAAGTATGCCATTAATCTGTTGACCTTGAGGCCAGTATCTTTATAGGATGTGTTGGCTTCTTGAAAACGTTCCTTTTCATCATCGACACGATTAAAAGCTCGAATGACCCGGATGCCTGAAAGAGACTCTCTCATAATTAAATTCAGACGGTCTGTTTTTTTCTGAAGCTGGCCGAATAGTGGTATAGCTTTTCTTGAAACAAAATAGATAAACCCGCCAAGCAGGGGAAGGGCTGCTAAAAAGATCAGAGACAGGACGGCATCTCTAGAAACAGCCAAAATAATTCCGCCCACGAGCATGAGAGGGGCTCTCGTCATCATTTGTAAGATCATGATCGTTACATCTTGGACTTGCTTCACGTCATTTGTTGATCTTGTAACAAATGAAGACGTCCCGATCTTTTGAAATTCTTCTAGTGAAAATTGTTCGACATGAACGAACAGTTGTCTTCTCATATCACGGCCGAAGCCAAGTGCAGTCTTTGATGACAGGTAGGACTTCCAAATCGTGAGTAATATGGCAAGTAAAGAACAGGCAACCATCCAGCCGCCAACCTTCCATATGTAAGCGATATCTCCTTGTACGATCCCGACATCTACGATATCTGCCGTCAAAGTCGGTAAATATAGCTGGAGCATACTGCTTAAAAAAGTCAGGATGACAATGGACACAACGGATAGCCGATATGGCTTTAAAAACGATAAAATTGATTTCATACGAATACCTTTCTTCCATATAGTCTGTTGTTCTGTAACCCATCATATACAAAGAGGGATTATTTCTACAAATGAAATGTCTTTTTTTAATGAATTATTTATATTGTTCAATTTTAGAAAAGAAATCCTTCACAAACACATAGAAATCATGTGCAGATGGAGACATCTCTCGTGACTTAGACGCGATAATTCCAACGGTTCTTCTCACTTGTGGAAAGTCGATCGGAATTTTCACTGTAAATCGTGGTGTTGTTTCATAAAAGGCACTTTCGGGTAATAAGGTAACGCCCATACCAGCTGACACGAGACCTTTAATAGCATCCAAATCTTCTCCTTCAGATGAAATGGTTGGCTCATAGCCTGCCTGCTTGCAAGCATCGACCGCAATTTGTCTCAGCACATATCCTTCAGGAAATAAAACGAAATGATCCTTTCTTAAATCACTTAAATGAATACTCCTTTGTCCGCTAAAGGGGTGGCTAATAGGCAAAAGGGCATAAATGCTTTCTGAAAACAAAATATTTCCTTCTATTTGAGTATCGTTTGTCGGTACGGGTCCTAAAAAAGCGAGATCAATATCTCGATTTTTGACAGCTTCAATGAGAAATTTATACGATCCTTGACGAAGTAAAAAATCGACCTCTGGATATTCCTGCTTAAATGCGGATATGACAGAAGGAAGAACTTGGCTTGCTAGACTTGTAGGGAAGCCAATATTTACCGTTCCTTTGTGCGGGTCTAAGTATTCATCGACTTGCTCCTTCGCGTAATCGATGGCCTTTAGTGCCGTTCTGACATGCTCTAAAAATTGTCTGCCGATCTTCGTTAATTTAATATTTCGTCCTTCTCGTTCGAATAAAGCTACTCCAAGTTCTTCTTCTAAATTGGCAATCTGCCGGCTGATGGCAGATTGGGCAACATGTAAGTTTTCAGCTGCTTCTGACACGTGTTCACGGTCCGCAACTTCTACAAAATAACGTAACTGACGAAGCTCCATTTTTGCACTTCACACCCATCTATCTCAAAAAGAGATTGTTTTGATCTAAATTATATATTGTTTATATTAATTTGAAAACTTAAAATAAGTTACAGAGTTTGTGAGATTTTATTACTGTGAAAAAACGGATCTTTTAAACGGGGGAGAGAAACGATGACTTATAATCAACTACCACAACCACAAGGTCTCTACCGTCCTGAATTTGAACATGATGCATGTGGAATCGGACTGTACGCCCATTTAAAAGGGGAGGCGACACACAGCATCGTCAAAAAGGGATTGCAAATGCTGTGCCAGCTTGATCACCGCGGCGGGCAAGGCAGTGATCCGTATACAGGTGATGGTGCTGGCTTAATGGTACAGCTGCCAGACGCTTTCTTTAGAAAGAACTGCAAAGAATTTGCGCTTCCTGAAAAGGGCCGTTACGGGGTAGGAATGGTCTTCTTTTCAAAAGATGATGATGAAAAAACGCGTCAAGCCATCGAACAGAAAATCAACGGATTCATTAAACAAGAAGGTCAAACATTAATTGGCTGGAGAACGGTTCCTGTCGATGCAGGGAAAATTGGTACTGTTGCAGCGAAGAGCTGTCCGGTTGTCAGGCAAGTCTTTATCGGGGCAAACGACAACGTAACAGATCGTTTGTCATTTGAAAGAAAATTATATGTCATTCGTAAACAGGCTGAAAACTGGGGAACAGCAGAGGAAAAACAATTTTACTTTGTCAGTCTATCCAGTCAAACCATTGTATATAAAGGGCTTTTAACGTCAGATCAAGTCGATACTTTTTATCTTGATCTCCAGGATGAAACATTTGTTTCTGCATTTTCGCTTGTTCATTCAAGATTTAGTACAAATACATTCCCTACATGGGAGAGAGCCCATCCAAACCGTTACTTAATTCACAACGGAGAAATCAACACATTAAGAGGAAACATCAATTGGATGAGAGCGAGAGAACAACAATTCGTGTCTGAAGCCTTCGGAGAAGATCTAGACAAGATTTTGCCAGTGCTGAATGCAGACGGAAGTGATTCATCCATTTTAGACAATGCCTTTGAATTTTTTGTACTTGCAGGCCGTACACCTGCTCATACAGCCATGATGCTCATTCCTGAGCCGTGGACTGAAAATACGCACATGTCGAAAGAGAAACGGGCATTTTATGAATACCATAGTTCTCTCATGGAGCCATGGGATGGACCAACAGCGATTTCCTTTACTGACGGTAAACAAATCGGGGCCATCTTAGACCGAAACGGATTAAGACCGGCAAGATATTATGTCACAAATGACGATCATATCATTTTCTCTTCTGAAGTCGGCGTGATCGACACAAATGAAGAAGATGTCAAATATAAAGACCGTCTTGAGCCAGGAAAAATGCTGTTAATCGATTTAGAAGAAGGAAGAATTATTTCTGATGAAGAAGTGAAGTCGACGATTGCGAATGAGCTTCCTTATCAAAAGTGGCTCGATGAAGAAATGGTCCACGTCAATCGCTCTGAAGAAAATTCAGAAAATTCTAGTATAATCGATGATTTATTGACACGTCAGCGTGCTTTCCATTATACGTACGAAGACATTCAAAAGTATTTAATTCCGTTACTAGAGGAAGGCAAGGACCCAATCGGTTCAATGGGAAGTGACACACCGCTTGCTGTTTTATCAGATCGTGCACAGTCTCTCTTTAATTATTTCAAGCAGCTGTTTGCACAAGTAACGAATCCGCCGATTGATGCGATTCGTGAGCAGCTTGTCACATCGACCATGACTTGGTTAGGTGCCGAGGGAGATATTTTACACCCGAATGAATATTCATGCCGAAGAATTAAACTTTATACACCGGTCTTAACGAGCGGGCAATTTAACGGTTTGAAAACGATTGTTCATAATGCCTTTAAAAGCAAAACGATTCATACACTTTTCACCGGTGATCTAAAGCGCGGGCTGGATGCGATGTTTGAAGAGGCGGAAAAAGCCATTCGCGCGGGCGTGTCTTTATTCATTCTTTCAGATCGTGAAATGACGGAAGAAAAAGTGCCGATTCCACCACTTCTTGCGTTAAGTGCACTTCACCAGCATCTGGTGCGTCAAGGCTTACGAACAAAGGTGAGTCTGATCGTCGAATCTGGAGAAGTAAGAGAAGTCCATCATTTTGCAGCACTCATTGGCTACGGAGCAGATGCGATTCACCCTTATCTCGTCTATGAAACATACAAACAGCTTATTGCAGAAGAAGCCATCTCTATCAGCTTTGATGAGGCTGTCACAAAGTTTGGCAAAAGCGTGACCGAGGGTGTCGTCAAAGTCATGTCTAAAGTGGGTATTTCCACTGTGCAAAGTTATAGAGGGGCGCAAATCTTTGAAGCAGTCGGCATTAGTGAAGACGTCATTCAGACGTATTTCACAGGAACAGCATCGCAGCTTGGCGGAATTGATCTTGACACCATTGCTAGTGAGGCAAAGCTTCGTCATGAAGCAGGATATCAGGCAGCTACTGACCAAACACTCGAATCAGGCAGTGAATTCCAGTGGAGAAAAAACGGAGAGCATCATGCCTTTAACCCAAAAACTATTCATACCCTTCAGTGGGCTTGCCGCAACGAAGATTATGATCTATTTAAACAATATACGAAGGCAGCAGATGAAGAAAGAATGGGCTTCCTTAGAAATCTATTCGCTTTTCATCCGAAACAAAAGCCAGTTTCTCTTGAAGAGGTTGAATCTGCTCAATCCATTGTGCGCCGCTTTAAGACGGGTGCGATGTCATTTGGTTCATTAAGTAAGGAAGCACATGAGGCACTTGCCATTGCGATGAACCGAATTGGCGGTAAAAGTAACAGCGGAGAAGGCGGAGAAGATCCTGCTCGCTTTACAGTAGATGAACGCGGCGATGATCGCAGAAGTGCGATTAAACAAATTGCTTCAGGCCGTTTTGGTGTCAAAAGTCATTATTTGGTGAATGCAGATGAACTGCAAATTAAAATGGCGCAAGGCGCAAAGCCTGGAGAAGGCGGTCAGCTTCCAGGAAATAAAGTGTATCCTTGGGTCGCAGATGTACGTGGTTCTACGCCGGGTGTTGGCCTGATTTCACCACCTCCGCATCATGATATTTATTCCATCGAGGATTTGGCTCAGCTGATCCATGATTTGAAAAACGCGAACCGTGACGCACGCATCAGTGTCAAGCTTGTGTCTAAAGCTGGCGTTGGCACCATTGCAGCAGGTGTAGCAAAAGGTACTGCCGATGTCATTGTGATCAGCGGATACGATGGCGGCACAGGGGCATCGCCGAAAACAAGTATTAAACATACAGGACTTCCTTGGGAGCTCGGTTTGGCAGAGGCACATCAAACCCTTGTCTTAAACGGTCTTCGCGAGAGAGTCGTTCTTGAAACTGACGGAAAGTTAATGACAGGCCGCGATGTTGTCATGGCTGCGATTTTAGGAGCAGAAGAATACGGCTTTGCGACAGCTCCACTAGTCGTTTTAGGCTGCGTGATGATGAGAGCATGCCATTTAGATACTTGCCCGGTCGGTGTTGCGACACAAAATCCAGAGCTTCGTAAAAAATTTATGGGTAACCCTGATCACATTGTGAACTTCATGATGTATATTGCAGAGGAAGTAAGAGAAATCTTAGCTGAACTTGGCTTTAGATCAATGGATGAACTAATTGGACGCACAGACGTTTTAGCGGTCAGTGAACGAGCAAAATCTCACTGGAAAGCAGGACAGCTAGACCTCGAAACACTGCTTTATCAACCAGAAGGGCCGCGAATGTTCAGAACACCGCAAAATCATAAAATTGATGAATCACTTGATATGAATGAGATCCTCCCTTATGTACAGGAAGCGCTGAATCATCAAACACCGGTGGATCTATCACTGAACATCCGCAACATCAACCGTGTGGCCGGAACAATTACTGGCAGTGAAGTGTCTAAGCGCTACGGGGAAGAAGGATTGCCAGAGGATACGATTACACTGCGTTTCACTGGTTCAGCTGGACAAAGCTTCGGCGCATTTGTGCCAAAGGGTATGTCCTTATATTTAACAGGTGACTCAAATGACTATATCGGCAAAGGACTCTCTGGAGGCAAAATTGCTGTCAAAACCTCTGACCACTTTGTGCAAAATGGACATGAAAACGTGATTGTCGGAAACGTCGCATTCTATGGTGCAACAAGCGGAAAGGCTTATATTAACGGGCGTGCTGGTGAGCGTTTTGCCGTTCGTAATTCTGGGGTACATGTGGTCGTTGAAGGAATCGGCGATCACGGCTGTGAGTATATGACTGGCGGACGTGTTGTGATTTTAGGGGACGTCGGAAAAAACTTTGGCGCAGGCATGTCTGGCGGTGTGGCTTACGTGCATACATCGGATGCAAAGCAGTTCAAAAGAATGTGCAACATGGAAATGATCATGTTTGAAAAGCTTACAGATCATGAAGAAGAACTAGAAGTAAAACAAATGATTAAGGAGCATCTTGATTATACAAACAGCTCAAAAGCATCAGCACTTCTAGAAAACTGGGCGCAAGAAAAGGATCAATTCATTAAGATCATTCCGAGAAATTACAAAATGATGCTTCAAAGCATTGAAGAACAAAAACAAGCGGGTCTCAGTCATGAAGAAGCAGTGATGTTCGCTTTTGAAGCAAATACAAAACCGAAAAATAAAGAAACGGCAAACGGGCAAAAAGCAGCCCTCGCTCATTAAGAAAGGGGAGAGGACAATGGGCAAAGCAACAGGTTTTATGGATTATCAAAGAGAAAAGCCAAATGAACGTGACCCTCTCACTCGTCAAAATGACTGGAAAGAATATTCAGCTCCTTATACAGATGAGGTATTGAAAAAGCAGGGTGCTAGATGTATGGATTGCGGAACACCGTTTTGTCAAATTGGGATGGAAATCAGGGGCGGCGTGTCTGGCTGCCCGATCTACAATTTAATTCCAGAGTGGAATGACCTTGTCTATCGCGGGAGATGGAAAGAAGCGCTCGAAAGACTGCAAAAAACGAACAATTTTCCTGAATTTACTGGGAGAGTATGTCCAGCGCCTTGCGAAGGCTCATGTACAGTCGCCATCAATGATCCAGCTGTTTCGATTAAAAATATCGAACGCACGATCATTGATAAAGGCTTTGAGAATGGATGGATTACGCCAAGAATTCCTTCAAGCCGTTCAGGGAAAAAGATTGCCATTGTCGGTTCAGGGCCAGCAGGACTTGCAAGTGCTGATCAATTAAACCAAGCAGGACACGCCGTGACCGTGTTTGAACGATCTGATCGACTTGGCGGACTGCTCACCTATGGCATTCCGAATATGAAGCTGGACAAAGAAGTCGTTGAGCGCAGAGTGAAACTTTTGAGACAAGAAGGCATTGACTTTGTCACGAACACAGAAATTGGCGTGGATATCACTGCCGATGAGCTAAAAGAGCAATTTGATGCGGTTATCCTCTGTACAGGTGCACAAAAGCAGCGCGACCTATTAATCGAAGGCCGTGAAGCAAAAGGGATTCACCTGGCGATGGATTATTTAACACTCGCAACAAAAAGCATGCTTGATTCAGGATTTAAAGATAAAAATTTCATTGATGCAAAAGGAAAAGACGTAATTGTCATTGGCGGAGGAGATACAGGTGCTGACTGCGTAGCAACTGCGCTTCGCCAAAAAGCAAAAAGTGTTGTTCAATTCGGAAAGCATCCAAAGCTTCCAGATACACGTGTAGGGGATAATATGTGGCCAGAGCAGCCTTATGTCTTCTCACTCGATTATGCTTATGAAGAAGCACAAGCAAAATTCGGAGAAGACCCACGTCAATATTCGATTCAAACCACAAAGATTGTGGCAGATAAAAACGGGAAATTAAAAGAGCTTCATACCATTCAAATGGAAAAGGTGAAAAACGAACATGGGAAGTTTGAATTTCATGAGATTCCAGGAACAGAGAAGGTATGGCCTGCTCAGCTTGTCTTTATTGCAATTGGTTTTGAGGGAACTGAACAGCCACTAGTGAAACACTTTGGTGTGGACAGCAAAAACAATCGCATTGACGCAAAGTATGGGGAATATACAACAAATGTAGAAGGCGTATTTGCAGCGGGAGATGCAAGACGTGGCCAAAGTCTGATTGTTTGGGCAATTAACGAAGGCAGACAAGTGGCACACGAGGTAGACCGTTATTTAATGGGGAGTTCGGTTCTGCCAAAATAGGTCAAACAAAGGGTGTTTATGATATATAGAAAAGCCATGATCCAATAGTGATCATGGCTTTTTATGATTCAGATATGGTTTGATTTACTATCACTTTTTCCCGCTCTAGTGGAGATACAGCTAAAAGAACGCTGATTGGAAAATCCATCTTTCATCAGGTAACGTTCAAGCACCAGATCACGGGTGCGTCAAAACGTATGAAACATTGGTTGAGGAAGACGACGTTTTTATTTTGCTGCCTTTGTAAACGGTTTAGATCCTACCTTACATGTACATGCTGTAGATAAATGCAGTAAGAAAGGAAGGTAAGCTTGTGCCGTTTTTTAACATTTTGATTGAACTATTGATCGGATTTTTCGCCTTATTTTCTATTACAAAATTATTAGGGAAAACACAATTTGCACAAATCACGCCATTTGATTTTATTTCTGCGCTGATATTAGGGGAAATGGTCGGAAACGCCATCTTTGATCCAAAAGTCAGCATTCAGCACATTCTTTTTGCTGTTGCGGTATGGGGCGTTTTGATTTACACAGTTGAATGGCTTTCGCAAAGATTTAAATCGATTCGTGCTCTTTTAGAAGGAAGACCAACACTTGTGATTGATAAGGGAAAAATTCGCTACAATCGCTTGAAGAAGAATATGCTTGATTTAAATCAGCTGCAGACACTTATTCGAGCGAAGGGCCATTTTGCCCTTAATGAAATTGAATTTGCCATTTTAGAAACGGACGGGTCAGTCAGCGTGCTACCGAAAATGAAATACGCACCAGCCACAGCAGAAGATGTGAACGTGAAAGGAAAAGAAGTCAAATTGCCTAGAACGTTTATTATCGATGGGGAAATTTTAAAAAAAGACTTACAGGAAGCTGGATTTGACGAGTCATGGCTGATTGAGCAATTAAAAAAGCAGCACATTTCTTCCTATCGAGACGTTCTATTTTGTGAATGGATTGAAAATGAAGGCATTTATGCGATGAAATATGAGAAATCTGAAAAAACATCCACAATATAAAAAGGTGGGTGTTTTTTCGTCTGGTCAATGAATAAGATCAAAAAGAATGTTTCGATGAAAACGTTCACAAAACGAGGGGGAGATATGTGATGAAGTATGGAAGGGTACTGCTTATGATAGTATTGTCTTTCTTCCTTTTTGACTCAGCTTCACTTAAAGCGGCTGGACACAAGAATCAAACAAACCGTGTTCTGGTGGTCGATCAAAAAGGAAATGGGTCATTTCGAACGGTTCAATCTGCTATTGATGCGATTCCAGCAAACAATCAACAGCCAACGACGATATATATTAAGAATGGTGTTTATAAAGAAAAGATTCTCCTTCCGCAAAATAAGCCGTACGTGTCCTTTATCGGAGAAAATCAGCACAAGACGATTCTGACGTATGATGATACAAATGCTAGCACTGGGAGTACAACCAATAGCTCGAGTACAATGATTCGTGCGAACGACTTTTATGCAGAAAATATCACCTTTCAAAACACAGCTGGCAGACATGCAGGTCAGGCTGTTGCCCTTTATGTGTCTGGAGACCGGGCCGCGTTCAAGCAAGTACGTGTCCTTGGCTATCAAGATACGCTTTATGCAACAGGCACAGGCCGGCAATATTACGAAAACTGCTACATCGAGGGCACGGTAGATTTCATTTTTGGTTCAGCAACGGCTGTGTTTAAAAGAGCTGAAATAAAAAGTCTTGGAAATGGGTATATTACTGCGGCATCCACAACAGAAGCCCAAAAGTACGGCTACGTTTTCATTGAATCCACGTTAAATAAGGGAACAGCTGCTGCTCAATCTGTTTATTTAGGCCGTCCGTGGAGACCTTATTCTGCTGTGACGTTTCTTCATACAAAAATGGATGATCATATCAAAACAGAGGGCTGGCATAATTGGGATAACCGTGATAATGAAAGAACTGCACGGTATAAAGAATTTGGATCAACGGGGGCAGGAAGCAATGTGACAAACCGCGTGAAATGGTCAACGATTTTAACAAAAAACGAAGCAAGTCAAATCACGGTTCAGTCTGTACTTGGCGGCACCGATGGCTGGAATCCAAAAAAGAGGTAAAGGGCTTGTCAGTTTTCGTCAAAGAAAGCTGACTTTTCTGTTTAAAAAACCTTTGAGAACAAACGTTCTTTTGTGTATAATGAACATAATCTTCTAAAATTAGCTGCTTCTCTAAAAAGGAGGAATTGCGTGAAGCGTTTTTCACAGTTCATGTTTCTACAAATATGTATCCTGTCGATTTTATTTCTCCCTTTTTCAGTGAAAGATGAACAACTCACGGCTCGTGATGATCAATCAAAATGGATCACAGCTTTAGACGAATTCATACGAACAGCACCTGACTTAGAGGGCGCTATCTCCGGCATCAGCGTCCGCGATACTTCTGACACCTCTCTTCTTTATGAACATCAAGCTGATATCCGTCTTACTCCGGCTTCTAATATGAAACTGCTCACATCAGCCATCGCCCTTGATATACTTGGAGAAACACACACATTTCCTACAGACATCTGGATGGATGGTTCTATTCAAAAGAAAACGTTACATGGCAACCTTTATCTTCGCGGCACAGGAGATCCGACTTTATTAGAGGAGGATTTTGCAGCACTTGCCAAACAAGTCAAAAAGGCTGGAATACATACAGTTCGCGGGCAGCTTGTAGCAGATGACACTTGGTTTGATGATACGAGATATTCCATTGATCTGCCGTGGAGTGATGAGGATCAATACTACGGTGCACAAATATCTGCTCTCACCGCTTCACCGAATCAAGACTATGATGCAGGAACCATTATTCTCGAAGTAAAGCCAGGAAAGAAAGCGGGGCATAAAGCCACCTATGACATGATCCCGAAGACTGATGTTGCTCAAGTCATCAATCGAGTGAAAACTGTTCCAGAAGCCGGAAAAAAGAAGATATCTTTTAAGCGCTCTCATGGCACAAACAAGATTACGTTGACTGGAACCATTCCTCTTAAAGCAAGTTCATCTAAACAATGGATAGCATTATGGGAGCCGACAACCTATGCTTTAGATTTAATGAAACGAGCGCTAAAAGCTGAAGGGATACAGGTGAAAGGACCACTCAAAACAAAACACGTTCCTAAAAAAGCCAAGAAAATCGCTTCCCATTCATCCATGCCTTTATCAGAGCTGCTTGTTCCTATGATGAAATTAAGCAACAATACTCATGCAGAAATTCTGTTAAAGGAACTTGGCAAGCAGGTAAAGAACAAAGGGAGTTTTGAGGAAGGGCTGGACGTGATGAATGAACGCCTTCCTGCCTTTGGCGTAGATCCATCACTCACTGTGTTAAGAGATGGATCAGGCATATCACCTATTAATCTTGTCTCTGCAAACCAATTCACTTTATTTTTGACAAACATTCAACAGGAAAAATGGTTTAAGACCTATGAACATGCGCTTCCGTTAGCAGGGGCAAGCGAACGAATGGTGGGAGGAACGTTAAGGAACAGATTGAAAGAACCAGCTACTCTAGAAAAGGTACGTGCGAAAACGGGATCATTATCAACAGTCAGCACACTTTCTGGATATATTGAAACGCAGAGCGGAAAGACACTCGCTTTTTCTATCCTATTAAATCATCTTGTAGATGACGAAAAAGGAAAGGATATAGAAGACCGTATTGTCAGCATCTTAGCTGAGGATCTTTAGACAGAGAAGGGGAACCATCATGACGTTAGATAACAATCAATCTTTAGTAAAAACCATGTCCATTTTTCTCATTCCACTTTTGCTAAGCAATATTTTGCAATCAATCGGACAGCTTGTGTCCATTGTACTTGTCGGCAGATGGATTGGAGAGGATGCAGTAGCTGCTATTTCTGCATTCTTTCCGCTTTTCTTTTTACTCGTTTCATTCTCCATTGGAATTGGATCAGGAAGCTCCATCCTAATTGGACAAGCATATGGAGCAAAAAATGAACAGAGATTAAAAGAAATTATTGGCACAACGCTTTCGTTCACCTTTTTGATCGGACTTTTTTTAGCTATCATTGGAGGTTTATTCGCAACAGACATCCTAAATCTAATGGGAACACCCGCAAATATTGTGGAGGAAAGTGCGGCTTATGCCAGAATTCTATTCATCTCAATGCCGATCTTATTTCTTTATTTTGTTTATACGACCTTTTTACGAGGGACAGGGGATTCGAAAACGCCTTTTTATTTCTTAATGATTAGCACAGCAACGAATATTTTGCTGCTGCCGATTTTATTATTTGGCTGGCTAGGACTGCCGGCTTTTGGTTTATACGGCGCTGCGTATTCCTCTGTGATTTCAACAATTGTGACGTTCATCATTCTACATATCTATCTATATAAGACAAAGCACCCGCTGCGCATTGATGCGTCGGTTAGAAGGCATTTATTGATGAAAGGGGATCTATTAAAAACGTTATTAAAGCTAAGTATTCCTTCAAGTATTAATATGATCCTCATTTCTTTATCAGAAATTGCCGTCATTTCTTTTGTGAACGATTATGGATCACAGGCCACAGCTGCCTATGGTGTTGTCAATCAGGTCGTGAGTTACGTGCAAATGCCAGCAGTGAGTCTTGGCATAGCGGTCTCTATCTTTGCAGCACAATTCATTGGGGCAGGAAATATCAACCGTCTAAAAGATGTCATTAAAATAGGGCTAGGGCTAAACTTCGCCATAGGTGGATTCATCATTATTTTCGTCTATATATTTGCCCCGCAGATTTTATCCATCTTTTTAACAGATCCTAGGACGATAGATATTGCGTATAGTTTGGTCGTCATTACACTATGGAGCTATCTCATTTTCGGAACAGCTCAAATCGTTGCAGCCACGATGAGAGCAAGTGGAACGGTTCTATGGCCGACGATTTTTAGTATTTGTTCCATTTGGCTTGTTGAAGTACCAGTTGCTTATGTGTTATCACACTATACCTCACTTGGCATTAAGGGAATCTGGATAGGCTATCCTGCGGCTTTCTTTGTGAACTTACTCCTTCAATATGGCTACTATCAGTTGGTATGGAAGAAAAAACAGATCGAAGCGCTTGTTAAATCATAATGTGAGGATGTCAATCAGCATATACATACGAAGATCCATTACTTTTTAGGAGGTTTGATCTTCTATGTTTTTGAATCAAAGAAGTGAACTCAGCTCGTATGACATCGGTGATTTTTCCTATGCCGGACCAGATTTCCAAGTGCTTACGTGGGGGGAAGGAACGACACTGAACGTTGGGAAATTTTGCTCCATCGCAAACGAAGTAAAGATTTTTCTTGGCGGTGAACACCGAACAGATTGGGTCACAACCTATCCGTTTAATCAAATTTTCAAAGAAGCTGCTCATATTAAAGGACACCCAAAATCAAAAGGAGATGTCCATATAGGACACGATGTCTGGATTGGTTATGGAGCGACGATCATGTCAGGAGTATGTATAGGAAACGGTGCAGTGATTGGTGCAAATAGTGTGATTACAAAAGATGTGCCACCATATGCAATCGTGGCAGGAAACCCGCAGCAGCTAATGAAATATCGTTTTTCTTCTAACATAATTGAAAAACTTCAGTCATTGGAATGGTGGAATTTAAAGTTTTCAAGCATACAGTCCATTTTTCATCTCTTACAATCAAATGATATTGAAACCTGTATAAACGCAATAGAAGAAACAAAAAAGAAAGGCTAAAGTAGCCCTTCTTTTTTTTCGTTAACTGAGTCTTATGATTGTAAGGGATGCCCCGGTTGCCCCTCCACCAATTAAAATAGCTGTTACAATTGCCCCAAACAATTGCAATGATATCGTATTTCCAGCAGTTAAATTCACAATTAATGTGTTGCTGATCATTGTGGTTGAGACCACCGGTGATTGAATAGAGCCTGGGATGACAGTGGCTCCATTAAGAAGTAGCCGTGCACTAACTAAAAGTGCAACTGTTGTATTAATTTGGTATGTGATATAGTATTTACCTGTTTGTTGTACAGTAAAAGTATCATTTGAACCATTCGGTGTAAATCCATTGATATTTTGATTACTTGGTAAAGCAATGTTCGTACCACCAACAACAGTAATGATTGTAGGACCGGTTGTATTTCCGGCATAAAGAGCCGTTTGAGTTGGACCAGTAGGCCCGGTAGCTCCGGTAGCGCCAGTATCTCCAGTAGCACCTGTTGCGCCAGTAGGTCCGGTAGCTCCAGTAGCACCTGTCGCACCAGTAGAACCAGTTGGACCAGTAGGCCCAGTATCTCCAGTTGCACCAGTTGGACCAGTAGGTCCGGTCGCTCCTGTAGCGCCAGTAGGTCCAGTAGGCCCAGTATCTCCAGTAACACCAGTGGCACCAGTAGAACCAGTATCTCCAGTTGCACCAGTGGCTCCAGTTACACCAGTAGGCCCAGTAGGCCCGGTAGCTCCGGTAGCGCCAGTATCTCCAGTAACACCAGTGGCACCAGTTGGACCAGTAGGTCCGGTCGCTCCTGTAGCGCCAGTAGGTCCAGTAGGCCCAGTATCTCCAGTAACACCAGTGGCACCAGTTGGACCAGTAGGTCCGGTAGCTCCGGTAACACCAGTTGCGCCAGTAGGCCCAGTATCTCCAGTTGCACCTGTCGCACCAGTAGGTCCGGTAGGTCCAGTAGGTCCAGTAGGCCCAGTATCTCCAGTTACACCAGTCGCTCCGGTAACACCAGTGGCACCAGTAGGTCCGGTATCTCCAGTAACACCTGTTGCGCCAGTAGGTCCGGTCGCTCCGGTAACACCTGTTGCGCCAGTAGGCCCAGTATCTCCAGTAACACCAGTCGCACCAGTAGGTCCGGTAGGTCCAGTAGGCCCAGTATCTCCAGTAACACCAGTCGCACCAGTAGAACCAGTATCTCCAGTTGCACCTGTTGGTCCAGTAGACCCGGTATCTCCAGTTACACCAGTGGCACCAGTAGGTCCAGTATCTCCGGTAACACCAGTAGGCCCGGTATCTCCTGTTGATCCGGTATCTCCAGTAGCACCTGTCACACCAGTAGGTCCGGTATCTCCAGTAACACCTGTCGCACCAGTAGACCCGGTAGCTCCGGTAACACCAGTTGCGCCAGTAGGTCCGGTAGCTCCAGTAACACCAGTTGCGCCAGTAGGTCCGGTATCTCCAGTAACACCTGTCGCACCAGTAGGCCCAGTATCTCCAGTTGCACCAGTGGCTCCAGTAGGCCCAGTATCTCCGGTAGCACCAGTGGCACCAGTAGGTCCGGTAGCTCCTGTAGCGCCAGTAGGTCCGGTATCTCCAGTAACACCAGTGGCACCAGTAGGTCCGGTAGCTCCGGTAACACCAGTTGCGCCAGTAGCACCGGTATCTCCAGTGACACCAGTTGCGCCAGTAGGTCCGGTATCTCCAGTGACACCAGTTGCGCCAGTAACACCAGTAACACCTGTTGCACCAGTAGCACCGGTATCTCCGGTAACACCAGTATCTCCAGTAGCACCGGTATCTCCAGTGACACCAGTTGCGCCAGTAGGACCAGTAACACCAGTTGCGCCAGTAACACCAGTTGCGCCAGTAGGACCAGTAGCACCGGTATCTCCGGTAACACCAGTATCTCCAGTAGCACCGGTATCTCCAGTAACACCTGTCGCACCAGTAGATCCTGGTGCTGCTAATATGGTATAGTCTGGTGACGTATCTGGCGTACCCGAAGGTGGTGCAGTGTTCACAATATAAGTACCACCTTCAAACGTTACGACTTGACCTACTGGATATGTTGGCGCTATCGCTGGGTCAAAAGCGACAATTCCACTTAATCCTATTCCAGTTGCACCAGTAGGACCGGTTATACCATTGCTACCAGTCGCACCAGTAGGTCCAGGTGGACCTGCTGGACCTCTTCTGACAATGGTTTGGTTTGGCTTTGATTTGTTTTGTCCTTTTGCATTGTGGCAAGGGTGATTTGCTTGAGGTTGTTTTGGAAGTTTATGTTTTAATAATGGGCAGTCGATGTTTTGTACTCGTTCATGACGTGATCTTTTATAATGAGGCTGCCCATGATTTTTGCCACAAAAGGGACATTTGTGATCGAATTGATTGTACAAATTGCCCATCTCCTCTAATTGATAATTCATTCTATGTGCAAATGTTCAAATCGGAAGTAAAACCTAGAAATTTATCATTTCGAAAATCATCGAATCAAATGATTTAAAAGTTAAATGATTTTATGTTATGGTGTTGAAAGAATGAAACTAATATGATTTTTGACAGAAATGGGGACATCATTTATGAGTCAATCAGTTTTGAAGCACACAGCTTATTCCGTTTTAAATTTATCCTCTGTGACAGAAGGGGGCACAATTAAAGAGTCCTTTGAGCATAGTATGGATTTAGCAAAAAAGACGGAGAAGTGGGGGTATCATAGATACTGGCTTGCAGAACACCACAATATGGAAGGTGTTGCGAGCTCCGCAACGTCTGTATTAATAGGATATATTGCAGGGGGAACCGAAAAAATCCGGGTTGGATCTGGGGGGATTATGCTTCCAAACCACTCTTCGCTTGTCATTGCAGAACATTTTGGGACACTTGAGACTTTGTATCCGGGGAGAATTGATTTAGGCCTTGGCAGAGCACCAGGAACGGATCAGTTAACGGCAAGAGCTCTCAGACGAAACCTTCATAACGGAGAAGATTTCCCTGAGCAGCTTGAAGAACTTCGGCAATATTTCAAACCAACAGGTCAGGTCAAAAAACATGTCAGAGCCGTTCCGGGAGAAGGATTGGATATTCCGATTTGGCTTCTTGGTTCAAGTGGTTTTAGCGCAAGGCTTGCAGGAGAACTTGGATTGCCATTTGCCTTTGCTGCTCATTTCTCGCCTAAAAATACAATACCTGCTTTAGAATTGTACAGACAGTCATTTAAACCTTCTGATGTGTTAAAAGAGCCTTATGCGATGGTGGGTGTGACGGTTTTTGCTGCAGATCAAACAGAGCGAGCTGAATATTTGGCGACCTCCCATTATCAGCGCTTTTTGAGTCTCATTCGCAATACACCAGGAAAACTCAAGGCCCCTGTTGACAGTATGGATGGACTGTGGAGTCCATATGAAAAGGCGATGGTTGATGAACAATTAAGTTCTACCATGATTGGGGATAAGCAAAAGGTGAAAAAAGAATTGGAAGCCTTTATTGAAGCCACTCAAGCAGATGAAGTGATGATTAATTCTGATATGTTTGATCATCAAGAAAGAATGCGCTCTTATGAAATCATTGCAGACATCTTTCAAGAGGAACAAGAAAAATAAGTATGAAAAAAGAACTGCACAGAGCAGTTCTTTTTTATTTATGCTTTTGTAAAAACGCGAAATGGTTGTCCAACTGGCAGCACAGTACGACCAAAATGTGTATTGAGCACAACCGCTGCAGAACCATAGAATGAAAGCAGGGAAATGATCAGCTCTGATACGCCTGCAATGGTATGGGTCACATCGTACATCACACCAAACGAGCTAAGGGAAAGGCCAATGAATAAGAAATCAATAAAGACGAAAATCATAAATAACACTTTATGTGTTTCCATTGCACCGATCGTCATAAACAAGCTGAAAATCAAATAACCAATAAAAGCAAAACCTAGTTGTTTTGGATCCGCAGCTCCCGCAAGCGTTTTCCCAAAAACGCCAGCTTGAATGAGCCAAGTGGTTCCAACGCCCATCCAAAAAAGACCGAATGCGCCAAAGGCAGTGGCACCAAAAATATTCTGATGCTTTGAATCTTGTATGGACGCAATAAGCTGCGCGATTCCTCCAAGGAAGATAGCCCAAGGTAAGATAAGGGAAGTGCCATCTGTGATTCCTAGTTTTTGTGAGGACGCAACGAGCGTCACCATTGCTAAACCAAACAAACCAAGTGGTGTTGGGTCTGCAATTGATAATCGAATTGCTTGAACATTCTGTTTTTCCATAATGACCTCCTACAATTTGCACTTACAAAAGATACTCGAATTCCACAGAAACGTCAAGCTCTTTTTTAGTAGACACTTGCAACCTCTTCCAAATAAATCTATATTTAATACATATAATATGTGATAGAAAAAGAGGGATAGAATGAGTAAAGGCTTAGCAGGAAAAACGATTGCCATTTGTGGAACGAGAAAAACAGAAGAAATGCGTACACTTGTTGAAAAGCAAGGAGGACAAGCCGTTATTCGCTCCCTTCAAGGAACAGTGTTTTTAGCCAAAGAGGAGTTAAAACCAGGCATCGAAACCTTTGTGAAACAAGGGGCTGACTGGGTGATTTTAACAACAGGCATCGGCACAAATACATTAATTGAGAGTGCAGAAGAACTAACTCTCGGAGAAGCATTTATGAACATTTTATCAAAAGCCCACATCGCTTCAAGAGGGTACAAAACCTTTGCTGCTCTCAAAAAACACGGTATTCAGCCAGATGTCTCTGATGAAGATGGAACCATTCGTGATCTCATCTCAAAGCTTGAAGACAAAGAGTTTCAAGGCAAACGGGTCATGGTTCAGCTTCACGGCGAAAATGCGCCAGCTCTCATGCAATTTTTACATGATAAGGGGGCAGATGTTTTGCCGCTATTACCATATCAGCACACGCCTCCTGAACCAGAGGCTGCTGAAACATTGCTTCAAGAAATGAAAGATGGGAAAGTCCAGGCTGTCTGCTTTACGACCGCAGTTCAGGTTCATGCCTTTTTCAAACTAGCATCAGAATGGGGCAGAAAAGAAGAACTGCAAGACCTATTTGAGCAGCATGTACTGGCTGTAGCTGTCGGAAAAGTAACGGCTGAAGCTTTAAAAGAGGAGGGAGTAGACCGCATTCTTGCCCCGTCTTTTGAGAGAATGGGTGCAATGATTATGGAATTATCCAAATATATGAAAAAACAATCGACACACTAACAGAAAAAAACGCCTTTCACAACATCAGTGAAAGGCGTTTTCGTTAGATTGTCCGTTTTCGATTCGTACGCATTTTTTTTAGCACGAAATACAGAACGATAAGGACGATGGCAATAGCCATAATAGGAGTTGTATAAGTGTGGGCAACACTTTGAATGTGATCCCACTTTGTCCCGAGCTGCATCCCGAGATAGATAAATAAGATGGACCAAGGGATGGCAGCTAATCCAGTCAAGAGGACAAATTTTAAAAATGGCATCTTGGCAATACCGGCTGGGATCGAGATGGCATGGCGCACAACAGGAATAAAGCGCGCTGTAAACACGACACCTGTTCCATATCGGTCAAACCAGCGCTCTGCAGTGGCAATATGATGCTCATGGATGAATAAATATTTTCCGTACTTTGTTAAAAAAGGTCTTCCGCCGTAAAGACCAATCCAGTAAATAAAGCACTGCGCAAGCGTGCCTCCAATGACCCCAGCAATGACAGCCCCAACAAAACCAATGGTTCCTGTTGATACCATATATCCGCCATAGGCCAGAACAATTTCACTCGGAATGATTTCAATCATGAGTCCAAGTGCAACACCTACGTAACCGAGGCTTGTCAGCCAGGTTAAAATTTCATTAAAAAAGGTTCCCATTCATTTCACACTGCCTTTAAATACGATTTTCTTCAAGCATTCTTATAAGAGCCTATGCTTGTTTTGCTTCTCTCATGAGTATGCTTTCTATATATGCTAGCATGGCTGGCCTCATATCATGACGCATTAATCCAATTTCAGTCGCTGCCTTAAAACAGCCAAGCTTATCTCCAACATCAAATCTCAAACCATCTAATCGTCTTGCATAAATGGGTGATTGATGTGCAATCTCTTTCAGAGCGTCTGTCAGCTGTATTTCGTTACCAGCGCCTCTGCCGATTCTTTCTAACACAGAAAAAATCGATGGGGTTAAAAGATACCTGCCCATCACGGCTAAATCGGAAGGCGCCTCATGAATGGCTGGCTTTTCCACCAAGTCTGTGACTTCAAACACATGACCTTCTAGTCTAGCTGGTCTTATCATACCATACTTACTGACATCTAGACGATCGACTTGCTGAACACCAATTACCTCTGTTTGTTTGTCTTCATAGACTTCCATGAGCTGAGAGAGGGCGGGTTTGTCTGATACCATCACATCATCACCTAAAAGAACAGCAAAAGGATCATTGCCGGTAAAATGACGTGCACATAACACTGCATGTCCGAGACCTAGAGGTTCCTTCTGACGAATGTAATGAATATTGGCCATTTCCGCAATATGCCTGATTTCAGCCAGCTGTTCATTCTTTCCTTTTTCGAGTAAATTTTGTTCTAGCTCGATCGACCGATCGAAGTGATCTTCAATTGATTTCTTGTTTCTCCCTGTGATGATGAGGATATCTTCAATCCCTGATTCAACAGCCTCTTCTACTATATATTGAATGGCAGGTTTGTCTACGATGGGCAGCATTTCCTTTGGCTGTGCTTTGGTGGCTGGTAAAAAACGTGTTCCTAATCCGGCTGCTGGTATAACGGCTTTTTTTATGTTCATGAGATCAACGCTCCATTTCTGATTGTTTATTTTCTGTTTGAAAGACCCAAACGCGGCTTCCAGTAAAAGTGATCATAAGGCCAAGAAGGGTGCCGACCAATTTACTGATGAATAATGAGAAATTTGCTAGCTGCATGACGTATAAGACGAAGTAGGTAAGAAGACACGCCGCCCCATTGACAGTGATCCACTTGATCCATTCCCACCTGTCAGGTTTCTTTTTTACTTGAAACGTCCATTTTCGATTCCAAAAATAGCTGTTCATCATCCCTGCACTATAGGAAAGGCACTGCGCAAGGAATGGGGGGACAAAGCAGGCGGTTAGAAGGATGAAAAAGATCAAGTCAATGAGCGTATTGCCTGCTCCTACAATTGAAAACGCGGCATAGGTTCGAATGTTTTTCCTTGTCATGTGAAGAATGGTCACCTCCTAAAAATTGTGTGTATGAATACTGTACATAAGGGAGTTGACGAATCAGTGAAGAAAAGATGAAAAAAACATGAACAGGCGGTATCCGTTTTTTGAACAGCTCGTGATATAATTTGTGAGATGAAACGAACGGGTGGTGCACATGCATGTATTTAACAATCACAGAAACAGCTGAATACTTAGAAGTATCAGAAGCGTATATTGAAAAATTAATCCAGCAAAAAAAGATTCGCTACGTATATGACGGAGAATCTTACCTGATTTATCAAGGACAGTTTCAAACACATTTGAAGCAGCTTGAACAATATAAAGAGCTCGTCCAAGAAATCTTAAATGAACCGATCCCTGAAGACCCCGATGTAAAAGATGAAGATTAAAAAAAGACTGCCCTTGAAAAATGGCTCAGCCCTTTTCATATGCAGTCTTTTTCAATTATTGGCTCACGCCGGTTTGAACAATCTTCATCTGGCATTTGATGTGAACATCTACATCAGGATAAATTTCATCCCATTTCTCCGGTGTCATTGCTTTGTCTTTTGACCGATATCTCAAGCCTAATCCAAGCGGATCTATTTTCTGCTTTTTAAATGCTTGAACAAGGTCTTCTCCTTGCTGAGCAACACGTTTTTCCACTTCTTTTTCGACATGCTGTAAGATCGAGGGGGAATCAATTCTTTTGTATTTCATGAATTCTTTTAATTCACCCTTGAGTTTGATGGTGATCGTCACCTTAGGTTTCCTTCTCAAATGCTCTGTTTTCCGTATTTGATAGGACACATGTGATTTGATGTTTTCAATCACAACATGCGTTTTCGCATGATCACCTAACCTAAACTCATAAATACCATTTTTATGGTTCTCAATCATCGCTTTAAATGTAAAGGCTTTGTCCCCTGGAATTTGGTCAACCATTTTTTCATTATCAAATAAGGCAACCCCTGTGACATGTATGGCATTGCTTGTTTTTTTGATATAAGGAAGGTATGCATCCACACCTTTTGCAAGCATCTGATTCATAAAAATGTGCTGATTCGTCAATGGCTCATTGCCGTTGCGCATATTTTGCGAGAGGAGGTCAGCGATATACACCCCAATATTTAAGTTGGTTTGATTCATTTTTGTGTATAAAAGATCTTCCACTTCACCGCCGACTATCGCAAAAACCTGTCTTGCTCCGATAATGGGATCACGGTAAATGTAATTCATTAAGTCAATCATACCGACTTCTGTCGCTAGCTTTTCACTAATCAAAATCACCTGCACCTGACCCATGACGACAGGAAAAGGAGATTTTTCTGATACGAGAAATTGAATGTTGCTCAGCGTGTTGGATCGTGCACTTAATATTTGATAACTGCCTTGCTGTTCACGCTTAAATACAGGGAAGACAAAAAACCCCTTCATTTCTCCTTCTTCTAACAAATCAAATCCTGCTGCTTGAGCAATGTTCAATTCATCTAAAAGTCGCGGCTGCGCACAGCTGGATAACGTGATACTGACTAACATGAGACTGATAAGAAGATAACGTTTCATGCTCTTTTTTTCACCAGCCTTTTTTTGAGCAATAAGGCAATTGCAAGTAATGTAATAAAACCATAAATAAGGACAAACCCACTATATTCAATCCATTCATTAAAGGTTTCAAAGCTTGTGGCATCTATAAAAAATGTGAACATCGTTAAAACAATGACACTGAGTACGAGTAAAGTGATCGACTGTTTTGTGTGAAAAACCTGTTTTGCCATTCTACTAGCTGCCCATAAGGGGATTGCAACATTTGGGATAATGATCAATAGCCACATTGATATTTCAATAAATTCAAATCGCTGGATAAAAGGGAGCTTGACAATGCTTGTTAACGTGAGTGTCGGCCATTTCGTTAATTTAATTTGTGCACTTGAGTAATAAGCAATGGAAATTAAAAAAAGAAACATACTTAAAACGGTTGTAGCTGCTGCACTAATCTGGGCATACTTTTGTGAGGTTTGAGCTTTTTTGATAAAAGGATAATAAACAAGCAGTGTTTCAAAGCCAAACATCGTCATAGAGGCATCTTTGACGCCGACGAGCATCTCTGACATCGAATGATCAAACATTGGAAACATCAAGCGAATGTGACTATATTTCATGACATAAAAACAAACAAACGTCAGCCAGTACGTCAGGACAATACTAAAAAAAGCCCATCCAGCCACCGTTCTGAATCCGCCTGTATGAATATAATAAACGAGTAAAAGCAAGACACCTGCAAATAGCAGGCCAGGGATGTCTTTAAAAAGCCATACGTGAACGACATCCATATAATGAACAAGTACGATCAAAGATAACGAAGAAAAATAGAGAATATAAAGCACATTGAAAAACTGTCCGAGCCATTTACCTAACACAAATTGAGTAATTTCACTAAATTCTGAGGTAGGAGATTGTCGAAACATAAAATAAATGAGAAAAATCATCAAGTTCACGCTTAAACCTGCGATCAGAATGGCTATCCATCCATCATTATTCACGGATCGCACAAGGTTCGTCTGAAAGCTTAAGGCGCCAACACCTGTTTGGTTGGCATTGATTAAAAACAACACAAAAAAAGGGGACAATTGAAATTTCTCTTTGACAGAAGATGAGCTCATGATGTCACTTCCTTATTCATAAAAATCGTTTTTCCCCTTGCGTCCCTGCTTAGGCTTTTGGCGATGAATGGTTTCATTTTGTCCACGTAAATTTTTCGGTCTGTTTTTTAGAAAGCGGAGCTGCGGCCGAATAAAACTGTCTTTTAAGTCTGCTAAGCGAAGCGGATAAATCGGCTCTAAATATGGCTGACCAATTGATGTCAATTTCATTAAATGGGTGATGAGGAATGAGGCCATTAAACTGATACCAAGTGCACCCCAAATCTGTGCTGCAAATAGGAAAGGAAAGCGTAGAAGCCGAATGGCGCTACCCATTTTGTAAATAGGTGTGACGAAAGAGGCAAGGGCTGATAATGCCACGATAATGAGTAAAATATTACTCGTTAACCCTGCTGCAACGGCCGCTTGTCCAATGACAATCCCTCCAACAATACCTAGCGTCTGACCTACCTTTGTTGGCAGGCGGGAGCCAGCTTCTCTTAACAATTCAATTGAAATCTCTAAAAACAGCGCTTCGATAATGGGCGGAAAAGGAACAAGATATCGTGATGCAACAATGGTTTCCAATAAATCAGTCGGGATCAGTTCATAATGAAATGTTAAAACCGCAACATATAAAGGCGTGGCAAAAATAGAAAAAATGACGGCAAACATACGTAAAAGGCGGAAGCAAGAAGCTGCGATCCATGACATGTTATAGTCTTCCATTGTTGAAAAATACTCTAACAGAATGGTCGGTGCAAGCAAGCTATGCGGTGAACCATCGACCATGATCGCAATTTTCCCTTCGGTTAACCCTGAAGAAACACGATCTGGTCGTTCTGTATTTAAAAAAAGCGGAAAAATGGTATTAGACACGTCATAGAGCATTTGAACAAGATAATTCGCATCTAAAATTTGATCATAATTGACATCTTCAATTCGCTGAATAACCGTCTCGACGTTATCGGGATTCGCCACTTGATCAATATAAAGGATCGCGACCTTTGTTTGAGATAACGATCCAACAGTCTTTTCCACAACTCTTAAATCTGGTGTTGGGAGTCTTCGTCTAATTAAATTTAAATTTGTGTCAAGAACTTCGACAAAGGCTTCCTGTGCACTGATGATGCCAAATTCAAGTTCAGGCGGACCGACCGGCCTGCCTTTTTTTCTTCGATTGGGAGGAGAAGCGCTTTGCTCCAATCAGAGCTAAAACGAATGGCGATATATCCACGTTGGAGACTGTCGCTTATTTTCTGATGCTCGCTAGTGATGACAGCTTGTTCAATTGGAATCAGCTCTCTTAATTCTTCTAATGTTTGAAGAGCACTTCTTTGTTTGATACAAGGAAGAATCTGTTCATGTAGAAGGTTTCCGTTAATTAAAGAGCGGAAAAATGAAATCCGGTAGTAGAGATCTTCAACATGAGACAGTTCATTGGTGAAATCTGCTGAACGTGATAATGCCTCAAACACTGAATTCGGGTCCTTCTGATGTTGTTTGTTTTTCTTCAGCACTTGAACCGTCTCCTTCCGCGATTTTCCTCTATTATCCAACAAATTGTCTGAAGATATGCATGAAAAAAGCGTTCAGCTTCATGAGCTGGACGCTTCCTTTCCATATTGGACGGCTTCTAATAAAAAGTCAGCGAGATGAACGGCTCGCATGCTCGGTGAGTGCCCTGAGCGTTTGATCCCTGCCACCATTTGCAATTGACAGCCAGGATTAGATGTGACAATGGCAGCAGCCGTTGTTAGACTTGCTTCCGACATTTTATGATCTAAAATTTGCATCGACATTTTTGGCTGCAAGATGTTGTAAATCCCTGCCGAGCCGCAGCAGCGATCGGCATCCTTCATTTCTTTGAACGAAACACCATGAATCGCCTTCATAAGCACCCTTGGCGCGCCTTGTACACCCATTCCATTCCGTAAATGACAAGAGTCTTGATAGGTGATGACTTGTTCAGGCAAAGCCAAAGGAATGCGGCGATGAAATTCCAGCTCCACTAGAATGTCTGATATATCCGTGATTTTCTTTGAGAAGGCTTCACTTCGCTTTTGAAAAGCTGGATCATCCTGAAGCAAATGATCGTAATCACTTAAAAAGGCACCACATCCGCCTGCATTCATAACAATTGCATCTACATCCGCCTCCTCAAAGGCTTCAATATTCTGCTTTGCTAACTGTTTCGCTTGCTCTTTTTCTCCACTATGGCCATGAAGTGCTCCGCAGCACGTCTGAATAGGAGGGACGACAACGTCACAGCCTGACAGCTGCAGAAGCTGGATTGTCGCTTCGTTTGTACTGGAAAAAACCGTGTCCATTAAACAGCCAGAAAAAAATGCGACACGTTTTCTTGCTGGACTGTTGGCTTTGTATTCAGTCAAACGGCTTTTTTTTTGACGCGGCACCTTTGGGAGTGCCTGTTCCATCAACTGTAAATGCGAGGGAAGCACCTTCAGCATCCCAGTCTTACGAGCAGCAGTTTGCAAACCAGATGTTTGATAAAATCTAAGAAGACTTGCGGTTTGTCGCATACGGCTTTGTGAAGGAAAGAGACCTTTAAAAACAGCACGCCTCATCCATTTAACAGGAAACGATTGTTTTTTATGCTGCTGAATGATGTCTCTTGCATCTTCAAGTAATCGCCCATACTTGACACCAGAAGGGCAGACCGGTTCACATGCACGGCAGCCAAGACAAAGATTAAGTGAATGTTCGACATCTTCATCTGGTTCAATCACACCGTCCCTTACCGCCTTCATTAAAGCAATTCGGCCGCGGGGAGAGTGCGTTTCTTGTTGACCGGATTCAATATAGGTAGGGCAGGAAGGGAGGCAGAATCCGCAGCGCATACAATTGAGCAGCTCCTTTTCATCCATTTGCTGCTGGAACTTTTGATGAATCTCTTTTTGTTTAGAGGAATTCATGAGACCACCACCCGCTTTCTTGTTGATTTTCCAAACACTTTATCGGGGTTCATGATATTTTCCGGGTCAAGTGCTTCTTTAATGGCTTTCATTGCCGCGATTCCTTCTTTTTTGACCTTCAGCTCCAAATAAGGGGCTTTCATAAGGCCCACGCCATGTTCACCAGTAATGGTGCCGCCAAGTGAGACCGCTTTTTCAAAAATAGCCTGAAACGCTTCTTCCACCCGCTTCATTTCTTCTTCATTTCTTGCATCTGTTGCACAAGTAGGATGTAAGTTCCCATCACCTGCATGACCAAACGTACAGATTTTCACTTCGTATTCCCTCGCAATGTCTTCGATCGCTCGCACCATATTGGCAATCTCAGACCGGGGTACTGTAGCATCTTCTAAAATGGTTGTCGGGCTTAACCGGGCAAGAGCAGATAAAGCGGATCGTCTCGCTGTTAAGAGCGCACTTGCCTCTTCTTCAGAATGTGCGATATTGACGCTTTTTGCACCATGCTCCAGGCAAACTGCTGCGATGGTTTGCATATCACGGGAAACCGCTTCAGGATTGCCGTCCTGTTCAATTAATAGCACCGCTTGAACGTCAGTAGGCAGACCAATTTTCGCAAAATCCTCAACGACTTCTAGGGTTGGCTGATCCATAAATTCTAATGTGGCGGGGATGATCCGCTCTGCAATAATGGCCGAGACAGAAGTAGCGGCTTCCTCTAGGCTTTCGTATAAGCAAAGCATCGTTTGTTTTGTTTCTGGAAGCGGCAAAAGCTTCAGCGTTGCTTCTGTGACAATCCCGAGCGTTCCTTCTGAACCAACGAATAAACGGGTCAAATCATATCCAGCTACGTCCTTTGCGAGCTTGCCGCCTGTTTTGATGATGTCACCGTTTGGCAAAACCACTTCAAGTCCAAGGACATAATCTCTTGTCACACCATACTTTAAGCCTCTTAGACCACCTGAATTTTCATTCATATTTCCGCCTAACGTAGAGATTTTCATAGAGCTTGGATCAGGTGGATAGAAAAGACCTCTTTCCTCTACTTGGCGAATGAGCTCCTGGGTAATCAAGCCAGGCTGCACCGTTGCGGTGAGGTTTTCTTCGTCTATTTCTATTAATTGGTTCATTCTTGTAAACAGCATCACAAGGCCGCCTTGTGTGGGACAAGTTCCTGCACAAAGATTGGTTCCTGATCCTCTTGGCACGATCGGCACCTTGTATAAGGCGCAAAGCCGAACAATTTGCTGCACTTCCTCGGCTGTGTGAGGGCTCACGATGGCATCTGGCATATGCTGAAAATTTGGTGTCGCATCATATGAGTAGGCAAGACGATCCGCCTTGCTGTCTTGTACATAAGACGCACCGACAATCTCTTTTAATTGATTTGAAAATTCAGAATCTAGCATGTACATTCACTCCCATTGATTTGACGTATCGTATCTTCCAGTATAAAAAAAGAACCGCCTCATGCCTATGGACGATTCTACAAAATATCTGGCTGTTTTGTTGGTTTTTTTGTATCATGATCTAGCAGCATCAATGCTAAATAAAAGAGCATCGCATCTTGCATGCGTTTTGGATCAAGTGTCGTTAAATCTTGGATTCGTTTTAACCTGTAATGCAGTGTATTGATATGTACATGCATCGCTTCTGCGGTGTATTTCAATGAGTAATCTGATGTCATGAGTATCCGCAATGTTTTCACCAGTTCAGGATAGGGGAGAAGGGGCGCAATCGTTCGATCAAGAAACACTTCTTTTGTTTCCTGACTAACTTCTTCGATAAAAAGCTCAAGCGTCAAATCTTCATCAAACACAATCGGTGTATCAGCATGCGCCAATTTTAATGCACGAAAGGCTTGATGAAAAGATTGCTTCATCAAATGAGAAGCCGCTGGTTTCCCCGTACCAATCAATATTTTCGACGTGGATAGCGCTGAGAGCGAGGCATGCATGTGAAAAAGGCGCTGCTGCAAAGCGTCACGACCTTCCGCAGTTGTTTGCAGCATCAGCAAAAAACGCGCATGTCCCCAGCGCACGATGATCTCCTGCTTTGTGAGATGAAGCACAGCCTTCATCGCTTTATATTGCTCCTGCTTCATAAATGATTCATCCTGACAATCGATCAGGACAACTGCACGCTGCTTTTGGACATCAAGCTGAAGCCGCTGCGCTTTTTCAATGATATCAATGGATGTCTCCGGCAAATGAAGCCAGTCGAACACAAACGCTTCAAGCTGCCGTTCATCTGTTTCAGACTCTTGAAAAAATTCATGTTCTTGTATGAGCAGCTCAGTCATTTTTCGTAATATTTCGCCAAAAGGGGACACATGTACAGGATCTCCTGTCATCCCAATCACACCAATGACTTCTTGCTCAAAGTAAATAGGCAGATTGATACCAGCTTTGACACCTTTCATATGCTTTTCGTCGTCTTTTGTAAGGATTCGTTTCTGTCCTTCAAAGGACGTAAGATAGGCCCCTTCATGAAATTGACCAATACGTGCGGGATCTGTTGCCGCAATGATGGTACCGTTTGTTTGTGCGATGATGACTTCCTCAGTCAGCACTTTTTTGACCTCGTCTACGATTTTTTCTGCCAGTGTCATTGTGAGCAAAACGTACCCCTCCGAGATATTTCTTTTTACACTATGATACCATCATATACTGGGACATATCTTTCTTTTCGTGTGTTATGCTAAAATAATAAACGCAAATGAAGTAGATGAAAGGAGACAAAGCCATGTCGCTTAAAAATCGCTTACAAGATGTATTGAAAGAAGGGCAGGCGCTGACGGACTTTGAATATGACGAAGCGGCGCGTCACAATTGGCCGTTAGAAGGTGCAAGAATAAAGGAAGAAGCACGCTTTGCCGATGTATATATAGAGCGTGTGGACAAGGAAACAGAGGAAATGATTCAAACGGAAGCCTCCTCATTTTTAAACACACCGCTTACATATGTGAAAAAACAACAAAAAGAATTCATTTATATCGAATCGAAGTGGTTTGATGTGGTGAAGGTCGATGGATTAGCCGTTGAATGGGACGAAGTGTTTCAAACGTATACTGTGTTATTCGGATTAAAACGGCCTAAAAAAGACACGGGTATTCTAAAGGAAATGCTGTCGCCATTCAATGGTGCTCAGCTTCAATTTAATGGACAAGACGGCTTGTTCGATGTGAATTTACAGCTTCTTGAGCTTGATGACATCCAAGAAGATACGCCTTTCATAGACGTGATCTCGGCAATGTACCGATATTTATTCCACTTAATCATGCAGCTTGAGATGAATGATTCAAAAAACGGCTCAAATTCCTGAGCCGTTTTTTTCTTTCCTCTGTTTTGAACCGTTGGAAAACGGTTACAAGCTTTCGTGTCTCTTAAGATGAAGGCGTGACAAACCGCACATCATGCTCTTTTCCATATTGAAGATACTCTTCATTCGGCTCTTTATTGGTCACGACGACATCAATATCTTGTAAGTCACAAAAGGTGGTCAGAGCATAATGATCAAATTTACTATCATCGACTAATAAAAACGTTTTTGCACTTTTTTGAACGAGTGTTTTTTTAATATCCGTTTCAAGCGGGGAAGAATTCGTGACGCCGTGATCAATGGATAAACCAGTTGACGCAATAAACGCTTTATTCACATTGTATGCTTTTAGACGCTCTACACTTTGATAGCCAACGAAAGAATTCGTTTTTCGCTCAAGCATCCCGCCGGTGGAAAAGATGGTGAGATTTTCATAAGGCATCGCCTGTGTGATGAAGTCCACATTATTTGTCACAACGGTTACCTGTTTCTCAGTCAAATAGGGAAGCATCTCCAGGGTTGTCGTACCAGAATCAACAAAAATCTTATCCCCATTTTCGACAAAAGCGGCAGCGCTCTGACCGATCAATTGTTTTTTACTCAGCTGACGTGTCTTACGCTCTTGATACACCACTAACGTTGAGTGGTTCACAGCCACACCGCCATATACTTTCTTTAGCACGCCGGATTCAACCAATGCTTGTACATCTCGGCGTATCGTGTTTTTGGAGACGCCAAAATGCGCTACAAGCTCATCAAGTGAGGCAGATTCCCGGTCAAACACATACTCTTTGATTTGCTGGATCCGTTTTGTTTTTATCATGCTACAATCTCCAATCAATCCGAATGTCTTTTTTTCATTATACCAATAATTCCTCTTACATGAAGATCAGGTCGTCTGCTTCTCTTTTCTCCTTTTCTATAAAAGCGTATGATAGAGATAGGAAAAATGAAGGAAAGGACTTTAACTTCTATGAATCAGTCAAACAACCCATTTTCAAAGCTTGCAAATTTTAGAGAAGTAGGAGGACTTCAAACAGCAGATGAGATGTTGATCAAGCAGGGAATGATTTATCGATCCGCAGATTTATCCCGCCTCACGAAACAAGATATTGCGATGTTCTCGAAGCTTGGGATTCAAACCGTTTGCGACCTCCGTACAACCTCAGAACGTAAATCACATCCGCCAAAGATCAGGGAACACGACAAAATCATCCATATCCCCATGCAGCCTGACAGTAAGATGCCTAGTAAATGGGCTATGTTTCGTATGCTGGTAGCAGAAGGGAAGTCTCTCTCATTTACGGCGATCATGAAAGATTTATATCAAACCATGCTCACCGAGCGTAAAGGAGAGATTCAGCAGTTGTTCACACTACTTTCAGACGAAAGCAATTATCCGCTTATGCTTCACTGTACGAGCGGAAAGGACCGTACGGGTTTTTTATCTGCCCTTATTCAATTAGCAGCCGGTGTACCGGTGCATACCGTTTTAAGTGAATACATGCGCTCCAATGAAGGAGTGCAAATGCTTGTCAGAAGGCAGGAACGATTTGTCCGAATGATGAGTTTATACCGGGTATCAAAAGAACAAATTCAGCCGCTTCTTGGTGTGCAGCAAGATTACCTTGAAGATGTGCTAAGCGAGATGATGGAGACATACGGGAGTGCAGAGCGGTATTTAATCGAAGCGTGCGAAGTACCTGAAGCGCAGCTTAATGAAATGAAAAACATCCTGCTTACACCATCTGCTGGCATTCCATCACAAATCGCAGAATAAACTTGATATGAGGTGATGCAAAACATGCTGAAAAAGATCAGTATGATGTTTCTGACGCTGATTTTGATGTTTGTATTCTTATTGATTCCATCTAGTAGTCTAGCCCGTCCCATGCCAAAAGGGAAGCTTGAAAGCAGCAGGGAGATGCGTGCAGTTTGGGTCGCATCGGTTTATAACTTGGATTGGCCTTCAAAGAAAGGGCTGTCTGCCGCAGACCAGAAACAAGAGTTCATTCATTTGTTAGATGAGATCAAAGCGATGAATATGAACGCAATCATCATGCAAATTAAACCAACAGCAGATGCCTTTTATCCTTCGGCATACGGACCGTGGTCAGAATATTTGACCGGAACGCAAGGGAAAGATCCTGGGTATGACCCGCTTGAATTCATGATAGAAGAAGCACATAAACGAGGCCTGGAGTTTCATGCTTGGTTTAACCCTTATCGAATCACAATGAACCATACAGACCTCAGCCGGCTATCAGCCGATCACCCTGCAAAAAAACATCCTGATTGGACGATTGCTTACGGAAATCAGCTTTATTACAATCCAGGCATTCCTGAAGCTCAGGACTTCATTGTAGGCGGCATAGAAGAAGTCGTGAAGAACTATGATATTGATGCGGTGCATATGGATGATTATTTTTACCCGTATAAAATTGCAGGTGTGCCATTTCCAGATCAAGAAACGTATGAAACATATGGAAAAAAGACATTCACGCGTATAGAAGATTGGCGAAGAGATAATGTGAATCAATTGGTGCAGCAAATCAACGAAACTATTAAGAAAGAAAAGCCGTATGTGAAATTTGGCATTAGCCCGTTTGGGGTATGGCGCAATATAAAAGACGATCCAACTGGTTCAAACACCACAGCGGGGATGACCAATTACGATGATTTGTATGCTGATACAAGAGAGTGGATTCAGCAGCACAATATCGATTATGTCACTCCACAAATTTACTGGAGCATCGGTTTTCCGGCAGCCGCCTATGATGTATTGACGAAATGGTGGTCAAATGAAGTGAAGGGAGAGCCCGTTCACCTATACATTGGTCAAGCGACTTATAAAATCAATCAAAACAGTGACCCCGCTTGGTCTGATCCCGAGGAATATTTTCGCCAAATCAAGCTGAACAGGGAATCTCCACTCGTGCAGGGAAGCATGCATTTTAGTCTAAAAGATATCAATCGTAACCCTTTGAATGTAAAGGATCGATTAATAGAGGAGACATATAGCAAACCGGCTCTCATCCCAGAAATGCCGTGGCTTCATCAGAAAGCTCCAAAAAAACCAATCATCCAATCTGTGAAAAAAACAGCGGGTGGTGCGGCTTTACAGATCAAAAATGACCCACATTCTACTGCATCCTATTATGCGGTCTATCGATTGACGAATAAAGGGACATATGAATTACTGCAAACAGTCAGAAAAGAAAAAGGCGCAATGACACCCGTCAAAGACATTTCATTGAACGAGAAGAAGAGTGCTACCTACAAAGTAACGGCTCTTAATCGCCTTCATCATGAAAGCAAGCCTTCTACAAAAACAGTAAAATAACGAAAAAAGCATGAATGAGGACTTTCTTTCATTTATGCTTTTTTCATTTCCTTTTTTTCTACTATTCTTATTTTAATTTTCTGAATTCAATCAAGCTTGGCATGAAGCAGCGACTTGATTAATAAATATGATAGAGAAGAGGCAAAGGGGGAAGCAAGATGGACTTCGAATTAACAAAAGAACAACAAATGATCCGTCAGATGGTCAAAGAATTCGCAAAAGCAGAAATTGCACCGCTCGCTCAAACGATTGATGAACAGGCAGTATTTCCTGTCAAAACATTTCAAAAAATGGGGGAGCTAGGCTTTATGGGCATACCCTTTCCAGAAAAATATGGAGGCTCGGGTGGAGATACGATATCGTATGCGCTGGCTGTAGAAGAAATCGGAAAACAGTGTGCAAGTACAGGTCTTAGCTATGCCGCTGCTGTCTCCTTAGGTGCAAGCCCGCTTTATTATTTCGGTACAGAGGAGCAAAAGATGGATCACCTTGTCCCGCTAGCATCTGGAACAGCACTCGGTTCCTTCGGATTAACAGAACCAAACGCAGGATCAGATGCAAAAGGAACGAAAACAAAAGCGATTAAAGACGGACAAGAATACATCATCAGCGGGGAGAAGTGCTGGATCACAAATGCCAATTTTGCCAGAACCATTATCGTTACCGCTGTTACGGATCATGATGAGCACGGCCGCCCGGTCATCTCAGCCTTCATTGTCGAGAAAGGACAAAAAGGGCTATCAATTACAAATCCATATGACAAAATGGGGGTGCGCGGATCAGATACTGCTGAAATCATTTTAGACGGCGTACGTGTACCAGCGCATCATATATTAGGGGATCCAAACAAAGGCTTCAAGCAGTTTTTATATACATTAGACGGGGGACGAATTTCGATTGCCGCCCTATCTGTTGGAATCGCGCAAGCGGCACTTGACGCCTCGCTTTCCTATGCAAAAGAAAGAAAGCAATTTGGGCAGACCCTCTCATCCTTTCAAGCCATTCAGTTTAAACTGGCGGATATGGCGATGCAAATAGAGCTCGCAAGACAAATGGTATGGAAAGCCGCTTGGCTGAAAGATAACGGCAAGCCGTTTACAAAGGAAGCAGCCTATGCTAAGCTTTTCGCTTCTGAAATGGCGACAAAAGCAAGTCTTGATGCAGTCCAAATTCACGGCGGAACTGGCTACATGAAAGAATGTGGTGTTGAACGACTCGTGAGAGATGCGAAGTTGATGGAAATCGGAGAAGGGACATCTGAAATTCAGCGGCTAGTCATCGCAAGACAACTGTTAGCGTAATCGTGTAATGAAAACGCTTACTATTTGTGAAGGAGGAAAGCAATGATGTCGATTCAACCACAGACGATCGGCTCCCTATTAAGAGAGAAAAAGGAGCAGCACCCAGCACATGAAGCCATTGTTTATCCAGAACGTTCTTTACGTTATTCATACGAAGCGTTTTATAGAAAGGTCAAGGAAACAGGTAAAGGTCTAATGGCATTAGGGGTTCAAAAGGGGGATCATATCGCCATCATGGCACCAAATGTACCTGAATGGCTCATTTTGCAATTCGCCTCTGCCTCCATCGGAGCTGTTCTTGTCACCGTGAATACGAATTTTCAATCACAGGAACTCGCTTATTTACTAAAGCACTCTGATAGCAAAATGCTGTTTATCGTAGACGGGTTCAAAGAGACATCCTATGTCAGAATGATTGAAGAACTGATCCCAGAGCTTCAAACAGCTAATCAAGATGAGATATCAGCCGCATCATTTCCTTATTTAAAAAGTGTCGTATATATTGGCCAGCACGTACCAAACGGCATGCGTAGCTGGGACAGCATACAAGTTGCTGCCAAAAGAACGGAGGCGCACGAATGGGAAAAACGAATGAATCAGCTGTCCCCAGATGATGTCATTAATATGCAATATACCTCAGGTACAACCGGCTATCCAAAAGGAGTCATGCTCAGTCATACCAACATCGTCTGCAATGCCAGTCAAATCGCAGATTGTATGAAACTCACCCAACAAGACCGAATGTGTATCCCAGTACCCTTCTTTCATTGCTTTGGCTCTGTTCTTGGCGTGCTTGCTTGTCTGACAAAAGGGGGAACGATCATCCCGGTTGAATCTTTCCATCCAGAGCGAGTACTTCAAACAGTTGAAAAAGAAAAGTGCACCGTTCTTCACGGCGTCCCGACGATGTTCATCGCAGAGCTTGATCATCCGAATTTTCTCCATTATGATCTGTCCACATTACGAACGGGTATTATGGCCGGTTCACTTTGCCCATCTCATGTGATGAAGGCAGTTATTGAAAAAATGGGTTTGAGGGAGCTCACGATTGCCTATGGTCAGACCGAAAGCTCACCTGTCATTACTCAAACAAGAACCGATGATCCATTTGAAAGACGAGTTCAAACGGTCGGGCGGGCGCTTCCTCACATCGAAGTGAAAATCGTCGCACCAGGCACATCGAGTGAGGTGCCGAGAGGAGAGCAGGGGGAACTGTGTACAAGAGGCTATCATGTCATGAAAGGCTACTATAAAAATGAAGAAGCAACAAATGAAGTCATTGATAAGGACGGGTGGCTTCATACGGGGGATTTAGCTGAGATGGATCATGACGGCTATGTGAAAATTACAGGCCGGCTGAAAGATATGATCATCAGAGGCGGAGAGAATGTTTACCCAAAAGAGATTGAAGATGTTCTTTACACTCATCCGGCCATTCTTGACGCACAGGTCGTTGGTATTCCTGACGAGACATACGGAGAAGAAGCAGCCGCATTTATTCGGCTCAAACAGGGGAGTACGGTCACGATTGAGACATTAACCAGCTATTGTCAGTCCCAAATGGCACGCTACAAAATCCCGAAATATTTTTTCATTACAGATGAGTATCCAATGACCGCATCAGGAAAGATTCAAAAATTTCGACTGAAAAAGCAGGCGCTTGATCTAATAAAGGAGTGAAGGTAGCGATGTTTCAACAAGTACTGATCGCCAATCGAGGCGAAATAGCTCGTAGAATTATTCGGACCTGTAAACGGCTCGGGATCAAAACAGTCGCCGTTTATTCAGAAGCAGATAAGCATGCACTTCATGTGCAAGAAGCAGATAGCGCATTTCCAATCGGAGGCGCAAAAGTATCTGAAAGCTATTTAAATGTGGAAGCGATCATCAAGGTGGCCAAACAAACAAATACAGATGCCATCCATCCTGGATATGGTCTTTTATCAGAGAACGCCGATTTTGCTGATCGTTGTCGAAACGAAGGAATAGCCTTTATTGGACCAACTGCACAAGTCATTCAGCAAATGGGGAATAAAATTCAAGCGAGAAAGACGATGGAACAAGCGGGCATCCCAATCGTTCCAGGTGTATCGGCCCCACTGCATGACGCAGATGAAGGGGTTAATAAAGCGCAATCGCTCGGTTATCCGGTCATGCTAAAGGCATCAAGCGGAGGCGGGGGAATTGGCATGCAGCTCGTTCGAAGTGACGAGGAGCTGTACAGAGCGTTTGAAGGAAATCAAAAAAGAGCACAAAGCTTTTTCAACGACGGTACTTTGTATATGGAAAAGGTGATTGAACACGCGCGGCACATTGAAATTCAAGTCCTCTTTGATTCCTTCGGCCACGGGGTTCACTTATTTGAACGAGACTGTTCACTCCAGAGAAGACATCAGAAAATCATTGAAGAAGCACCAGCCGCCTGTCTCGATGAATCGGTGAGACATCAGATGGGGCAAATGGCCGTCAAAGCAGCCAAAGCGATTGGCTATGAAAATGCTGGTACGATTGAATGTTTAGTTGATCAAAATCAACAGTTTTATTTCCTAGAAATGAACACGAGATTGCAAGTAGAGCACCCTGTCACAGAAGAAATCACAGGAATTGACCTTGTCGAGGAGCAGCTGAAAATCGCTGCATCAGAGCCGCTTTCCTTTAATCAGGAGGATATTCATCAAATTGGGCATGCCATCGAAGTGCGAATCTATGCTGAAGATCCAGTCACATTTTATCCATCACCAGGTACAATCACTACACTTTCTACACCTGTCGCCCCGTATATACGCCATGAGTCAAGTGTGACAAACGGGAGCGTTATTACTCCATTTTACGATCCAATGATTGCCAAAATGATTGTTTACGGTGATACACGAAAACTCGCAATAGAACGATTAAAAGCGGCATTACAAGCATATAAAATAGAAGGGATCAAAACGAATTTACCACTTTTAAGGGAAATGGCCGGATCATCTGCTTTCTTACATGGAAGGATCACAACCGATTTTCTGATGAAAAAAAGGGAGGAAAACCGTTCATGAAAACCGTCACGATACAAATGGCCGGGAACTTATGGAAGCTTCTTGTAAAACAAGGGGATGAAGTACAAAAAGGGCAGGAAGTCGCCATCTTAGAATCGATGAAAATGGAGATTCCAATCGTTGCAGAAGAGGCAGGTGTGATTAGCAAAGTGTATAAGGCAGAGGGTGAATTTGTCGATGAAGGAGAGGTGCTACTGGAGCTGACAGAATAGGAGGGAAGCCAAATGGCATTACCAAAACGTGTGCTTATCAGAGAGGTCGGCCCGCGGGACGGACTGCAAAATGAATCAGCTTGGCTGGACACAAACGAGAAGCGAGCATGGATCGATTTACTAGCAGCATCCCATCTTCCTTATATTGAAGTCACATCATTTGTCCATCCTAAATGGGTTCCAGCCTTAAAGGACGCCAAACAATTAGCCCAATCCTTAAACAAAAAAGACGATACCACCTATGCAGCACTCATTCCTAACGAAAAAGGCTTAGCCCATTTTTTTGAAGCAAATCTTGACGTAGGTGCTATGTTTATCTCTTCGAGTGAAACACATAACAAGAAGAATATGAATCAATCTATACACGAAACCCTTCCAGTCATCAAACAAATGACAGCAGATTTAAAAGCAGAAGGAAGGAACACTCGCGCGTATATTTCTACCGTGTTTGGCTGCCCCTATGAAAAACAAGTATCAATGGATCAAGTGCTACGGTTAACGGATATTCTGCTCTCCTATGGCATCGATGAAATATCACTCGGTGATACCATCGGAGAAGCCCATCCGCTGCAAGTAGAAAGACGATTAGACATTTTACTTGAACGCTTTCCTGCTGATAAAATCGCTCTTCATTTTCATGACACGAAGGGGATGGGGCTTGCGAATATATACACGGCATTAAAGGCTGGAATCACGACATTTGATTCCTCTAGCGGCGGGCTTGGCGGCTGTCCATATGCACCTGGCTCTAGCGGGAATGTGGCGACAGAAGATGTGGTGCATATGCTTCAAAAACTGGGGATTGAAACAAATATCGACCTACCTGCATTGATCAAAGCGGCAGAATGGATTGAAACAAAAGTAGAGCGAACCCTGCCTAGTCACTGCTTACGTGCTTTTCACTCTCATACTACTTAATAAAGGATGAATGACATGACATCATTGGTCAATTTTTCGATACAAGATGAGCAGATTGGCATCATGACCTTAAGCAGACCAGAACAAGCAAATTCCCTATCTGCTGGGATGCTGGAGGAGATCAACCAAACCATTCAAGAAATCAAACACGATGAAAGCATCCGCTGTTTGCTCATAACAGGAGCTGGCTCTAAAGTCTTTTGCGCAGGAGCAGATTTAAAAGAACGACGATTGATGGCAGAAGAAGAAGCCAAAGAAGCCGTTCTTACGATTCAGCAAACCTTTACTGAGATTGAATCCCTGCCTATACCTGTCATTGCAGTCATGAACGGACACGCACTTGGCGGAGGCCTTGAGCTTGCACTGGCTTGTGATCTTCGCATTGCAAGAACTGGAGCAAGACTCGGCCTGCCAGAAACAGGACTAGCTATCATTCCAGGGGCCGGGGGTACGCAAAGACTTCCGCGCCTGATCGGACTCGGTAAAGCAAAAGAGCTCATTTTCACAGGCGCTTCCTTACAAGCAGATGAAGCCTTACAAATTGGATTAATTGAACACATCTCTTTAGCAGATTCACTCATGAATGATGCCATCACCCTCGCAAAACAAATCGCTCAAAATGGACCTATCGCCTTAAAAGAAGCAAAACAAGCCATTCATTCTAGTCTTGATCACAATATACACACAGGTCTCATGAAAGAATACGAAGCCTATTTGCGTCTCATTCATACAAAAGATCGAATAGAAGGTCTTCAGGCTTTTCAAGAAAAACGAACGCCTCATTATAGAGGCAATTAGCAAGAAAGGGGAATGGGCATGATCGAGGAATATGAATTAAATAAACAGCGAATTCTTAAAGGCGGGTCCGAGCGATATCATCAAAAAAACAAAGAAAAAGGAAAATTGTTCGTCCGTGATCGGCTCCAGTTATTATTGGATCAGGATTCTTTTATTGAAGATGCTATGTTTGCAGAGTGTAAAGATGAACATTTACCAGCAGATGGTGTCGTCACAGGGACGGGGCGTATGAATGGACAGACAGTTTGCGTCATGGCGAATGACTCTACCGTAAAAGCTGGCTCATGGGGCGTCAAAACGGTCGAGAAAATCATTAGAATCCAAGAAACAGCCGAGAAGCTCAACTGTCCGATGCTGTATTTAGTCGACTCTGCGGGTGCTAGAATCACCGATCAAATCGCCATGTTTCCAGGCAGAAGGGGGGCAGGGCGCATTTTTTATAACCAAGTCAAGCTGTCTGGACGTATCCCGCAAATTTGTTTACTATTTGGTCCTTCTGCGGCCGGCGGTGCTTACATCCCTGCTTTTTGTGATATCGTCGTCATGGTCGAAGGAAATGCCTCCATGTATTTAGGCTCTCCACGAATGGCCGAAATGGTGATTGGAGAAAAAGTATCACTCGAAGAAATGGGCGGGGCAAAAATGCATTGCAGCATTTCTGGATGCGGAGATGTATTAGCGAAAACAGAGGAAGAGGCCATTCAAATCGCGCGTGATTATTTAACCTACATGCCTGCCAACTATACGGAAAGACCAAAAACGAAAGCCGCAAAAGCACCTAAATCATCTGAGATATCCATCCAAGACCTCATCCCTAAAGGTCAGAATACACCTTTCGATATGTATCAACTCATTGATTTACTCATCGATGAAGGATCATTTTTTGAAATCAAAAAGCTGTTTGCCGCAGAGCTGATCACAGGCTTTGGCCGCATGAATGGTCAGCCTGTAGGTCTTATTGCCAACCAGCCGAGGGTGAAAGGCGGCGTCTTATTTCATGACTCGGCTGACAAAGCTGCCAAGTTTATTCAGCTATGTGACGCCTTTCATCTTCCACTTCTCTTTCTTGCAGATATACCGGGTTTTATGATTGGAACAAAAGTGGAACAAGCTGGCATTATTCGGCACGGGGCGAAAATGATCTCTGCTATGTCAGAGGCAACTGTTCCGAAAATATCCGTCATCGTGCGTAAAGCATACGGTGCAGGATTATATGCAATGGCAGGGCCTGCCTTTGAGCCGGATTGCTGCCTTGCTCTTCCATCGGCGCAAATCGCTGTGATGGGACCAGAAGCCGCAGTAAATGCTGTCTATGCGAATAAAATTGCCGCACTGCCTGACGAAGAAAGAGCCGCATTTATACAAGAGAAACGCAAGGAATACCAGGAAGATATGAATATATACGAGCTTGCCTCTGAAATGATTGTCGACGGCGTCATCCCATTTGACCGTTTAAGAGCGGAACTGTGCAATAGATTACAAGCTTATACCTCTAAAGAGATGACATTTACGAGACGAAAACATCCGGTTTATCCGGTCTAAAGGGGGCGTCCTTATGATGAACCTGAAACCAGCATGGATACCGGGAGAGCAGATGATCAAAAAAACACGTCTTTACAAATGGATGAACTCACTTGGTTTTTCTACTTATGACGCATTCTATCAAGCTAGTATCGAGCGCACAGAATGGTTTTGGAAAGAAGCTGAAAAAGCCATCGGCATTCAGTGGAAGGTGCCGTATGAAGCCTCATTAGGTCAAGATTCATTCATGTGGCCAAAGTGGTATAAAGGCGGCCAATTGAACATCACCGAAACGGCCGTGGACAAATGGGCGGAGAAAGAAGAGACGAAACATCAACCAGCGGTGATTTGGGGAAATGAAGCTGGGGAAGAAAAGAGTTGGTCCTACCTCCATCTTCAGGAAAAAGTCAATCGTCTCGCAACTGGTTTTTTGAAGAAAGGGCTTCAAAAAGGGGATGTGGCGATCATCTATATGCCGATGCTTCCTGAAACGGTTGCTGTCATGCTTGCCTTTGCAAAGATTGGCGTGATCTTTAGTCCGGTCTTCTCGGGCTATGGAAGCGAGCCTCTTGCCGTACGCATTCGTGCTTCAGGTGCAACCATTGTCGTCACAGGTCATGAAATGACAAGGCGGGGAAAGACCATCAACATGCGAGCATGTGTCGCTGATGCGATCAAAAAAACAAATACCGTCAAAACAGTCATTGTGCATGCTTCCTCTGATACTGGATATCAAGATGATGTAAGACTAAATGATGTATTAAAAGAACAGCCGATGAACGACGACACGACCTATGTTACAAATGAAGACCCTCTCATGATTTTGTACACCTCTGGTACAACAGGCACGCCAAAAGGAGCTGTCCATACACATGCAGGCTTTCCTGTAAAAGCGGCTTTTGATGCTGGTCTTTGTATGGATGTCAAAATAGGAGACCGGCTGTTCTGGCTCACAGACATGGGCTGGATGATGGGACCGTTTCTAGTCTTTGGCGGCTTGATCAATGGAGCCGCGATTGTTCTATATGACGGCGCACCCGATTATCCAGATGAACAGCATCTCTGGTCATTCATCCATCAGCAGAAAGTGACCCATTTTGGGCTTTCGCCTACATTTGTTCGTTCTGCAATGCAGCAGAACCTTGCAGAAATTGAAATTCCGCATGTCAAAGCCATCATTTCTACCGGTGAACCTTGGAATGAAGCACCGTGGCAATGGCTTTTTGACACAATCGGTCAAAAGAACATCCCTATCTTAAACTATTCAGGGGGGACCGAAGTGTCTGGTGGCATTGTAGGAAGTACTTTGCTTCGTCCGATCAAACCGATTCTCTTCAATGCGGCGATCTTAGGAATGGCGGCAGATGTGTATAATGAATCAGGTCAGAGCGTCATGAATGAAGTAGGGGAGCTTGTTGTGAAAAAGCCATGGGTCGGCATGACATGTGGTTTTTGGAATGAGCCTGAGCGTTATGAAGACACGTATTTCAAACGATTTGACGGGGTGTGGACACACGGTGATTGGGTCATGCAAACAGAGGACGGAGTATTCCATATCACGGGCAGATCGGATGATGTCATTAATACAGCAGGCAAACGCATCGGTCCAGCTGAAATTGAATCCATCCTTGTGGGACATCCGGACGTGCACGAAGCCGCTGTGATTGGGGTAAAAGATGAGGTGAAGGGAGAGGCGCTCGTGTGTTTCATAGTGACCAGTTCACACTCTTTTGAAGAAGAAATGCTCATTCAAGAACTCAAAGCACACGTTGGTTCACATGCAGGAAAAGCGCTCACACCAAAAGAGATTCATCTTATTTCAGCTTTACCGAAAACAAGAAACGGAAAAATCGTCCGGCGTTTACTAAAAGGGGCGCATGAACAGAAGCCTTCACCAGACCTTTCTTCATTAGAAAACCCAAATGTGTATAACAGCATTTCCGCATACCTGAAAAGGAAACAGAATCAATAGAAAAAAGACAGGAAGGACCCCTGTCTTTTTTTATTGTACATGAAAATTCGTTCCATCGGTTGTTTCTTTGACAATACCTGCCCGTATCACAAAATCACCGAAATGTTCATTTTCTTCTCGTTCTTTTGCGTAGCGAGGGAGCAGAGAGCCAAGCTCGTTTAAAATGTCTTCTTCACCCACGTTTTCTCGGTACAGTTTACTTAACCTACTGCCATCAAACGCAGCGCCAAGATACATGTTGTATTTGCCAGGTGATTTTCCGATAAAGCCAATTTCACCTAAAGCATGACGGGCACATCCATTTGGACATCCAGTCATTCGAATGGTGATTTCTTTATCACTTAAGCCGTTATCTTCTACAATCTCTTCAATTCTATCAATCAAGCGAGGAAGGTAGCGTTCTGCTTCTGCCATTGCTAAGCCGCATGTTGGAAGAGAAACGCAAGCCATTGAACTGCGGCGCAGTGCAGAGTGCTGCTGGCCAGCTGATAAACCGAACTCCTGAATGAGCTGCTCGATTTGTTTCTTTTTATGAGATGTGACATTTCCAATGATTAAATTTTGATTCGCTGTTAAGCGGAAGTCACCTGTATGAATCTTTGCGATTTCACGAATACCTGTCATCAGCGGGTAATCATCGTAATCCGTGATACGGCCGCCTTCTACAAACATCGTATAATGCCATCTGCCATTGATGCCTTTTACCCAGCCATAGCGGTCACCATTATGATCAAAGTGATAATCCCGTGCGTCTAAAAGAGTAAACCCAAGGCGGCGCTCAAGCTCTTCTTTTACATTCTCAAGGCCGAGGCGGTCCACTGTATATTTAAAGCGGGCATTTTTTCGCACTGAACGGTTTCCATAGTCACGCTGAATGGTGATGACTTGTTTGGCAATCTCCACGACCTGCTCAGGTGTACAAAAACCGATGACCTTTGCAAGCTGAGGATAGGTCGCTGTATCACCGTGAGTCATACCCATTCCGCCGCCAATCGCGACATTAAAGCCGACTAATTGATCTTGTTCGATAATAGCAATGAAGCCTAGATCCTGCGAAAAAACATCAATATCGTTAGCAGGAGGGACCGCAACACCAATCTTGAATTTTCTTGGCAAATAAAGCGGCCCATACATCGGCTCAACCTCCGTATCAGGCGTTGCCGCTACCTTTTCCTCATCAAGCCAAATCTCATGATACGCTCTTGTTTGAGGAAGCAGGTCATCACTTAATTTTTTTGCCAGCTCGTACACATCATGGTGCACTTCCGATTGATAAGGATTCGATGTACACATCACATTCCGATTCACATCCCCGCAAGCAGCGATCGTATCAAGCATAGTGGAATGAATGTCTTGAATGGTCTTTTTCATGTTCCATTTTAAAATACCGTGAAGCTGAAAGGTTTCACGAGTTGTCAGCTTTAACGTGCCATTGCCGTATTTGTGAGCAAGCTCATCCATGACAAGCCACTGCTTTGATGTGGCGATTCCGCCAGGCAGACGTACACGCAGCATAAATTGATAGGCAGGCTCAAGCTTTTGTTTTTGTCGTTCATTTCTAAGATCACGATCATCCTGTAAGTAGCTGCCGTGATGCTTCATCAGGCGGTTGTCATCATCAGGAATTCCCGCTGAAATCGGATCAAGCATCACTTCTTTTAACGTACCTCGTAAATAATCACTTTTTTCTTTGATTTCCTCTACGTCGCTCGGAGGTCCATCCGGCGCTGTGAATGCTGTCTTCACCATGTCGTAAAAGCTCCTTTCTTTCAAGCATCAAATCAATAGACGTCACGCTGATAGCGTTTTTGCTGCTGCAAATTGGCAAGATAGCTTTCTGCTTTCTCTTTGCTCATCGCACCTTCTTCTTGAATAATCGATAGAAGGGTACCATGAACATCATGCGCCATATGTTTTTCATCTCCGCAAACATAGACATAGGCACCTTGCTCCAGCCATTCGAATAATTCTTTACTTTGTTTCTTCATTTGGTGCTGGACATATACCTTTTCCTCTGAATCTCTTGAAAAAGCCACATCCATTTTTGTTAAGACGCCATCCTTTAACCACTTTTGCCATTCGGTTTGATATAAGAAATCTGTCACAAAGTGCTGATCACCGAAGAATAGCCATGACTTTCCATTTGCACCGACTTCCTCGCGCTCCTGCATAAATGAACGGAAAGGAGCGATGCCTGTGCCTGGTCCTACCATAATGATCGGTGCATCAGGGTTTTCAGGAAGCTTAAAATTTTGGTTGTGCTGAATATAAACAGGCAGTGTATCACCTGGCTCTAAGCGCTCTGCACATAAGATCGAGCAGACACCTTGACGTTCTCTCCCGTGTGCATCATATCTCACAGCACCTATTGTCAAATGAACTTCTTCCTCATTGGCTTTCAGGCTGCTTGCAATCGAATAAAGACGTGCAGGAATTTTTCTTAAGATAGCAGTGAAGTCTGCCGCTGTTCCTTCAAAAGGACCGAAATCGCGAGCAGCATCTACTAAATCTCTTCCCGCTATATACGCTTTTAACTTTTCTTCATTTCCTTCTTCTAAAAGGGCATGCAAGTCTTTACTTTTTGTAAAGGACGCAATCTTTTGAAGAAGAGGTTTTGTTAATACTGTAATCTCAAAATGAGAGGTAAGTGCTTCTTTTAAAGGAAGCGTGTCGCCGTTTTTATGAACGGTTACGGCTTCGTCTGCCTTCCATCCGCATGTCGTGAGCAGTTCATCAACAAGCGCAGGATCATTTGTCGGATAAATACCAAGGCTGTCTCCCGGCTCATAAACAAGTCCTGATCCTTCAAGAGAAAGCTCTAGGTGGCGGGTTTCTTTGTTAGATCCGCGGCCATTTAGGTTAATATTTTCAAGCACTTCCGCATAAAAAGGGTTTGTTCTTGAGTATTCAGATGCAGCTGCTTGATTGGTTGCTGCCGCTGATTCTTGCGGGTTTGCTGCGGCTTCACCTTCGCTAAGAGATGATGCAACCCCTTGAAGCCATTCAGAGAACGGCTCATCATAATCAAGGTCACAGTCGACCCGGTCGAAAAGACGTGTCCCGCCCAGTTCTTTTAAGCGCTCGTCAAATTCTTTCCCCGTCTGACAGAAGAATTCGTATGAGCTGTCACCTAGTGAGAGGACAGAATAGCTTAAATGATCGAGCTTTGGCGCACGTCTGCCGTGAACATATTCATGGAAAGAAAGGGCATTATCAGGCGGATCTCCCTCACCATGTGTACTGACGATCACCAGTAAATTGTTTATTTTTTTCAGACTATTTGGTTTAAAATCTGGCATAGAAGAGAGCGTCACTTGAAAGCCTTTCTCTTCAAGATGCTGCGCTGTCTTTTTCGCTAAACCTTCGGAATTGCCTGTTTGAGACCCGTAAAGTACGGTCACATCTTTGCTGACAGGCTGCGCAGGTGCTACGGCAGAAGGAGAAGGAGCCAGAGTGGCAGTTTCTGATCCGGCTAGAGCTGCCTGTGCTGATAAATAACCGGTAAGCCAAATTTTTTGTTGATCTGTTAAAGTCGGAAGCAGCTGATTGAGTAACTCTGCCTGCTGCTGACTAAACGGACTGTTCAATACCTGAAGTTGCAACGATATCCACCTCACAAGGAATATAAACATAGATTAATTCGATAGGAATTATATATATAGGTTCAATTTGAACTTTACCGAAAGTTTGCCATTAAGTAAAATATATAATATTGATTGTCATGATTAAGATTTCTAATGACAAAGTTTGCGCAAATAGGGGAGAGGGCATAAAAAAGGAAAACGGATTACCGTTTTCCTTTTTTATCTGACTTATGCAGTTGGAAGCCCCATCACAGCTTTCACTTCTAAATATTCTTCGATACCGAAATCTCCCCATTCTCTGCCGATACCAGATTGCTTAAAGCCGCCAAATGGGGCAAAGTAATCTGTTTCGGCATTGTTAATGGTGATTTGTCCAGCGCGAATGTGTTCAGCGACATATTTTAGTGTCTTTTCATCTTTTCCAACCACATAGCCAGCAAGACCGTATACTGTATCATTGGCGATCTCAAGGGCATGATTTAGGTCCTGATAAGTGATCACACTCATGACGGGTCCGAATATTTCTTCTTGCGCAATGGTCATATCATTTTTCACATTTGTGAAAATCGTATGCTTCGCAAAATATCCTTTATCAATTCCGTCCGGCTTTCCAGTTCCCCCAGCAAGCAGGGTAGCACCTTCTTCGATTCCTTTTTCAATATAAGATTGCACGGTATCCCATTGTTTTTTGGATACGAGCGGACCAGTGGCGTGATCTTCTCTCGGATCACCAACTGTAAACTTTGGCAGGGCGTTCAGCAGCGCTTTTTCAAACGCATCTTTCATTGATTCTGGAATGAGCACACGTGTGGCTGCCGAACACACTTGACCTGTATTCATCGCAATATGATGAACGGCGGTTTCGGCTGCCTCATCCTCATCTGCATCATCTAAGACAATAAGAGGGGATTTCCCGCCAAGCTCAAGAGCCACTTTCTTCACATTGTCCGCCGCGTTTTCCATAATTTTAGAGCCAACAGCACCTGATCCAGTAAATGAAACAAAGTCAATATCAGGATGTGAGCTAATACCGTCACCAATAACGTCACCAGTTCCGTTTACTAAGTTGAAGACTCCTTTCGGTACGCCTGCTTCATCAATGATTTCTGCAAGAATCATCGCAGCAAAAGGTGTAATTTCCGCTGGCTTTAAGACAACTGGTGAGCCTGCAGCAATGGCACCCGCGATTTTAAGTGATGTTTGGTTTGTTGGGAAGTTCCACGGTGTAATCAATCCGCTGACGCCAATCGCTTCTTTTATAATAGTATGTCCTCCGCGGTCCTCGGTAAATGTATAAGATTTAAGTGCTTCCGCTGCTTTAGAAAAATGTTCATAGCCCATTTTGTAATGAACCTCTTCTGATACTTTAAGCGGTGCACCGAGCTCTTGTGTCATGACTTCTACAAGTTCATCCTTGCGCTTTTCATACCCGCGCACAATGTTTTCCAGCATCTCTAATCGTTCATTTCGAGACGTTTTTGAGAAAGAAGGGAAGGCGGCACGAGCTGCTTTGACGGCCTTATCTAAATCTTCTTTTGTTCCTAAGCTGATTGTGCCAATGACTTCCTCTGTAGCGGGGTTAATGACTTCCGTCGTTTCGTTTCCTGTTGATGCGCCCCATTCTCCATTAATAAAATGTTTCTCTTGATTTCTCATTCTGACATGTCTCCTTTTTATATGTGATTCAATTCGATATTCTGTTTTCAGCTGATATAAAACTGTACCCACTGTGAAAAATCTAAAACGAAGAAACTGCAAAAGAAAAAGTTTCTGATATAATACGCAAAGTGGGACATATGTCCTTTTCAACATCAGGGCATCTATCATTTAATAGAACTAGACTGAAAAAGAAGGAGCATTTGAAAGAATGAAAGGTGTTATTTTCGCATTATTAGGAGGCGCTTGTATTACACTGCAAGGCGTAGCCAACGCAAGAATTAGTCAAGATATCGGTACATGGCAGGCAGCAACCATCACCCAGCTGACCGGTTTTATCATCTCTTTATTCATTTTACTCATCGTACGGGATGGGCACTTCAGGGAGTATCAAAAGGTGCAGCCACTCTATTTAATTGGCGGTGCATTTGCAGCCATTATTATCTTTAATGAAGTCACCGCAATTCAAATAATCGGTGTGACCCTCACCATCGCTGCTTTACTGATAGCCCAGCTTGCGTTTACCTTTGCAATTGATGCAAAAGGATGGTTTGGTGTACAGAAGAAGAAAATGAAATGGCCTCATTATGCAGGAATTCTTTTGATGATTGCGGGCGTGATCATTTTAAAGCTATAAAGGAGGTAGTCAGATGGAGGAGCTTCACGATGAATCTCTTTTTTCTTCTTATATCAAGGCGCATCATTTACAAAACGTCTTTCATCAGAACTTGATGTCACATGTGACGTTATGGCGCTATGAACAAGGTGAGCTGATTTGTTCAAAAGGGGATAAGAGGGAGTACATGTACTTGTTAGTGAAAGGAAAATTAAAGATTTTCACCACCACAAAGGAAGGGAAAACCTTTATTCTTTGCTTTAAAAATCCTCTTGAAGCGATTGGAGATATTGAATATGTCCAGCAGACGGATATGGTCAATACAGTCGAAGCTGTCACAGAAGTACATATGCTAAGGATTTCTCATCAAGCGCTCATGCACGATGCGAAGGATGATCCTCATGTTTTAACCTTTTTGCTAAAAGGCATCACAAACAAATTTTATACAAAATCAAACGATTTAAGCTTCCACCTTTTATATCCAGTGGAGGTCAGGCTCGCAAGCTATTTATTATCTGTTTTAACAGATGACGACACCACGCGCCCGCGCCCGCGCCCGCTTCGTCTCACTGATGCGGCGAGCCTAATTGGAACGAGCTACCGTCATATTAACCGTGTGATTCAGCAATTCAGGGAAAAAGGGCTGATTGAAAGGCGAAGAGGCAAGATTACGATTCGTGACCGGAAAGGGCTTTTAGAAATAGCAGAGCACAACATTTATGAATAGAAGAAACGAAGGGATTTATATATGATTATAGGAATAATATTAGCGATCACAGCTGGTGCACTTGTCAGCTTACAAACCATTTTTAATAGTAAAGTCAATGAGCATACAGGCTCTTGGTCAACAACGACACTTGTTCTTGGAATGGGCTTTATTGCTTCACTCTTTATGGGTCTTATGTTAGAAGGAACTGGCATGTTTCAATTAAGGCATATGGAAGCCTGGTACTGGGTAAGCGGAGCCATTGGGGTAGGGGTTGTCATCTGTCTTGTTCAGAGCATCAAACGTCTTGGTCCGACTTATGGGATCTCGATTGTCCTTATCTCACAGCTAGGCTGCGCGCTTTTGTTTGATTCGCTCGGCTGGCTTGGGTTAGAGAAAGTGGAATTTTCTTTTACAAAACTATTAGGTGTTCTTGTCATCGTTGCCGGAATCTTGGTGTTTAAGCTGACCAAATTAGAGCAAGCAGACGAGCATCAATCGCAAGAACAAGGGCTGCCACAAAAATAGCTGCCCTTGTTCAGATCAATCGCCGCCAAAGAACGGTTATCGTCGATAAACCATTTAAAAGGAGCCTTTTCATCAAAGGCTTTTTTTTCTGCCCATAGGTGCTCGCTTTATATTCTGTTCGGTCTTTAGCCACGAGGACACTATAGGCAATTTTTCGCTCGATTGCCTGTGTAAGAGATAACGCAAACGGTGCGCTATCAATGACCAAAATCGATTCTGTATTTAAAAAACTGGACCTTGCATCTAAATTATATGTCCCGATAATACTTAAATAATCATCAATGACCATCGATTTCCCATGAATAGAATACGGACCTTCATATTCATATAAATGCACACCTGTTTTCATCAGCTCTTTTTTCGTGCTTAAATATCCTGCAAATGCTAAAGGATTTGGTGTGGCTGTAAGAGAATTCGTGACAACTGTCGTTTGAATATCTTCAGGTAAGGGAGTAAGTCCATCCTTCATGGGCCGTGTTGGTATCACATACGGCGTCTGTATGAGAACAGAACGCTTTGCCCGGTGAGCTAGATCGTTTAACTTTTTCAGCACGAGAGGACGTTTATTGAAGCGCTCCACTGGATTTGTGAAAAATGCAATCTGTTTCACAGAAGTGGCATCTGTTGCCCAATCAAAGGAGGACATGACAAAAGGTTCTTTCGTGCGCATCGCTTCTTGATAGGACCTGAGCAGCTTCTTTCTCAGTTTCAACCCTTTTTTCGCTTTTTGCTTAGAGAACACATCTTTCGTTCTTTTCGTAAAGTCATGATTCCATAGATAAACGAAATATTGCTCCATTTCATCTAATACTTTTCCCTTTTTGGCGTTATAGAGCAGCACATCACGGTCATAAGCAAAGTCTTTCGGCGGCTGATCTGCAAAGTATTTATCACCGATATTTCTTCCACCCATCACAGCGACTCTTCCATCTGCCAAAAGCAGCTTATCATGAAGGCGGTTATGCCACGTCCATGGCTTGAACAAACGAAAAGGCTCATAAAAACGAATCGCCATATTCGGATGATTTGCTACGGCATAGCGCAAATGCTTCAGCGGCCCACGCAGGCTGTGGCAGATGCCATCTAATAATAGCTGAACTTTCACTCCTCGATCAGCGGCATCAATTAAAGCACCAAGTAACCATTCGGCTGTTTTCCCCTTTTGAATGGAATAATAACTCAGACGAATCATCTTTTTAGCCTCGCGAATCATTTGGATTCTGACCTGACCCGACTCAAACCCGTCGTCAAGAAGCATGACTTGATTTGTGCCTTGGTCGTCTCCTGAGATAGAAGAGGCTTTATAGATACAATGCTCCTTACATGTTTTTTGAAACGGGAAATAAAACAAAACAAATGCAGTCAAAAATACATACACCACATACAGAAGGATCAGAAAAAATAAAAGATGAAGCATGGTGATCAGCTCCTTTCAATACAGGCACTACTTTTCCTTAGTTTATGTTAAAAATAAAATTTCACTCATTTGGGCTTCTAATAAAAAATACAGGACAAAAGAATCAACTTGTTTTCATAGGGCATTTAATTATAGTATGAAATAAGTAAGGGGGAATCGCATTGAATGAACCATTATTTAACATTCCAAGTGATGTGTATCAAACGTTAAGTGAAACAGAACGTTATTTACTCCATTATATTCACCAGCATTTAGAGGATATCTCCACCTTATCCATCGTCACATTAAGTGAACGAGCCAATGTGTCGACAGCCACTATTGTCAGACTGATGAAAAAAATTGGTTACAATGGCTATACATCCTTTAAATATCGATTGAAACAAGAAAAGAAAATGACAGATGACAGTGACCAGCTAAAAAATATTGATGAAGACATCAAACTGGCGATTCGTAAAAATGAAGAAGAGGTTTTAAAGACGATACAACTGCAAAGTATAGGGCAAATTGAAGATGCCGTTCAAAAAATACATGATGCAGATAAAATTTATATTTTTGGCAGAGGCTTCTCTGAGATGATTGCCAAAGAGATGACCATCAAATTACAGCTCATCGGGAAAACATGTGAAGTGCACGACGATCCGAATATCATTCGACTAAAATCGCGTGACATTGATAAAAACGAACTTGCCATCTTCGTTTCATTAAATGGAGAAACAGCAGAACTCGTTGAAGCCTGTCAAAATTTAAGCATGAAGCAGGTCACAACCATTACCGTCACAACAAGAATTGATTCTACTTTAAGTAAAATATCAGACATGACACTAGTCGGATATAAAGGCGAACAATCTTTCTTCCCAGATTATGAAGTCCGCTCCCGGCTGTCTCTACATGTCATTGCCCGCATTTTACTAGATGCCTACGTGATCCGAATGAAATAACCGATAAGAAAGCCTTCTAGACTTTGTGCTGGAAGGCTTTTCCTCATGAAAACCTTTACACAATCTGAAAACATTTTCACTGAATCGTATGAGATACTTTCTTTAGAGAAAAGAAAGAAGGTGAAAACAATTGATTTATACCTGCACCTTAAATCCTGCTATAGACCTATATATTGCATTAAAAGAAATGCGGGCAAATACAGTGAACCGCACGGAAGATGAGGATTATCAGCCTAATGGAAAAGGCGTCAATGTCTCGATTATGCTGAAAAAATACGGCGTTAACAGCACTGCATTAGGCTTTATTGCCGGGTTTTCTGGTTCTTATATTGAGCAATCTTTAAAAGATCTTTCCATTCAAACAGATTTTATCCCGGTTGAAGGTATTACGCGCATTAACGTTTTTATCAATACAACAGAAGAATACAAGCTCGTGAATCAAGGTCCTGCCATTCAGGCAAAAGCACTTCACGCATTTCGTGAGAAAATTTCAGCAATCCCGCAGGGCGGTATTCTCATTATGTCAGGCAGCCTGCCAAAGGGCGTACCTGCCAGCATTTTTTCAGAAGTAGCTGCAATTTGTCATCAAAACAACGTCAAATTCATTTTAGATACAAGCTCTGTAGCGGTTCTTGAGACGCTTCAGTACAAACCGTATTTATTAAAACCAAATGAAGAAGAAATGGCCGCTTTTTTCGGCAAAACACATCATTTATCAGAAACAGAACTCATTCAATCCGGTGAAAAACTCATCGAGATGGGTGCAGAGCAAGTACTCATTTCCCGCGGAGGAGAAGGGGCTCTATTCATCACAAAAGAAGACATATTAAAGGGAAACGCACCAACAGGCACGGTGGTAAACACAGCTTGTTCAGGAGATGCCATGCTTGCAGCATTTATTAGTAAACAGCTTGAAGGACATTCAGCTGAAGAATGCTTACGTTATGGCATTGCAACAGGTGCATCTACAGCCTTTTCTAAAGGATTAAGTGATTTACATGATATTAAGTCGTTAATCGAGCAAATCCACATTCACAGCATATAAGGGGGAGTAAACATGAGCCGTAAAAAAATTGTCGCTGCAACTGGGTGTCCAACAGGCATTGCGCACACATTTATGGCAGCTGAGGCATTAAAAATAGCTGCTGAGCAATTAGGGGTCGACATCAAAGTCGAAACGCATGGTCAAGTAGGAATTGAAAACGCTTTAACCGATCAAGACATTATGGAAGCAGATGGGGTCATTGTTGCAGCTGACAAAGATGTGCACACAGAGCGCTTTCATGGAAAACCACTCATAGAAGTGCCTGTATCTAAAGGGATTCGCACACCAGCTGATCTGATCCAGAGCATTTTAAATGGAGATGCACCTATTCATCAAGTGAAAGGAAGGGCCGTTGTTACCGAGAAAACAACAGCTCCTTCATCCACTCAACAAAAGACGTCAAATAAATGGATACACACCATCTATAAGCATTTAATGAACGGTGTATCACACATGCTTCCATTTGTCGTAGGAGGCGGGGTCTTAATTGCCCTTTCTTTTCTATTCGGCATCTACTCTGCTGATCCTCAGCATGAAACGTATCACCCGTTTGCTGCCTATTTGAAAAGTATTGGCGGACTCGGCTTTAGCTTAATGGTTCCTATTTTAGCAGCATTTATCGCTGATTCGATCGCAAGACGCCCAGGGATGGTTGTTGGATTTATAGGAGGCCTGCTTGCAAACGATGGAGGTGCCGGTTTCTTAGGCGGTATTATCGCAGGTTTTGCAGCAGGGTATATCATTCTTTTACTTCAATTGTTGCTTCAAAAATTACCTGCTTCACTTGATGGATTAAAGTCGATCTTCATCTATCCCGTCATCGGTATTTTCTTGATAGGGGCTGTAATGACTCCTCTATTAGTTCCAATTACAGGGTTAAATAATTCATTAATGGATTTTCTCTCATCCGTTCAATCCACGAATCCGCTACTCTTAGGCTTAATTGTTGGGGCGATGTGTGGATTTGATATGGGTGGACCATTTAACAAAGCAGCCTATGTGACAGGAACAGCTTTGCTTGCAGAAGGCAATCTTTATTTCATGGCAGGTGTGTCTGCAGCATGTATTACACCGCCACTCATCATTGCAATTGCGACAACGATTTTCCGGAAACATTTCACACCACAAGAACGAAATGCAGGGGCGATCAACTATATTCTTGGGGCTACACATATTACAGAAGGGGCCATCCCGTTTGCGGCTAAAAACCCAGTGGTTGTTCTACCAATTATCATGTTCGGTTCGGCCATCTCTGCTATTTTAACCTATCTGTTTGGCGTACAGGTTCCTGCACCACATGGCGGATTCCTTGTCCTGCCAGTCGTCACAGGCGCATTTCAGTGGGTGCTTTCAATACTGATCGGATCTTTGATCGGTGCGATTCTATACGGACTTTATCGTAAAAAAATAGACAAAGCCGCAGTTTAATAGGGGGGAAGAAAAATGATGGAACATATCTATATGAATCTTCATGAAACAGCTTCTTCACAGGCTGGCGTTTTCGCAGCCATTGCTGACATTGCCTACAAAGCAGGTATTTGCACATCACAAGAGGATGTCAAAAAAGGCTTAGCTGAAAGGGAAGCCCTTAGTACAACAGGCTTTCAAGATGGATTTGCCATTCCGCATACACAGACAGACGCCATCACGAAACCAGCACTAGTGATCGTCCGCACTGAAACCGGAATTGAATGGGACGCTTTTGATGGAAAGCCTTGCTTTTTCTTCTTATCCTTACTCATCCCAAAAAATGAAGCAGGGACCACTCATTTAAAAGCACTTTCTGCCCTTTCACGAGGCTTAATGGATGAAGCGAAACGTCAAAAGCTGCTTGAAACAAGAACAAATGAAGAAATGCTCGCTGTATTAAATAAAGATATTTTGACTAGAGAGGATGTTTGACCATGCCTTTACTTTCAACAACACCGATGCTTGAGGCTGCCAAAAAAGAAAAATACGGAATTGTGGCATTCAATGTACACTCCTTTGACAGTATCTATTGGGTGCTCGAAACTGCCGCTGAATTAAAGTCACCTGTTATTTTGCAAACGACGGTCGGAACGGTTCAATCTCTTGGAGCAAAAGCCATTGCAGATACAGTAAAGGCGGCAGCTGACCAATATCAAATCCCAATTGGTCTTCATCTGGATCATTGTACTGACTTTGATGTGATTCTCACCTGTATCAGGGCTGGGTATACATCCGTTATGATAGATGCATCCATGCATTCGTATGAAGAAAATGTACGCCGTACAAAAGAAGTCGTTGACCTCGCATTAAAAGTAGGTGTGAATGTAGAGGCTGAGCTTGGCAAGGTAGGCGGCGTAGAAGATGACATCGTGGTAGATGAAAAGGATGCTGAAAAAGCCATTCCATCAGAGTGCCGTCAATTTGTAGAAGAAACTGGGGTACCTACTTTAGCGCCTGCGATCGGCACCGCCCATGGCATTTATAAAGGAGTGCCGGATATTGATTTTGACCGCATTGAACAAATTGCAGCGCTTGTCGATGTACCACTTGTCCTGCACGGAGGTTCAGCTGTACCAGAAGAGGATGTCAGAAGATGTGTCACACTTGGTATGGCAAAGGTCAATGTCTCAACTGAACTGAAAAACGCATACTCTGAAGCCATTCGTGATCATTTCTCAAACGAACCCGAAAGCTTAGATCCGCGTATGTATTTACAAAAAGCCAAGCAAGCAGCAAAAGACATGGTCACATCTAAAATACAAATCGTTGGCAGTGAAGGCAAAGCGCATCTTTTATATCAATAAAAAGAAAAAAGCAGAGCCTCGTCGCTCTGCTTTTTCACATTATTCACTTTCTTTCATTTCATTTGAAGTACGTACTCGTGCATTTCCCATAAATACGACTGTAATCGCCGCAAGTACAATCGGGAATAAAGCAATCATAAATACATACGTAATACTTTGTGACATCGCATCAATGATCTTATTTAAAATATCCGGTGGAATTTGTGAGCGTGCCCCCTCTTGGAAAATGGCTTGCGGATCACCAACTTGAGAGGAGGCTCTTTTCATTCCACTAAAAGCATCTGCTAAACGATTTGTCAGGACATTGGTTTGAATCGTCCCGAAAATCGTCACACCTAACGTCATCCCAAGTGATCTCATAAATGAATTGGTTGAGTTTGCACTGCCTCGGTAGCGCGGAGAGAGATCATTCATTGAAGCAGATGGCAGAAGGGAGAAGCTAAACCCTACACCAAAGCCTGATATCATCATAAAGAGTGTGAGCCACAGTCTTGCTGTGTCTGGTGACATGTTGGCAAGCAGCAGCATCCCAGCGAAAAATGAAATCACAGAGATGGTCATAAGCCGTCTAAAAGGCACCTTCGTCTGCATCGTTCCGCCAATCATACTGCCAATTACTGAGCCTATCATCATTGGTGTTAAAATGAAGCCTGCACTTGTCGCAGATTCACCGTACACCGCCTGTACGAAAATAGGGATAAAGACGGCAAGAATAATAAACGTCCCGCCATATAAAAACGCTAAAATTTGAGATGTCGCAAATAAGCGGTTTTTAAACATCCAAAATGAAATAATTGGTTCCTCAGCTTTACGCTCAACGATAAAGAAAATGGTACCGAAGACAACAAACACAGCAAATAGTGTCAGGATTTGTACGGAATCCCAAGCATAAGATTTACCGCCAAGCTCAAGTGCGAACATTAAGCTCACAACCGCAACGACTAGTGTAATGGCACCTGCCCAGTCAATTTTTTGCTTGCGATGTTCAAGCGATTCCTGATAGTATCTGGCGATCAAGAATACACTGACGATACCGATTGGCACGTTAATATAGAAAACCCAATGCCAGCCGATCGAATCCGTAATAATGGCGCCTAATAGCGGTCCTAGTACACTTGATAAACCAAATACTGCACCGAACATACCTGACATTTTTCCGCGCTTTTCAGGCGGGAAGATATCAAAGATAATCGTAAATGCGATCGGAAGAAGTGCACCGCCTCCAAGCCCTTGAATGGCTCGATAAATAATGAGCTGATCCATCGTTTGTGCGATACCGCACAGCGCAGATCCAATTAAAAAGAAAATAAGTCCAAACAGAAAAAAACGCTTTCGACCATACATATCAGAAAGCTTCCCATAAATCGGCATTCCGGCCATCACTGCCACCATATAAGAAGCGGTCACCCAAGCAAATTTATCAAAATTCCCCAAATCTGCTACGATGCTTCCCATCGCTGTTGCAACAATGGTATTGTCCATCGCTGCCATAAAAATACCTAACAGCAAACCGATGACAACAAAGCGAGTGGATGCCTTGCCTTTATCCACGTTATTCATTTCATTTACCTCCTGCTTACGTTCTCTTCTCTTTTTTGCTATGATCAACTTAATGATAAAGTAAGAGAACATTTATCTTGATGATCAAGATAAATTGATTTTAAAGGGAGGATAACAAGTTGTCAATAAAGAACGAGTCAGAAGACCGAGCAGACCTGATCATTCATACGATGAGGCGCCTTGCCACACGAACGGTTTTGTTCCATCAAGCGGCTGCTCAATCGCTCGGCCTTTTTCCAACAGATCTCAAATCAGCTGATTTATTAAACGAACTCGGACCACTCACAGCAGGTGAATTAAGTGAAAAAACAGGTCTTAGCTCAGGTGCCGTCACGGCTCTTATTGACCGGCTTGAAAAAGCAGGCTACGCCAAAAGGGAGAAGGACCCAAAAGACAAGCGAAGGGTCATCATTGTTCCACTAACTGCGGGGAAATCACAGGTGAAAGAGCTCTTTCTATCTTTATCAGCATCAACAAAACAGCTCACAAAGGAATACAAACGAGAAGAATTAGACTTAATCATTCAATTTATTACCGAGGCAGCAGATATCATGGATCAAGAGCTGCAATTGCTTAAGTCTAAATCGTAAGAGAGCACACTGTTGCGTTAAATAGACTAAACTAATAAGAGGTTACTATGTTCAATATATGAGCATATATCTTCTTTTCTTATGCATATTATATTCGTTAATTAGATGTTGAAAATATTGTATAGTATGTATACAACACATTGGAGCATAAGTTTGTTTTTGGTGGAGGACGTAGCCCACAGCGGGAGGCGTAGTGAGGTCTTTAGAACGAGCGTTAATATAAGAGAGATGTGTTATGAGGGTGCAAGAAGTTCTCATTGAGAATAACAACATAGGATGCTTATCCTAATAAGGGGAGGTATGACAGAAAGTGGAGATTATAAAGTTTAAGGAAACTGATACAAAAGAGATTGTTTCATTGTTTTATGAAACAGTTCATTCCGTAAATTCAAAAGATTATTCCCAAGTACAATTGGATGCTTGGGCACCAAGAGATGAAAAAGAATTTAAAATTAATTCTTGGAAGGAATCATTGGGTCAAAATATAACATTTGTTGCTAAAGTTAATGATAAAGTTGTTGGTTTTAGCGATTTAACGCATACCGGGTACTTAGATAGACTATTCGTTCATAAAGATTATCAAGGACAAGGTATAGCCTCAGCTTTAGTTGATATGCTCGAAACTGAGGCAAAGAAAGTAAATCTTTTAGAAATTGATACCGAAGCAAGTATTACAGCTAAACCATTTTTTGAACATCTAGGTTACAAAATTGTTTGTTCACAAACTGTGGAAAAAAAGGGGGTTAAGTTGGCTAATTTTAAAATGCTAAAAAAAATAAAATAATAATTTTCTTGTTATGCTAACAGGTGCGTTAGTTTAAGAAGAAAGGGTATAACATATTAGTCTTAAATAGGAATATAGATACAAAAACAGCTTCTATTTGATCAGAGAAAAGTGAGTTTCTTAAAAAACGTCTTGGGTTAGAGCGGAACTAACTTCAAGTGGGGTTTTTCATGGTCATCCAATAGCAGGTAATCGATTACAAGAGTATTTAAAAATAGCTAAACCAAGATCATCAGGAGCGTAAGTATTTAAAATGAAAATTGAGAAAAAACTTCCTAAATATAAACTTCAGCCAATTAGAATACCTTCAGGCTGGGAAATTAGTTACAATTCTTTAACAGAGTTAGATCCGGCATTACTAAATAAAGATGAACAAGATAAATGGTTAAATTTAACAGAAGATTTATTGCAAATCAAGAATATTAAGAAAAATATACTGCTAGATGTTGGATGGTATCCGGAAGCTGATCCGGAAGGGGTTTATGGTTTGGATGTAGTAGAAGACTTTAATTGGGAAAATCCAGTCACATCATTTGAAACGAACCAAAAAGGCGAATTAATAGAAAAAGTCGAGTTTCTATTGTGGCAACTGAGTTAACAATAAATAGAATAACCATCACCACTACTTTGATTTTAATGGAATCAAGGTTTCACTTGTCTAATATAATTGGTGATTTTAATTATATTACATTGTAGAGGTGATTCAATGAATGAAAGCTACAGTTATTTAGAGGAGTTAGAAGATTTTTTAGGTGGGACATTTCATCAGGATATTCATTCACCAGAAGAAGCGTTAAATGAGTTTATTCATTTAGCTAGCGAAGAATGTCTGCTGTCTACTATAAAAGATTGTCAGGATTTTTTGAATAGTACTTTAAATTTACAGGAAAAAGAAAGCTTTATCGTTAATAATGTAGAAATCAATTTTCCAGAGACCTCATTATACCCGCTACAGTGGCTTAATAAAATAATAGAGAAAATGAAAGAAAAAGTGAAAATGAAGTAATAAAAGGCTCAAAATTTTTCAGAAGATTCCTAACCTCATTACAAAGGTTTTCTATTACATAAAAGAAGACCAAAGGATAAATTTAGCCTTTGTATACAAGTCTAAAAGCACACTCAAGCGGGTGTGCTTTTTCTTATAGCAAAAGAACACCCAAAAACCTGCACAGCATTTGCTGAAGACATTTGGACTTCTTTGACGCAGGGGAGTTGATTAGACTTATAACCAAAGGGAAGAAGGGAGGAATTCGAACTGCACTTAACCAAAAGGGGTACGACTTTATTATCGATGCTGATTCACACGACATCTTATTTATCAATTGAAGATTTACAGAACCGACTGAATGTCTCTACTCGAACCGTCTACTCTGAAATCAAACGAATGAATAGCTGGCTGAAAACTCATGAGCTTAGTGGCGTTCAGCGAAAAGATCAACTTGGCTACTACTTACTCACACATGAAAAAGAAGTCATTATTCAAAAAGCCAACACTATTCTCGTTGGTTCTGATTATGAACCATGTGTAAAGGAAAGAAGGGCGATCCTGCTCTTATCCATTGCATGCAGTGAGAAACGTCTAAAAATTGATGATTTTATGAAGCTGACCAAAGTGAGCCGAAATACATTGCTTGAAGATATGAAACAGCTAAAAGAAGCACTTTCAAAGCAGCAGCTCACGCTTCACTATCAGGCAGCCTGCGGCTATTTGATTTCAGGAGAAGAAAGAATGATTCGATTGGCGCTGAAACCTTATATTCATTCCATTCGCACCATGATAAAAAACGAAAAAGAGTTTCCATCTTTTTGGTTAAAGGGGCCAATTTCATATAAGCGGTTAAAGCATCTCCTCGAGCAGTCAGAACAAGAGCTTAAGCTCGAGTTTGCAGATGACATGCTGGATCAGCTCTCTTTGGATCTCTTTTTCTACTTTAAGCGGATGAAGCTAGGACGTGCTGTACACCTTTCAAACGAAGAAAAGCGTACATTGCAGGAAACAGATGAATGCTTGTCCGCTATTCGTTTCATGACACAGATACAAAAAGAAACCAGTCTTCATGTTCATGATGATGAAATCTATTTTCTTAGCACGCTATGGCTCAGCGCAAAGAAACAAAAGTTTCCTTCAAGTAAAAAACCTGTAGAGCATCTCATTCGTACCATCGCCAGACAAATGATATTTGACTTTCAGCGGTATGCTTGTATTTCCTTTCAAGAGCCAGAAGCCTTGGAGCAAAACTTAACAATGCATTTAATTCCGGCCTATTACAGGCTCATCTATCACGTTGGTATCATCAATGAATTAACAGATTCTATGAAAAAAACACAGCCAGAGGTGTTTGAAATCACTCAAAAGGTCGCAGGCCATTTAGAAAAGGTGACCTGTTCAAAGATGAGCGACCATGAAATTGCGTATGTTGCGATGCATTTTGGCGGCTGGATGAGAAGAGAAGGGATTTCACCGATCGAGAGGCGTTCTGTATACATTGTGTGCGGCGAAGGAATTGGCACAAGTTACATGCTGAAAACACAGTTACTTGAATTAATCGGCTACATCGAGGTACGCGGTCTGTTATCTAAGCGTTCATATGAAGAATTGTCATCCATCGATGCCGACTTTGTTGTATCAACAACACCTATTTCGTTTAAAGGAAAACCCGTTCACATCGTTCACCCCATTCTTACCGCCTATGAGAAAAAAATATTGCTCCAATATGGGGAAGGCGGAAAAAACAGGCTTGATGAGCAAAGGGTAAACGATTTATTCAACATCATTCAGCAGCATACCATCGTACAAAATGAAAAAGCACTGCTTCGTGATCTTAAGGAGCTGCTTCATCCCGCATATGTATCCCATCAGAAAGGGTGGAAACCAGTGTTAAACGATTTATTAACAGAAAAAACCATTCAGCTCCAGCAAACAGCAGAAACGTGGCAAGAGGCCCTCGCAAAAGCAGCGCAGCCTTTACTCGATCAAAATGCCATTCAGGGAGGTTATGTGGAAGCCATGATTCAGTCCGTTCATCAAAATGGGCCTTATATTGTGATTGCACCACAAGTGGCGATTCCGCATGCCAGACCGGAGGACGGCGTGAACACATTAAGCATGTCACTCATGTCATTCAAACAGCCTGTTTACTTTTCAAAGGATGAAAAAAAGCAGGTTCGGCTCGTCATTGTGCTAGCTGCCATTGACAGTATGACTCACCTGAAAGCACTCAAACAACTGACCATGCTGTTGAGTGATGAAAAACGAATCCAACAATTAATTGAAGCAGAGGAATTAACAACGATTCAAGAACTAATTGATCAATTTTCAAAAGTATAAAGGGGGAAAAAGAGAATGAAAAAAATTCTTGTTGTGTGTGGAAACGGATTAGGAAGCAGCTTTATTGTAGAAATGAATGTCAAAAAAGCTTTAGAAGAGTTAGGCCTTTTAGCTGAAGTGGATCATACCGATCTCAGTACAAGTAAAAATGAAAAAGCCGATCTGTATATCGGAGCAAAAGACATTATTGATCAACTGGATGACGGCACAAGAAAGGTTGCTGGATTAAATAACTTGTTAGACCAAGAAGCCATTAAAGACGTCCTTCGCAAACACATATAGGTCAGGAAAAAGGGGGATTCACATCATGATAGAACTGATCATGAACGATATATTGGGCACACCTGCCATTCTCATCGGTTTGTTTGCACTAGCTGGTTTACTTTTGCAGAAAAAATCAGCCGCAGATACCGTGTCAGGCACCTTGAAAACAACTATGGGATTCTTAATCTTAGGAGCCGGCGCCACAGTCGTGTCTGATTCACTTGGTGTTTTTCGAAAGATGTTTGAAGCAGCCTTTCACATTCAAGGAGTTGTCCCAAATACAGATGCCATGGCTGCGATTGCTCAAAAGGAATTCGGTACACAGACAGCACTCATTATGATTTTTGGCATGCTGGTCAATCTGTTACTGGCAAAATTCACACCATTTAAATACGTCTTTTTAACTGGTCATCATACGTTGTATATGGCTGCTATGCTCGCAGTCGTTCTCTCAACAGCCGGCATGGGAGGGGGACTTCTTATCGCCACCGGTTCCATGATATTAGGGGCAGCTATGGTCATTGCACCCGCTATCCTTCAGCCATTTACAAGGAAAGTCACCGGAAGCGATGATCTCGCGCTCGGCCACTTCAGTACCTTCGGTTATTTTACAGCGGGAATGATCGGCAAATGGGTCGGCCGTCCAGAGAAATCAACAGAAACCATTCAAGTGCCTAAATCACTCGGCTTTCTAAGAGATACATCGGTTGCGATTTCGATCACAATGGCTTTGCTGTTCTTTGCGATCGCACCGTTTGCAGGGATTTCCTTTATAGAACAGATTAGCGGAGGCACGAATTTTGCCGTCTTTATTCTCATCCAGGCCATTACCTTTGCAGCTGGTGTATACATTATTTTAGCAGGGGTACGGATGGCAATTGGCGAGATCGTGCCTGCTTTTAAAGGGATTGCTGATCGGTTTGTGAAAGGTGCAAAGCCGGCACTTGATGCACCAACCGTTTTCCCTTTTGCTCCAAATGCGGTTATTATCGGTTTTTTATGCAGCTTTGCAGGAGGGATCGTGTCCATTTTTCTTTTACCTTTGTTTGGTTTAACTGTCATTGTTCCTGGTCTTGTCCCGCACTTTTTTTGCGGTGCTACAGCAGGAGTATATGGCAATGCAACAGGAGGGGTGAGAGGTGCAGTCGCCGGGGCATTTGTGAATGGATTACTTCTTTCATTCTTACCTGCTTGTTTACTCCCTGTGTTAGGAACTCTTGGCTTTGAAGGGACAACTTTTGGAGATACAGACTTCGGTATCATCGGAATCTTGATTGGATTGATCAAGTTTTTATTTCATCTTTAAAAAAGGAGGAGGCTGAGAATGACAGCCATTTTTTCACCTTCACTGATGTGCATGGATTTAACGCACTTCCGTGAACAAATTCATCTTCTTAACACGAGAGCAGATCGGTATCATGTCGACGTCATGGATGGTCATTACGTGAAAAATATCACCTTATCACCCTTTTTCATTGAACAGCTTCGAAAGCTGACAGATGTACCGATTGATGTTCACCTTATGGCCGAACATCCCCAGGAATTTTTAATCGATGCGTGTATTGATGCAGGCGCAACGATGATTTGTTTACACCCGGAAGTTGTGCAAAAAGAAGTCTTTCGAATCATCCGGCATATCCACCAAAGAAAGTGTGAGGTCGGCTTTGTTCTAAATCCCGCCACACCAGTTGCGGCATTAGATGCTTTTATTCATTTAATAGACCGAGTGACGATCATGACGATCGATCCAGGGTTTGCCGGACAGCCTTTTATTCAAGAAATGCTTCAGAAAATCAAAGAGGTGAAGGATGTAAAAGAGAAGGGAGGGTACTCGTTTTCAATCGAAGTAGACGGCTCTTGTAATGAAAACACGTTCCGACTACTTGCTGAGGCTGGAAATGAGATCTATATCATCGGTACCTCAGGTTTATTTGGACTTCACGAACAAATCGACATCGCGTGGGAAACAATGAAGCAATTGTTTGCAAAAGAAACAGCCGCAATGAAATCACCTTAGGAAACGAGAGGATGAAATTCATCCTCTTTTTTTACGTAAATTTACTAAAATTACTGCACATTCACCAACACATACTCAAAAACATGAAAAAAAGCGGAAATTTATAATTGAAAGCGCTTTATTTATGTGTTATTCTTCAAATATCTTTAGTAAATATTTAGTCAAAAAATCCATGAGGAGTTTGCCTATGACCACACTAAAAGATATTGCTCATGATGCAAAAGTATCCGTTTCCACTGTATCCCGTGTGTTAAATGGCGACCAAACGCTAGCCGTTTCACATGCAACAAGACAAAACATCCTCGACATTGCTAAAAAGTTAAACTATACCCCAGTGAGAGCAAGAAAAGCCGATCAAGCAGAAGGAAAAAATCCATCTGAATCCCCAGTCATCGGTGTCGTTGTCGCACAATCCATTGATGAAGAATTAAATGATCCCTTTTTTTCATCCATTCGAAAAGGAATCGAAAAAGAATATGCCAAACAAGGCCTGTCCACCCTCCATACATTTCGCCTGAGAAGCATGGACAAAGGTGCGATGCTAAAAGATATAGACGGTTTGATCGTCATTGGACGAATCAGCCCTGAAACTGTTGAAAAAATGACAAATCGCATGGAGCACATTGTTTTTATCAATCATTATGCGGATGAAGATTTGTATGATTGCGTACATGTGGACTTTGTAAGAGCGGCTGATCGCGCTATTCGACACTTGCAATCTCTCGGCTATACACACCTAGGCTATATCGGCGGAAAAGAACGAGAACATTTTTTCGAAGGGAACGCTGTCATTGAAGACGAAAGACAAACGACTTTTATGAAAAGAATGCAAGAGGCGGGAGGTCTTCATATGAATGATATCCACATTGGTGAATACTCCATGCAAGAAGGCTATACGCTTATGCAGCAAGCCATCGAAAAAGGAAATCTTCCAGAAGCCTTTTTTATCGGAAGTGACTCTATGGCGATTGGTGCTATGCGTGCTTTACATGAAGCGGGTCTCCGTGTGCCTCTAGATGTATCCATTGTTGGGTTTAATGACATTGAAGCCGCTTCATTTTCAAGCCCGCCGCTCACAACAGTCAAAGTGTATACAGAAGAAATGGGGGAAGTCGGTCTGAAGCTGTTACTTGAGCGGATACACGGAAGAAAACTCCCTCTAAAAGTCGTCGTGCCCACGAAGCTCATTGAAAGAGGCAGCACATGCTTAATCCATGAAAGGGGGTGAAACAGCATTTCAGCAAACAAAAAAGAGACAAAAAAGCAGAAAGGAAGCTGCTGAGCATGATGGCCAGATCATGCTGAACATAAGGAAGCTTACCGATATGCTCTCTTATCTCTTTGAAAAGAATAGAATTCCAGTATAATGGACTTCTTTTGTTTCCGCAACTGCAGGAATTCTATCAACAATCGTCTGAATTTTCAGTGATCAAAAGGAGGAAACCATGAATAAAAAAATGATGCTACTGATGACTGTAGCCTTTGTCTTGACCATTATTTTGTCTGCTTGCAGCAATAACGGCGCTTCTGAAGCAAACGGAAAGGTCACCCTGACTCTATTTTCGACGATGAGTAACAGCGGAGAAAGAAAAGCGTTTGAAGAAGTGATTCGTGATTTTGAAAAGGAGCATCAACATATTCGAATCGACGCCAATTTCCCTGGCAACAGCTATGAAGATATGATACGTGTCAAAATGGGAGCGAACGATATGCCTGACCTATTTGATACACATGGCTGGGCCAAACTGCGATATAGCGAGTATGTGGCTGATTTAAAGGAGATGGACTGGGTCAAACAGCTTGATCCTTCACTCGACCAGATTTTAAAGGACAAAGATGGCAAAGTGTACGCCTATCCGCTGAATCAAGCGAAGGATGGGCTTAGTTTCAATGCCAATCTATTAAAAAAATATGGCATTGAAGTACCTAGAACACTTGATGAACTCAAAAGTGCTTTACAAACGGTCAAAGAAAGGAGTAAGGGAGATGTTGTGCCGCTCTGGATACCAGGAGGAGATAATTCAAATATCGCCCAGGTCTTTGACGAACTAGCCACACCTTTATTAATCACCGATCAAAAACATCAATACGGAAAAGAACTTGAAAACGGAACGTTTGATTGGTCTCACTATACTCCGCTTGCACAGTTCATGAAGGAGCTAAAGGATCAAGACCTTTTAAACAAAGATGTCCTCACAGCGAAACTGTCTCAGGCACCTGAGCTGATGGCGCAAAATAAAATCGCTTTCACTTTTGTCGGAGGATCTCTAGGTCCTGAAGCGACAGAGCTCAATCAATCGATCAAAGTAGGTACGATGCCTGTTCCAGCCATTCATGAAGGAGATAAGCAAAGCTGGATTGGCGGAGAACGATTCACTGTCGCTGCCTGGAAGGACTCTAAACATCTAAAAGAAGCAAAACAATTCATCGACTTTTTAGCAAAACCAGAAAATGTGAAGAAAATCGCAGAGGGCACATCCTCTGAAACTGCACTAAAGCAAGTGAAAGCCAAAAACTATTACTCTACGTTTTACGATCAATACGAACATATCAAGATTGAACCATATTTTGACCGAAAATACTTACCAAGCGGAATGTGGGCTGTCATGGCAACGACCGGTCAAGAATTATTAGCAGGCTCCATATCACCAGAACAATTATCAAAGAAAATGGAAGAGGAATATAAGCGCTTGAAAAAACAATAGCCGACTGATGCTGAAACAGGAGTGAAGCCAATGAGTGACATCACAAAAGCAAAACAGGCGGCCGCATTCACCTCTTTTCCAAAACAGAAAATGAAAAGAAGCCAAAATTCATCACTTTGGTGGATGTACATGCCAGCTGTTCTCGTGGTCAGTACCTTTATCATTTATCCCTTTTTTAACGGGATTCAGCTTTCTTTTACAAATTGGAACGGTTTTTCTCAAAACTATGAGTGGATCGGGCTTGATCAATACAAACGGCTGCTTCAAGACCCTACCACATGGCTTGTTGTCAAAAACACACTTCTTTACGGAATTGGGAGCACCATCTTACAAAATATCATTGGACTTGGGTATGCTCTTTTGTTACATCAAAGCTTAAAGATGAGAGCCATCACAAGGACTGTGATCTATTTACCCGTCATGATCAGTCCGATTGCTATGGGCTATATTTGGTATTTTGTGTTTGCTTATCAAGGCGGTGCCTTAAACGATGTGGTGACGCTTTTTGGATTTGACCAAATAAATGCGCTTGGCAATCCGCAATTAAACACATGGATCATTGTGCTTGTCAACACGTATCAATTCGTCGGAATTGCAATGATCATTTATTTAGCAGGACTTCAAAGTATTCCTAAGGATTATTATGAAGCGGCACAATTAGACGGCGCATCAAGCCTCCAGCAATTCAGGCGGATCACATTGCCGCTTTTAATGCCGTCCATCACCATTAATATAGTGCTCAATGTCATTGGCGGACTCAAGCTGTTTGATGTCATTGTGGCACTCACTGGCGGCGGACCTGGAGATTCCTCGCAATCGATGTCGACCTTTATGTATGATCTATATTTCAAACGTCAGGATGCAGGCTATGCCGCGACACAAGGTGTCTTCATGGCTGTCATCATTCTTGTGATAAGTGTCGCAGCGCTCATTTATTTCAAACGAAAGGAGACCGAGGTGTGATGGATAACGCCTATAAACGCAAGAAAAGATGGTACTCCTTACTCGCACTTTTGATTACATTGCTTCACCTCATCCCATTTTATATCTTAGTGACGACATCGCTAAAGGGGATAGGAGATTTCAGTTCAAAATGGCTGTTTCCGACAACGCTTCATCTTGAAAATTTTCGCAAGGCATGGACAGAGGCTCAGCTTGGCCAGTCCTTTTTGAATACAGTGATCATTACGTTCAGCTCAGCTGTCTTACTCATCATTCTTGGATCTCTTGCAGCCTATCCGCTCGCAAGAAGGGTCACAAAGCTCAATAAAGCGGTTTATGTGTTATTCATTGCCATTATGGTCATTCCACCGCTCACAGCTCTTGTCCCGCTATATAAAATGGTCGTTCAAATCGGAATGATGAATACGTATCAAATCGCTATTTTAAACAATGTGGCCGCCTTTTTGCCGCTGACGATTTTTTTATACGCAGGCTTTATCCGGTCAACGATTCCAAAGGAGCTTGAAGAAGCAGCCCGTATTGATGGCGCGGGAACACTTAGAGTCTTTTTCACCGTCGTTTTTCCGCTGCTGAAGCCGATTACCGCTTCTGTTTTAATTATTGCCTGTGTGTATATTTGGAACGACTATCAATTTGCCATCTTCTTCTTGCAAGATAAAGAGATGCATACACTTACAGTCGCCTTATCCAATTTCTTTGGTCAAAATCAACACCAGCTCCAGCTCGTTGGCGCCGCTGCTCTCATTGCGATGCTGCCAATGGTCACGATGTTTTTACTTTTGCAAAAATACTTTATCGCAGGGCTGTCTCAAGGCTCTGTTAAAGGGTAATCCACCTTGATGTAAAAAGGAGAGTCGTCTATGTCAAAAATTACGTTTATCGGTGCTGGGAGTACCGTCTTTGCTAAAAATATATTAGGAGATTGTCTGTTTGTCCCTGCACTTGCCGGCTTTGAATTTGCGTTATATGATATCGACCACAACCGGCTGAAAGAATCAGAAACGATGCTGCGGCACTTAAAAGAAAACTACGCTGCAAATGTGACGATCCAGTCCTATCACAATCGTAAAGAAGCCTTAAAGGATGCGAAATATGTCATCAATGCCATCCAGGTTGGAGGCTATCAGCCAAGCACTGTCATTGATTTTGAGATTCCGAAAAAATATGGGTTAAGACAAACGATTGCTGATACGGTTGGCATCGGCGGCATCTTTCGTTCACTTCGAACTATTCCTGTTATGCTTGACTTTGCAAAGGATATGGAAGAGGTATGTCCACACGCTTTATTGTTAAATTACACGAATCCAATGGCCACACTGACTGGCGCTATGCTGCGTTATACTCGGGTTCAAACGGTTGGTCTTTGCCATAGCGTACAGGTGTGTACGAAAGATTTATTTCAATCACTTGAAATGGACCATGAAGGCATTGAAGAAAAAATTGCCGGCATTAACCACATGGCATGGTTATTAGAAGTGAAACGGGACGGTCAAGACTTATATCCAGAAATCAAAAAAAGAGCAAAAGAAAAACAAAAAACACGGCATCCAGATATGGTTCGTTTTGAACTAATGGATAAATTCGGCTACTATGTCACCGAATCCTCAGAGCACAATGCAGAATATCATCCGTATTTTATCAAATCTCGTTATCCAGAACTGATTGGACAGTTTAACATTCCGCTCGATGAATATCCAAGACGCTGCGAGGAACAAATCAACAATTGGAATACGATGAAACATGACCTTGTGGGAAACACACAGATCACGCATACGCGCTCTAAAGAATATGGTTCACGTATCATTGAAGCGATTGAAACGAACGTTCCCTTTAAATTTGGTGGAAATGTACTGAACACAGGAGGACTCATTCACAATCTTCCGGAAAAAGCCTGTGTCGAAGTGCCATGTGTTGCAGATCGAAGCGGCATCATACCATGTTATATCGGTGAGATACCTGAACAATTGGCTGGACTCAACCGGACCAACATCAGTTCACAGCTCATGACGATCGAAGCAGCGATCAGCGGCAAAAAAGAGCATATTTATCAAGCGGCTTTACTAGACCCACATACAAGCGCTGAACTTTCGATTGATGACACCATCAAATTATGTGATGAATTAATTGAAGCACATGGAGAGATGTTGCCAGATTATAAAGAACCGAACCAATATGTCGCATCTTCCACATAACTGAAATGAACGAGCCTCTACCTGATGCACCACGCATCAGGTTTTTTATGTAACAAGCAGGAAATCGAGCAAAAAGATCATTGACTGTAAGCGTTTTTAATATTATGATTTTCTAAAGTTAACCAACAATTAACCAACAATGCATCAAAAATGGTTGCATCGTGATGTCATATGACACACAGACAAACTGATCTAAAATGGGGACGAATCTGCGGCAAACAAGAGCTGACAGCAAAAGACCTTTCATCATAGAGAATGCTGTTTATCACAACGTAAACCAAAACAGCGGTTTGATTTGACAAAGAGTGTATACAGATGAGCTCCCGTTAGATGAGACAATGACGATAAATAAACGTCTTATAGCATGACAATCTGAACAAAGAGGAGAGAGGGAACATGACCAGAACAGATGTACAAACGTTGAAAAATTATATTGGCGGACAATGGATTGAGGCAGAAACAAGCCAAACGGAAGCTGTTTATAACCCGGCTACTGGCGAAGTCATTGCAGAAGTACCACTTTCAACGAAAACGGATGTAGAACGTGCAGTACAAGCAGCACAAGAAGCGTTTACCACTTGGTCTAAAACAGCTGTCCCTAGGCGTGCACGTATTTTATTTAAATACCAACAGTTACTCGTAGAGAAATGGGATGAGCTAGCAGAGCTGGTCACAATTGAAAACGGAAAAAGTTTAACAGAAGCAAAAGGAGAAGTGCAGCGCGGAATTGAATGTGTGGAATTTGCCGCTGGTGCACCAACCTTAATGATGGGGAAACAACTGCCTGATATTGCGACTGGTCTAGAGTCTGGCATGTACCGCTACCCAATTGGCGTCATCGGCGGCATTACCCCTTTTAACTTTCCGATGATGGTCCCATGCTGGATGTTCCCGCTTGCTATCGCTTGCGGAAATACATTTGTTTTAAAGCCTTCAGAACGGACGCCAATCCTTGCTGCACGGTTAGCAGAACTATTTGAAGAAGCGGGACTTCCAAAAGGTGTGCTCAACATTGTCAATGGCGCTCACGATGTAGTAAACGGTCTGCTTGAACATGAAAAGGTAAAAGCCATTTCGTTTGTCGGCTCTCAGCCAGTCGCAGAATACGTCTATAAAAAAGGGACAGCACATGGTAAACGTGTACAAGCACTTGCCGGTGCAAAAAATCATTCCATCGTCTTGAAAGATGCTGATTTAGAATCGGCCACAAAACAAATCATTGGCGCTGCTTTTGGATCAGCAGGTGAACGCTGCATGGCAGCAGCCGTTGTCGCAGTGGAAGAAGACGTGGCGGACGACTTGATTCAACAATTGATCGATGAATCCAACCAGCTTGTCATCGGAAACGGAATAAATAAAGATGTCTTTCTCGGACCAGTCATTCGGAAGGAGCATAAAGAACGAACTCTTCAATATATCCAAACAGGAATTGAAGAAGGCGCAAGCCTGATTCGTGATGGCAGACAAGATAACGAAACAAATGGAGAAGGGTATTTTGTCGGACCAACGATCTTTGATCATGTCACAAATCAAATGAAAATTTGGCAGGACGAGATTTTTGCCCCAGTCTTATCCATTGTCCGTGTCTCATCACTCGCAGAAGCAATCGACCTGTCCAATCAATCAAAATTCGCAAACGGTGCCTGCCTATACACAGACAGCGCTTCAAGCATAAGAGAATTTCGTGAAAACATCGAAGCCGGCATGTTAGGCATTAACATTGGTGTTCCTGCTCCAATGGCTTTCTTCCCATTTTCCGGCTGGAAAGACTCCTTCTACGGAGACTTGCACGCCAATGGAACAGACGGAGTAGAGTTTTACACAAGAAAGAAAATGGTGACCGCTCGGTATATGTAGCCTACATTTAATGAACATTGAGGAAGAATGCAGCTCCATCATGGAGACTGCATTTTTTTGTTGTCTTCTAGTTAAAAAGTAAGGGTTTTCATCGCACTCTTTACAGGGATTCACAGGGAGAAATCATTCTTTGTATTCATTCTTCATCACGAAACATCAACATAATTTGAAATTGGGCCTAAACCCCAATATCAGGAAGATGAAAACAGGAGGAAATGACACGATGAGGACGAGGATGAAGTGCAGCGTTTGTTTATTGATTTTCACTTTGGTACTGAGTTGTTTGCCGGTATATGAAGCGAATGCGGCAAGCACTCCTATTGCCAAGCAAGTAGGAAATGCAAACCCGCTCATTGACCATCACTTAGGAGCAGACCCGTTTGCGCTTACCTATAACGGAAGAGTGTACCTTTATATGTCGAGTGATGACTATGAATATCAAAGCAACGGAACGATTAAGGACAATTCATTTGCGAATCTGAATAGAGTATTCGTCATCTCTTCGGCGGATATGGTCAACTGGACCGATCACGGAGCGATTCCAGTAGCGGGGGCAAATGGGGCAAATGGCGGCAGAGGCATTGCCAAATGGGCAGGCGCTTCTTGGGCTCCAGCCGCTGCTGTAAAGAAGATCAATGGAAAGGATAAATTTTTCCTTTATTTCGCTAACAGCGGCGGAGGGATAGGTGTCCTTACAGCAGACAGCCCGATTGGCCCATGGACTGATCCAATTGGAAAAGCGCTCGTTACGCCAAGTACACCTGGCATGTCCGGAGTTGTATGGCTTTTTGATCCGGCCGTATTTGTAGATGATGACGGCACTGGCTATCTATATGCCGGCGGAGGCGTTCCAGGCGGTTCCAATCCAACGCAGGGACAATGGGCAAATCCTAAAACAGCAAGAGTCCTCAAGCTAGGTGCTGATATGACAAGTGTGGCCAGTAGCGCATCCACCATTGATGCTCCTTTTATGTTTGAAGATTCGGGGATGCATAAGTATAACGGAACCTATTACTATTCCTATTGCATCAATTTTGGCGGCTCTCATCCTGCTGATAAACCACCTGGTGAAATCGGCTATATGACGAGCTCAAGTCCGATGGGACCCTTCACGTATAAAGGACACTTTCTGAAAAATCCGGGTGCTTTTTTTGGTGGCGGCGGTAACAACCATCATGCGGTGTTCAATTTTAAAAATGAGTGGTATGTGGTGTATCATACGCAAACCGTTAGCTCTGCTTTATACGGGGCCGGCAAGGGTTACCGCTCTCCACATATTAATAAGCTTGTGCATAATGCAGATGGCTCCCTTCGAGAAGTAGCAGCCAATTATGAAGGAGTGAAACAGCTATCTAATCTGAATCCATATCAACGTGTTGAAGCTGAAACATTCGCTTGGAATGGACGCATTTTGACAGAAGCCTCGTCAGCACCAGGAGGACCAGTGAATAACCAGCATGTCACCAACATTCAAAACGGCGATTGGGTGGCTTTAGGGAATGTAGACTTTGGTTCAAATGGCGCTAGAACATTTAAAGCCAATGTCGCATCGACAGTAGGCGGGAAAATAGAAGTACGCCTTGGCAGCGCAAACGGCAGACTGGTCGGTACACTTGATGTTCCTTCCACCGGTGGAACACAAAACTGGCGGGAAATAGAAACAGCGATTAACGGCGCATCCGGTGTGCACAACGTATTTTTTGTCTTTACCGGAACAGGCGGGGGAAATCTATTCCAATTTGATTCTTGGCAGTTTACTCAAAGGTAGAGAATAAAGGTGCTTAAATGTTTGATAGAGGAGTGGGGAATTTGATGTCATGTATAAAAAAACCAATGCTTGCTTTATTGGTGTGTTTCACCATGCTGTCTGTCATGTTCATTGGACCCGGAGCAGCTGAGGTATCAGCAGCCAGTGACGCAAACATTAACCTCAACGCAGAAAGACAAGTGATTCGTGGTTTTGGCGGAATGAACCACCCAGCTTGGATTGGTGACTTGACAGCGCCACAAAGGGAAACCGCCTTTGGCAATGGACAAAATCAGTTAGGGTTTTCCGTTCTTAGAATATATGTAGACGAAAACAGAAACAATTGGAGCAGAGAAGTTGCGACGGCCAAACGAGCGATCGAGCATGGTGCTTTAGTCATTGCTTCCCCTTGGAATCCTCCAAGCAGTATGGTTGAAACATTTAACCGGAATGGATCACCTGCCAAGCGGCTTAAATACAATCAATACGCAGCATATGCTCAGCATCTGAATGATTTTGTCACTTACATGAAGAACAACGGAGTCAATCTTTATGCGATTTCTGTTCAAAACGAGCCCGATTATGCACACGAATGGACATGGTGGACGCCTCAGGAAATCCTGCGTTTCATGAGAGAAAATGCCGGCTCCATTAATGCACGTGTGATTGCACCAGAATCCTTTCAATACCTTAAGAATATCTCAGATCCTATCTTAAACGATCCGCAGGCGCTTAGAAATATGGACATTCTCGGCGCTCATCTATACGGGACCCAAATCAGTCAGCTTCCGTATCCTCTTTTCAAACAAAAAGGAGGGGGAAAAGAGCTATGGATGACAGAGGTCTACTACCCGAATAGTGATAACAATTCAGCGGACCGCTGGCCTGAGGCATTAGGGGTATCAGAGCATATTCACCATTCAATGGTGGAAGGGGACTTTCAGGCGTATGTGTGGTGGTACATTAGGAGATCATACGGTCCTATGAAGGAAGATGGAATGATTAGCAAACGTGGATACAACATGGCGCATTTCTCCAAATTTGTGCGTCCAGGGTACGTCAGAATTGATGCAACGAAAAGCCCTGAATCGAATGTTTTCGTCTCAGCCTATAAAGGAAACAATCAGGTCGTCATTGTGGCGATTAATAAAAACAATGCAGGGGTCAATCAACACTTCGTCGTGCAAAATGGCTCTGTTTCTCAGGCGTCTAGATGGGTGACGAGCGGCAGCAGCAACCTTCAGCCTGGTACAGATATCACGATTTCGGGCAATCAATTTTGGGCTCATCTTCCGGCTCAAAGTGTGACAACATTTGTGGTCAAACGCTAGAGAAACACGAAAAGCCAATTTTCTCATCAAAAAAGAAAATTGGCTTTTTTCTGTGTAAATAGAAAGTTGATTTTTCACGACGTCAACACTTTGGGTATAATAATAACAATGACTTTAGGAGAGTGATCAACATGCCAAAGGTTCAAAGCAAAGTATTGATTATAGATGACGAAAAAGAAATTTTAGAATTAATCCATACCGTATTAACAAGAGAAGGCATTGACCAGGTGTTAACAGCTTCAACTGCCCGTGATGGGCTCTCGCTATTTCATCAAGAACAACCCGATCTCGTCATACTGGATATTATGCTGCCAGACGGAGAAGGCTACGATATTTGCAAACAAATCAGAGATGTCTCGCATGTTCCGATTATCTTTTTATCAGCAAAGGGAGAGGAATCAGACAAAATTGTAGGACTTGCCATTGGCGGCGATGATTACATTACAAAACCGTTCAGTCCAAAAGAAGTCGCCTACCGGGTAAAAGCCCAGCTAAGACGGTCATCATACGTACAGCCTTCTCAAGCGGAGCCCGTGATCAAAAAAGGCCCATTTGAGTTAAACGAGCAGCAAGCCGAACTGACGAAAAACGGAGCGGCGATTGAGCTCACTCCGAAAGAACTTATGTTAATGACTTATTTCTTGCAGCATCCGAATCGCGTGATCAGTAAAGAAACGCTTTATCAAACGGTTTGGGGAGAGGATTTCTTCGGTTCTGATAATACGGTAATGGTTCATATACGAAGACTGCGGGAAAAAATAGAACATTCCCCATCTACACCGGAATTTCTCGTGACGGTCAAAGGGCTTGGCTATAAATTTGTTGTAAAGGATGCGTAAAGATGAAATGGCGATTAACAGGCAGATACATGGTCTCTGTCATTATCGTGACTATTATCACGGTCTTTATTAACTTATTTGGATTCATGATATGGCTTGTACTACAAGCAAGCAGTCAGCAAAACGAAGAAAATACGCCGGAAACCTTCACAAGAACATTTGAACAATACATAACCTTGTCTGATCAAAATATCACTGTGAGTAAAGAAGGACAGCAAGCCTTAAAACAACAAAATGCGTGGATTCAAATAGTAGACGAAAATGGACAAGACGTCTATCATGCACTAGCACCTAAAGGCTTAAAGAGCAAATACACACCTATAGAAATTGTAAACTTACATAAATATAAAGATAAGCAATTGATGTCGACGATCTATGCTGGAGGAAAAAATGGAAAGGGTAAGGAATACAGCTATTTCATCGGATTTAAGGACCCTTCCATCGGAAAATATTTATTTTCTTTTGATACGAAAGAATTAATATCGCAATTCAATATCGGGACGATGATTTTATTATCGATTGATGCCATCATTGCCTTATTCATTGGATACTTATTCAGCCGGCAACTCATCAAACCGCTCGGCCGTGCCATTTATGGCATCCAGAGGCTCGCAAACGGAGATTATACGACGAAGCTGCCAACGAAGGGGATATATAAAGATGTGTTCTATAATGTCAATCACTTATCAGAGCAGCTCGCTTCAAGCCAAAAAGAAAAAGACAAATTAGAGCAAATGCGGGAAGAGTGGATCAGTCATATTTCTCATGATATTAAAACACCATTATCCTCTATTCAAGGCTATGCAGAAATCATGAAAGATCCAAATTATCCTCTTTCAAATCAAGACATTAGACATTATGCCAGCATCATAGAGAATAAATCACTGTACATCAAAGATGTGATGGAGGATCTAAATTTAACAACAAGGCTGAAAAATAACGACGTGATGTTGCATAAAGAGCTTGTGAACATTGTGCCATTGCTGCGTGAAACGTTAATTGATATCCTCAACGATTCGAGATATGCAGATCAGACCATTGAGCTACAAACGAATGTAGACAAGCTCATGCTGAATATTGATACGATCCTCATACGAAGAGCGGTCACCAATCTCATTTTAAATGCCCTTGTTCACAATGATGCTGATGTGAAAATCATTGTACAGCTTGAACAAAAAGAACATACCCACATCACAATTCAAGACAACGGCAAAGGAATTGAAGAGGCAGAGCTAGAAAAAGTGTTTGACCGCTACTATAGAGGGACGAATACTGGAGGGACACATGCAGGCTCAGGTCTTGGAATGGCGATTGCAAAAGATATCATCCAAAAACACGGGGGAGATATTACAATACAAAGTATGATAGGAGAAGGAACAACGATTGATATCCAATTACCCGCTTAAACGGACATACAAAAAAACGGTTCTGCTCAATCACAGAACCGTTTTTTCTAACTCTTATTCTGAAAACACTTTTATGCCTTTTACAATGTTCCAAATGAAGAAGTAGATCGCCACAAGGAATGTCACAGCATACGTTGCAATTAAGAACGGACCAGCATGACTGATATCGTTCATGCCAAGTAAACCTGAACCGGCAATACCAAGACCGAAAATCAAATAAGGAATAATATGTGTCCATAGTGATTTTTTCGCATGGTATTTCACTTCGTCTTTTCCTAAGAAATAAACGATAATCGGAAATAGAAACGGTGCAAAAAAGATACTGAAGTAACATAATGAAGACAAAATTTTATTTTCTCTCAAAGCTTTTCACCTCTATGATTGATTTAGAAGAGGGGACCATTTGACTCATCCCTCAATTCCTTACAAACCCATTGTACAACCTCAACCTTAACTTGTATTAATCCGAACCTTACAGCAACCTTAAATATGTTAAACTGTAAAAAGACAAGGAAAGATAAAATGATTCTGGGTATTTCAATCTATTTTTTCCAGAAAAAAATAGTTGACTTTGGTCATTCCTCTATTTAAAATAAAGTCGTAACCGATGCAGGAGTGTTACTGATATGATCAGGCACCACCAAGTCAGGTAAACAGATTGTACATTTGTACGTTGTTTGCTGAGATTTTGGTGTTTTTTTATGCTTTTTTTAGCATTTTAGGTAAGGTGGGATGAGGATGTTCACCGTCGTTAAAGTTTTAAATAATAATATCGTATTAGCTCTAACAGAGGCTCAAAATGAAGTCGTTGTGTTTGGAACAGGAATAGGTTTTAAAAAGAAGAAAGGTGATACACTTGATGAGAGCGCTGTCAGTAAGACATTTTATTCTGATCAGACGTCTCCATTAGAATCTCAACTTGCCGCTATCCCAACTGATATCCTTTTATTAACTGAAAAAATCATTCGCGTAGGCGAAGAGATGTTGAATAAGAAGTTAGGTTCCAGCGCGCTCTTTTCGCTATCCGATCATCTCACCTTCGCTATTCAAAGGCACGAAGAAAAAATGGCGTATGAAAACCCCATTGTGTGGGAAATTCCACATCTCTATTTTCAAGAATATCAAGTCGGGAAAAAAGCACTGACAATTATTCAAAAGATGATGGGCATTTCTTTTGAAGATACTGAAGCTTCACTCATTGCCCTGCATTTTGTAAACGCTCAAATAGATGGTCAGTCTATGGGAGACACCATTAAGATGACTCACCTCACGAAAGAAATCGTCAAAATCATTCAAAATATTTTCGAGATGATATTGGATAAATCATCCATTAATTATTCGAGGTTTATTACCCACTTGAGATATTTTATTGTCAGGCAGGAAACCAACCAACCACCGCAGCAGATGGATGACTCGTTAAAAGAATTAATACAGGATCGTTATATGAAGAGTTATGCCTGCGGATTGATCATCAAAGAAATGTTAAAACGAGAATTCAATTGGAATGTGACAGAAGACGAACTTGTTTTTTTAGTCATCCATATTGAGAGAATCACAAAGGAACACCAAAAAAATAAATGATTTCTTTTAGGCGTGTTATGAAAAAGCATTAACCTAAACAAATCTCCATGAGAAAGAATGATCTTTTCTATGGTGGATTTTGTTTAGGTTTTTTTTGTGAAAATGAAGGGGTGAAAGCATGGAAAACAAAGAATTGGCTGGAAAAATTGTGAAATTAATCGGTGGAACCGAAAATATATCTCAAAGTTGGCATTGTATCACACGGCTAAGATTTAATCTCAACGATGAAAGTCAGGTAAAAGTAGATGAGCTGAAAACATTAGATGGTTGCTTAGGTGCTCAATTCCAAAGTGGACAGTTCCAAGTCATTATTGGAGCAAAGGTAGCAGAGGTTTATGAGGAAATCGATCATCTGGCCGGTCATAGTAGCAATGATTCTGCTCCTGTTAAAAACACGTCAAAAATGAACCCAATTGAAGTCGTATTCGATGTGATCAGCGGGATTTTCACACCTATTTTGCCAGCGATTGTTGGTAGTGGATTGATCAAAGGGATCATGGCACTGTTCGTTAGCTTAGGCTGGCTGACGGAGACAAGCTCTACCTATCAAGTACTTCAAATTTTTTCAAATGCTGTCTTTTACTTTTTACCTTTCCTCATTGCTTATTCGGCAGCGAAGAAATTTAAAACGCGAGAATCTCTCGCACTCGCATTAGCAGGGATTTTACTATATCCAACGATGATCGAAGGTGCAGCAAAAGGAGCAGACCCGTTAAGTTTTTTAGGGTTAAGTATTCCACTAAATAATTACACATCTTCTGTATTACCAATTATTTTAGGTGTGCTATTACTAAGTTTTGTCGATAAGTGGATAACAAAAGCGATCCCAAAATCCTTAAGTATCGTATTTACACCGGTACTGAGCCTGATGATCACGGCTCCTCTTACACTGGCTTTTATCGCTCCTATTGGGAACGTTTCTGGGCAATATTTAGAAATCTTTTTCACTTCTTTGTTCAATTTCGCTGGTCCGATTGCCGGTTTATTAATGGGAGGCCTTATGCCACTCATTGTGTTAACTGGAATGCATTACGCATTCTTCCCAAGCACGTTAGCCAGCTTTGAAAAAGTGGGTTACGATATCATGCTGCTTCCGATGAATTTCATTGCGAATATGGCACAAGCAGGCGCTGTGTTAGGTGTCATCATCCGCACCAAGCGGGTAGAAACAAGGTCTTTAGCACTTTCAACATTGCTTCCTAGTTTCTTCGGGATCACAGAACCAGCCATTTATGGAGTCACACTTAGACTAAAAAAACCTTTTTATGCTTCATTAATTGGCGGCGCAGTCGGTGGATGTTTTTACGGTTTATTTTCAGTTAAAACGACAGCCTTTTCGATCCCAGGCATTACTTCACTGCCAACTTACATTATGAAAGGGACAAATAATTTTCAGCTGGCTCTGATTGGAATCGCCCTTAGCTTCATCGTGTCACTTCTCATCACCATTCTCCTTGGATTTCAGGAGTCTGTCACGGCCGCTAACGAGCAAGCAGCAGAAAAGCGAAATCACACTGAGAGTACAGAGAATCAACAAATGTCTAAGCAAACAAACCCTTATGAAGTTCAAGCACCTATGAGTGGAAAGGTCATTCCTTTATCTGAAGTGAATGATTCCGTGTTCTCAAGTGAAATGATGGGGAAGGGAGTCGCAATTTTGCCTGATAAGGGGGTGGTACAAGCACCGTTCTCAGGCAAAGTAGTGACTGTTACACCTACTAAACATGCCATCGGACTCGTTTCAGATGATGGGATTGAATTATTGATCCACGTGGGGATTGATACCGTCAGCCTAAATGGCCAATTCTTTGATGTACTGGTAAAAGAGGGCGATGAGATGAAGACGGGGGATCATTTATTATCGTTTGATATAGAAGGAATTCAATCAAACCATTTAGATGTAGTGACACCTATTATCGTCACAAATTCAACGCAATACCTTGATGTGATTCATACAGGTGACGCTCATGTCACCGCAGGTCAAAATAAGCTCTTAATGCTTATTCACTAATATAAAGAGAAGGGATGATTGAAATGAAGAATGTAAAAAAAGGATTTTCAGATGATTTTTTATGGGGTGGCGCAACTGCTGCCAATCAAATAGAAGGCGCATACTTAGAAGGTGGCAAGGGCCTGTCGACGTCAGACTTTGCTGCATATAAAGATCCTTATGAAAAAGGAAAAGTGAACAACTTTACTTTCGATGTGAGTTCAGCTGAATTAACAAGATACAAGGAACAACCCGATGAATTTGATTTCCCGAAAAGACGCGGAATCGATTTTTACCATCGATATGAAGAGGATATTGCACTATTTGCAGAGATGGGCTTTAAAGTGTTTCGCTTGTCTATTTCATGGGCAAGAATCTTTCCAACTGGTTTAGAAGACAAGCCGAACGAAGAAGGATTGGCTTTTTACGATAACGTATTTGATGAGTGTGCGAAATATGGAATTGAACCGCTAGTCACGATGTCTCACTATGAAATGCCGATTACTTTAACAGAGAAATATAATGGCTGGATGAGTAGAGAGCTTGTCCCGTTGTTTGAAAAATATGCTCGCGCCATTTTAGAAAGATATAAAAATAAAGTGAAGTATTGGATTACATTCAATGAAATGAATATGAACCTCAACAGCCTTTACACCGGTGCTGGAATTTTAGAGGACCTAGTAGACCATAAATTACAGGCTGCGTATCAAGCATCACATCACCAATTTATCGCCAGCGCTCTCACAGTGAAGGCTGCAAAAGAAATCATTCCACATGCACAAATTGGCTGTATGATTAACCAAATTGAAGCCTATGCAAAAACAACGAAACCAGAGGACCAGCTGCAAGCGGTAAAATCGAACCAATTGAATATGTTCTATCCGGATGTTCAAGCTAGAGGTGAATATCCAACATACATGGTGAAATATTTTGCTGACAACGACATCAAACTTGATATCGAAGAGCAGGATGAGCAAATTTTGAAAGAGGGCATCGTTGATTTTGTGGCGATCAGCTACTATATGTCCCACGTAGCAGAAGCGCGAGAAGATGCAGCCGAGCTAGCGGGTACATTTGATAGTCCAATTAAAAATGAGCATTTGGAGTTATCACAATGGGATTGGCCAATTGATCCAATGGGTCTGCGCATTTCATTAATTAAACTGTATGACAGATACCAAAAACCTTTATTTGTTTGTGAAAACGGACTTGGCGCAAGAGATACATTGACACCAGACAGAGAAATTCACGACGATTATCGAATTGATTATTTAAAACAACATATTGAACAGATGAAAGAAGCAGTCAAAGAAGGTGTCGACTTAATGGGGTATACACCATGGGGTTGTATTGACTTAATTAGCTGCGGAACATCTCAAATGAGTAAACGCTATGGTTTGATCTATGTAGATCAAGACGACAGAGGGAATGGGACATTAAATCGTTACAAAAAAGATTCCTTCTACTGGTACAAAAAAGTGATTGAAACAAATGGGGAAGATTTATCATAATCCAGATGGAATGATGATGACACCATTGCATCCGCCTTAATTGGCCGGGTGCGATGGTGTTTTTTTGTTTACCGAAAAGTAACCTCAATTATGTCATAGCAAGCACTAGAGATCTCTTCGCTACAATCATTTGATAACAAAAGTTGGCCGAAAAATGTTTCACCTTGACCTTGAAGTATAGTTCAACCTTTATAATGTACATATAGTAAAACAAAATAATAAAAAAGGAGTAACGATGGAGTTGATGACTAGAGGAGAACTTGCCAAAAAAACAGGAGTAAGTCCTGCCGCAATTCGTTACTATGAAGAGCACAACATATTACCTGCTCCAAGACGACGTTCAAACGGTTACAGATTCTATACAGACGACTATGTTGTGAAAATTCAATTGATCAAAGATGCGAAAACGCTCGGTTATTCATTAAAGGAAATAGCTGAAATTATGGACATGCTAAGTCAAGACATAGACCTTGATACCCTAAGACAAATTGTCCATCTTAAACATGAAGAAATTGAAAAGAAAATTAAAAGACTTCGTCTCATTCAAGACCTTTTATCTAACTTATTAAAAACCCCTGAAAAAAAAGTACAAGTCTACCTGGAATCATTTCGTGTTCCAAAGCAGGATGATCAATAAACCTATTGAGTGAAGGAGAGAAAAAAATGAGCGTAGAAATGTATCATGGTGAACGTTCTAAAGAAAGTATTCAATTTGAAACATTATTCGCTTCGCAAAGTAATAAAGAGAGTTTTTCTAGTATCGAACAGACAAAAAAATTTCTTGAGCAAAAAGGAATTGAAAATACGCAGCCTTATGCCATTGGGGAGGATGTGAAGTTAATCAGTGAGGTACAAGAGCAGACATTCGAAGGCATGCAAGTTTTCACATTGAATGAACAAGCATCACAAAATCAAAAAGTCATTCTCTATCTACATGGTGGCGCGTGGACAAATCATCCTTTGAATGTCCATTGGTGGTTCATGGATAAAATGGCGCAATCACTAGGTGCGAAAGTAGTCGCCCCTATTTACCCAAAAGTGCCTCATTATAGCAACCAGGATACGTATCCGAAAATTCTTAACCTATATAAAGACCTTCTGAAAACTGCTGGAAGTGCCAATCAATTGACGATCATGGGAGATTCAGCTGGCGGAAACATCTCACTTGGTCTTGCGCACCTTTTAAAGAAAGAGGATCTGCCGCAGCCAAAGGATATCGTGTTACTATCTGCGTGTGTGGATATGAGCATGAGCAACCCTCTCATATTTGAATATGCAAAAAAGGACCCGATTCTAGGTCATGAAGGAATGGAAGTCATCACAAAAATGTGGGCAGCTGATCAAAGTCTCACAGACCCATTGATTAGTCCGATTTACGGTGACTTTAAAGGGCTCGGGAAGATCACTCATTTTATCGGAACACATGATATGTTATATCCAGATGCCATAAAGCTCGATGAAAAACTATCGGAACAAGGGATGGACATCAAAACCTTTGTTTATCCTGAAATGCTACATGTGTTTGTTGTCATGCCAATTCCAGAAGCGGCAGATGCTCTGAAGAAAATCATTCAAGTGATCAATCGTTAGGGATTCAGTTCACACCTAGAAAGGGTACATGTTCTGATGTAAATAGGCGAAAAGGCTGCTTACTTAAAAGCAGCCTTTTTCAATTGAATATGAAATACATTCAGAATGGCAATTCACTACAGATTAAACGGTCTTTTGGCTGGTTAGTAAAGGAGAGTGAAGCTATAAAAAAGGATAAGAAGATGATGATATGTACAATCATAGGCTGTTTTTTCCCCATTCAGTTCATCACCTCATGTTTGGTATAATACATACGAGCAGTGAAGTGAAAGGGGGAACGCGATGAAAACGTTTGATCTATCACAAGAAGATATAGAATTAATAGGAAAAGAGATGTAGCAAACGCTACATGTGATCCTTGCTACATCCAAGATGACTGAAAAAGCGTTCAACAAAAGCGGCCCCATGTATTTTCTCCATATATTTCGTGTTAAAAATATACTGTTCCATTTGTTCAAGCTTCCGCAGACTCCGCACTAGTATTTTCCGATCATGGTCAGACAGAGTAGGATCATCATCTATCTTCTCTAAGGCCTTTTTCACACGTGCAGATACATATTCAACATATAAATGGTTTTTGGATGCTGGCGGAATACATGCCGCTAGGTCACAGCCTATAAAACGAACACCATCAAGGGTGCAGTTTTCAAAATTGGCGATCAGCTTTTGTTTGCCATTTCCCTCAAACGTTATATCTATTAGCTTACCAGCAAAGGTACAATTGACGATGTTCGCTGCCTGTAAAACACGGTCATTGAATCTACAATTAGAGAAAGTACAATCGATAAACGTAGCATTCTCCAATGTCATTCCCCTCATATCGCAGGAAGAAAATTCGCAATTGGTGAAGACGGCTTCGTTTTTGCCAATGCCCACAGAGCGCAAGTCTGAATGACTAAAAGTACAATGATCAATCGTACTACCGGCAAAAAATCTCGCATTCGTCAGATCACACGTATCAAATACAAGATGATCCAAGTGACAGCTCCAAAAAATAGGAGAACGAATATTTGAGTTGATGATTGTCGTTCTGCTAATTGTTTCGTTTTCATACCTGGCAACATCAGAAAATGTTTCGTTGTCTACTGATATACCAGACTCAAGTCTTCTCATCGCTATCACCCTATCATTTCTTCAGAAATTTTTCACCATCATGATGTCCATTCAGCAAGTTCATTTTCTCTTAGCGCTTGTCTTTGACTCAAGATTATATCACAATACGATACTCAGCCAGCAAAGAACCGATATTCATTTTCATGATGAAAGGGGCATAAAAGAATGAAAAGGTATGACACATTTCCAGAACCAATCGGTAGCTACATAGTCGGCCGAATCCAGATGGATTTTGAGTATACGGCATCAGATCAATCCAAAAGAGAACTGACCGCATTTATGTACTATCCATCTGATAGCAGTGAAGGAAAGACTCCATCCACATACATGTTTCCTGAAGTCTACGAAATGCTTCATGACCAGCCGCTTGTCACTGAGTATTTGAAGGAAATAAAGTTCTTCTCTATCGATATCAAAACGCATTGTTATGACGATCTGGCTCTTTCTCGGAAGGAAGAGCGCTATCCAGTGGTATTCTATGTTTGCGGCGGGGGTGGTTCACCTGAATGGGGGACAGCCATCTGTACAGATATGGCAAGCCAAGGGTATGTTGTCGTCAGTATCGGCCATCAGGATAGCACCATGTACAAACGGAAAGATGGGAAGCTGTTGAATGTATCAAAGGGTTTTTCGGAAGTCATTAAGGCGTTTTCTGAAGATCCAGAGATGATAACACTGGCAGGTAAGATGAATATGCGCCCTGACGATGAAACGGCTATTGAGATGTGCCGTAACATCCTTTCCTTGCCAATCATTAACGAGTTAACAAGATATAGTGAACGACAGGCAGAAGATGTAAGGTACGTAGCCGATCATCTTCACAAACTAAACTCTGGAGAATGGAAGTTCATTTTTCATGACAGACTGCTACTCGACACTGGCATGGGTATCGCTGGACATTCTTATGGCGGACCTACAGCGGTTATGGTTTGCCGGGATGACGACCGGTTTGTCTGCGGGGCTGGCTTAGATAGTGGTGCATTTGGCCTTCTCGACAGCGACCTCAATAAACCCTTTTTGCTCCTGTTTTCTGAACCGAATTATAATATGAATGCGATCATTGGTGATAACAATAGCATGGAAACCTATTATTTCACTGTTGATGGTGCTGCACATTTAGATTACTGTGACATCGTGTTTACCGGTGTAGATGAGGAACTTAGAGGCACAAGAGATGCATTAGAGATGCATCATCTTGTGACGGACTATACGAAGACGTTTTTTGATCATTACATCCTGCAAAAGGCTACACATGTAGAAACCCTATCATATGATGGTGTAGACTTAATTAAAAAAACAAGCAACAAGTGAGCTAGGAGAAACTGCTGATCCTAACCTTTTAATGAATCGGTTTAAAGTTAAATATCATACTTCATTCATAAGAAAAAAGAGCAGTCAACAACCGCTCTTTTTTCGTGTGTTAATCTTAATGCGTTTTTAATGGACCTTTTGTGATATGAGTCAGCTCAGAATTTATGTCAAAGATTTTCGCATTGATGTCTGTTATGCCAAAGCTAGTGATTCTTTTAGAATGCATATCGAGATATGTTTGAGCTTCTTCTTTTGTTTCAAATAAATAAATTCCGCCAGCCTCATTTTTCTCAGGATTCTCCGTCCATATCTTCCATATGAACCCATCCTCTTCATTAATACTTCTCGCTAAATCAGAAAACTCTTTTGCCAATTCATCTCCGAAAGGGCCATTCATCTTAAAATCCACTCGTAATACGTAAGCCATCGCCATTCTCCTTATGTTGAAGTTGTGAAATACTGTTCTCCTAGAGCTTCTTTCATATGAAACGGTACTTGTGAAAGTTCTTTCTCCATAAAAGTCTGCACACCCGATTGATCAATATCGTACATCACTTCAATCTCTTTAGAGAATAGACATTTTTCTTTTTCGAGTAAGGCAGAAACCGCTGGTAGCTTTTTCGGTTGAAGCTCTTCTGTGTTTAAAGCTTGCTTTAATCCATCCACATAGACGTCTAATGGTCGACCACCCGTGATTTTAACTCCTTTATTTTCTTCATTGACGAAGATGATGGTCGGAAAACCTCTTGCACCGAGGTCTCGAACAAGAGCAAAATCTTGATTTAATAAGTCTTGTCCGCTAGGGAGCTCCGCTTCATGTAAAATCTCATCTCCGTTCAATCCAAGGTTGTTGACGATATCAATCAAAACCGTAATATCAGATATATTTTGATTGAATGCAAATAGTGCTTCTCTTGCACGGCGTAAAAACGTATAAGCTTGTTCATCACCGTGATGTTTTTGAATCACTTTGAACACACGCGAGGACGGGTAGGAGGATTGAACAGGATTGTCGATCATTAAGGACCCATCAATTGGCATGCGAGAATGTTCTCCGACTTCTCTCCAGTGATCCGCAACATCCGCAGGCTTATAAATTCCGTTTGCGGGATCTATTGGACCGTCATGCCATTTCTCTAGCAATCCACCTAACACAGTCTGGAAATGAAAATAATGTCCGTATTGCTCTTTAAATCGGCGCAGGACAGGTTCAATTGCCCAGCAATGAGAACAAATCGGATCTGTTACATAGTAGAGCGTAATGTTTTTTTTAGGTTGGTGAAAGTCAATGACCTGAATATCTTCTTCACCTACACCGCATACACCAGTTTCTAAATCACAAAACATGTCATTGTTTTTCAAGTTATTTCCTCCTCAATTTTTCAGGAAAAAATGTGTCCTGATCAGTTGTTTGAATCAAGTCATCATTTGCTTTACAATTGAATCTTAAGACAGAATGAGTGAGATCAACACCAATAATTTCTTCAATTTGTTGTATATCCGACAGATTCAAGCATGTGTTTAAAAAGAAAGGGGGAAGAAGATGACGCAGCCAAAGACAGATCCGCGTGTATTAAGAACACACAAATTAATCATGGAGTCTTTCATGAAGCTTTCATCGAAAAAGGAATTTAAGGATATTACGGTGAAAGATGTGACAGCAGAAGCCATGATTAACCGAGCCACGTTTTATTATCATTTTGAGGATAAATACGATTTATTAGATAAAACACTCTCAGAAGTATTGTCGATTAATTTAGAAAGTATCAATTTTAACAATAGTAAACTAGATGAAGATACAATGATGAATATTTTTAAAGCGCTAGCCAGTTTCCAACAATCTCTTCATAACCGCTGCCAAGTAGAATATGAAACTGAACTTGCTCCAATTGTTCGAGAACAGCTTGAAATTATTTTTTATCAGTTGTTAGTGAATCAATATACAAATGTCGAAAAGCAAGTGTTGAAGGTCACGGCTGTTTTTTTAAGCTGGGGAATTCACGGAGCTTCTGTTGAGTGGAGAAAAAATAGTTCGCACATATCTTCAGAAGAATTTATCAAATCAACATTGCCGTATATCATGTCAGGAATTGATTTTAAGCATAACATGTAGACAATTTGACAATGTTTAACCGCTCCACTAATATAAATGCTATAGCATATAAAATGATTAGAGGGTGTTTACATGAAGTTACATGATTTAATAGGTTATCTCGTTCATCGCACTGATGTGAAAATGACGAATTATTTTACGAATAGGTTAAAGCCATACGGTGTTACACCAGAGCAGTGGAGTATTATTAGTATTCTTAGCCGTGAAAAAGGCTCGACTCAAAAAGAATTGGCAGAAGGCATTGATAAAAATCAAACCACTGTCGTAAGAATGATCCAGTCAATGGAACGAAAAGGACTTGTCAAAAAAATCTATAATGAACAAGACCGGCGCTCTCATCACCTGTTTTTAACAGAAAAAGGGGACGAGATCAAAAAGGCGATTCTTCCTGTTGTCATGGATGCACATCGAACTGTGACAAATCAATTAAGCGATGAAGAGATTGAACAATTAAAATTACTTTTAAACAAATTATTCTATTCAGACTATCCATCTTGATAAATCTGTAAGGTAGAAACAACCTCTATTTTTGCATGATATATGCTACGACATATAAATTTCATCCATTCAGTGTAGGAGTGAGATTTTATCAAGATGGCCCCAGAAACCGGTGTCCATTAAGCGACCCTTTCTGGTCAAATAACTTAGAAAGATGTGATCACTATTTTCATTCTTATTCTACAAATTGTATTGGCTGTTTTCTTTTTCCTCACAGGAACGAAAATCATATCTGGAAAAATGGCAGAAGAGTTCAAACGATTTGGTTTACCCGCATTTTTCAATATTTTAACGGGGGCTCTTGAGTTAATAGGCGCTGCTGGAATGCTAGCTGGCATATGGATCCCAACATTAGCATTATTATCAGGCTTATTGTTAGGAGGTACGATGCTGGCAGCTGCATTTACTCTGATCGTATTGGCCAAAGATCCCTTTAAAAAAGCAATCCCTGCACTTGTTTTATTCGCTCTCAGTATCGGTGTCAGCTTATACCACATTCTTTAAATTCATATTAAAAAATCACAAAAACCTAAACAAATCTCCACTGTTCATGACGGTGGATTTTGTTTAGGTTTTTTAGCGATTGAATTGCTTTCGAAGCACTAGGCATGAGACAGCAAATACTGTGAAAGCGCCTGCTGATCCTGCAGCAAACATCAGCCCAGATTGTTCTAGTTTGGATTTGAATAACAAAGGGACAGAAAGAATGAGCGCAGCACCACTAAAGCTCAATCCTAAGATCAACATGGCCAATAATTTATTCATAGAAACACCTCTTACACTCAGAATTAGAACAATGGAAACCTACTGATTCAAGAATCATTGTTATGATTCGACAACCTTTAACATTCCTAGATGGAGTGTATCATATGATGGCGGGCGATTGGTTTCTTTTCATTAAAACACAATCGTGAAACAAACGATTTTAAACGAACACTGTTCTTTACGAACTGTGTTCGTTATAATATAAATGAGATGCGGTTTTACACTACTTCCATAAAGAAGAGGAGATGCATACGATGACGTCATTATCTAAAGACCCAAAGCATATCGCTATCATTGGAGGAGGACCAGGTGGGCTAACACTCGCCTTAATTTTGCAAAATTACGGTATACAAACAACCATCTATGAACGGGAGATGTATGACAAGAGTCTTGAAAGAGGAGGGTCACTGGATATTCATGAAGAAACAGGTCAAAAAGCCTTAAAAGAAGCAGGAGTTTATGAGAAATTTCAAAGGAACGCCCGTTATGAAGGAGAAGATTTCAGATTACTTGATAAATCAGGAAGAATTTATTTAGATGAAGAAACGGAATCAGATCAAAAAGGCACTCGTCCAGAAATTGATCGTGGTGTGTTGTGTGAACTGCTGCTAGATCAAATTGATGCTGAAAACATCAAATATGGATATAAACTAGAAAGATGTGTTTCATTAGAAAACGGCATGACGGAGATTCATTTTGAAAACGGGGTTGTCGAGACAGTTGACCTTTTGATTGGGGCTGATGGTGCATTTTCTCGTGTGCGTCCTCTGTTAACTGATATTGGTATTGAATACTCTGGGCTCACGATGCTGGAACTAAATGTCCTAAGCGTAGAGGGGAATCACCCTGATTTAGCTGAATTTAATAAACGTGGTAAGATGTTTGCTTTAGCAGACCACAAAGGACTGATTGGTCAGTTAAACGGAGATGGACGAATCAAAGTGTATGTAAGCCTTATGGTAGAACGCAACTGGATCGAGACTTGTGGTATACCGTTTCACCAAGCGAAAGAAGCAAAAGAACAATTATTAAAGTTATTTAGTGATTGGGATGATCAGCTGAAAAATTATATTCGTTATGCAGAAGATGCCATCATTCCAAGACGGATTTATACGCTTCCTGTCGGTTTTAAATGGAACCGTCATAAAGGAGTAACGCTTATCGGTGATGCAGCTCATGTCATGTCGCCATTCGCAGGCGAGGGTGTAAACATGGCGATGTTTGATGCAAGGGAGCTAGCACTTGCTATTGTCCGACATCCTCATGATATTGAAAAGGCTATTGAAGAATACGAAGACATGATGTACGAATATTCATCGGAAAAGGCTCATGAATCGGAGTATAGTTTAAAACTGTGTTTTTCAAAAGACGCTGCGATCAAGCTTGCAGATATGATGAATTCTTTTCAAGAAAACGGTGATTGATGCTCAATTTACTATTTTACTTTGACATGTTATAAAGAGAGTATGAACAATTCAAATCGTCGCATTATAAGTCGCCGGTCTCGGCCGGCTAAAGAGCCCTTAAGCCGTGAGCTCATTGTGAAAACTGCCTATGAGCTTCTTAAGGAGCAAGGGTTAGAGGGCATGAGTATGCGTAAGGTGGCTAAAGCATTGGATACGGGACCTGCATCCTTGTATGTCTACGTGAACAATTTTCAAGAACTCAGTGCTTACGTATTGGATTATGGTCTCGGCCAAATGGTTTATCCAGATTCAGCGGATAGCACATGGAAAGAACAGTTATTTGACATATTGCATACTTATTTCCTACTGCTATTCGAAAAACCTGGTCTTGCTGAAATTTCTCTTTCCACCATTCCACAAGGAACGAACTTTCTTCAGTTGACCGAACATATTCTCGCTGCATTGCATGAAGGCGGGATCAAATCTACATCTGCAGCATGGGGAGTAGACCTATTGCTGTTATACGTATCTTCTGTAGCATACGAAAAGGTCTCTTGGAAGAAACAAGGCTCTTCACAGATTTCAGACACAAAAAAAGCATTTTTTCAAGCAGACAAAACGCAGTTTCCTTTCATTCATCGTGTAAAAGAAGAAATGTTTGCAGGTGATACCGTATCAATGGAACGGTTCCGATGGGGAATTGACGTCATTTTGTATGGAATCCAGCAGGAAGACAATTAGAAAGGAGCATAAGCAAAAAGCAGTCAATGGCTGCTTTTTTTATATGGTGATTTTCATATTTGTGATCTTGTGAGCATTATAATATATAAATAAATCTATATATTGTTTTTATATATAAAAAATTATATAATCTAGTGGAATAAAAAAATGAGGTGCTTAGGCATGGAACATATTAAAAAGTTATTAGAGAGTTATATTCCTTTAGCAAAATCTACTGCAAAAATGTTTGGATCAAATTGTGAAGTAATTATTCATGATTTAACGAACCCTCAAGCATCTGTCATGTTTACAGTAAATAACCACGTGACAGGAAGAGAAATCGGTCAATCATTTGATCATCTAGTAAAGACTGTATTACAATCAGAAGATTTTAAAGAAGATTATCTTGCTGGTTATACATTTGTAACAGAAGATAAGCGTACGATTCGTTCTTCGACTTCATTAATACGTGATTCGAAGCAAAAAGTGATTGGTGCTTTCTGTATCAATTTTGACGTTGAAGCACTGAATCAAATGCAGCAATTTATGGATACTTTTCTTTCTACACAAATGGAAGTTCAAGAGGATGAAACAAAATCAAACGATGACCTTGAAAATGTGGAAGGAATAGTAGATCAATTGATTCAACAGATCATTCAAAACAGTGTTCATCCAGTCATGAAACGTCATGAAAAAATTGAATTAATAAGATTTATGGATGAAAAGGGAATTTTTTTAATGAAAGGATCTGTTGAGAAGGTCGCATCTATGTTAGGCATTTCCAAAGTAACCGTCTATAGCTATTTGGATGAAATCAAAAATAAATCGAATGAAGGGGAAACGAAATGAAAAGCATCCTTGAGGTGGGAAATCTAAAATCAAACGGACACTATGCATTCGCAACCATTCACCAAAATACAGTATATGTATCAGGACAATTTGCCATCAATCCCGAAACGAGAGAAAAAGAATTCGGCACCATTGAAGAAGAGACATTACAAGCGCTTAAGAATGTAGAGATGATTGTAGAAGAGGCTGGAAGTAAAAAAGAGAAGATCTTGCGCATGACATTATACATTTCAGATATTGAATTATGGGACAAAGTAGATGCGGTTTATACTGAATTTTTCGGTGAACATAAACCAGCACGTACTGTTGTGCCAACGAATGAATTACATTTTGGGTTCAAAATTGAAATTGATGCCATTTCATATATTTAAGATATTTTTTTGCCTACTCTATATAAAAAATTATATTTCGTATAAAAAAATATTTGAAGGAGTTGATGATTGATGAATCAATTGATTTGTAACCATTGCGGGAAAAAATATGAGATGACACCAACTCTATGGAAATGTGATTGTGGTGGAGTATTAAATCTGGTGAAAGATACCCCGATAATAGATATCGCAGCTTGGGATCACTATCCAAACTCATTATGGCGTTATGTTGAAACCATGCCATTTTCAAAAGGTTCTAAGACTTGGGAAACTGTGACAATGGGGGAGGGTCAATCTCCTTTAATCGTTCTGGATCCTAATGAGCCAAACACTTATGTAAAAGTTGATTATATGATGCCGACATTATCCTTTAAAGACCGAGGAGCCGCTGTTTTGATGACAAAAGCAAAGGAATTAGGGGTATCAAAAGTCATAGCTGATAGTAGTGGGAATGCAGGAACAGCGATTGCAGCTTATGCAGCACGTTGTGGTATTACCTGTGATATCTATCTAAGCGATGACACTTCACCTAAAAAGGTCGCTCAAATAAAAGCACATGGAGCAACGATTAAAGAAATTCACGGGACGCGAGAGGACATTGCAGCTGCGGCACAAAAGGCAGTAGACAATGAAAACGTTTTTTATGCAAGCCATGTCTATAATCCCTACTTTTTCGAAGGTACAAAAACATACGCCTATGAAATCTATGAGCAACTAAAAGGAGCACCTGATGCTTTAATCATTCCGGTTGGAAACGGTACTCTGCTGCTCGGTGCGTATTATGGCTTTAAAGAGTTATTTGAAAATGGTCTCATTCATAACATACCTAAAATCGTTGCCGTACAAGCGAAAAACTGTGCACCCCTTGTGAAAGCTTATCAAAATGCGGAGGGATCAGCATCACCTGTGACGAATAAAGGGACCTTAGCAGAAGGGATTGCCATTGCTGCTCCAGCACGCTCCAAACAAATTTTAGAAGCTGTACAAGTTACCAATGGTACGTTTATTGAAATTGAAGAAGATGAGATCTTAAATGCACGATCTAAACTGAGTGAGAAAGGGTTTTATGTAGAAGTGACATCTGCAGTCAATTTGGCTGGCTACATGAAATATCAAAAGGAACCAGAAGAGACCATTGTCATACCTCTTTGTGGTGCAGGGATTAAATCAAAATAACCTTGTTGACCTATTATATGATCAATCAGGAGTGATATTTGCAAAAGTTGAAAACATTGACCATCACAATTTGAAAATGGAGGAATGATTCGTGGGATTGGGTTTCACTCATTGCGAAGCACATTGGTCTTACACCGACTTCCATGATTTTAGATGCAAGTTAGCAGCATGTATTGGCATGAATTTAGATGAAATGGAGGGGTTTGGCGGGGAAATACCATTTGAAAACTATCAAGATGACATCATTCCATTGCTGGATATTTCAGATTCTGATAGTTACTTAATGCCAGATGTTTGTAAGACCGTAGCAGTTAGATTACGTCAACTGATCCACAATTGGCCTGAGATGATATAGATAAAAAGAACGCTCTCTATCTGGCAGAAGGAATGGAACTAGCGCATCAACAAAATGAGCCATTGGGATATATATAAGAGTGAGGCTCATTAAATTCACTTTAATTCAAAAACCTTTATGACCGATTTAATTTATTGAGGACGTAGAGGTTTTTGATATGACATACATAAGGGAAAGATGAAGATAAAGAGGAAGCACCGATTTAAGAACTATTTTGTGTATGCTTTTTTATTAGTTTACATAATATATATTCTAGGAAGTTAAACCATGAATGAATTTTCGCTGTCTCAAAACTAAGTATACTTAACTTATTGAGACAAAAAGAAAAAATCAAAATCCTGCGTTTATCAGATTTTGATTCTTGTAAATACTTTATGATTTTTCGATTGTGACTGGTTTGCCCAATTCAATTCTACTGGATCAAGCGGATGTCCGGATCAAAATTCGTAAAAAAATGCTCACCGACCTCGATATTGTATTCATAATCACATTGCAACCTACCTTCAAAAACTACATTGTCACCGCAAGCGCCCAACAATTCATTTAAAATGGATCGTCTTTTTCTGATGACCTGTTTGCTGTCAATTGTCTCGCTTTTTTCGATCTGTCATCGTTGATCCTTCCTTCTATTTATATCGATTCATGGTTTGAAGGAATGCCTCTGTGAATTGTGTCGTCGTCTCGTTTCCTCCTAAATCCTTCGTTTTAACATTCATTTTCATGATCTCATGAAGTGTACGTTTGATAAGAGCAGCCGTCTTTTTTAACCTTTCATCCTGATATTTCGCATGTAACCAGTCACAAAGCATCACTGTAGAAAGAATCATACCAATTGGGTTGGCAATATTTTGCCCAGCGATATCCGGTGCTGATCCATGTGCCGCCTGTGCCATGGCTTGGTCTTCGTTACAATTTAATGAAGGCGCTATTCCTAAACTTCCGACTAGCTCCCCTGTTAGATCAGATAAAATATCACCAAACATATTCTCTGTCACAATCACATCAAAATCACTTGCACGCCTCACTAAGTGAGCCGCCATTGCGTCAATATGTACATCCTCTACCGTCACTTGCGGATACGCTTTTGCTACCTCTTGGCATGTTCGCAAAAACAAACCAGATCCTAATTTGATTACATTTGCCTTATGAACAATAGTAACCTTTTGCCTGCGCTCCATCGCACTTTGAAAGGCTGCATGAGCAATACGTGTTATCGCTTTTTTTGTAAATACACCTGTAGATATAGCAACATCTGGTGTAATCATCCACTCGCCTACTCCATGATACATGTTCCGATCTGGATAGAAGCCTTCTGTATTTTCTCGAAAAATGACAAGATCGACGTCTCGTGCAAGGCTTTGTACCCCTGGTAACGATTGAGACGGACGAATGTTCGCAAATAGATCAAACGTATGACGGAGCTCTCCGCTTGGATTCCTCCTCTCTTTAAATATGTCTGGGTATGATGCAGAATCATGAGGCCCTAAAATCCACCCATGGCATTTTTTCAATTCGTCTTTAGTAGATGTCGGCACAGGATCTTGGTGAAGAGATTGGATGGCTTCAAAACCGATTGGACATTCTACAAATTCCACAAACGACTCATGAAACCGAGACAGCGCTGCCTCTAAGATGCACATACTTGCTTGTACAATTTCTGGTCCAATTCCATCACCTTTCAATACACCGATTCGATATGACTGCATAAAATCCGCCCCCTTTGTCTTTATTTTACCTTCTCATCAAATGAATTGTGAAGGCGTCATTTCTTCTTACTAAAATTTCAGCATGACCCTTCCTCATGTTATTTACGAATCAGGAAGTCTCATTTATAATCGAGTAGATTTGTATATATCTTTAAATGTGAGGGATTAGATGGAATTAAAGTGGTATAAAGCGATTATTGTCATTTTTACGATGTCTGGGATATCCATCTCTACATGGTTTTCACGGACACCGGAAGTCAGAGATTTATTACAAGCGAATACAGGGACAATGGGACTTATTTTACTTGGCTTATCTGTTGGTTCTATTGTTGGACTTGTCCTTTCCAATATATTCGTTCGAAAAAAAGGCGGACGAGTGGCCATTGTGATCAGCGCTTTTTTGATGTTCACTGGATTCACGACTCTCGCTATTGGTTCAACGCTCTCTTCTATCCTTGTTGTCACTGCCGGTCTTTTTCTTTTTGGAGCGGGCTCAGGCATGTGCAATGTGGCCATGAACTTAGAAGGGACGGAAATTGAGTACAACATCAGGAAAACCATCCTGCCTATATTGCACGCTTCCTTCAGCATTGGCACGTTAATCGGTGCAGGTGCTGGCATTCTCTTTATTCATCTAGGGGTATCTGTGTTGATTCACCTTCTGATCATTGCCATTCTTTTCTTTCTCAGCATTTTGATTTGTACACGGTTTATTCCCCACGGGACAGGAAAGGATCAGCTTGAGAAGCAAATAGATACAACTGATGGTTCTCATGCGGCATGGCTGAACAAACGGACGATATCTCTTGCGATGATCGCCTTATGTCTTGCATTTGTAGAAGGCTCTGCAAATGATTGGATTCCCCTTGCGATGGTGGATGGTTACCAGGTTTCACATTCCATGAGTACCGTCATCTATGCTTTATTTTTGTGCGGAATGATTAGTGGACGACTGATCAGTGGACGTTTAATTGATCGATTTGGCAGGGTGTTATTGCTAAGAGTCGCTATTTTTTCAGCAGCTGCCGGACTATTGTTAGTCATTTTAAAGATTTCACTCGTAGTGTGTATGATATCCATCTTTTTATGGGGACTTGGCGCTTCTTTAGGCTTCCCACTGACCATTTCGGCAGCTGGTGATGATAGCCGCTACGCCGTCAAACGCGTCAGCATTGTGACCTTATCTGGTTACACAGCCTCCCTTTCTGGTCCCCCTATTTTAGGACTGCTCGCCAATGAGGTGGGACTGCTTCATGCCTTTATATTTGTTCTATTCGCTATTTGTATGGCGGGAATCTTTACAAAAGCTGTAGCAAAACCACATTCATTACATTCTCACTGAAAAGTGCCAGATTCTCATCATGGCACTTTTTTTAAATTTAAAAAATAAAATCGAAACCTTTCATGAAGTGAAACAGTCCTATAGATGTCCTGATGTTTACAGCATTTTTAATGAGGGAAAGTAAAAAAATAAGACTTTTCAAATAACTGAAAACGTGGTAAGATCATGAAAATAAACAGGGAGGGGTGAGATAAATGAAAAAAAATATGCTGTTAAAATTAGCCGTCTTATTCATAGCACTGGCAAGTTTTCATTTGTTCTCAATGCCTCATTCCGTTCAGGTATACCATCATGCGAAGGTGGTTGCCGATCAAGAATCACATGAAATAAAAATCGTTCAGACAACAGGCGATGAAAATAAACATGTGAACGCAGTATTTGCCGCATTTACAGCACTGCTGATCATTGGCAGTATGACAGCTGGATTTGCACGCATCACTTATACTGATCGATTTGACCGGAAAAAGAAGCATTTACTTGCAGTGTTCTATCAATCTTCTTATTTCCGAGCAGTTCGTGTTTAACCCAACCATTTAAATCAAAACAACAATTGGGAGGTTTTACACGATGTTATTTTTCTTAAGATTATTCATTGTAGGTCTGTTCTCTGTCACTTCACTTTCTCTTTTCGTCTACCAAGGAATTGAAGTAGTTCACGCCCTTACAAGCATGTTTGGCAACCATGAGAGCTAAATGACCCAAATATAAAAAAACCCCCTGACTATCTCAGGGGGTTTTCGTTTGCTTATTTATGATCATCTGGAGTAGGTTCCGGTGACAGAAGGACATGAATCACTTCTCCCTGCTCCTCCTCATCTAAAATAAATGATCCATTGCTATATCGATCATTCGCTCTTAAAGTAGAGATATCAAGCGGGATCATGGCACCCTTTTCCGTATCAATCTCAAGTGTATCGTGAAAAGATGCAGCGATCACAGCCACAATACGGTGCGGGTTTTTCTTTAATTCTCTTAGCATGAGCACTCCGCGTTTGGCTCTTGATGTCTTATCAAATTCAGTGAGGTTCATTCGCTTCACGGCACCTCTTTGTGTCGCCAAAACTAGGACATCGTTCTTCGGATCAATGATTTGTCCAGAGACCACCTCGTCCCCTTCCTTCAAGTTGATTCCTTTGACACCAGCCGCTCTCGGACCTACAACGCTCACTTCTTCTTCATCAAACCACAATCCATAACCATTTTTCGTTGCAATAAACAATTCTTGCTGGCCTGTTGTGACGTGAACATCTACGAGTTCATCATCACCTTTTAGATTCAAGGCGACGAGCGGTTTTGAATATCGCTGTGCTTTATATTGCAGAAGCTCTGTTTTCTTCACCATACCGCCTTTTGTAAAGAACACAAGATATGACGATTCATCAAATTCTTTAATTGGAATCGCTTTTTGAATAGATTCATCACGATCAATCGAAATAATATTCGTAATATGCTGGCCCATATCTTTCCAGCGTATATCTGGTAGCTGATGAACCGGACAATAAATATAGCTCCCTTTATTCGTAAACAAAAGAAGAACATCCGTTGTATTCATTTCAAACTGATGAATCAGCCGGTCTGTATCCTTCATGCCAAAGTCCTTCCCGTTAGATGCAGCATAGGAGCGCTGGCTTGTCCGTTTGATGTACCCATCCTTCGTGACCGTAACGTATACATCCTCTGATGCGATCATCACTTCAAGGTTAATCTTAATTTCCTCGATTTTTTCTTCAATGACAGATCGTCTCTCATCAGCATAAGTCTTTTTGAGCTTTTTCAAACTGTTCGTAATGACCTTTAGCAGCTTTTTCTCGTTTCCTAAAATGTCTTCAAGTTCTGCTATACGCACGTCAAGCTCACTTGCTTCGTCTCTTAATTGCGTAATATCTGTATTCGTTAAACGATATAATTGGAGAGAAACAATCGCTTCTGATTGGGCTTCTGTAAAGTCATATTTGTCCATTAGGTTATTTTTTGCATCACGCTTATCATTAGACGAGCGGATGGTCGCAATCACTTCATCTAAGATGGAAAGGGCCTTAATTAATCCATCTACAATATGATGACGTTCCTTCGCTTTTCGAAGCTCATATGATGAGCGGTTCGTCACCACTTCTTTTTGATGGGCAATATATGCATCAAGTATTGTTGTGAGCGTCATTAAGGTCGGTCTTCGATTATGTATCGCAACCATATTAAAATTATACGGGATTTGCAAATCTGAATTTTTATATAAGAAATTCAAGACACCATTTGCGTCAGCTTCTTTTTTCAGCTCTACAACGATTCGAAGCCCAGTGCGGTCTGTCTCATCTCGAACCTCTGAAATCCCTTCTACTTTTCTTTCAATGCGGAACTCGTCCATCTTTTTCACAAGGTTGGCTTTATTGACTTCATAAGGAATTTCAGTGATCACGATTTGCTGACGTCCACCGCGAATGGTTTCAATCTCCGCTTTTCCGCGAATCATAATCTTTCCTTTTCCCGTTTCATATGCCTTCTTAATGCCGTCCACACCTTGAATAATACCGCCTGTTGGGAAATCTGGTCCTTTGATGACTGTCATTAATTCCTCAACCGTACAATGCGGCTGTTCGATTCGTTTAATGACCCCATCAATCACTTCTCCCAGGTGATGCGGAGGAATATCAGTCGCATAACCAGCTGAAATTCCTGTTGATCCGTTTACTAGAAGGTTTGGAAACATCGCTGGTAATACAACCGGCTCTTTACTCGTATCATCAAAGTTTGCGACAAATTCGACTGTTTCCTTGTCTAAATCCTTTAAAAGCTCTGAAGCAATCGCACTAAGTCTTGCTTCTGTATAACGCATGGCAGCAGGAGGATCTCCGTCAATACTTCCGTTATTCCCATGCATTTCAATCAGCACATTTCGTACTTTCCAATCCTGACTCATTCTGACCATGGCTTCATAAACAGATGAGTCACCGTGCGGATGGTAGTTACCAATGACGTTACCGACTGTTTTGGCGGCTTTACGGAAGTTTTTATCTTGTGTGTTTCCTTCTGCGTACATCGCATATAAAATTCTTCGTTGCACAGGTTTTAGTCCATCGCGTGCATCTGGAAGCGCACGGTCTTGGATAATATATTTACTATAGCGACCAAACCGGTCTCCGATCACTTCTTCTAATGGTAAATCATGAAATCGTTCTTGTTGTGCCATGTTTAAACCTCCTCAGCTAGCGACAAGTTTTCATTTTCAAGAATGTTGCTTTCCTCATCAAGTCCAAAAGCGACATTCTTTTCAATCCATTTACGGCGCGGTTCTACTTTGTCACCCATAAGTGTCGTGACGCGGCGTTCTACTCGTGCAGCATCATCGATTTTGACCCTGACAAGTGTTCTCGACTCTGGATTCATTGTCGTTTCCCATAGCTGGTCGGCATTCATTTCACCTAAACCTTTATAGCGCTGAATCGTATACCCTTTTCCAACTTTCTTTAGTACGCCATCCATTTCTTCATCAGACCATGCATACTCAATGACTTCTTTCTTCCCTGAGCCTTTGCTGACTTTATATAGCGGCGGAAGTGCAATAAATACTTTCCCATGCTCAATCAACGGCTTCATATATCGATAGAAGAATGTAAGCAGAAGCACTTGGATATGCGCGCCATCCGTATCCGCATCTGTCATGATAACAATTTTGTCATAATTGATGTCTTCTACATTAAAATCGACACCGACGCCACCACCGATTGCATGGATAATCGTGTTGATTTCTTCGTTTTTGAAAATATCAGCAAGCTTCGCCTTTTCGGTGTTAATGACCTTCCCTCGAAGCGGAAGAACCGCTTGGAATTTTCGGTCACGTCCTTGCTTTGCTGATCCACCCGCTGAGTCGCCCTCTACTAGGTACAGTTCGTTTCTTGCCGGGTTTCTAGATTGAGCAGGTGTTAATTTCCCGCTTAACGTCGCTTCGGACTTTTTACGTTTCTTGCCGCTCCTCGCTTCTTCTCTTGCTTTTCTAGCAGCTTCTCTTGCCTGCTGCGCTTTAATGGCTTTTTTCACAAGAAGAGTCGCCGTTTCCCGGTTTTCTTCAAGGAAATAAGCAAGTTTTTCAGAAATAACAGTGTCAACAGCCGATCGAGCTTCACTTGTCCCAAGCTTTCCTTTTGTTTGTCCTTCAAATTGGAGCAGCTCTTCAGGAATTCTGACGGAAATAATGGCAGACAGTCCTTCTCGAATATCAGTGCCTTCTAAATTTTTGTCTTTTTCTTTTAAAAGAGTCACTTTGCGTGCGTATTCATTAAAGGCTCTCGTCATTGCTGTTTTTGCACCTGACTCATGCGTACCACCATCTTTTGTTCTTACGTTATTGACAAAGGAAAGGATATTCTCTGAGTAGCCATCATTGAATTGAAAAGCAAAATCTACTTCAATAGACTGATGCTCCCCTTCAAACGAGACGACTTCACTAAGTACATCTTTTTCCTCATTTAAATAAGCTACGAATGCTTCGATGCCCGTCTCATAATAAAAGGTTTCTTGTACATCGTGTCGTTCATCGATCAGCTCTATTTTTAACCCTTTTAATAAAAAGGCTGATTCTCTTAAACGTTCTGATAATGTATCGAAATTATAGGTGATGGCACTAAACATTGTTCGATCTGGCTTAAAATGAATCAGTGTTCCTGTCTTTTTCGTTTTCCCGATTTTTTCAAGTGATGTCACTGGCTTGCCGCCGTTTTCAAAGCGCTGGTGATAAATAAAGCCATCTCGTTCAATTGTTACGGTGAGCCATTCTGACAATGCGTTTACAACAGATGCCCCAACCCCGTGAAGTCCACCACTTGTTTTATATCCGCCTTGACCAAATTTTCCGCCTGCGTGCAGGACAGTTAAAATGATCTCAGGTGTCGGTTTTCCAAGCTTATGCATACCAGTAGGCATTCCTCGTCCTTTATCTTGGACGGAAATGCTGTTATCTTTATGTATTTTGACAATGATATGATCTCCATGACCAGCGAGCACTTCATCGACAGAGTTGTCTACAATCTCATAGACAAGGTGATGAAGACCGCGTGAATCCGTAGATCCAATATACATACCTGGACGTTTACGGACCGCTTCAAGCCCCTCTAGCACCTGAATAGAATCATCGTTATAATCTACTTGCTGCTTTTTAACCAAATGCTTAATCCCCTTTCACTAACAAACATAACCGGTTAATCATCAAATGATCTCTTTAGATTTTAATGATGATCATGCTGCTCATTACTATCCACTTTAATAAGCTGCATCATCACCATGCATGTGTGATTCAGCTATACATGCTCTTTTGCATGACTATGAGTATGGCCCATATTCTGCAATCAGAACTAGAAGTCCATTATAAACAAGACTGTTTCATAAGCCAAATGCAATCATATGATGGTTTTAGCGAAACAGAACAAATGTTCCGTTTTTATCTTATCGCTCTTTTTCTCGATATGCAAGGTCATCGATATGTCCCTGTCGCCTTATTTTATCGCTTTCTTCTAGAATCGCAAATATATTTCTACAATGAAAAAGCAAAAATCCTTGAAAAACCAAGGATTCTTGACGATTTAATGAGTTTTTGTCATAGCATGAGCCACTTTAATGCATAAATCCATGATGGCCACTTTACCTTTTTCCTCAATCAACCTTTTCGCTTCTTCGTGATATACGCCTTGCTGTGCCCAAAAAACAGGTGCGTCTATTTCAAGAAATTCTTTTGCCACCTCAGGCAAAAATTCTGAACGTCTAAAGACATTGACAATATCAATAGGCTCTTTTATGTCTTTTAAAGACGCAACCGCTTTTACGCCAAGTGCTTCATCAATCGTTGGATTAACCGGAATGATGTCATAGCCGGCATCCTGCATCGCTTTTGAGACCATATAAGACGTTCGGTGCGGCTGATCTGACAACCCAACAACAGCAATTCGTTTGCTACTCTTTAATATACGACCAATTTCTTGTTTAGTAGGATGATTCATCCAGACACTCCTTTTCTTCTATTTTAGCGAATTTCCTCTGAAAAACAAAGCTCAATTCATTCTCCTTCTATTTTTTCAAAAAAAGATCGCCATGTTTTTCATAAGATCATGTTAAAATGTAAGACAAGAGGGAGAATATAAAGGAGTTATGCAGATGTTAATTGCTTTGATATTTATTTTGGCTTATCTACTCGGCAGTATTCCGTCCGGTCTCATTGTCGGGAAAGCTGCACAGGGAATCGATATCCGTGAACATGGTAGCGGGAACCTAGGTGCGACGAATGCATTTCGTACGCTTGGGGTAAAAGCAGGGTCTATTGTTATTACAGCTGATATTTTAAAGGGGACTCTCGCTTCAGCTTTACCGTTTTTCATGCAACTGGACATTCATCCCTTACTAGCAGGAGTTGCTGCTGTTATCGGTCACAGCTTTCCTGTCTTTGCAAAATTTAAAGGGGGAAAAGCAGTCGCTACATCAGGTGGCGTATTGCTATTTTATGCCCCGTTCTTATTTATCACGATGATCGCTGCTTTTTTCTTATTTTTATACATTAGTAAATATGTGTCTTTATCATCAATGCTGACTGGGATCTATACATTCATTTACAGCATATTCACCCAAGATCTATTCTTAATCATTGTTGTAGCCGTTCTTGCTGGCTTTGTGATCTACAGACACATCGCCAACCTCAAACGAATCTTCAACAAAACTGAACCGAAAATCAAATGGCTCTAGCCGTTTATTACGTTTAAATATGTGGTAAAAGTACAGAAAAGCTGTTTTTGCATCCTGCATTTTAAAAAACAGCATGACTTCAAAAAGGGGCGATCACATTGAAATTAACAATGAAAGATGATGCACTCAATTGGTACAAGGATGAACTGGATTTAGAAAAAGGTGATCATGTTCGCTTTTTTGTAAGATATGGCGGGTGCAGTAATGTACAAAAAGGCTTTTCTCTCGGCGTTGCAAAAGATAAACCTCAAAACGCCGGCGCAACCGCTGAATTAGAAGGTATTACTTTCTTTATAGAGGAAAGTGATATTTGGTATTTTGACAACCATGATCTGCATATTGATTATAACGAGTCCGTGAAAGAACCAGAGTTTCATTATGAATAAACAAAAAAGATACCTCATCCCTCGGGTATCTTTTTTGTTTTACACATCAATATATAGTCCATACTCCTGAATGTTTCCTAAAGACCTTTCCTTTTGCAAGATCCTTTTTTGCGATTCACCGATCAGGTCAAAGTGAGGAAAGCCTTCACGGACATGAATCCATTCTTTTTTTAATCCATGCTTTTCTCCCCAAGCAATTAATTGCTTCATATCCTGACAGGCTGCTTTTGTGACAGTATTGGCATTTGGAAAACGGTCATCAAGCCAATAGTGTGTCAAAAAGGCGACTTTCCCTTGCTGAACAGCTGATTTCCATGCATTCAAATCACTTCTTTTAATGCCAAATGCCATAGATTAACCCTGCTTTTTCGACTGTTCGTATACTTTGTGCCAAGCAGGAAAGGCTTTTCTAAATTGAATAGGTCTAAAGGTGTCTTTATCTACACAAATATGTGAGGTTGTCCCTGTAAGAGCTGTTTTTCCATCAGGCTTTTGAATTTCATAGCCATATACCGTTTTGACACCATTATATTCTTCAATCCACGTATGGATGATGGCTGTTTCACCGTACAGTAGTGGTTTTTTATATCGAACCTGAAGATCTACAACAGGTGCCAGGACACCGTCTGCTTCTAGCTGAGCATAGGAAAAACCCAGTTCTTTAATCAGCGCTGTTCTGCCGACTTCCATCCAAATTAAGTAATTGGCATGATAGACAATGCCCATTTGATCTGTTTCTGCATAACGGACTTCTATTTCTTTTTTGGATACATACACGTTTTCATCGCTCTCCTATCGAAACCTAAGGTCTCTGCCATTTTACCACATTCCAAAAGGTTCTTCTAAAAAGAGACAATAAAATAAACCAGGTATCCCTGGTTTATTTTATTCCAGATTGTTGACAAAGGGCTAAAATGATCTTTATTTTAGCCCTTTGTCTTCTTTTCAGCGTGATACGAAAACCCTTGAAGTCTAGGAAGGTCGAGTACTGGCGCGGAGCGAATTTGATATTCGTGAGCACCAGCACGCAGAACTGACACCGAATGCGAGGGTTTGTCTTCACGCTGAAATAAACCAGGTATCCCTGGTTTATTCGGTATAGCCATTCTTTCTTGCTGCTTCTTCGTCTTTTATCTCAGTACGCATGGCGTCAATACTCATTTTGCGGTTTTCGTTTTTTTGCTTGATCATCTGCTTTTCTTCCTCTGTCGAAAGGGCCATCGCTGCTTCAGATTCATCAATATTTTCAATGGTGTTCTCGATCATATCTTGCAGCTTTTCAACGTTATCAGAACGATCATCTGGATTGGATTGATATGACTTGCCAAACATCATGCTTACCTCCTATTATTCGCCCTTTGTCTGTATCACATCAGGCTGTTCATTTGATTTATTATGCATCTTTTTACCTTTATTGCGTTTGTACGCTACAGGTTTTGTCCCTAAATGGTCTGGTGTAAACTGTGCTTGTTTATCATGCTCTCTACCCATCATTCATCCCTCCCTCTTCTTTAGGATGAACGAAAACGGATAAATCATAACTTATTTCTGTCTAAATCGCTCTTCCAACTTTTCTTCTAGCTGGTTTAAAAATTCCTCATTACTTAGTAATTCTTTCTTATTTTCAAGCACAAGCTCTTCAAATGTACGGCGTTTTCTTCTTCTCATTCCACTCACCTCCAGTGTATGTATTTCATTTTCGCCAAAAAATTTAGAAAATAAGCAAAAGAGCTGAATCATTAGAGATCCAGCTCTGTTTCAATTTCTTTTTTTGTCAGCATTTGATGCTTCACAGACATGATGCGTCCTTTTTCATCTAATATGTATGTAGTTGGATATGAAAGCACCTGATACCTCGCTTGAATGCCTTTTTGGTCTAATAAAACAGGAAAGCTCAGTTTGAATTCATCTCTGAATGCTGCGACATGATCCACACTCTTTTCAGTCGTCGTCAAATTCACCGCTAGTACTTCGACTTGATCATTCTCGCTTCTGATCGCATCTAGATCCGGCATTTCCGTTCTGCATGGTTTACACCATGTCGCCCAAAAATTGACGAGCACCTTTTTTCCTCGATAATCAGCTAACGATACGGTTTTGCCATCAAGTGTTTTGAGCTCAAAATCAGGAGCCTGATCCCCTTTTTCAAGACCAATGGCCGGCTCTTTCGGCCCAAATAAATTCCACGCAAGTAAACCAATCAACACAAGTAAAACAGCGCTTGCCATTACTTTTTTCCACATGATTGATCCTCCACCATTTTAAAAAAGAAGAGAAAGCTTTCGAGCGCCTTCTCTTCTTCGTTTTATTAGTTGCTTGCCAATTTCTCGCGCAGTACCATTTGAAGGATACCGCCATGACGATAGTAGTCAATTTCGACTTCACTGTCAAAGCGAACAAGCACTTCAAATGTTTTCTCATTGCCATCTGCATCGATTGCTTTTACAGTGACAAGATCACGCGGACGAACTGTTTCGTCAACATCAACTTCAAATGTTTCGGTACCTGTTAGTCCATGAGTCTCTGCACTTTCTCCGTCTTTAAACTGTAAAGGAAGTACGCCCATGAAGACAAGGTTACTTCTGTGGATACGCTCAAAGCTCTCAGCTAGAACAAATTTAATTCCAAGAAGGTTTGTTCCTTTTGCAGCCCAGTCACGTGAAGAACCCATTCCGTAGTCTTTACCTGCTAAGATCGCAAGACCCGTTCCATCTTCTTTATAACGCATGCATGCATCATAAATGGATGTCACTTCACCAGTTGGCCAATACGTTGTATATCCGCCTTCTGTTCCTGGTGCAATCTGGTTCTTAATCCGGATGTTTGCAAAAGTACCTCTCATCATGACATGGTGGTTCCCACGGCGAGATCCATATGAGTTAAAGTCTCTAGGTGACACGCCTCTTTCTTGCAAGTATTTACCTGCAGGTGTGTCCTTCCCAATTGCTCCAGCTGGAGAAATATGGTCAGTTGTGACAGAGTCACCGAATTTTGCAACAACGCGAAGTCCTTTAAGTGGCTCAACTTTGCCAGGTTCAACTGAAAGGTTTTCGAAGAATGGTGGGTTATCAATATAAGTTGAATTCTCATCCCATTTGTATAGTGCATCATCGGTTGTTTTGATTTCATTCCAGCGATCGTTGTTATCAAAGACAGTTTCATACTCTGAACGGAATAATTCAGGTGTTACTGTGCTCTTAACAACACTGTTGATTTCGTCCATCGTTGGCCAAATGTCATTGAAATAGACGTTTTTGCCATCCTTATCGACACCGATCGGATCCTTTGTTAGGTCGATATCTACAGTACCCGCAAGTGCATATGCCACAACTAGTGGTGGTGATGCAAGGTAGTTTCCTTTGACAAGCGGATGGATACGACCTTCGAAGTTACGGTTACCTGATAAAACTGAAGTGATCAAAAGATCATTTTCAGAGACAGCATCTTCAATTTCTTTCTCAAGCGGTCCAGAGTTTCCGATACATGTTGTACAACCATACCCAACAATGTTAAATCCAAGGTCTCTTAAGTATGGAAGAAGTCCTGAGTTCACAAGGTATCCTGTTACAACCTTTGAACCTGGTGCTAGTGACGTTTTCACGTAGTTTGGTACCTTCATACCAAGTTCACTTGCTTTCTTCGCGACAAGACCTGCTCCGATCAAGACGTATGGGTTAGATGTATTCGTACAGCTCGTAATCGCTGCAATCGCAATCGCACCTGTCTTCATGACAGCTTTTTCGCCGTTTGAAAGATCAAATTCGATTTGTTTATCCAGCTCTGATTTTTCTAAGCCGAATCCTTGGTTCCCTGCTGGGCTTTCAATATGTTTATGGAACGTCTCTTTCATTTCAGAAAGTGGAATCAAATCTTGTGGACGTTTTGGACCAGATAAGTTTGACTCAATTTTAGAAAGATCAATTTCCACGACATCAGTAAATATTGGTTCCTCAGCATCTGGCGTATAGAATAAACCATTTGCGCGAGAATATTCTTCAACGATATTAATTTGTTCTTCTTCACGGCCAGTGAGGCGTAGGTAAGCCAGAGCTTCCTCATCTACTGGGAAGAATCCACAAGTAGCACCGTATTCAGGAGCCATGTTCGCAATCGTTGCACGATCAGCTAGTGGCAGCTGGGCAACGCCTGGTCCGAAGAATTCAACAAACTTGTTCACAACGCCTTTTTCACGTAATACTTGCGTGACTTTTAATGCTAAATCAGTTGCAGTTGTTCCGTTTGGAAGCTCCCCAACTAATTTAGCGCCAATAACTTCTGGTACTGGGAAGTAAGAAGGCTGACCAAGCATACCAGCTTCCGCTTCGATACCGCCAACGCCCCATCCAAGAACACCAATTCCGTTAATCATTGTTGTATGAGAGTCAGTCCCAACTAGTGTATCTGGGTAAGTGATGATCTCGCCATCTTCTTCAATCGCATGAACAACACTTGCAAGATACTCTAAGTTCACTTGGTGAACAATTCCTGTTGCAGGCGGAACAGCTTGATAGTTGTTAAACGCTTTCTTAGCCCAGCTAAGGAAGTTATAACGCTCTGCGTTACGTTCGAATTCTAAATCCATGTTAATGTTTAATGCGTCTTCAGTTCCAGCTTTGTCAACTTGTACCGAGTGGTCAATGACAAGGTCAACTGGAATTTCAGGGTTGATTTTATCCGGGTCTCCTCCGACATCTGCCATTGCTTTTCTTAAAGAAGCAAGGTCAACGACGGCTGGTACACCCGTGAAGTCTTGTAAAATAACACGAGATGGTTTAAATGGAACATCGATCTCTTTTACCTCGGCAGTTCCCCATTTTGCCAAGTTTTCAACGTGTTCCTTTTTGATCACTCTACCGTCTACTTGGCGAAGCACTGATTCTAACAGTACCTTAATGGAATAAGGCAGCTTAGAAACATTTCCGATTCCTTGTTTTTCTAGTGCTTCTAACGAATAATAGTGATACGTTTTCCCATTTGTCGAAAACGTTTTTCTAGATTGAAAAGCGTCTTGTTTAGCGACTTGCTGCTGTTTCGACATGTCCAAAATCCCCCTTTTGATGATCAAGATCAATTTCAATTCTCAGAAAAATCGTCGTATTTCACCACAATTTTCTCACAATTTCATCTTAAAACAAATTCATACATAAGTAAATAACAATGCTTTTATTAAATTCGATAAGTTTATCTTATCATTAGGAAATGATTACTCTTCATAAACCGAGTGGTGCGGGTTCATACTAATATTGAGGTGATAGAACATGACAAAACGCAAAGCAAATCATGTGATTGACGGCATGAACGCAGCCAAAAGCCAAGGAAAAGGTGCAGGCTATATTGAAAATGATCAGCTCGTTTTAACAGAAGAACAAAGACAAAACAATAAAAAGCGCAAAAAGAACCAATAAGAAAGGAGCAGGAATCATGACGAATAAAAACACAGGGAAAGACATCCGTCAAAACTCTCCTAAGGAGCATCAAGGCGGACAGCCTGAGCCATTATCAGGCAGTAAAAAAGTTAAAAACCGCAACCATACAAGACAAAAGCACAATTCACATCATGATATGTAAACATTCCCCTCTCATCCCGTGACCAAGCGGGATGTTTTAGGTCTTTCACACATTTCAGTTTTCAACATATGATTTATTATGAGATGTGATGGAGGAGTGTTTATGGAGAATGAAAAGCAAGCGAATTCCTCTGATTTTCTTGAAATAGATGATTGGCTCAATGTGCTAATGGATGATCCTTTTGCCTGGTATGATGAACACCTCCCAATTGATCTTTATGAAACAAGCCGTGATTATATTATTGAGATCGATGTCTCCGCCCTATCGATCACTGATGTAAAGCTGACCTTCGCGGGATATGAGCTCACTTTAGCTTATACGTTAAAAAAGCCAAATGATGCAGGCGATCAGCAAATTGAAAAAAGCGTTATGCTTCCTTTTTATTTGAATGACAAAGACATAGCCACGGATTACGAAAACCGAATCATATCGATAAAGATTAAAAAATATTCCCATCATCAAGACGGGGCATTTTCCTTTCAAATGCCACATGTCAAACATTAAGAGCCCTTCTTCATTTAGGTGGGCTCTCTTCCGTTCGTTTCAAGTCAATCCCTTTTGCGAACCACCATGGCCAAATAGTAGAGTCGCTATACGATAATATATTCTTTTTCTACTAAATGGTTTGGGTCCTTCTAGTAATTGGACGTCTATTTATAAAAAAGGGCGTTTATACAGAAAAGATACAGACATTTTTGTTATTTTCTTCTATCATCTCTTCATGTAAAATAAGGTAGAGAGATAAGGGGTATAAGGAGTGAGAACATGTTAAGCGGCTGGTTTTTGTGGTTCATTTTATTTTGGGGTACAGTAATGATCGGATTACTAGCAATCGGTGGCTTTTTTATGTTTCGCAAATTTTTAAAACGATTGCCGAAGGAAGACGGGAAATCAGAACTTGATTGGCAGGATGAATATATTCAAAAGAGCCTGCACCTATGGCGGGATGAGGACAAACAGCTTTTAAATGAGCTGGTATTACCAGTTCCAGAGCTGTTTCGAGATGTCGCCAAAGAAAAAATTGCTGGTAAAATTGGCGAACTGGCACTAAAAGAACAAGCTGCCAGCATTAATTTAGACTTAATCATTCGCGGCTATATAATCGCTACGCCAAAGCGAGACCATAAGTTTTTACTAAAGCGCCTGCAAGAAAAAAACATTGATCACACGCCATACGAATCACTATTAAAATAACCTCCTTTTTAAAAAGGAGGTTTAATTCATTTGAGCCTGCTGTGGATCTAATTGTTTAGCCAGTTTTCTAAACGACAAATACATAGCGACACGCCAAGGCACGATCATGCCAAAGGCAAGGATCCAAAACATCCCGCTTAGCGCGCCATAATCAATGGAAGAACTCAGGATGGTCTTCATGCCAATACGAATAACAAGAAGACCAATGAGAATAAACACAAAAGCTTTTGATCGCTTTAAATAAATTTCATTCCCTCTAATTTCAAATTTTGATGTTTTAATTAAAAATATTGAGAAAAACATCCCCACTGTGATCGCCTCAAGAAATTCGGCTCCAGTTACTTGAAACATAGGGATCAAAAACATTAGAGCGCCAGTGCTCATGAATATAGGAGGTAAAATAATTTTTTTCGCGGTTGCAGGTTTTGCAGATGATTTAATGCGAATAAACATGACGGCTACCGCCATACATACCGCAATTATAGAAGAGATTATGATCATCATATCAAATCATTCCTTTATTCTTTAAGGTCAGTCTATGTATAATATACTCCAATTGACGAAAAAAAACCATTCGCCGCGACTGTAGAAAACGATTTCAAAAGCCTGTAAATCCACCAAACAATGATGAGAACATAATGATAATCCATGTGAGAAGATCAAAGAACAATAAAATCCCTACCACAATCATAATGATCCCGCCAATTCTCATGATGAGCTGCTGACGCTTTCTGATCCACGCCATTTTCGTGATGAAAAAAGAAAGAACAAAAAACGGAATGGCAAAGCCTAATACATACGCAATCATATAGGTCACAGCGGACTCCGGTTTATTGCTGGCAAGTGTGATGACAGCTGATAAAATCGGGCCGGTACAAGGTGTCCATCCAGCAGCAAAACCCATTCCGATGAGAATCGATCCAAAAAAACCAGCTGGACGATTTTTGAACTGCATTCTCTTTTCCCCCATCAGAAAAGAGGGCTGAAATACACCAAGAATCATAAAGCCAAAGAAAATAATGAGAATGGCCCCAATTTGACGAATCGCTTGATGATATTCAATAAAGAACGAACCAACGAACGATGTCCCAAAGCCAATCGCAATAAAAATGATAGAGAACCCAATTAAAAAGAATAATGTATGAAGGAGACTTCTTCTTCTCAACATCACCTTCTCAGATTTCACTTCATCTATACTAACACCCGTGATATACGATAAAAAGGCTGGGTAAAGCGGAAGACAGCACGGTGAGATAAAAGAAAGAAACCCTGCTCCAAAAGCTAAAAAATAATTCAAATCTGACAAAAGAACACCCCCCTTCTTACAATATACAATAAGAGATGACAAAATCATTTCATTTTTTTTACATCATCTCAATAAAGATGGTCTATTCTCTTAAAACCTTATATAATTTAATTTGACATCGAGATAACGAATCCTTTAAATTTGAAAATAAACCTTAATATGGATATAATAGAATCGATTCTTTTTATCAAGATTTGCATGAAAGGAACATGACTTTGGTAAAAACATCATTATTAACTCAAATTGAAGAAAAAAGAGAAGAGTTGATGAAAGTTGTCTTGCATAATGGGATGACATCAACAGTGACCATCGAACATAGCCAGCAGCTAGATCATCTCCTCTTACAATATCAACGACACTTACACTCAAATTCAGCCAACTAATCATATCTCATGATATAAACCAAGCCGCACGATTTTAGAAAAGTTGATATGTGTGACAATAAACGAAACAAAAACCTCTAATCACAGGGGTTTTTTGTTTTTGGTCTTTCAGATGATGCATAACGACATAATAAAAACCACCTTCCCTGCTTCATTCATGCAAGTACAGTGGTTTTTAGCGTCTGATGAAGGTGACTTCATAAAGAAAGGACATAGCTTGTCCATTCTTTATGCCCATGTTCCATCTATGATCATAATATCGTACGTATTATTTCGCTTGGTTGTTCATGGCTTTCATCATTTGATTGATTTTCTTTTGGGACGGTTTCATGCCCATTTGCATCATCATCATTCGAAGCATTTGTTCATTAATTGGTGGATTCTTTTTCAAGTAGCTCATCATATACTTACGAGCAATAAAGAATCCGAGTGCAACTCCTGCAAGCAGTGCAACAACGCCTACAAGGATGACAACCCATAAATCCATAATTCTTCCTCCTTCATGTTGTCTCGTATAAAGTGTACTAAACAAAAGGCTATTATACAACATTTCACGTTCAATTTTATTTTTTTAAACAAAATTCCTCACTTTTACCGGATTGAGCCACCCGTGCTTCTTTGATCCAAAGTCCATGGCAAGGAAGCAAGGACTAATTTTTCTCAGCACTTCAAAAAACACCGCTTCTGCCTCATAACTACCTTTGGCAGACATTTGGATATAACGATCTTTGATAATGAATGCAGCTGTTCCTTTTCCATCTGGTAATGAGGCGCTGTAAATCGAGCCTATTTGTGTATAGTGAATGTTCGTTAAGTTGTTCATTAATCGTTGGTGCATATGAAAAGCAGGGATTCGTTTCGTCACGTAATCCACTTGCTTAACAAGCATGACTAACTCATCGTCAGTACAGTTCGTCCAGTGCAATGACTCAAACAAGTGAAACAAAATAGATTCTCTGCCAAAATAATGATGAGCAAATTCATCCTCAATCCAATAAATATAATAATGGCGTTCCATGTCTATCCCTTCCTTTCACATTTCGTCAATATCGTTTATTGCTTGTATTATACAAAAATGTGAAAGAAAGAATTGTCTATATATGAAGCAAGAAGAAACTAGTTTTGTCAAAAAAACAAGAAAAAAGAAAAAAGTTTGCAGAGCGGATGGAAATGCTCTGCAAACAGGTAGCAAAAAAGCATGATGATTGGAAATCGATTATTTATTAAGTTTTGCTTTTACACGGCTAACCACGTTGCTTACAGTAAATCCGTATTTCTCAATAATGGTTTCACCTGGAGCAGAAGCGCCAAATTTATCAATCGCAATCACGTCACCATCAAGACCCGTGTAACGCTCCCAGCCTAGTGAAGCACCCATTTCAATCGCAACACGTGCTCTCACTGCTTTAGGAAGGACTGATTCTTTGTATTCGTCTGATTGCTGATCAAAGCGATCCCATGCAGGAAGACTCACAACAGAAGCGCGGATACCTTCTTTTTCAAGTGCCTTTTGCGCTTCAATTGCTAAACCTACTTCAGATCCTGAAGCGAGTAAAAGTGCTTCAGGCTGGGCGTCAGCAGCTTCAACGACAACGTATCCACCTTTTTCTACTCCCTCATATGCCTTCTCTGGTGCTTGGTCAATCGTTGGAAGGTTTTGACGAGTAAGGACTAGTGCTGTTGGTTTATCCGTTGAAGATACAGCAAGTTTCCACGCTGCAGCTGTTTCGTTTCCATCAGCTGGGCGAATAACAGAAAGGTTAGGCATCGCACGTAATGAAGCAAGCTGTTCAACTGGCTCATGCGTCGGACCATCTTCACCGACGGCAATACTATCATGCGTAAAGACATAAGTGACTGGCAGTCCCATTAATGCAGCAAGACGAATTGCTGGTCTTAAGTAATCTGAGAAAACAAAGAACGTTCCGCCGAATACACGAAGACCGCCGTGAAGTGCCATACCGTTTAACGCAGCACCCATTGCAAATTCTCTGACACCAAACCAAATATTCTTGCCTGCATAATTATTTTTACCAAAGTCGTCAGTGTTTTTAATTGTTGTTTTATTGGATCCAGCAAGATCAGCAGAACCACCAATAAAGAAAGGTACTTGCTTCGCAATGCCGTTTAATACTTCGCCAGAAGAAGCACGAGAGGCGAGGCTTGAGCCTGCTTCATAAACAGGAACCTCTTGATCCCAGTTCTCAGGAAGTTTTCCTTCAATCGCAAGCTTCAGCTGAGCTGCTAGCTCTGGATATTCTTTTTCATATTGCGCGAATAGCTCATTCCACGCAGCTTCTTTTTTCTGACCAGCGTCTTTTACAGCTTCTTTAAAATGATCGTACACTTCAGAAGGTACATGGAAATCTTCTTCAAACGTCCAAGAATAAGCTTCCTTCGTCAGCTTTGCTTCGTCGCTGCCAAGCGGTGCACCATGCACACCAGACGTTCCCGCGCGGTTTGGAGATCCGAAACCGATCGTTGTTTTCACTTCAATGAGTGTAGGTTTGTCCGTACTTTGTTTGGCTTTTTCAATAGCTGCAGTCACTTCTTCGATGTTGTTGCCGTCTTTGACGTAAAGAACTTCCCAGTTCATCGCTTCAAAACGATTCTTCACATTTTCAGAGAAGGAACGATCTAGGTCGCCATCTAAAGAAATATCATTTGAATCATAAAGAACAATTAGACGGCCTAAGCCTAAATGACCAGCAAGTGAAGAAGCTTCAGAGGAAATTCCCTCCATTAAGTCTCCGTCTCCACAAATGCTGTATGTATAGTGGTCCACAACGTTAAAGTTGTCTTTGTTATACGTTTCCGCAAGATGTCTTTCTGCAAGTGCCATTCCAACTGCCATGGCAATCCCTTGTCCTAAAGGACCTGTTGTGGCATCTACGCCTTCAGTGTGTCCAAATTCAGGATGTCCAGGTGTTTTGCTTCCCCATTGGCGGAATTGTTTTAGATCTTCGATGCTAAGGTTGTATCCGCTTAAATGAAGCATGCTATAAAGAAGCATAGAACCATGTCCCGCAGATAAAACAAAGCGGTCTCTGTTAAACCAATTTGGATTTTGCGGACTTACGTTTAAGTGATTCGTCCATAAAGCGTATGCCATTGGTGCAGCACCCATTGGCATTCCAGGGTGACCGGAATTCGCTTTTTCAATTGCGTCTATGGAGAGAGTACGTATTGTTGCAATAGATTTCAATTCAATCGTTTCCATATAAATCCCCTTCCGTATCTTGTGTACACCATTATCATAAATCTACTGTCCTTTTTTCACAACTATTTCACGCTGAAAAAGAAGGATTTTGTCACATTTAGTTTATCGATCACCTAAAAACTTATGCAAATATGAAAAAAGATGAGAATATTCTTCCCATCTTTTCAAAATTCAAGAAATCACGACCTTAATGAAGGTTCTGATCTCTTTCTCTTTTTAATTTTTCTGGTGTGACATCGTTTCCTTCAGGATCGACGATTTTCACAGTTTTAAGTGTATTTTTCATAGAAGAACGAAAAGCTTTTAAATATTCTTCTCTTAAATGCTTTTGTTCTGTTTTTTCAGCGTCCGACAATCCCGTCTCTTTTGACTTTTTTGAAAGCTCATTTATTCTTGCAAGCTGTTCTTTAGAAATCATGACAAACTCCTTTAAAACATTTTCTCTACATACTACTAAATATCATTCATTTTTACAACAATTCATACTTACGTGGTAAGACCTTTTTCGTACTCTTGATACCTTCTATGCACCGTCGCCTTTGAAATGTCAAAGCCCAGTGCCTGAAGTGTTGCTGCAATTTCGGCAAACGTCATGTTGTTTTTTCTTAATCGAACAATCTCTGAAATCGGTACTTCAATACGCTCACGGCCAGGCGCCTGCTCATGGTGTTTTAAATTGAGTTCAGGCTGATACCCGCGCTCAACAGCCCTCTTCATTCCCCGCTTAATTTTCAGGTTATGAATTTTTCGTTGATACTCTTCCACGATTCCTACAATCTCAATGACCATCTCATCTGCTTCTGAAAGCTCAAGCTGTCCTCTATGAAAAACGCTATACACCTTTACTTTCTCTTTAAAAAGACAATGGAGAAGTGCAATTTTTGCTTGTCCTCTTCCAAGTCGCGTCTCATCCTGAATGAGAACAGCATCTATTGACTCTTCTTTCAGCGTAGCAAGCATATCAAAAACTCCATCACGATCTAGATCGTATCCACTTGCTTTTTCTTTAATGACTTTGACCACATTCATCTTGTGCAAAGCAGCTAAAGCTAGCAGTTCTTCTTCTTGTCTTTTCAGCGAGGTTTCCTGCTCTTCTTTGACAGTACTTACTCTCGCATAAATGATTGCGTTCATGTCTTCAATCGACCTTTCTACTGTACCGTTGCAAGTTGATATACGACTGGATGCTCTTTTTTGACTGGTATCACAAGAATGTCTCCAGGCTGGATTTCAGTTGAAGCAAGATCATTGTGTTCGGTTACCCAGTCAATAAACGCATTTTTGTCGATTGATTTACTATCGTTTACTTGATCAGCTAACCCCCAAAGAGTATCACCTGATTGAACCTCTATTTTAACATATTGATTTGGATCATTATGGCTAGTGACTGCGATAAGTGAGAGAAATATGCCAACGATGAATGAGAATACCCCAATAAAAATAATAGATTCTTTTAACCTCATAATGTCATCTCTCCTAATAGAATGTGTGTTCGCTCTTTCTGTTACTCATTATAGATACGAACAAACGTTTCTGTCAAACGTTTTTTTCGAACCTATGTTTGTACTGTTAGGAAAAACATGCTATAATTTCTTTAAAATTGACGTTTTGAGGTGCAAAAGATGACGAAGCTATCAAAAAGACAACTCGATATCCTGAAATTCATCAAAGAAGAAGTAAAAAGCAAGGGCTATCCCCCATCCGTTCGTGAAATTGGAGAAGCCGTCGGTCTAGCATCCAGCTCAACTGTCCATGGACATTTAGCTAGACTAGAAACAAAGGGCTTAATTAGAAGAGACCCGACAAAACCTAGAGCGATCGAAGTATTAGATGATGAGGAAATGAATATTCCAAAGAGTGCTGTAATGAATGTACCAGTCATCGGAAAAGTAACAGCCGGCTTGCCTATCACGGCTGTTGAGAATGTAGAAGAATACTTCCCTCTTCCAGAAACTTTTGCAGCACCAGATGAACAAGTATTTATGCTTGAAATTATGGGAGAAAGTATGATTGATGCTGGTATTTTGGACAAGGACTATGTCATTGTACGTCAGCAAAGCACAGCCAACAATGGAGATATTGTGGTCGCCATGACAGAGGAAGATGAAGCCACAGTGAAACGTTTTTATAAAGAAGATACACACTTTAGATTACAGCCAGAGAACCCGTCAATGGAACCGATTATTTTACAGAATGTGAGTATACTAGGTAAAGTGATTGGCGTATTTAGAAATATTCATTAAAGAAAAGCCGGAATTTCATCAGCTGCTGATGAAAACCGGCTTTTTCTTTTATGAACAAGAATAAGCAAGAATACTCGAACTTGGGAACGAACCAAATGTAAAGTTCGGCCATATAAAGCCTGTTGTACGGCCAAAAGGCTGTGAGGAAAGCACATACATTAAAAATACTTGACCGTTTCTAAGGAACACAATCGTCCACCTTCTATTACATCCCGCTGCAAATTGAACAGTTTGCTGGCCTCCACTTACACTTTGCCCTGAAATAAGTGACTGCATACTTTGAGGCTGAGAGACTGCTTGCTGATACTGAGAGATGATGTGCTGCGACGGAGCTGGCGGGGCTGATTGTCCGCCTGAACCTTGCCCTGGCCCAGTACCTCCCCCTCCGATTGGAAGCCCAGGAAAACCTCCAACTTGAGGAATAGGAAGCGATGGCCATCCTTGTACCTGCCTATCATACAAGTACCCATTCCACATAACTTCATACGGATGATACATACTAAACACCACTTTCTTAGACATTCATCACGACATTATATGTCATAAATGAAAAAGGGTGTTGAACGTCCAAATAAAATTTTTCCAAAAGACGTTTTATTCTTCTTTAGAACGGTTAAATAATAGTTGAGAAGAAAAAATAAAAAAATGAAAACTTTTTGTCTCACTCAAACGTTATATAGATAGAAAGAAAAGAAATAAAAAACATTTATATTTAACACTTGTAATATCACTGTAATTATTGTAACATTTGTAACATAAGAAGTTTTCATTTAAAAAAGGAGGCAATCGCCTTGAAAAAACTATTTGTTTTATTAACTGCTATTATGCTGATGATCTCATTACAAACAACAACACTGGCCGCTTCCAAAAAACCAGCCGCTTTAACAAATAAAGAAGCGTTACATATTGCCCTTGATGCACGAGAACACTTTTGGAGTGCGATGTCAGGCTATAAAATTAATGAACATTCAGATTACAAATTAAAATCATTTAGCTATAAAGACATGACGTACAACTATCTTTCTAAAACATTTGATACAAAGAAAAAACTAAACAGCTACCTATCTCAAGTTTTCACAAAAGATGCGATCACTCATGGTTTAAAAGACTATCAGTTTATTGTTCATAAAGGTAAAATGGCTGTTCCCGTCGGTGACGGAGACAATATGCTCAATTGGGAGAAAGCAACACCTAAACTTGTCTCTAAGAAAAATACAATCCGCACATATGAATTCACAGTCCCAACGCTTGATGGACGTAAAGTAAAACGAACTGTCACTTACGAGAAAGTACAAAAGGATTGGAAAGTAACAAAAATTGACGCTGTGATCTAATTAAAAACCAGGCCCATTACTAGGCCTGGTTTTTATATTGGAGAAAATTCAGTCATTCGATCTAGCGCGTGAGCAAGTGATGATGCCGCTTGAAATTCATGAAAAGGAAGCCCGAGCTGCACAGCTGTTTGAGCAATTTCTGGTCTGATCCCTGAAATGGTTGTCTCCACCCCGATTAACCGTAGTGATGTCACAAGATCAAAGATTTGATGAGCCACCATTGTATCAATAATGACGACACCCGATAAATCAATGCACAAATGCTGAACACCTTTTTGTGAGCACTGTTTTAATGTATTTTCTAATATAATCTTAGCTCTCGCTGTGTCAATGTCACCTACTAAAGGCAATAAGGCAATATGGCTTTTTAAGACGATCACAGGAGAGCTCAGCTCATAAATCATATCTCTTTGAGCAACGAGCTTTTTTGTTGTATTTTTCACATATTGCTGAATGAACACATGGATTGAAATGTTAAACGCCTCTGATATTAAATCATACCAATAAAAGATGCGGTCGATATCAATATCACCTTGACGCTGTTTAATAAACTCTTTTAAGTAATGAAGGACCACTCTTTGATTAGACATATATTCTCTGACAACATAATCTAATGGTGTGTTTAAATGCTTCGGATCACTTGCTAAGTCTTCCGACCACTTTTTAAATTCAGTATGTAAATACGTCTTATCTTCAATAAGAGCACGTATAAAATGCTGATAATAATCTTGATTTTGCCGTTTTAGCTCTTCTACGATGCCTGAATCAGTTGAACGATAAATAGATTCTGGATCATCATCCTCAATTGATTCATACCATGTTTCAGTTAATTTCTCTGCATGTTGCATGAAAAAATCGTATAATGCACGGTTCTTATCCATAAGCATATGTCCCTTCACATTTTCTTCTTGTCATTGTAGATTGATTGTACCACTGAATCTTTTATCCCTGCTAGCTTGAATACGCTCTTATTGTAAACAAAAAAGGCCCCAACAAGGAGCCTCTTCCCAAGTTTTATTTCACAATAAATAAAATTCTTTTCCCATCAGGATAGCCGCTTATTTGGTGCCCGACCCATGAGCCTGCTCCTCTATTATCTGATGGACTGACATATTGAACACTTGCACCCTTTCCTCCCTCAAGACAAACCGCCATCGGCCATTCATCCCGGTCAAAGCCAGGCTTTGTGGGAATTCCTTTTAACGATTCTTGCCTGCGGACATCTGCTCCATTTCGGTCAATGGTACACACATCTGAATGCCCTTTTCGAATGGCTTCTTGAATATGACTGCCTGTTTCAGGATACCGTTCCTTTGGAAATTGAATGACATGATCATAACGGTCCGCCCCTTTTGCCGCCTGATCCTCTCCAAATCCACTTAATAACGCACCCATCCATATCACAAAGCATAGGACGACAACAGTGAACCAGCCTTTCCTCATCTTCAAAAGCTTGTGACCTCCTCATACTTCTTCAGGTATGATCTTGACTTTAAGGAAATGAGTCATTTTTAATGTATGAGTGGTTCAGTGGTGACATGTGAAAAAGATGAGCTGAAGCTGTCGAGCGATTTCTCCATAAGAAAAGACGAATGGTTTTTCAATCATTCGCCTCGCTCCATTTATGATATTCCATCTACTCTATATAATGTTTCATTTTGTGAACTCTCAGAGGGCATCCCCTGTACAGTTGATGAGGAATAGCCCTTATACTCTTCTGTTGAGATCACTGTACCATGTGACTTGATCCAGTTGACTAAATCGCTGTTAGCTGACTGATTATCTGGTAATAAAAAGTATTTCACTTTCCTTTGTTGAACAAGTGCTTTTAATTTGTTTACAGTTAAAATTGGATCCGTCCCATTAAACCCGCCTAAGGCCATCACATTCTCATCTTCATCAATGATATATGGCGCTGCGGTAACTGTCGTAAGTGTCGCAAATAAATACGTTTCACCTGTTTGATGAGTCTTTAAATAAGTGAGTAAACCTTGATCGACACTAGATGTAAACATATTCCCTCCACGTGAACTAGATAGCTGAATACCGGCCTCAGGAAGTACGCTGTTCCCTCCATATATGATAGGGGTTGCAGCCCAATAACCAGGTATCAGCAATAGGGTTGTCAAAGCGATGATCATCAACCGTTTTTTGATCAATTGTTTTTCTCTGTATACGAGCAATAAAATAGCGATACTCAAACCTGCAATCGCAATTGTATACATCCATACACTACTTATTTGCGTTATATAATTGCTCAAAATATATCCTTGGAATATAGCTGTAACAGCAATTGCCGCTGGAAGTAGATATGCGGACATTCCTTTGTTCGCCGTAAATAACTCACTCATTTTTTTGGCTCCTATGCCACATAGTGCCGCAATTGGTGGGGCAAGCATGATGAGGTAGTAGTGGTGAAAAAATCCTGCAATACTAAAAAAACCTGCAATAGGGATCAGCCATGCTGTCCAAAATATCGTTTGTTTCCATTCATTTAATTGAGAATTCCTCTCCTTCCACCAGCTGATGATCATCCCTAACAGTCCAAATAAGGCGAATGGTAGCATCCAGCTGATTTGACCTGACAATGCAGATTGAAATAAACGAAATACACCTGGATTTCCAGTCCCATACATATTCATACTTTGACCACTAAGAGAACTGCCAGGCGGAGCACCATCTGGACCCTGATGAGGCGGCATCATTTGATTCTGTGATGGGGGCGGCTGATTCCTATTGAACTGATCACCTGACGTCCCACCTATTCCTGAACTGTCTGGCATCATAGCACCTGCTTGCTGATTCGACTCACCAAAGGATTTGCCTGTTGTCTGTCCAAGTAACCGCTCAGTGCCGTTATAACCAAAGGCAAGTTCTAACACAGAATTGGTTTGGCTGCTTCCCACATATGGACGATGACCTTCAGCTGTCATATCAACAGCAACTGCCCATGATAAAGATAAAGAAACAAGTACAGCCAGTGAGCATAGGAGAGATAATAGTTTCTTTTGCAACGAGACGCGAGCAGCAATAAAATAATAGAACATAAATGCTGGAAGAACCATAAATGCTTGCAACATCTTCATATTAAACCCTATGGCTATTAAAACAAAAGCCATGAGGAGCCAGCGTAGCCTCCCACTTTTTACAGCACGCATTAAGAAATAAGCACCAACGAGTAATGTGAAAACGAGCATACTGTCCATATTATTGGTTCTACTAACCGCTGCTGCAATTGGAGTGAGGGCCATAACTGCCGCTGACACCCTCGCAGCACCCTGACCAAAGGTCGGTTTTATCATAAGATAAAGAAGAAGAACGGAGCCAATTCCAGCAAGCGCCTGCGGCAAAATCACACTCCATGTATGAAAGCCAAAAATAAGAGCACTAATGGTTTGAATCCATAAAACGACAGGTGGTTTATCAATTGATACGAATCCAGTTGCGTCAAATGAGGCGTAAAAAAAGTGATGGAAGCTTTTGGACATACTTTTGACCGCGGCTAAATAATATTGATTGGCACTATCATTCTGCCAAATTTGATAAGTATAGAGAAATCCTGCAATAAGCAAAATCATTAACAACATGCTGTCTATTTTTCTGTTTTTCACTCATATCTCTTCTTTCTTTTTCATTTTTTTCATTCAGCATAGCTGTTAAATATGAAAAAGTGATGAATAAAAAAAGAAACTTTTCTACATTCGACTATGAAAAAAAGCTCGTCTCCTTTGAAGGAAACAAGCTTTATGCTCTATTTTTTATTGCGCTTTCGCATAGTTTACAAATTCAACAAAGGCTGCTGTAGCTTTTGGACCACCATTGATCGTTCCATTTGAATAGCCTGCGTTATGAACCCCGACGATTTGTTGGTTTTGATCCAGCATCGCAGAACCTGAATTTCCGCTAAACGTATCAATCGTATAGTATGCTAGATTCGTATCTTCTCTTGTCACAGGACCTGACATCTCCCACTGTGACACCTTGCCAGTTGACCTCATTTTATCTCCTGGATATCCAGAAATTTTAATCGTTGTTCCAGTCAGATTTGTCACCTGACGGATGGAGCGGTAACCGACCGCATTTCCGATGTTCGTATCTGTTTTAATGACGGCAAAATCATATTGGCTCCCACCTGTATTGATATATCCGCTTGGCACATAGAATTCGGTCATGTTTGCTGAGCCGTTCACAGCAGTACTATCATTCATGCCTGGATACACAGACCCTTTTGCACTATAACTTCTCGATGCTGTATTGTACACGCAGTGTCCGTTTGTCAAAATTTTGTTTGGGGCAATGAGTGTACCAGTACAGCTGGACCCGCCAAATGTAATATAAGCAATCGAATTATATGGCGCAACTCTTGTGTTCGCTACTTTTGTTCTACCATCGTCTCCGATGACTACTTTTGTTTGAAAGTCTTTTAAATATTTTGTTAGTGGTTTTACTTTTTCGCCAACAGTAGAAGATAAATCGTCCACTTTGTCAAAGGATGAGGGGGCTTTCGTATCATTGTGGAAATCACTTGAAGAGATGACCTTTCCATCAGAAGTCACCATGTCATAATCAGACGTTAGTACTGAATCCGATGCGGCATGGGCAAAACTAGGCACACTTAAAGCACCAAAAACGAGTAGAGAAGGGATTAACATTTTCACCTTTTTCATCATATTCCTCCTTAATGTCCTATATCAAAAATCATACGATTGTTTCATATTGGAGTAAATGAGAGAATATTCTTATTTTTTACAAAATATTTCATTTTTAAATTGGGTGTTTTGTATCTTTCCAACTTTCATTCTATCTATCTCTCTCTATGTAAACTGAAAAAAACCGCCAAATTGGCGGTTTTCGCTGTTTGTTAGCTCCATACATCTTTTACATATCTATTGTCATTCGAAATTGATGTCAGCCAATTTTCAGCTGTTTCTTTCGAGCACTGTTTCACGGCTTGATACAGATCGACAAGTGTAGCCTCTACGTCTGGTGCCATGACTTTTCCATCCCCGCAAATATACAAATATGCACCTTGATCAAGTAATTCAATAAGCATGTCGCCATCCTCTTTCATCAAGTGCTGAACATACACTTTTTGCTCATCATAACGAGAATAAGCCCTGTGGATGGTGACAACTCCTTTTTGTGCTGCCAGCTGCATTTCATCAAAATACAGATCATCTTCATGAGGGTGACGGCAGCCAAAGTAAAGATGGGCTTCACCAAGTTGTTTTCCTTCATTCTGCCACACTTCTCTTGCCTGAACAAACCCTCTAAATGGGGCAATTCCTGTTCCTGGTCCGATCATGATCATCGGTACTTCAGGTGAAGGCGGCAGCTGGAATCCTGCCTGCGCTTCATGCAGGAAGCAGGCCACTTCTTGTCCTTCTTGCAGACCACATAAATAGTTTGATGCGACCCCGGCGTATTCTCCGCGGCCACTCCACGCTTCGCCTTTCACAACTGCTACTGTGATACTGACCCTCTCTTCATCTACCTTTGGTGAGCTAGAAATTGAGTAATAACGCGGCTTCAAACCTGGTAAAAGCGCCAAAAAGTGTACAAAGGGCAGCTCACATGCTTCATATTGATCTAATAAATCCAGCATGGTTACTCGCTTCTTTAATATGGTTTCTTGATAGGAATCACCAGCCATTTGTTCAAGCTCTATGCGGTGAGGCGGACATACTGTATATTTTGCGAGCTCTCTTAGCTGCGTACGTGTCGCAGGCTCTTGAAGCTCAACATGTGACGCAAGTAGTTCCCTGATTTGAACCGGCTGATCTAATGGTAAATGACTTGCCTCTTTTTCAGAAGAAAGCTTAATGTGCTGCTGAGGATCTAGTTTAAAGCGATTGGTCACCCGCTGAACGAGTGCATCACTATTTTTCGGTACAATCCCGATATGATCCCCTTCTTTGTATTGTTTCCCTTCAGGCAATTTCAGCTCAATATGCCTTGTTTGCCGCGGGCTTTTTTCAGATTGCAATTCTGTATTTTTCAATACAACAGCTGAAAAGGCACCATATGTTTTCGCCACAGGACGTTCCACTAGCTCATTCGTATAAGCAACTGATAAATCTGGCTTTTCCTGATTTTTCTCTTGGAAAGTGATATGAAATTCTTTTGCAAGCTCTTCGAAAACAGTCTTCTGGAATATTTCTTTATCTTCATCCATGTCACCGCCTGCATCGCCTTCGCCTAAATTAGCAACACGCTTCGCTCCTTTTCTTTCAAGTGCCTCATCAATGAGACGCGGAATACGCTGATACGTACTCGCCCAATTTCGATCTCCACATCCAAAAACTGCAAATGTCACGTTTGATAAATCCTGCTCCTCATCCTGCGTCACCCAATCCACAAATTGTTTCGCATGGTCAGGCGCATGTCCGTTGTATGAAGCCGTCACGATCAATACAGCGCCTGAATCTGGTAATTGGCGTGTATAGTCATCAAGTGGTGCAGTGGTCACGTCAAACCCTTTCGCTTTTCCGTCTTCAGCAAATTCGTTGGCCATTTGCTGCGCTGTGCCAAGATTTGATCCATACAAAACAAGCAGAGGTGTACCGTGACTGGCCACTTTTGACTCATTAGATGCAGTGCTTTTTTTCGCTTCCTCTTTCGGAGGTGCCATAAAGAATTGCTGCTTCCTTGACCGCACTTTGATTTTAAAATCGTTTGGCTTAATTGTGAGAGATTCTTTTAAATTAAGCTCATATGCTGTGTGATCAATTAATTCTAGATTGTGCAGAACCATCGCGAGAACCATCGTGGCTTCATGCAGGGCAAATTGCATCCCGATACATGCACGCTGTCCATTCCCAAAAGGCTTGTAGGCATGCTGCGGGATCTTCTCAGGATGCGTAAACCGCTCTGGTTTAAATTCTTCAGCATCATCGCCCCATACCGCTTGATCACGGTGTAATTTAGGGAGCAGAACAGAGACACTTTGATTCTTTTGAATTGGATATATCCCTCCGATTACTGTGTCCTCTTTCGCATAAAGAGAGAACGTAGGCGCTGTTGGCCAGAGGCGAAGGGCTTCATTTAACACCATACGAGTGTAGCTTAGCTTTTGGACCTGTTTATATGTCGGCAATCCGCCTTGCAGCACCTCATCTGCTTCTTGGACGGCTTTCTTTAATTTCTCTGGATTCTTTAGTAAGAAATAAATCGCAAAGGATAGCAGTCCACTTGTTGTTTCGTGCCCTGCAATTAAGAAAGTGATGATTTGATAACGAATATTTTCATCGGATAAACGTTCACCTGTTTCAGGATCCGTTGCATGCAGCATGAGGGATAGTAAATCATTGCCCGCTTTATCTTGTTTTTTCCGTTCCTTAATAATGTCATCTACTAATTGCTTCATAAAATCGACATTTTCGTCAAATTCTTTTCTTCTTTTGATCATTAGTTTATCTGCGACCGGCAATCTGCTCGCTTGTTCCATCGCTTCGGTTAATCCATTCAGCATGCTTTCAATGAATGGGTGCTGATTTTCCTTATAAAAGCTGTTAAACCGAAAATCAAAGCCGCAAAGTCCGATCGTATCTAAAGTCAGCTTTGTCATATCCTCAGCTACTTCAATTTCTTCATCGCGGCCTGTTCTTTGCCATTTTTGCACGAGCTGTGTGGCAATATCGAGCATCATCTCATGATAACCCTTCATGGCCTGCTGGCTAAATGCAGGCATCAAAATTTGATGAGCCTTTCTCCAGTTCGGTTCTTCTGTCCAGCTTGTAAATAGTCCATCCCCTGAAAATGCTCTTACTTTATTGAGACTGCTCCCAATAAATTTATCAAAACGGCTCTCATCAAATACTTCTTGGACAAGTTCATGGCTGGAAACAAAAATACTTGTTGCTTTTGAAAATTCAAATTGAAAGATCGGTCCTAATTCATCTGCCAGCCGCCAAAAGGTTTGAGAAAGCTCCCCCTTTTTTATATGGGGAATATTTTTAAAAGGTCCGTATGTTTTCGGTTTTGGAATGATTGATGTTTGTTGCATGTTCCCACTCCCTTTATTCATTATGATGCAACGCTAATGGCACGCCATAAACATTGTTCGATTTCCTCTAAAAATTCAATCGTTGGCTCTATTTCTTCTGCAAGGATCTGTTTATGCAGCTGTACAAAAGCGCCAAATACAATCGATAAAATGGTTCTACCAGAGAGATTTGGGTGAATCCCATCCTTCTTCCCTTCTTCAAAGATGAGAAATAGTTCATTTAATAAATGCTGCATCTTCTCTTTGCTCGTCTCATCTAAGTAATGCGACCGTTTATCAATTTCTAAAAAATAAAGACCGCTTGGATTCTCCTTTGTAAACAAAACCAAGCAATAAAATACATGCTTGAAGTAAGCCCTAATACTTACCTTTGGATCTGGACTGTTTTTGTTCATTTTTTCGATAAATGCAGTAAGGCTGCGCTGGTACAAAATATTGACGAGTGCTTCTTTGCTATCGAAATACCGATAAATGGTTCCTGCTCCGACATTGGCTCTTTTTGAAATCATCGGCATCGTGGTGCCATCAAAGCCTCGTTCAATAAATAAGTCAAGTGAAGCCTTCATGATCTGCTCTTGTTTATCAGTAACTACTGGCACTTTATCCCCTCCTCTCGCTTTAGGAATGAACGTTCATTCCGCATAGGGTATATTATATTAATATTTTAATTTCTTCTATTTATACTTAAACATACTTATTTTACTCCGTCATCACATTTTCTGAAAATAATAATAATTGAGAAATGATACCTAGTCATATGGCATCCAAAGGACTTATAAACATTGGCAGGTTTGTGACATGCGGGTGTCCTCAGCACTACACTTTCATTCCTGATCAATTGGAGAATGAATGTGATCATTATATGTATCAATATATAAGCTTCCATTACTTGCACGTACGGCGTATACAATGTCCTTTAACGAAAGCTGCCTTTTTTGAAGCTCTTCATGGACCCATTGCTCTGTTAATTGATTTTCAAGAATGTTTTTCAAAATGAGCTTTCCATCCATGATGAGCTCAATAGGCATGTAACGCTCTGCCTTCATTAACAAATTAAGATCCTTTCGCGTTACATTTTCAAATGAAGGATATCTTTTCACTGACATATGTCCATCTGTTTCAATCATCGCAAATTCAACCTCACTGATATCAAACACGTCTTTTTCTCTAAGCTGCTGGTTTAAATAATCAAGTGTATATCTCATCCCCTTCATATTCTCTTCAAGAATTTTGCCATTTTGTATGACAAGTGTTGGTTTACCGGCCATAAATCCTCTCACCTTCCTGCTTCTTAAAGCAAGCAAGGAAATCACATAAATAATCATGACAAGTGATACAAACGATATCGTCGTGTGATGAAGTGGGAGCGTTGTATTAAACGCCAGATTCGCTGCAATTGAACCTAAGCTGATGGCCGCAATAAAATCAAAAATATTCATTTGCGCAATGGTTTGCTTTCCAAGAAGACGTGCCCCGCCAAATAAAATAGCAAAAGCAAATAATGTCCGAAGAATCACTTCAATATGATCAGGCATATAAGCGTCCACCTTTCAATCCATGAAAAAAAGCCTTTTCTTTAGAAAAGACTCTTTTTTAGACTATGCATTTATTCCGTCATTATTCAATAGGGCAGCATCGCTTTGCTCAAATTGTGATCGCAGCTCAATAATTGAGCTATTTCTCACATTTTTAGGATCTTGCTCAAGTAGCCACGTATAAAATCTGGCTTGCTCTGCTGTTTGCAAAGCCTGCATATATTTTTGCGCAGAACGTTTGTCTGCAACGCGCTGCTTAATCGCACGCATCTGCTTCCAGAATTGATAATAAGGAAGCTTGAGCTTGGTCATAAAGCCTCTGTTATCCTCTATGACATATCCTTCTTCTTTAATTGAGTCATCATGAGAGACTGCCTGATACCATTTATAAAAAGACGTCCAATCTTGAAACGCAGCCACTTCCTGCTTGCATGACATTCCAAGCTGTTCACTTAATCTTTTTACTTCAGCGAATGGCGCTTTTTCATAGCTCAGCTGCCGCTTCACAATATCAAGTAAAATAAGTTGATCTTGATCATATGTGATAATATGTGGATCTTTCTCTGGCAAAATGACTTCAAACACAAGAGATACATTATTGTCACGTACGTATGATTTGATGTAGTCGACCTGCACATCGTTAAAGGTTGCATAAAATAGCTCTTCGACCCAGGAAGCATGCGGATTCTGCTTTACATGTGATGTATACGATTTGGACGTAAACACCAATTCATCCTCCATTTCGTTATACCCAACGGTTCCTAAGTATCCATTTGCTTTATCATATACAGTGACAGGGAATTGAAGGTGATTCACTAAATGCTGCATTCTTGTCTCAGGACGCTCATCAATGTTAAAAAATTTATTATAGCTTCTAGACACAATCTGCTTTGAAGCCATATTGACAAACAAACCTCTTGCCTTCACATTCACGTCGTCCCATTGCCGTTCACTAAAAGCCTTTTTTGTAAAATTAAAAGATGAAATGTGGTGCGGAAGCTTTAATTCCTGTACATATTCATGCTGATCTAAATGAGCTAAAAAATCATCCAGCGAAATATCTGGTTGAACAGAGACCGATTGTTTTTTCTCAGAGGCTCTATATACAGGATTGTCAATTTCATGTGTCTCAATCCCGTCAGCTGTAATTTTCAACACCCGCAGCTGTCCGCCAAATTCAACCTGACCTTCGAGGTTATAAGACCTATCTGCTGCTTGAATAGGCAGCCTGTATAAATTGCGATGCCCGTGAATTTGAATGATATCTAATCCAGCTGTGTTTTGAACGAATAAGTGGTCTATGTCATCTGAATATTCCCCTACTCCGTGAATGAGCTGCTGGGTCGAAACATGCAGAAGCTCTTCTGGTAAATGAGCAAGCCCGCCATGGGTGACAAGATATGTCTGGCCATGGTACGTAAAATAGGTAAGCTGATGAAATGTTCTGACAAACTTTCTTACTTCTTTTAAATCAAAGTCTGCTGCTTCGATTTCAGGCGCAGTAAGACGGTTAAACATGTTACTTCTTACTTTTTCGCCATGTGCAAACCGGTATAAATGCTGATCATGATTGCCTTCGATCACGATGACATTCCGGCATTCTCTATGTGCGAGCATCCATTCTAAAACTTCTTTGTTTTCTATTCCTCTATCAAGCAAATCACCTGCAAAGATGTAAAGTTCGTTTTCTTTAATGTCCCCTTGCAAATAGGTGTTAAGGACTGTATGACAACCGTGAATATCACCGAAGACATGAATGGCCTCATATTGATCAAAGGATCGAGGCTGATAGGACATCACGTGCGGATATTCCTCTGGCTGCAAAACGGTCACCCATGACGGTACCTTTTCTGTTTTTAACCGTTCGTTCATTTGGTACAAAACAGACTCCCTTACAACTTTGTGCGGTTCTCGAGAGCGATTTTGCAGGAGGGCTGTTTCAAGTGGCACTTGCGTGAAATCAACGACATACACCCTGTAACGATACGTAGTAGCTAACGACTTATATTGAGAAATCGACTTGCTTGTGACATGTGTCGCATCAATCACAGTAAAGTCTCCGCGTTCCATTCGAGCTGTGAGTAAATCAAATAATAAAGACCAGACTTTATGATCATGCTTGCTCGTAATTTCAGGTTTCCCATTGACTGATAGCTGCGGCGGCTGGGTCAACAAACGGATCTGATCGGCTGATAAAGTATATGGCTCTAAGCCTTGCTCTTTGATCCATGTTGATTTACCTACACCTGGGAGACCTCGTAAAAGGACTAAAGTTCTCATATTGGTTCTCCTTTAATGAGTGATATTTTACCTATTATAGATAAATTATGGATAAATCTCAATCTTTTATTGATTATGGTAATATATAGATAGAGAAGGAGGTTTTACACATGTCTAATGGAGAGAATGTTGCATTCAACATTGGAGATATCGTATTTCAAGTATTTTCTCTTCTATTCATCGCATTTATCGTAACAAGCATTGTCATCGCATTTCGAATGATTAGAAAGAAACGAATGGAATTAAAGAAAGTCGAGGCTAGATTAAACCAAGTCATTGAAAAGAATCATTTAAAAGAGTAAAAATCCGGAGATTAACCGGATTTTTTTGTTTTCATCACGATCCCTTTACGCTGCTGCATCAAAAAGAAAAAGACACCTAAAAGGACAAGTAGACCGCCTAACATTTGAAACAGTGTGATTTTCTCTCCAAGCAGCCAGACAGCAAGTATCGTTGCTCCAACGGGTTCACCGAGAATACTCATTGAAATGGTTGTCGCATTGACATAGGTTAATAGCCAATTGTTAATGACATGTGACATGGTGGGAATAATGGCGAGCAATAAAAAGATTCCCCATTCTTTTCCCGGGTAGCCTGTGAAAGGCGTGTGCTGAAGCAGGTTAAAAAGAATTAAAAAAAGGCCGGCAAAACCAAATACACAAAAACTATAAATCCAATGAGATATTTTTCTCACAGCCTGTTGACCTATTAATAAATAACAAACAACTGCGATCACACTTAAAAAGGATAAAATATCTCCTACAATTGCCTCCTGGCTATGACCTATATCTCCCCACCCAATCATCAGTGCACCAACAATCGCCGCACACATCGTGAATATAGCAGACATCGTTGTTCGTTCACGGAAAATGAGAAATCCGCCTAACAAGGATACCATCGGCTGAAGGGCGATGATAATCGTAGAGCTTGCCACTGTGGTCAGCTTCAGTGAGCCAAACCACAACACAAAATGAAGTCCTAAAAAAAAGCCTGACATACATAAGAAAAACCAGTCTCTACGTTTAATTGAGAGAAACTCTTTTTTACGCGGCAGGATAAATGGAAGCATCAAAACCGCCGCAAAGATCATTCGATACATACTTAAAATAGCAGCAGGAGCACTTGACCATTTCACAATAATTGCAGAAAATGAAATGGCAATAATTGAAATCACAAGCGGTACTGCGATTGACTTCTTTGGAGCAGTTGTATTTATTTCCATAAGCAGCTTCCTTTACATCAGCAATAGATGAGCTTCTCATCTTGTATGTCGTCATCTTACTATGTCCATTCACCTAGAGGCAAGATGATTTTTTAAAATTTGTGAAAGCTGTTTTCATATAAAAAAAGGCTCTCATCACGACAGCCCTCATTCATCATCTATTAATACATAAACAGCCCGAACCGGACCATGAACGCCAACCACTAAATTCATTTCAATATCGGCAGAATTACTCGGGCCTGATATGAAATGAATGGCTCCTTTCGCCCGCTCTCCCTCCTCTACCAAGCGATTGAGAGCCGAGACGGCCTGAATCATCCGCGGAACAATTGAGCTTTTTTCTATACACACGATATACATCATCGGTAAAAAATGAAGCGCTCTTCCTTGACCTTGATGAGATGAAAGAACAACTGTGCCAGATTCAGCAAGTGTGTAATCACTGAACACAACTGCATATTTCGCTTGTTCTGCCTGCCTTATATTTTCATCTCTTGATGCATCTGCATTCCAGCTAGTGACTGAGATTCCTTCTTTTTGCAAGCAATCAAACATAGGATCGAATCCATATTGTTCAAAACGTCTATCGCGCGAGGTCATCACGGGACCCTCTCCATACTCTGTCATTAATAATCGTAGTGCAGAAGGCGCTTTCTCAGGTGTTGTTTCGACCACTCTTGTGTGGATCTGTTGACATTGCTTTTTCAATTGCTCCACCAGTTCCTCTTTAGACAGAAGTCCGTTTGTTTCCCACTGTACTTGATACTTCCCTACCGGACGCTGAATAGATGTAGATGGAGAGGAGGCTTTGCCTAATTGCTGCTGGATATGAGCTAAAAACGAATCTCGATGAGAAATGGTTCCCTTCATCACAACTCCTCCTTTTGTTTCTTTTTAAACCAATCCCGAAATCTTTCTTTACTAGGAGCTGGCAGGTCTCGAACATCTGTCCAATTCTTTAAAGGACCCATTCCTTTAGAAATCCGTCCGTTTGAAGCCATATGATTCATCAAAACAGGTGCTACTTTTGTTCCAAATTGATACATCCCGGGAGTCGATGCCCCCATTCCGAACATTTTCATCGCCATCATTTCAGCTTTAGGCGCTCTCCCCTCTTTTTCAACAATGACTTGTCTATGTTTAATTAATAGCTCATGAAGTGGAATCTTCACTGGACAAGCATCGGTACATGCTGCGCACAGACTTGACGCAAAGGGAAGTTCTTGGTAGTCATCGTAGCCGCCCAGAAGTGGTGAGAGAACAGCACCAATCGGCCCCGGATAAATCGATCCGTACGAATGTCCGCCAACATGCCGGTAAACCGGGCACACATTGATACACGCAGCGCACCGGATACATTGCAGAACAGGCTGAAAGGCTGTACCTAATATATTTGACCTCCCGTTATCAACAATGACCAAATGAAATTCTTCTGGCCCATCAACCTCTTCTTCTCCTTTTGGCCCCACGATAGAAATATAACTTGTTAATTTTTGACCGACTGCGCTTCTGCACAAAAGACCAACAAGGACATCCAGCTCCTCCATCGTTGGAACAAGCCGCTCCATCCCCATGACGGCTATATGCGTCTTTGGTATGGCCGTGACAAGATCCGCATTCCCTTCATTTGTCACAAGACAAATGGAACCTGTGTTGGCCACAGCAAAATTACAGCCGGTCACGCCTATATCTGCTTCGAGGAATTTTTCTCGTAATATTGCTCTCACAAAGCTCGTCATATCTTCAGGGGTCTCTGACATGTCATATCCGAGTTTTTCGTGAAACACGTCCCGTATTTGTTCTTTCGTCATATGAAGAGCTGGTGCCACGATATGTGAAGGCGGTTCATGATCATCTACTTGCAGAATATATTCGCCAAGATCACTTTCAATCACCTCACAGCCGATCTCTTCAAGCGCTTGATTCATTTCAATTTCTTCTGTGACCATTGATTTTGATTTGACGATCTTTTTGGCCGCTTTTTTTTGTGCCACATCTTGAATATACGCTGATGCCTCTTCCTTTGTTTTCGCAAAAAAGACATGACCTCCGCGCGCACTCACGCTTTCGCTTAATTGATATAAGTAGTCATCAAGGTGCGTCAGCGTATGCTGTCTGATTTCCTCGCCAAGTTCACGCCACTTTTCCCAATTGCCAAGCTCTTCGCTTGCAGTCATCCGTCTTTGATACAGGCGCTCCTGTGCCGAGGAAACAGCTCCTCTCATGACAGCGTCTTCTAAGCCTTCCCCGACTCGCTCTTTAAAAGCTTTCTCTCCAATTTTCATACTCATGTGCCGTTCCCCCTCTTCGCGTCAGCGGCTATTTAATACTTCTGCGATATGCATCACCTGGATTGGTTTTTCAAGGCGGTTCAATCTTCCACCAATATTCAGCAGGCATCCGCAGTCAGCACCAATGATATATTCAGCGCCTGTTTCCTCTATGCTTTGTACTTTTTCGTCGACCATCTGCTCTGATATGGGAGCCATTTTTACTGAAAAGGTTCCTCCAAATCCGCAGCAATTTTCTGCGCGGGGTAATGGTTTCATCGTCAAATCTTTGACATTTGACAACAGTGTGAAAGGCGCTTCCTTAATTCTTAGCAGTCTCGTCATATGGCAGGATGTGTGATAGGTTGCTTCTCCTTTCAGACTCGCACCTACATCTGTTACGTGTAATATATCAACAATAAACTCTGTTAATTCATATGTTTTCGCAGCAAGTGCCTCAGCCCGAGCTGACCACTCTGGATCTTCTTTCAAAAGATGAGGATATTCTAAAAACATCGCTTTACAAGAACCTGATGGTGTCACAACATATTCAGCTGATTCAAAGGCCTTGATCATGTTTTTCGCAGCTTTGATTGTTTCTTTTATATAGCCGCTGTTAAAGGCTGGCTGTCCGCAGCACACTTGCGCTTCTGGAAATTCCACTTCAACACCGAGCCTTTCTAGCACTTCGACTGTCGCCTTTCCTACATTTGGCTGCATTGTGTCAATTAAACAGGTAACGAATAAACTGACTTTCATCGGCGAACTTCCCTTCTTTCGCTTCACTTTCATCATCATTCTGGTCATCTGATGACTAAATATTAGACCTTGATTTCATTTTAATCCCAAATTTCTGAAATTTCAACGAAGTGATTTGTCTAAATTTGTACATATTGCTCGTGTGGTTGAATAAAAAAAACACCCTTTTTATAGGGCGTTTTTTGATGTTTATTTTGAAATCAATTCATGAATTCCTTCTTCGATAGGTGTTAAAGGTCGGCCTAATAATGTTTCGAAATCACTGCTTTCGACCGCTAAGGCACCATCACGAATTCCACTTTGAATGGCTTTGACAAATGGAACAGCTTCTTTTGGTACACCATTTGAAGCTAAAAATTCTCCAAATGTGTCTACATCTATTTGCTCTACTTTCATCTCTTTTCCGCTCACCTTACTGACAATTTGTGCAAGTTCAGTGTGCGTCCGAAGCGGTCCTGACAGTTCATATATTTCCTTGTCATGTGCCGGAAGTGTTAGCGCAATTGCTGCGGCTTCAGCGTAGTCATTTCTTGTCGCCCAGCCAACTTTCCCTTCACCAATAGGGCTTAAAAATGGTGCGCCGCTAACTGACGCCAGAATCGTGTCTTTTTCGTTTTCTATATACCAATTGTTTCTTAAAAACACATGAGGGATGCCAGAGGCCAAAATAGCCTCTTCTGTTTTTGCATGGTCATGTGCAAGGACTAGCTGACTCTCTCTTGCATTGACAACACTTGTATAAGCGATAAATGCCACATTTGCTGCTTTGGCCGCTTGGATGGCAGCTGTATGCTGCTGCACGCGGTCTCCATCCGCAGTCGAAATGATCAAAAGACGGTCAATCCCTTGAAACGCTGATGAAAGGGTATCTGGCTGAGTAAAGTCTCCATGACGTACATCTACCCCAGCTTCCTTTAAATGCACTGCTTTTTGCGGATCTCGAACACTGACCGCAATTTGTTCAGCTGGTACTTTTGTCAGTAAATGCTTGACGACGAGCGATCCTAGTTGTCCTGTTGCACCTGTTACTAATAATTTCATGTGTTTGACCTCCTCATTTTTCATTCGACGATGATGTTTTATGAATGGAATTGCTTTAGGTACACATCCGTTCATTTGTTATAATCATATCGGTTACAACAAATGGTGTAAAAAAGCTCAAGTACAGCCTGAGCTTTTTTATTCCACGTCTGTCAATAATTGCTTAATCGTCACTTGTTTTAGATGATTCTCAAGTGCAGTCTGTGCTTCTTTTAGTTCATGCCGCAGTCTCGTATCCATCACTTGACCGATCGGACATGCGATGACTGGTTGATGGAAGTTAAATAACTCTTCATCCGCGCTTACATCCACAGCATGGTACACATCTAACAGCGTGATGTCCTCTGCCGGTCTTTTTAAATAAGCACCGCCTACTCCGCGGCGAATCTCAATGAGATCCGCTCGTTTGAGCATTGCCATCATTTTTCGAACAATGACAGGATTTGAATTCACACTCTCTGCTATAAAATCACCTGTACACTCTTTTGGAACACCTGCAATAAATGACAAAATATGAACAGCGATCGAATACCTGCTGCTAATTTGCTTCACAATCTTTCACCACCGTTGTAATCAATATAGTTACAATGAGTGATTTTGTCAATCAATAAACGGATTTTTCTTTCTATCCCAATCTTCATATGTCATCATGTCATGATGTTCTGCTGCATCGATTTCTAGCGGTGCAATACATTCAAGCAGATTCCCATCTGGGTCAAGAAAGTAAATCGCTGCATGAAATTGCGGTGGATTATCAAGAACTAAAGGCTGCTGCTCTTCCGAAAAACCAAACATCGGATGAATGGTGATCCCTTTTTCTATCAGCCAGGCTTTGATCTGTTCGATGCTAGATGTTTTAATTTGGAAGGCGACATGTCGCGTCGCTGGATGATATGGAATAGTGGACATATCAGCCTTCCATAAGCCAAGCCAGCTCTTTCCTTTCTCAATCCATAAAAATGCCACTCTTTCATTTTCATGAGCAAGCGTTAATTCCAATTTTTCAAAAAAAGAAATGGATACCTTCAAATCACTCACAGGTAAATGTGCTTCATACAAGCCTTTCATCATCATTCAAATCACTCCTTTACTACCTTCTATTTTGCAGGAGTTGACGTGAAAATGCCTCAGCAAAAAGGTGTATTCCATCCCTTCCTTTGGTTTGAGATTCTTGTATGTTTGATCAATTGCATATGGGGGAAGGTGTTCAACTAAAAGAAAGGAGCGTTCAATATGCCTTGGACAATGGAAGATTATCCTGCTTCATTTCAATCGTTAGATAAAGTCATCCGAAAAAAAGCGCTTGAGATTGCGGGCAAAATGATACAGGAAGGCTATGAAGATAATAGAGCCATCCCAATCGCAATCAATCAAGCGAAAGAGTGGAAAAAGAACGCTACGGAGAAAGAAATAGAGGATTTTTCATCTAATGGTTCTGTCACTCCATCTAAAAAAAGCAGTTCTTCAAGGCCAGAGCTCATGGATCATGCGCAGCATGTCGTCAAACACAAAGATGGCTGGGCGGTTCAAACAGAAAAAGCGAAACGTGCGAGCGCGGTCAAAGAAACGAAACAAGAAGCAATTGACCGGGCAAAAGAGATTTCATCAAAAAAAGGAACGCCCACTGTCATTCACCGAAAAGACGGGACGATTCAGGACGTGGTCAAGCCAAAATAAGACCGCTCGCTGGCGGTCTTATTTTATGCATTCTTTTCTTTTTTCGCTGGTGCTTTTCTTTTCTTAGGAGCTGCTTTTTTCGTTTTTGCTGGTTTTGATCGATCGATAGAAGCCTGTAGAGCTGCCATCAGATCGGTCACATTGGAAGACGGATCCTTTTTGCCTGTCGTTTCTGGCTGTACTGTATGTTCTCCAGATATTTTATCCCCAATTAAATTCATCAGCTGTTCTCTGTATTCATCCTGATAGGCGGCTGGGTCGAATGTTGTGGTCAGCTGCTCGATTAAAAGGAGCGCTGTATCTAACTCCTTCTTCACGATATTTTCCTCTTGCGGGATATTTGGTACGTCTGTTACTTGTCTAATCTCGTCAGGGAAATGAATGGTTTCCATCAGCAAGATATGTTCATAGCACCTGACGATTGCTAATTGCTCCTTCGAGCGGATCATAATCTTAGCCACGCCAATTTTCCCCGATTCCTCCAAGGCTTTTCTGAGTAATGAATAAGCCTTCGCACCGCCGGTATCTGGTGATAAAAAATAACTTCTTTCATAATAGATCGGATCAATTTCTTCTATCTTCACAAAATCAATAATTTCGACGGCTTTTTCTTCATTTTCTTTTCGCAGCCTTTCCAGCTCTTCATCGTCCAATTCAATAAATTTATTTTTAGCATATTCGTATGCTTTCACTATTTGTTCTGGAGCTATCTCTTCCCCGCAATTGGCACAAACCTTTTTGTAGTTAATGGGCGTATGGCATTCTTTATGCAGCTGTCTTAATTTAATATCTTTGTTCTCTGTAGCGGTAAATAACTTGACTGGAATATTGACCAATCCGAAGCTAATGCCGCCCTTCCAAACTGTATGCATCGTAACGCCTCCGTTCTTTTCTCCTTACTATGTAATGTTTTCATCAGACTTATGTATGTTTATGAAAATTTCATCCCAATCTAAGAACACATGATGTAAGGAAGTGAATAGCCCAATGAAACCTATGCGATTAACGTCTGCACATGATGTTCCTGCCGGTGCAGACTGGCTGTATGAATTAAAATATGATGGCTTTCGGACCATTCTTTTGTGGGAAGAAGACGAGATTCATTTAGAGAGCAGGGCCGGAAAACGGTTAAACGAACAATTTCCAGAGGTGATTGATCAGTGTATACAATTAAAGGACCGATTTGCACCTTTTTTACCACTGACGCTTGACGGAGAATTGGTCTTTTTACTGAGTGAACAGCAAAGCGATTTTGCGAAGGTTCAGCAAAGAGGCAGGCTGAAAAACAAAGAAACCATTCGCTTGCAGGCTGAGCGATTTCCATGTCATTTGATTGCGTTTGATCTATTGAGATGCAAAGGGAAATCCCTTGTTGATTTCCCGCTGATGGAAAGAAAAGACTGGTTACAGAAAGTGTTTGAAGAGGTAAAACTTCCATCATCCGTTCAGCTTGATCACCCTTCCCTTCTTCAAATCATCCATACAGATCGAAGCTCTGAGTATATGAAAGAGCTGATGACGACGTATTTAGCGGAAGGACTAGTTGCTAAAAAAAAGACGAGTAAATGGCAGAATAATACCCGCTCTAAAGAATGGCTGAAAATCAAAAACTGGCGGCATGTATCTGTCATTGTGACCCGTTTTGATAAAGACAATGGCTATTTCCAAGGCTGTATTTATCAAGATACGGTTCTTATAGAGGTTGTCCAATTCAAGCATGGTTTTTCTAAAGAAGAAGAACAAACCCTGCGCGCGTTATTTCAAACCAAAGGCCATTTGACAGGCGGATCAGAATATGAAATCCCGCCATCTATTGTCGCAAATATTGCGTGTATATCCTTTGATGGGTCAGCGTTAAGAGAGCCTCGGTTTTCTTCATTCTTACTAGATACTGATCCTGCAGTGTGTACATTTCAGCAAATGCTCAAGCAGCTGTATCCGCTTCCTGCCGTCATTGACGTCACTCACCCTGAGAAACCAATTGTGCCGGCCCTACATCTCAACAAGGCAGATTACTTACTTTATTTGAGACAAGTAGCTCCCTATCTATTGCCCTTTTTACGTGAAAGACGTCTCACTTTAATTCGTTTCCCTCATGGCACTGGAGGCGAATGTTTTTATCAAAAGGCGACGCCTGATTATGCGCCTGATTTTGTTGTGACAGATCAAGTTGAAGATATTCCTTACACGATCTGTAATGATCCTAACACGCTACTTTGGCTCGGTAACCAGCTGGCGATGGAATTTCATATTCCTTTTGAAACAAGAGATACCGATCGACCGGCAGAAATCGTCTTTGATTTAGACCCGCCATCTGTCAAAGAATTTCACCTAGCCATAGAAGCAGCCAAGCGAATCAAAACGCTTTTAGATGGACTCTTTCTCACAGCTTTTATCAAAACAAGCGGTGGAAAAGGACTCCAAGTTTATATTCCATTAAAGAAAAACGCCTTCACATACGATGAAACGAGACAATTCACAGCTTTTATATGCCGATTTTTATGTGAACAAGCACCTGACCTCTTTACTCTGGAACGTTTAAAGAAAAATCGCGGCAATCGTTTATATTTGGATTACCTTCAGCATGATGCTGGAAAAACAATCATCGCCCCATATTCCCCAAGAGGAAACGAGCTTGGACTCGTTGCGACACCGCTTGAATGGGACGAATTGAATCTCGGCGAACTTCATCCTTCTCTGTTTACCATGTCGGCTGTCATTGAGCGGCTAAAGGAAAAAGGCGATCCGTTTCGCCGCATAAGGCACTTTGTGAATGATGATGCTTTTAGACAAGTCTTACATCAGCTTCAAGACATTTTACCAGCTCATAAGATGGACTTTCGCGGTCATTAAGCGTTACACTTATTTATTAGAGAGTAAGAAAGGGATGACCATTTTGACCGCACATTCATTTCGACACATAGCACTGATCTTCTTATGTCTTTCCGCAGGAATTGTGGATGTGATTGGCTATTTGAGCCTAGGACATGTGTTTACAGCAAATATGACGGGTAATATTGTGCTGCTTGGCATTGCAGCAGGAAGTTCATTGCAGTTAACAGCCCTTCATTCCATCATTGCACTGAGTGGGTTCGTTCTAGGAGTTTTACTTGCCGTTGTGATGGGCGGGAAGCATGAAAAAACGTTTTGGCCAAAAGCCGTTACACGTATCTTTATTATTGAAGTGATGATCTTGCTTCTATTTGCTCTTATGATCATTTTGCCTTATACACAGGGTGCTTATTTTCTGCTGATTATTCTTTTAAGTATGGCCATGGGCATGCAGACGACGGCCGCACGAAAATTAAATGTTGCTGGCATTTCAACAACTGTTTTAACGAGCACACTCGCTAACCTGTTTGAAGATTTGGCTCAGCGCTTATCACACAGCGAAAAAAGAAAAGCCCCTATTCAGCATGTGAGCTTGATGCGAATCGGTTCTATTGTCTTTTACTGCCTAGGTGCCGCTTTAGCTGCATACACTGATGCTTACGATCCGTTTATCATCATTTGGCTGCCTATCTGCATCCTTGGGGTCATTGTGATTACTGCTACATTCAAACACTTTCACCAATTGAAATAGCCAATCTCTAGATGGCTATTTCAATCATTGTGTTGAATCACTAATAACCTCTCACATAAAAACCAGGAGGACGCCCCATGATGAACGTGGAGCCATACGGATATCCAGAAAATGTCCCAAATCCACCATATCCAGGGAAACCCCCTAAGCCAGAGAACACACCAGGGCTCACATAATATCCGCCAAAGCCAATATGGGGGCCCACTGCCCCTCCGCTAAAACCGCCTCCGTGAAAGCCTCCATATACTCGTGGATACATACAATCACCTACCTTCTAGATACACTTCATCTCATCATATGCATGACAAATGGAGCGGTGTTCACACTTTTTCTTTCAATTCTATGTACAATAGACCAATCTGATAAAATTTGAATGAAAAGTCCTGCAAAAAATTAAATTAAGCAAAGAAAGGTGACCTTTTTAACTTGTTGCTCTGCCCTATGTTTATTTAGAATAATGGGGCAGGTAACAAATTTGCACACCCCCTTTGTTGCGAATTCTTCTTATTAAACGCTCTTGCAGCGTTTAATAAGAAGAGCCTATTTAAACAAAAAACCCTTGCTGATGATCATCAACAAGGGCGAGATATGGATTAGTGATTAACCACCAATGATTTTTTCTGCTACTTCGAATGAACCCGCAACGTTTTGAGTTAGAACAGACGCAGCGATAGCTAAACCCACAACGAATAATACTTTTAATCCTGTTTTCATCTTAAATCAACCCCATTCTTTTCATATGTAAATCCGCTTCTAAACTTTTGTTCAAGTAAAAAACAGACTTCTCAAAAAGTGCTTGCTTTTCACAATATTTTGCCGCAAAATGTGAAAGCTCTTTTACTTCATGATATTCATTCTTCTCTTCTAACTTTCTTAATTTCTCATCAATTTGCTGAAATCTTTGTGGCGCATTCGTTAAGTAAAGATCATGTACGATGCCTATTTTGAGCTGAAACACTTCATGAGAAGCATCTTTTATTTTGGCATATGCAGCCTCTATATATTGGCTTGCACGCTGCTTTTCACCAATCACACAGAGTTCCCGGCTGATCAGATACGTAGAATGGAAAAAGAAATCTGAATCATAATACTCTTGATGGGACAGCGCTTTTTCAAGATGACGTATTGATTCTTTCGGTTTGTTCCAAAATGAATATAAAATAGCCACATTGTGGTGATGCTGAGCCAGCATAAAGTCATCCTGCTCGTTCGTCAAAACTTCTTCCGCCAGACGATAATTCTCAAGTGCCTCTTCGTACCGGCCGATCTCTGTTAGATTTGCTGCAACGAGAGAGTATGAAAGTGCCGCTCTTCTTTCATAATGCTTGTGACGTTTATAGACATGGAGGGCTCTGCGAATATAGCTTAATGAGAGCATAATATGACTAAGACGATAGTAAAGCCAAGCCACCTTAAAATCAAAATCAGCTCGTTCTATCTCACTTGGAATTTTATCTAAGAGCTTTTCAGCACTTTGATACATTTGCAATGCTACCTCATAATTTCCTTGGTGCTGCTCATACACACCCTCATAAAAATCGAAATAATAGGCAAGGCGATGAGACAGATCATCATCTTTTTTTCCATAATGACCTTCTATACTTTTCGTTGATACATTCCCCTTTTGCCCTCTCAAATTGTACATGAGAATGTGATGCCTCTTCTCAAGAAGAGAATAATACATGAGGATATCAGCATCGTCAATTTCCTCTACTGCTTGTTTCGCTTTAGCAAATAATCGTTCTGCCTCATCTGCATGATCTTTTTTGATTTCCATGTTCCAGTCATTTAATAGTGATGCCAATTCCGCAACAGGAACTTTGCTCATTCTACACCCCCAATCACCTTCAGCTACATGACATGATTTCACTAAATATGGAACTTCTATTAGCAATTGCTAATTAGTCCATTTGACATCATTTTAATATGAATCACTTGAATCTTCAATAACCGTTTCCTTTGAAAATGCGTTTCTTTCTCCTTTTCAATGCTGTTTGTGTGAAAATTCCGCCCTTTTTTCTGCAAAAAGGCAAAGGATCATCTCGTTATGAAATGAAAAAAAGCCCTTGTTGGGCTTTTTTTGTACTTATTCCAAACGTATGATGGTTAATGCCGCTCCAACCGATCCTCCGCCAAGTAAGACAACTGTTGCGATCAATCCAAATATTTGGAGAGAAATTTGGTTACCTGCTGCAAGTGTTGTGATGAGAGATACGTTGTAGCTAGACGCAGATAAAGCGGGTGTTAAAATAGATCCTGCTATTGGTGTCCCGTTGTTAATCACCCTCGTTCCAGCAAGCAGTGCTGCACTTGTATTGACTTGATACGTAATGAAATAACGACCTGAAACAGGCACAGTAAAGACCGTATTTCCACCACTTGCTGTAAATCCATCTAAACTTTGATTATTAGGCAAGGAAACAGCTGTTCCACCTAATACAACTAGTACTGTACTTCCTGACGTATTGGACGCATACATCGCATTAGCGGTTAAACTTGTACCGGTTGGACCCGTTTCACCAGTTACTCCAGTCGGACCGGTTGGGCCCGTGTTTCCCGTTGCGCCGGTTGAGCCAGTTGAGCCTGCGATTCCCGTTGCACCAGTCGGACCGGTCGGGCCTGTGATTCCTGTTGCGCCGGTCGCACCAGTCGAACCCGTGTTTCCCGTTGCACCGGTCGAGCCTGTGATTCCTGTTGGACCAGTTGAACCCGTGTTTCCTGTTGCTCCGGTCGGACCAGTTGAACCCGTGTTTCCTGTTGCTCCGGTCGGACCAGTTGAACCCGTGTTTCCCGTTACACCAGTAAAGCCTGTTGAGCCCGTTATTCCTGTTACGCCAGTCGGGCCGGTTGGGCCTGTGTTTCCCGTTGCGCCGGTCGAACCAGTCGAACCCGTGTTTCCTGTTGAACCGGTCGAACCACTTGGGCCCGTGTTTCCTGTTGCGCCGGTCGAACCAGTCGAACCCGTGTTTCCCGTTGCACCAGTCGGACCGGTCGGGCCAGTGACTCCCGTTACACCAGTCAGACCAGTCGGGCCTGTTATTCCTCCACACATATTAAGTTGGGCGCACATGCCTCTCACTACTTTCAAACTGTGGAATAATCAAGACATACACTCTAATACTGATAATTTAGAGAGAAAGAAACTACAATATTTCCAGTTGAGGTTCCACCAGTGCCTACAATCCCAATTGAGTTAATATCATTGAGCGTAATGGATCGACTCTCACCTGGAGGTACTGTGAAATCTGGAACGGCAGTACCGTTTACCTCTAGAGTGACAGTAGGTGCTACAGCCACTATCCCGTTGTTTTCCACCATAATTGTTCCGTTTATCACAAATGGCGTTCCATCTGTCCATACCACAACTGCATCCGCTGCTGCTGCTAAATCGACTGTGAAGCATACTGCATCATTCACAAAGCCTGTTTGCTCATTACTACACCCGCCTAAAATAGCCATTTTAACCCTCCTTCCACCTATTCTTGATAGACTATGATCTAGTGATCTACAGAGTTTGTGCGATTATCCCAGTTTTAAAGCTTTATTTTTTTCCTTCGTACGATGTTTATTTGTATTTCTACTAGCGCTTGCACGTTTTCTATTGATTCCTCCTTTAAAATAAACATCATATCCTTCACGGTAATCGCTCGACTTTCTCCTTTTTGGACACATATGTCATGACATGCTTTTTTCGTTTGAATCTTCACAGAGATTGGCACATCCTGATCATCTTGATGATGCAAAACAACTGTTGCTGTATTCAGTAACTTTGTTCCATTACGCCATATTTCAAACGAACTGGGCGATGTTGAAAAACAAAGAAGGATGTGGTGAGGTTCTATACTCTTTAGAATGAGAGCATCATATACGGGCATCTCTACTTCACTCATTCCGCATAAAAAAGACAGATCCACAAGAATTCTTGAACTGGATCGATACAAGACTTTCTGGCAGCACGCCGATCTCATGCAACACGGTACAAGGAGTTCTAAAACCACACAATTCTGTTCTTCATTGATAGAAATCAAAGAAAAATAGCAAGTCTTAAACACACTTTTTTCAAAGAACACCCATGAATAGAAAGGTTCCCCGTCTTCCATGATGAGCAAAAAAGGAGAACTCATTGAACGTTTGTGAGTAAAGCCTTCGTCCTTTGTCTTATTGTTTAGCTCTTTCAGTTTACTCATCAACAGGTTTGCCACTTTCAATCAGCCCAATTCAATGCTGTATACAAATCCATATGGTCTTTTATCATATGTGCGTTTGACTATTTTGTGCGATTAGGCTTTAGATCACCCCTTGTGGCCATCAATCGTGGGCTCAGCTTTTCATTTATCTTGTTTCTCTATATAATATGATCAAGAACTTCAGTGCCTCAGTAGCTCTAGAAGGATAGAGACCGTAAAACAAATTGTAGCTGGCGGGTCGCAAAGCAGTCAGTGAAATTCCGTAGGGAAGTTACGAAAGGAGTTCGGGTTTGAATCCCGTCTGAGGCTTATGAGGTCGATGGAAATGGAGGATAAAAAATCATGCATGTGTTTGAAGAATATGTAAGCAACATTGGTAACCCAGAGCTAAAGCAGCGCACTCAAGACATCTTACAATGGATTGAAGACACATTTCCTCAATTAGAGCCAAGAATTGCATGGAATCAGCCCATGTTCACAGATCACGGGACGTTTATTATTGGGTTTAGTGTTGCAAAACATCACATTTCTGTCGCACCAGAAGGAAAAGGAATTGATCACTTTTCAGCTGAAATTGTACAAGCTGGTTATGATCATGGAAAAAAGATGTTTCGCATGAAAGAAAGCTTGCCCATTGATTATCCCCTACTTAAAAAAATTATTGAATTTAATATTGAAGACAAAGCGGATTGTTCAACGTTTTGGCGAAAATAATCAACACCCCGATCTGAGTCGATAACAGATCGGGGTGTTTTACTGCAACTTACATTTTATTTGCTTCTCTTCCTTACACATTTCTGTTCAATCCATTCATAACAGGCCAAGATGGTATCAACACCCCTTTGAAATATCGGCAAACCAATAACAGCGACCGCTGTTAAACATGCTATGACAGCACCTACTAAGACATCAAATGGATAATGAACACCTACCCAAATTCTTGAAAATCCAACAGTACAGGCAATGATCAGCCAATAAATATGGCGTTTGTGAAACAGCCAAAAGATCAGGCAAATAGAAAAGATAAAAATTGTGTGATCACTCGGAAAAGAGTTATTCACTTCCTTATGGATCAGAAGATTGACGTGACTCATTTCTGCAAAGGGCTGCTGATTGAAATAAAAGGCCCCAGCGACTTTCCCAAGTAACTCTGCCAATATGAAGGTAAGTCCGGCAGATATGATCATCTTCCTATTTTTTTCGCTTCGATTTCGAAACCATATGAACAGACACATGAGCGCTACTAACAGCACAGTATATTCAGCTAATCCAATGAATATCGGATTCAAGTGACCATGATCGATACTGAGCTGATTCACCCACCTAAACAAACGTTCATTATACTCCTGCATCTCATTTCATCCCTTTTTACTCGATTTATGACAAGGATAATTGAAATGAGATGCCTGCTCCATCGATCGAACGAACAAAACTGAGGAAACATATCACATTTTTGTCACGTCGTTGTCACCTGAACATCAATCAGAAAACCCTCATCCTTTTCATAACAGGATCTATTGAGAGTGATTTTGCTCCCATTCCTTTTTCAGCAAAGCATATTGATAGGTGTTTTCATATTTAGGTGTGCCATCCTCATATGTAGTAAATGAAATAAACTCAAGAAAAAGGCCTTCTTTCCGCATCCCTAATCGCTCACATAATGTTTGTGAGCGGTCATTATCATCCTCTACGTATGCATAAAGCCGCCTCGCCCCCTTGTCCACAAATAAATAGGACAAGAGAGCTTCAGCACTCTCACGCGCATATCCCTTCCCTTCATATGCTGCATTGAAATTCCAGCCAATTGAATACGTGTCAGGCTCCTCCTTTAAATGAAACAACTCACCGATAATCTGTTGACTTTCTTTTAAACAAACTGCTACATATGAATGATCTTCTTTTCTCTTTTGTACCTTATCGGCTGCTTCCTCTAATGTAGAGATTCGATCATCGAGAAAACAATTTACTCTTGGATGAGACAAGTACTCAAGCATTCCTGCCGCATCTTCATCGCGAAACGGTCTAAGAATTAACCGATTCGTTTCTAATTGATTCATAAACGACTCCTCACTGTTTCTTCTTTATTTCGTGTATTTTAGTCTCTCATATTTTAGATGACATGCACCAACTTTGACAATTAGGTCATTGTGGAGTTTCTTCAAATAAACTCATCAAAAACATTTTGGCTATTAAATAACATGATCACAACTGGTATAATAGAACATAAGTTTCCATCATAACAAAAAGGGGTTAATTGATATGATCAAAACGGTGGAAGGCAACATCTTAGAGGCAAGTGAAGACATCATCTGTCACCAGGTGAACTGTAAAGGGGTCATGGGAGCTGGATTAGCCAAACAGACCAAAAGCAAATATCCGAATGTGTACAAAGATTACAAACAATTATGTACAGAACAAGGAGATGACTTGTTGAGCTCTGTTCAACTCATCACAACAAGCGACGGAAAAACCATTGCCAACTTATTTGCTCAAGCCGGGTACGGAAGAAAAAGAAAGCAAACCGACTACGATGCTCTACGCAGCTGCTTTCAGAGCCTAAAGGATACAGTAACACATTCACATGAAGAGAAAAACCGAACTTCCATCGCCATTCCTTATGGGATCGGCTGCGGATTGGCGGGCGGCGACTGGACGATTGTCGAAGATATGATTGAAGAGGTACTTGGTGATTGTGAAGTGACGGTTTATCGGTTTAGATAAAGGGAAATGAGATATTCTTATGAAAATTGACATAAGAATGTTATGTTTTTCGATTTTTTTATTTTCTTTAATCGGTTTAATTGGCATACTAATTAATAAGCTGTTGATTCCACGATTCAGTATGTATTAATTTTTATTTTGTCGTTAAGTGTGTCTGTTTTATTGTTGATTAAAAAGAGTCACTAATGAATAAGAGCACCCTTTCTGCCTGGAATGGTGCTCTTAATACGTTCTCTAGTCTTTATTTCTTTAATACTATCAAAACGATTTTTATAACATCTTAAAACTTAAAGGTTACTCCAATGTAGAAAGGTATTTTTCTAAATGTTTTTTTCCAGAATTGCTTTTAGGTATAATGCCTAGATGATTATATTTCCAAATAGTTTTTCTTTCATGAGGGTTTGTATTCGAAAGATCATCATAATTAAACTCTATATTGAAATGACCCGTTTCTTCAAATATCATTGTGAAATTTGTCCAAGGTGCTTGACCAATTTGTTCAAACACTCTACCAAGTTCTTGTATACAGTCAACTAATTGATGCCACCTTTCTTTGTATTCATGTTCACTCATTTCAAACAATTCAGTTATCTCATGACTATATACCAGCTTATCTTCATTTTCTTCAGGTAAAAAATAAAAGTAAGCAGTCTGTGAACCTTCAACTACCTCACCATATAAATACACCTTTTTCCATTTGACCGGTATTGTTCCCACTACAACTTCAACTATCTGCTTATATACATATTCTAGTTCTTCTTCATTCATTACTTCTTACCTCCAAACACATTATCGAATCGTCTGATTTCCCATTCATCATCACCGATTTTATACTTAATATCAAAAGTTTCTGGCCGTAGAGAATCAGCTTTATAGTTAGGAGTTATCTTCACTTTCACTTCATCACCATTTTGAAGAGCATCAGCCCAAGTATTCTCAAGTTTTTTCCATTCACCTTTGTTTAAATTCCCATTCATCGGAACAAGGTTATCAATATCCCCAGAACCTTTAAAAATAGATGCGATTAAATGACCTCCATCATCATCTAGTAATCGATCCGGCTTGCCTGAATTGGATTGGGCGTATTGGTTTCTTTTGACCTCTCCGTATTTTAAATCACTTGCTTCAACTTTGACAATGCGGCCATAGTGATCTGTTGTGTAGGTGTAGCCTTGTTTAGTTGCATAAACGACATTCGGTTTTAATACTTTTTTGCGTTTCCATCTGACATAATGATCGCCATATTTCACAACGGCTGGCGGTGATTTGGGTGCTGGTAATCGCCTTCCCGTTTTGGAGATTCCATAGCCTGAATTATTATCTAAACGTTTTGCCATAGAAAGAAGTTTATTTTTGATATTCTCCCCGTCAAAAACGTTATACGGTAGTTTCCCTCCGCCAGCTATTTGAAACTTTGGTGAGTACGGCAATAGATTCGGAATGGAGACATTATCTATTGATTTTGCCCCTTGTTCAAGTCCTTTTTTCACGGTTGTTTTAGCGGCAGTTGTTCCCGTTTTTGTCATGGCTCCTGCACCTTTAGAACCAAAAGCAATTTCTGCTAGAGAGCCTGCGGCATATGCAAACCAGTGTGATCTTGAGTAGGCATCACCTTCAATGACCTCTTTTTGAAATGAGTCTGAAATAGATTTCCCAATCGCTTTCGTTGTTTCAATCGGATGAGAAACAGCTGTCACAACTGATTCTACAGCCCCACCAGGGTCAGTGACAAGATCATATATTCCGGTCACTGTGTCTTTTGCCACATCGTATATACCAACTGCTGCGCCTTTTACACCATCAATAAAGACACTTGATGCTTCTTCCTGTGCTTTGATTTGGAGAAGCTGGCTGTAATACATTTTTTGATCATATGAGAGATTCTCATAACCTATCTCATCTACAATCTCAAAATATTTCGCTTCTGATATACACGAAGGATCATTGAGCTTTTCTTTCAGCTCTTTGATTCTTCGTTTCTTTTTTTCTTCTTTTTTCACTTTTAAATATGCTTTCACCTGTGCATCGATTTTATCATGGTTCTTGTACACATCTGTCTTATGAAATGCTTTTGCATCATAATACATTGGCTGAGCGTTCTTTCCTTTTCCTGTAGCAGCCATCATTTTTGTATAAAAGGTTTTGAGATGATTCTCAATCGCTTCTGATTTTTCGTATTCTGTTTTTAAGGTATGATCTATTTTATGTAAAGCATCAATCGTCTCTTTTCTTTTTTTGTTCGCATCGTCTAAATGTTCATTGACTTCTTTACTTGAAAATACATTCAGCTCAATGAGATCACTGATGTCATCAAAAATGGTCGAGAGTGCCTCTTTTTGTTCTTTGACCATATCTTTATTGTTCTGAATCCCTTGTTTCAATTGAGTGTCTAAAAAGTGCTCATCAATAAAAGTACTCCCGCCTAATGATTCATCATCAAGCTTCCCTTTCACCCCATCTAAAAAAGCTTTTTGCATATCAATAAAATCAAGATAAGTATCCGTGTAAAGCGCAAGATCCACATAAAAGGCTTTAATATTGTCTGCACCTTTTCCAGTAAATTCATCACCTAACCCCGACACACTTTTTAATGCTTTTTTCACAAGTTTCATGTCTTCTTGAAGCTCATGATAGGCCTTTGACCTTTTTTCTATAGCTGATTGTAACGATGGAGCATCTAATATCTTCATATAAAAAAGACTCCTTTTATGGCATATTCTTTTACTAGAATACCATAAGGAGTCTGACACTTTAATCCACTTTATCGTTTTTTAACCAATAACCCTCCAGAGCTGCCTCTTGATGCAACTGTTATTTTTTCAGGTTTAGTAATTGCACTAGGAATCACTCCGTGGATCGTTGTTTTATCCTGCAAACACATGCACTCATTTTCAAATACCGTTGTAAAGAAACTGGTGGACCTAAAAATTTTTTACCACATGGAGACCTTCTTCTAAAAAATCACCATGATTATTTAATCACTTTGACCCTGCACCTTCTAAACTAGTATTAATCGAATGCATATTTAAGTATATGTGCTAACAAAATACTAGGTTGGTCTTCTTGAACTAAATGACCAGCATTTGAGATAGTAACATATGACGCATCAGGGATTTTACCAGATAATTGCTCTCCTTTCTCTATTGGTATCCAAGTATCTTCTTCTCCCCAGATGATTAAAGTAGGAACGCACACTTCGTCGTAGAGAGACTCAATTTCATCTGTGTATTTCTGGCTGGCTTGTGCGATTTGTCTGTAAAAAGCTTCTTTTCCTACATGACCTAACCAAGGTTCTTTAATGCCCTTTAGGGTATCTGTGTCCATTTCCCTAAACATAGCACCTTGCACATAAGTAGAAATAACAGATTCATGAATATAATCAGGTAGTCCTTGAAATGCCTTTTCATAATGATTCACATGTGAAAAGAATTCAGATCCCCAAGGAGCTATCGCAACAGGATCTATTAATATCATCTTTTTAAAAGAGCGATTATTTAACAGATGTGTTCTCAATGCTGTTGTACCACCAAAGTCGTGCCCAACTATAATGGGTTTGTTTAATCCCCAATGATCTAGTAACTCATTAAGGATTTTATTTTGTACACCCAGAGAGACATCCATTTCTTTTTTTTCTGATTTACCGTACCCAAGTAGGTCGTAATAGTAAACTTTAAACCATTGGCTGAGACCTGGGATTATATGTCGCCAATTAAATGAAGACCAAGGAGTTCCATGCACCAAAACTAAAGGAGGTCCTTCTCCACTCACCGCATATTTTACATTTCCATAGGTTGAATGATAAGTCTCTGACAGCTTGAATTTTACCATTTTTCAACTCCTTTAATGTCTATTTTTTTGTTCTTGTAAAACTTCCTTGCCTTTTCACGATTTCCACAAAGTTGCATCGAACACCATTGCTTATTTTGATTTTTAGTCTTATCTATAAAAAACCAATCACAATTCGTGCTACTACATTGTTTGATTGTTTGATTTGATTTCAGTAGATGATAGAAGGAACGAACAATTGGATAAAGGATGATAAAGACGCCTTGCCCATCTAAATGTTTTACGCTTACTTTTTCTTCATCATTTTGGCAAATATCTATCCCTCTATGTGCTTCATATAACCACTTGTTAAATAAGATTATATCCTCCCTACTTACATCCTCTTTATGGTGGATTGAATTCAAAATGTTAAACATTGTATCTCGTAGTAATCGAATTTCTTCTATTGAAATTCCACTGCCCTTAATTTTTAAATCAATAAAGTGAGTAGATTCTTTTGACCAATTTACTAAAGCAGAAGTGTCCATGAACAACTCTTGATAGAATTGATTGTATCTATTGTTAGCTGTATTAATAAAATCTAAACTCAAATCTCCACCAACCGCTTTATAATTCAATAGTCTCATTTTACTCCTCCAATGAGTTATAACCAGCTAATTAATTTTAGGTGGTTATATAAATAGTGTCAAATGTGAGTTAATTATGAAGGTCTTTTAATTATGATCAGCTCAAGTTTTCTCTACAGGTGTATCAAGGGGTGAACAAGTATCAAGAAAGCGGAGAAGAGGCTTTAAAAGACAACCGAGGGAAACGCAAAATTGAAGAAGAACTGACACCTGAAGAAAAAATTCAGTGGAAAAACAAACAGCTGGAACAAGAAAATGAACGTTTGCGTGCGGAGAATGCGTTTTCGAAAAAATTGGAAGAGTGCTAATGACGTAGGATTACCCGTTGATATATCCGGAAGCATTTCAAGAAATATTACAACCTTCGCCCCTTTTTGGGGCTTGTACTCATATGGATATTCAGGATTTTGGGATTTTTCAAGATCCAGTAAATGTCGTTTGCATGCCTGAATGACTTTTTTACTTGCTACAATTTCACCGTTTACTACTTTTTCAGCGCAAAGAGTAACTGAGTCTTTTTCATTTCAACCCCCTTACTATTCACTTCAAAAACGACTTGTCCCTCTGCTGCCACCCCTCTCGTTCTTCGTTTGAAATTTACCCTTTTAATGTGTCCGTCATTTGTTTTCTTCTCGCCCATAAAAACCACCACCTTTTAGGCAAATCCAACCTGTGAATTTTAGGCAATCAAACAAATGAGTGATTCCGTTCTATCTCAACGCCTGTAAAGGATCAAGCCATTTTATGAATGAGTGAAAAACCGCAAAAAACGGGGAAAATCAAAACTCCATTTCAACACTTTTTTTAAAGTTGAGGGACGCCGATTTCCAGGAATCAAAAAAGCCCACCCCGTTCAATGTCGGGGAGACTTAAATCAAAATAAATTAAATGAAAATGCCATCACTTCTTAAATGTCACCTGGTTATGATGAAATTGACAAAGCACTTCAAGGTTGTTTAAATCATTGCGCTCTATATCGTCATGATATACCTCTCTAAGCTCTTTATACTTATGATGGACCAACTATTACTCGTCCTTCTGCGGCACACACAGCGCATCTGTAATGACTCTCATGTAACTTTGCTTCTCTAAGTGATTTCCATTCTCTGTTTTGATAGTATTTGTAATGCGCTTCGTTCTCCCTGTTGAACCTCACATCTTTGTTGTATTGCTTATCAGCATAGCCCTGATGCTTTATACAATTGCGTTCGGTCCAGTCGACATATTCACGACAAGCAGGTGCATTACAACGTTTCAAAGGCATGATTCTTTCTCCTTCTTTTTAATATGAACTTATTCTTCCCTCTTCATAAAATATAGTTTACAAATTGTAACAATTAAGAAAAAAGCCTCTTATTAGAAAGAAAACCTCGTGCTATATTCATTAAGTAAAAGGGAATGTTTAATGGAGGGTTCAATATGCAAATTAAAGAAATTTATTTTATTCGAAGCATTTCGTGTATATGCGTGATGCTTATTCATGCTATAGGCATTTTATTTGAAAGTAATTCATCACCCTATTCAATATTTTTAATGTTTAGTACACCTAGTTTTATTTTCATTTCAGAATTTTTAATTGCTCACTCTTATCCCAATGGAATACCCAAGGGATTTTTAAAAAAAAGATTTCAATTTATATTTTTACCTTTTGTGAGTGTTGGCATACTAGATGCTCTATTGTTGACCAATCATCAATCAAAGGGAGGAAGTATATACGAATTTTTCACAAGAGTTTCATCAAATATTTTTCTCGGTAATTATATTGGTTACTTTGTATTAGTCATATTTCAGTTTTATATATTGCATATCCTATTTCATCGAGTGTTAAAAAAAGTATCTCCAAAATGGGTTTTACCAATTTCTTTTTTTGTTACAATAATTTATCTATATAGTATACAGTTTTTTCATTTTCCAATTTCGCTACCTAATCCATATGTTTTAGTTGAATGGATTCCTTTTCCCGCATGGCTCTTTTATTTTTGTTTAGCTTACTATTGTGGGCAAAATTACCATGAATTTATTAATTTATTAAATAGATTTCGTTATGGAATCTACTTGCTTTTGCTCATTTCAATAGCGTTAATTTCAAGTAATACTTTTCTAGGTTTATTTGAATCATCATCTAAAAGACCAGATGTACTGTTATACACAACAAGTATAATATTTTTATTTTTTCATTTGTTTTCTAAAGTACAAAAAATACCATCAATAGTTATGTTGGTTAGTAAATATTCATTTTCCATTTACTTATTTCACAGTTATTTTTTAGGAATAGCTCTTCTTGTTTTGCCGAATGTTAAAAATTTTCACTGGTTAGTGACTCTTATTGCTATTTCTTTAATATCTGTAAGTAGCTCTATACTTACATCTTTTCTAGTTAACCGTTTTAAATACGGTTATATTTTTGTAGGTAAGGTTAATCAACCAAAAGCACAAAAATCCAGTTGATTCTTAGGCACAATACAAATAATACACTTTTTTCTCATTATGCTGTGCCAAAAACACGCCAGTTTTACGCCAGTAAAAAGGGTTCCGCGATTTCCTAACGTGATACGCTGCTGTGGTTTTGAAATTGAAGTAGATACCAGGGCGCTTCTTTTCTGTACCTGGTGTAAAAGTACCTCCATTCATGCTTAAACCTCCTTAGACAAAAAAGCCTCAATCTGCTTCTTTGCTTCTGTTTTTGTAATTGGTTGATCTTTGATATAAAAAAGAGCACCTTCAAGGATTTCAGGCTTTACGCCAAACAATTCCATGCTGTGCTCTTTCAAGGCTTCAAATGAGAACCCTGGTTCCTTTGGAATAACCGGTGTCACTTTTTCTTCTTTCACCGGTTCGCTTTTATTCTTAGCCACTTTTTATCACCCCATCTGAAAAATTTATGTCGTCTAGACTCGGCTGCTCGTCTCGGTGGTACCAATAAGCACTATCCCATGTGAGGACAATCGTTGCCACGCCTTGATCTGCAATTCTGGTTTCTGCCCTCTTAATGCGAATATATTGCTCAAGCGGTTCCCAATCTCGCTTTGTTATTGGGTCAGCATCGTTCTCCTTCTTTCTATTAGAAACGGAATCCCTGATCTTCATTTCACTCGCTCCTTGCCGAATAAGCACCACCTTACGCTATTCGCTTAAATAGATTTTGAAATGATGACTACACTCCGAGAGGATGCCAAGTACAGTCAATCATCAAATAAAATGAAAAACTGTCCTCGATACGGCCGCCGCAGACCAGCTGCTATCCAGGCTCAGAATGTCCCTCTCGTATGGCCACATTCCTCAACACCTTTGTTCCGTATCCAGATACGCCATTGATAAGGGAAAGACGCGTCTCCCAATAAAAAAAAGCGGACACCAATCAAGGCACTTAGAGTGCTCACTGATCAGCGTCCGCAGGTTCTTCCTTCTGGACAAAATATTCACGTTCGTTTTGCTTGTCTCTATCATACGATGATCCACTTAGGAAAAAAGGTCCCCTTTTTGTCGGCTTTTTCTCGTTTTTTTCTCGGCAATGCAAATAAAAAAGTGCCCATAAAGATGGACACTCTAGTTTTAAAAATCATGTTCAAAATCGATGTCATATAAATCAACCCATTCAACAAAATCAGGCATAGTTTTTGTACTTAAAAAGTGTTGAACAATTCTATATGCTTCTTCTCGACTTACATAACTGCATGATGGTACTTTCATTGGTTCTCCACCAACCAAATGCTCTATTGTTTCTATTTCAACATCCTTTTTCAAAGGGACTAAATAATCAGGATGTCTCATGATAAAGAATCCATATGGCTCATCATAAAAGAAAATAAGCCATTCATCTCCTCCTTCTGCCTCAAAACAAGAATCTCCACTTCCTTGTTTCCAATAATCCGCTTCTTTTTCAAAGAAAATATTTTTAATAAATTCTTCTCCTGGGTTTTCAATTGGTTCTTCAACTGGTCCATTATATACAATCACGAAATTTCCTCCTTATTTAGTTGCTTTGATAACTAAAGGTTTTTCTAATCCACCACTATAAACTTCTAATTCATCAACCCCCAACCTTTTTAGCAAGGCTGGCATTTCCCCTCTACAAATATTGCAAGTCTTCCTATCTACAAACATAGTTACTTTTTTCGGTAATTGACCTTCCTTTTCAAAAGCTCTAATTAATGAATGAGATTCTGCATGTGTCAATGACTGAGCATGGCCTAAATGTTTAGGGGAACTCTTTTTAGGTGGAACCCATTGTACCTCTTTTAACCACTTTTGTCTTAGCTCCCTTGTTGCTTTTTGAGACTCTTTAGTGATCGTGGAATTCACTCCAAAAAATGTCCTATCGTTAACTTTAACTGCTGCTACCGTATCACCAGAATCAATAGCATAAGGTTTTAATCCTGCTTTTTCCCTGAATCTCTTTATATCATCATAGCTTTCACTAATTTGTTTATTTGACTTTTGGATAACTCCTGGAGTTTTCTTTATAGTTCCTTTCATACCAAACGGTAAAAGCATTGCAAGCGCAGCATTCATACTTGCTTCCTGCTGTTCTTTCGAGACCTTGTTTCCAAACATGTCTCGACCTGTAATCGCTTCGCTGAAGCCGTTGGTCGCGGTGAGGCCATATAAACCTTTTTGCGATGTTTTTAAGGCGTCAAAAGACTTTTGTGACGTCTTGTAAATGTCGACTGCTCTGACTGCGGCTGAGGTGGCTTGGGTCGTTTTATAGACGGCTTTTCCGCCTTTGAAAATGCGTCCTGCCCAGCCGACGATTGGGATATAGCCTGCTGCTGCCATGCCGCCTGCGGCGACGCGCTGTCCTGCGGTAAGTTCTTCGCCTGTGATCGGGTCAACGCCTGTTGCGGCGCGTTTTGCATCGTTCACACCAGTCAGTTCATTCACGATATTCCCGCCATAATCGAGTGCTTTTTCATACCAAGGACGGTTGGCGAGCGCTTCTTGTTCCTTTGCGATCTCGCGGGCTTCTTCTTGTTCTTTTTTGATTTTGAGATATTCAGCAGTTTGCTTCTCAATATCGCTTTTTGCCTTATAGATTTCACTATCTTGAAATGCTTTTTTGTCAAAATTCATAGGTGAAATTGATTTCCCGTCATTCGTGGCATTCATCATTTCTGCGTACAATACCATTGTAGCTTGCTGCTCCGTCTCTGACAAAGCATATTCATCTTTTAAATTTTGATCAAGCTCTATTAAGTCTTTTACTGTCTTTTTTCGTTCATCTTCCGCATCTTCTATTTTTTCATCAAAGGTTTGGCTATCAAATACCTCCAAAGAAATAAGGTCATCGATATCTTCAAATATGGTTTTGAGTGCCTTTTTTTGATCCTTTACAATGCTTTTGGCATTTTTGATACCCATATGTACAGCGTTGTCTAAAAAGTGCTCTTCTACAAAGGTATCGCCGCCAAAGTTTGTATCATCAAGTGTCCCAGAAACACCTTCATGAAAGGCTTTCTGCTTATCGATGAAGCTGATAAACATGTCCACATTTCCAGCTAGCTCTTTATAAAAGCTTTTAATGTTATCGGCACCTTTACCAGTGAAATCATCACCCAGGTTTGCCACGCCTTGTAGTGCCTTTTTTAAATCTACCATTTGTTCTCGGAGTTCCTGATAATGCTTCGCTCTTGCGTCCATGGCACTTGTAAGTGCTTTTGCATCTAGTATCTTCCCCAGCAGAATTCACTCCTTCCTAGTCATTGACAAGGTCAATTTTACCAACACAAAGTTTGTCATTAAATAGGAATAAAGATACAAAAACAACACTCAGATGACTCCAAGTGCTGTCGAAAGTTTAAACGTTGCTTGCTTTTTTAATTTGTAATATCGATCTTTCTTTAATCCGAGTTCTTCGCATACCTCTAGATCTTTAACCATTCGTGAAGTAAGGTACTTCATTCGAATGATGTCTTGCTCAATTTCATCCAAGCTGTACTCTAGGGCTCTTTCAATCTGCCGGACCTTCAGTTCATTTAGAACTTTCTGGTTCCAAAGAGAAGGAAAAAGCCCTGTAACGCCGTTTGTTTCTTGTTCCTTTCAGTTTTCTTCCTTCACCTTCAGGGGCCTATAAAACTTCAGTTCCTTAATTAGAGCATTTCTGACTTGTTTTTCATCGATCTCTGGCAGTAAACACAATTGTTCAGCTCCCATGTTTCTCAACCTCCTAAAGGTATATCCAGACATCAGGTTGAGATTTCGAAGTTAATTAAGTATGGTTAGATTATAAGTCCAAGTGTGAGTAAAATCTCTCTTATCTGCAAAAAAATTGACCTGGATTCAATGAATAAATATGAAGAGTATATCTCCAAGAATAATGGAGTGATTTTTTTATCATTTTTTTGTGGGTGAATTGTGGGTGGCGGCTTTTTCATTTTGAAATATTAGAAACACCCACAAAAATAAAATCCCCCTGAAACCAATGGCTCCAAGGGGTTTTCTCTATTAATATTGAGACATATACTGATCGCGTTCCCATGGGTGTACTTGGGTGCGGAACATATCCCATTCGATTTCTTTTGATTCGATGAAGTGCTCGAATAAGTGATCGCCTAGTGCGTTGATCATGACTTCGTTTGATTTCAGCAGTTCTAGCGCTTCTGCAAGTGTTGCAGGAAGGTCAGCGATGCCGTTTTCAAGGCGCTCTTCTTTGTCCATGACATAGATGTTTCTGTCAATTGGCGCTGGTGCGTCTAGTTTGTTTTTGATTCCGTCTAGACCTGCTGCAAGTAATACGCTTAGTGCAAGGTATGGGTTTGCAGATGGGTCTACGCTGCGTACTTCTACACGTGTGCTGATGCCGCGTGATGCTGGGATACGGATCAATGGGCTGCGGTTCTGTGCACTCCATGCAACATAGCAAGGTGCTTCATAACCAGGTACAAGACGCTTGTAAGAGTTCACCGTAGGGTTTGTGACCGCTGTAAAGCTTGTTGCATGCTTTACGATCCCTGCGATAAAGTGTCTAGCCGTCTCGCTTAATTGTAAATCTGCTTTTTCATCAAAGAATGCGTTTTTGCCATTTTTGAATAATGATAGGTTGCAGTGCATACCAGATCCGTTTACACCGAACAATGGTTTTGGCATAAATGTCGCATGAAGACCGTGCTTTCTTGCAATGGTTTTGACAACAAGTTTGAACGTTTGAATGTCATCACAAGAACGGATCGCGCCTGCATATTTGAAATCAATTTCATGTTGACCAGGTGCCACTTCGTGGTGAGATGCTTCAATTTCAAAGCCCATTTCTTCAAGCTCTAGTACGATATCACGGCGGCAGTTTTCGCCTAGATCTGTTGGTGCAAGGTCAAAGTATCCGCCTTTATCGTTTAGTTCAAGCGTTGGCTCGCCTTTTTCATCTAATTTAAATAAGAAGAATTCTGGCTCAGGTCCAAGGTTGAAATCACTAAATCCCAGTTCTTCCATTTCCTTTAAGACACGCTTTAAGTTGTTACGAGGGTCTCCATCAAATGGCGTCCCGTCCGGCTTATAAATGTCACAAATAAAGCGTGCAACTTTACCTTTTTCTGCTGTCCAAGGGAAAATAACAAATGTGTTTAGATCTGGATATAGGTACATATCTGATTCTTCAATACGTACGAACCCTTCAATAGATGAACCATCAAACATACATTTGTTATCGAGAGCTTTTTCTAACTGGCTCACAGGAATCTCAACATTTTTAATTGTTCCGAGAATGTCTGTAAATTGCAGACGGATGTACTTTACGTTTTCCTCATTTACTAATTTTACGATATCTTCTCTTGTGTACTTTGCCATTTCGTAAAACTCCTCCCCTACAAAAGGTAAAATGTGTATAGCAATGCTTTTGCTAATCTGTTAACGGAAGAACCTTGACATATCCCCCTGCCTAAAGGTCGTTCCTTGTTGGAAACGTCCAGCCTGAATGAGTTCCTTCTTCAGTAGCTTCCTGAGTTCATCATCTGTCAAGTTGTGCTTCGCTGTGGTTTTCTCCTCAGTCTTTGTTTCAGACGCAGGATTCTCCGCCTCAGCTTTGGCAAAAAGCTTTTTGATTCCTGCCATGTTTACACCTTGTTCGATGAGGTTTTTAATTTCTAATAATTTATCAACATCATGGAAAGAAAATAATCGGCGATTCCCATCACTTCTTGCTGGAAATATTAAACCATTTTCCTCATAATAGCGAATTTGTCTTGCAGATAATTCTGTTAGCTGCATGACAATCCCAATTGGGAATAAAGGCATTGAGCGGCGAATGTTATCACTCATCTCAACTGTCTCCTCCTCTTTGCTTAAATTTATTATATGTCATGTTATATTATGTGTCAACGAAATGTTAGGAATATTAACATGGATTTTTTTATCGAGTAGGTACTTCAATAAAACCTTGTTCCAATAAGGCATCTACAGCACTGCAAATCGCATTTTTCACATGGGCATACGTAAGGCCGCCTTGAACGTAGGCGGTATAAGGCGGTCTGATCGGACCATCGGCTGATAATTCGATACTAGCTCCTTGCACAAAAGTGCCAGCTGCCATAATGACGTCATCCTCATAGCCCGGCATATAGCTTGCATACGGTGTGACGTGACTGTTGATCGGAGATGCATATTGAATGGCCTGGCAGAACGCAATCATTTTTTTAGGATCTCCAAATTCTACAGATTGAATCAAGTCCGTTCTTTTCGCATTCCACACTGGGTTTGTTTGAAACCCAAGCTTTTCAAGAAAACGAGCTGTAAACACTGCGCCCTTTAAGCTTTGCGCAACGACATGCGGGGCTAAGAAAAATCCTTGATACATTTCCTGGAGCGCATACAGCGATGCCCCCGCTTCACTGCCGATGCCTGGAGCTGTCATTCGATAAGAGCAAGCTTCTACCCATTTTTCTTTTCCAACGATGTAGCCGCCTGTTTTGGCAAGGCCGCCGCCTGGGTTTTTAATAAGAGAACCAGCCATGAGGTCTGCTCCCACATGACATGGCTCTTGTAATTCAGTAAATTCACCATAACAGTTGTCAACAAACACAATGATCTCTTCATTGATCTCCTTCACAAATGAAATCATTTGCTCAATTTCTTCTATTGTAAAGGAAGGTCTTGACGCATAGCCTTTTGAACGCTGGATGCCGATAACTTTTGTTTTAGAGGAAATAGACTCTTTTACTTTGTCGTAATCGACTGATCCGTCTTGGCGCAAATCAATGGCTTTGTAGTCAATCTTAAAGTCTTTTAATGAGCCTGTCCCTTCTTTCCCGCGAATCCCGACAATTTCTTCTAGGGTGTCGTATGGCTTCCCTGTCATGTAGATCAATTCATCGCCAGGTCTTAGCACACCAAATAAGGCAATGGAAATCGCATGTGTTCCGGAAATAATTTGCGGGCGCACAAGACCGCTTTCTCCTCCGAATACATCCGCATAGATCTTTTCTAATGTGTCTCTTCCCATATCATCATAGCCATATCCAGTTGTCGGATTAAAGTGAGAGTCACTGACTTTATGCTTTCGGTAGCTTTCAAGCACTCTCCACTCATTTTGTTCGCTCGTTTGATCAATTTGCTGATGCATGCGTAAAATCTCTTGTTCTGTTTCTGCTGCTACTTGTTCTAAAATGGTGCCATGTTTTAAAGTGTGAAACATCTTCATTTAATTCCTTTCCTACAACATATACTTCTTGATTTGACCTAATATGGTCTGCTCCTCACCACTAAATCCAGTGATGTCATAAAGCTCTGCTTCTTTTTGAAATTCTAGTGATTCCACGAGGGTTTCTGACTTTAATGCGGATATGAGCTTCCCTTCATACGCTGGAATCTTCACGTGATATGGCTTTAAAAAGTTATTTTTCAGCTCAGCCATAATATCCGCTTTCAACCGCTTCACATCTTCCTCGCGTCTAGCACTGATTAAAATATGTCGTTGCTTTGAAGATGGGATAAAATCCGGTCTGATTTGATCTTCTTTGTTATAGACAGTCAGCATAGGAATACGGTCTGCTTCTAATTCCTCTAAAAGCTCATGAACCGTCCGTTCGTGTCCTTCGTAATCCTCATTAGAAGAATCGATCACATGAAGCAAATAATCTGCTTCCTTCACTTCTTCGAGTGTGGAGCGAAATGCTGCAATGAGTGTTGTTGGGAGGTCTTGAATAAAACCAACTGTATCTGAAATCAGCACGCTGTAGCCAGATTCTAATGTCATCTTACGTGTCATTGGATCAAGTGTCGCAAACAGCAAATCTTCTTCATGGCTATCAGCATCTGTTAACTGGTTAAACAAAGTAGATTTTCCGGCATTCGTATATCCGACAATGGCAATTTGGAAAACGCCATTTTTCTTCCGACGTTCTCGGTATCTTGTTCGGTGTTCTTTCACTGCAGATAACTGCCCGTTAATTTCGTGAATGCGGTTGCGAATATGGCGTCTGTCTGTTTCAAGTTTTGTTTCACCTGGACCTCTTGCGCCAATTCCGCCCCCTTGTCTTGAGAGGCTGATCCCTTGTCCACTTAGTCTCGGCAAGGCATACTGAAGCTGGGCAAGCTCTATTTGCAGCTTCCCCTCTCTTGTACGGGCTCTTTTGGCAAAGATGTCTAAAATCAATTGCGTACGATCAATAATTTTCACATCTAGGGCAGTCGCCAAAGCTTTTAACTGGCTTGGAGAAAGCTCGTCGTTAAAAATAATGACATCACATGCTAATTCCTCGCAAAGTACTTCCAGCTCTTCTACTTTCCCTTTTCCGATGTATGTTGCGCTGTCCTGTCTATTTCTTTTCTGCGTCATCACGCTGACAGCTTCACCGCCAGCTGTTTTAGTTAAGGAAGCTAATTCTTCCATTGAGTATTGAAAGCGTTCATCCGTTACATGCGGCAATTGACAGCCGACAAGGATCGCTTTTTCAGTCATTTCATGTTCATTCAACGTCAGTTGTTTCCTTTCTGTACTTAAGTTTTCAGTAGTACCATCATACCAAACACATCACACGTATACCACTATTCGGAAGGTTTATTTTAGCGTCTCTTCACAAAAAGGATACGCCATTTCAAGAAGGCGTATCCTCTTTCATTTGAAGGTCGTGACTTTTAATAGTAAGCAAATCTTTTTTATCGTAATGATCAACAAGAAGCAGTCTCATCGCCTGGGTTCGAATGGCTTTTTCAATGGTGTTTCGCACAAACCGGCCATTGCTGAATTTTGCAGGGCTTGTCGTACTCTTAATGTGCATCAAATAATCTCGCAGCTTCCATTCTGCTTCTTGGGTAAATACATATTCCCTGTCAGCCATCATTCGTTTTGCAATATCCATGAGCTGATCGACTGTATAATCAGGAAAGCTGATATTGATTGGAAATCTTGATTGAAGGCCGGGGTTTAATGATAGAAAATGGTCCATTTCCTTGGAGTAGCCAGCAAGAATGAGAATGAATTCGTGCTGTTTGTCTTCCATATGTTTTACTAGGGTATCAATCGCTTCTTTCCCAAAATCCTTTTCTCCTCCGCGGGCAAGAGAATAGGCTTCGTCAATGAACAAGATGCCGCCTAGTGATTTTTTAATTAAATCCCTTGTTTTCTGCGCAGTATGCCCAATGTACTCTCCAACGAGATCACCGCGCTCGGCTTCAATTAAGTGCCCCTTTGAGAGGACATTCATTTCAAAAAATAGCTTTCCGACAAGCCTCGCAACCGTTGTTTTCCCTGTCCCTGGATTCCCTTTGAACATCATATGAAGCGCTTGTTTTCCTACCTTTAATCCTTGTTCCTGTCTTTTTTGATTGACAAAAATCCAGGCATAAATCTCTTTTATGTTTCGTTTCATTTCATCCATACCGACAAGGCTGTTCATTTCACGCTCTATTTCCCGTAAGATGCTGTGTTTTGCCTCATTTTTCTGCAAGGCTTCTAGGTATTCTGCCTCTGAGTCTGCATCAACCAATACTTGCTTTTGTCCGTTAAGTATAATATTGATTTGGCCGTTGTTTTTATATGTGACAGCTCGCTCCAACGTATTCACCTCTCGCTCTTCTCTCTTTATTCTATTCGGGTGGAGCTGTAATCGTGACAATCGCCCGCTTAAGCCCAGGTTTGCTGTCAAAATGACCCGAGATACCGAATATTGTAGGGGATTCTGCGGTTTCCCAGGAAATGATGTGCTATTTCTATTGTATTCATCCATTTTGGGCGGACAAACCAATAATTTGCTTTTTCTTAGAAAAATGTAGCTTTTTCATCACAAACTATGCAGAAAAGAGTCTCAATGATTTCCGCATTTTGTACAGGCAATTCTTCTATTTTCTCATAAAATAAAGACGAGGTGATGAATAGATGGTGAAAATTTTTATTGATCCTGGCCACGGAGGAACAGATTCTGGAGCTGCTGCTAATGGACTTTTGGAGAAAAATATAACACTTCAAATTGCGCTTTTACTAAGAGATATCTTGATTAGTGAATATGATGGGGTTTCCGTCCGCTTAAGTCGTTCAATTGACCAATCCGTCACTTTATCCCAGCGTACGAATGCGGCAAATAGCTGGGGAGCTGACTATTTCGTGTCTATTCATATTAATGCTGGTGGGGGAACAGGTTTTGAAAGCTATGTGTATCCTGGCATTTCAGCACCAACCACCACGTATCGCAATGCCCTTCATGATGAAATTGTCCGCTCGGTTGATTTTGCCGACCGAGGCAAGAAAACTGCGAACTTCCACGTTCTTCGGGAAACTTCTATGTCCGCTATTTTAACTGAAAACGGTTTCATTGATACGACAGCTGATGCAAATAAGCTCCGCAATGCTTCCTTCCTTCAAGGCATCGCTCGCGCTCATGCCAATGGATTAGAGAAGGCCTTTCAGTTAAAAAAAAAAGCAGGTAATCTTTATAAAGTGCAGGCCGGGGCATTTAAGGTGAAAGCCAATGCTGATGAGCTGGCTGCCACGCTTAGATCCAAAGGATTCGAAGCATTAGTCGTACTAGAAGGCGGTATGTTCCGCGTGCAGGCTGGGGCTTTTCGTTCAAAGCAAAATGCGGATGACCTCGTAGTCAGATTGAAGCAGGCCGGTCACGACGCATTCGTTTTCCAATAAACTGAAGCTGTTATAATGAAACAAACCGGCTCAAGTCATTGCAGAGCCGGTTTGTTGTCTATTGATTTATGCTAAGATATTCACGACAAATTGTGACCACGTTTCAAGACGATCGAAGTATTCAGGCTTTTTCAAGTCTGCTACTTTCATCCATTTTCCTGAGATTTGATCTGTTTCTTTTACTTCCACATGAGCACCAGGTGATAATTCAAGTGCTGATAACAGCCCAATATGCACACGGCCGACACTGTTGTCATCATCATTGATTAATCCAAGGGTTTTCATTTCAAGTTTGTCTTCTTCTTGAATCAAAAGTTCCTCGTCCAGCTCACGATCCGTATTTTCTTTTAGGATTTCAGCAAAATCTTTTCCTTCGATAAAATTCATATGACCACCAAAACCAAGAGATAACTTATGATGTAATCTTGTCTCTCCCCCGCCTTGAAGTCTTTCATATACATACACTTCGTCTTTACGCTTAATGACGACATAAGGAATCGGCTGCTTGAAGTCAGGATTTTCTTCTGCATCCCCTCTTCGCATCTGCTCGAAGTGCTCTTCGATTTCTTTCATGATCGTTTTGATTGTTTCCTCTTCACTATTCACACCATTAAACGCAAGTGTTTCGTTTTGGAAAACACGTTTGCGCGGTGCGACTAAAATGATTTCATCCATTTTTCCCATGTTCGGTAACCTCCAGTATGTAACACATTGTAAGAAATGGCAAAAAGCCAAAACGAGTGATGCGTTTTGACTTTTGCGTTTTAGTTATGATTCATCTCCAAAGAAGAAGTCGTCATCTTTTAACGGCTCAACTGTTGCTTTTTTGTAGCCGTTCCCTTTCATTGAGAAGAAATCATGTGACTTTGTTTTTGTATTGAGTCCGTTCAATACAATCGGGTTAATCTCTTCTTCTTCAAAGTAAGGGGCAAATCCAAGGTTCATTAACGCTTTATTGGCATTGTAACGAATGAACTTTTTCACATCATGCGATAAATTGACTTGGTCATAAATATCCTCAGTGTAATGAAGCTCATTTTCATAAAGCTCGTTCAGCAAATCAATGGAGAAATCATATAGCTCTTTTTGCACGTCAGGTGTTTGTTTGTTGTAAATTTCTTGCGCTAATAATCCAACGTACACACCGTGAATCGCTTCATCACGCAAAATCAAGTTAATGATTTCACCACTTTGCATGAGCTTTCCTTGTCCATAGAAATAAAGCGGGTAGTAAAAACCGCTATAAAATAAGAAGCTTTCTAAATAAACAGAAGCAACCATTGCTTTAAACAAGGAAATAGGATCATCCTTTTGAATGGAACGGTATAGACCTACAATCATATCTGCTTTCTTTTGCAAGAATTTATTTTTCTTGACCCATTCAAACACTTCACTAATGGTTTCAGTTGGTGCAAGTGTCATGAAGATATTTGAGTATGATTTCGCATGTACCGCATTTTCCATCATCGCCATAAAGTTTAACACCGCTTTACGCTGATGACCGTCTACATGTTCTGCCACAATCGGCATACCTGTATTTCCTTGTTCTGTATCAAGTAAAGTCAGTCCAGCAAGTACCTTCATGTACGTATCTCGCTCTTTTTCACCTAAATACTTCCATGTTAAGAGATCCCCGTTTAAGGAAATCTCTTCAGGAAGCCAGAACTGCTTCACATTTTGGTTGTAAAACATTTGTGTAAAATCGTCTTCGTGTTTTGACCAGTTGGCTGCATCATAAATTTTTGTCACGTTAAACTCTCCTTTAATCAAACAACACAAGAAAGACAGCCTTCCTGCCCTGTATCCTTCGTTCTTGCATAATAAAGTGTCTTAATGCCTTTATGGTGTGCATAAAGATCAATGCGGTTTAAGTCACGCGTTGTCATCGTATCTTTTAGGAATAATGTAAAGCTGATTCCTTGATCGACGTGCTGCTGAATCGTTGCGATCATATCAACCACTTTAAACATGTCCATATCGTACGCTTCTTTATAGAAGAACCAGTTTTGCGCTGAAAGACCTGGCATTGGGTAATATGTTTTGCTGTTGCCGTATGTTCTTTCTTCGATACGTTCCATAATTGGCATAACAGATGCTGTTGCCGATTGAACATAAGAAATCGAGCCTGTTGGTGCAATACACAGTCTATAGCTATGGTACATTCCATTTTCCGCTACAAATTCTTTAAGTGCTGCCCAGTCTTCTTTTGTTGGAATGTGCATGCCTTCAAATAGCGCTGCCGCTTTTTCTGTTTTTGGTGTGAAATCATTCTCCACGTATTTATTGAAGTATTCACCAGTTGCATAGCCAGAACCCTCATAACGATGGAATGTTTCACCTTTTTCTTTTGCAAGCTCACTTGAGCGTTTAATCGAGTAATAGTTTACCATCATAAAGAACGTATTAGCGAAATCTCTTGCTTCTTCACTCTCATATGCCATTTGGTTTTGAGCTAAATACCCGTGAAGGTTCATCGCACCAAGCCCGATTGATTTCATTGCTTTGTTTGCTTTTCTAACAGCCGGTGCATTGCGAATATCCGTTGTTTCAGACACAAGCGTTAACGAGTCTGTTGCAAGCTTGACTGTTTTTTCAATTGATTTGTTTTTCATGACATTCATGATATTTAATGAACCAAGGTTACAAGAAATATCTAGACCGATCTCATCTTCTTGATCATAGTCCATGTAAGAAGACACCTCTGAAGCCTGAAGTACTTCTGAGCAAAGGTTTGAGAATTTCACACGTGAAATATGGTTCAGTGCATGCTCTCTATTCACATTATCTTGGAACATGATATATGGATAGCCTGATTCTGAGCGCAGAACAGCCAATTTTTCAAGAAGCTTTCTCGGATTGACTTTTTCTTTTTTGACTTTCGGGTTTTCCACAAGCTCGTCATACATTTCTTCCATGTCCATCTCATCAAGATGCTGTCCATATTCTTTATAGACTGTGTGCGGATAGAAAGTGTAAGCTGTTTTGTCTTCTCTTGCCAGCTCGATAAATTTATCTGGGATGACAACACCAATGGAAAGTGTTTTCACACGAACATCTTCATCGGCAGAGATTTTTTTCGTATCTAAGAAATCATTGATATCTCTGTGGAAAATATTAAGGTAGGCACTGCCTGACCCTTGTCTTTGTCCCATTTGATCTGCATACCTGAAAGCATTATCAAGAAGCTTCATCACACCTACGACACCTTTTGTCGCGTTTTCTACATCTTTGATTGCTTCGCCTTTTGCACGAAGTTTTGACAGGTTCAAACTGACGCCGCCACCTAGTTTCGAAAGCTGCATGGAAATATCAATCGCTCTTGAAATATCGTTTAAAGAGTCATTCACTTCAAGCAAGAAGCAGCTCACAAGCTCACCACGTCTTTTACGTCCAGCGTTTAAGAATGTTGGTGTACTTGGCTGATACTCTTGGTTGATCATCAGTTCAACAAATTCAAGTGCTTTTTCTTTGTCTCCGCCCGCGAAGAAAAGAGCCACAACTGAAATGCGGTCTTCATAGCGTTCAAGGATTTTCTTTTTATCATTTGTTTTCAGTGCATAATCATTGTAAAACTTAAACGCACTCATAAATGATGGGAATCTAAATTTTTTGGCATATGCAGCCTCGAATACTTCTTTAATATCTGCCATGCTGTATTGTCTTAAAAATTCTTCCTCATAGTAGTCGTTTTCTATTAAGTAATCAATCTTCTCTTCTAAGTTGTGAAAGAAGACCGTGTTTTGATTAATATAATCTACGAAGTAACTATGTACAGCTTCTTTGTCCTTATCGAACTGAAACTTTCCTTCTTTTTGAATCATAATCTCGTTATTTAATTGTATCCACTTTGGAACCTGATTTTGTGACAATTCTTTCTACCTCCTGTGTAAACAACTCAACATCCCTTTTTGTTCCGCTTAGTTCAAAGGTGTGCAAAATAGGAACTTGATATTGTTTAGAAATCGTATCGGCGCTTTTTGCAAAATTATCTCCCCACACTTTGTTGCCACTCACCGCTACACCTAATAAAAGGTGAGCATTTTTCTCTAAAAAGGACTGAGTGGTACTAGGGACTTGTCCAAATCCTGTCGTAAAGGTGACGAGAATAAACGGCGTATCCAAAAACTCTTCTCCAGTCAATCTTCGCTTGTCTGTAAAAGGGGTCTTGTCCAAAAAGCGTTGAACATTTCCTGTTTTTGAATCAAATACGATTTGAATCAATTCCATCACGACCTAGTTTTTAGTATTGTTGATCATTTCGTTATTCACTATATATAGTATACTATGTTTTTTTAAAACACAACATATAGATGTTCGAAACGAAAAAAATCAACCAACCCGGCCGAACATTCATAGCCGAACTCGTACGTTCAAATAAATAGAGCAGAACAGGATCTAAAAATAGACTGCTCTACTCCCTATTCAAATGAAACCGAAATCTATCATAACACGAAAAAAAATCGCTTAGTAGACTAGACTTTTTGTTTTATTTTTTGTAGGCATCGCACTGTAAATCTTCTGACACTTCTGTTATTTCCACTTCAACACCTAATTCTTTTAGCACCGCTTCAAGCGCAGAAACGATTGAAGCTTCTCTGACTAATTCTTTGCCATTTACAGAAACACTTGTTCCATATTCGAAACAGGAGTCGTCTTCACAAGTTTGTTCCCAGTGATTAATTTTAATTTTGTGTGTCATGAACTCATCCTTTTCTGTCTAGATGTCTGATGCATGATTATAGTGTAGCGACTTCACATACATTTGTAAATTGACGTGCTTACTCTTCATCAAGCCCATCATCATATTCTTCATCCCATTCATCTATGTATTCCGTTTTAACGAGGGTCAGCTCCCCTTTTTTTTCATCAAACCGGTACACATGTACTTCATCATCTTTCACAACTGCAAAGTGATTATTTTTTAGTGCAACAGCTGATTGTAAAAGGCCTTCTATATTTCCATTATCATTTTGATAAGAATGGTTATGCCAGCTTTCCTGTCTCGTTTCAATGTTTGAAATGGCGCACGATCCAAATAAGACAACAATCCCAATCAATATAAGGATCACTCTAATCCTTCTTAATTCAAGCTCTGTATTTTCCATATCATTCCCCTCACCTTTCTTGATATCCAATAAGGGATTATACGCAAAATAGACAGAAAAGTTTCACGGCATGCAAAATAGCCCCTCTGCACTGACAAAAAACGTAGCGGGTTCCGGCCGGTTTATTCGCAGATGCATGGGGCTATTGGGTACAAATTGACCTATTCTAATTCTAGATTTACATTTTTTTGAGGTGCAAATGTAGAAATAGCGTGTTTATAAATAAGCTGCTGCTTCCCTTCTGTCTCAAGCAGCACTGTGAAATTGTCAAATCCTTTCACTTGACCGCGAAGCTGAAAGCCATTCAGTAAAAATACGGTGACAAATGTATTATCTTTGCGGATCTGATTCAAAAATTGGTCCTGAATATTAATCGGTTTCATGTTTCGTCCTCCTTGATTCTGATAACTACAGTTTCGCTTTAAGTCCAAGCTTTCCTGCTATATATGCGAAAATTTCCTCTTTTTTGTCTGAAAAGTGGCAAGGTGGTGTCATATCAAACCAAGTGACATCCATTTTATTACGGAACCACGTAAACTGACGCTTCGCATATCGTCGGGAATTTTGCTTTAATTGCCGGATGGCTTCATCAAGAGAGCAGTCACCTTGAAAATAGGCATACAATTCTTTATAACCAATCGCTTGAACAGATTGACAATCCCTCAAACCAGATTGATATAGCGCTCTCACTTCTTCCATTAAGCCTTCATCTAACATCATATCAATTCTTTGATGAATGCGCTCGTACAAAAGCGCTCGCTCCATTTTCAGTCCAATGAAGGCTGTTTCATAAAGAGGAACCTCCTGATGCCCGTTTTGCATCTCAGACATTTTCTGACCGGTTGTATGTATCACCTCTAGCGCCCGGATCACACGGCGGACGTTATTCGGATGGATCGCTTTTGCAGCGTCAGGATCTACTGCCTTTAGCTTTTCGTGCAGCTGAAGCGGCCCATGCTGCTGTTCAAACAGCGTCATTTCCTCTCTAAAGGCGGGGTCACTTTTCTCTTCGGTAAATGTGTAATCATATAAAACAGATTGAATATACAGACCTGTTCCGCCGACAATCATTGGCGTTTTTCCTCTACCCGCAATCTCTTTGATTTTCAAACGGACAAGCTGCTGAAATTCAGCTGTAGAAAATGATTCGTCCGGCTGTTTCATATCAATTAGATGGTGCGGGACGCCATCCATCTCTTCAGGGGTGATTTTAGCTGTTCCAATATCCATTCCTTTATAAATCTGCATAGAATCCCCGCTGATGATCTCTCCATTAAATGCTTTGGCTATATCAATGCTCAGCTTTGTTTTGCCGACTGCCGTCGGTCCTACTAACACAATCACTGGTTGTTTCACTTTTTTCATAACATCACTCTCTTTTACAAACTGCCTACAGTATAGCATAACTTCTCTTTCTCTCCTATATAATGCCCATTACCAGCCGAGTGGTTCATTTCCGACCACTTCATATGTTTTTCCTTTTAAACGATGGGTATGCGTTGGCCTCTCTTGATCTGGACTATAGACGACACCTCCGTATCGGATGGGGACAGGATCTGTATAAGCAGAATACGTGACTTCCTGTATTTCGTGATAATGTGTGCCATCAGCTCTTGGGATAGCAGGTCCTGTGATGCCATAGTATCTGTGGAAATGACCCCTTTCAAAAGAGGTGATCCCGCGATAGTAATGCGTATGCTTGTCAGTACTGCTTCCATTTACAGGCTGAGAGATCCCTTCTATTAAATGATAATGCTCTTCTATTACATCCGTACGTGCTTTATATGCATGAGCATGCGGCGGACAATTTGCCCAATCAGATGGATACAGGCCCATTTTTGACATTCCTCCTTATACTAGGCGGTCACCCAAACACATGTAGGCCATTTGAATACACTGATGTCAGTTACAGTGATTTTATGAGAGAGGAGCCTTTTTTTATGAATTATTTTGAATCACCGCCGTTTATTCAAGAAGACATGAGAAGACCTTTTGGATTTGGACGCCCTGGGTTTGGTTTTGGAGGCCCTGGCTTTGGGTTTGGGAGACCTGGCTTTGGGTTTGGGAGACCTGGCTTTTTTGGACCTCCATTTTTAGGTGGTTTTGCCGGAGGACTACTTGCAGGGTCCCTGCTTGCTCCAGGTTATGGATATGGCTATCCTTATCCACCACCATACCCGCCATATGGACCATACCCTTATTATTAAATATGAATTTTTAGTGAAAACAACCTTTCATAAAATGAATCGATTGACACATTAATTTTTCATGAGTTAACATTTACTTTACCGACCGTTCAGTAAAGTAGGTGTTTTTTTTATGTCTAAAACCAAAAAAGAGCAAATTTTCGAGGCAGCTGCTCGTACGATTTTAAAAGAAGGATTAAGTCAGCTTACCCTTCAGCATGTAGCAGAGCATGCAAATATGACCAAGGCCGGCCTGCTTTATCATTTTTCAAGCAAGGAAGAGCTCATCCAAAAAATGAATGAGCACGCGATTGTCTGCTTTCGTCAGCAGCTTGAGTCGTATCAGGAAACATACAAAAACGAAAAGGCTCCTTATGTACGTGCATATATTTTGGCGACATTAAATGATCTTGATATGCAAAACACGACCCAGTTATGTACAAGCATGCTGGCCACCATGTCATTTGATGAAGCGTTATTGAACCCTTGGCGTGATTTTTATGCGGAGTTTAAAGAAAAAGCAGCAGAGGAAATAAATGATCCTGCGCTGAGCCAACTGATCCGCCTTGCATGTGATGGGATATGGTTTTCAGAAATGTTTCAGCTTGAACCACTGAACCGAAAGGACAAAACCCTTTTACTTCATCGGATTTTACACATATTAGAGGAGGGATGATGATGATCCTCGGATATCTTTTTTTGGCTGTTGCCATTTTTTCAGAAGCGATTGGGGCGGCGATGTTAAAACTATCAAATGGTTTTACGCGCTTCAAACCTAGCGCTGTCGTTGTCGCTGGCTATTCACTTGCTTTTTACATGCTGTCATTAACACTTAATATCATTCCACTTAGCATGTCGTACGCAACATGGTCTGGGGTTGGTACCGTCCTCACGGCTTTTTTTGGCGTGCTCTTTTTTAAAGAAACCTTGAACCGAAAAGCAATCATTGGAATGGCGATGCTTGTCTCAGGGGTTGTACTTATCAATATGTCATAGAGGATGTGAGGGGATCATGAAAGGAATGCTCTATTTAACAGGGGCCATTTTGACGGAGGTTTTTGGCAGTACCATGCTGAAGCTTTCGCAAGGTTTTACCCAAGTGCTGCCGAGTATTGGGGTGCTGATCGGATTTGGATGTGCCTTTACTTTTCTTAGTTTGGCGCTTAAAACAATTGAGCTCTCATCCGCCTATGCCACATGGTCTGGCGTCGGAACAGCACTCACCGCTCTTGTAGGACTCATGTTGTTTAACGAAACCATTCATATGAAAGGCTTCATCGGTCTTGCACTTGTGATATGCGGTGTGATTGTCTTAAACCAGTCCAAGAAACAAAAGGAAGAAAACAAAGGACAAATGGATCAAACCGAATGGACGTCATAAAAAAAGTCATTTTCTCCATGTAAAAGAGAAAATGACTTTTTTGCCTTAACGGCCGACTTGAATGGTTTCCTCTAAGGAAATGTCCACATTTCCCTGAACAGCTCTTGAAATCATACATGAGCTTTCGGCTTTATGTGCAAGCTTACGGGCTAGTTCAATATCATGCGCAGAAGCGGACTCTTTGAGGATAATGACAGGTCGATGAATGATTTTCTCATATGTAAACACACCATTTGTCACATCTACGACGGCCTCAGAGCTCATCGATAGATCCTCTTTCTCTAATTGACTCCGCTCCATCATGGCAGCAAGTGTAATGATATAACACGTGGCCGCTGCACCTAAAAGCATCTCATCTGGATTTGTTCCAATGCCCGGACCGTCCATTTCTTTTGGAATCGAAATCTTCGTTTTTAATTGCTCACATTCAATTGTGCCAACATCGTTACGTAGACCAGGCCAGTTTGCCTGAAGATGAAAATGATGACGCGCCATATCCGTCTCTCCTTTTGTTATCACTTTTTATAGTGTAACAAGATTCACCCTGCTTGTCTTAAGATGTGCACAATCTTATGTATATTCTTCATCCAGCACCGTCCGAATCGCCCTGACATAACGATAGAATGCTTCATTTTTCGTACTCGACCGCCTTCGAAAATCGAAACTTTCAAATAAAGCTTCACGTTGACTTCTACTAATCTCAAGCTGCACACTTTGCCCTGTTTTTGTAAGATTATTAATATTATGATTGCTTGTTCCGCTTAGGGTTGCGTGTGCAACAGCAAGTTCAGCAGAAAATCCATTCCGCTCTAATGAGTTCACGATTTTCTCTGCACGGTCGTAATCGGTTCCACCTACAAGAGTATGGTCAATTCCTTCCTCACCTCTATATCCGTGCACCGCTAATACATAATCATGTGCTTTTGCCTGTGCGACTCCGATTGGTTCATCAAAGTTTGTGCTAGTAATATGAAGTTCTGAGGCATTCTCTCTTAAACCTTCAAATAAATACGTAGAAAAATCGTTATCAAAAAAATGGACGATCTCGCTAACGCCGCCTTCAATTCTCCCGCCATGGGGTGACATCACAAGAAGACGGCTGCCGGGCACTGGGTTGGATATAATTTGATAACTGCTTGTTGATTCGTTCTCTTCCAGTTCTTTAAAATTGCGATAAATATCATTTGAACCGCTTTCGTCTTCCCCACCTGATGACACTGGCTCATCATGTTCCTGTGCTTGCATGGTATAATAAACGCCCCATCCGATCGCAAGCAGGAGAAGCAAAGCAAAAAACTTCTTCATTCCCGTTCTCCTTTAACAGATTTCTAAGCCGTTTCTATGATTAATATTGAATCATCGTTTCTTTTCATTTTTTCCACATTTTCTCTTCAAATTTGATCATAACACTCTAGATCATGAGATTCCTCAAAAATAAGATAATTGCATTTATATACACAGAAACGTCTCTCCTGTTTGAAAACAGAGTTAGAATAGTATGACAAACAAATGAAGTTATGTTTAAAATGACCTAGTCCTACCCAGTCTGTTTTCTTTAATTCAGCTTTTTTTTATGCGAATTTGATTTTTTTCATCTGTGACGTATCACATTTGTATGAGCATTGACCCTGTCTAGTCCCCCCTTTTTTCTGCAAAATCCATTGTTTCACTGGTTCTCTAAGAAGAACTCTCCCACCTATCATCGGCAGATTCTACATGATTTCCACCTTTTTCTATTATTTTACAAAATGTAAGCGTTTTTCTTTTTAGAAGAAATGAGCAAGCCGCCAATATGAAGAAAAGGAGGGACAAGAATCCGAACAAAGCAGCTTTCAATCTCATAACGTAAGAGTGTACGAGAATTGATAGCTAGAATGGAGGGCATCACATGTTTGGATTTTCAATGGTGCAAATGGTCAGAACGCATGCTAGTAAACTGGATCAGCCTTTAAGAGAAACCGTCCTTCACCTCTATAAACCTTTTAAGTGGACGCCTTGCTTTCTTCATCGCTTTTTTGAAGGAAGATTAAAGAAGAAAAAGAAGCTTCGTGTGATTATTGAATTTAAGGAGGATGCGGTCGAAGCAGGTATTCAAGGCACAAAGCAACTAATGAAAAAAAGTAGAAAAACAAAGATAAAACAGCACTTTTCGCACATCGATTGCTGCGCAGCTGATCTGACACCTGCTGCTTTAGAGGAACTGTTAGCGAATGGGGAGCATATTCGAAAGATTTATTTAGACCGACAAGTTCATGCGCTGCTCGATGTCGCAACACAAGCAAGTCATGCTGATCAAGTCATCCGAAATGGCACGACATTAACCGGGGAAGGCATTACGGTGGCTGTCATTGACACGGGGATTTATCCACATGAAGATTTAGATGGACGAATTCGCGGATTTGTGGATTTAGTCAAACAAAAAACGAAGCCTTATGACGATAATGGGCACGGTACTCACTGCGCTGGAGATGTGGCTGGAGACGGAGCCGCCTCAGACGGCTTATACAAGGGACCTGCCCCAAAAGCAAATCTCATTGGCGTGAAAGTGCTAAATAAACAAGGCGCTGGATCCCTTTCTACTATTATAGAAGGTGTTGAGTGGTGCATACAGTTCAACGAAGACCATCCCGATGAGCCAATTCATATTATGAGTATGTCACTAGGCGGAGATGCTCAGCGTTATGATGATGAACAAGATGATCCGATGGTGCGCGCTGTCAATGCGGCTTGGGATCAAGGCATTGTTGTGTGCGTTGCTGCCGGTAACTCTGGTCCTAACAGTCAAACGATCGCGAGCCCGGCTGTTAGTCAAAAAGTCATTACGGTCGGCGCCTATGATGACCGAAATACACGAGAATCAAGTGACGATGTCGTGGCACCATTTTCGAGCAGAGGTCCAACTGTCTATGGTGAAGCAAAGCCAGATATCCTCGCACCAGGAGTCAACATCGTCTCCCTCAGATCACCAAGATCCTTTTTGGATAAACTAGATAAATCAAGCAGAGTCGATGATGATTATACGAAGCTATCTGGCACATCAATGGCAACACCGATTTGCGCCGGTATTTGCGCTCTTCTTTTAGAGCATTCCCCGGATTTAACACCTGATGATGTCAAATCCCTATTAATAGAAAATACAAGCAAGTGGTCTGGAGATGATCCAATGATTTATGGAGCAGGTGCAATTGACGCAGAGAAAGCGATTAAAGCATAAATAAAAAAGCCCTTTACGTTTTTTCGTAAAGGGTGTTGTTTATCTGTTTTTATGTGTGAAGTCTTTCATCTACTTGAGCAGCTGACATGTTATGCTTCGTTCTCATACATCTCATCTCCTTTTTGAATGTGCGTACGCGCTTCGATCACAATTTCAAAAAAAGTGGAAGATTCCTTGTACATGTCGCGTTCCTTATAATAATTAGCCGCATCAAGTGCTAATTCCTCTAAATCAGCAAACATTTTTTTGCTTCTTAGACTAAACAGTGTCGATCTCAATTGATCACCGCTGTCTTTCTCTATATAGAGTGCCTGCAAAAATTGGAATTTCAACTGATAAATCTCATCTCCCAATAAACAAGCCTGATTCATTCCTTTGGTTATGGCCTCACTCGCTCGCTCCATATCTCCGAGTTTAAAACAAGTAAGAGCAAGTGAAAACAATGATTTTATCATCGTGGCTGCTTGATCTTTTTGATAAAGTGAAATGGCTTGTTCAAAAAAGACAGTCGCTGTATGGTACGTACCCATACTATAATGACAAGTTCCTAAATTATTAAGAGCCATCGCTTTAAAATAAGATGTGCATTCTTGTCTTTCCATCGCTTCACAGACTTTTAACGCTTTTTCTAAATAAGGCAGCGCTTTTTGGTGCTGACTTACATCAATCCAATTACCTGCCATCACAAAATCACATTGAATGCTTCTTTTTCCATAAAGCTGATGTTTCTTATAGATGTCTCTCGCTATTTTGGCATAGTGCATAGAGAAATAGGTTTGTTTCATATGATAGTATACTTCAGCGATTTTATAGTAAAATTCCGCTTTTTCGATCTCATCTGTCACCAAGATCAGTTGATGTTCCGCATGCTTGTAATATGAAATGGCCTCGATATATCGGCGCTGGATAAACGCATACATCCCATGGAAAAAATGAAAGTAATAGCCCAGTAAGCCCGTCATCTCATCTTCTGCATCTTCAATTTCTTTAGGAAAGGACACAGCTTGAAGCGTTTCACTCCCTGCATGGACTGGCGCTAAGTGCTGAAGCATCATTTGATGGCGAAAATCCATTAGAGAATAATAAAGTAATAAATCTTGATCCTCTTCCATCTCATGAATTTCTTCTTCAACAAGGCGCTTCATGTCGTTTGCCTGTTCGACTTCAAATTTGCAAATATGCGTGTACCATTGATTGATCTTTACACCTACTTCGGAAGATGGTATTTTGTGTGCCATCCACTTCAGCCCCATTCTATCATATCAAACTGATAACTATTATTTTACATAATTTATGTTTTTAAGGCAAATTGTCATTTATTACATATTTTATCTTCAATTCGCATATTTCTATCTTTTTTACCAAGTTTAAATAGAGTACTTTTGCCCATCAAAATCTTTTTCTACGAAGATGGATCGAATTCTCTTAGCACTTCTTTTAAGGCACTGATATAGCGTCTGAATGCTTTCTTCTTTCCTTTTCTCGTATCAAAATTGTCAAAAAAGGCTTCTCTCTGCGCCGTACTGATTTCTAGCTGAACACTTTCACCACTTGCATTTTGATTATTAATGTTTTTGGGATCTGTTCCAGAAAGCCGCTCCCCTTCTTGCACCATTTCTGCGGGAAAGCCACGATCTTTTAATTCTCGTACAACAGCTCTTTGCATTTTTTGGTTTGTTCCGCCAACTAGCGTATGCCTTTTATCACTTTTATAGCCGTGGATAGAAATAGAAAAGGGATACGTTTTAATCATTTGAACCAAAATGGGTTCATCAAACTTTGTACTCGTGATATGCAAGTCTCGATTGTTGTCTTGTTTCGTACCTTCAAACAAATACGTAGAGTACCTCTCTTGAAATGCTTCTACAATTTCACTTGTTCCTGGTTCGATTTCACCTCCATGAGGAGAAAATACGAGTAAATCACTACCACCCTTTTCGTGAAATTCTATGTCATAGCCGTCTCTTTCATGTTGTATGAGCTGTTTAAAACTTTCATATTGATCACCTTTTTTTCGCTCTTTCTTATACTTTTCTACTTCTTCATGATGTTGTTTTTGCTCTTTTTTTTCTTGAATGGAATGGCTGCATTTCACCATTAGAAGAGCACACAGGATCAGAAAGATGAATCCACATATAAGTAGCCTTTTCATTTCACCGCTCCTTTTTATTCTCTTAGATGCCATCTTATCGCATTATTTTACTATCAATGGCCAAGAGAATTCAAAGAATGTCCGGCTCTTTTTAACGAATCAGGAGAACTTACCTGTTTTTTTATGTTGTCTAGGTATTTCAGACTTCTTTGAAACGCTCCTTTTGCAAGTAACAACTAAATCCAATGACCTTATTTTAGTTTTAGTCAAAACCTCCTGCAAAAATGGAAATATTGCTCTTTTTTCAAACAAAAAAGCTGTAAACAAAAGGCGTATACCTTCTGTTTACAGCCAATTACTGTATCCATCATTACACTCTTAATTCATTCTCTAAGACTGTTAGCACTTCATCTTGCGATAACCCTTGTGCAAGTGAAATTTCACTCACTAACATGCCTCGTGCATCTTCAAGCATCTTCTTTTCACTTGAATTTAATGCTTTCTTCTGATTTCGTCTCATCAGATCTTTCACAACGTCAGCACCATCTTCGATCGTACCTGTTTTTAGCTTTTTCAGATTTTCATCATATCTTTGCTTCCAAGTAAGCGTGTCGTCGTTTGTTTCTTCTGCAAAATTGTTCATCACAACTTTCAGCGTTGCTTGATCAGCGACCGGACGTATACCTAGTTGATTGATTCTGCCTCTTGGGATCATCATCTGCATATTCGGCATTTGAATCAGAAAATATTCCTCCGTCTTACCTAAAATCTCTTTTTCTTCCATTCCTTCAATCACACCGGCTCCATGCATAGGATAAACAATTTTATCACCTATTTGAAACAAATCCGCCACCTCCGAAAGTATTCACAAATATGATTATAACACATTTCATCAGAAGATAAAAATTTATATTTTATCACGTTATTTTAGCACTAGTCAATTCTTTTCATTTGAGATTTTAAAGAAAAAGCCTTTTTTACAAAAGAAGCACCACCATCCAGTCCTCGTATACCTTTCGTGCATATACTAGCATTGAGTCACATTTAGGAGGGATGACAATGTACAAATGCAAATGCAAGTGCAAACATTCCCACTCAAACTGTTATGAGAAGCATGACGATCATCGCCATGTTGATCCATGTAAAGAAAAGAAGTATTATCATAAAAAAGATGATTGGTTTGAGAGCGATTTTTGGGATACTTCTAGAAGCTACGATCCCTACTATTATCCTAAAAGTGTCTGCAGCAGCTGTAAGAAGCGTCGCAGAAGAAAACATAGCTTCTCATTTTAGTGTTTGACGCTTCACCTGCTTTTTGTTTTCCCGGCTGAAAAGCCGGTTTTTTTCTTGTGTGATTCACTTTTTCTTTCATATGGATAGGCTCATGAAACGGGTGATCCTCATAGGATATGGCAACCTGACAAAAAGGATGAGATACAAAATGAACAATATGAATAACCAGACCAATCATTACCACCAAGGAAATCCCTATCACACGTTTGAAAATGTGTATACAGCCAATCATGAACATGTGATCGCACCAAACATGCATGAGCATATGAATATGCCAAACCATTATCATACTGGTAAAAAAGATGCTTATAGCGGACACTATCCACACCACCATTCACCATATTCTCCGTTTACGAATCAGCATGATCCATTTTCACATGTTCCAATGAAAGATCACCATCATTTAGGTCACTATGGTGGATATGGGATGCCTCCATATCAGCAGCCTTACGGGTATCAAGATATGAATATGATGATGCCACACCATCATATGGCAGGCCACGCTTACGGAATGAATCAACCTAATGCGTTCCTTCCCCGCTATTACTAAACAAATAAACAAAATAAGGGTATAATATACCATTTAATGGAACATAGGAATATGGTAACCTTATAGGTAAATAATGGATGTTATTATCTATTATTTACCTATAATCAACCAAGGGGGAAGGAAGAAATGAAAAAAACATGGACAATCTTAATGATGGGGATGCTTACACTGGTCATGGCACTATCGGTACCAGTTGCCGCATCTGCTGAAGGAGCCCAGACGGAAGAAGGCAAAGCTTCGACCAATGCAAGACCAGCTGCACTTTATGCGAAAATTACAGGAGCAAGTAAGCAGGAATGGTCTTTTTCTGACATTGAGTTGACATACCGTCCAAATTCAGTCCTAAGTATCGGTGCCATTGAATTTACATTGCCTGCAGGCTTTCAAGCCACAACAAAAGACATCTTTAACGGAAAAGCATTAAAAGATAGTTACATTTTGAATAGCGGAAAAACGGTCCGCATTCCGGCTAGAATGGATTTATTTGGAAGTTCACAATATACTTTACAGCTTTCACATAAAGTACTTCCTGCGGCAGGTACATATACGTTCCGCGCAGAAAATCGTGCGCTCAGCATTGGTTCCACATTTTATGCAGAAGATACGATTGATATTAATAAACGACCAGTTGTCGTCACACCACCAAATCCTTGCGGATGCTAAATAAAAAAGCGCTCTAAGAGCGCTTCAGCTTGTAGACAAAGTCTACAAGCTTTTTTATATAATAAGGGTAATAACACAATTCTGTGGGGGATGAACATGTTATCGAAACGTGAAGAAGAAAGAAGAAATCAATTAGAAGTAGTGGCTTTA
>NZ_PVME01000018.1:0-1507 GCF_002993125.1 Bacillus sp. LLTC93 | reverse complement strand
TCAGACCGTAGACAAACCCCACCTTTACTTCAAGTAAAAGTGGGGTTTTCACTTATTTCGATAAAATCTATCTGGTGTCTTACGCTGGACATGGTTCTTTCCATGTCCAGTTTGCTAATTTTTTAAGATTCATGGCAGCGAAAGTAAGCATCGCTTGCATTGAAACTTTTTTTAGTCCACGAAGTTTCGTCCAACGCATACCATGCTTTTCTTTTGCATCCGCAAAAACGCGTTCTATTGTTTCTTTCCGTTTTGCATAGATGTCCTTATTCATTTGTGTCAGTCTCAGATGGTCTGCTTCATCTAGATAGTCCTGCCAAATATGCCGATGAATTTGTTTGGTATGATTTTGACTTTGTGTACAGCTATCTAGAAATGAGCAGGACTTACATACCTCTGAATCGGACGTATATTGCTTATAGCCTTCTCTAGTCGTTGTACGATAAGAGAGGATTTGCCCGTTTGGGCAAATGTAACAATCAAAATGTGCGTCATACACATATTCATTCTTTTTCAAGTAACCAGCTTTTGTTCTCGGACGAGTGTAAGGCATGACAGGTCTTATCTCTTGATCCATTAAAAACTTGGCGATGTAAGGTGTTTTATATCCAGCATCCACTGCAACTATATTTGGTTTTCCGACTTTCTTTGTCACTTTTGATACGAGTGAATCTAACATACGACTATCATGAACATTTCCACCAGTGACCAGTGATCCTAAAATAAATCCTTTTGAATCACAAGCTGTATGAAATGAATAAGCAAATAACTTTTCACGTTCATCCTTTACATAGTAGCCACTCTCTGGGTCAGTTGTACTGACCTTGATTTCTTTTTCCTTTTCTTTATTCTGTAGGGGGAAGGGCTTTTTTCCATGTTCTTCACGATCAATATTGATCTCCTCATGAAGCTGATTTTGATAACTTCTTGTTTCTACTCGAACGATTTTCTTTTCAAGCTTTTTCTTATTAGCGTTCGCTTTTACATGGGTTGAATCAATGAAGGCGATAGAAGGGTCAACGAGACCTTTTTTCATCGCTTCTCTTAAGATTCGATAAAAAATTTGTTCAAATAAGTCTGTATCGTGGAAGCGTCTCACGTAGTTCTTACCGAAGGTAGAAAAGTGCGGAATTTTCTCCGAAAATCCATACCCAATAAACCAACGATAAGCCACATTGGTTTCGATTTCTTTAATGGTGTGACGCATGGAGCGAATGCCAAATAGATATTGAATCAAAACCATTTTAATGAGGACAACGGGATCCACACTTGGTCTACCGTTATCAGAACTATAATGATCTTTGACGAGATCATAAATGAAATCAAAATCGATCGCTTGATCAATTTTTCGTACAAGATGATCTTCAGGCACTAATTCATCTAAAGCCACTACTTCTAATTGATTTCTTCTTTCTTCTTCACGTTTCGATAACATGTTCATCCCCCACAGAATTGTGTTATTACCCTTATTATATAAAAAAGCTTGTAGACTTTGTCTACAAGCTGA
>NZ_PVME01000017.1:0-4795 GCF_002993125.1 Bacillus sp. LLTC93 | reverse complement strand
ATTCCTCTGCTTGCAGGTTGATAACAGGTTTGCGGTGATCACTCATGTGTATGTTCAAATATGTTGTCACTTGCTCCTCCGCCTAGTGGTGTTTCTCCGGCTCCTGGTTTACCTGGTGCTCCGTCTCCGCCTAGTGGTGTTTCTCCGGCTCCTGGTTTACCTGGTGCTCCATCTCCGCCTAGTGGTGTTTCTCCGGCTCCTGATTTACCTGGTGCTCCGTCTCCGCCTAGTGGTGTTTCTCCGGCTCCTGACTTACCTGGTGCTCCGTCTCCGCCTAGTGGTGTTTCTCCGGCTCCTGACTTACCTGGTGCTCCGTCTCCGCTTAGTGGTGTTTCTCCGGCTCCTGACTTACCTGGTGCTCCGTCTCCGCTTAGTGGTGTTTCTCCGGCTCCTGACTTACCTGGTGCTCCGTTTTGGCCTGTTTCCTCACCGTTCAATGCTTCTTTCAATTTATCACTATTTAATACATTGTACGGTGCTGTTGCTGTTGCTTTTGTTTTTGAAAGTGGTGACGCACCTGGTGCTGATGAAGTTCCTTGTTGTTTCCCTTTTTCTTTATATCCATCTAGCAACCCTTTAGTAGCTCCTGCCGTCGTTAAGGCTCCCCCTGCTGTTTTCTTTCCTATTTTCATGCCCGTCTTAGCTGCTTTAGATGCTAATCCACCAGCAAATGAAGCTGCACCTTTTGCACTTCTACCTAATGCAAATGCTCCTAATAATGAACGACCGATACTTTTAACTCCTACATCAATACCAAATAATTCATCAATAAAAGCTGGGCCATCTATGGTTAAAATACCGGCTGCAAATAATGCAACAATTTTCACTGCTCCATCTAAACTTGATTGCCCCACAAAATCTGTGAAGATAATAAAACATTCGAGAATTAAACACATCGCAAACATTACAATGAATGTATTTCTTATCTTTTCAATGATTCGCTTATTGCGTTGGCCCGATTCCAAATCGGTAAAGGCTGTTCCCATAGAAAAGATTTTAAGAATACCCAACTCCATTATCATTTGTGCTGTTCTAAACATTGTCATAAACAACACTATCCCGATCGTAACCAATTCAAAAAAAATGTACCAGGGATGCCATGAATAACGGTTATACGCTTCATCTTCACTAATCCAACGAGATTGTAAATCTTCGAGTGTTCTCTTTCCTGAAGCGTCGCTGACTTTTTTAGTCAGAATAGCTTTACCATCTTTAGTCAGTGGGCTTTTTTTCCACAGACCCCCTGTATCAACCACCTCGTTGATGTCTACAAAGTAAAGATCCGTTTTATCTCGAATATGATTTTTTCTTGTCATTTTGTCTAACTCTTTTAATGACCAACCTGCTTGATCAATCTTATAGACATCTGTAATGTTATTTTGAAAAATTTTCGTAGATACAGTTAGATTTTCACTTTCTAAACTCTCACGCCCTGCACTGACCAAATCTGATGCCTTTTGCATTCCCCAGGGTAATACTAGAAAAATAGTTAGGGCAACAATAGATGATGTTATAATTTTGCTATAATCTGTTTGCTTTTTAATGATGATTTTCCAACCTAGAAACCCAAGAGCCAAAGCCGCCATACTAAATATAACTGGCATATACTTAGTCAAAAAATCATCTATTGCAGGACTATCATAGAAATTGATTAGCTCATAAATAGATGAAACTCCACCTGAAAGGGCATCAACACACTCTGCTAGTCCAATTAAAAAATACCATCCTACTGTACGCAGGACGGCAATAAAAACGTTCGATAACGACAAATATTCATGAAAACGTATGAGAATTTTTATAATCTCTTCTTCTGTCATCTTTAAACTCCTTGAAGTAGATGTTTTTCAACTACAGTGTATATTTCATGCTTTTCAGGAGTTTTAAAGAAACTCCGCAATTCTTCAATCGTTTCGAGATTCAAGAAGTAGTTGAACTCCTCTTCACTCAATAAACTTTTTGCCACTTGTTGAATATAGAAATATGAATCTTCACTCATGGCATCTAGTATTGGTGTCTCTGTGCTATATACCTCTTCTAAAGAATCCATAATACCCTCACTTTCCGATACTTCAAGTTCTTCATCACTTGATTCTCCATATTCGGCGATTGATTCTAATAATGACTCAATTTGACCAGGCATTTCACCAGTCTCATCCGTCGTATCCTTCTCTTGTTTTTTAGAGGACTTCGTTTTCTCATTATCAAAATCGTTCATTTTAAATTCAATTAATAGGCTATTGAGATCAATGTTTTGATGCGATCCCTTAATATCCAATTCACCTAAAGCTATCTCATTATTAAATCGATGCATTAAATACTCGTATCTGTGTAACATTTGTGTTCCATTTTTAATTGACGCGAATATTGGAAATGCTTCAATCCTTTGTTTCTTATGAGTTTCTCTTTTCTTAGTCCTGGATACGACCCATTCACCTTTTTTCAAACGCCTTAGTTCATCTGGTCTTAATAACGGGCGTTCCTCTTCTCTTTCTCCATATGTCTTGTCTGTACCCATTAACGGCCCTTGTCTATCAGCAACAATAATTGTTTCCGCACCTAGCTTCTTACTAAATTCTTCAGCATCTTCCACCTCATCACTCATAATATAAATCTGATTTCCGCAGTTACCCATAATAGCTGCTGCCATTTTTTCTCCGTATACATCAGCTAATTGTGCTCTGTTTTGTATAACTAGCGTGTAGAGAAGCCCCCTACTTAACCCTAGAGCCATTGCTCTACTCATACCAGGAAGAGGAGGAACGTTGGCGACTTCCTCAAATAGATGCCTTACTGTTCTAGGTAATTTGCTTTTTCTTGATAAAGTTGCCTTTTCAGATAGTACAGCATTAACTTGCGAAATAAATGTTGAAATCAAGACATAGTTAGAATCGTCCCAATCAGGATAAACAATAAACAAGGCTATAGGTTTTTTTCCATAAGCTAAATCTTCTAATCTCAAATCATTTTTGGCTGTCATACGACCGATTGTGTCATAAGTAAAGTTTTTAAGTTTTCCCATTGTACCTGTGTATATCCCACTCCGGGTGACACCTTGTGAAAACTGGATTGTTCCGTATTGTAATTTTGCGGGATTTGATGGAGGTAAGTTACCAAAAAAATGATCCAAACGAGTATAACCATCTTCATCAGGATTTGACCCTAATTCATTCAACATTACTGTTAAAGTATAGATAGTAATATTTTCAGGTTCATTATTCTGAACGCACAATTCACACACTGCTAAAATCAATGCATTAACTAACGCGATAGATGATTCTTCCCATATTGGATCAGTGTTTGAATTGTCTTTATGGTACAAGGCGTATGAAAAAGAATTACATAACATTTGAGCCTTTGCATAATTACCTTCTAAGTATGCTTCTTTTATAAGTTCTAGTGGGTTGTATGCAATCCCCCAATCTGGATTTATTAAATTTAAAACATGTACATCATAACCATACTTTTCAAACTGATTTTTCGTATTCTTTAACATATCACCTTTAACATCTGTAATAATTACACTGTCCTTCTTCTTAGCTCTCATGATCACGTCTAAATATGGATATGAATACATCTCCGTCTTACCCGATTGAGTCGATGCAACTACTAATGTATGAGTATTGTTTGTATCCACATATAATGAGTCTCCATGATGAACAATAGGAACACCTGCCGATCCCTTATATTCCTCATCGTTGTCTTTGACAGCCTTGTATGTTTTCTTTATCTCCTTAACCGTAGTCCACCTTGCACTGCCTTTTGTATGCTTATTTAAGTCCCTAAATGCAATCCTTATCTTGTAAAGGTGGCGTAAGATAAAGATAATAGCAGCGCAGGCAATCAATAAATAAACAAGCGAATATTCGGTCTTAAAATCAAATACCCATTGAATTGAAACCTCTTCAAATATAGAGGGGATTTCTTGTGACTGCGATCCATTTATAGCAGCACTTTTTATACTCGATAGCATTTCAGGTACTCGCTCCAACAAGTGGATAATAAAATTGACAGCAAAAAGAATCAAGATGAAGATGCCTACTCCATAGGCCGTAAGCAAATATTTATTTGCAAGTAGTTTCTTCCACTGCTTATACTTTTTATGCAAACTATCACCTCAAAAAATAAAAAAAAGAAGCTATGATTAGCTTCTTTACCGATTATTTCACCAAACTTCATCCCTTAATTATCTTAACGATCTCAGGAAAAAAGTCTTTAGGAATAAACTTCATCAAATCTACATCAACGTATGTCATCAATACAAACAACGCAGCTAAAAACAATACAACATTGATAGGTTTAAAGCTAATTTTTCGTTGCTTTCGCTTCATTTTTTTAAAATACTTGTCTTGTTTTTTCTTTTCTTTTGCAGCTTTAAGTTCCTTATATTTTTGCAACTCGATTGTATTTTGAAAATCCAACTTTTGTTGTTCTATTTCACTTAAAATTTCATCTCTAATTACATATAATTTTTTTTCTGCGGCTTCTTCAGCTGCCCTGGCTTCTTCAGCTGCCCTGGCTTCTTCGGCCAACCGGGCTTCTTCGGCTGCCCTGGCTTCTTCGGCTGCCCTGGCTTCTTCGGCTGCCCTGGCTTCTTCGGCCAACCGGGCTTCTTCAGCTGCCCTGGCTTCTTCGGCCAACCGGGCTTCTTCGGCTGCCCTGGCTTCTTCGATACGCTAGGTGTTGTTCCTGTCATTTCTGCTTTAAGAGAAAAGGCGCTCACGATTCAAGCGGATACGATGCAAAGCATTGAACGAAAGCTTCCAAACCTCACGCACCGTGAAATGAAGCTGTTAAA
>NZ_PVME01000016.1:0-3077 GCF_002993125.1 Bacillus sp. LLTC93 | reverse complement strand
CGTGTTCTTTGAAAACTAGATAACAATAAGTAATACATTCACATTGAATGCAATGCAAAGTTCATCACACATAGTGATTCTTTCTAAAGTAAGAAATGGTTAAGTTAGAAAGGGCGCACGGTGGATGCCTTGGCACTAGGAGCCGATGAAGGACGGGACGAACACCGATATGCTTCGGGGAGCTGTAAGCAAGCTTTGATCCGGAGATTTCCGAATGGGGAAACCCACTGCTCGTAATGGAGTAGTATCCATACTTGAATACATAGAGTATGAGAAGGCATACCCGGGGAACTGAAACATCTAAGTACCCGGAGGAAGAGAAAGCAAATGCGATTCCCTGAGTAGCGGCGAGCGAAACGGGAACAGCCCAAACCAAGAGGCTTGCCTCTTGGGGTTGTAGGACACTCTATACGGAGTTACAAAGGAATGATATAAGCGAAGAGGTCTGGAAAGGCCCGCCAAAGAAGGTAACAGCCCTGTAACTGAAATGTCATACCCTCCAGAGTGGATCCTGAGTACGGCGGAACACGTGAAATTCCGTCGGAATCCGGGAGGACCATCTCCCAAGGCTAAATACTCCCTAGTGACCGATAGTGAACCAGTACCGTGAGGGAAAGGTGAAAAGCACCCCGGAAGGGGAGTGAAATAGATCCTGAAACCGTGTGCCTACAAGTAGTCAGAGCCCGTTAACGGGTGATGGCGTGCCTTTTGTAGAATGAACCGGCGAGTTACGATCCCGTGCAAGGTTAAGCAGAAGATGCGGAGCCGCAGCGAAAGCGAGTCTGAATAGGGCGCATGAGTACGTGGTCGTAGACCCGAAACCAGGTGATCTACCCATGTCCAGGGTGAAGTTCAGGTAACACTGAATGGAGGCCCGAACCCACGCACGTTGAAAAGTGCGGGGATGAGGTGTGGGTAGGGGTGAAATGCCAATCGAACCTGGAGATAGCTGGTTCTCTCCGAAATAGCTTTAGGGCTAGCCTCAAGGTAAGAGTCTCGGAGGTAGAGCACTGATTGGACTAGGGGCCCCTACCGGGTTACCGAATTCAGTCAAACTCCGAATGCCGATGACTTATCCTTGGGAGTCAGACTGCGAGTGATAAGATCCGTAGTCGAAAGGGAAACAGCCCAGACCGCCAGCTAAGGTCCCAAAGTATACGTTAAGTGGAAAAGGATGTGGAGTTGCTTAGACAACCAGGATGTTGGCTTAGAAGCAGCCACCATTTAAAGAGTGCGTAATAGCTCACTGGTCGAGTGACTCTGCGCCGAAAATGTACCGGGGCTAAACGTATCACCGAAGCTGCGGACTGTTCTGACGAACAGTGGTAGGAGAGCGTTCTAAGGGCTGTGAAGCCAGACCGGAAGGACTGGTGGAGCGCTTAGAAGTGAGAATGCCGGTATGAGTAGCGAAAGACGGGTGAGAATCCCGTCCACCGAATGCCTAAGGTTTCCTGAGGAAGGCTCGTCCGCTCAGGGTTAGTCGGGACCTAAGCCGAGGCCGAAAGGCGTAGGCGATGGACAACAGGTTGATATTCCTGTACCACCTCCTCACCATTTGAGCAATGGGGGGACGCAGGAGGATAGGGTAAGCGCGGTATTGGATATCCGCGTCCAAGCAGTTAGGCTGGGAAATAGGCAAATCCGTTTCCCATAAAGGCTGAGCTGTGATGGCGAGCGAAATTTAGTAGCGAAGTTCCTGATTCCACACTGCCAAGAAAAGCCTCTAGCGAGGTGAGAGGTGCCCGTACCGCAAACCGACACAGGTAGGCGAGGAGAGAATCCTAAGGTGATCGAGAGAACTCTCGTTAAGGAACTCGGCAAAATGACCCCGTAACTTCGGGAGAAGGGGTGCTTCTTAGGGTGTTAAAGCCCCGAGAAGCCGCAGTGAATAGGCCCAGGCGACTGTTTAGCAAAAACACAGGTCTCTGCGAAGCCGTAAGGCGAAGTATAGGGGCTGACGCCTGCCCGGTGCTGGAAGGTTAAGAGGAGCGCTTAGCGTAAGCGAAGGTGCGAATTGAAGCCCCAGTAAACGGCGGCCGTAACTATAACGGTCCTAAGGTAGCGAAATTCCTTGTCGGGTAAGTTCCGACCCGCACGAAAGGCGCAACGATCTGGGCACTGTCTCAACGAGAGACTCGGTGAAATTATAGTACCTGTGAAGATGCAGGTTACCCGCGACAGGACGGAAAGACCCCGTGGAGCTTTACTGCAGCCTGATATTGAATGTTGGTACAGCTTGTACAGGATAGGTAGGAGCCTTGGAAACCGGAGCGCTAGCTTCGGTGGAGGCATCGGTGGGATACTACCCTGGCTGTATTGACCTTCTAACCCGCTGCCCTTATCGGGCAGGGAGACAGTGTCAGGTGGGCAGTTTGACTGGGGCGGTCGCCTCCTAAAATGTAACGGAGGCGCCCAAAGGTTCCCTCAGAATGGTTGGAAATCATTCGCAGAGTGTAAAGGCACAAGGGAGCTTGACTGCGAGACCTACAAGTCGAGCAGGGACGAAAGTCGGGCTTAGTGATCCGGTGGTTCCGCATGGAAGGGCCATCGCTCAACGGATAAAAGCTACCCCGGGGATAACAGGCTTATCTCCCCCAAGAGTCCACATCGACGGGGAGGTTTGGCACCTCGATGTCGGCTCATCGCATCCTGGGGCTGTAGTCGGTCCCAAGGGTTGGGCTGTTCGCCCATTAAAGCGGTACGCGAGCTGGGTTCAGAACGTCGTGAGACAGTTCGGTCCCTATCCGTCGCGGGCGCAGGAAATTTGAGAGGAGCTGTCCTTAGTACGAGAGGACCGGGATGGACGCACCGCTGGTGTACCAGTTGTTCTGCCAAGGGCATCGCTGGGTAGCTATGTGCGGACGGGATAAGTGCTGAAAGCATCTAAGCATGAAGCCCCCCTCAAGATGAGATTTCCCATTCCGCAAGGAAGTAAGATCCCTGAAAGATGATCAGGTTGATAGGTCTGAGGTGGAAGCGTGGTGACACGTGGAGCTGACAGATACTAATAGATCGAGGACTTAACCTATATTCTAATGTGAAGCATGAACATTGTTATCTAGTTTTGAGAGAACATT
>NZ_PVME01000015.1:0-6191 GCF_002993125.1 Bacillus sp. LLTC93 | reverse complement strand
GCCGAAGGGGCATCCCCCGAAGATCGGGGGTAGGGGGTTTGAATATTTGCCATCCAACGTGCTAGCGTTGGCGGGTTTGGGCAGAGCCCAAGAAAGGCGGTCCGATGATGAAAATGACAAGAGAGCGTTTTGAAAAAGGCATGAGATATGCGAAAGCGACACATGCCATTGAAGGAATTTATCTTACAGCTGACGAGGAAGAATTATTATGGCAGCACGCATCTGGTCAGATCACAGATGAGGAGTTTGAGAAAAAAGCCCTTGAATTGGCTTATAAAGTGATACAATAGAGTTCTAGGCGGAAGGTGCGTAGCGGAAGACGACGGTAGTCGTCGAGTGGCAACGAAAAGCGAAGCACCGAGAGCCAAACGGGAACCCCCTATGCTAACAGGGGGGTAGTACGCAAGATGAAAATAAAACGTATAAAAAAACATGTCGTGCATTTTAAAAATGCCGTTGAGAGCGTTCAGATTAGATTCTGAGCGCTTTTATTTTTGTTCAGGTAATTGAAATAGGGGAATGCGTTAAAAACGCTTATAATGGCTTTAAATGCGTTTTTTTCGTTTTGTCTGCTGCACCAATATCTAAAACCCGATATGTCTTGTGTCCTACTTGATAAAAAAGTGCTTGCGCCATGCCGAAAATTTTACATATCAAGGGAGAAATAGGGTTTTATTAGGAAATGTTGTGCTAGCATTTATGGTAAAACTGGTTTTTAAGGGGGATTGTACATGGAAGCTATACCGTCTCCAGTTGTAGCAATCAAGATAAATGAGTGGTACAAGCACATAAAAAAATTCAATGTGAAAGATGCTGAAATGTTAAGAGAAGATATTAGAAAAGAAATAGATGTGATGGAAGAGGATGAACAAGCGGTTCTTTATTTTCAGTTGATGGAGTTTCGTCATCAATTGATGTTGGACTATGTGCAGCCTTCTGGAGAACCACTAGAGAAGTCGGATTATTTGAAAGCTGTAGAAGGTCAAGGGAAAAAGATGGCGGGTATTCTTGAATACTATTTCAACTTTTTTCAAGGCATGTATGAGTTTAAAACTGGTGAGTTTATCAAGGCGATCGTGTTCTATAAACGAGCAGAGAAGCGGTTAGAGCAAGTGGCGGACGAATTGGAAAGGGCAGAATTCTATTACAAATTATCAGAAGTGTTTTATCACATGAAACAAACTCACATGTCTATGTATTATGTTGGCCTTGCTTATGATGCGTACCGTTTAAACTCTAATTTTGTGGTTCGAGAGATCAATTGTTTGACTGTGGTTGCAGGAAATTATATTGATTTGGAACATAGGGAAAAGGCACTTTCGCAGTTACTTGCTGTTTTGGAAAAAGCAAAAACGTTAAAAAATCAGCACATGATTTTTAGAGCTTTGCATAATATCGGTTCATGTTATGAAGGTTTGGGTGATAACATCCGAGCTATATCTTATTTTCATCAAGCGATTGAAATTGGGAGTTCTATTGGTGAGAAAGTGCTTCTGACTTATTACAGAATGGCTATGATTCATTTGAAAAATAAGGAGTTTATCGAAGGACAAAACTTTTATAGAAAGTCATTTGAGCAGGCAGAAATTCATCATGATGAGCTTTATTTTATACTTTTGGAGTTTATGAAAAAATTATTTTTTGATTCTGCTAATCTAAGTGACATCTTGAATGTACTGGAAAAATTGAACAACATGAAGGGATATCGTTACATGGAAGACCTAGCATTAGAAGGCGCCCAGTTCTATACTAAAAGCGGGCGTATGGATGAATCTGTAAAATTATACGAGAAAGTGATGTACGCCCGAAAACAAATTCAAAGGGGCGACTGTTCATATGAATTTTAAAACGGTTCTTACTGGGTTTTTAAGTGCTTCAGCTTTGCTAGGTGTGATCTCTTTATCATCTGTTGAGTTTGATGCGAATTCAAGAAACGCTACTTCTCCAGAAGCGATTGATCTGACTGTAAGAAATGCTACAGGGAATGGTTTTACTACAATGGATTTTCCTCTTATAACCCGATCTACAACCCAAGATTTTCGTCTCATAACTTCAATCGATGAATCTGTTAATTCAAGGGTTGCAACATGATGTATCGTATTCGTTTTGTAACACGTGATTCAAGGGTGATGATTTAATTTTGCAGACCTTCAGGGTCTGTTTTTTTGTGGGCAAGGTGAAGGCAGCTGTATTTTGAAAGTCGGGTTTAGTCAGGTTTGGTATAGTGTTCAAAAATTGAACACTATGAATGGAGTGGAAAAAATCAAAAAAAATCTCCCCCTGCTGGGAAATTTGGTTTAGTCTTTGGTCTTTTAGGTTTTTGGGTTTTGATCTTTTAAAAAGATGGCGGTTTCGCCAGCTTTTTGGGCGATTTTGACGGAGTCGGAATCGTGTCTTTTCTTATCTTGATACATATAGAAACACTGTCATTTTGAAAAATCGCTATAAATCCAGTTCTGTCAAGGCTTTAAGGGTAATTTGACAGTGAAAAACTCCATCTGCTATTATTGAGTTACCACACTAAATAATAGATAGCTAGAGAACTAGCCACAGAAGGAGTTTTGCACTTTGTTTTATTCATCTGAATCGAATTATATCACTCTTGAGGACAAAACCGCAACAGGTAAAAAGCGGGATTGGAGAGGGAAAAAGGTGAGATCGTCATTGATGGCGGCTCATTATGAGGGACTTGAAAAGCGTACCGGTGCGCCTTACTACGGAAAAAAGGCAGAGAAAGTATGTGATTGTGCGGAATGTCTTGCGTTTAAGAGAGATAAAGAAACGGGCAGACTACGATTATATCAAGCCTATTTTTGTAAAGTGAGGTTATGCCCTATGTGTGCATGGCGTAGGTCGTTAAAAATTGCTTATCACAATAAGTTGATTGTAGAAGAAGCAAATAAACAGTATAAGCCTGCGTGGATATTTCTCACGTTGACAGTGAAAAATGTCGAGGGCGATGATTTAAAACAAACGATTACTGATATGATGCAAGGCTTTAGAAAGCTGTTTCAATATAAAAAAGTGAAAACTGGTACACTTGGTTTTTTCAGAGCTTTAGAGATTACGAAAAATCATGAAGAAAATACATATCATCCGCATTTTCATGTGTTAATTCCTGTTCGTACTGGTTACTTTGGCAAAAACTATATTAGTCAAAAGGAATGGACAAGCTTTTGGAAGCGTGCAATGAAATTGGATTACACACCTATTGTGCATGTGCAGCGGGTCAAAGGAAAAAAGGGAATCGATGCGGAAGCAATTGAAAAAGAAGTGCGCGAAGCAATGGAAGAACAAAAGGCGATTCTTGAAATCTCGAAGTATCCTGTGAAGGATACCGATGTGATACGTGGGAATGAAGTGACCGAGGAGAATTTGGATACGGTTTATTATTTGGATGATGCATTAAGTGCTAGGCGGTTGATCGGTTATGGCGGGATCTTGAAGGATATTCATAAAGAACTCAATTTGACGGATGCTGAGGACGGAGATCTGATCAGAATTGAAGAAGATGATGATGAGGTAGCAAATGAGACGTTTGAGGTCATGGCTCACTGGCATGTTGGCATCAAGAATTACATAATTAATTAGAGGAAAAAGCAGGCTGAGTTAGAGCCTGCTTTTTCTTCATTTCTTAGCTATTTGGTAAATCTACTCTTTTAGGATTGCTTGTCCATGCTTTTCCTGAAGGTTTCTTGTATTTTTTGTCGTTGTAAAGTCTTGTTGTCGTGTATTGATACCATTTATCTGTCATGAAACCTTTTTGGTATAAATCGTATTTATAATATTTTTGAGGAATATATTTATCGAGATTGTGATCTGTGTAAACTAATAAAACTCTTACAGAATTAATTCCCCAACCGGCACCTGGGATTAGTAGAGCTAGTTTCATATAAAGTGATGCTGCACTTGTTACTTCTTTTGTATGACCCTTTGATGTTCCAACATATTTATATCCTGATTTTGGTTTAGCTGCAGAAGTACTGATTTCAGAATTGTTATTACTATTTGCTAGTTGTGGATTGTATTCATAACTAATACCTTCTTGTATTTTTCCATTAATCGTTACATTTTCTGTATTGCCATTGTATTCGACATCATATAATTTGCCGTTTTTATTGTATGTAACTGAATATACGTTGTTTTCGAGACTAGCATTTTGTATTTTTCCTGATTCACTTAGTTCTTCAACAGTCACATTGTGTGTGGCACTTTGGTATGTTTTTTCTGTAGATGCTGAAGCAATATTGCTGTTAGATAATACTCCGAATGCAACTAGAGCGCTTAGCGTAGAGCAAATTATTTTCTTTCTCAATTAAAAATCCCCCATCTTTCAATTTTGTTACTTAACTCCTAAATATGGCACTGACTATAGAAAGTTAAGACTGATTGTTTTACAATTTCATGGTAACATAAATTTTTCGAGATTGTAATTAAAAGTATAAAATGTAAGTAAAAGTATATCGGGGGATTTGGATGATAAAAAGAGAAGTTTTTCAAATAGTTTTGTTTACAGTCCTTTTGGCTATTTTTCTTTATCAAGGTGTACAAAGAGACTTTCCTGTTCAATATTTGATTATTCTAGTTGCATGCTATCTTGCTGTGATAGTTTATAGAATTATAAAAGTAATGAGATATAAAAAGGAGCAAAGTACAGTTAAGTAGTTTGAGCTATTTTTGGTTGCGGTCTCCGCAATCATTTTTTTTATTTTTTAGAACTTCGTTTTGAGGAATATTTTTGTGTTAGAATCCGTTCACTGTGGAGGTGAATGTGATGACAATTGTAATTAATGTGATGGATTTAGGAGCATTCATTTTTTGTACTTTGATGTTCATTGCATGTGCAATTTCAGAAACAGAAGCCGGCTATTGAGTCGGCTTCTTCTTTACACGCTTGACGGAAATCGAGAGATTTTAGCACTCACACAGGGGTGTGTATAAGTGCGCCATTTTCATGGGTGTCCTATTTCCAAAATTGCCACCACTTTTTTTGTTGAGTAGCAGCAATCATTTTTTTTGTTTCAATGGATTCTTTCAAAGCGAGTATGAGATTCTCATCTCGCTTTTTTTGCTGTTCTTCAAACTGTTCGAGTCGTTTTAGGATGGCTCGATTGAATTCCTCTTGTCTTTGAATGAGATCGGCGACATTGATATCTTGTAGCGGTGTAGCGGTATCCGATATGGACAAGTTTGACCGATACAAGGTCGCTACAAGTTTGGCTACTTCTTCTAGTGATTTACCACTTAATTTAGAGTGTGTGTATATATACTCCATAGCGGATAAATCGGACTCATTATACTGACGCCATCCCTTAGTGTCTCTGGCGAAATTATAGCCGTTTTTCTCGAGCATGGCGGCGTATTTGCGTATCGTGACGCTGGAGACATTGAGCTTGTTTGCAATGTCTTGTGAAGAAAGGTAGGTTTCAGGTTTCATAGCGGGTTCACCTCTTTATGATTCATTCGCTATGGTATACGCTACGTCCTTCTAGATCAAAAGGCAAAATGTTTTTGTTTTGCGTAGCGGGTTGAAAGAGAAAAATTTTGTTAAGTGTCACTGGAGACATTTAGGGAAAGGTGAAAAGAGCATAAGGGAAAACTGCAACCACTTTATGTTTGAAATCCCAGTGTGATTTGTTTCGCGGCGGTTGCGATTTTTGAAAGGAATGTGCCTAAAAATGAAATTCTGACACACCTTTTTTTAGGAGAAAAATGTGGTGATGTGGCAGAAACGGAAAAACTGCCACACCATAAAAAGGAAAAGTGAGAAGAATTGAGTAACGTTTTGTGTTTGAAAAGGAGCGCACCTGCACATAAAGAAAGGGAGCGTTTTGCAAAAAAATCAGTCGTAACAAGGGGTCAATAATGGTGAATTAAGTTTCGTGTTTGTTTTGTGTTGTTTCGGAAAAGTGTGCACTCAAAAGGAGCGTTACTGTTTAAAAAATGGAGTGAAAAACATATGGCATGAGTCAACGGTAAGCGGAACGAAGTGAGCATTAAGGAGTTGACTCATTCACGACACCCAAAAGCCTGTTTATCAAACAAACCCCGTTTGTTTGCGCCTGCCGAAGGGGCATCCCCCGAAGATCGGGGGTAGGGGGTTTGAATATTTGCCATCCAACGTGCTAGCGTTGGCGGGTTTGGGCAGAGCCCAAGAAAGGCGGTCCGATGATGAAAATGACAAGAGAGCG
>NZ_PVME01000014.1:0-18397 GCF_002993125.1 Bacillus sp. LLTC93 | reverse complement strand
CCCGTCCGCCGCTAACATCCGGGAGCAAGCTCCCTTCTGTCCGCTCGACTTGCATGTATTAGGCACGCCGCCAGCGTTCGTCCTGAGCCAGGATCAAACTCTCCGAAAAAGAACAAAACCGAAGTTTTGTTTTTCGCCAGTTTGACTGACTACCTATGATGTTTCATAGGATTTTTTTATAAAAATTCGAATTAACAGGTACGTTTTGTCTTGTTTAGTTTTCAAAGAACTTGTTTACCGCTTCAGAAGCGACTAGAATATCTTATCACAACCAAGTTGTTAGTGTCAACAACTTTTTTAATGTTATGTTTTTCGTTTCTTCGTCATCAGCGACGTATATTAATTTACCACCATACAGAATTAAAGTCAACAATATTTTTCATTAAATAATAAATTTTTCTATTACTACTAAAGCCGCTACGCCTGGAATGCCCAATAAACCACTAATTCCACTCGTTACAGGGTTAATGGAGACATGAAGTCCTAAACTCTCACCGAATAAATTCAGGCAAAATAAAAAAAGAGCGCCTGCCACAAACTTAACTCCGATAAGTCCTAACCATTTGAATGGATTCGCTTGAACACCTGACATAAACAATAATAATACAGCAAGCAAAATTGAACCGATCACAATAACAGGTTCCATAATCCTCTCATCTCCTCTTCATATGAATAGTACAAGCATATGAGAGGACTATGTAAAATAGACCTGCTACCTCCATTTGTTTAAACGTAAATTCCTCTTTTTCGCTTCTCTTAGATAGAAAAAGTACTTCGCTTGAGCAAGCTTTAATTCGAATAGAATGTCCGGTGAAGGCTCAACGCTATTTGCGACAAGCTTTTTTTGTCTGTTCCATTCTTCCTTTTGCTTAAAAAGCTGTTGAATTAGTTTCTCATCGAATTCTTTTCGAATTGATTTTCTGCGAAGAAAACCCATGTACCGTACTTCTCCTTCCTACATCTCACGTCTGCCTTCTAGAGCCTTAGAAAGTGTGACTTCATCTGCATACTCTAAATCTCCACCTACTGGGAGTCCGTGAGCAATACGAGAGAGTTTAATTCCTGACGGTTTCAACAATCTGGAGATGTACATGGCTGTAGCTTCTCCTTCAATGTTTGGATTGGTTGCAAGAATCACCTCTGTCACTTGATCGTCTTGCAATCTTTTTAATAAGTCAGGAATTTTAATATCCTCCGGTCCAATTCCGTCCATTGGCGAAATGGCACCATGAAGCACATGATATAAGCCGTTATATTCTTTCATCTTTTCCATTGCAATCACATCTTTTGGATCTTGTACTACACAGATAACAGATTGATCCCTTCTTGTATCTTCACAAATATAGCAGGGATCCTGATCAGTGATATGGCCGCAAACCGAACAATAAGTTAAATTACGCTTTGCATTTACAAGCGCCTTCGCAAAGTCTAGTACGACATCTTCCTGCATACTAAGAACAAAAAAAGCCAGACGGACCGCAGTTTTTGGTCCGATTCCTGGCAATTTCATAAAGCTATCAATCAGCTTTGATATTGGTTCAGGATATTGCATCTTCAGTTATTCCCCCTAGAATAAACCTGGCATGTTCATTCCTTTTGTGAATTGACCCATTGTTTCATTTGTTAGCTCATCGACTTTTTTCAATGCATCATTTGTCGCTGCAAGCACAAGGTCTTGAAGCATATCGATGTCTTCAGGATCAACAACTTCTTCATTAATTGCTACATCAACGACCTCTTTTTGTCCATTTACTTTTACAGTGACCATACCGCCACCTGCTGTACCTTCAAGGACTTTTTCCGCAAGCTCTTCTTGAGCCTTAGCCATATCCTTTTGCATTTTTTGCATTTGTTTCATCATTTTTTGCATGTTTCCCATTCCACCGCGCATATGAACACCACTCTCTTTCTTTTAATTAATCTTTAATTTCAATCAAATCATTTCCTACTAACTTCTTTGCTTCCGCAATCAATGGATCCTCTTCAGCAGAAGTTGCCTGACCATCTGCCTGTTCATCCGGCTGATGATCCTTTAAAAATTCTTCTCTTATTTTACCCCATTGAGCGTCAGGAACGCCAACTAATTCCACTCTTTTTCCTAGCATAGACTCTAGCAGGTGCTCCAGGTTGGTTCGAACACCACTTTTATCTTCAGCCACCATCTTACAATGTATTTCAAACTTGAATTTTAAAACAAAGGCGTGAGATGCAGCTGCAACTGGTTCACTATCCGTTAATAGCGCAGCGTGAGACACCTTATTTTGCTGTTTCAACTGGGCAAGAAGCTCTCCCCATTTGCCTTTTAATTTTTCTAGCTCTGGCCGCTTCGCTTCTTTTAGGATCTCGTGAATTCGGCCAACAGGTGCACGATAGCCATTTTTGTTACTCGTTTGTGGTCGAGGTGCTTCCTTTTTTTCTTGAGGACTATGAGACTGAGACATCGGTACACCCTCAGCTCTTAGTCTTGATAGCTCCTGTTCCAGCCTGTCTATTTTATCCGTTAACGCCGTTAAATCAGAGTTAGCATGAGATTGTGTCATTCCGGCCGTTGACTGACAAAGCTTAACAACGGCTACTTCAAAGAAAATTCTTGGATGATTCGTCCATTTCATTTCTTGATGGCTTTTATTAAGCACTTCAATCGTCTCATACAGAAACTGAGGCGTCACACGATCAGAGAGCGTCATGAACTTTTCATCGACTTTTACCTTTTCAAGTACTCCTTCAAGGTCTGGTGCTGTTTTATAAAGCAACATATCTCTAAAGTAAAAGATCATGTCCTCTATTAATTTAGCAGCATCTTTCCCCTGCTGGAGCAATTCATTTAATGTATCTAACGCTACAGCAATATTTTGATCAAAAATAGCTTCGGCAAGCTGACTAATGAAATGCTGAGATACAGCACCTGTAATGAGCAGCGCATCATCAATTGTCAGTTGTTCACCACTAAATGAGATTGCTTGATCCAACAGGCTTAGCGCATCACGCATACCGCCATCTGCTGCACTAGCAATAATCTCAAGCGAGCCCTCTTGTACATTTAGGCTTTCTGCATCTACAATTTTCTCCATTCTTCCAACAATATCTTTTGTCGTGATCCGTTTAAAATCAAATCGCTGACACCGGGATATGATGGTAAGAGGAATCTTATGAGGCTCTGTGGTAGCCAAAATAAAGATACAATGAGCAGGCGGTTCCTCTAGCGTTTTAAGGAGTGCATTAAATGCCCCGATAGAGAGCATATGTACTTCATCTATAATATAAACCTTATATGTAACCGCCGAAGGAGCAAATTTAACTTTATCACGTATATCTCGGATTTCATCTACCCCGTTATTCGAGGCAGCATCTATTTCAATCACGTCTGAAATCGAACCGTTTGTAATCCCCTTACAGGCATCACATTCATTACACGGTTCACTAACAGGTGACTTTTCACAGTTCACTGCCTTTGCAAAAATCTTGGCAGCACTTGTTTTACCTGTTCCTCTAGGACCTGAAAATAAGTAAGCATGAGAAAACTTTTTCTGCAAAAGGGCATTTTGCAACGTTTTTGTGATGTGTTCTTGTCCAACAACATCCTCAAAAACTTGAGGCCTGAACACTCGGTATAAAGCTTGATAACTCACAAATACGCCCTCCTCCATTTATCATCATTCTCATTATACATGATGCAACGATCAATTCAAAAGCACACCTTTATTTTCTAATAAGTGAAAATGGCGTTTTCATATGAAGATTTTTTACTTTTCATGAATTAAAAACAAATTTTCTAGCTTTACAAAATGATCTGTCAGTCCAAATAGAACATTAGTTCTTATTATAGCTAGTTTTTAAAAATAAATTACCTCAAAAAGACTTTTTCACTATTTGTATCAACCTAACAACTGAGCTATTCTTTAAACAGCAACAAAAAACTCACCTAGATAAACTAGATGAGTTAGATTTAATATTGATTTACCGTGCACCTTCTGTCGATTCGCTACCCCAAGCGTTACTTAAACAGTTAGCTCGGCCCAGGCAACCCTGCGGCACATGAGAGGTTTCACTTAATGCTGCTTCCTTCCGGACCTGACATGGTTCATGAATTCCCATTGCGCAGGACCCAGACGTCAACACCACTTATTTAAGGCAGACCTTGAAGTAAACGAACCTTGAGAAGGGATTCGGCCTCGCTAGAGCGGATTGCGAGTACAGGGCACCGCTACCTCCCCGCTTAGCACGGCAAAATGAATATTAAATTGTTAGTGACGCAGACATAAGTATACCTTCTTATAGCTGAAATTGCAAACGACATCCATTCATTTACTTTTGGCTTGTTTCTTTCGTTGACGTAGATTTCGGAAGAACTGACTTAACAGCTCACCGCACTCATTTTCAAGTACACCACCAATGACTTCAGACTGATGATTGAACCGTTCATCATCCAGTAAATTCATTAAAGTACCCGCACATCCACCTTTTGGATCGTATGCACCAAAAACGACCTTTTTCACTCTAGAAAGGACAATCGCTCCCGCACACATAGAGCATGGTTCAAGCGTCACATAAAGTACAGCATCTTCTAAACGCCAGCTTCCAGTCGTTTTACACGCTTCATCAATAGCAAGTAATTCTGCATGTGCAATTGAACGCTGCTCTGTTTCCCTTAAATTATGAGCTCGGCTCACAATTTGGTCATCAACAACGATAATGGCACCGATTGGTACTTCTCCTATTTGTTCTGCTTTTAAGGCTTCAGAAATAGCTTCTTTCATAAACTGTTCATCTCTCGTCATAGCACGGCTCTCTTTTCATGTTTTTTAAAAGGATATTGAGGTTAACATATTAGCACAATCTTTTAAAGGGGGGCTTACATTGTCAAAGCACCAAAAGGCACTGCTTATTATCGACATGATTAATAATTTTGATTTTGAAATGGGACATGTGCTCGCTGAAAAAACAGAGCAAATGACCAATAAAATTTTAGCCCTTAAACAACACGCTTTCAAGGAAAATTGGCCAATCATCTATATCAACGACCACTACGGACTCTGGAAGGCTGACATTCAAGCTGTCATACAAACATGCAAAAACGAAAGAAGCGCCCCTATTTTAGAGCAAATGACACCATCATACGATGATTACTTCTTAATTAAACCTAAGCACTCTGCCTTCTATGGAACAGCACTAGAGACACTTCTAAATGAACTAGGTGTTCAAGATCTTATTTTAACTGGAATTGCAGGAAACATCTGCGTTCTTTTCACTGCAAATGACGCATACATGCGAGAGTACAATTTGATTATACCTAAAGATTGTATAGCTTCTAACGACGATAGAGATAACGAGTACGCATTAACAATGATGGAGAATGTTCTTTTTGCAAAAATCACAACTGCTAAGGAGATCACCAGTGAAAATCAAACATGATTTATCCATAGCCCTCATAAATTGTTAGCAATAACAAAGGGGGCGTTGACTATTCAAATTTATGTTGTCAAAAGAGGAGATACTTTAAGTGAAATTGCCATGCGCTTTAAAACAACAGTCAATGAAATCATCCGCACCAACGACATCGAAACACCAAATCAACTCGTCGTCGGACAAACAATTGTCATTCCAATTAGAGGTCAATTTTATGAGGTCAAACAAAATGACACACTTTATCAAATTGGGAGACGATTTCAAATTTCAGTGGAAGAATTGGCACGTGTGAATCGGATTCGGCCTGAAGCAATACTTCCTATTCGCTTCTTGCTCTATATTCCACAAAGACCGAAAAGAAACATTAATTCTAATGCTTATATTGAACCACGCGGAAATCAAGTTAGCGAGAATTTAAAGCAAGCAGCTAGAGAGGCCTCTCCATACTTAACCCATCTAGGCGCCTTTAGTTTTCAAGCGCAAAGAGACGGAACACTTCGAGAACCGCCGTTAGATCAACTACCTCAGATTGCCGCTCAAAGCAGAACTGTATTATCCATGGTGGTCACAAATCTAGAGAATGAAAAATTTAGTGATGAACTTGGACGAATCCTTTTAACAAATCAATCTGTCAAAACGACATTTTTAAATGAAATCGTCCGCGTTGCTCAAAAGTATCAATTAAAAGAAATTCATTTTGATTTTGAATATTTACGCCCTGCTGATAAAGATGCCTACCTTCAATTTTTAAGAGAGGCAACTACTCGTTTCCATCAACAAGGATGGACCATTTCCGTTGCGCTTGCCCCTAAAACAAGTAGTGAACAAAAAGGAAAATGGTATGAAGCTCATGACTATGAAGCGATCGGTAAGATCGTCGATCATGTTGTGTTGATGACCTACGAATGGGGATATAGCGGCGGGCCTGCACAAGCCGTCTCTCCGATTGGACCTGTCCGCCAAGTCATTGAATATGCACTGACTGTTATGCCGGCCAATAAAATTGTGATGGGTCAAAATTTATATGGCTATGATTGGACGCTTCCTTATGTTCAGGGTGGACCTATAGCCAAAGCCATCAGTCCTCAACAAGCGATCGCAATTGCTAGAGAGAATAATGTATCCATTCTATACGATGAAACAGCACAGGCTCCCTATTTTCGTTATACAGATGCTAATAACAAAGAGCATGAGGTATGGTTCGAAGACGCAAGATCGATTCAAGCCAAATTTAATCTCATTAAAGAGTTAAACTTGAACGGAATTGCTTACTGGAAACTAGGTCTATCCTTCCCACAAAATTGGCTCTTATTATCAGATCAATTTAATATTGAAAAAAGAACGACATCGTAATTCATTCACTCTATCTCAAGGAAGGGGTATGGTACAATATACATTGGTTTGACAACTTTATAGATAGAGGAGAACGCCTATGTATCCTGCCCCTTTTATTGCAGTGGAAGGCCCAATTGGAGCCGGAAAAACAACTTTGGCTACAATGCTTGCGAAGGAATTTCAATTTCCTTTAGTAAAAGAGATTGTAGAAGAAAATCCATTCTTAGATAAATTTTATGAAGATATGGAACAATGGAGCTTTCAGCTTGAGATGTTCTTTTTATGCAATCGGTTCAAACAGTTAGAATCTATTGAAGAAAACTATGTGAAAAAACAACAGCCGATTGTTACTGATTATCATGTCTATAAAAATATGATATTTGCAGAAAGAACATTATCAAAAAAACATATGGATAAATACAGAAAGATCTATCACCTGCTCACAGATGATCTTCCTAAACCAAATGCCATGATCTATATAAAAGCCAGCCTTCCCACCTTACTTAATAGAATACAGATGCGAGGACGCTCTTTTGAAGAAGACATCGACCCGTCTTATTTAAAAAACTTAATTGAAGATTATGAGCTGGCCATTGAACATTTAAAACAGACTCATCCAGGGCTTCCTATCATTACAATTGAAGGAGATCATACAGACTTCGTTTCCTCACAGCAAGATTACCAGCAAATTGTACAGAACATAAAGGAGCAAGTGCTATGAACAATTTCGAAATACCAAAGGACGCAGTCATCACAATCGCCGGGACTGTCGGTGTGGGAAAATCAACCATGACTAAAACAATAGCGGACAAGCTAGGGTTTCAAACCTCTCTTGAAAAAGTGGATGACAACCCATACTTAGAGCCTTTCTATTCAGATTTCCAAAGATGGAGCTTTCATTTACAGGTCTATTTCCTGGCTGAGCGTTTTAAGGAGCAAAAGCGAATTTTTGAATCTGGTGGAGGATATGTGCAAGATCGTTCAATCTATGAGGACACTGGCATTTTTGCTAAAATGCATGCAGACAAAGGCACGATGTCTGAGGTAGATTATGAAACGTATACAAGTCTATTTGAGGCAATGGTGATGACACCTTACTTTCCTCACCCTGACGTCCTAATTTACTTACACGGGGATTTAGATCATATTTTACATCGCATTGAAGAGCGCGGCAGAGAGATGGAAACTCAAACAGATCGAGCTTATTGGGAAGAAATGTACACTCGATATACTGAATGGATTGAACAATTTGATCTGTGTCCAGTAATTAAAATTAATATTGAAGATTATGACTTGCTTCATGACGAAAGCTCGCTTGATCCCATTCTTCATGAGATTGCTTCTGTTATTCAAAAAAATCGTTCTAAAACAAAATAAAAAAAAACCGCTGCATTCCGAATGCAGCGGTTTGACAATTTCCAATTTTTATGCTTGCGTTTCAATTCAACTAAGGTAAAAATCAATATGGCGGAGGAAGAGGGATTCGAACCCCCGCGGGCTTTGACACCCCTGTCGGTTTTCAAGACCGATCCCTTCAGCCGGACTTGGGTATTCCTCCGTATCGACAAGAATTAATATATCATATCATTTCATTTGAAGTCAACATCTTTTCGCAAAAAAAATTTAACATGCGGTTTTGTTATAATGATCTACCTATAAAAAAGCAGCCAAATGACGGCTGCTCTTGATCTATTTTGTATCCTGTTTAATTTCCTCAATAAACTGATTCATCTCTTCTTTAAACTCATTTAATGATTCGATAATCTTTGTAAAGTCTGTCACTTGTTTGGCTTGTTCGTTTGTTGAACTGCTGACCTGTGAGATATTTTCAGACAAAGTGCCAATGCTGTCTTGGATTTCTTTTAGGAATATATTAATGGTTTCAGCCGCTTCCTTCGAACCATCTGATAATTTACGTACCTCATCTGCAACGACAGCAAACCCTTTTCCATTTTCACCTGCCCTTGCTGCTTCAATTGCAGCATTTAGACCAAGCAGGTTTGTTTGTCTAGCGATCCCGCCTATGGTTTTGACGACTTCTTCAATGTTCGCAGACTTCTCTTCCGCTCTTCCTGCCTGCTCGCTTATTTCTAGGCTTGTAGCCGCTAGCTCTTGTGAATGCGCAGCAATTTGCTCAATTCCACCTTGTAGTTCTTTCGCTACTTTATTAATATGCTCCATATAGCCGCTTAATTTCTTTTCGCGATGATGTGAAAAGGCAACTAAAAAAGAGCCAATCACTTTTCTATCTTCATCAAAAATCGGGTAACCTTTTACAGCAACTTCATAGCCGTATAAAGACTCTGGTAAATGACCGTCGTATTCTTGTCCTTTTAATGTCGTCGCCGCGTTTTGGTCATCTGGGTTCAATGCGTCCCCTACTTTAATGCCAAAATCTATTGTGTTAGACGGGTAATAACAAAGCACCTTTTCTCTATCAGTGATGCCGAAAAGGATACTTTCATCTAGAACTTTTCTGAGTAAATGAGCCATTTCAACATAATAGTCAAGCCTATTCAAGGTTATTCCTTCTTTCCTATATGCTTTTAGTTCTTTTATCGGCTTATTTTAGAAAATCTGTAGAACTTTAGGTAAAAAGAATAAGATGCCATATCGGCATCTTATTTCATCACTTCTTTATTTCCCATATAAGGACGCAGTACTTCAGGAATAATTACTGTGCCGTCCTCTTGTTGGTAGTTTTCTAAAATAGCTGCTACTGTTCTTCCTACTGCTAAACCAGAGCCATTTAAAGTGTGGACGTGTTCTGGCTTCGCTTTAGGTTCTGGGCGGAAACGAATGTTTGCTCGTCTTGCTTGGAATGCTTCAAAGTTACTGCAAGAAGAAATTTCACGATACGTATTTTGGCTCGGAATCCAAACTTCGATATCGTATTTCTTCGCAGCTGTGAAACCTAAATCTCCCGTACACATGCTCATGACACGATATGGCAGGTTCAATAGCTGAAGAACTTTTTCTGCTTGATTTGTTAGTTTCTCTAATTCTTCATAAGAATCTTCTGGTCTGACAAATTTCACAAGCTCTACCTTGTTGAATTGATGCTGACGGATGAGTCCGCGTGTATCTCTGCCAGCAGATCCAGCTTCTGATCTAAAGCAAGCACTGAATGCTGCATAATTGATTGGCAGCTGTTCACCTTCAAGGATTTCGTCACGGTGCATGTTGGTGATTGGCACTTCAGCCGTTGGAATGAGGAAGTAATCTTCTTCTCGAATTTTAAAGGCATCCTCTTCGAACTTTGGAAGCTGACCAGTTCCTGTCATGCTTGCTCTGTTGACCATATAAGGTGGAATCACTTCAGTAAAACCAAACTCATCCACATGTAAATCGAGCATGAAGTTATACAGTGCGCGCTCTAAGCGTGCGCCAAGCCCTTTATAAAAAACGAAACGGCTTCCTGTCACTTTTCCTGCACGTTCAAAATCTAGAATATCTAACTCATCCGCTACGTCCCAATGCGGTTTTGGCTCAAATGAAAAGGCTGGCTGTTCGCCCCATTTTCTCACTTCGATGTTGTCATCTTCTGTTTCACCAACCGGTACAGAGTCATGAGGGATATTTGGAATTGAGAACAAGATGCTTTGCAGGCTTTCTTCTACTGTTCTCAACTCATCATCCAGCTTCTTAATCTCATCTCCGACCTCACGCATTTCTTGAATAATGTGATCGGCGTCTTTCTTTTCTCTTTTTAGAACGGCTACTTGCTGTGATACTTCATTTCTTCGGCTCTTTAATTCTTCGGTTTTACCGATTAATTCTCTTCTTTTTTGATCTAGTTCACAAAACTTATCAAAATCAGCTAAATCTTCACCTCGGTGTGCTAACTTTTCTTTGATTTGATCAAAGTCCGTGCGCAGTTGTTTAATATCCAGCATATGTTACACTCCTTTTTTTATCGAAAAATAAAAAGAGCCCTCATCCCATGAAAGGGACGAGAGCTCTCGCGTTGCCACCCTGATTGAAAACATAAAAAATCATGCTTTCCTCTTTCCTCTGTAACGGCATCACCGTAAATGCTTACTTCTCGTGTTTCAGCATTTCGCTCAAGGATGGATTCAGAATGCATCTTTCACCGATTCTCACCAACCATCGGCTCTCTGAGAAAGAGGGGCTTCTTACTATTTCCCGTCAACGCTTTTTCGATCATTTGATTGTGATTTTAATGTACTATAAGTTTTATCTCTTTTCAACCGTTTTATACAGCGAGCTTCGTTTTGTAGGACTTCACCATCTCAACAAACAGCTGTGTTAACCGGTGGTCGTCTGTCAACTCCGGATGAAAAGAACAACCTAAGATATTGTTTTCTTTTGCCATCACAATCCTGCCATCATATTTAGCCAAGACCTCTACGCTATCATCAGCGCTGATGATATGAGGCGCACGGATGAACACCCCTGTAAACGGCGCATCCAGTCCTTTCACTTCTACATCAGCTTCAAAGCTGTCTACCTGTCTGCCAAAAGAATTACGTGCAACAGATACATTTAACAGCCCAAGATGAGCATCTTCTCGATCTTCTATATGCTTTGCCAGCATAATCAAACCGGCACATGTCCCGAAAATTGGTTTCCCTTGAGCAGCAAACGCTTTGATCGGGTCAATAAATTGGTACGTATCCATGAGTCTTCTCATCGTCGTACTTTCTCCACCAGGAATAATCAGACCGTCAACAGCTTCTAATTCTTCTACTCGTTTGATGATCTTTCCTTCTGCGCCACAAGCTTCAATCGATTGAATATGCTCTCTCACTGCTCCTTGAAGCCCTAGTACACCAATTGTTAGCATGTTCGTTTGCGCTCCCTTACTTACCAGCCACGCTCTTGCATACGCTCTTCTGGCAGTAAATTTGAAATTTCAATTCCCTTCATGGCTGTTCCAAGCTCTTTAGAAAGCTCTGCAATGAGACGGTAATCTGTGAAATGAGTTGTTGCTTCTACAATGGCTTTTGCAAATTTAGCAGGATTTTCTGATTTGAAAATACCAGATCCGACAAATACGCCGTCTGCTCCAAGCTGCATCATTAACGCAGCATCTGCTGGTGTCGCAACGCCTCCAGCTGCAAAGTTAACAACCGGCAGCTTGCCGTCTTTTTTAATTTGAAGCAATAATTCATAAGGTGCTCCTAAATTTTTCGCTTCTGTCATGATTTCGTCTTCACTCATCGCTGCTACTTTTCGAATCTGAGCATTAACTTTTCTCATATGACGGACGGCTTCTACAATGTTGCCTGTCCCAGGTTCACCTTTTGTCCGCAACATGGATGCCCCTTCTGCAATACGGCGGGTTGCCTCACCTAGGTCACGACATCCACATACAAAAGGTACTGTGTATTCATTTTTATTTAAATGGAATTCCTCATCTGCGGGCGTTAGCACTTCACTCTCATCGATATAATCAACACCAAGCGCTTCAAGAACACGAGCCTCCACAATGTGGCCGATACGCGCTTTTGCCATGACTGGAATCGTTACTGCATTTTGTACTTCTTCCACGATTCTTGGGTCTGCCATTCGGGCAACACCGCCTGCCGCGCGGATATCAGCTGGTACGCGTTCTAGTGCCATAACTGCCACCGCACCTGCTTCTTCTGCGATTTTTGCCTGCTCAGCATTGACGACATCCATAATGACGCCACCCTTTTGCATTTCTGCCATTCCACGTTTTACTCGTTCAGTTCCCTTATTGCTCACAATTGTTTCCTCCCATTTGTCTATTCGATTGATTCAACATCTCTATCATACAAGCGAGACAGTATAACAATAAAGAGAATAGTATAACAATTCAATCAGCTGATGAAAAAGGATAAACCCTTATATACAAAGGATTTCCGGCTAAAAAATTGCCATTTTCCCTTTTAAGTGTGATTTACATGCTATAATGCAACTATAACAATCCGAAACAGTGTATAACAATTTTGCTTTCATTGGAGGATTCTCATGCATATTGATATCCATCGACATTCAGATACATCTCTTTCAAATCAAATTTACTTTTCTATCGTTGATCACATTCAATCGGGTCTGCTTCAGCAGGGGGAAAAGCTGCCAACTGTACGTGATTTAGCGAAGCAGCTCAATGTGAGTCTTGTAACAGCAGCAAAGGCATACACACGGCTTAAGAACGACGGATATTTAACAACTGTGCAAGGTAAAGGAACTTTTGTGGATGAGAAGCATGAGCAAACTGACATTCCGGTTCAATCATCTACCTCTTTCGATTGGCAATTGTCCATTCCAGATTATTTACCAAGGTCTCAATTCGCTCAGTATCATTATGTAGAAGAAGCCATTAACCTTTCTTCCTCTATGATCGACCCAGGACTTTTACCTAACCGGTATTTAGAAAAAGAAATGCAGCATGTATTAGCCAGGCATCCTCAAATTATGTCGAAGTACGGAGAAATACAAGGTGACCTTCAGCTTCGTCAGGTCATTCAGTCTTTTTTAGAAAAATTAGATGTGCCTTCTACTCCTGAAAATATCCTAGTGACAAGTGGTTCTCAGCAAGGTCTTGATCTGGTGGCTCGTACGTTTATCGGGCCGGATGATGTAATCGTCATGGAGGCACCGACCTATCCAGGTGCGATTGATGTCTTTATGGGCAGAGGGGCAAGAATTATTACGGTCCCTGTCGATCATGAAGGAATGAACATGAAGCAACTTCAAAGCATTTGCGATAAATATAAACCAAAGCTCATCTATACGATTCCTACTTTTCACAGTCCGACAGGCGCTAGTATGTCGATGAAACGCAGAAAACAGCTTCTCTCACTGGCACAAAGCATTGATTGTCTCATTGTAGAAGATGATCCCTATCGTGAGCTTTATTTTGAAAAGAAACCGCCAGCACCTATCAAAAGTTTAGACCACGATGGACATGTCATTTATTTACGAGGATTAAGTAAAACACTGGCTCCAGGATGCAGAATTGGAATTATTACAGCGTCAGGCTCTATATTTAACCGTTTGTTAGCGGCAAAAGCCAATAATGATTTAGGCAGCCCTCTTCTCACACAAAAGGCCATATTACCGTTTCTGACATCGAAGAAAATGATTGATCATACGAAGAAGTTAAGAACTGCCTTGAAGGTTAGGCGCGATTTAATGATGGATGTTTTAACGAAGCATGCACCAAAAGATGTCACGTGGCAAATACCACAGGGCGGGCTCAATTTATGGCTCAGCTTTCCTTCCTGGGTCGATACACGTGCACTCCTACATGAGGCGCGTAAGCAGCAAATCACCTTTCTGCCAGGCTCTGTCTGCTATCCTGGGGAGCCGAAACAGAATTATATCCGCCTCAGCTTTTCTTATGTGAATGAAAAGGCACTGACCGAAGGCATGGAAAAGTTATGTGGTATATTTCAGCAGGCTTTGTCCACACCTCAAAATCATAAACAATCACTTTTCTTTTAACGATAAAAAAACTGCTCTCTATGCATGAGAGCAGTTTTTTATTAGAACCAACCTTTTACTGTATCAACGATTCCGCCCCAAATGCCAGCGAAGAATCCACCTACACCGCGCATTGCAAGGATAAACCAGTTTGCTTTTTCATCGCCTGTTTTCGTCACAAGCTCAACACCTGATTGGTCTTTATTCAAATAGCCGTAGTCCTTCTCATCACCAGAATAAGAAGTCGTCAGCATGCCAACCTTCGTTCCTTTTTTAATAGGAGCTTCTAGGTTCTTTTTCTCGATATTTACTTTTGCTTTATAGCTCTTCTCATCGCCATTTTTTACTGGCACAGAGAAAGCTTCTTTTGTTACAACAGGTACTTCTTTATCTTTTCCTTTATCGACTTCGATGTTTTCATGTCCATTGATTTGCTGACCTTTTTTGTACATTTCTTTCATCGTAAAGTTTTTAAAAGCATAGTCGAACAGTTTTTTCGCCACGTCGAAACGTGCAGTATGAATATTTCCTTTTGCATTTAAGATGACTGCAATCACACGCATGTCACCGCGTTTTGCTGTACCTGTGAAGCTAGAACCAGCTGAATCAGTAGACCCCGTTTTTAAACCGTCTACTCCTTCATATTCTTTCACAAGTCCTTTAAGCATGAAGTTCCAGTTTGGCATGTCCATTTCATCGTCTGTGCCTTCTCTGAACTTTGTTTTCGCGATACTTGCTGTTTCAAGAATTTCTGGATGGTCTTTGATGAGATGCTGTGCAAGCAATGCCATATCCTTCGCAGATACTTCACTTTCTTCATCAGGACCCGTACCCTTTGGCTGTTTGCCATGTAAGTCTTTATTTTCTAGTCCAGTTGCATTGACGAATTTGTAGTTTGTTAAACCTAGTTCTTTTGCTTTTGCGTTCATTTTTTCAACGAACTTCGATTCTGATCCAGCGATCACCTCTGCTAGGCCAATCGCTGCTGCATTTGCTGAATAAATAGCCGTTGCTTGATATAGTTCTTTGACTGTATACGAGCCATCTTTTCTCAAAGGAACGTTGGATAAACTGCGGTCCTGAGAAATTTCGTATACATAATCATCTGGCGTATACGTTTGATCCCATTTCACTTTGCCTTCAGAAATAGCCTCTAGCAATAGATACTCTGTCATCATCTTTGCCATACTTGCAATAGGCAGTCTTTGTTCTGCGTTTTTACTATAAAGAATTTTACCTGTAGAAGCTTCAATAAGGATGGCTGCTTTCGCATTCACATTGAATGGATCTTCAGCCGCTTTTGCTTTGGACATTGGTGTAAAAGCTGTAACAATCAATGCCAGTGCAAGGATAGAGACCATAAGCTGTTTCAACATCTTGCTGTTCAATCGTCATACCTCCGTATTCATCTTTTTTCGACGTTTTTCATATATATTTAATCCACAAGGGCTTATTTCAACACAACAGTATAAATTTTATCACAATAAAGACAAAAAAAATAGACAGAGTCATAGACCCTGTCAAATGTAATTTGATTGTCACAATTTATCAAGAAATTGTGTAGTTTGGTGATTCTTTTGTAATTTGTACATCATGTGGATGACTCTCACGAAGACCTGCACCAGTCATGCGAATGAACTGAGCTTCTTCTCTAAGTGCACGTAAGTCTTGTGTTCCACAATAGCCCATACCAGAACGAATGCCGCCAACTAGTTGGTACACTGTATCAACGACTGGTCCTTTGTATGGTGTACGGCCTTCGATACCTTCTGGAACGAATTTTTTATTATCTTCTTGGAAGTAACGATCTTTACTTCCTTTTTCCATTGCAGCAACAGAACCCATACCGCGATAAACTTTGAAGCGTCTACCTTGGAAAATTTCTGTTTCTCCTGGGCTTTCAGATGTACCAGCTAGAAGGCTTCCGAGCATAACTGCATGTCCACCAGATGCTAGTGCTTTCACGATATCACCTGAATATTTAATTCCACCATCTGCAATAATAGATTTACCATGTTTTCTTGCTTCTGTTGCACAGTCATAGATCGCTGTGATTTGTGGTACACCGACACCTGCAACAACACGTGTTGTACAAATGGATCCTGGTCCAATACCGACTTTCACAATATCTGCTCCTGCTTCAAACAATGCTTTCGTTGCTTCAGCTGTTGCAACATTACCAGCAATGATGTTAAGAGAAGGATATGTTTCACGGATTTTTGATACAGTGTTTAGAACACCTTGAGAATGCCCGTGTGCTGTATCAATGACAACGACATCGACATTGGCTTCTACTAATTTTTTCACACGAGTCATTGTATCGCCAGTGACACCAACAGCGGCACCAACAATTAAACGGCCATGTGCATCTTTAGAGGAGTTAGGGAATTCAATCACTTTTTCAATATCTTTGATTGTGATGAGACCTTTTAACGTTCCTTCGTCATCTAAAAGAGGTAATTTTTCAATTTTGTATTGCTGTAGGATTTTTTCAGCTTCTTCTAATGTTGTTCCAACAGAAGCTGTAACAAGTTCCTCTTTTGTCATCACGTCGCAAATCTTCATTGAATAATCCGAAATAAAACGAAGGTCACGGTTCGTAATAATACCAACAAGCTTTTGATCTTGTTCGTTGTTTACAATCGGCACACCTGAAATACGGTATTTACCCATTAAATGCTCTGCATCGAATACTTGATGCTCTGGTGTTAAGAAGAATGGATTTGTAATAACGCCACGCTCTGAGCGTTTTACTTTGTCCACTTGTTCTGCTTGCTGTTCAATGGACATGTTCTTATGAATGATACCAAGACCGCCTTGACGTGCCATTGCAATCGCCATTTGTGATTCTGTCACAGTGTCCATTCCTGCACTAATAATTGGAATGTTTAGCTTTAATGTGCTTGTTAAGTCAACTGATAAATCGACATCACGCGGAAGTACCTCAGACTTTGCTGGAACAAGCAAAACATCGTCAAACGTCAAACCTTCTTTTGAAAATTTACTTTCCCACATTAGTAAATCCCCCTCTTTTCGGCAAAATATTATATGTAGATTATCAACTAGGAAACAGCATGTCAAGGAAGCAACAAACAGTTGCAATTTTTAGAAAATATAAAGAGAGTTGAGGAAGAAGATGAAAAGTTCAGGATGGAAGGATTTAAAACGTTTTTACTCACTCGAAACTTCCCAAAAGTTTCTACTTCAACAATATGAGAAACGGAACATTCAGGAGGCAAACCAGCAAGCCTATAAAAACTGTGAGCGATTTATTTACTTTTTAAAACATGGTCATACATTCTATGAACAGGCCGCCATCGCTCCACTAGAACTTAAACCAATTTTATTATTTTATGGGATGGCGCAGTTGCTTAAAGCTTGTCTGCTGACAGTTGATCCTCACTATCCTTCTCAAACCTCTGTCTTAGCTCATGGCGTAACATCAAGAAAAAGAAAAAAACAGCATTACCGTTTTAGCGAAGATGAAGTGAAAATCCAACGAAATGGACTATGTATGCATGTGTTAAAACACCTATTTCATTTAAACGGTCTTGAAGATGAGCGATTTACCATGATCAATCTTCTTTCGAAAATACCTGAAATGAGCCATATTCTTGAGTTTCAAAAACAGCCCTCGGCATTAGTTAAAGTCGAACATGCCAATGGTATGTTGATTCAAGATCATATTCCATTGCTTTATAACATGTCGGCTGAACGATTTATTGAGTACTTTGAGTTTCATACAAGTTGGAAGCTCAAACAGAGAGAAGCCAAAAAGCTGACGTTTAATGTATTTCTTGAAGAAAATCCTGCTTTCGCTACTCATCTTCATTATGATTTAGAAATGGATCAATGGTTTATTCCGTCAACACGAGATGCGTTTCTGGGGATCCCCGAGATCATCAGTCATTACTTGTTAATGTATAACCTTAGTATGATTGCCCGCTATGAGACAGAATGGTGGTACGAGCTGCTGTCTCAATACATTAGTGATGATTACGTCATGATTGAACGATACATGGAGATTGCAGAAGAAAAGTTTCCAGCTTATATCATGATGCTGTTAGGAGAAAAAACAAAAAAGACCAGTTCCTTGTGGAACTGATCCTTTAGAAAAGCTTGGCGGCGTCCTACTCTCACAGGGGGAAACCCCCAACTACCATCGGCGCTGAAGAGCTTAACTTCCGTGTTCGGTATGGGAACGGGTGTGACCTCTTCGCTATCGCCACCAAACCTGATG
>NZ_PVME01000013.1:0-34116 GCF_002993125.1 Bacillus sp. LLTC93 | reverse complement strand
CAGGAGCCGGAGAAACACCACTAGGCGGAGACGGAGCACCAGGTAAACCAGGAGCCGGAGAAACACCACTAGGCGGAGACGGAGCACCAGGTAAACCAGGAGCCGGAGAAACACCACTAGGCGGAGATGGAGCACCAGGTAAACCAGGAGCCGGAGAAACACCACTAGGCAGCAGCGCACCACTGAACGCAGCACCAAGAAGCAATAGTGGCGGCGGCAGCGCACCACTGAACGCAGCACCAAGAAGCAATAGTGGCAGCAGCGCACCACTGAACGCAGCACCAAGAAGCAATAGTGGCAGCAGCAGCGCACCACTGAACGCAGCACCAAGAAGCAATAGTGGCAGCAGCAGCGCACCACTGAACGCAGCACCAAGAAGCAATAGTGGCAGCAGCAGCGCACCACTGAACGCAGCACCAAGAAGCAATAGTGGCAGCAGCAGCGCACCACTGAACGCAGCACCAAGAAGCAATAGTGGCAGCAGCAGCGCACCACTGAACGCAGCACCAAGAAGCAATAGTGGCGGCAGCAGCGCACCACTGAACGCAGCACCAAGAAGCAATAGTGGCGGCGGCAGCGCACCACTGAACGCAGCACCAAGAAGCAATAGTGGCGGCGGCAGCGCACCACTGAACGCAGGCGGTCATATCAGTAAAAACAACATCACACTACCTAAACATGCCAATATCGCAAGAGTGAAGCTAAAAGATCACATAAAGGGTCAACCAACCACAACAGACACAGTAAAAGATGTTGTGGTCAATAAATATGCCAATTTAGCTGAAAAAGCTCACAATTCAAAACCAATCAAAAACGCAAGAAAAGCCTATGACGTAGCCAAAAACACTGTATTAGATGAAAGGAATGATAATCAGTGAGGCAGAGTATTCCTTTTTCTGAAAACATCCAGGCGCAAGCAAAATGGAACACACTAACTGTACTTGATGGATTTATCATCATTGGGAGTATAGGCGTAGGGTTTGTTTTTAAATCCTTTGTTTATGAACCACTACAACTGTTTTTTGTAGCTTTTGTAGCTTTGGCAACAACCTATTTTGTATATCCATCTATCGATTCTCCTAATAAAAAGAATTACCAGTTAACGTGGATGTTATTTAGAAAAGATAATAATGTCTATGTAGCTAGTAGACCAGAAATAAAGGTGAATGATCATGTTTGATGCTTTAACGGAAAAAAAGAAAAAAACAAATAAAAAACAAAAGAAGTTGCAAAAAGAGTTAAACCAAATTAATAAAGTTTATCCCATCACTGGCTGCTATACAGAAGAAGGGTTTATAAAAACAAAGATTGGTTTTAAAGAAGGATGCTTTGAGATTATGGATGTTAGACACTTTGATACTAATATCTTTGATGAAAAGCAGTTTGACTATGTAACAGAATCACATTGGAATTTGCAAAAGTTGTACAGCGAACCATTGAAAGAAATACATTTGAATTTACCTGAAGATAACCAGGCACAACAGGATTATTTACGTCATAAAATTGAAAGAACTACAAATTTAAAGCAGCTAGAGTTACTAAACAATGAATTAAATAAATTAAAACACATTGAAAAATTCTATAAAAAAAGGCGAACATATATAGCGATATATGGCGATACAATTGATGAATTACAAGAACGTATAGAAACGTTCAAGAATGCTAGTGGGTTTTTAGAGCCACGTGCATTAACGATAAAGCAAAAAGAAAAGGTTCTATTTGCTTTAAATAATTTCTACTAGGAGGAAGCACACGTGGATCAGATTGAAAAAGATTTAGATTTTGTTTATGCCACCCAACCAATGGGTGGCATTTCTTTTAAAGATGAATTTTATTACCGTACAGGAGACGGTTACTCAGCTTGTTTAAATGTTTATGGATACCCTGACAATTTCACGTCTCATTGGCTTAATCAAATCACAAGTAATCATAATACAATTGTTACAGTTGATACTTACACCGATAAAAGTGTCAACTATAAGAAAAAAGTGAAACACTCAACAAATGAGCTGAAAAGTCGCAGAGACAAAGCAAATTCGCAAACAGACTATGATTTGGCAGATGTAGATTTTCAAAATTTAAGAGAGTTAGGTATATCCCTTACAAAAGCTGGTGAAGTGATCAAGCAAGTAAGGATTAGAATTTTTCTGCAAGCACCTACTCAGGATGAACTTGAAAAAAGAGTACGAGAACTACAAAAGAAACTTGAAGCCGATGGTTATAAAGCAAAGGTTTTTTTGGCTGAACATAAAGAAGATTGGCAGTCCCTATTTTTAGACTATAAATCGCAGATGTATTTACCTAATCGAAGAATAGGACAGGACATGCCAGCAGAAATATTGGGTCTCGGTTTTTCCTATGATCAAACGAGTTTAGACGATCCTACAGGGCTATATTATGGTTATACGTGGACTAAGGGTACTGCATATTGGGACATGTTTCATAAGACAGCCAAACGGCTTTATTATAATGTATTTGTATCAGGTGATATGGGATCGGGTAAATCGACATTGTTAAAAAAGATTCTGCGTGATAATGGGACAAAGGGTAACTTCATTCGAGGATTCGATAAGTCAGGTGAATTTCACTCTTTAACTTCAGATTTAGATGGAAAAACTATCAATTTAGATGGATCACAAGGAAGAATCAATTTAATGCAAGTTTTTCCTACTGTTACTGTAAAAAATGATGATAATTTAGAAGTGGATGAAGCTTCTTCTTTTAGGCAGCACGTGTCGAAGTTAAACATGACCTATCGGCTACTTGACCCAAAAGCTAAAACAAGTGTATTAAATCAATTCGACGAATTGGTTTATGACTTCTATGAAGAAATTGGACTTTGGGGGGAACATGCATCGGCTAATATAACCCAGTTACAAAATGAAGATTACCCGACGTTGGGGCAATTCCAAGCGTATATTGATGATAGATATATTTATGAAAAAGACCCCCAATACAAACAGAAGATCGGAGAGATAAACCAGACTATACGCAATTTAGTTACACAATTTAGTGACTTATTTGATGGTGTTACAACAATACCTGATTTTCATAATGAGCAGATTGTTTTCTATGATATTGGGACGCTATCTCAATTAAAATCTGAGATTTTTGATATACAGATTTTTAATTCTTTAACTCAAATTTGGGCTAATATTATGTGGATTGGGAAGAGAGAAAAAGAAGCCTTTGATAAAGGGCAAAAACATTGGTTTGATTTGACTAGATTCATAGTAATGATTGACGAGTGTCATAACCTGTTAAGTCTGAAAAAAGCATTTACGGCAGATTATGTTGTCACGCTAATGTCTGAAGCTAGAAAATTCTTAACAGGTATTGTTCTTGCTACTCAACGTGTAGAAAGAATGTTTCCTAACTCAAATTCATCAGATCCTGAAATGGCTCTCGCTGCTAATAAACTGAATGAAATTTTTGGTTTAACACAATATAAATTTCTCTTCAGACAGGATCAGACTAGCATGAAAGCAATGAGGAACCTATTTGAAGATCAATTAACAAGCAATGAATACTCGTTACTACCAAAACTTGAAACTGGCAGCTGTATCATGGCGATTTCAGGTGATCAAAATTTGGTCATGAATGTTGAAGTCACACAAGAAGAACTGGAATTGTTCGAAGGAGGTGCTTAATTTGGATTCTTCTGCAAAGGAAAAACGGCAGAGTCAAATTAAGCTCCTTTTTTTAATGGTCATTATACTGGGGGCAGCAATGGTATTGTACTTTACAATGCCATCAGAAGCTGAAGATAAAAGCTCACAAAGTGAACCTGCAAAAGAAGTGTTTATTGATCATGAAAAAGAAAATAATCTTAAAAGTGATAGGTTGATCAATGAACATGACATAGAAGATGCAGAGAAAGAAAAAATTCAGAGAGTCTCTAAAAAATTTATAATGGAATATTACTCATACGACCACAAAAAAAATGATAATTTAGCCAAAGCAAAAAACTATCTCACTCCTGAATTTTATGCCGAATTAAAAAACGGCGAAGAAAAAGTAGGCTTTGCATATAGAGTGATTGACGATATATCTTTCAGGAATTTCGAAGTAAATAACGGTATCCCTAGACTTCAGGTATATGTAGAGACAAGTCAATTAAATGAAAAAAAACAGATTGTGAGAACTGTTGATGTACAGTTTGATATTGATTTGAAGCGACAAAAAAATGATTGGAAAGTGACTTATTTCTCTGTGATTGGCAAAGGAATTAAAGAACATGAGTAACGTCGGTAACAGTTTAAAAGATGGGATGCAGTCGCTTATAAAAAAGCATTTGCAAAAGAAAGCGATTATGTGGTTTCTAGGCTCATCTGTTGGCCTAATCATACTCATTGGGTTGCTTGTGCTAGTCATGGTTATAGGCGTGATAGCAAGCCTGGGAGGCGAAACCGAGCCAAGTAATGACAACATAGGTTCAACTATAAATATTAGTCCTGAAGTTGAGAAATACCGTTCAGCTGTGCAAAAAGAAGCTGCGGCCAATGGTATTCCTGAACTAACAAACCTCCTACTTGCTCTTATCATGCAGGAGTCAGGAGGAAGGTATTTAGATATAATGCAAGCGTCAGAGTCACTTGGTCTACCACCAAACACTATTAGTAACCCGTACGAGTCAATTAGAGTGGGAGTCGCCAATTTTGCGGCCACGTATAGACTAGCTGAAAAGGCCAAGATGAACGTAACTGAAACGGCTTTACAAGGTTACAATTTTGGTAGTGGATTTATAGGTTGGTCTATCAAAAGAGATGGAGGATGGACGCAAAAAAACGCTATTGAATTTTCTCGTATCTACAGTAAAGGTGTTAAGCGTCCAAATGGGACTTGGCGATACGGTGATCAGTATTATGTTGATCACGTTATGAGATATTTACAACCGGGGCCAGGTGATAATAACAATGGCCAATCTCCCATTAAAGGGGGTAATAAGGTAATAGAAGCAGCCATTAAAGCAGGATCAACTTATATAGGTAGATCAAGTTATATTATGGGTGGCGGACGTAACCAAAGAGATATTGCCAAAGGCATATTTGATTGTAGCAGCTTTGTACATTACGCCTTTAAACAAGCAGGTGTTTCTTTGGGAAATCTTTCATCTACCACTACTGACACAATTGTAGTTCAAGGGAAAAAGGTTTCATACGCCAAAGCGAAAAGAGGCGATTTAGTCTTTTTTGATACTTATAAAAAAAATGGACATGTTGGTATTTATTTAGGTGACGGTACATTTTTAAACTGCCAAAACAGCTACGGTGTGAGCATAGCTTCAATGAGTAACACGTATTGGAAAAGTAAATTTAACGGAGTAGTCGTGAGAATCGTTCAATAATAAAGGAGACGGTCAGTTGGTAAACTTAAAAATCAAAAAGAAAGGTACAAAATATAAGGTGGCAGCAATCGCTATATGTAGCGTATTGCTGTTTTTTTTATCGAGTAAAATCATTTTCAATGCGCCTGACGAGGAAAAATTTACGCCACTTGGCACACCAATAAATTTTAATTTTGGATCAGCAAAAATGACTGATCACATTTTCTTTTCAGAAGATAATATTTTAGAGATAGACTTCACACTGGAACAAGGTACGAGCGATATGCCACCTAAAATCACATCAATTATTAAAGAAAAATCGAACCAAAAGAAGCAATATAACCCGGAATTAATAAAAGTTAAAGACAGTTTTTATATCCTCTTTATAAAAGGACTTCCGAAGAATTGGGAGACGGTATCTATTGAATTAAAAGATGAAAACGCTGATCAATCAGTTCAGCAAAAGAAATTTTATGTAACTGCAAATAAGGTGAAAAATAAGAGCGAATTCGTGAAAAAAACAAAGGATTTTTATGAAGAAAAGTTTATTCAAGTACAGCTGAAAGATACACATACATTGATCGCAAATGAGACTGAAAAACAAAAAAAATTAAGTAATGATATTGCAATTATTAAAGCACAAAATCAGTCGTTAAAAGAAGAGATTGAATATCAAATTTCAGATGAAAAACGCCAAACAGAAAGTAAAATTCAATCCAATAATTCTAAGATGGATACAAAAGAAAAAGAAGTGAGTGAGTCTAAAAGTTTGTCATCAGAACTTCAAGAAAAGATAAGGCTGCTAGAGAAAAAAAGGTCCGAATTAGTTGCGAATTGACAATATATGGTGTGTCAGAAATTGAAATTCATACACATTCGTTGTTTAATCTCCTAAAAAATGGTGTGTCAGGAATTGAAATTCATACACATTTAAAGCAAAAAGCGCAACCACCAAGAAATAAACCGCACTGCGGTTTCAACCATGTAATGGTTGCAATTTCCCCTTATGCTCTTTCCTTTCCTCCTCCTCATTTCCAAACGGAAATGAGGAGCGAGGGAAAGGAAACTCTTTTCTCAAAAAAGTGAACAGAAGAAAGGGAGTGAACAACAAATAAAATGCCAAATATAACGATTAAAGGCCTGTCTTTAAACACAAAAAACAGGCTGACAGACCTTGCAAAAAAATCAGGAGTATCTGAACAAAAATACTTAAAAATGCTCCTGGATAAACACGTATTAGCGGAAGATATAGAGGGCGTACAAAGCACGTATGAAGAACTATGTAAGATGACATTAGCGCTAATCGAAAAGAATACCGAAGTATTAAACGAGTTTATAAAAATTATGAAGGATGAGTGATTTAATTATGCAAAGAATCAACACTAGATTGAGTGACTCGGCCTACAATTATATCAACGATGAAATGAAAAAAAGGGACAGTAAGTTTATTAACCACACGATAGAACAGATATGCGCAGAACATGCGGAAATGAAACAAAGATTGTTTGATGAAGATGCCTTAGTTGAAAAAATCTTTCGGCGCTTTAAAACAACTTTAGATGTGATTAGAGTTCGGGCGGGTCATGCAGATAAAAACGCTCAAATAAACCTTGAATTGTGGAATGCTCATTTGTTAGAAAATCCAATGGCTCTGACAATTTTAACGGATACACGCGTTGCTGATCCAGTGCGAAAAGCACAAGATAAAGTAACCGGAGACATTGCGAAATACAAACTCTTAAAAGATCAAAAAAATAAAGATGATCAAGAAGGAAATGACCAATAGTGACAAATGCAGGGGTTGTTTTAGTATCAAAATTTGTATCAGGTGGGTCAACGAAGTTTGCAAAGTATGTAAACTATATTGATCGAGAAGAAGCAGTGAGAACGGATAAATTCCAAGTGTATAACATCAACAATTTTGATGGTTATAACAATTATATGGGAAACCCTGAAAAGAGCAGTGGAATCTTTACGGCCAATAAAGATAAATTGACAGCCCAGGAAAAAGAAAAGTTAAAAAATTTGTTTAAGACAGCCCAGGAAAACGATTCGGTTATGTGGCAAGATGTCATTAGTTTTGATAACAAATGGCTAGAAGAACATGGCATCTACAACTCGAAAAATGGGTGGGTCAATGAAAGCGCAATTCAACGATCAATCAGGAAAGGGATGGATGTTCTTCTAAAAGAGGAACAGATACAAAATAGTGCCGTATGGTCAGCGGCCATTCATTTCAATACTGATAACATTCACGTGCATGTTGCGATTGTAGAACCGAATCCAACAAGAGAATACAGAACGTATGAGAATAAACAAACAGGGGAAATGTATCAGGCCAGGCGTGGCAGCAGAAAGTTAAAAACGTTGGATAGAATGAAAAGTGCGGTCGCTAATAAATTGCTGGATAGAGATAAATCCCTGGCGAAAATCACTCAACTTATTCACTCTCAAATAGCGCCAAAAGATTTGGACTTTAAGCCAAACTTAGATTTTAAAATGTTAAAAATGTATCAGCAGATTTATAATAGTCTCCCCTCTGATCGGCGGCTTTGGAAGTACAATAACAATGCACTAGCTGAAGTTAGACCGCAGATCAACCGTTTTATTGATCATTATATCGAGAAATACCATTCTAATGATTTTAAAGACTTACTTGCATCCCTAAAAGATGAAGCCGAGTTCAGAAAGTCAGTGTACGGGAATGGCGAAAAGCACGTAGAAAGGTACAAAGATTACGAGAAGAACAAGGTTAAAGAATTGTATGCTAAGTTAGGAAATAGCTTGCTGAAGGAAATGAACAGACAGTCAAGAGAATTTGACCCGGCATTAAAGAAAAAACATGCTCACTCTGCGAGTCATCAAGAGAAGTATAAAAAATTTAGTCGGGCTGATCTAAAGAATATAAAGAAAATTTTCGCTGAAGATTTTGAGCGTTATAAAGCGAAAAGGAAGTATCAAGAATTACAACGTGATATGGAGTATGAAAGGTAACAAGTCCACCAGGGTAACTGGTGGGCTTATTTGTGTTTTCAAACAGAAAAGGGGTGCAATATGGCTATCAGCAAGTCTCTTATAGAGAAAGCCGCAGCGGTTGATATTGTAGATTTTTGTGAAGCGAACAATTATGCAATTGAAAAGGTAAATGAAAAATATTATCGAGGTGTGGATCATGATAGTTTGATGATCAACAGGAGAAAGAACAACTTTCAGTGGTACTCTAGGGGCGAATATGGCAACTCTATAGACTTTGTGAGAATATTCTTTAACAAAGACTTTAAAGAAGCTGTAGCGATGTTAACTAATAATGAATATGAAAGAGCATCTGAAGTAAAAATCGAAGAAAAAAAGGAATTTGTCTATGATGTGGAACATGCAAATAATACGAACGCTGTTCAACGATATTTGATTGAAGAAAGAGGAATTGACAGTGATATTGTTCATGCTTTGATTAAGAAAGGATTAATTCGCCAAGATGTAAGGCAAAACTGTGTGTTCGTTTGGGGTGAGACAGGAAAGCGTGTCGGTGCCGATTTACAGGGAACTAGAAAAATTCAATATAAGGGTAAAGAAACCACCTTCAAGCAAATTTTGAAGAATTCTAAAGAAAATTACGGGTTTAACATCTCTCTAGGTACACCGAAAGAAATCTATTTTTTTGAAAGCCCAATAGACCTGCTTAGTTACTGGTCATTAAACAAAAAAATGACGGACTGTCGGCTAGTTTCTATGAATGGGGTTAAAGAACAAACTGTCATGAATTTTATAAAGCATACGGCAGTTTCAAGAGGGGTTGTACCTAGTAATGCATATATTGGTGTAGACAATGACAAAGCAGGCCAAATGTTTTTAGATAAGATAAAACAATACAATTTTACAACGAATATTAATTTCAAGAATCTAATTCCGAATGACAACCATATACCTGAAAAACAGTTATCGATGTATCAAAAAGTTGCAAATGTTTATGAGTTAGATTGGCGTTTATTGGCTGCAATTCACAAAGCAGAAACGAATCTAAGTTTGACCAATGATGCAACCAATTACTATGGGTATGGGAAGTTTTTTGGTCGTAAATTAGCACCAAAAGAACAACCGCAGGAGATAGACTTAAATGCTGCTTTACATCAATGTGCGGCTGAACTGGTAGCAAAGGAAGATCTGTGGAATGCTATGAAAAGCCAGGATGTAGACATAAGCAAAAGTTTGCAGATGTATGAAAAAACAAAGGAATACTATGAAAATTATTGTGATTTAGGTTACTTACCTGTCTATAGAGTAGAAAAAGATTGGAACGATAAATTAAAAGCAACTTCTTCTAAACAGCCGAATAAAACTAGAACAACGTATGTAAAAAAACAAACAAAAGCCTATGCCCGTAGCTGAAGCAAAATACCAGGGCAGCACGTGGCCGGAAAAGATGGCCGGGCTGAAGCAAAATACCAGGGCAGCACGTGGCCGGAAAAGATGGCCGGGCTGAAGCAAAATACCAGGGCGGCACGTGGCCGGAAAAGATGGCCGGGCTGAAGCAAAATACCAGGGCGGCACGTGGCCGGAAAAGATGGCCGGGCTGAAGCAAAATACCAGGGCGGCACGTGGCCGGAAAAAGTGGCCGGGATCGTTGCGAAGTACCAGGGCAGCACGTGGCCGGAAAAGATGGCCGGGCTGAAGCAAAATACCAGGGCGGCACGTGGCCGGAAAAAGTGGCCGGGATCGTTGCGAAGTACCAGGGCAGCACGTGGCCGGAAAAAGTGGCCGCAGCTGAAGCAAAATACCAGGGCGGCACGTGTCCGGAAAAAGTGGCCGCAGCTGAAGCAAAATACCAGGGCAGCACGTGGCCGGAAAAAGTGGCCGCAGCTGAAGCAAAATACCAGGGCAGCACGTGGCCGGAAAAAGATGGCCGGGATCGATGCAAAGTGTAAGAGAATTAAAATTTGTGTTAAAATATGCTTAGAAAGGACGTGTTATCATGGATAATACACCTAAGAACGCTAAACAAGCTCAAAAAGTAATAGAATCATTAATTAAAGACAAGAATTACAAAGAGCCGGAAAGATCATCAGAAGGGAATATTCTTCTCGATGAAGAAAACTGGCTACACAAGGAAATAAAATAAGTGGATAGAACGAAATTAGAGTTAGGCAATATATATTTAGCAATAACGGAATTTAGAGATGGGACAGGTCGGAAAGCTCGACCTGTCCTTATTTTAGGTTCAAGACTAGAGGAAAATCAAAAAGTCTTAATTGGTTACATCACATCTAAAAACGATAATAAAGAATTTGAGAAATACAAATACCCGATTATTGACTGGAAGGCTGCGGGATTAAATAAACAGTCCTGGGTTGTGCTGCAGGAAAGAGAATTACAATGGATGGATGTAAACCTCGATTTGCATAAACATGTTGGACTGTTGACCGAAAGAGATATTTTGGGTGTCTTAAAAAAGTTCGTTTATTTAAGGGATCAAGAAAACAAACAGCAACAATCTAGGGACAATCTTCAAATAGAAAAGAAAAATATAAACGTCGTTAACTCGAAGTCTAAGAATAAAGGGAGATCGAGATAAAGAGCCAATCAGGCTCTTTTTTTATTAAATATTTGTTCAAATAGGGTACACTCTATGAGTACAATTGAAAGACCAGTTATAATAAAGTTTGTGTTGTTCAAATAGGGTTGTTCATTAGAGAGGTGGGAATAAAATGATTTTTGGGTATGCTCGTGTTAGTACCGTTGATCAGAATTTAGATAGGCAGGTGAAAGAATTAGAGAATTACGGGTGTGATAAAATTTTTCAGGAAAAACGGTCCGGGAAAAACTTTGATCGGCCTGTATATAGAGAGATGCGGTCTAAAATGCGTTTTCATGATGTGCTTGTGGTTCATGACCTGTATAGATTTGGTCGGAATAAGGAAGAAATCAGGAACGAATGGAAACGTCTAATTGATGAAGAAATTGATATTGTGGTTTTAAACATGCCGATACTCAATACCAGGCAATATAAAGAGCTTCCAGGTGCAGGGCAATTGGTATCAGATCTTGTTCTGACTTTGCTCTCTTGGCTGGCTGAAGATGACCGTAAGAGAATTTTACAGGCGCAGAAGGAAGGTATAGCTTTAGCAAAGCAAAAAGGCGTCTACAAAGGAACGGAGAAAAAATATCACTCTGAAGCTAAAGGGAAGAATAAAGTGATTTATGATGAGATTGTAAGGTCTTTAAATAATAAAGAGCCTGTAATGAGCATTCATAAGCGTGTCGGAGTGGCAAGGAATACAATATACAAAATCAAAAGAGAATTAAATCTATGACTATTAGACGCTTTTTAAGGGCTTGTATCATATTAATACTATTATTAAACATCACTGCTTGCCAACAAGCTGAACAGATCGTCAAATATGATGCTACTGTTTTAAGAGTGATAGACGGTGATACGTTTGAGGCAAAAATAAAAAATGATGTTGAAAGAGTTCGCCTAATTTTAGTAGATACTCCCGAAACAGTTCACCCTAAAAAGAAAGTTGAACCCTATGGAGTAGAAGCATCAAATTACACAAAGAGAAGGCTGAAGAATAAAGATGTAAGGTTAGAATTAGATAAAGAGACAAGGGATAAGTATGGCCGGATATTAGCATATGTATATTTAGATGATCGAGAAGTGTCATTTAATGAAGAACTATTGATTAAAGGTTATGCCCGTTTAGCGGTATATCCCCCCAATACACGTTATCTAAAGGAATATGCGGAGTCAGAGAAAAAAGCCAAGAACGAGAGAATAGGTCTTTGGAAAGTAGATTAAATAAAGAAAAAGGAGAGAGTACATATGACTAAACAATATTCTGTAAGTATTAAAAATCAAACCTATGGCTCTTGGGTTAAATCTATAGAGATTAACAGCATTACCGAATATAAGAATATATGTTCTGTGTCTAAGTGGCCGGAAAGGTGGTAGAATAAAAAGCCCTATCCAGTTTAACGGATAGGGCTTTTTTGTTTGTCTATTAAGACATTTTAATCCACGCACCCACATGAGGTGCGACCTACATATATAATACTATTGTAAACAAATTATGTCAATTTTAATCATATCTTTTTCCAGGCAATACCGTAGTGCTTGTTATAACATTCGGTTTTTTTGTGTTATACACAAAAAACCTCTCCGCACAATAAGCCCGTGGAAACTCACTTTCTACAATGTTAATTTTGACGCCAAACATGTACTCTTCATCTTTGATCAGTTCGTAAATATTCTGATCAATGTGTACTTCTGGGAATATACCATCCCAATCATTTGTCAATCGATTCATAAAGTCCGAAAGTGAATCGATATACTGAGCGTCTGTAAGTATATCAACATCATGTTTAAATTCACTTAAATCAATGCTTGGGTGTTCGCTAAACACCACGATCTTGCGTTCTCTTTCGTTATATTGATGCATCTTTTGACTATTAACCAACAATCGTTGGGGTGTTGTTAGTCGTAATAGGTCTAAACTGGTTGACGATCCATCCTGCCATATAACCTCTCCGTCAGGTTTCACCGGATTCAGTATTATATAGGTGGCACAAATTAATTCTGCGATTTCTGCATTTTCTCTATCTTGATAATAATCGTCGAAATTAATTATGAGCGAGGTATATTCCCCTTTCTCAGATCGAATAATCACCGATCCCGCCCAACGGTCATCTTCAAATTTAACTTCGCCTAGTCGAGACCCATTTTTTAACCTTGCGTCTCTTGCGGATTCAACAGCAGTCTCTAAATCCGGCAATTTATATTCGGCGTAGGACAAGCTATAAATATGATTGGAAATGATCTCATAACAAGTCAGAAATGGATCATCATAACAAATTGGAATGATTATTTGGCTTGGCACGTTGTACTCGCTAATTACTCTGTAGTGATAACTCAAAAAATTCATTAAAACAACTCCTTATAGGGATAAATGGGATAACTTATGGTTTAATTATACACGATCGACCTGGAATAAACAAGGGATAAATGGGATAAAATTAATATTATATAAGGAGGCGGCAGCTGAAGCAAAGTATCGGGGGTTCAGCACTTGTCGTAAAAAGATGGTCGGTGCTTTTTATGACTCTTAAATACATGTAAACGATTATATGTAAATAGGCAGGTTTAATTTTATTGAATCACTGCTTTTTTACTAACCTGTTCTTTTATAATAGGTTATTTTTAACTATGGAAATTAATGTATGTTGTAAGTTATGCTTGATGGGATTAAAAGGGGGAGGTTTTGATTTGAATAAAAAATGGATAAGAAGAACATCTTTGTCCATTGTAGCTGCTTTGGGTATCTCCTGTACGCTTGGAGAGTTTGCAGATGCAAAAACTAATCAGTCACAATATGTGCAACAAAATGAAACAGCAGAATCTTTCACCATGAATGATCCTGAATTATATCAAGGTGCTTTAGAACTTGGTCTTTCTGACAATGACATCTTTAAAATCGACAGTCTTTTCGACAAAGAAGATATAGCTACAGTACATAATCCCTTTGCTGTAGTGATTGGTATCATAACCGGTATGGCTGCGGTTGTTGGTACTGGTTACGGTGCAGGGCGTTATATTGCAAAACAACTGTACAAACGTAAACAGCTTTCAAAGAAATTTTACAAAAAACATAGATGGAAATTCAGAGCCGCATTAGTACCAGTTATAGGTATTCCTGGAACGTTTGGCTTTGATGACTACTATATGGACATTTGATTATGTTTGAGTACATTTTGATTTTACTAATAGTTGCAACTTTGTTATTTACAGTCGTTGAGGTTTCTAAGATCAAACGAGAAAATAAATCCCTTAGAAATGAGTTAGAAGAGATAAAGAAAAACATTAACAAATGATGTTTGTCGGCCGCCCAGAAGGACGGCCTTTTTATTTAGGCACAGCACGTGGCCGAAAAAAGTGGCCGGAGCTGAAGCAAAATACCAGGGCAGCACGTGGCCGGAAAAGATGGCCGGAGCTGAAGCAAAATACCAGGGCAGCACGTGGCCGGAAAAGATGGCCGGAGCTGAAGCAAAATACCAGGGCAGCACGTGGCCGGAAAAGATGGCCGGAGCTGAAGCAAAATACCAGGGCACAGCACGTGGCCGAAAAAAGTGGCCGGAGCTGAAGCAAAATACCAGGGCAGCACGTGGCCGGAAAAGATGGCCGCAGCTGAAGCAAGTACCAGGGCAGCACGTGGCCGGAAAAGATGGCCGCAGCTGAAGCAAGTACCAGGGCAGCACGTGGCCGGAAAAGATGGCCGCAGCTGAAGCAAAATACCAGGGCAGCACATGGCCGGAAAAGATGGCCGCAACTGAAGCAAAATACCAGGGCGGCACGTGGCCAGAAAAGATGGCCGCAGCTGAAGCAAAATACCAGGCGGCACGTGGCCGGAAAAAGTGGCTACAACTAGCTGTGTGAACATAAAAAAATTCTATCCATTTTTATGAACAGAATTTAATGTCTATTTTCTTGTATCCAATCAGTATCATATGAACTATCACGTTTCGCAAAACGATGTGCGTACTTTATTTTGTCTAATAAAGCATTATTCATGTTCCTCTTCCTCTTTTCTTAACTCCTCTAACTGATAATTAAAGAACTCTCTTTCTTTTTCAGTTAATTTATTTGTTACATAAAAATCGAGAATAATCTCGATCAACTCATATTGTTTAACATCCTTCACCTTCATCAGAGCCTTCAGTTTGTTGAAGATCGGCTCTGTTAGCTTTATATTTTTTCTGAAATCGTTTTTTTTCATATAAATTCAACTCCTTCTAATCAGCAAAAATATTATATCATATCCCACTTACCCAATAAAGGGATAAGTGGGATAATTGATTTTTTTAAAAATTTTTACCCTGGATGTAGTCGGCTGCTTTTTGTGCATGTTGTGCAGCCTGTACGATTAGGGTGTGATCATTTTCTAACGCTTTCAACCATGATTTTATGTATGCGGCATTGTTATCTATGGTGTGGTTTTCTATTTCAGTTAACCCACATAGCATTGCTGCCCCTAGCTCTGCTATTAGTTCCTCTTTGCTGTAACTTTCTGTACCAAAACCGTTTGTCTCTAAGTTTACAATGCCTGGCCTATTTAATCTGTCTTTATGGCCTGTGCTGTGTATCAGTTCATGAAAGAACACAGAATAATAATGGTGTATGTTGTCAAAGTCTTTCATAGGTGGCACATTGACAACATCGGACTTTTTTCTATAATAGGCTCGTCTGCTGTCGTGTGTGACAGTAGGAGGGTCGTTGTATCCTTTAATAATTGCTTCAGCCTGTTCTATTGGGTTCAGTTCACTTTCTTCTTTCTTTATCCGTTTAGGCTTTATACCTTCTGTTTGTTCTCCTACCTTAAATACTTTGTAGTATCTTAGCAGGGGAATTAGTTTCTTATTATCTTTGTTTTCTTGATCCTCTTCAATGACCTCTAACATCTTCCAAAAGACCACGAATCGCCCCTTTTCTCCTTTTTTTACAGTTCCGCCAGCATCTTGTATTTGCTTGTAGGTAGCATATTCACCACTATCTAAAAGCAATAAGTTAATTCCTCTATATGGTTTTTGAGTAAGCCAGTTTACAGGGAAACCGTTGGTAAATGGATTTCTCCAGGGGATTGTCCCCTGTTCAAGTTTTTGGATAATTTGGTTTGTGATCATTGCGTAAATTTTTTTGCTCATTTTTTTGTTCCCTTCCTCTCATATGTTAGAATGAAGGGGCAAAGGGTGTCGAAGTTCTTTGCCCTGGGGTCGATTGTTGGTAGCAATCGGCCTTTCCTTTATACTCTAATTATAACATTTTATCCCCTTTGAGTAAAGGGATAAATGGGATAAAAAACAAAGACGGGTTGATTTAAAGTCAATATGAATATATACTGAATGTACATAGAATAACTATCCACTTTGAAGTATATAATAAAAAAAGTCGGTAGATGCGCCAACATCATACCGACAAACAATAGCATAGCTCCTTCTTAGGAGTCAGCTTCACAGCTTATAACGAGTTAAACGAGTAAGATCGCCTTAGTTTCCAAGCCGAGGACGGTCTTACTTTTTTTTGTTTGATGACATGATCGCCACAATAAGAATGCCAAACGTTAGCATTAGTTGAAGTGCGCTTTCTACTGCCATGTTCTCACCTCCTCTCTATAAGAAGGTGAGCTGACCGCCCTGAAGAAGCTGATTCTATTGTCATTAATAACCTTACCTAAAGTATTCAAAAAAAACAAGATTATTAGGGTTTAAAAACCACAAACTTTGTCCATCCTTTTACCAGGAGGGATATTATATGAATTGTAAGCATTGTAAGAAGAATGTGAGATCGAAAGTTAAATATTATGAGCAACAAAAGATGTGTAGCAGCTGTTTTAAAGCATTCAAAAAAATTGGGGAGACTTGGGGTAACTAGTACATAATACGGCCTTGAATTTTGACCGGGATCACTCTGTAGTTGTCGTTGGTATTGTATTTTGATTGAAACCAGTTAATAACGGATTCATTGTTTAAGGCCATCTCAATAATTTCGGCAGCTAGCATCGTTTTAGTCATTTCACATGATACGGCCAACTTTTTCAGTTTTTCATGAGTGTCATGATCAACTGAAGGATTAACACGAGTTTTTTTATCAGATCGTACTTTTCGGTTTGGTTGTTTGATTTTCATTGACTCTACTCCCCTTTTGCGGTTTCCTTATCAAATTAAGCGCATTTAGCTCACTAACACTGTTAAGCTGTTACGGTGTTACATTGTTAAACTGTTACTATGTTACGCTGTAAATAGTGCTTATATGAATAAAAAAAGAGACAGCACATTCTAGCCGTCTCTTTTGTGTTTATGAAATTCCTTTTAATATACCTATCTCTATAATCTGATCGTTGTTGAATGTTCTATAGCTATCCCAAGACCATCGATCCTGAATAACTAAGTGGTTAGGTGAAATAGAATGTACATAACCCTCATACGTGATATTATCTGCATAGACTATACTTACTTTGTTTTTAGGGCGCAGACTCTTAATGATCTTCTTAACATCCATTGTTTTCCCCCTCAACTTTTAGAAATCAACGTTATAATCTTCTTCGATGCTTCCAATGACTTCTTCATCAGCTAATAAGCCTTCTTTAATTTCTCGTGGGGTGCTGTCATTGGTGTGACCATGAGATAGATCAGAAGAAATCAACGTTTTCTGATCCACCTTTTTTCTTAAATCTCTAAACTCTCGCTTCATTTCGATCTGAAGCTCATGAACCAGGTCAAGAACATGCTTGTCCTTCTCTTTATCTTCAAGACTTTTTTGTTTGTCCATCATGTCTTTTTGGATCAACTCAAATGCATATTCTCGGAAAGTTTTTGATTGGGTTTCATCTATTCTTTGCACAACATGATTGTACATTTCATCCGTCATTTTATCGGTTCTGACATTTAATATCGGCTTTTTCATGACATCACCCTATTTTTTTTCTGCTTCTCTTTTCTTTTGCTCGGCCCTGCTTAATACTTCCAAGCCAAACAAATTCAACAGCCTAGCATCATCGGCCACAATATGATTAGATTCGGCGATTTCTCGTCCGAATTTTTCTTCTGCGACAATGCCAATCATTTCACTCAATACTTCCCCTACACCGCCAAAGTATACATATTTATAGCTTGTGTCTTTCGGTGGTGTAAATGCTTGTACACACTGGGAGATTTTGATTTCCGTAAATTCTTTCAGTGATTTCCGTATGATGTTAGTGAGATCGAATTTCTCCCCAGTGTTACCGTCTCTACGTTCTAGTTTTGACTTAGCGATGTTGGAGTAGATGAATTTTTCTAAATCCCTTACGTTGTCAAAGTGTTCTAGTAGTTTATCTTTTCTAAGGTTTTCTAAATGCAGTAAGAATGGCGCTTCTGTGTTCGCTACGAAGGACTCTCGGCTCTTTGGAGCTTTTAATCCTTCCGGCAAGAGTACCAGGTCATCAGTTCCGCCGCCTAAGTCACAAAGCACGACTTCGGAGTTTTGGAATTGTTTAGCCATTTCATTATCTGTTAATTCAAATGTTTTCTTAATGCCCCATCTTGCGACTTCTGATTCGATCCGGCAGGCCGCATCAAGTACATTGATTGTTAAGTCTTTTTCCATTCCGAAAGTGAGTACCTTCACGTGATGGGTTCCTTTAAATTTATTAGCCATCTGTTCTTGCATTTCACTGAACTTGTTAGTCTTTTTAAGCAGCCATATAGGCAGCATTGTTTGGAAGTAATCTATTTGCAATTCATTTTCTTCTTTTTCAACATTTTGAGGGTTTAAGGCATGATAGTAAGCCGTTGCAGCCAGGAACATGACTAAAGGAATATGAGAATCCACTTTATTATGTAATCTTCTAATGTGGTTATTCCCTAGAACTTCTTTCTGTGCAATTTCCCCAACTAAAAAGAAGCGGTTTTCGCCGTCTATTTCTGTGGAGATCATAAGACGATCTTTTAAATCGTTTGGATCTTCTATGCTACTAGCAAACTTCCCTTCAGCAACATCTTCCTTTATTTCCACTACATTAGTAGGCATTTCAAAGAAATACCCATCCACCAAGTTCATGTACATGCTGTTGCCAAAATCGATGTTCATACGAGAAATTTTCATTTTATTAACTCTCCTTTGTTTTCACTTTGTTACAATGTACCTCATTTCTGATAATAAATCAACTATTTGTTTACAAAAAATAAATCAGCATTATCAAGGGTTTATAACGCATTGTTGTTTTTCATGTAAACAATGTAAACAAGAATTTTCTTGTTTTCAAGGGGGGGACTTTACTATGAAAAAAAAATCATGTATATTAAATTAAAAGAGTCAAACAGAAAGATTTGACAGCATTTTTTGACTCTAGTATTCTTGCATAGAAAAATCCCCGTTGTTTGCAGACAACGAGGATCGAAGAGTATTACATAAAATTGTGAAAATTCAATCATATAAAAAATGACATAAAAAAAGTGCCGATGTTGCAGCATCAACACTTTTACCTGTAAGCTCCTACACTTACAATCAATTATTAGCTGATTTCATTTTACCGAAAATACGTGTATACGTCAATAGTTTTCGGTTTCTTTCTGACGACAGTAAATGATTGTTTTGTGTAGCAGCAGACAATCATGTGCTGTCGTTTTTTGTATGCACCCAGCTGCCGTTAAGGGGTGTAAAAATAAACTGACGTCAGGAGTTGCCCCGTCCAACGCAAAAATACGGGGATATACCACAATAAGCGTTCCTTGCTGCGCTTGTGGTGAATGGCGGGAACGGCCATTAACGGTTCGGCAAACGTGTATATCACAAGGTTGGCTCGGCGCATTACGGTGCGGGTATCTTTGATCAACAATCCTTATTACAAGCAATAATAAAGTTGTCTTGTGTGAGAGAACACTAAACAAACTCTAAGGGTTAGCATATTGGACGGGCATGATATGTAAAAAGATCAAAGCAAACGAAAGTTTGACGATAGCAAGGCACTACTGGAAACCTCAGACGTCTCTATGACGCTAGTAAGATCGGATACTTGTCACAGTCGTTTTTTATTTTTAACGTCTGTGACAAGGTATCCGAATTTCGCCCCCTGTTTCCTAGATCATCAGCTATTCTGCTAGTCAAAGGGCGTTAAAAGTCAAGTAAAAACTATTAATATAGCGAAATTCTTTAAAAACCATCAGGTTTTTAATTACCTTTTTGAAAGCCGTTTTATATAAAGAACGTTACTTAGTTTATTAGTATAGCTTTGTTTAGATATTGGGTTGTTCTCCTGGGGAGGTTATTCTTTAAACTGTGTATTAGCTGACGATAATAGATAATATACGAAGGCAGCATTTTGCTGTAAAAATGACCGAGATAGAAGTAAAGTCCAATGGTAGCTAGTGGCCGGAAAATTGATATAATTCAGTTTACTTACTTTTCTATTTATGCAATACTTTTGTTGTGTATTGGAATGATTGTATATGGTTTACAATAGGTCAGATATAGTTTAGTTGTTGCCAGGTCTTATTGTATTTTTTATCTCGTATTAGGAGGGGCAGGACTGATGGTAACCAAGAATAAAATAAGTTCACCTGAAATGGGGAACTTGTTAAATAAATGGCGAGAGCGGATCAGAAGCGGTAATAAACTAACGTCTGAAGAATTAAAAACAAAGGTTACTAAGGTACTGTCAGAATTGAAACCTAAAAGTGACTTTACTACAGAGTTAAGCAATTATTATGTTCTACTCGACTATTGCCATACTTTGATGAAAGGTGAGACCCCTGATAATAAAGAAGTTGTAGACATGATAAGTAAGGGTGATATTAACGCTACTGTTGATTATTACTATTACTTCTTTTCAGGGCATTATGAATTTTTTAGAAAACAGTATGTTGCAGCCATTGCTTATTACCAAAAAGCAGAAAAATTATTGTCTTTGATTTCTACTGGTGAGGATACTTTTTTTGCAGAGTTTTGTTATGAATTAGCCCATGCTTATTATCGTATTGATCAACATTTGTTTTCGATCAGTTATACTACGATGGCTCGGAAGATTTTTCTTTCAACACCTAATTATCAAAAAGAAGCTGTTGAATGTGGGATCTTATTAGGAGCTAATATGTATGATATGGACTTAAATTCTAAGGCCAAAGATTACTATATTGATGCATTAGAAGAAGCAACTAAACAAGGTTACATAAGGTTGTTGTCTAAAATTCATCATAACCTGGGTTTAATTTATTGGAAGATGGAGGAATATGACAAGGCAGAAGAATTTCTTATGAAAGCATACAATGATAAAAGTCATATGGCTTCACCTTATAGTGTTAATACTCCTTATATGCTGGCTTTAATTCAATACGAAAATTCAGGTGAAAAAGCGGACGAGTGGTACGATATTGCTTTAAAATACGCTAATGATAATAACGATGATGAGTACAAAATCAAAGTGTCGTTACTTTATCACGTGTATCAAAAGTTTGATGTTGATAAGATCAATCATGATCTTATAGAATTAGAGAGAATGAACTTGTGGCCGGATGTATATGCTATAACAAAAAGAATTTCAAAATTTTTAGAGGATGCAGGGGATATAAATTCCAGTTTTAGTTTCCTCAAAAGGGCATTAGCGGCCAAAGAGCAAATACCTAAAATATTGGAGGCGTTAAAATAATCATGAAAAAACTAATCTTGGCAAGTTTAATTTTGTTTACAGCTGTAAACGTAGGTGCTGCTGTTGGATCGGAACCAGTGCAAGTTGCTGAAAAGGCAATCATCTAAATAGACTGCCCTTTATACAATCCTCGACTAATCACAATTGATTAGTCTTTTTTTTGTTTATATTTGTTTCTGATCTTCAGTAATTCAATATAATCCTCTATTTTGTGTATATCTTCATCTGTTAATTCAGTAATATCAAATTCTTTTGTAATCGCATTCGGGTTTTGTTTCGTGTGAGGGGAATTATCATCCTTTTTTTGCAGCTTGGCAATGTATTCGATGAGATTCATATATTCCTGGTGAGTAAATCTTAATGGCTTGGCAAGTTTTTTTATAGTTGCAGCACTTGGTTTCCTTTCCTTTTTCTCTAAAAGAGAGATATAGGCAGGGGTTAAGCCGGTTTCCAGCGCAACTTCCTTTTGAGTCATATTTAAAGCGCGCCTTTTTTGTATCAAAAAATTGGCGAGATCAAAATTCTCAATCAAGCTAAACACCTCATATCGTCATTGGTTGTGGGATTAACTCGTTAATTCTGGTTAATTTAGCAAAAAAATTAACAAAAGTTGATTTTTGTTGTTTACTTCTGTTAATTTCAGTGCTACTATAATAATTGAAATTGCTTATTCAATTGACTTTATGCGATTTCGAATTAACAAATACATATTAACAATAGTTAATTATTTCAGTTAAGGGCTATCATTTGTTTTGGATGATTTGGTTTACACTATTAGTGTAAACTTGTCCATGTTGTAAAGGTATACAACATTTAAACTATAAATTTCTTTCTTTGTATTGTAAAGAAATTTTAAGTGTTGTATTTACAAAAAATGGTGGTGTCTATAATATGATACCACCATTTTTTTATAGGAAGGAGATTTTTTAGAGTGAAAAGATCAAGAAGAGTAAAATTACTTAACGTTGAGATGACCACCTATGATATTCGTTCTTTAGGATCTTCTGTCAAGATGTTTAATGGCAGCACATATGAAGTAATTGATTCAAAGTTATTCAATCCAATATCAAAGACGTTTATTAGGATTGATGACAACAAACGAAATATCAGGAATGTGAAAAATTCCAAGGGTCAAATTATTGCTAAAAGAACAAACGTAGGGTCTAAGTTGCTGCTTACATCAGCGGCGTTACTAAGATCAGAAAACAATGCTTCCAGTGTTATCACTCAAAACAGGCCTTCTAAAGCAGCACCGAAGGCGTACCGTCCTGCAAAGTCAGGTAGAGCAAAAGAAGTAGGGATTCTTTTATCCGACACGAAAATGAGTGTTGACGAGTGCAAAGAAAAGTTGCTGAACAATGGTGCGAAGCAAGTTTATTTTTACGAAACGAAAGCAGGCACTGTTGTTGTATCTTCCCCATATAAAGTGTTGCATGATTTATTAGGCTAGTTAAAGTTTTAGGGTTTGCATGTTTGTTAATGAAGCTCATTAACAAAATAAAAGAATATTAGGGTGCTCCCCCTCCAAAGGTATAACGGGCCATGTAATATCTTTGGGTGAAAATTCTTCTTGGTGCGAGATAGTAGACAGCAAGTTTGGCCTAGCATTGTCAGATTCATTATATGAATACTTGGCTGACATAGAGTTTGTGAGTGAACAACTGCTAAAAACTCACGATTAAGGAGATATTAGATTCGTTAGTAAACATGTAAACCCTAACGATGTATCCTTTTTTTAGCACTGGATGTAAAATATTATTAAAAAAGGTGTGAATAGGATGAAAAAGAAAAAGTGGGTAACAGTTATTGTTGCAGGGACGATTTTAATTGGTGGCGCAGGTGCTGCTTATTCTTTTCAGGCGAATGCTTCTGAAAAAGGGCGAGTAGATCGAGCCGAAAATGCTGTGACTGCAATCTACGCTTCACCTGAAGACTTAAATAAGAAAAATTACAAAGAAGCCGAATCATTTGTTAAAAGGGTTAGTGATGATGAAAAGCGGGCGCAGCTGACGAAAAAACTATCTAACGCCTATACGATGCATAAAGCGATTCAGATGGTTGAGGGTGATATTCAGGACGGAATAATAGCGGACGGTTTGAAAGCGCAGGAAATTGAAGTAACTAAACAATATATTGAAAAAGTTAAGCCAATTGATCTAAAGCTATACAAGACACTCACGAAGAAAGCTGACAAGGCTTTAGAGCAAGTTATACAAATTGAAAAAACGAAGCAACTTTTCAGCAGACTAAATGATAGTTATGACTGGAAAACCTTTAAGAAGATAGAGAAAGAAGCAAAAAAAGTCTTGAATGAAAACGAAAGTCGGAAGTTTCAAAAACAACTAGATCAGATGGAGAAACGCATTGAACAGAGTGAAAAAAGAAAAGAGAATATCAAGAGAGAAACAGAAGAATTAAGCAAGAACAACAATGATTTGAATACATCAAAGTCAAACAACACAGATACCAAAGCATCATCACCATCGGTAGCACCGCAGGAAAAAACAAAACAAAACGTCTATACATCACCCAAGAAATATGTTCAGAAACAGCCGAATGGTAGTGGGAATAACTCTAACGGTTCAGGGAGCCAATCTAAACCGTCTAAAAGGCCGTCACAGCCTAGTAATCCATCAAAGCCAACTACACCACCGAAACAGTCAAAGCCTTCTAAAAAGCCTTCTAAACCGTCAGGAAACAAGGATTTAGATGCTATTGGTAAGGAGTTAGAAAATAAAGAATGGAAAAAGACAGGTTCGGGAGAAATTGAAAAAGGAGGTAATACTTGGGAGTCGTGGGAGTGAAGATTTGATATGAAGAAGGTTAATCCAACCTTCTTTTTAATTTGAAGAAAAGGAGTGGTTTATCTTGAAAAGTTATTACCTAGTTAATGAAACTCAATTCATTCGCAGATTAAGGAATTTGGGATGTATACACTTATTGGGAACATTTCGTGCTAATTTGGATGCGAAAATTCAGGAGGTATGGGTTTTTGACGGTAATATTTTTGAAGTGGCCGCACCTTTTCAGTATTTAGGGATGTTGGTAATAGCATCATTTGAGGTTGTTGGATCTGATGCAACGGTTGAAATAGAATTTAAAGATTTTATGTTTGTAAATGTCAAACGATCACATCTGTTGAACAGTGAAAGGATGGAAGAAAACTATGTGGGACGATAAATCTTCAGATTTTGTGCTCATTTGTTTTAGATTATTACAAGGTATAATTGTGACGGCTATACCGGTAGGCACTTACTTCTTGTGTGAGTATTTGATCGGTATTGGTGAAATCATGAGTTATATTATAGCTGGCATACTTGGTTTTTTCGGATTAGCAGTTACATTTTGGATAGCAGAAAAATTTAGTTATTAAAAACTTGTAGTCACTTCTTAGAGGAAGTGGCTTTTTTCTTTGGAGGGAACGTGTTGAAGCGAGCTGAAACCATTTTTAAAAATTTATCTAAATGGTACTTGATAGGAATTCTATCTATTTCTTATGTATTAACGATCTTTCTGATTATTAAAGAATACCAGGTGATTATTGATGATTATCAGAACGTGTTAAAGCCCTTTGTCATGACGCTTTTACCATTTTTAGTTCTAGGCTTTATGGTCTGTTGGGGGATAAGTGAACTATCTGTTTTTGATAGTTTAAAAAAGGGATTCCTGGTAGGGTTATCTTTTTTTGTGTACTTGATGTCGTTTGTTGTAGTTGGTGAGTATTTCAATCAATACTTTCACCTGGCTTGTGTGGTAATGCTAATAATTCCTGTTTACTGGTTATGCTCGGTGTGGCTCATAATGTTGGGTAGATTAGTTATTGAATTAATACGTGTTTTTAAATAATGAGGTGTTTTGTAGATGTCTTTCAAAAGGGCTTTGCTGAAAGCTACATATGATTTTGCTAAAGCATTTGGGATACTATGCTTATGCTTATTAGGTATTTGTTTAATTTTTTCGGTGATTATCGTACTTCCATCTTTCATTTTATATATATCCATTTGGTTTATGATTGTATATTACTTGATCCTAGCGATCTTTGTTTATGCGGGTTATCTTTATGCTGTTTCAAAAGAAAAAAAGCAAAAGTAAAGACGGTATGGCGTAAGGAGTAATCATTAAAGGAGGTGAACGATTAGAACAGTTTTCACTAAAAGGAGGAAGGACAGAAAGAAATGAAAAAAGTGTCTATAGTAAGTATCTTATGCCTTTCTATTATCATGATTTTTGGCTCTCTCATTTCAAATGATATGAAAGCAGCAGGCCCTAAAGTTGAATACTTAGGGAAGATTCAGTATGGGGCTTATATTGTGGGGAAGTTCAAGGTGAATGGAGAAATTGCCTTTTGTTTGGATCATGTAAAACAGACACCGCCTACTGGAGCATCTTATACTAATGGGAATGCTTATAAAAATGAGCAGATACGAGCAATTCTATATTACGGCTACGGTGGCCCAGGAAATGAGGTGGGAAACAGTGATACGGCTCTTGTAGCTACGACAATAGCTCTCGACAGTATCATGAATAATAACCACTCAACAGGAAGAGAAACTATCCCTGGCTACAAAAAGTTAATGGCTCATGCAAAAGCTAAAGATGCGCCATCATCAATTATAGGTTTTAATAAAAACACAGTGACAAGTAAGGTTGTAGGGAATGTACAAAGATCTGAAGCGATTGTTTTTAAAGCAGACTCTAAAAACTCAATTAAATTAAATATTCCTAATAGTGTAACGCTTCACAAGAACAACAAAAAGTATTCAGGTAGTGCTGTGACAATCAAAGGAGGGGAAAGTTTTCATTTAACAGCACCTTTAGATTATGGGAAGCAATTAACCTTTGAAAATATTAAACCGTCAATTGGAAAGTTTCAGTCTATGTTGTTTACCTCGTTTGATTCTAAATATCAACGTCTAGGATCGGGTTTTCTTCTTGATCCTGAACCTGTAGAGAGTCTGTCAATAAAGTTTGAGAAACGGCAGCGCAATATTAAGGTCGTACACAAAGAAAAGTTTGAGGGAGAAATTCTTGAAACAGCAACAGAGACAAAAAATATCGGCACTAATTACAGTTATGCCCCGAAGGACAAGATTGTAAAAGGGGGGAAAACCTACGTTCCAGTTAAAAAGGACAAGAAAACTGGAACCCTGGGAACGAAAGATATAACTCTAGTGTTTGAATACGTGCTACAAAGAAAAGTGACTGTCCTACACAAAGACAATCGTGATAAGTCATTGATTAAAGAAGATGTTTATACAAAAAAACAGGGAGATAAGTACACTTATAGCCCTCTGACAAACTTGAAAAAAGGCAAATATACGTATAGGCCTGTCTCTAAAAAAGTTAGTGGAACAGTCGGGAAAAAGGATATAACAGTAACCCTGTTTTATGATGTACCACTTATTGAGACAAGTCTTGAAAAATTACAAGTGTATACGGCGGCCGCAGACAAAGGATTGCCTGTCAAACTGGCACTATCCAAAACAAACGTATATAAAAATAATACGCCAGGAATGACCACAGCGAAAATAGACGTCAGTCTCTATGAGGGGAAAACTAAGCTTGATTCAAAGACATACACAGCGCAGTCTTTGCCAAAATCAATAAATTTCCTCGTCGATCCGAAAACATTAAAGGTTAATAAAAATAAAGACTATACGGTCAAGTTGGAAGGCTTTAATAAAAACGACTTTGACATTAGTATTGGATCAACATTAACAACAAAAGGATATACAAGCAGCGAAGAAAAAATATCATTTGAAATGAAAAATCTTGTTAAAAAGAAAGGCTCGATCAGTAGAGTCATAATGACAGAAGTAACACCGACAACTAAGATGAGAAGTTATTTTGAAACAGCAAATTTTTCAGGTGATTTATTGAAAAAGAGAAAGACGGGTTACGGTTTAGAACAAAATTTGATATTCGCTTATGAAAATATGCTGAATAAAAGTGATGATCACATCAGTTTTGACTTCAAAGTACCTTCACAGTTGTTAGATACTTATTTGAATTACAAGATAAATAAAGGGTTGGCCGCATTTCCTATGGATGTTGCAGCATCGAAGAAATCACAACAAGTAGACAAGATGATTCAAGAAATGACGTTTCAATTTCCACATGTCAATGTAGAAAGAGAGACAGGCAGCCTTTTCACTGATCAGCAGGTAGCTTCTAAAGACAAACGTATTAAACATGCTCTTAGAGACGGCGGAAACCGATTCTATACGCCTATATGGTCTGAATTGGGTGACTATGATGTTTCGTATGTCTCTAATCAAATTGGCGTAAATAAAGTCACAATAGAGATTAAGGACAACCTTAATTTGTATGCCTCTATGTATGCTCATATGGATAGCGATACACTAGATCAAGACGAGATTCTTTTAACGCCTATCAATGCTGATGATCCCTTCCCTACTGGAATACCCAAAGGTTGGACTAAAGAGGATATTAATTGGCTAAGGAGTGAATGAACGTGAACGAGGTAGATCAAAAAAGTCATGCAGCTGGAGTTTATTTGTTAATGACTTATCTCAATATGACGACAGGCGGCCAACAATTTGATGAAAAATCATGTGAGCGAATTATTGAGGATTTGAGGAAGATTGGTTTACGTCTGTACTAAAAATCTAAATAACAAAGGGAAAAGCTAACGGTGATGCCGTTAGCTTTTTTTTGAAAGGTGATGTGCTAATGCTAAATAGAGTTGTATTAACTGGAAGGCTAACAAAAGACCCCAATCTAAAATACACACCCAACGGACACGCTGTTTGCATGTTTACTCTAGCAGTTAACAGAAAGAAGGCAACAGGGAATGAAAAGGCAGATTTCTTGAACTGTATTGTATGGCGAAATCAAGCTGAAGCAGCTGCAAACTATTTGTCAAAGGGTTCTTTAGTTGGAGTTGATGGCCGCCTTGAAACGAGAAATTATGAAAATCAGCAAGGACAACGTGTCTTTGTGACTGAAGTGCAAGTCGAATCAGTTCAATTTCTAGAAAGTAAAAAGAAAATGTCGGAAACAGATCAACCAGAAGATGTCCATAATCAAGTATTCAATGATCCAGGAAATGACGATTTGCCATTTTAATAAATGAGGTGAAGTTACATGTACAATGCTGATGTTATTAAGGAGCTATCAAATGACGATTTGTGGTCTGTCATATCTAAATCCAAAGAGAATGTTCTTATTACAGGAGATGTAGGATCAGGGAAGGCTACAGTCCAAAAATTATTGGAGATCAAGGGTGAGACAACTAAAGAAGTGCCTGGGGCGATCATCACATGTCATGCATCAAATGCAAGTGTTGAGAGACTTAAACGGTCAATGAGGTGAATTAGATGAAAGGGTTGATATTGTCTTTAGGCATTCTTTATGTAGGCGGATTTACTATCTTGTTTAGTACATCTTATTACACAGAGTCTTACCGTCATAATTCTATTATTATGACGATGACCGAATCAGGGAGGATAGCAAGTGTCAATAGCGTTGATAAAAGTTCGCGTATTCAGGACGGACAAGTAGAAATTACAGAAACGTCCTTTAAGAAGAAATTCAAGGAAAAGTTTGAGCAAAATAGCAACGTCAAGTTACAAGGTATTAAGTATAATTTCTCTTTTTTAAAGACTTCTGAAGGTGGTATTAAGGCAGCTAAAGTAAAAATCACCGATGATCGTAAAAACGTTTATCAGGTGAGCTTTGTATCAAATATTGTAAAGGAGGAAAAAAAGTGATAAGTGATCAACTTATTAAAACAATCTTCAGCGAGATAAAGCAGAAAGACCCGGATACTGTATTAAAGGCTTTTACAGATAATGATGCAAGAGAAACCATGAAATATCTCATTAAACAGGATCATGGAACTGTAATCGACACTGACGAAAAAGCTGATTATGTTATACAAGAAATGGTCGGTCTTGGAGTTATTGAAACAATTACAAAACAGGATGAGAATGTCACAGACATTGTGTATAATGGCCGACACTTGATCATTGAAAGCAGCGAAAAACCCGATCCATATATCTATACAGATAAAGTGATTGATGATGATTATATAAATTCTTTAGCTTCAAAGGTTGCCAACGCAACTGAAAATGAATTCACAGCAAAGACAGATATTTTAGAAGCGTCAATCGGATATTTAAGGTTTACTTTCGTACACAAAAATAGATCAAACACCATTTCCGGTAAGGTTACGACAATGGCTATAAGGGTGTCTCGTCCAAATTTAGCTTTGAACGATGATAACTTCCTAGAATATGCACCAATTGAAATGAAGCATTTCTTTGAAAACGCTGTGAAGAATAGACAAAGTATCATTATTGCCGGACAAACGGGTTCAGCCAAGACAGCATTGCAAAAGTATTTAGTGTCATTTATGCGTTTTCGAGACAAGTTGATATGGATAGAGGACTCTGCAGAAGGTCACTTAGATGTTTTGTTTGGTGATACCAAAGATACTCTTACTTGGCAAACTGGCCCGAATGCATCAATAACTAAACTAATTAGGACGGCGCTTCGCTTCAATCCAACCTGGATCTGCCCGACAGAAACTAGGGGAAGTGAAGCATACGAGATGATGGATGCTGTTTTGTCTGATCATGGAGTAATCACCACCTGTCACGCACCGAGTATAGCAGAAATACCTAGACGATTAATTAATATGATGAAGAAATCATTTAACTTTGACGAGACGGCAATGCTAGAAGATATTTGTAAAAACTTCGGAGTGGCCGTACATTCAAAAAAAGATGTACTGAATGGTAGGAATATTCGTTATTTGAGCGAGGTTGGTACGTTTAATCCAGATGGGTCAGTTAATTATATATTCAAGCAAAATCTAGTTAATGGAAAGCTGGAATATACAATCTATAATCATGATCAATATAAAATCGCTAACTAGGGGGTATTCCATTGAAAAAGAAGGTGTACACGCTTGATGAGCTTAACGCTTATAGGATAGCTTACGGGCAACCAATACAACGTACTGAACTTCTCATGTCGCTTTTTAAGCCGTTCATTATAGTGTTTGTAGTCTCTTTCCTGCTTATGCATTACTGGACTGTCAGCTGCATTCTAGGCGGGTTAGCAATGTTTTATGGCTACCGAGTCATGATTCCTATATCCGTAAAAAGAGTTTACAATGCTAAAGCTTTTAAGGAGAGACACAACTTTATTAACTCGTTAACACAAATTTTAAGCAATGAGAATACAACAGTGCTTAATGCTTTAGATACAGTAGCTAATAGGGCTAGTGGTCAATTTAAAGAGGATTTATTGACCTTACGTCTGTCATTACAAGGCGCAACTACAGAACAGATAAATGCAGCCTATGAAAAGTTCGCTGAAAGATACAAAGATGATGTGATTTTTGACCTTTATATTGAGCAGTTGACAACAGCTACAATTGAAGGGCGTACCAATATCAACACCATTAAAAATATTAAGCATTTATATAATCAGTTAAAGAGAAAACAAGAGGACTTTTTCAAAATGAAACAACGAGCATCATATGAATTTCGCTTAGTATCAATAATTTCTCTTGTTTTACTTCTTACTATCTCGGTTTACCCCTTTGGAATGGATCAATTTGTTAATGCTTATGCACATCAACCAGTGGGATGGCTTACAAATTCTATTTATTTAACGTTGATGGGCGTATTCTTCCATAGCTACATGAAACGTATAGGGGATGACGAAGTTATGAAGGTGAAAATATGAACAAATTCTTATCTAAAATTGCAGAAGCTAACCTGTACCCGATGTTAGAACAATTGGAATATGATCTATTAAAGTTTCAAAAAATTAGAATGTTAAAAACCATTCTTTCATTATTTGTTGGCGCATTTGTTGGTTCTTTAAGTTCAATATGGGCTGCGCTTATCGGCGGTCTAATCTTAGCATTATTTGTTTGGTGGAGAGAGTACCACAATGCAGTTAAAACGTTCAAACAGTTTACCTATTTAAGAGAAATTGAGTTTAACAAGTTTACTCGTATGTTGATCCCCTTACTCTTAGAAAATGGGGCTACTTTATATGGTGCGTTAAATAAAATGCTTAAGAGATTAGAACCAGGGCATGTTAAAGATGCTTTACAGAAATTCCTGATTGAGCTAAACGAAAATCCAGAATCAGAAGAACCATTTATTAAATTTGCTAACGCTGCCAGTGGATCGGAAGAAGCGATATTATTTTTGAGTTCTTTATATGACTATAAAGAAAGCTCTTTTGATACCTCTGTTATTGAAGAATTAGGGAAGACTTCAAGTGAAAAATTATTTGAGGGAGTTCAAGATATTATTGAATTTAAAGCTAGAAAATTTAGCCTGTTCCCGACTAAATTAACAATGGTTACCTTTATTCCGGTGCTTGGTTATGCAATTGCCATGATTATTGATGCGACTTCAAAACTACAGTTATAAAAGGAAGTGATTTAGATGAATGATGGATCAATTACCTCACTGGGGAAAATGTATATATTTCTGATTTGCTTGTTAGGGTTAATATCGGTTAATACATTTTTTATTCAGCTTAACCAGGCCAATGAGTACAAGCAGTTTGTTAATTATCAAATTGAAAGGCATGGTGGTCTGACTCCTGCGGCATTAAAGAAATTAAATGAACATCATAAAAAACACTACGGCAGTGAGTTTAAGATTGAAAGTCCAGTGCTTAATCAAAAGGTGAGTTTTGGTGATGAAGTTGATTACACAATTCAGGCAGATTATGAAATCTTGTACTTTAAAATTCCAAACGTGAAAATTCCAATTAAGGGATCAGCTGTGGCCTGGACACGTTAGGTGTATATATTCTTTAAAGGAGGTGAAAAGCATGTTAGATCAGAACATTGACCGTTTGTTATGGGTGATCGCTGCTGTCGGAATTGTAGGGGCGATGATTCATACATCAGATACCGAAATGACCGGGCTGATAAAAACAGTATTCGAGGGTATGAAAGCTAAAATCTAAGGAACGTGTGAGGAAATAATAGACACGTTCCTTTTTTGTTGGCCGAAAGTGAGGTGAAAAGCATGTTAGATCAGAACATTGACCGTTTGTTATGGGTGATCGCTGCTGTCGGAATTGTAGGGGCAATGATTCATACATCAGATACCGAAATGACCGGGCTGATAAAAACAGTATTCGAGGGTATGAAAGCTAAAATCTAAGGAACGTGTGAGGAAATAATAGACACGTTCCTTTTTTGTTGGCCGAAAGTGAGGTGAAAAGCATGTTAGATCAGAACATTGACCGTTTGTTATGGGTGATCGCTGCTGTCGGAATTGTAGGGGCGATGATTCATACATCAGATACCGAAATGACCGGGCTGTTAGAAAAAGTGTTTCAAGGTTTTCATGCAAAAATTCCAAGATTTTAGGAGGGGAAATATTGAATAGAAAGGATGCAGTTGTAACAGTTAATGCCACTGCAAAGCAATACCATGAGATTACAAATAAGAGGAAATTAAGGCTTCCTATCGGAAAAGCTCTGTTTGAAAAAGGGGCGAAGGTAGATGTGTATTGCCCGCAGGGCGGCAGCTTTCAACAGCTTGTCGTAAAGAAATTTATCGTATTGAAAAATCATGTTTTAGTTGAATTTTGCAAGTAATAAAGAAAGTTCAGGTGAAAAATATGGCTTCAAAAGCAGAAAAGAAAGAATCAAAAGAATTTGCCACATTGTTGTTAAATGCACAAGGTGTCAACTATGATGACTGGTTGCATGACCAACATAAAGCATTAGAAGCTGAAAACAAAGATTTCATGAAAGAGATCATCAAGCAGCATTTACTAGATCAAAACAATTCATAGAATGGAAGGACTGACAATTTAATGGTTGAAAGTGTAGTTGGAATATTCGTTTTTCTTCTTAAGGCGGTTCAATTAGTAGCCGGTGCTTATGCTGGATTTAAACTTGCAACTTATGGCATTGGTTACATGACAAAAAACCAACAAAAAATTAACGAAGCCAAAGACGGAATGAAAAACGTTGCAGTCGGTATCGCTATTGTAGCAGGAGCACAAGTGGGTGTTTCATGGTTACAAGGTAATCTAGGATTTTAAAAAGGAGCTAATTTAATGATTCATGTTGTCATTAAAGGAGGACGAAGGTTTAAAGACGTTATTTCTCCTAAGGTTAAATATAGTGTGCCACAATGTAATTTGAAATTGGTGGAGCTAGAAAATTATGCTGAAGAGAATGGCATTGATGGTGACATTGAAATTATCATCTATGAGGATAAAAACATTCTTTTTAGAGATTCATATAATATCGGACAAGGGGTGTCTAGGAACCTTCTTCTTCTCGTCAACACGACATTAAATACAACTTTTAAAGACACCCCAAAAGCAGAGAAGGAATTGCTGATCAATAAGCTCATGAAAGAGTTTGAAAAAAATGAAACGGCACAAGGTGAGCTAAAAGTAAGAAGGTCTACTTTTAAAGAAAAGTTCACTACATTACGGGAAAAAAGGGCAGCAAAGGCTAGGGCAGCAGCTGAAGAAGCCCGGTTGGCCGAAGAAGCCCGGTTGGCCGAAGAAGCCCGGTTGGCCGAAGAAGCCCAGTTGGCCGAAGAAGCCCGGTTGGCCGAAGAAGCCCGGTTGGCCGAAGAAGCCCGGTTGGCCG
>NZ_PVME01000012.1:0-55487 GCF_002993125.1 Bacillus sp. LLTC93 | reverse complement strand
CATCAGGTTTGGTGGCGATAGCGAAGAGGTCACACCCGTTCCCATACCGAACACGGAAGTTAAGCTCTTCAGCGCCGATGGTAGTTGGGGGTTTCCCCCTGTGAGAGTAGGACGCCGCCAAGCTTTTCTAAGGATCAGTTCCACACGGAACTGGTCTTTTTTGTTTTTTAACAAAAGGAACAAACACTCGATCTGGGATGGATACATATACTAAACTACCATCTAAAACATTCTTAATTTTGTATACAATTGAAAGCGCTAGGGCATACTGAAGCTATAAGTGGAGGTGTCACAATGAGCAAAAAAGAGCAAGAAGCGATTTGTTTGATTTGTGAAGAGAAAAAGACAAAGGGAATTTATTTATATCATCAGTTTTTGTGCCGAGACTGTGAGCGAAAGTTAATTTCTACATCGACCTCGGATCCTAGCTATGCCGATTATGTTAGAAAGCTGAAAAATCTTCATACGCCACCTTTGTATTCATAGACCACTAGATGGTCTTTTTTTATGAGCTATCGAGGATTGGGCCTGTTTTTTGGAACTTAGTTTGGACAACAACCGTAATAAATAATAAGATAAACAAAGAGCCTGATTATTCATAGGAGTCGATGAACATGAAATCAATCTTTTTCACATTTATATGGGCCATCCTCTCTACTCTTTTCTCGATTGTGATTTTAACCGTCAGTATTGGAGTTTTCCACCATCATGTTGGATTATCAATACTGTATTCGATGATTGGGTGGGGCGCGATGTTTGTAGGAAGCAGATGGGTTGCTTTCCAGTTGTTTTTAAAGAAGCACGGACTGTCTCGTAGTGATTATGTATATATTAAACAGCATTTAAAAGAAGCAGGGCAAAAGCTGGTTCGTTTGAAGAAAGCTTTATTTGCTGTGAAAAACGTGCAGACGATCAAACATAATTATGAAATCCTTCGGCTTGCACGACGAATCTATACGATTACAAAAAAAGAGCCGAACCGATTTTATGATGCACAGCGATTTTATTTCGAAAGTTTGGATTCTGTCGTTGAACTAACCGAAAAATATGCACTACTGTATAATCAGCCTAATCGCAGTCATGAGCTTGAAATGACACTGAGCCAAACTCGAGTCACACTGACAGAGTTGCAAAAGCAATTGACGAATGATTTACAGCAAGTTTTAGGAAGAGATATAGAAGCCCTTCACATTGAACTTGAAGTGGCCGATAAAATGATCAAAAAATAGATGAAAGGAGTCAAACTCGATGAAACCAGAAGATCAAGTCACATCAGCATCAACATCTACTACAGATCTTCAGTTTCGGGTGTTTGATACTTTATCTGATGAGGAAAAACAAGAGGCCATACAGCGGGCTGAAAAGATCCCTGACCATCCTCAAAAGCTGCTTCTCTATGGTACACGTGTGCAGGAACGATTATTAGAACAATCACAACACATGATGAAATATGTTGAGAAAAAAGATATCGATCAAATAGGAGATGTGCTTGAAGCTTTTTTGCAGCAACTACATTTAGTGGAGCCCGAGGATTTACTGCCAAAGAAGCAGGGCTTTTTTTTGAAGTTATTTCAACGGGGGAAGCGTTCAACTCAGGAGATCATTTCTCGTTTTAAACAAGCAGAAGCTCAGATAGAGAGATTATCAGCAAGGCTCCGTTACGCAAGAGGCGTATTAATCTCGGACCATAAGCTATTAGAGAGTTTATTTGAAGAAAATCAATCATATTTCCAAGAGATGACGCTACAGGTTGCAGCAGTTGAAGCGAAATTGACACAGTTAGAGCAGCAGGTCCTTTCAGAAGCGAAACATTCTAATGATCGGACATTAGAGGAGCAATTGATGAGTCAGGAAGTAAATGAGGAAGAATATATGGAGAGATTGAAAGAACGAAAGTATGATTTGCTGTTAAGCCGGCAAATTGCATTGCAATGTAATGCTCAAATCCGGATGATTCAGCATACGAACCATACATTAGCCAACCACATTCAATCAACTGTTTCCGCTTCTATTCCTCTATGGATCAACCAAATGTCGATTGCATTAACTCATATTCAGCAGCGAGCTAATTCAGCCCTTGAACAGCGAATCCAACAAACATATGAAAAGGTATCAAAGCAGCAAGGACAGCTTCTTGAAGACGCATCATTAACGCCTATAGATACGTTGAAAAAGGTTCAACACCAATTAGCTGAAACTTTACAGGAAACGTTACAGGTGAAAGAACATGGGAGCCAAGAGAGAGCTCAATTAAAAAACAACATGTACGAGGCTGAGCAGAAGCTGGCGAATCATCAACCAATAAAGGAATGAGAAACCACCTTTCAGTTCACTTGTTTGAACGTTATAATAGAAATAAGATATCGTTTAAGTGAAAAGGGTCGATTAGTTTGAAAACACCTTTATATACAGCATTATCACAACATGCGGAAAAGAAGCCTTATTCTTTTCACGTTCCAGGACATCACAATGGAGATGTCTTTTTTGATGAGGCACGGTCCGACTATGCATCAATTCTTCAGCTGGATGTGACGGAGCTTGAAGGTCTAGATGATCTCCATCACCCGACTGGTGTGATTCAAGAGGCAGAGGATTTATTGGCAAAGCTATATGGAGCAAAACAAAGCTTTTTCCTTGTGAATGGCACAACAGTTGGAAATCTAGCGATGGTGATGGCTGCATGTCGTACTGAAGATGAGATTTTTGTTCAGCGAAATTGTCATAAGTCTGTTTTCCATGCGATTGAGCTTGCAGGAGCAACGCCTATTATGTTAGAAACTGATATCGATCCATACTTGCACGTCCCAACCCATGTTACTGATGAAACAGTCAAAAAAGCTATTGCGAAACATCCTAACTGTCGGGCAATCGTTTTGACGTATCCGAACTACTATGGACATGCAGCTGATTTATCAAAGCTGATTCACATGTGTCATGAAGCGGGCATGATTGTTTTGGTTGATGAGGCACATGGCGCTCATTTTGTATTAGGCGGCGCCTTTCCTCCATCTGCCCTTTCCTACGGAGCAGACGTGGTGGTACAATCAGCACATAAAACCCTTCCAGCGATGACGATGGGCTCTTATCTCCATCTTCAAGGGGACCGAATAGATGTGAAGCGTTTGAAGTCATTGTTAACGATGCTTCAAAGCAGTTCACCTTCTTATCCAATTATGGCCTCGTTAGATGTGGCGAGAGCTTATGTTGAGGAGATCAAGGGAAAAGGGGAATTGGACGGAATCATGACAGGACTGGCAAAGCTGAAAGAACAGTTTAACAGGATGCCCCATCTCGAAGTGGTCGAGTCTGACTCGTTATCTACGGACCCATTAAAATGCGTCATTCGTTCAACAAAAGGGCTGACAGGCTATGAACTAAAAAAAGTGCTTGAATCGGTTGATGTTCACCCGGAACTTGCGGATGAACATCAAGTCTTACTCGTTTTTGGTCTGGGACAGACGAAGGACGTCCCTTTTTCAGTCATAGAGCAGGTTCTTCAGCAAAGTGATGTAATGCTTGAAAAAAAAGAGCATCTTCAAAAGGGGACGCCATCCATAGAGGTCGATCAGCAAAGACAAGACATAGAAGCCGTCCCATTCGAAAAAGCAGCAGGGCGGATCAGTGTAGAATCGGTGATTCCCTATCCGCCAGGCATACCTTTGATGATTAAGGGAGAGCGTATTGAAGCAGATCAAATTTCGACGTTAAGCCGTTTGCTTGGACATCACGTTCATGTTCAAGCAAGTCAGGTGATTCACCAGAGAAAATTATATGTTTATATAGAAGAGGAGACACTATGAGCGGTATGTTTATTACGTTTGAAGGACCAGAGGGTGCCGGAAAAACGACAGTGATACGAAAAGTGTACGAAGAAATGAAGCGCCAAGGATATGCAGTGATGGCGACTCGGGAGCCGGGCGGTATCGAAATTGCAGAGCAGATTCGTGAAGTCATTTTAAACGAAAAAAATACAAAAATGGACGCAAAAACAGAGGCATTGCTATATGCAGCAGCAAGAAGACAGCATTTGGCTGAGAAGGTAGAACCCGCATTACAGCGCGGGGACACGGTCTTATGTGATCGCTTTGTCGATAGCTCCCTTGCTTATCAAGGCTATGCGAGAGGGCTTGGGATTGAAGAAGTAAAATCAATTAACGATTTTGCTATTAATGGTACAATGCCGCAAATGACCATTTACTTTTCTATTACACCAGAGGAAGGTCTAAAGCGAATTGATGCCAATCAAGGAAGAGAAAAAAATCGATTAGATATGGAGACCCTGAATTTCCACCAAATGGTCAGAGAAGGCTATGAATTGCTGATTGCGCAATCACCAGAACGATTCCGTGTAGTGGATGCGTCTCAGCCGATGCAGGATGTCTATGAAGAAGTGCTTCAGTTGATTCAGGACACATTAAAGAAAAATCAAATATGACCTAATTCCCAATCGTTGTTATAATATAGAGGAAGACATCGGCATGTCACCTGTGCCTAAAACGAAGGAGGCCAATCAAATGAAATTAATTGTTGCCGTTGTACAGGACCAAGATAGTAGCAAGTTGCTGAAAATATTGACTGAACATCAATTCGGCGTGACAAAATTAGCTTCAACTGGTGGGTTTTTAAAGTCTGGAAATACGACTTTTATTATTGGTTGTGATGATGTCCGAGTGGATAAGGCTTTACAGCTTATAAAGGAAAATTGCCGTAAACGTGATCAGATGATCGCGCCTGTATCACCAATGGGTGGAAATGCAGATTCATACGTACCATACCCTGTTGAGGTTGAAGTTGGTGGAGCTACTGTCTTTATTCTGCCAGTTGAACAATTTCATCAATTTTAAGGATGGGTTGCTGTGAAAATTAATCAAGATATGCGGCTGCTTTTAGAAAAGCGTGAACTTCAAGCAATTAAAGGCGGCCAGACATCTGCTTCTTTTAAAGCTTCTATGGAGACACAAGGCGGCAAAATGCGCTTAGAACAATTGACAATCATGCTGAGTGATATCGAGGTGTTCGGTAAAAAGCTGACAAAGTCACGAAATCTAAAGGACTTGGCCAGGTTTAAAGGACTTGTGAAGCGCTTTGTGAAAGAGACCGTCGATAATGGATTAAATATAGAGACGTCAAGGAGCTTTGACCTGTATGGCAACACGCGAACACTCGCTTTAGTCAAAGCATTAGATGAAAAGCTTATTGAATTAACAGAGGATATGATGGATCAAGAGAAACCCTCTATTGATTTGCTTGAACGTATTGGAGAAATAAAAGGTTTATTGATTAACCTTTACACATAGAGAGTGATAACATGGCAATTAGCTGGGATGACATGAATGATTTGCAGCCGCGCGTCATGCGGCTGATTTTTAATAGTATTGATAAAGACCGACTGGCCCATGCTTACTTATTTGAAGGGAAAAAAGGGACAGGAAAACTAGATGCTGCCATGCTTTTGGCTAAGAGCTTTTTTTGCTTGGAAGCAGGAGTGAAACCATGTGAATCCTGTCAAAACTGCAAAAGGATTGAGTCTGGAAACCATCCAGACTTACATTTAATGCAGCCTGACGGCCAATCGATTAAGAAAGCGCAAGTGCAGGCATTGCAGGAAGAATTTACAAAAACAGGTGTAGAATCGCACCGGAAAATGTATATCATTCTTCATGCTGACAAAATGACGGTCAATGCCGCGAACAGTTTATTAAAGTTCCTAGAGGAGCCTAATCGGGAAACGATGGCGGTTTTAATCACTGAGCAATCACATAAAATGCTGGATACGATTATTTCAAGATGTCAGATGCTGAGCTTTCAGCCGCTGCAGCCACAATCCTTGGAGCAGCAGCTTTTACAAGAAGGCGTATCTCAGCATCTTGCAAGGCTTTTGTCGAATTTAACTAATAATTTAGCAGAAGCACTCGAATTAAGTCGAAATGATCAGTTTGCAGAGTCTAGAGCGAAAGTGATAAAATTGTATGAAGTCTTACACCAGCGAAAAGAACATGCATTTTTTTATATACAAGATCAATGGATGCCTTTTTTCAAAGAGAAAGACCTTCAAGAAACAGGTCTGGATATGCTTTTATTTATATATCGTGATGTATTGTCGATTCAAATAGGAAACGAAGATAAAGTCATTTATCAAGACTTATTCCAGACAATGAAGCAGCACGCGCTGCATTCCACACAGCAGATGGTGACAAACCAGATCCTTGCTGTATTAGAAGCGAAAAAGAGACTTCAATCCAACGTGAATGCCCAAGGGCTAATGGAGCAATTGGTGTTGATGTTGCAGGAGGGATAAGCTTGTACAACGTAATTGGTGTTCGCTTTAAAAAAGCGGGCAAAATCTATTATTTCGATCCTAATGGATTTCATATAGAAAATGATAGTTGTGTCATTGTAGAAACGGTCAGAGGGGTTGAGTACGGACAAGTGGTCATCGCCAATAAAAAGGTAGATGAACACGATGTGGTTCTCCCTCTACGTAAGGTGATTCGTGTAGCAGACGAACGAGACCGGCTCATCGTTGAGGAAAACAAAGAAGCAGCGATAGCAGCCTTTGATACATGTCTTCAGAAGGTTAGTGAACACGGCCTGGAAATGAAGCTAGTCGATGTTGAATTTACATTTGACCGAAACAAGGTCATCTTCTATTTCACAGCGGACGGCAGAGTAGATTTCCGTGAGCTGGTGAAGGATCTTGCATCGATCTTCAAGACGAGAATTGAACTTCGCCAAATCGGTGTAAGAGACGAGGCAAAAATGCTGGGCGGCATAGGTCCTTGTGGAAGAATGCTTTGCTGTTCGACATTTCTAGGAGATTTTGAACCGGTGTCCATAAAAATGGCAAAAGATCAAAACCTGTCATTAAACCCTACGAAAATTTCAGGGCTTTGCGGCCGTTTGATGTGCTGCTTGAAATATGAGAATGATGAGTATGAAACAGCGAAAGAACAATTACCGGATATCGGTGAAACGATTCAGACGTCTAATGGCTCTGCAAAGGTAGTAGGGCTCAACATTTTAGAACGAATTTTGCAAGTTGAATTAACCGGGCAAGAAAAAGTGGTAGAATATACTTGGGAAGAATTATTACAAGAAGGCGTTGTATCTGCACAAACAACTGAGTAACGAGGTGTGCCACCTTGGATAAAAAGGAACTATTTGATACAGTGATCAATTTAGAAGAACAAATCGGTTCTCTTTATCGACAGCTAGGTGATTTGAAAAATCACATCGGTGAAGTGATTGAAGAAAATCATCAGCTTCAGATGGAGAATCAGCACTTGCGTGAACGTCTGGATCAGTCCGATCGAGACAAATCGTCTGAGGCGGAGAATGATTCTGCACAGAAGCCAAGTCATTCTGATATAGGAGAAGGTCATGATAACCTTGCTCGGTTATATCAGGAAGGTTTCCATATTTGTAATGTACATTATGGGAGCATTCGTAAAGAGGGAGACTGTTTGTTCTGTCTGTCATTTTTAAATAAAAAATGAGAAAAGGCTTCCGCTGAATCGGGAGCCTTTTTCACAGGAAAAGAAAGGATACATCATGGTTTCATTAAGAGAAGATGAACGTTTAGACTACTTGCTGGCTGAAGATATGAAAATCATTCAAAGTAAAACCGTGTTCGCCTTTTCATTGGATGCGGTTTTATTAGCAAAATTTGCGTATGTGCCGATCCAAAAAGGGGAGATCATTGATCTTTGTACGGGAAATGGTATCGTACCATTGCTGCTTTCGACTCGGTCTAAGGCCTCTATTACAGGTGTTGAAATTCAAGAACGCCTGTATGATATGGCAAAGAGAAGTGTAGAGCATAATCAATTAGAGCATCAGATTGAATTGATACATGGTGATTTGAATGACATGCCAAAACGCTATGGTAACCACAAAGTAGATGTGATCACATGTAATCCGCCGTATTTTAAGACACCCTCTAAGGATGAAATCAATGAAAATGAATATTTAGCAATTGCACGGCATGAAATTCATTGTACATTAGAAGATGTCATTCGTGTTTCTTCCACTTTGCTGAAGCAAGGGGGCAAGCTGGCAATGGTTCACCGCCCAGGACGTTTGCTTGAGATTGTTGAAATGATGAAGAAATACCGTATTGAGCCAAAGCGAATTCAATTTGTTTATCCGAAACAGGGGAAAGAAGCCAATACAATCTTAGTAGAAGGCATGAAAGATGGAAAGCCAGATTTAAAAATCTTGCCACCCCTCTTTGTTTATGGGGAAGACCAAGAGTATACAGAAGAAATCAGGACGATACTATATGGAGAAGCATAAGCATTACTTTTATGTATTGAAATGTGCAGATGGCAGTTTGTATGCTGGATATACAAACGACTTACAAAAAAGGCTGAATACCCACAATAGTGGTAAGGGAGCAAAATATACAAGAGCGAGACGGCCGGTTGAGCTTTATTACCATGAATGTTTTTCAACCAAAAGAGAAGCCATGCAGCAAGAATATCGTTTTAAAACTTGGACACGTCAAAAGAAAGACATTTATATACAAGAAATGCGAATGGAAAAGGAGGCGGCACATGAAAAAGACACAGAAAAGCTTTGATGGTCAATCCGAAATGGGGATTCTTTATCTCGTACCAACCCCAATTGGAAACTTAGAAGATATGACGTTCCGAGCGATACAAACATTAAAAGATGTAGACTATATTGCCGCAGAAGATACGAGACAAACGAAAAAGCTTTGTCATGTATATGAAATTGATACACCGTTAACGAGTTATCATGAGCATAACAAAGACAGCAGTGGTTACAAGTTGATCGAATGGCTAAAAGAAGGAAAAAATATCGCACTAGTGAGCGATGCTGGTTTGCCGACTATCTCTGATCCAGGAGCTGAAGTGGTTCGAGACTTTACTAGCATCGGAGGCTATGTTATTCCACTACCTGGTGCAAACGCAGCACTAACGGCGCTAATTGCGTCAGGGATCGCGCCACAGCCATTTTTCTTTTACGGTTTTCTTGATCGTCAAAAAAAGGAAAAGAAAAAACAGCTGGAAGCATTGAAGAAACGCCAAGAAACGATTATTTTGTATGAGGCGCCCCATCGGTTAAAAGAAACGCTGACCGTGATGAAGGAAGTGTGGGGGAACCGGAACATTGCGATTACGCGAGAACTGACAAAAAAATTCGAAGAGTTTATTCGTGGAGATTTAGAGTACGTGCTGACATGGGCTACGGAACAACAAATTCGCGGCGAATTCTGTCTTGTGGTACAAGGAAATGATCAGGATGAAGCAGAGCTGAATGAAGAAGCCTGGTGGAAGTCCTTATCTGAAAAAGAACACGTGATCCATTACATAGAGGAAGGATTGACGTCGAAGGAAGCCATTAAACGTACAGCAGTTGAACGGGGTGTGCCAAAGCGCACGATATACGATGCCTATCATATTGAACAATAAAGAAAGGTTCTTGCAAACGGTGCAAGAACCTTTTTATATGATACTTATTTTTGTGATTGAAGTTGGTTTTGGATTTCGTTAATGATTTGCTCTGCACCTTCACGGCTAAGAACTAATTTACCATTAGCAAGTTTAAGGTTATCGTCTGATACTTCACCTGTTACTTGGCAAGTCATGTTTGGTTTATATTTTTTTAGGATAATTTTTTCATCATCAACATAAATTTCCAAAGCGTCTTTTTCAGCGATTCCTAGTGTACGGCGAAGTTCGATTGGAATCACCACGCGTCCTAATTCGTCAACTTTACGTACAATACCTGTAGATTTCATCTTCATTCTCCTCCCAAAGAGTTCTTATTCTTAATATAATATTATCTTCGTCATTATTCGACAAATTCCTTACATTCCTAGCATAACAAGGTTTCCATAAATCGTCAATCATTTTGTTTACTATTGTTTGTAAAATATGACTCTTAAAGTCAAAAGACCTTGAAACTATTGGTGTGTAAGGATTTTGTGGACTTTATCTAGAAAAATATGATAAATAATGAGAACAGATTGACGAGACTTTTGCCCTAAATTAGCCAATTGTAAATCTGAAAGTATATTTCATACGACAATATTCGACAAAATGTCGAGCGGTTTGTCGTTTTTTCGAAAAACTCATCTTTTTCGATCATTTCAGCTTCTTCTATGTATATATGCTTGATCTTAAAGGCTAAGATGGTATCATAGAGAAAGCACAAGTGCAAAACATAATGAAATGATCTGACACATTTTAATGAAGTGATTATAACCGCTCTCGTCCATTGGGCGGGAGCTTTTGACATTTACACACACGCAGGAGGTTCCGACATGCCGGAAAAGAAAAAAACGTTTTATCTGACAACACCTATTTACTATCCGAGCGGAAAATTACATATTGGACATGCTTATACGACAGTGGCAGGGGATGCCATGGCTCGTTATAAACGTCTTCAAGGCTATGATGTGATGTATTTAACGGGTACAGATGAGCACGGACAAAAAATTCAGCAAAAAGCTGAAGAACAAAATATTACACCGATTGAGTATTTAGATCCCGTCGTTGCAGACATTCAATCATTATGGAAGAAACTCGACATTTCAAATGATGATTTCATTCGTACAACGGAAAAAAGACATACGAAAATCATTGAGCAAGTCTTCCAAAAACTGCTCGATCAAGGAGATATCTATTTAGATCAATATGAAGGCTGGTACAGTATTCCTGATGAAACATTCTATACGGAAACACAGCTTGTTGATGTTGAGCGAAATGAAAAAGGAGAAGTCATTGGCGGGAAAAGCCCCGACAGTGGTCACCCTGTTGAATTGATTAAAGAGGAATCATATTTCTTCCGTATGAGTAAGTATGCAGATCGTTTACTGGACTATTACGAAAAGAATCCATCGTTCATTCAGCCTGAATCAAGAAAGAATGAAATGATCAATAACTTCATTAAACCAGGTTTAGAGGATTTAGCTGTATCAAGAACAACCTTTGATTGGGGAATTAAAGTACCGAATAATCCGAAACACGTGATTTATGTATGGATTGATGCGTTATTCAACTATTTAACAGCGATTGGCTATGGGACCGATCAGGATGAAAAATATAAAAAATATTGGCCTGCCAACGTACACCTTGTAGGGAAAGAAATTGTGCGCTTCCATACAATTTATTGGCCGATTATGCTGATGGCATTAGATCTGCCTCTGCCGAAACAAATTTTTGCACACGGCTGGCTGCTTATGAAAGATGGCAAAATGTCTAAATCAAAAGGGAACGTGGTAGATCCGGTCACATTAATTGATCGCTATGGCCTTGATGCCCTTCGTTATTATCTACTTCGCGAAGTGCCATTTGGTGCGGATGGTGTGTTTACACCAGAAGGATTCGTGGAACGTGTAAACTATGACCTTGCCAATGATTTAGGAAACTTGCTTAACCGTACAGTGGCGATGGTGCAAAAATATTTTGACGGTACATTAAGTAGCTATAAAGGGCCTGTCAATGAGTTTGATGAGGAGCTTAAAGCTGTGGCTGAACAAACGGTAAAAGCTTATGAAGAAGCGATGGAAAACCTTGAATTCTCGGTGGCTCTTTCAAATGTATGGACATTAATCAGCAGAACCAATAAATATATTGATCAAACAGCTCCATGGGTGTTAGCGAAGGATGAAACGAAACGAAAAGAACTACATTCTGTTATGTACCATTTAGCAGAATCACTTCGAATTACAGCAGTGCTACTAACGCCATTCTTAACGAAAACACCTGAGAAAATCTTCTTCCAGCTTGGAATCGAAGGAGATAAACTCAAAAGCTGGGACAGTATTCTATCATTTGGTGCGATTCAACAAGCGACGGTACAAAAAGGAGAGCCATTGTTCCCGCGTTTAGAGGCCGAAGAAGAAGTGGCATACATTAAAGAGAAAATGCAGGGAAGTACGCCTAAGGTAGAAGAAGAGCAAGCTGAAATAGAAGAAACGGAATTGCCTGAGCTGGGAGCAGAAATTGCATTTGATGATTTCTCGAAAGTTGATCTTCGAGTAGCACAAGTATTGGAAGCAGCCCCAGTTAAAAAAGCTGATCGTCTTTTAAAGCTCCAGCTTGATTTTGGATTTGAAAAAAGACAAATTGTCTCAGGGATTGCCAAGCATTATCAACCAGATGAATTGGTAGGGAAGAAGCTTGTTTGCGTAGCGAATCTCACGCCAGTTAAACTCAGAGGGGAAATTTCCCAGGGAATGATTTTAACTGGGGAAACTGGTGGGAAATTGCAGGTCCTTGAAGTGGATCAATCTCTAGCGAATGGAACAAAAATTTTATAAATCAACAAAGGTGTTCCACGTGTAACATTTCGTCGAACACCTTTTGTTTTTTAGGAGAATTGTCGAAAGGAGCAATGAACGATGTTATTTGATACACATGCCCATTTAAATGCGGAACAATACAATGAGGACTTAGAGCAGGTGATCGAACGAGCCAAAAGTGAAAAGGTAGAGAACATTGTGGTGGTGGGGTTTGACCGCCCGACGATTACGAGAGCGATGGAATTAATTGAAGAGTATGATTTCATTTATGCAGCCATCGGCTGGCATCCTGTCGATGCAATTGATATGACAGATGAGGATTTGGCTTGGATTAAAGAATTATCTCAACATGAAAAGGTCGTTGCCATTGGAGAAATGGGTCTGGATTACTATTGGGACAAGTCGCCAAAAGAAGTACAAAAAGAAGTCTTTAGACGTCAAATTGCTCTTGCGAAGGAAGTGAATCTTCCAATCATCATTCATAACCGTGACGCAACGGAAGATGTCGTGACGATCTTAAAAGAAGAGGGAGCGGCAGATGTTGGAGGTATTATGCACTGCTTTACAGGAAGCCTAGAAATTGCAAAAGCCTGTATGGAAATGAACTTTTATATTTCATTCGGTGGACCTGTGACATTTAAAAATGCCAAAAAGCCGAAGGAAGTTGTAAAGGACATACCAAGTGATCGACTTTTGATTGAAACAGACTGCCCATACTTAACGCCAGCGCCTTTCAGAGGGAAGCGCAATGAGCCAAGTTATGTGAAATATATCGCAGAGCAAATTGCTGAATTACGAGAAATGAGCTTTGAAGAGCTTGCTGAATTGACAACAGAAAATGCGAAAAAAGTTTTCCGTATAAACTGACAGTATATGATGTCAATCCTTGTTTAAGCTTGTCCATTTGTGAAACATAACGAAAAAGTTCTACACGTTTGCTGCTCCTCATAGGATAAGTTGTCGATAAGTCTTTCTTCCCTTCCTGCCATAAATCTCCCATAATAGGTTTACAATCGAGCATTTTTGTACAGTGGGTGGAAGGGTTGACAGGTTTTGAGATACTCTATATAATCTCTCCGAGGAGAAGGAGGCGTTTTTCATCGTACAAAAAGTGAAAAATCTGTTTTCTGTCAAGCTAGGAAAAGGCAAGGTTTTATTACTAGTCGCTTGCTTACTTTTAGCTGGAACTGGGACGGCTTACGGTGCGCATGAGTTCACTAAGCAGTCTATTACCATTTCAATCAATGGTAAAGAGAAGACAATTCGTACACATGAAGAGACAGTAGCACAGCTGCTTTCAGACCTTGGGATAAGGACCAGGGCGGAGGATCATATCTCTCCAAGTCTAAATACAAAGATTCAAGACAATATGAACATTGTGTATGATGCGGCTATACCGGTTCATCTTACCCTAGATGGGAAAGAGAAAACGATATGGACAACAGATCAGACGGTTGGAGCATTATTGAAGAATGAAAAGATAGATATTGGGAAGCACGATCAAGTGACTCCAGGAAAGAATGACAAGATTAAAAAGGGTATGAATCTTGTGGTTCAGCAGGCCTTTCAGGTCAGCTTAAAGGATGGAGGAAAGGATAAAAAAGTGTGGACCACTTCGACTACGGTCGCTGACTTTTTAAAGCAACAAGAGCTAAGGCTCAAGAAGCACGATAAGATCAAGCCTGCGTTACATAGTAACATTTCTAAAAAAAGCGCAGATATCCAGATCACTCGGGTGGAAAAAGTCACCGATGTAGTGGAAGAGAAAATTGCTTTTGATACCAAACATAAAAAGGATCGTTCTCTTGAAAAAGGAAAAGAGAAGGTACTTAAAAAAGGTGAAGAAGGTAAATTGAAGAAGCACTATGCCATTGTGAAAGAAAACGGCAAAGTGGTGTCTAAAGAATTAATCAAAGAAGTAACTGAAAAAGATAGCAAGGATCGTTTAGTGGCCATTGGTACCCAAGTGTCCAAAAAGGAACCTAAAGCATCCCCTGTAGTTTCAAGAAGCAATGAATCGTCAGGAAAAGAATTCTACGTGACGTCAACAGCCTATACAGCGAGCTGTGCTGGATGTACGGGCAGAACGTCTACAGGTTTTAATTTAAAAGCAAATCCGGGTGCAAAGGTCATAGCAGTTGATCCGAGTGTCATTCCGCTAGGCTCTAAAGTGTATGTGGAAGGCTATGGATATGCCGTTGCATCAGACACTGGATCTGCTATAAAAGGGAATAAAATTGATGTGTTCGTCCCAAGTAAGTCGGCAGCTTATCAATGGGGAAATAAACGAGTGAAAATTAGAGTGCTCAAATAAACACATCAAATCATTTATATGAACAGAGGGCTTTGCGCACCCTCTGTTTTTTTGGTTATAATAGAAGCACTGTTTTCTAATTAATTAGACGCAAAAACAGCATGAAAGGTTTCGTTTTTTGACCAAAAAATGTTTATTGTTTTTGCAAGCGGAGGAATAAATGAAAATCAAAGAGATCATTGTGGTGGAGGGTCGTGATGACACTGCCAGAGTGAAGATGGCCGTTGATGCAGATACGATCGAAACAAACGGATCTGCTATTGGCGATACAGTCATTCAACAGGTACGTCTTGCTCAGGAGACGCGAGGTGTGATTATTTTAACAGATCCTGATTTTCCTGGTGAGAAGATCCGTAAAACCATCGCAGAAGCGGTTCCAGGTTGTAAGCACGCGTTTTTGCCAAAACATCTTGCGAAAGCCAAGCGGGACAAAGGAATTGGCGTTGAGCACGCTTCTTTGGACAGTATTCGGGAATGCCTTGCCCATGTCCATGAGGAAATGGAAGAATCGGAAAGTGACATTACATTAGACGACTTATTTGACGCAGGCCTTATCGGAGGCGATGCATCGAAACGGCGCCGCGAACGACTAGGTGTGCTTTTAAATATAGGATATACCAATGCGAAGCAGCTGCAAAAGCGCCTTCACATGTTTCAAATAACCAAACATGATTTTATTGCGGCCTTAAAGACCGTCATGCAGGAGGAAGCTGATGAATAAAGATATTGCGACACCCGTCAGAACGAAGGAAATACTAAAGAAGTACGGTTTCTCTTTTAAAAAGAGCTTAGGGCAGAACTTTTTAATTGACACAAATATTTTAGATCGCATTGTCGATCATGCAGAGATTACAGATGAAACAGGCGTTATTGAAATTGGACCTGGGATCGGTGCATTAACAGAACAGCTCGCTAAACGAGCAAAGAAAGTGACCGCTTTCGAAATCGACCAGCGTTTATTGCCCATTTTAAACGATACACTTTCTCCATATGATAATGTCACCATCATTCACCAAGACGTATTGAAGGCGGATGTGAGGAAGGTGATCGAAGAAAATTTTGCTGACTGTAAAGAAGTGATGGTTGTAGCCAACCTTCCTTATTACGTGACGACACCGATTATTATGAAATTGCTTGAAGAAAACCTTCCATTGAAAGGGATTGTGGTCATGCTGCAAAAAGAAGTCGCAGATCGTATGGCAGCTGTCCCTTCATCAAAGGAATACAACTCTCTTTCTATTGCGGTGCAATTTTATACGGAAGCGAAAACGGTCATGGTTGTGCCTAAAACTGTTTTCGTTCCCCAGCCAAATGTTGATTCGGCTGTCATTAAACTAACAGTTCGTGAAACGCCTGCTGTCTCAGTAGAAAATGATGCATTTTTCTTTCAGCTTATCCGTGCAAGCTTTGGTCAGCGCCGGAAAACGTTGATGAATAATCTGTTGAACAATCTGCCTGATGGTAAAAAACATAAAGCCATTATTGAAGAAGCGCTTGAAACAGCTGAAATTGATGGGAAGCGACGCGGTGAGTCACTATCCATTGAGGAATTTGCCCGTTTATCTAACGTTTTACAAAAAGCCCTATTTTAAGGGCTTTTTCTTTTGTTTTTCACCACTTCATCCGTTCGGGCATAGGCTAGAAAGAACAGCACATATGAAAGACGAACATGTTCAACGCAAGACGATACCAACAGGATATGAGCCTGATTGTGGAGTGAAAAGCATGCAATTTCAAATAGGAGATATGGTGACGAGGGCATCCTATCAGATGGATATTATGTTTCGTATCATACGAATTGATGAGACAGATCAGCACGAAGCCACCGCCATTTTGCATGGGAATGAAGTGAGGCTGATTGCTGATGCAAAGATGTCTGACTTGGTCTTGATTCAAAAAGAAGAGCAGCTGACAAGAGAGAAGGACGACGAGCGGAAAATTAACGAATCGCTCGACTTACTCAGACAGGATTATCAGCTGCTGCGTGAAAAGCAAGAATATTATACTTCTGGGCAATACCAGCATCAGGAGCAGTATTTTCACATGCCCGGAAAGGTTCTTCATTTAGATGGAGATGCTTCGTACTTAAAGAAATGCTTAGACGTATATGAACGAATTGGTGTGCCTGTGTATGGCGTGCATTGCCATGAGAAGAAAATGCCAAGCATGATTGACTCTTTAATCGATCAATATCGACCTGATATCTTGGTCATCACAGGACATGATGCGTATTCCAAGCAAAAAGGCGGTGTACATGATATCGGTGCATATCGCCATTCTCGTCATTTCGTTGAAACGGTTCAAAAAGCAAGAAGGAAAATTCCGCATTTAGATCAGCTTGTGATCTTTGCGGGTGCATGTCAATCTCATTTTGAATCATTGATCCAAGCAGGTGCCAACTTTGCAAGCTCACCTTCTCGTGTCAACATCCATGCGCTCGACCCCGTCTATATTGTTGCGAAGATCAGCTTCACTCCATTTGTAGATCGAATCAACGTGTGGGATGTGCTCCGAAATACATTAACAAGAGAAAAAGGTCTCGGAGGAATCGAAACGAAGGGTGTTTTAAGGGTAGGTATGCCATATAAAAGAGACCATGAATCGACATAACCCGACTGATTTCAGTCTGGTTTTTTTTATATTTAAAAAGAAATTTCAAACGGATACATAATTCACCGGAATTTGAGAAAAATAGGGAGAAGAAAAGGTAGAAGTTTGTCAAAATTATTTTGTTGACAATGGCTCGTGTTCGTTGATATAATTTAATTTTTATTTGACAAAAACGGGCCGTTGTTGTATAATTATCTCAGTGAGGTGGATGCAATGGCGAAGACTTTGTCCGACATCAAAAGATCGCTTGATGGTAACTTAGGTAAACGTTTGACGTTAAAGGCTAACGGAGGCCGCCGTAAAACAATTGAGCGTTCGGGCATTTTAGCTGAAACGTACCCTTCTGTTTTTGTGATTCAATTAGATCAAGATGAAAATTCGTTTGAAAGAGTTTCTTACAGTTATGCAGATATACTGACTGAGACGGTCGAATTAACGTTCGATGATACCGCTAGCTCAGTCGCCTATTAATGGGCAGTGAACTTCTTGTTTACTGCTTTTTGTTTTGCCTTTTTTTCTGTATGGGCGCCTGTCCATTATTTGAAAGGGTTAAAACGGAAGATTCGATACAAAATAAGAAAGCCACGAAAGTTAGTGGCGCTGATTCGAATTCTCGACTAAAGGGGCTGTTTCGTTTGGGTAGACGCCGAGGCATTATGTCAGATGAGTTCAAATACGAGCTGGCGAAGGATCTTGGATTTTATGATACCGTCAAAAATGGAGGCTGGGGAGAGATTCGTGCGCGTGATGCAGGTAATATGGTCAAACGTGCCATTGAATTAGCTCAACAGCACATGGCTCAGGATGAGAATCAACGATAGATAAACGGTCAGGGATACCTCGTGTGTCTCTGGCTTTTTTTGATGGAAAAGTCAGTGTGCTAGGCGTAAAAGCCAATATTCATCAGATCCATCAAATGTGATACAATATTGATACTTATGTTTAGATGGAGAAGTAGGTGAAATGTTTGCGTATTTTAGAAAAAGCACCGGCAAAAATAAATCTTTCACTTGATGTTCATGGAAAAAGACCGGATGGATATCACGAAGTGGAGATGGTGATGACAACAATAGACCTTTCAGATCGACTAGAGCTGACGGAGCTGGACAAAGATGAAATCCGTGTATCATCTCATAATCGATTTGTGCCAGATGATCAGCGTAACTTGGCCTATCAGGCGGCTAAATTACTAAAAACAAGGTTCGGTATTCAAAAAGGAGTATCGATTGTCATCACAAAATCAATTCCTGTCGCAGCAGGTCTAGCTGGGGGCAGCAGCGATGCGGCAGCGGCTCTGCGCGGCTTAAATCGCTTGTGGAAGTTAAATCTCACGTTAGATGAACTAGCTGAGCTTGGAGCGGAGATCGGCTCAGATGTCTCTTTTTGTGTACACGGAGGGACAGCGCTAGCGACAGGACGTGGAGAGAAACTGAAGCATATTGCGACACCTCCGCATTGCTGGGTTATTTTAGCGAAGCCGGTGATTGGGGTATCTACAGCTGAAGTCTACAGACAATACGACGCAAGCAAAGTAGAACACCCAAATGTACAGCGTATGATAGAAGCAATTGAAGCGAAAGACTATAAAGGGATGTGCGGCTCACTCGGTAACGTTCTGGAGTCTGTGACATTAAAGATGTATCCAGAAGTAGATATGATTAAGAGACAGATGAAGCGATTCGGTGCAGATGCTGTTTTAATGAGTGGAAGTGGCCCAACTGTATTTGGCTTGATTCAATTTGAATCTAAGGTACAAAGAATATATAACGGACTGAGAGGATTTTGTGATCAAGTTTACGCTGTCCGCATGATCGGCGAACAAAATGCCCTTGATTAAATCCGTATATTAAGTTATATTATTCATAAATTATTCGGGTTCTGGGGGTAAGTTCATGAAGTTTCGTCGAAGCGGCAGATTGGTGGACTTAACAAATTATTTGTTAACCCACCCGCACGTACTAGTACCGTTAACATTTTTTGCAGAGCGATATCAATCTGCGAAGTCCTCCATTAGTGAAGACTTAACGATTATTAAACAGACCTTCGAACAGCAGGGCATAGGCACATTGCTTACTGTCCCTGGAGCTGCTGGCGGAGTGAAATATATTCCAAAGATTCACCTAAAAGAAGCAGACGAAGTAGTAAACGATATCGGAGAGGCTTTATCGACTCCTGAACGTGTACTTCCTGGTGGTTATTTATATTTAACCGATGTTTTAGGCAATCCATCGATTCTTGCGAAAATCGGTAAGCTGTTTGCGACCATCTTTGCGGACCGTGCGATTGATGTCGTCATGACCGTTGCGACGAAAGGTATTCCAATTGCCTATTCTGTTGCAGGTTATTTAAATGTGCCTGTTGTGATCGTTAGAAAAGATAATAAGGTAACCGAAGGGTCAACTGTTAGTATTAATTATGCGTCAGGTTCTTCTAACCGAATTCAAACCATGTCACTTGCAAAGCGGAGCTTAGATAAAGGATCCAATGTCCTGATCATTGATGACTTTATGAAAGCGGGCGGAACCATTAACGGCATGATGAATCTGCTTGAGGAATTTAATGCAAATGTTGCAGGGATCGGTGTTCTTTTAGAAGATGAGGGCGTAAAAGAACGTCTTGTCGATGAATATGTATCGCTTTTAAAGCTATCAACCATTGATATGAAGCAGAAGATCATTGAGATCAATGAAGGCAATTTCCACGAGTTTTTTCATTCGAAAGCTTAAGCTTTGATCAAACATGTATTTGAATGGGAGAGATTGATATGACAAAAGTTGTTCAAACCAAAAACGCACCAGCAGCCATCGGACCTTACTCTCAAGGAATTATTGTCAATAACATGTTTTACAGCTCAGGCCAGATTCCATTAACGCCAGCTGGAGATTTTGTAAACGGAGATATTAAAGACCAAACACATCAAGTTTTCCGTAATCTCGAGGCCGTACTTGAAGCAGCAGGTGCTTCATTTGAAACAGTCGTGAAGGCAACTGTTTTCATTAAAGATATGGAACAATTCGCTGAAGTGAATGAAGTCTACGGTGAGTATTTCCATACGCATAAGCCAGCTCGTTCATGTGTGGAAGTAGCAAGACTTCCAAAGGATGCGCTTGTAGAAATTGAAGTTGTTGCATTAGTGAAATAAACAGGCAACCTCATTGAAAGCCGTTTGGTTTCATCATATGCAGGAAAAGGCATCATCATGATGTCTTTTTTTCACGCAAAAGATGTAAGCGTCGTCATCTAAATGACAAAAAATGTATAAATATCCCGATATTTCAAAAAAAGTTTAAAATATGTGCAGGAGAATCACCACAATCGTTGAATACCTAATTAATGCTTTTATATTGGGAAAAGGTGGTGAACTACTGTGGAAGTTACTGACGTAAGATTACGCCGCGTGAATACCGATGGTCGCATGAGGGCGATTGCATCCATCACGCTGGACCACGAATTTGTTGTTCATGATATTCGTGTGATTGATGGAAACAATGGGTTGTTTGTTGCAATGCCTAGCAAACGCACGCCTGATGGAGAGTTTCGCGATATTGCACATCCAATTAATTCAGGTACTCGGGGTAAAATCCAAGATGCTGTATTAAATGAATATCATCGCTTAGGCGAAGAGGAAGAAACAATTGAATATGAAGAAGCTGGAGCTTCTTAATCATATGTGAATCTAAAAAGACAGCTTTAAGAGAAAATGGAATGTTTTCTTTTAAATGCTGTCTTTTTTGCGTTTTTCCTTATGTGTCTTATATGTTTCATCCGTTAGAAAAATATTGTACTTCCTCATGTATCCTTGAAATCAGTCCTTATTTAGGATATATTTTTCTATGGATAATAGGGATATTGGAGGCCAATCAATGGATAAGCGGTTCGCAGTGATTTTAGCAGCGGGAAAAGGAACGAGAATGAAGTCAAAGTTATACAAAGTACTTCATCCAGTTTGCGGAAAGCCTATGGTCGAGCATGTGGCAGATGAAGCGTTAAAGCTTTCTTTAGCCAAGCTTGTGACGATTGTCGGTCATGGAGCAGAGGACGTCAAGGAACAGCTTGGGGACAGAAGCGAATATGCACTTCAAGAAGAACAGCTGGGAACAGCACATGCCGTCAAACAAGCAAAGTCGTTCCTCGCGCAGGAAAAGGGAACAACCATTGTCATTTGTGGAGATACGCCATTATTGACAGCGGAAACAATGGAAGCCATGTTAAGCGAGCATCAAAAACATCAAGCGAAAGTCACTATTTTAACAGCACATGCGGATGATCCAACAGGCTATGGTCGTATTATTCGTGACGAAACAGGTGCTGTTGTGAAGATTGTCGAGCATAAAGATGCGAATGATGCAGAACGTCAAGTGAATGAAATTAATACAGGGACCTATTGCTTTTCAAATGAAGATCTCTTCCGTGTGATTGAGCAAGTGTCGAATGAAAATGCACAGGGCGAATACTATTTGCCAGATGTTATTGAAATTTTAAAGAATGAAGGACAAACAGTTGCAGCTTATCAAACACCGCATTTTGAAGAAACACTTGGAGTAAATGATCGTATTGCTCTATCACAAGCAGAGCAATTCATGAAGCGACGTATTAATCATCAGCATATGAAGAATGGTGTGACCTTGATTGATCCTGAGAACACGTATATCTCGCCAGATGCTGTCATCGGTGAAGATACAATCATTTATCCTGGAACGGTCATCAAAGGGAATGTAAAAATTGGTGCAGACGCCACTATTGGGCCGAACACTGAAATTGTTGATAGCAACATCGGAGATCGAACAGTGATTAAGCAATCTGTCGTCTGCGATAGTGAGGTTGGAGTAGATGTGACAATTGGGCCGTTTGCTCATATTCGCCCGTTGTCGAAAATTGGCGATGAAGTGAAGATCGGGAATTTTGTCGAAATCAAGAAAACGGTTTTCGGTGACCGCAGCAAAGCATCTCACCTAAGCTATATTGGAGATGCAGAGGTCGGCACTGATGTAAACCTTGGCTGTGGATCAATTACAGTCAACTATGATGGGAAGAACAAATTCTTAACAAAGATTGAAGACGGCGCCTTTATTGGCTGTAATTCAAATCTCGTCGCACCAGTCACTGTTGGAAAAGGGGCGTATGTTGCAGCCGGTTCAACGGTTACAAAAGATGTGCCGCAGGATGCATTGTCTATTGCTAGAGCAAGACAAGTCAATAAAGAAGATTATGTGAAAAATATTCATAAAAAATAATCCAAATACCCGGAGGTTTACCATGTCTAATCGTTATGCTGATGCGAATTTAAAGATATTCTCTTTGAATTCAAACCCTGAACTTGCTAAAGAAATTGCCGATCGTATCGGAGTTGATGTAGGAAAGAGCTCTGTTAAACGTTTTAGTGACGGTGAAGTCCAAATCAATATTGAAGAAAGTATTCGCGGCTGTGATTGTTATGTCATTCAATCAACAAGTGCGCCAGTTAATGAGCACATTATGGAACTTCTCATTATGGTTGATGCATTAAAACGTGCTTCTGCGAAAACTGTCAACATTGTGATCCCTTATTACGGATATGCACGTCAAGATCGTAAGGCAAAACCGCGTGAGCCAATCACTGCGAAGCTTTTTGCAAATTTACTTGAAACAGCTGGTGCTACACGTGTTATTGCACTTGATCTACATGCGCCGCAAATCCAAGGTTTCTTTGATATTCCAATCGATAACTTAATGGCTGTGCCAATCTTAACAAACTATTTTGAACAGAAAAACTTGAATGATATTGTCGTTGTGTCTCCTGACCACGGTGGTGTGACACGTGCGCGTAAAATGGCAGACCGCTTAAAAGCGCCAATCGCAATTATCGACAAACGTCGTCCGAAGCCAAACGTTGCTGAAGTGATGAACATCATTGGTAACATTGAAGGTAAAACGGCGATTTTAATTGATGATATTATTGATACAGCTGGTACCATTACACTGGCAGCAAATGCGCTTGTCGAAAATGGAGCGGCTGATGTGTATGCTTGCTGTACTCACCCAGTATTGTCTGGACCAGCAGTAGAACGGATCACAAACTCTAAAATTAAAGAATTGGTTGTAACCAACAGTATTCACTTAACAGATGACAAGAAAGTAGAAAAAATTATTCCACTTTCAGTTGGGCCTTTGCTTGCAGAAGCCATCATCCGTGTGCATGAAGAAGAATCTGTGAGCTACCTTTTTAGCTAATTCTCTTATCAAAAAGGCCCTAGGCATCAGCTTAGGGTCTTTTTGCTTTCATAATTGACAGCCAAACATGTTTAAAATGATGTAGTTATGGGTATTTATGAAAGTAGTGACAAAAAAGAAATAGGATGGTGCTGAATATGGCAACTTTAAAAGCAAATAAAAGAACTGATTTCAAACGTTCCACACTGCAAAAAATCCGTCATTCAGGACACGTTCCTGGTGTCATATACGGAAAAAACACAGACAACCTGGCTGTTTCATTAGACAGCATCGATTTATTAAAGACCTTACGTGATGAAGGGAAGAATACAATCATCACATTAGACGTGGGCGGCGATACAAAATCTGTGATGGTCACAGAATTACAAACAGATCCGCTGAAAAACGAGCTTGTCCACGCTGATTTCCAAGTGGTCGACTTACAGCGAGAAATTGATGCAGATGTACCTGTACAGCTGATTGGTGAGTCTAAAGGGGTAAAAGATGGCGGTGTGCTTCAGCAGCCACTATTTGAACTATCCGTTACAGCAAAACCAAAGGATATCCCGCAACATATTGAAGCTGATATTACAAACTTAGATGTAAATGATGTACTAACAGTCGGTGAGCTGTCTGTTCAGTCAACTTATCAAATAAATAACGATCCAGAAGAAGTCGTTGCATCCATTCTACCGCCTCAGCAATCCGAGGTTCCTGAGCCAGATAGCGAAGAGGAAACACAAGAACCTGAGGCTATTAAAGAAAAGGATAACAATGGAGAATAACTGGTCATTTCGAGACGTAACCCTCCCGTGGTTGCGTCTTTTGTGCTAGAATGAAAAGAATTCATACGTTTTTGCATGAGGCAATCATATTGGCTCATTTTTTAGGCGTGTGCATTGTGATAAAGGAGGTTATTGGTTTCATGATTGCATTCGTTGGATTGGGTAATCCAGGAAGAGAGTACGAAAAAACAAGACATAATGTCGGGTTTATGACAATAGATGAATTATCAAAAAAATGGGACATCCCATTAAATCAATCAAAATTCCATGGACAATTTGGAACTGGGTTTGTTTCAGGGCAAAAGGTTCTACTTGTGAAGCCTCTTACATATATGAACTTATCAGGAGAATGCGTGCGTCCACTTTTGGATTACTATGATATTCCCCTTGAACATTTAAAGGTCATCTATGATGATCTTGATTTACCAACAGGGCGGATTCGTTTGCGCACAAAAGGAAGTGCCGGAGGGCATAATGGGATTAAGTCGTTGATCCAGCATTTAGGCTCACCTGAGTTTGACCGATTCCGCATTGGTATTGGCCGCCCGCAAAATGGCATGAAGGTCGTTGATTACGTACTAGGACGCTTCTCAGAAGAGGAACAGCCTGACATCGCATCAGCCATTCAAGCGTCTGTTGAAGCTTGTGAGGCGGCTTTAACAAAGCCGTTTTTAGAAGTGATGAATGATTTCAACAAGAAGGTATAAGAATGATAAGCAAAGCACATACTGATCATAAAATCTCAGCATGGGAGGATCACGTATGGCTTTGCATTATTACTGCCGGCACTGTGGTGTAAAGGTTGGCAGTTTAGATGAATCCGCTGTTCAAAGTGAAGCACTTGGATTTCATCACTTAACAAATGAAGAAAGAAACGATATGATTTCTTATAGGGAAAATGGTGATTTACATGTACAAACCATTTGTGAGGATTGCCAAGAGGCGCTCGAAAGAAATCCTGATTACCATCAGTATCATACTTTTATTCAATAAAAAGCTTTGGTGTAGATATTAGACCAAAGCGTTTTTCTGTTTTAAACAAGCAGGGAGGAGGAGCCAAATGAAAAACATACAGTCATTTATCAAACAAAGTGATGATTTTCAGTCCATTTTTAACGGACTAAAAGAAGGGTTAAAAGAACAGCTGCTCGCCGGACTATCAGGCTCCGTCAGATCTTTATTTACAGCCGCTATATCAGACGAGTTAAAACGGCCAATGTTTATTGTGACCCATAATTTGTATCAAGCGCAGAAGGTAACAGATGATCTAGCAAGTGTGATCTCGAATCGCTCGGTCCTTCTTTATCCTGTAAATGAACTCATTGCATCAGAGATCGCAGTTGCCAGCCCTGAGCTTAGAGCACAGCGTCTAGATGTTCTGAATCGACTTGCGAATGGAGAAAACCCCATTATCGTAACCCCGGCAGCTGCGGTGCGCAGAATGCTTCCGCCAGTCGAGCTCTGGAAGGAGAGTCAGGTCCATTTAAAGGTTGGTGAAGAAATTGATTTGGAGGCGTTTTCAAAACAACTCGTGCAAATCGGTTATGACCGGACGTCTATGGTTGCTGCGCCCGGAGATTTTAGTGTGCGCGGAGGGATCATCGACATTTATGCGTTAACGGAAGATCATCCGATCCGTATCGAACTGTTTGATACAGAAGTGGACTCAATTCGGACCTTCCACTCTGATACACAGCGTTCACTAGAAACGCTTCAAGAGATTAAGATCGGTCCGGCAAAAGAGCTGATTGTGAGAGGCCCTGAACGAGTGAGAGCGATTGAACAGCTTGATCAAGGACTTGCAAAAAGCTTAAAGAAATTCAACTCTGACCAGCAAAAAGAGCTGCTGCATCAGAATATTTCTGCTGATCGTGAGAAGCTGCTAGAAGGCATCGTGACACAGGAAATGACGAAGTACCTGTCCTATTTCTATGAAAAGCCTGCTAGTTTGCTAGATTACACATCGCAGGATACGATTATCATTCTAGATGAAATTAGCAGAATTCAGGAGATGGAAGAGCAGCTTGAAAAGGAAGAAGCTGATTGGACGATTAGTCTGCTTGAAGAAGGCAACATTCTTCATGATTTGTCTCTTTCTTTCCCGTTCCAAGAGCTAATCAATCAGCAATCGAGATCCATTCTGTACTATTCTTTGTTCTTGAGACATGTCCAGCAGACAAATCCGCAAAATATCGTCAATGTATCTAGTAAGCAAATGCAGAATTTCCATGGGCAGATGAATGTACTTGCGAGTGAAATTGAACGCTACAAAAAACAACATTACACGGTTGTCTTTTTAGGTGCGGATGAAGAGCGAACAGAGAAGCTGTCATCTGTCTTACATGATTATGACATTGAAGCCGCTCTTGCCAAACCAGACGCTGAGCTTGTAAGCGGGCAAGTCTATATTTTACAAGGGGAGCTGCAAACAGGCTTTGAACTGCCATTATCAAAAATTGCAATGATCACAGAAGGTGAGCTCTTCAAGAAACGTGTGAAGAAGCAGGCACGTAAGCAAAAGCTAACCAACGCAGAGCGAATTAAGAGCTATTCAGAGCTTCAAGTCGGCGATTATGTGGTGCACATTAACCACGGGATCGGTAAGTATTTAGGAATCGAAACGCTTGAGATTGGCGGCATTCATAAAGATTATTTAAATATTCATTATCAAGGAAGCGACAAGCTTTATGTACCGGTTGAACAAATTGATCAGGTACAGAAATACGTAGGGTCAGAAGGAAAAGAACCAAAGCTGTACAAACTAGGCGGCAGTGACTGGAAACGCGTGAAGAAAAAAGTAGAAACTTCTGTTCAGGACATAGCAGATGATCTCATTAAGCTTTATGCAGAACGTGAGGCAAGCAAAGGGTATGCTTTCTCGCCGGATCATGAGATGCAGCGCCAGTTTGAATCTGCCTTCCCTTATCAGGAAACAGACGACCAAATTCGTTCTATTCACGAAATCAAACAAGACATGGAGCGGGAACGTCCGATGGATCGTCTACTTTGTGGAGATGTGGGATATGGAAAAACAGAGGTGGCCATTCGTGCGGCCTTCAAAGCTATTGCTGACGGGAAGCAGGTTGCACTGCTTGTACCGACAACGATCTTAGCACAGCAGCATTTTGACACGATTATGGACCGATTCCAAGACTACCCTGTCAAAATCGCTCAGCTTAGCCGTTTCCGTACGCGAAAAGAAACAACAGAAACGTTAAAAGGGCTGAAGAACGGAACCATTGATATGGTCATCGGGACACACCGACTTCTTTCAAAAGACATTGTCTACAAGGATTTAGGACTGTTGATCATTGACGAGGAACAGCGTTTTGGCGTCACGCATAAAGAGAAAATTAAGCAGATGAAAGCCAATATTGATGTACTGACATTAACGGCAACGCCAATCCCACGTACGCTTCATATGTCAATGCTTGGTGTACGAGACTTATCCGTTATTGAAACACCGCCTGAAAACCGTTTCCCTGTTCAAACCTATGTTGTCGAGTACAATGGCGCTTTAGTCAGAGAAGCGATCGAGCGAGAACTAGCTCGAGGCGGCCAAGTGTACTTCCTTTACAACCGTGTTGAGGATATTGAACGGAAAGCAGATGAAATCTCGATGCTTGTCCCAGACGCGAAAGTTAGTTATGCACATGGGAAAATGAGTGAGAACGAGTTAGAATCGGTTATGATCAATTTCCTTGAAGGCGAATCAGATGTATTGGTCAGTACAACCATTATTGAAACGGGCGTCGATATTCCAAATGTGAATACGCTCATTGTACACGATGCTGATAAAATGGGGCTTTCTCAGCTGTATCAGTTAAGAGGACGAGTCGGGCGATCGAATCGTGTTGCCTATGCTTATTTCACTTATCGAAAAGACAAAGTTCTGTCTGAAGTAGCGGAAAAAAGACTTCAGGCCATTAAAGAGTTTACAGAGCTCGGATCAGGTTTTAAAATTGCGATGCGTGATTTAACGATTCGAGGAGCAGGAAACTTACTTGGTGCACAGCAGCATGGATTCATTGATTCTGTTGGATTTGACCTGTATTCTCAAATGCTGAAAGAAGCGATTGAAGAAAGAAGAGGCGACACGACAGCTCAAGAAAAATTTGAGCCGGAAATCGATCTGCAAATTGATGCTTACATTCCTGACACATATATTTCTGATGGCAAGCAAAAGATCGAGATGTATAAACAGTTTAGAGCCATTGGATCAATTGAAGAGCGAAAAGAGCTTCAGGATGAAATGATTGACCGATTCGGTGAATATCCGCAAGAAGTGGCTGATTTGTTCACGATTGCGACGATGAAGGTGTACGCTGTGCAGGAACGTGTCGAGCTGATCAAGATGGAGAAAGGCATTGTCAGACTTACCCTGGATGAGAAAGCAAGCAGTGAAATCGACGGTCAAAAATTATTTGAGCTCGGCAGCAAATATGGACGTGACATTGGTTTAGGAATGGAAGGCAGCAAGCTGATTATTTCTGTCCAAACGAAAGGCAAGAAAACCGGGGAATGGCTGGAGGTCGTTCTTAGCATGCTTCGAGGCCTTCAAAGTGTGAAAAAAGAAACCATTCCATCTTCATAAAATTTTGTTTGTCTCTCGTGTATATTACGTTTGATGTGACGGATACTAAACTCAGGGTCAAGTGGTGAATGTTGCATAAAGTGGACGCTTTTGTTTCATTCACCCAACACATCATCAAACGAAAGAGAGGCAGCAGTGAATGAAAGCAACTGGAATTGTACGCCGTATCGATGATCTAGGTAGAGTGGTTATTCCGAAGGAGATTCGCAGAACATTGCGCATCCGGGAAGGAGATCCGCTTGAGATTTTTGTCGATCGCGATGGAGAAGTGATTTTGAAGAAGTATTCACCGATTAGTGAGCTAGGAGACTTTGCAAGGGAATATGCTGATGCATTATTCGATAGTTTGGGTCATTCCATCCTGATTTGTGATCGTGATACGTATATTGCTGTATCCGGAAGTTCGAAAAAAGAGTATTTAAATAAATCCATCAGTGATTTACTTGAACGAACAATGGATCAGCGTAATTCTGTGTTAGAGGAAAGCAAGAAAGAAATTCAACTTGTCGATGGTATAGATGATGACGTATCTGCTTATACCATTGCACCTATTGTTGCAAACGGAGATCCAATTGGCGCCGTGGTTTTATTTTCTAAAGAGCGTTCAATGGGAGAAGTGGAGCATAAAGCGGCAGAAACGGCAGCTGGCTTCTTAGCCCGTCAAATGGAACATTAGGTCTAATAATTCTATATCATTTTGATAAAACGAAAGAATGCCGATGAAATCATTTGATTTTATCGGCGTTTTTTATATGGGATGAAACAAAACGGGTAATGTGTCGTCTACTCCTTAGAAAGAAACGGTTTTTCAGTAACGTATGATATAATGAGTGCGTTTAAATGTAGATCTATTTTTTGATTGAACATAAAGGAGTCATCCATGAAAAATGCTGTGAATCAGCCGCATTGGCTTTTCCAAGGTGCAGTGATTTTGACCATCGCAGGATTGCTATCAAAGGTGCTAAGTGCCGTTTATCGTGTCCCTTTTCAAAACATCGTAGGAGACACAGGTTTTTATATTTATCAGCAGGTTTATCCCTTCCTGGGCATTGCCATCATGCTCGGAACAACAGGGTTTCCTGTCATGGTGTCCAAGCTCCTGAGTGAGCATGGGGCAGAGAATCGGCGAATCATTACAAGGGTATCGCTAGTGTATATCACTTTCCTGAGCTTGGTCTTATTTCTTTGTCTATACATAGGAGCAGGCAGAATAGCGAATCTCATGGCGGACAGCCATTTAATCTTGCTCATTCAGATGAGTGCATTTGTTTTTCTATTTCTTCCGCTCACCGTTATGCTGAGGGGTGTTTTTCAGAGTGACGGCATGATGCTCCCCACCGCTATATCTCAGTTGGTTGAGCAGCTCATCAGGGTAGGCGTTCTGCTAGTTTTATCCTTCTATTTCGTGAGGCATGGCTATTCGCTTTATGAAACAGGAGCTGGTGCAGTGTTCTCCTCTATAGCCGGAAGTGCGGCCTCACTCATACTGCTTCTTTTTCTTTGGCTGACTAATCGAAGGCAGTCGCCATTAAGCAGTACGTTACACCAGGCGACACTGCGGAAAAAAGATGTTTTGAAAAGTTTAGTTCTATATACATTGACGATTTGCGTGAGTGGATTGCTTATTTTATGGATGCAAATGATTGATGCCTTTCACTTGTATGCTTTGCTCCGCAGCGAGGGTTTGAGTGAAGCGGCAGCAAAGGCGGCAAAAGGCGTGTATGACAGAGGACAGCCTTTCTTACAGCTAGGGACGGTGTTTGCAATTAGTATCGGAACCTCTCTTGTTCCGTTTTTATCTTCAGCCATGAGGAAAGGGCACCACGAAGCGATTCGGCAAAAAGTCCGTACATCGTTGAAGACAACGTCGGTGCTAGGGATTGGTGCAGCGGTTGGGCTGATTTGTATTCTATCGTCAGTGAATACAATGCTTTTTCGTAATGACCTTGGCACAGATGCGCTGCAAATATTCTGTATTTCGATCGCATTTACGTCGATTGCGATTACGCAAACCGCTTTACTTCAGGGGCTTGGGCATACCGTGTATCCGGCTGTTGTGGTGATCCTCAGTGTGCTCGTGAAATGGGTGCTGACGCTTGCGCTTGTGCCCTTCTTTGGCATCCACGGTGCCGCATGGTCAACCGTATGTGGTTTTCTCGCCGCAGCCTTGCTCAATGCGGTTTACTTGAAGCGTAAAGGATGGATTTCAATGAGAGAGCTGTTCCCGCTGAAAATTCTTTTATCAGCGGCTCTCATGGCCATCGTCTTAATAGGGTATCAAACTTTGTTTTCTTGGGTCATTCCCATTGAAAAACGTCCGTTTTCCGTTTTAGAGAGCTTGACGTCAGTTTTTATTGGTGGTTTCGCCTTTTTATATAGTATTCTTAAGCTAGAAGTATTTACGGACGAGGAATGGAGACTCATTCCATTAGGTGAAAAGATTTTATATTTTAAACAGATGAGAGGGAATCAAAATGGCAGGTAAGATTACAGTCGTTGGTCTCGGGGCAGGCGACATGGATCAGCTGACGCTCGGTGTATATAAGCAACTGAAGCAGGCGAAAGAAGTATTTATGAGAACGCAGGATCATCCACTTACCGCAGAATTGATGCAGGAGATCCCATCTCTGACCTTTTTTGATGAGATTTATGAAAAGCACGATCAGTTTGATTCGGTGTATCAAGAAATCACGGAAATTCTATTTGCGGAGGCTGCTGAAAAGGATATTGTGTACGCAGTACCAGGTCATCCATTTGTCGCAGAAAAGACCGTACAACTGCTTGTGGCTCAGCAGAAAGCACGCGGGATTGAAGTGTACGTTGCTGGTGGACAAAGCTTTCTAGATGCGACCTTTAATTCCTTGCAGATTGACCCGATTGAAGGGTTACAATTCGTTGATGCAGGGGATATGAGAGCAGATGATCTGAAATTAACCCAGCATGTTTTGATTTGTCAGGTGTATGATCAGATGACAGCTTCGAATGTGAAGCTTACGCTGATGGAGAAACTGCCTGACGACTATAAAGTTTATATTGTGACTGCGGCTGGGAGCAGTCAGGAACAGATTACTGCTGTTCCTTTATTTGAACTTGATCGAGATGTGTCGATAAATAACTTAACGAGTGTTTATGTACCTCCAATTCAAGATGAAAAGCTACTCTATCAACAATTTGACACTTTCCGTGATGTCATTCGTACATTAAGAGGTCCAGGCGGCTGTCCGTGGGATCAAAAACAAACCAATGAGTCGCTCAAACCGTACTTAATTGAAGAGTGCTATGAACTGCTTGAAGCTATAGATGAAGACGACCCAGATCATATGGTGGAAGAGCTCGGAGATGTGCTGCTGCAGGTTTTACTTCACGCTCAAATTGGTGAAGATGATGGCTATTTCTCAATTGATGATGTCATCCAGCATGTCACAGAAAAAATGATTCGACGACATCCACATGTGTTTGGTGATACGAATGTCTCTGAGGCATCAGACGTGGTAACCAACTGGGAAAAAATCAAGCAGCAAGAGAAGCCGGAGCGGTCAGCATCTATTTTGCAATCCATCCCGGTGACACTTCCAGCTTTAACAAAGGCTTATAAGCTCCAAAAGAAAGCCGCTAAGGTTGGCTTCGATTGGACAGAAGTAGAAGATATTTGGAATAAATACGAAGAAGAAAAGCAGGAATTCCTCGTTGAAGTGGCAGAGAAGACAGACGAAGGTGCAACAAAGCAAATGAAAGATGAATTTGGGGATCTTTTATTTGTTCTTGTCAATATTGGCAGGTTCTATCAGCTGGAGCCTGAAACGGCCCTCTCTTCCGCAAACACAAAATTCATGCGGCGCTTTCAGCATATCGAACAAAAAGCTAAGGACATGGGACGTTCACTAGAGGGTCTGACGCTAGAGGAAATGGACGATCTGTGGAACGATGCCAAACGCATAGAAAGAGGTGAAGACATATGAGACTAGATAAATTCTTAAAAGTTTCTCGTTTAATTAAAAGAAGAACATTGGCAAAAGAAGTAGCCGATCAAGGCAGAATTTCCATTAATGGAACGCAGGCGAAAGCAAGCTCTGACGTGAAAGAAGGAGACGAGCTTCAAATCCGCTTTGGTCAAAAACTTGTGACTGTTCAAGTCAACGAGTTAAAGGACACGACGAAAAAAGAAGAAGCGGCTGGAATGTATACTGTGCTAAAAGAAGAAAAAACAGCAGAATAGGGCTTGTTCTAAATGACCTTCCTATCACATACAATGCAGTAACAATGCAAGTATGAGATATGGGGGATGTATAAATGAATCAATATTATAATCAACCTCAAGGCACGAAGCTGTCATCAGAAGCGGAGCACAATGTCACAATGCGAAGCAGAAAGCATTTAGATATTACCGGCGTCAAACAGGTGGAAAGCTTTGATAATGAAGAATTTCTGCTTGAGACGGTCATGGGAATTCTCGCTATCCGAGGGGAAAATCTGCAAATGAAAAACTTAGACGTAGAAAAAGGCGTTGTGTCCATCAAAGGGCGTGTCTTTGACTTAATCTATGTAGATGAGCAGCACGGGGAGAAAGCTAAAGGATTTTTTAGCAAGCTGTTTAAATGACGCTGACAGTCCAGTTTTATACGATGCTTTCGATGACAGCGATGGGCATCTGGCTGGGCGCATCGCTTGATACGTACAAGCTGTTTGTGAACCGTGAGAAAACAGCAAAATGGCTTCTGGTCATACACGATGTCCTTTTTTGGATGGTGCAAGGTCTCTTATTCTTTTATGTGCTGCTGTTAACAAATGAGGGAGAATTCAGGCTTTATATCTTTCTGGCCGTTGCCCTAGGTTTCTCGATGTATCAGGCATTGATGAAACAGCTGTATATCAATATTCTCAAGTTTATCACGATGTGTATTTATCAGACCGTTCTAATCCTTAAAAGGCTGGTCATGTCGATCGTCTTCCAGCCGATCCGTTGGATTGTCACAATGGTCATAAGTGTTATACTGTTCTTGTTCCACTCGCTCTTACGTCTTGTTCGTTTTACGTTTCGGCTCGTGTGGAAGGTGCTATCGATTGTTTGCTATCCGCTCATCTGGTTACTCAATGTGACCATTATTCATCGGATTCCCGAAAAATGGCGAACATCCGTTAGATTGTTTTTCTCAAAAGGAGCAGGAATTTTACAAGGGACCAAGAAATTATCTCGTACCATTAAAACGAAATGGAAACAATTCTGGACAAAGTAAGAGAGGAGGCCTTCATCCTTGAACAAGAGAAAAAGAAATATCGCACAAATTCAAAATGATTACCAAAAACAAATGGAACAACAAGCTCAGCGCTTAAAACGCAAACGCCGTGGACTCCTTAGAAGGCTTACCGTGTTTGGTGTAATTGCGCTCATGTTTGCTGTTTTGGTGACAAGTGCCCTCTGGTCGCAATCTTCCGCATTAAAAGAAAAAGAAGAGAAAAAGGTTGCGCTCGAAAAAGAATTGAAGCAATTACAAACAAAGCAGGAAGATATTTCTGATGAGATCAAGAAGCTCAAAAGCAAGGAATACGTACTCGAACTGGCACGACGGGACTATTATATGTCCAAAAAAGGCGAAAAAATCTTTGATGTGGGCAATAAGAGCGATTAGCCTTGTTGACACTTAAAATTCAGTTTATGTATAATTGAACAAATGAGATTTTTTTATAAGTCTAAGGAGGAGCACTTTTTTTATGTCGATTGAAGTTGGCAGCAAGTTACAAGGGAAAGTTACGGGCATTACAAATTTTGGAGCTTTTGTGGAGTTGCCAGGAGGTTCAACTGGTCTCGTTCATATCAGTGAGGTAGCCGATAACTATGTAAAAGATATTAATGAGCATTTAAAAGTCGGTGAACAAGTTGAAGTGAAAGTGATTAACGTTGAAAAAGACGGTAAAATCGGCTTGTCCATTAAAAAAGCAAAAGATCGTCCTCAACAACAACAATCAAGACCGAGCAGAAATGATTTCCGTCCGAAGGAATCGTTTGAGCAAAAAATGAACAAATTCTTAAAAGATAGCGAAGACCGCTTAACATCTTTAAAACGTAACACGGAATCAAAACGTGGGGGGCGCGGAGCAAGAAGAGGTTAACTTGTTGCTGCTTTCTATATAATTTTACAACAAAGCATTTGCTGTTCAGCAGGTGCTTTTTTTATTTAGCTCGACATTTTTTGAGATTTCGTCATTTAATTTAAAACTTTCTATTGACGGACAAGCGAATCCTTTGTATTATAGTTCTTGTGCTTCTTAGCGCATTTTTCATTATGGCGGTGTAGCTCAGCTGGCTAGAGCGTACGGTTCATACCCGTGAGGTCGGGGGTTCGATCCCCTCCGCCGCTATCCTTTTAAGTAGAACATCAAGCAAGGCCCGTTGGTCAAGCGGTTAAGACACCGCCCTTTCACGGCGGTAACACGGGTTCGAATCCCGTACGGGTCATCTTCGGAACAGCTTTCTATAGGAAAGCTGTTTTTTTGTGCCTTCGTAAAATTCTGATGAAAGAAATCGACTTTCATGAAAGTATGCCTCTTTGACGAATAAAGAGTCGAACGTTTTATGGAAACGACAACTTCTTTTGACAAAATTTCTTTTTCACCTTCGCTATAATGACAACCAACGAATACCAGGTGGGGGATGAGAAGATGGAAAAACTAGAAAGAAGAACTGATTTAACAGGAGTGGGGTTTGAAAGAATCAGTGCAGGTTTGAAAAAGATGAAAAACCTGTTTCTTCATCATACGCATTCTCTTTTTTTCTATAAAGGGTTTATTTATGTTGTTCTCGGTTTTTTATTAGGACGAGCCTTTATTTTATCTGAAATTATGCCGTTTGCTTTGCCTTTCTTTGGTTCCATGCTGCTCATTAAAAGAGATAAGGCGATGCTTGCTTGTCTTGCTTTACTCGCTGGGGCGATGACCATATCACCTCAAAACGCATTATTTGTCTTTGCGTCATTGATCATGTTTCTCCTCGTGTCAAAAGTTGTTTCTTTCATCATCAAAGATCCAGTGAAAACATTGCCGGTTGTGATTGTTCTTTCCATGTTGATTACCCGAGGAGCTTTTGTTTACCTAGAGCAAGGCGCTGTGCAAAGCTACGATTACGTCATGGCAGGCGTTGAAGCAGGACTTGCCTTCATATTGACATTGATTTTTCTTCAAAGCTTACCGATTTTTACAGTCAGGAAAATCAAACACTCCTTAAAGGTCGAAGAAATCATTTGTTTTATGATTTTAATTGCGTCAGTTTTAACAGGCTTAGCGGGCATTACCTTCCAAGGGATGCAAGCAGAGCATATTTTGTCACGTTATGTAGTGCTTACATTTGCCTTTATTGGCGGAGCCAGTATTGGTTGTACGGTGGGTGTCGTGACAGGCTTAATTCTCGGTCTCGCCAACATCGGTAATCTTTATCAGATGAGTCTTCTTGCCTTTTCAGGCTTATTGGGTGGGTTGTTAAAAGAGGGGAAGAAAGCAGGAGCAGCCATCGGCTTAATTGTGGGTTCCTTACTCATTTCATTGTACGGGGAAGGATCAGCAGGTCTCATGACCACGCTATATGAATCATTCATTGCTGTTGCACTGTTTTTGCTCACACCACATTCAGTGACCTCTAAGGTGGCAAAATATATCCCTGGTACGGCAGAGCATGTACAGGAACAACAGCAATATGCCCGGAAAGTACGAGATGTGACAGCAAAAAAAGTAGATCAATTCTCTAATGTATTTCATGCGCTGTCTGAGAGTTTTGCGACATTTTACGATTCCATTCCTGAAGAGAAGAAGCAGGAAGAGGATGTAGATCTTTTTTTAAGTACGATCACAGAACGATCCTGTCAAACGTGCTATAAGAAAAATAAATGCTGGGTGCAGAACTTTGATACAACCTATGAACTGATGAAACAAGTTATGCATGAATCGGATGAAAAAACGTATGAGCATAACCGGAAATTAAAAAAGAAATTTAGCCAGCACTGCTCAAAATCAAAACATGTCGAGGAATTGATCGAAGAGGAGATTGCTTACTACAAAGCAAATCAGACCCTTAAGAAAAAGGTCCAAGACAGCAGGCGCCTTGTGGCAGAACAGCTGATGGGCGTCTCACAAGTGATGGAGGATTTTTCCCGGGAAATAAAACGAGAAAGAGAACAGCATTTTATTCAGGAAGAGCAGATGATAGAAGCGCTTCAGCACTTTGGAATTGAAATTCAGCAAGTAGAAATCTATAGCTTGGAGCAGGGGAATGTCGACATAGAAATGAGAATTCCCTATTGCCAAGGTCATGGGGAATGTGAAAAAATCATTGCTCCAATGCTCTCAGATATTTTAGAAGAACAGATTTTAGTAAAAGCAGAGCAGTGCGCAGAGCATCCAACAGGCTATTGTCATGTTGTATTTGGTTCTGCAAAATCGTATCGAGTAACTACAGGCGTAGCGCATGCAGCGAAAGGCGGAGGCTTAGTATCTGGAGACAGCTACAGCATGATGGAGCTGGGTGCGGGTAAATATGCCGCAGCAATTAGTGATGGGATGGGAAATGGAGCAAGGGCTCATTTTGAAAGCAATGAAACGATTAAGCTGTTAGAAAAAATATTGGCGTCTGGTATCAATGAAAAAGTGGCAATCAAGACCATTAATAGTATTTTATCTTTACGGACGACTGATGAAATCTACTCAACATTAGATTTATCAATCATTGATTTACAGGATGCAAGCTGTAAGTTCCTAAAGATTGGTTCAACCCCTAGTTTTATTAAACGGGGTGATCAGGTGATGAAGGTACAAGCTAGCAACTTGCCGATTGGGATTATTGATGAGTTCGAAGTGGAAGTTGTGAGCGAACAGATGAAGGCAGGAGATCTGCTCATTATGATGAGCGATGGCATTTTTGAGGGACCAAAGCATATCGAAAATCATGATTTATGGGTGAAACGGAAAATGAAAAGCTTTAAAACAGAAGATCCGCAAGAGATTGCTGATTTATTAATGGAAGAGGTCATTCGAACAAGATCGGGTCAAATTGACGACGATATGACGGTTGTCGTCATTAGGCTCGACCACAACACGCCAAAATGGGCATCCATTCCGACTGGTACATTCTATCTTGAGAAACAAGAGATTTCTTAAAATATCGTATAATATGAATTTCTTCTGGCGATGATGGGGGGTATAAGCATTCAGTTACAATCCCAGGAGGAATGAAGATGCGAAAAGGTCATGTAAACCAAATCTTATTGATTACAGATGGCTGCTCAAATCACGGGGAAGATCCACTTGCGATTGCCTCATTGGCAAAGGAACAAGGGATTACAGTCAATGTCATTGGCATTATGGAAGAAAACAGACACGATCATGAAGCGATGAAAGAAGTAGAGGGGATTGCTCTCGCAGGCGGAGGCATCCATCAGGTTGTCTACGTACAGCAATTGTCTCAAACGGTACAAATGGTCACAAAAAAGGCGATGACACAAACATTGCAAGGTGTCGTAAATAAAGAATTGCAGCAAATACTCGGCAAAGATACAGAAATTGAAGAGCTTCCGCCTGATAAGCGCGGAGAAGTGATGGAAGTTGTCGATGAGTTAGGGGAGACTGTTCACCTTCAAGTGCTAGTACTTGTTGATACAAGTGCAAGCATGAAACCGAAGCTACCGACTGTCAAAGAAGCACTCATCGATCTCTCCATTAGTTTAAATTCAAGAATTGGCGAAAATCAGTTTGGGATGTGTGTATTTCCCGGGAAAAACTCGGATGCAGAAATTGTGTTGAATTGGACGCCTCGATTCGATTCGTTATCATCTATTTTCCCAAAGCTGACCACTGGAGGAATTACTCCGACTGGACCAGCACTCCGAGAAGCACTCCAGCATTTTAAATCAGTTCGTTCACGTAAAGGGCTGCTTGAAGCAAAGGAAGAGCATGATGATGAATTCGGCTTCTAACATCCCGCTAGGCACGGTGATTAAAGGGAAATGGCACCACCATCATTACCGCATTGTAAAAGAGCTGGGAAAAGGGGCGAACGGCGTTGTCTATTTGGCCGAATCGCCAAACGGGCAAGTGGCCCTTAAAGTGAGTGATGACAGTATGCTCATTGCATCTGAAGTCAATGTATTAAAATCCTTTTCAAAGGCTCCTGTGAAAACCATGGGGCCTTCTTTTTATGATATGGATGATGCTATTTATCCTGGCATGTCTCAAAAGCGTTCATTTTATGTGATGGAGTATGTCAGAGGCCCGCTGCTGCTCGAGTTCGTTAAGCAAAAAGGTGATGAGTGGATCGTCGTCTTAATGATTCAGCTTTTGTCTAACTTGGCTCATTTACATAAGGAAGGCTGGATATTTGGGGACTTGAAGCCGGATAATCTCATCATTTCGGGTCCTCCAGCCACTATTCGATGTATCGATGTTGGAGGAACGACGAAGGCAGGTAGGGCAATCAAGGAGTATACCGAGTTTTTTGATCGAGGCTACTGGGGATTTGGTACAAGAAAGGCAGAACCATCTTATGATCTATTTGCTTTAAGTATGGTCATGGTGAACTGTGCGTATAAAAAAGAATTCAAAAAAGGGGTAGAACCAGACAAGCAGCTTTATCGAGCGATTGAAGGTCATCCTTTATTAAAGCGATATGAGCGGGTGTTGAAGGCAGCCCTTCAAGGTAAGTACCAATCAGCAGGAGATATGAAAAGTGCCCTGCTGAAAGAAGGACAACTGCATGCTTCAAGAAAAACACCTCAAAGGAAACAAGCACAAAAAAACAGGCCAAAGCCTGCTGTTAGTCAAAATCAACAGGTAATGTCACGATCGCGAGTTGCTGCGGGGAAAAGAACGTCAGTACGTAAAAAAGCAGGCGGGCTTTTTGAAACCATTCTCATCTTGTGCAGTGTACTCGCTCTTTACTGTGCATATGTGGTTTTATTCCTGTTGTAGAGCTGTAAAAAAGCAGGCTTCTTCTTTGCTTGGAGCTACTGAAAGTGATAGGATATGTATATCTTTAAATTACCTGCTCTTTGTGAGGAGGAAGTTGTGAATAGAATTGAATCTTTTTTGAAAAAACATGATGTTTTCCTTGAAAATACGACAGTCATTGTCGGGGTTTCCGGCGGACCGGATTCCATGCTCTTACTGCATGAACTAAACAAGCGTCGAAAAGGTTCCTTTCAGCTGATTGCAGCCCATGTAGATCACATGTTCAGAGGAGAAGAATCCTTTGCTGATTTGGCATTTGTTGAGGCTTACTGCAAGGAGCAAGAAATTCCTTTTGAATCGGCCCGTATACAGGTGACCCAATATGCAAAAGAAAATCGCTTAAACAAACAGGCAGCTGCAAGAGAGTGCAGATATGCTTTCTTTCGTCAATTGATGGAGCGGTATAACGCTCAATTTATAGCGCTTGCACATCATGGAGACGACCAAGTAGAAACAATGATGATGAGGCTGGCGAGAGGGACTGTAGGAATAGGACTCGCAGGTATTCAAGCAAAACGCCCTTTTCAAGAAGGGTGGCTGATTCGTCCGCTGATTGCATATTCAAAGGACGACGTGCTAAAAGCCTGTGAAAAAGAACATGTTCCCTATGTCATTGATCAAAGCAATCACACAGATGACTACTTGAGAAACCGGGTAAGAAGACACATTCTTCCCGTGTTAAAAGAAGAGGCGCCTCATGTACATGAAAGCTTTCAGTTTGTAAGTGAGATGCTGACTGAGGATGAGCAATACTTGCAGGCATTAACAAAGGAACAAATGAACCAAGTGATGATCAGTCACACGCCTAAGAAAATCGAGATCAAAACGAAGCCTTTGCTTGACCTGCCTTTGCCTTTACAAAGAAGAGGCATTCAACTAATATTAAACTATCTTTATGAAAACACTCGATCAGCGTTTTCAAATCAGCATATTCTAGGGACTTTGGACTGGTTATCTCATACGGAACAACCATCTGGATCATTAGATTTGCCAAAGGGTTTACAAGCTGTCAAGTCTTATGATCACTGTATGTTTACCTTTGAACGATCGCTCGGATTAGATCAGTCCTATGCTCATCACTTAAAGGTTGAGCTGGGAGAGGAGCTTTTTCTCCCGAATGGACAGTCTATTGTGGTATCAAATCATGTTCCGAAGGATGCACGGAACGGAAACCATTTTTTCTTGCTTCAAAAAGATCATGTTCGTCTCCCTTTGATCATTCGCTCACGAAAAAATGGTGATCGAATTAAACTTAAAGGGATGAATGGATCAAAAAAGGTGAAGGATATATTTATTGATAAAAAAGTGCCTCTTGCAGAAAGAGACAGCTGGCCGATCGTCACTGACTCGGATCATCAAATCCTCTGGATCCCAGGTCTGAAAAAATCTGTTTTTGAAGAAATTGATATGACAAACAGCGATCTCATTGTATTACAATATAGACAGCACGAAAATTTGTAGGGGGCAAGCAAAAGCATGAAACAAGATATTGAAAAGATTTTGATCTCAGAAGAAGAGATCCAGCAAAAAGTGAAGGAACTGGGTGCAACATTAACCAGCGATTATGATGGTAAATTTCCCCTGGCTATTGGTGTTTTGAAAGGGGCTCTTCCATTCATGGCAGACCTGATCAAACACATTGATACATATTTAGAGCTTGATTTTATGGATGTATCTAGCTATGGCAAGTCTACCGTATCTTCTGGAGAAGTGAAGATCATTAAGGATCTAGATACTTCTGTTGAAGGAAGAGATATTCTAATTATGGAAGATATCATCGACAGTGGGTTAACTTTGAGTTATCTGGTAGAGCTTTTCCGATACCGTAAAGCAAACTCCATTAAAATTGTGACATTGCTTGATAAACCGAGCGGTCGCAAAGCAGACATCAAAGCAGATTATGTTGGATTTGAAGTGCCAGATGCATTTGTTGTCGGCTATGGATTGGATTTCGCTGAACGTTACCGAAACCTCCCGTATATTGGAGTGTTAAAACCATCTGTTTACGAAGGCTAATGAGCATACGTATACATGAGGTTATTGGTTGTATTGGAATGATTTTCTATGATACTATTGAACATAGTTGTGCTTACTGTGGGAGGAGGTAAGGAATGAATCGGGTTTTTCGTAATACGATTTTTTATATACTTATTTTATTACTTGTAATAGGGGTTGTTAGTTGGTTAGGATCCCCCAATCAAAAGCCTGAGAACATGTCTTACAGCAAATTTTCGCAAAATCTAAGTGCGGGAAAAGTGGAGAGTATCTCCATCCAGCCTGTAAGAGGGGTTTATGAAATTCGTGGTCAATTAGATGGCGCGAAGAAAGATGAATACTTCATTACCCATGTTCCAGATGGTCAAGGTGTTGACCAAATTTACAGTGCACTGAAGAATACAGATGTAAAAGTAGAACCAGCACCTGAGACAAATGGATGGTTGCAAGTTCTGACAACCATCATTCCGTTTATCATCATCTTTATTCTGTTCTTCTTCTTATTGAACCAAGCTCAGGGCGGCGGAAGCCGAGTCATGAACTTTGGTAAAAGTAAGGCAAAGCTTTACACAGAAGAGAAGAAGCGTGTGAAATTTAAAGATGTTGCCGGTGCGGATGAAGAAAAGCAAGAGCTTGTAGAAGTGGTAGAATTCCTGAAGGATCCGCGTAAATTTGCGGAGCTTGGCGCAAGAATCCCTAAAGGGGTTTTACTAGTAGGACCTCCAGGTACAGGTAAAACATTGCTTGCGAGAGCATCTGCAGGAGAAGCAGGCGTTCCTTTCTTCAGCATTAGTGGTTCTGACTTCGTCGAGATGTTCGTCGGTGTCGGTGCATCACGTGTACGTGATTTGTTCGAAAATGCGAAAAAGAATGCACCTTGCTTAATCTTTATTGATGAGATTGATGCAGTTGGTCGTCAGCGTGGAGCAGGTCTTGGCGGCGGTCATGATGAGCGCGAACAAACGCTTAACCAGCTTCTTGTTGAAATGGATGGTTTTAGTGCCAACGAAGGAATTATTATCATCGCTGCGACGAACCGTGCAGATATTTTAGACCCTGCATTGCTGCGTCCGGGACGTTTTGACCGTCAAATTACGGTGGATCGCCCAGATGTCATTGGCCGTGAAGAAGTACTGAAGGTTCATGCGAAAAACAAACCGCTTGATGATACAGTCAACTTGAAAGCCATTGCAAGCAGAACACCAGGGTTCTCTGGAGCAGATCTTGAGAACTTACTAAACGAAGCAGCTCTAGTTGCTGCTCGTCATAACAAAAAGAAAATCGATATGCGTGATATCGACGAAGCGACTGACCGTGTTATCGCTGGACCGGCGAAGAAAAGCCGCGTCATTTCGAAGAAAGAACGTAATATCGTGGCTTACCATGAAGCAGGTCATACTGTGATTGGACTTATCCTAGATGAAGCGGATATGGTGCATAAAGTAACAATCGTTCCTCGTGGTCAGGCAGGCGGATATGCGGTCATGCTTCCAAGAGAGGATCGTTATTTCCAAACGAAGCCAGAGCTTCTTGATAAAATTGTCGGCTTACTCGGCGGTCGTGTTGCAGAGGAAATTACGTTTGGTGAAGTAAGCACAGGCGCTCACAACGACTTCCAACGTGCAACAGGCATTGCAAGAAAAATGGTTACTGAGTTCGGTATGTCTGATAAGCTTGGTCCGCTTCAGTTCGGTCAAGCACAAGGTGGTCAAGTGTTCCTTGGTCGTGATTTTAACAACGAGCCGAATTATAGTGAAGCCATTGCTTACGAGATTGATCAAGAAATTCAGCGTTTCATCAAGGACAGCTACGAACGTGCGAAACAAATTCTCACTGAGAACAAAGATAAGCTAGAAATTATCGCACAAGCCCTTCTAGAAGTTGAAACATTAGATGCTGAGCAAATTAAATCTCTTTACGAAACTGGAAAGCTTCCAGAGCGTATATACGCGGATGACGAAGAGAAAAACGATGATGTGAAAGTGAACATCAAGAAAAAAGAAGATGAGGAGATCTAATCTCCTTCTGTGAAAGCTGCCGGGATCACCGGCAGCTTTTTTTATTTCGATTCATGAATGGATCGGTTTCGAATTGTTTACAAATGGAACTCGATTCGTGTATGGTATGATAGAAAGTCGAAAAATGATCTTTTTGAGAAACTATTCAAAGTGGTGATGAAGTTGTTACTCGTGATAGATGTAGGAAACACAAATACCGTTTTAGGTGTTTATCATAATGGCGATCTAAATTACCATTGGCGAATTGAAACAAGCCGTCATAAAACAGAAGATGAATTTGGCATGTCCATCCGGTCTTTATTTGACTATGTAGGGCTAATGTTTGACCAAATAGAAGGTATTATCATCTCCTCTGTGGTTCCGCCAATGATGTTTGCACTTGAAAGAATGTGCGAAAAGTACTTTCACATTACACCCCAAATTGTAGGGCCTGGGATGAAGACCGGACTAAACATTAAGTGCGACAATCCAAAGGAAGTCGGCGCTGATCGAATTGTCAATGCGGTGGCGGCCATTCACCTATATGGGGCGCCTCTCATTGTGGTAGACTTTGGAACAGCGACAACCTACTGCTATATCAATGAACAAAAACAATACATGGGTGGAGCCATTGCACCGGGTATTACCATCTCAACGGAGGCCTTATATACAAGAGCGGCTAAGCTGCCGAGAATTGAAATCGTCCGCCCGGATCACATCGTTGGAAAAAACACCATCAGTGCGATGCAATCAGGTATCCTTTATGGATATGTTGGACAAGTCGAGGGAATAGTGAAACGGATGAAGCAGCAAGCCAAACAAACACCGAAAGTCATTGCAACAGGCGGCTTGTCTACATTGATTGGAAATGAATCAGATTGTATTGATATTGTCGATCCGTTCTTAACATTAAAAGGACTCCAATTAATTTATGAACGTAATCGTGTCGGTGTACTATAGGAGGTTTAAATCAAATGGATTACTTAGTTAAAGCGTTAGCATATGACGGTAAAGTCCGCGCATATGCTGCAAACACAACAGATACAATCAACGAAGCACAAAGAAGACACCATACGTGGCCAACTGCCTCTGCAGCGATTGGGAGAACCATGACGGCTACAGTCATGATGGGAGCTATGCTCAAAGGCGAGAATAAGTTAACTGTCAAAATTGAAGGCGGTGGACCAATCGGAGCCATCATCGCTGATGGAAATGCAAAAGGTCACGTTCGCGGATATGTATCGAACCCACAAGTTCACTTTGACTTAAATGAACATGGCAAGCTGGATGTCAGACGTGCAGTTGGAACAACAGGAACATTAAGTGTTGTGAAAGATATTGGGCTGAAAGATCACTTTACAGGACAAACAGAAATCGTCTCAGGGGAAATTGGAGATGACTTCACGTATTATCTCGTCTCTTCTGAGCAAGTACCTTCCTCTGTAGGCGTAGGTGTCCTTGTAAATCCAGACAACTCTATCCTTGCGGCAGGTGGTTTTATCATTCAATTGCTGCCTGGAACAGAAGATGCAGTCATTGAAAGACTAGAAAAACGTTTATCAACTATTGAACCGATATCTAAACTCATTGAAAAAGGAATGACACCAGAAGAAATTTTAGAAGAAGTTCTCGGTGAAAAACCTCAAATTTTAGAAACTGTACCTGTCGAATTCTCTTGTAACTGCTCAAAAGAACGGTTTGCTAATGGCATTATCAGCCTAGGAACAGCCGAAATTGAAGATATGATCGAACAAGACGGACAAGCAGAAGCTCAATGCCATTTTTGTAACGAAACGTATGTATTTACAAAAGAAGAGCTAGAAGAGCTACGTGAAGAAATAACCCGCTAAGCTCTCAGCAGCGGGTTTTCTTTTTAGCATGGAAAGGAGACGAAAGATGAGACTAAAAGCAAGAGTGGTATGGACATTTATCCTCGTTTTGCTCATGATCAATGCTGTTGTTATTGCATATGTACTAACAAAATCGCAAATGTCGCAGGCTTCCTCAAACGGGAAGAACAGTGAAGACATTGCGTCCATTGGAAAAGAGAAGGTTACGCGTCAAGAATGGTTAAAGAAGATGGAAGACCGCTACGGAAAGGCAACACTTGAACAAATGATCAATCAGAAGGTAGTCAATCAGCTTGCGAAGGAAAACAAGCTAGAGGTGTCTTCAAAAGAGATCAATCGTGAATTACTGATGATTAAAGCGGTTTCTAATAATTTCTACGAAGATGGTCATACAAGTGAAAAGGAATGGAAAGAGCAGATTCGTTATCAAATTTTATTAGAACAGCTCTTAACAAGAGATGCCGTTGTTTCTGAAAAAGAAGCCAAAGCCTTTTATGAAAAAAACAAGGACTTATATCAATATGATGATTCATACCGTATTCGTCATATTGTCGTGAAGACAAAGGACGAGGCTGAAAACGTGTTGAAAGATTTAAAAGGCGGATCTAGCTTCGAAGCCGTGGCAGCTGAACGCTCCATCGACCGCTACACCTCACCATACGGCGGAGATCTTGGTTTTGTGACAGAAGAGCAAGAGAGTATCCCAGCCTTATACATACAAGAAGCTCAAAAGCTTCAACCAGATGAATGGACGAAAGAGCCGATTGAGACTAAAAACGGGTATGCCATCATCCAATTAAAAGAAAAATTAAATGGCCGCTCCTTCTCTTACGAAGAAGTCAAAGATCAGATCAAAAGACAGATCGCAATGGAAGATCTAGGTGAAAAGGCGAATGTCAAAACCCTGTGGAAAGAAGCAAAAGTCACATGGTTTTACGATGGAGAGCAGGACTAAAAGCATTGACAAAATTTTTTGAAATTGATAATTTAATATTAATACAATAAAATTACTCGGAGATAGAGGTGTTAGTGATGGCTCGTATTGCAAATTCAGTTTTTGAACTAATAGGAAATACACCAGTCGTTAAATTAAACCGTTTAGTAGAAGAAGACAGTGCGGATGTCTACTTGAAACTTGAATATATGAACCCAGGCAGCAGTGTGAAAGATCGTATTGCGTTAGCAATGATCGAAGATGCTGAAGCGAAAGGTACATTAAAAGCTGGCGACACACTTATTGAACCAACAAGCGGAAACACAGGAATCGGCCTTGCGATGGTAGCGGCAGCTAAAGGAATCAACGCCATTTTGGTTATGCCGGACACAATGAGTCAGGAACGCCGCAACCTTTTACGCGCTTATGGTGCAGAGCTTGTCTTAACACCAGGTGCAGAAGGAATGAAAGGCGCCATCAAAAAAGCAGAAGAATTGGCAGAAGAGCATGGTTACTTCATGCCTCAGCAATTTAACAACGAAGCCAATGCGGAGATTCACCGCCGTACAACTGGGAAAGAAATTCTTGAACAGTTTGATGGCGAGCTTGATGCGTTTATTGCAGGTGTTGGTACGGGCGGTACGATTACAGGGGCTGGTGAAGTCCTAAAAGAAGCCATCCCAACTATTCAGCTGTATGCGGTAGAGCCAACAGATTCTCCAGTATTATCAGGAGGAAAGCCAGGTCCGCATAAAATTCAAGGAATTGGAGCAGGGTTTGTCCCATCCATCTTGAATACGGAAGTATATGATGGCATTATCCAAGTGAAAAACGAAGATGCATTTGAGCTTGCAAGAAAGGCGGCAAAAGAGGAAGGTATCCTTGGTGGTATTTCTTCAGGAGCAGCCATTTACGCAGCTCTTCAAACAGCGAAGAAGCTTGGTAAAGGGAAGAAAGTGTTAGCGATCATCCCAAGTAATGGTGAGCGTTACCTCAGTACACCTCTTTATCAGTTCGATTAAACCATAAGCCCCAGCATTTGCTGGGGTTTTTTCATGAATTCTGAAGATGGAAAGCAAATACTATTTTCTAAATAAAATGGATTGCATTACAATAAGATTAATGAAAATGAAAAAGGATGATAACATGACACAACGAAGGCCGATTGGCATCAAAATTCCTTTTACGAAAGATGCATTCTTAAAAAGATACGAACAACTAGCTGCACGTGAAACTCACCATGTCCTTCTTGAAAGTGCACGCGGCGGAACATATAGCATTGCTGGAATTCACCCGATCGCTAAAGCGAAAGGGAAAGACGGGATGACAACCATCCATTATCAAGATGAGGTTTTGTTCAAAGAAGGCGATCCATTCAGAGCGTTTGCTGATTGGTTTCAAACACTCCAAACCGAAACGAACGAGGAGTACCCTGATTTTCAAGGCGGAGCGATTGGGTTTTTAAGCTATGACTATGCGAGATATATCGAGCATTTTAAAATGCTGTCAATCGATGATCTCAAGACGCCTGACCTGTATTTCCTCGTGTTTAATGATGTCGCGGTCTTTGATCATGAAGAAAATATGCTATGGCTCATCACCCACACAGAGGGAGAGGAACCTGTGAATGAAGCTCATCAAAGGTTGGAGGAATTGAAGCTAAGCTGGACAAGCTTTTCAGAAGAATCAACACACTCACCTGTCAGCGTATCTTCTTCAGAATTTGTGCCAGCTGCGCCTTTTACTGAAGAAACCTTTGCGGAAGCAGTAGAGAAAATTAAGCAATATATCGCAAACGGGGATGTGTTCCAAGTGAACCTATCCATCAGACAAGATGAACAGCTTCAGACTCACCCATATGATTTTTACAAAACATTACGTCAAGTGAACCCATCTCCTTATATGTCTTATCTGCACACGCCAGATTTCCAGATTGTTTGTGGGTCTCCTGAGCTGCTTATTAAGAAAAAAGGCACTCAACTAGAAACAAGACCGATTGCTGGCACAAGGTCACGAGGCAAGGACGACGCTGAGGATCAAGCGCTGGCAAAAGAGCTCATTGAAAATGAAAAAGAACGCGCGGAGCATGTGATGCTCGTGGATCTTGAGCGGAATGACCTTGGACGCGTGTCCACTTATGGCTCAGTAAGAGTGAACGAATTTATGGCGATTGAGAAATATTCACACGTGATGCACATTGTATCCAATGTACAAGGAGAGCTGCGTGCTGAATGTGATGCAGTAGATGTCATGCATGCTGTATTCCCGGGTGGAACGATCACAGGTGCTCCAAAAGTGAGAACGATGGAAATCATAGAAGAACTTGAGCCAACAAGACGTGGGCTTTATACTGGATCTATAGGCTGGTTTGGATTCAATCAAGATATGCACTTTAATATCGTCATTCGTACAGCGTACTGTACAGAAGGCAAAGCCTTTATGCAATCAGGTGCTGGGATCGTCATCGATTCTGTACCAAAGCACGAATACAAAGAATCGATTAAAAAAGCCTATGCAGTAAAAAAAGCATTACAGCTGAGCGAAGAAGAGACTATTTTGAGTTAGAGGTGAGCAGAGTATGATATTAATGATTGATAATTATGATTCATTTACGTACAACCTGGTCCAGTATTTAGGTGAGCTTGGAGAAGAATTAATTGTGAAACGGAATGACCAAGTAACCATTCAAGAAATCGAGGAACTCAAGCCAGACTTTCTGATGATTTCTCCAGGACCATGCAGTCCTGATGAAGCGGGAATTAGTATGGAGGCGATCAAGCATTTTGCCGGAAAAATACCGATCTTCGGTGTGTGTTTAGGTCATCAATCCATCGCACAAGTCTTTGGTGGAGATGTGATTCGCGCAGAGCGGTTAATGCATGGTAAAACGTCAGAGATCGAACATGACGGCAAAGGTGTCTTCACTGGACTCCAAAATCCGCTCGTCGCAACGAGGTATCATTCATTAATTGTCAAAAACGAGACGCTGCCGGAGTGCTTTGTGGCAACAGCTAGCACTAAGGAAGGCGAGCTCATGGCCATTCGCCATAAAGAACTGCCAATTGAAAGTGTTCAGTTCCATCCTGAATCGATTATGACTTCCTTCGGAAAAGAAATGCTCAAGAATTTCATTGAAACCTATCGTACAAAGGGGCATGAAGTAAACGCATGATCATTTATCTGAACGGTCAGTATATAGAGGAGAAAGACGCGACTCTTTCTCCTTTTGATCATGGTTTTCTATATGGCATCGGTGTATTCGAAACATTTACCAGCCTGGCAGGACAAGTCTTCCTGTTAGATTGGCATCTTGAAAGGCTCAATCAATCGTTACGTGACCTTTGCATCGAATCCACAATAGAGAAACCATTTGTACTCGACATCATTCATACCTTACTGAATCAAAACCATATAACCGATGGTCATGCGAGGATTCGCTTCAATGTCTCTGCGGGCAGAGGCAATGGATTTTCTGCAGACCCTTATGAAGAGCCGATCATTTTTGTGATGATCTCTCCATTCCGGCCTGAGTCTCTATTAGATGAAAAGCAGGGAGTCATTCTTCATACGAGGAGAAACACACCAGAAGGTCCGAGACGGCTCAAGTCTCATCATTATATGAACAACCTGCTGGCTAAAAGAGAAGTAGGGAACGACCCATCGATAGAAGGCATCTTTTTAACAAAAGAAGATGATGTGGCAGAAGGAATTACCTCGAATGTATTTTGGCGAAAAGAAGATATGATCTATACACCGTCACTTGATACAGGTATTTTAAATGGGATAACCCGTCGATATTGTATAGAAACGCTTTGCGCTCTGGGGGTCTCGCTGATAGAAGGACGATACCCAGTCTCACATCTGCTCTCAGCTGATGAGGCATGGATGACCAATTCTGTACAGGGGATTGTGCCTTTCAGGCGTATAGGAGAAATCGCCTTGCCCAAAAATAACCGAACGATCTCAACAAAGTTGAGAACGCAATATACAAAGGAACGTCTAGAACATAAAGAGTAGGTGGACACAGTGACACAACAAGTGATAAAACAGCCTAAAATCATACAAGCCAAGCGCCACACCCTTAGTTATGAAGAAAAGACATTGGTCATGGGCATTTTAAATGTCACACCTGACTCTTTTTCAGATGGAGGAAAGTTTAATCAAATGGATAAAGCGCTGGCTCATGCAGCGCAGCTGATGGAAGACGGTGCGCATATCATCGACATTGGCGGAGAATCGACTCGTCCGGGAGCGGCACTTGTCTCAGAGCAAGAGGAACTTTCAAGAGTGATCCCTGTGATTGAGAAGATCACAAAAGAATTGGATGTGCCTATTTCCATTGATACGTATAAAGCCCATGTCGCAGACGAGGCGGTAAAAGCTGGAGCCTCCATCATTAATGATGTATGGGGAGCAAAAGCCGATCCTCAAATGGCACATGTAGCAGCGAAGCACGATGTGCCAATCATCTTAATGCACAATCGACCAGAGCGAAACTACACACATCTGATTCCAGATATGATTGCTGATTTGAAAGAAAGTGTTCAAATTGTCAAACAAGCGGGTGTCCGTGATGACATGATTGTATTAGATCCAGGTGTAGGATTTGCAAAAAATAAAACAGACAACCTGATGGTGATGAATGAACTTGAACATTTTTGCCGCCTCGGCTATCCGCTGCTTCTTGCTACATCTCGAAAAAGATTCATCGGCGCTGTCTTAGATCTGCCACCTGAAGAACGTACAGAAGGAACGGGTGCCACGGTTTGCCTAGGGATTCAAAAGGGTAGTGCGATGGTCCGTGTGCATGATGTAAAAGAAATAGCAAGAATGGCAAAAATGATGGATGCCATGCTGAATAAGGGAGGCGCTTATCATCGATAAAGTATATGTAAACGGAATGGAATTTTACGGCTATCACGGAGTATTTGCAGAAGAGAATAAATTAGGACAGCGATTCCGTGTGGACTTAACAGCTTCACTTGATTTAAGCAAAGCAGGACAAACAGACGACCTAAACGAGACCATCAATTACGCAGAGCTCTACCAAATCTGCAAAAGCATTGTAGAAGGGGAGCCGGTTAACCTTGTTGAAACGCTGACAGAAAGAATTGCAAACCAAGTGTTAAAGGACTTTCCGACAGTTCAGGAATGTACAGTGAAGGTGATCAAGCCAGACCCGCCAATTCCAGGACACTATCAGTCCGTTGCAATTGAAATGACGAGATCACGCACATGAACAATACAGCATATATCGCTTTAGGTTCAAACATAGGTAAAAAGGAAACCTATTTAAAAGAAGCAGTCAAAAAACTGCACGAACACCCAGATGTTCAAGTGGAGTCAATCTCATCTATATATGAAACAACACCCGTAGGGTACGAGAACCAAGATGACTTTTTGAATATGGCCGTGAAGATTTCCACCTCGCTCCGTCCAGAGGAACTGCTCGCACTTACTCAGAAAATCGAACAAGAGTTAGGCAGAACAAGAGAAGTGAGATGGGGTCCGCGAACGGCTGACCTTGACATTTTACTTTATAATCGTGAAAATATTGAAACAGAACAACTTGTAGTGCCGCATCCTAGAATGTACGAACGTTTATTCGTTCTTGTTCCGATGAGTGAGATTTGCCCAGAAATCGGCGAAGTACAAATAAATGCCGTAACAGACCAAGAAGGTGTTAGCATATGGAAAAAGACATGTGGGGTAGAAGAATTCGTGCATACCGAAAGCTAAAAGGGTATACTCAGGAAGGGTTAGCCAAAAGACTGGGCATCTCTGTCTCTGTCTTAGGAGAAATTGAGCGAGGCAATCGATTACCAACAAACCAAATGGTTGGTCAAATAGCAGATGCTTTAAATATAACGGTGGAAGAACTTTCACCAATACTCGAGGAAGAAAGGAGGGGGAAAGATGTTTAAAATCGGAGATATCGAGATTAAAAACAAAGTGGTGCTCGCACCAATGGCCGGTGTATGTAACTCTGCCTTCAGACTCACAGTCAAGGAGTTTGGAGCGGGCTTAGTCTGCGCTGAAATGGTCAGTGACAAAGCGATCCTCATCAATAATGCGAGAACGATGGGAATGCTATACATTGATGAACGGGAAAAGCCTTTGAGTCTTCAGATATTTGGAGGAGAAAAGGACACACTCGTAGAAGCGGCAAAGTTTGTAGATCAGCATACAACGGCGGATATTATTGATATCAACATGGGCTGTCCTGTACCGAAGATTACAAAATGTGATGCAGGAGCGAAATGGCTGCTTGATCCAAACAAAATCTATGAAATGGTCTCCGCTGTTGTAGAAGCTGTAGATAAACCTGTTACGGTAAAAATGAGAATGGGCTGGGACGAAGACCATATCTTCGCTATTGAAAATGCCCGTGCTGTTGAACGAGCAGGTGGACAAGCAGTTGCACTTCACGGCCGGACCCGTGTGCAGATGTACGAAGGAACAGCGAATTGGGATATCATTAAAGAGGTAAAACAATCTGTTTCCATTCCTGTCATCGGAAATGGCGATGTCAAAACCCCTCAAGATGCAAAACGTATGCTTGATGAAACCGGTGTGGATGCTGTAATGATCGGAAGAGCAGCACTAGGTAACCCGTGGATGATTTATCGTACGGTTCATTATTTAGAAACGGGAGAACTGAAAGAAGAACCAAACGTGCGTGAAAAAATGACTGTGTGCAAACTTCACTTAGACAGACTCATTGACCTGAAAGGCGAACACGTGGCTGTCAGAGAAATGAGAAAGCATGCCGCATGGTATTTAAAAGGTGTCCGAGGCAACGCAGACGTTAGAAACCGAATCAATCAAAGTGAAACGAGAGCCGGGCTCGTACAAGTTCTTGATGACTTTACGATCGAAGCCGAGGCAAAAGAGCTTCAAAGTATAAAAGTAGGATAAGACTATCTTTCTTTTTGTAGCTCACTGCTAGTGCATGTACTGGCAGTTTTTCTGCTTTTCTCTGCAAAATACATTATTGGAGTGATATAAATGAGTAATGAAGGGCTTAATAACGAAGAATTAAATGACCAATTCCAAGTCAGACGCGACAAAATGAACAAAATGAGAGAAGAGGGTATCGATCCATTCGGTGAACGATATGACCGAACTCATCAATCTGCACAAATTATTGCAGAATATGACGAGTTTTCAAAAGAAGACTTAGAAGAAAAAGATGCCCAAGTGACAATCGCTGGCCGTATGATGACAAAGCGTGGAAAAGGAAAAGCTGGCTTTGCGCACATTCAAGATTTAGAAGGACAAATTCAAATCTATGTTCGTAAAGATAGTGTAGGAGAAGAAGCTTACGAATTATTCAAAAGCTCAGATCTAGGTGACATCATTGGTGTGATAGGAACAGTATTTAAAACGAATGTGGGAGAACTTTCAATTAAAGCGACAGGCTTTGAGGTTCTTACAAAAGCACTTCGCCCGCTTCCTGATAAATATCACGGACTAAAAGATGTGGAACAACGCTATCGTCAGCGCTACCTTGACCTGATTGTAAATCCAGAAAGTAAGCAGACGTTCATCATGCGAAGCAAAATCATTCAATCAATGAGAAGATACTTAGATTCTAAGGGATACTTAGAAGTTGAAACACCAACAATGCATAGCATCCCTGGTGGTGCATCAGCTCGTCCTTTCATTACTCATCACAATGCACTTGATATGCCGCTTTATATGCGTATTGCGATCGAGCTGCACTTAAAACGTCTCATTGTCGGTGGTCTAGAGAAAGTATACGAGATCGGCCGCGTATTCCGTAACGAAGGTGTATCTACTCGTCATAACCCAGAGTTCACAATGATCGAGCTATACGAAGCATACGCAGACTACAAAGACATTATGAACCTGACTGAAAATCTGATTGCTCATATTGCCCAAGAGGTACTAGGAACAACAACGATTCAATATGGAGAAGATGAAATTGATCTAAAACCTGAATGGAAGAGATTGCACATGGTTGAAGCGGTCAAAGAAGCCACAGGTGTAGACTTCTGGCAGGAGATGTCTGTAGAGGAAGCGAAACAGCATGCTGCTGATCACGGTATTGAAATTGCGAAAAACATGACAGTGGGTCATATTATCAATGAGTTCTTCGAGCAAAAAGTAGAAGAAACATTGGTTCAGCCTACCTTTATTTACGGACATCCAGTGGAGATTTCTCCATTAGCTAAGAAAAACCCAGAAGACCCTCGCTTCACAGATCGCTTTGAGCTATTTATCGTACGCCGTGAGCACGCAAATGCATTCACAGAGCTGAACGATCCAATCGATCAAAGAGAACGCTTCGAAGCTCAGTTAAAAGAACGTGAAGAAGGAAATGACGAAGCGCATCTAATGGATGACGATTTTGTTGAAGCATTAGAATATGGAATGCCGCCAACAGGTGGACTAGGAATCGGTATCGACCGATTGATCATGCTATTAACAAATTCTCCATCAATCAGAGATGTACTGCTTTTCCCACAAATGAGAAATCGTTAATATAACAATAAAAGCGCCGTTTTATGAATGGCGCTTTTTATTTTTCATAAAATAAAACTTTTTTTAAAAAAGCTATTGCAAGAAGGATTTCAAGGTGGTATATTATTATTCGTTGCCGCAAAACAGCAGCGGGGTTAAAAAAAGAAATTGAAAAAAGTTCTTGACTTTAACCGACACGAAATGTTAAGATATTAAAGTCGCTTACAAGCGATAACGAACATGATCTTTGAAAACTAAACAAGACAAAACGTACCTGTTAATTCGAGTTTTTATAAAAAAATCCTATGAAACATCATAGGTAGTCAGTCAAACTGGCGAAAAACAAAACTTCGGTTTTGTTCTTTTTCGGAGAGTTTGATCCTGGCTCAGGACGAACGCTGGCGGCGTGCCTAATACATGCAAGTCGAGCGGACAGAAGGGAGCTTGCTCCCGGATGTTAGCGGCGGACGGG
>NZ_PVME01000011.1:0-62707 GCF_002993125.1 Bacillus sp. LLTC93 | reverse complement strand
CCCGTCCGCCGCTAACATCCGGGAGCAAGCTCCCTTCTGTCCGCTCGACTTGCATGTATTAGGCACGCCGCCAGCGTTCGTCCTGAGCCAGGATCAAACTCTCCGAAAAAGAACAAAACCGAAGTTTTGTTTTTCGCCAGTTTGACTGACTACCTATGATGTTTCATAGGATTTTTTTATAAAAACTCGAATTAACAGGTACGTTTTGTCTTGTTTAGTTTTCAAAGATCATCTTCGCCGTTCTTAGCGGCTTTAATAATATAACATTTCGCTTCATCTTATGTCAACAACTTTTTTCAAGTTTATTTCCCGAAGCGTTTTGTGTTTGTCACTGTGTGTCAGCGACGATTAATAATATATCACGAAAACATTCTATTGGTCAACGCCTTTTCAAAACTTTTTTTGAAATAGTTTTATTGTGCATGTCAAATCCTTGTCCTGCATACAATCAAGTAACAATCTTGGACAAGGCAGGAGTGTTTGAATTGAGTCGATTATATGTGTTGCCTATTAAACGGCTGAAGCAAGTTGTCATTATTCTTGTAGCAGCCCTTGCAGCTGCAACCTTTTTTTATGTACAAAAGGCACCGCCGCTGTCGGTATTTAAAACAGAACATGGCCCCCGGGCGATTTATAAAGGAGAGACTTCATCAAAACATACCTCTCTTACTTTTAATATTGGCTGGGGAGATGAGAAGGCCGTTCCTATTTTGAATGTCCTTCGAGAGTACGGTATAAAGAACGCCACTTTCTTTCTGTCCGCTTCCTGGGCTGAGCGTCATCCTGATATTGTGAAGCGTATTAGAGAGGACGGGCATCAAATCGGCAGCCTTGGCTATGCTTATAAAAATTATAGCCAGCTTGAAGAAAGCGAAATCAAGCGAGATCTTGTCAGGGCACAAAATACCTTTCAAAAGCTGGGACTAGATGATATTCAACTATTAAGACCGCCAACTGGACAATTTAACGAAACAGTACTGAAAATTGCAACACAGTACGGCTATACCGTTGTACATTACAGCATCAACTCACAGGATTGGCTGAACCCGGGCGTCGACCAGATTGTTCAAAATGTAAATGATCGAATGAAAAACGGAGACATCATTCTCCTTCACGCCTCGGATTCAGCGACCCAAACCGCTCAAGCCTTACCAGCTATTTTGAAACACTTAAAAGAAAAGAACTTAAAAAATGTCACGGTTGGGGAGCTTATTTCTAATACAAAAACAAAATCAACCGAAGTTAAGTAGCTTTCGCCTTTGAAAAGTGCGGCATAGCTAACAGCTGAAACGCATTACAGCCTAATAGCGGGAAAAGCATTAAATACAGCCAGTCCTCTTCATTGACTCTGAGCGCCGGGAACCACTCTAACGACGTGATGACGACCATGAGAAACATTGCGGAGATAAATGTTTTCTTAGAGGACTGCTTCTGTTTAAAATAAGCCACGATCAATGCAAACACACCGATAAAGACAGGCAGCCATAAGTATGGAAGAAATGATTCATTCTCCCCGAAAAACAAAAATCGCAAATAAGCTAAGTCGAACAGTACAAAAATCACAAGAAACAGCTGAATCGTATTCCATAAAGAATGTGACCGGAAAATTTCAAGTGCAAACCGGTGCACAGTTAAGAATACGACAAATCCCATCTGGCTAATCACACTAAAGATCATCCCCACACCAATGAACCAAAATAACACAGATGCGATCTCTAGAATTTCAAACGATATAAAAAGCTTCTGATATTTCCCCCACTCCAGCGCAAAGCCTACCACGCTTGTCATGACCGCTCCAACAGCTAGCACAGAGAAGAAAAAACGAACTAAATCCCGACTTTTCATTGAATTGACCCAACCCCTATTTTTGTTATGTATAAATTCACGTGAAACATTCATATTAAAAGTAAGACATGTAACGAAAGGAGCCACAGTATGTCAAAAGGCATCTTGCGTATAATGAGCTGTTTTCTTCTTTTATCTCTAACAGCTTGTGCTCCCAAAACCCAATCCTCATCTAATATGGACTATGACGAAACAAAGAAAATGGTCGTCGATATTTTGAAGACAGATGACGGTAAAAAGGCCATTCAACAGTTATTAAATGACGAGGCAATGAATGAAGCTTTGGTAATGGATGAACAAACTGTGAAAAAAACGATAGAGAAAACACTAACTTCTGATAAAGGCAAAGAGTTCTGGAAGAAGGTCTTTGAGGATTCTAAATTTGCCGAGACTTTCGCAAAATCCATGCAGCAACAGCATGAAAAGATGTTAAAACAGTTAATGAAGGACCCTGACTATCAACAGCTGATGATGGATATTCTCAAGGATCCTGAGATGGAAAAGAAATACGGTGAACTGGTTAAAAGCAAAGAGTTTAGAAAGCACTTAGAAAAAGTCATTACAGAAACATTAAGCAGCCCTCTTTATAAGAAGAAATTCGAAGATGAGCTGAAAAAGGCAGCAACTGAGAGCAGCAGTGATTCCGGTTCACAAGACCAAGGAAGCAGCAGTTAAACATCACCCGAGTGGCATAAGGGTCCACTCGGGTTTTCATTATGCTTTTACTGCTAATTGTTCAATCACTTTATTGGCGATGTGTTGGTACACTTCTCCTGTCGGATGACTCGCTTCATAGACAGACGGCGCAAAATCATCCTCATTCCAATCAGGCTGTCTTAAAGGAATTTGGCCAAGGACCGATACACGCAGCTCTTCAGCCAACTTGTCACCGCCGCCTTTTCCAAAGACGTATTCTTTTTCACCTGTTTTTTTGCTTTCGTAATAGCTCATATTCTCAACGACCCCAAGCACCTCGTGATCTGTTTGCAGTGCCATTGCACCTGCTCTAGCAGCAACGAAGGCAGCCGTTGGATGCGGTGTTGTGACAATGATTTCTTTACAGCTAGGAAGCATTGTATGAATATCAAGCGCCACATCTCCCGTTCCAGGTGGGAGGTCTAATAGTAAGTAATCTAATTCTCCCCACTCGACTTCGTGGAAGAAGTTATTTAACATTTTACCAAGCATCGGCCCTCTCCAAATGACCGGTGCATTTTCTTCAACAAAAAAGCCCATTGAAATCACTTTGACGCCAAAGCGTTCCACAGGTATAATTTTTTCCCCTTTAACCGTTGGTCTGACGGTGATCCCCATCATATCCGGTACACTAAAGCCGTAAATATCAGCATCAATCAGTCCGACTTTTTTCCCTAGACGAGCCAGTGCCACAGCAAGGTTAACGGAAACCGTTGATTTCCCAACGCCACCCTTTCCACTCGCAATCGCTAAGAACTCAGGCGGATTTTTAGAGTTGAGCAGGTTTTCTTCCTCATCTTGTGATGGCATAAACTTTTCTAGCGTTTCCTGAGGCAGTTCTTCAAAACGAAGCCCTACTGTGTTAGCGCCTTCTGCTTTTAAGGCTTGTACGATGTCTTGCTGTAGCTTCATCTGCTCAGCAGTGCCTGTTTTGGCAATGGCCACCTTTAAGCTCACATGCTCTTTTTCAGGTTTTAGGCTGATTTCCTTAATGGCATCCAGCTCTCCAAGCGGTATATGAAGGAAAGGTTCGTCCATCTTCCCAACTAGTTTTCTCACATCATCTTGTCCGATCATAGCAGAACCTCACCCTTTATTGAATTCGTTTACAATCCAAGTATATCATACATATCCTTACAATGTCTGTCCTGTTTGCCTGCGATCAAAAGGAAAAAGCCGCTTATTCAGGCGGCTCTTTTTGCTCTGTTAAGTATCTCAGAATGCCTTTATAAATGGAGGCAGCAATTTGATCCTGATACTTCGGTGTTGCCAGCTGACCGGCCTCTTTCGGGTTGGAGAGAAATCCGATTTCCACAAGGGCTCCTGGCTTCGTCACATTTTGCATTAAATAAATGCCATTGATCCGCTTCGCCTTCCGATCTGTGTTTTCCAAGTTCCTGCGTAATTCATCCTGAATGAACTTCGCTGCCTTTTCATTCTCTTCATACTTTCCGTAAAAAAACGTTTGCGCCCCGCTCCATTTGTTCGATGGAATCGCATTTAAATGGATGCTTAAATAGAGATCCGCTTCAGACTCATTGATGACTTTCACGCGGTTTCTCAAGTCCTCCGCTTTCTTACGGGCATATCCCCTTGTATTCTTTGATGATAGATCAGAATCATCCTCTCGGGTCATGAGAACAAGCGCTCCCTGCTCCTGCAAATAGTCTCGTATCTTCATGGACACATCCAGTGCAATCTCTTTTTCAAGCAACTCTCCACCTACAGCCCCTCCATCTGGACCGCCGTGACCTGGATCTAAATAGATGATCTTCCCACTTAGAGGCAAATTCCATGATTTCCATGAATCATCATTTAGAAATTGAAATCTGAATAAGAATAAGAGGACAATAAACCCAATTAAAAACCCTGTCCACTTCAGCTTTCTTTTCATCCCTGTCCCTCCCATACGCCATTATTTTATAGATATGGGACAAGGGCTCGAAATATGCTTAGTGCAGCCGAAGCTTGTGTCTTTTTTCTGATTCACGAAAGCCTTCCTGCCACCACATGTTTAAAAAATCCTTTGCAAATGGATACAGACATGACGTCTTACGCTCCATCCGGAACATATTCCCCCACGATTGCAAACACCCTGCCAGCTCTTCAATCAGCTCATCTTCCTCTTGGGATGACCGCTTTTTGATATCATCGAACGATTCACCGTACTTACTCGACTCACCGTATCTCCCGCCGGCTAAAAAAGCTTCAATTGCGAAATCGATACAGCCATCACTCATCATACCGGCTGGATCATCTGCAAACGGAAAGAGCTTCTTCGTGAATTTCTCCGAAGCGACCGTCACTTTTTGAAGAGACAATGTACGCAAGAGCTTCTTTTCAAGCGTGACATCTCGTTTTGTTTTCAATTGATAAAATGAAAGCACTTCTGCCATGGACTGAACTCCTTTTTTCTTTGTATTGTTCGTTGCTTTGAACAAAACATGCAGTTCAGTAAATGGAAATGGAAAAGTCAGTGGTCTATTGGAATGGAAAATTGTGATAAAATGGACATTTGAATATAGAAAGAATGGTAAAGGGGCATAATAAATGAAGAAATGGATGTATATCCTGCTGCTACTTACAGTCGTCCTATCTGCATGCAACAGTCAAGCTACTGAAAAAGAGAGCGACATTAAAGGAATAGAAGACATGTCCTTAAGGCAACTTTCCAAGCACAAAAATTCTTATATTGGAGACAACGGAGCAATCGGCGCTATTTTATCAGATCTTACAGGTAACGTGATTCGTGAGTATGAAATCGTAGATGAAAAAGCGCTAAAAGTGACATATGGCGTGAAGGAAAATGCCAATGATACAGAAGAACAATTTGATACATTTTGGTTTGATAAGAAGGATACCATTGAAAAAAACTACTTATATAATGCATTGGCACTTTTTATTCTTATCGATAATGCTGAGCAAGTGACACTCAAGATGAACTCTAACGACAAGACAATCCGTCACGTTTAAAAGACAAGAGCTAGAAAAAAAGCTGCCTCACTCATTTAAAGAGTATCAAGACGATGTAGCGCTTTGGCAAAAGGAACTGGTTGATGGAGTTGTGAAGTCAAAAGAGAAACGCCAAGATGTATACAAAGTGTTTCCCATGAAGAAATAATAAAAACAGAGAAGTGTTACCCTCTGTTTTTTTAATAATTATGTAGTCAAAGCCTGCACCAATCGTTGTCGGAAGTTTTGATCCACTGCTGCAGTAAGCATAAATTCATTGAATACTCCCTCAATCCAGTGAGAATTGTTCGCTTTCGGATCATTGATAAAAAGAGAGATGGATATAGAGGATGTATCTGTTCTTCGATATAAAGCAGCTGTGAAAACAAACAATGTTGCTCCGCCTTTATACCAAAGATATTGATCTGTTTCCTTTTTGAATGTTTCTCCCAGTACGATTTGGCTAAAAAGACTTTTTTCTTCTGTTGTTAACAGCTCATCCTGCAGACGTTTCATAAGATGTGCATATTGATTCGTTGTAGACTTTGTCATCTTTTGCGTCAGTAATGATTGAATACGCAAGCTTAACAAGTTCTTTTTCATCAATTTTTCTTCTAACGCCTTTTTTTGCTCTGGGTTATTTTTCATGATATTAAAAATCTCAATCATCAGAGATTTGTATTGCTCATCAGTTACACCGCTCATTTTCTTTAATGCATCCCGCCGATGATTAGATACATAGGATGACCACAACAGCTTGGGTGTCAGCGGCATGAGTTCATCATGTTCTGTAAGACCTGCTTGTTTCATCTGATCATTGATCTTATCTAAGCCGAACCGATCAATCAAATAATCAGTACAAGCATTCGAACTGACTTGCATCATCCCTTTGGCAACATCTAATAAAGTTGCATGCTCAGAAAAATCGTTGACCTCCAGCCAGTATGTGTGAGCACCGCCATCGGTTCTATCAATATAAAACCGCTCTATATCAGACAATGCCACTTTTTCATTTAGCTTGATGTCACCGCTAGAGACGGTTTTAACAAAATGAAACAAAACCATTAATTTCACCGTACTTGCAAGTGGTGTTTTTTGATTACCATTCCAATCTAATACCACATCATCATTTTCGATGATTGTCACTGATACGTCCTTTTTGTTTTTTGTGACAAATGTCAAAAGATCTTCCTTCGTTTTCTTCATATCTCTTTTATACAACAGGACATCAACCACCAAGTAAAGTATGACCACACCTAAGACAACTAGCCCGATTTTGAGTAACATGTTTCTCCTTTCCAAATAACTAAGGATTTATATATTTAATATAACAAATATTTCAAATAAAGTCACAAAAAAGCAAAGGCAAGTGAACCCTTCGCTTCTTGGTGTTCTTATTCATGGGGAGAGATGCAGCTTCATTCCTTCATGTGTGGCTTCAAACCCTAATTTTTCATAAAAACGGCGTGCATCTGGTCTTTGTTTGTCTGTTGTCAGCTGAATCATATGACAGTTGCGGTCACTTGCGCGTTGAATAGCCCATTTTATGAGCAGCGTGCCGATTCCTTTTCCTCTATGAGAAGAAGCCGTACGAACTCCTTCAATGGATGCCCTCCAACCTCCTTGATGTGTAAGAAATGGCGTCATGGTTAATTGAAGAACACCGACTGCTTCTTTCTGATCACACGCAACAATGAGTTCAATATTTGGATCAGTATCGATTGAATGAAAGGCTTCAATATAGCTTTCTAACAATGGTTGCGTGTAACGCTCTCTTTTTTGACCTAACATATCATCCGCGAGCATGAAGACGATCTTGTCAAGATCTTCCCACGTGGCTTCTCTACAAGTCAGTTGACTTAAATCCAATGAACACACCTCCTATGAAATGAAGTGGAACTCATTGACCAAAATACCATTGATGTGCGTTCTTATATAAGATTTGATCAGCTGCTTTTTCATCAAAAAGCTGTCGAATCAACTCAACATCACCGTATTCAAATGACCGCTTCGCCCTTGTGGATGGAAGGTCTGTACCAAACATCAGTGCATCAGGATTCGTTTGATAGATAGACGTTAATGCATGTTCAACGTTTAGATCCACACGCCCAAAGCCCGTTGCTTTCACGCGAACCCCTTTGTCCACCAAATGCAGCAAATGCGGCAATCCTTCTTCCGATAAACCTAAATGATCAATTGAAACGGCCGGCAGTTTTTCAAGCGTAAATGACATGTCAGGGAGATGCTTAGCGTCTATGTAAATCTCACTATGCCATCCCGCAATCTCATACACCCTTCTCGCAAAATAATCGAGCTTCGAAATATCCTCCGAACCTCCCCGCTTCACATTAAAACGTAAAGCCTTTACCCCATGTTGATTCAAATGGACAATTTCCTCATCGGTTGCCGTAAAAGGCAATTGAGTCACGCCACAAAAAGACGGCCCCATTTCATCTAGTGCCTTCAACAAATAGCCTTGGTCAAAGCCTTGAAATGACCCTGAGACGATTGCTCCACCTAAAATCCCCAAATCAGCCGTCTCTTTCCTATAATCATTCACCACATAACTCGGCGGTGTGTACCCTTGGTTTTCTTGGATGGGAAAATCAAAATCAATGATATGAAAATGTGCATCGAAGATCCTCATGCTCATGCCCCTCTTCCGCTTATTGACCTGATTATATCAATTAAAAAAGCCAGAGAATATTTAGGATGATGAATCACTTCATATCAAGAAAACTTATCAACCCTTCTTTACGAGCCATTCCTCTTGTAGGATGGCATAGTAAAACTCATCCCACCACTCATTTCCTTGTGGTATACACTTTTTAAAATAACCCTCTCTTCTCATCCCCAATTTTTCCATCACTCTCCAAGAAGGGATATTTTCAGGCTGACAAGTGGCGATGATCCTATGTAAATTCATTGTTTTAAATCCATGATTTAATAAAGAATAAGCCGCTTCAGATGCATAGCCCTTGTTTTGGTATTTAGGATTGAAAACCCACCCAATTTCATATGTGTGATCACCAAAATATTGGTGAAACGCCATATGTCCAACTAATATATCACCTTCTTTTAATACTACAGCAAAATGTTTAGCACTTTCCCCACTGTGATGTTTTACAAATTTCTTTGAGTCTTCTTTAGAAAATACGCCTTCTGGAATATACTTCATCACCGCAGCATTAGATGTATAAACATAGACATCCTGCCAATCATCCTCAGTAAATGGTCGTATGAGACACCTTTCTGTTGTTAGATTCATATGACATCCTCCATAAACATCGTTTTATGATTGTAAATTAAAAAAATAATTGATGGGGCTGAAAATTTTTCAGAATGCTTATCACCAAAAGTAGAAAACGATTACAGTTTAAAGTTTTGAATAGTAAACTTTCCATAGTCTAATATTATAAATATTGTATATGTATCTAAGCGGATGAGACAAATAAATATCAATCACATAAAAAATCACAAATAAAAAAGCACCAGCAGAATGCTGATGCTTTTTTTATATGGTTTGTCTGTAACAAACCTTTGTAAAACGTCCATACAATATAAAATTGATTAACGTTTTGAGAACTGAGGAGCTCTACGTGCGCCTTTAAGACCGTATTTTTTACGCTCTTTCATACGAGGGTCACGAGTAAGAAGTCCAGCGCGTTTAAGTGGTGTACGGTACTCAGGATCTACTTCTAGAAGAGCACGAGAGATACCGTGACGAATTGCTCCAGCTTGACCAGAGAATCCACCACCGTGAACATTTACAAGAACATCGTAGCTGTTAGCTGTTTCTGTGATGTTCAAAGGCTGTTTCACGTCTTCGATTAAAGCAGCGAATGGAATGTATTCAGTAATTTCACGATTATTAACGACGATACGGCCTTCACCTGGAACTAAGCGAACGCGCGCTACAGAACTTTTACGACGACCTGTACCGTAATATTGAACCTGTGCCAAATTGTTAACCTCCCTTATAATTAACCGCGAAGTTCGTAAACTTCAGGTTGTTGTGCTTGATGTGGATGCTCAGAACCACGGTACACATTTAATTTTTTGAACATTTGACGACCTAGTGGACCCTTTGGAAGCATACCTTTGATAGCAAGCTCCAACATTTTTTCAGGGTAGTTTGTACGCATCTCAAGAGCAGTTCTTTGTTTCAAACCACCTGGGTGCATCGTGTGACGGTAGTAAATTTTGTCCGTCAATTTCTTACCTGTTAATTCAATTTTCTCAGCGTTGATGATGATCACGTGATCACCTGTATCAACGTGTGGTGTATAAGTTGGTTTGTGCTTACCGCGCAAAAGTGATGCTACTTCAGTAGAAAGACGACCTAGAGTCTTGCCTGCCGCATCAACAACTAGCCATTTGCGCTCAATTGTGCTTGCGTTCGCCATTGGTGTTGTACGCATGAGTTTCCCTCCTAAATAAATCAATGATTTTTCCTTGAATCAAATGCTACGTTCTATTTCAAAACACAAGATAAGTCTTCCGGGGCTTATTTGTGGGGTTGAAATACATACCATATGATATCTTATAACTTTCTGCTTCCTGTGTCAAGAACATGTTACACCTGGTTTAGTTGTCATAGAAAACTTCCCATAAATACAGTCCGTGACTAGGCGCAGTCTTGCCTGCCGCTTCGCGATTTCGGGCGGCAAGCATGGCTTTTATCTCCTCAGGGTGAAATTTACCAGATCCGATTTCAAGTAACGTTCCAGCGATAATTCGCACCATGTTGTATAAAAAGCCATTTCCTCTCACACGCATTTCAAGCCCGTCTGAGACGTTTTCCCACTCAAGGGTGTAAATATCCCTCACCTTGTCCTGAACCTCCGTATTGGCCGCACAAAAGCTCGTGAAGTCATGTGTGCCAATAAGGTGCCCAGCAGCTTCTTTCATTTTTTCGACATCCAGCCGGTAAGGATAGTGGCAGGCATATTGTCTCGTGAACACATTTTGATGTGTTTCCGTTGAGACCTTATAACGGTACTCCTTCGAAACGACATGAAACCGTGCATGAAACGACTCATCCACTTCCTCAGCCTTTAGAACACGGATGTCATCCGGCAGCAAGCTGTTGAGGGCAAAAGGCCATCTCTCCACCGGGATCGCAAGCGGGGTGTCAAAATGGATGACCTGTCCCTTTGCATGGACACCGCTGTCTGTACGGCCAGAAGCCACAATCGGAATCAGTTCATCCTGTTTATGCATTCTTGCAAGAGCTGACTCAATCTCCGTCTGAACGGTTCGCTGCCCAGGCTGCACCTGGTAGCCCTTAAATTGTGTCCCATCGTATGATACGGTACATTTCACCTTCATCTAGGAATCACCTAATTTCTCAAAAGTACAAGAAGTGCCGTTAACAAGATGAATATAAGCAGCGTAAACGTGTCTTTCATGCCCCAGACAAGCTGTCGGTATTTTGTCCGCCCTTCTCCCCCGCGGTAGCCTCTCGCTTCCATGGCGGTCGCCAGTTCCTCCGCACGCTTAAACGCACTGACGAAAAGCGGCACAAGCAAAGGAACGATCGCTTTTAAACGATCCTTTAGAGGCCCGCTTGTAAAATCAACACCTCTTGCCATTTGTGCTTTCATGATTTTGTCTGTCTCTTCTAGTAAAGTCGGAATAAATCGAAGAGAGATTGACATCATGAGGGCAAGCTCATGAACAGGTAGTTTGATTTTACGGAACGGATGCAGCAGCTTCTCCATACCGTCCGTCACTTCTATTGGCGTTGTGGTTAACGTAAGAAGTGTCGTCATCATAATAAGATACACAAAACGCAGTGAAATGAAGATCCCCTGCTTTAACCCCTCTTCATAAATATTCAGAAAACCAAAGTGAAATAGCAAGGCGCCATCCTTTGTCATGAAAATATGAAGAATAAAGGTAAACAGGACAATCCATAGGATCGGCTTCATTCCCTTGAGAATAAAGTAAAGAGGCACCTGTGAAACCATCACCACAAGGATCGTAAATACACCTAAAAGCCCATAAGTGATGTAGTTATTAGCAAAAAAGACAATAAAAACGAAAAAGAAAATTGATAACAGCTTTGTCCTTGGATCAAGACGATGGACAAAGGATGAACCTGGCACATATTTGCCGATAATCATACTATCCATCATGATGTCGTGTCCTCCTGATAAAGAGCTGTTAAGGCTTCTGCCATTTCATCCATGGTTAGAAGCGGCCTTGGAAACGAGATGCCCAGCTTTTCTTCTACAGCCTGCTGGAATTTAATCGTTTCTGGGAGGTCGAGACCAAAAGAAGACATGTCTGTACGATTGGCAAACAATTCTCTCGGCGTACCTGTCGCCTTCACTGTCCCTTTATGCATTACAATCATTTGATCCGCATAATGGGCTGCATCCTCCATACTGTGTGTAACCAGGATCGTGGTGAGATTAGCTTTTTGATGGAGTTCATAAAACATGTCCATGATTTCTTTCCGTCCGCGTGGATCTAACCCTGCAGTCGGCTCATCAAGTACAAGCACTTCTGGCTCCATCGCTAGAACACCTGCAATCGCCACACGTCTCATTTGACCACCGCTTAATTCAAAGGGTGATCGAGATAACAAGGATTCAGAAAGGCCGACCAGCTTCAGCATCTCTTTCGCCTTCGTTTCTGCCTTCTCCTGAGGAACGCCGAAATTCATCGGACCAAAGCAGATATCCTTAAGGATGGTCTCCTCAAAGAGCTGATGCTCAGGAAACTGGAACACGATACCTACTTTTTTCCGGAGGGATTTCAAATCCTTCTGCTTTTTGTTGGCTTGTAAGACTGCATCTCCAAGCGTAATGCTCCCTTTTGTTGGTTTGAGCAATCCATTTAAGTGCTGCAGTAATGTGGACTTGCCAGAGCCCGTATGACCAATGACAGCGACATAGCTGCCCTCTTTGATGGAAGCATTGACATCATACAAAGCGAGACGCTCAAACGGCGTTTTCATTTGATAACGATGCTCTAATTCTTTGATCGTAATGTCCATAGCTCTTTCACCAATCCTTCTTGTGTCAAATGGGCATTTGCAAGTGGCACACCTTGCTGCTTCAATTGCTTGCTCAACCGGTAGGAAAATGGCAGATCAAGTCCAATCTGAACCAGCTGTTCATCTAGTTCAAATACTTCTTCTGGTGTTCCCTCGGCAAATTTCTTTCCACCATTCAGCACAATGACGCGATCTGCCTTTGCAGCCTCGTCTAAATCATGTGTGATGGAAATGACCGTAACCGTTCCTTGTTCCTTCAGCAGTCTGACAGTCTCTAAGACTTCTTCCCGGCCAATCGGATCAAGCATTGATGTTGCTTCATCCAAGATCATGATGTCAGGGCTTGCGGCAAGCACACCTGCAATGGCTACTCTCTGCTTTTGCCCGCCTGATAGATGGTGCGGCTCTTGATCAAGAAACTCCTGCATATTGACCTGTTTAACAGCCCAATCTACACGTTCAATCATCAATTCCCGCTCAACCCCGTTATTTTCTAAACCAAAAGCCACATCATCACGAACCGTCGAGCCAACGAATTGGTTATCTGGGTTTTGAAAGACCATTCCGACCTTTTTGCGAATATCCCAAACACTTTCTTCTTTCAGCTCAATCTCACCAACTTTGACCGTTCCAGCATCCGGTAAAATGAGCCCATTCAGCACACGGGCAAGTGTGGATTTACCTGAACCGTTATGACCAACAATGGCGAGCCATTCGTTTTGATTCACATGCAATGACACTTGATCTAAAGCGGGCTTGTCCGCATCTTTGTGATAACGAAATACAATGTCCTTTACGTCAATTAATGTCTTCCCCATCTCTACCGGACCTCCTCTCAGCTCAACCTCTTCTTTGCTTATTCCTAAAAAGCCGTAGTATCTAAAAAAGGGCATAGATCCAGTTATGAACTGTCCCGCCCTTTCTTAGATACACGATATGTGATTAAACTAATTCAATGACAGCCATTGGTGCGCCATCGCCGCGACGAGGTCCAAGCTTCATGATACGAGTGTATCCACCTTGGCGATCTTCGTAGCGAGTTGCAACGTCAGCGAATAATTTTTGAAGTGCATCTTGGTTTGTTTCAGCGTTAGCTACTTCGTTTCGAATGTAAGCTGCAGCTTGACGGCGAGCATGAAGATCTCCGCGTTTGCCAAGAGTGATCATTTTTTCAACTACAGAGCGAAGTTCTTTCGCACGTGTTTCAGTTGTTTCGATGCGTTCGTTGATGATCAAATCAGTCGTTAGGTCACGAAGCATTGCTTTACGTTGTGCACTAGTGCGTCCTAGCTTTCTGTATGCCATGTGATGTCCCCTCCTTAATTAGAGATGCTGTATGAATAAAAAACACACGAAAATCCTAGTTCACAATGAAACTAGTCAATCGTCTTTACGAAGACCCAGTCCAAGTTCTTCTAGTTTCGCTTTCACTTCTTCAAGAGATTTACGTCCAAGGTTACGAACTTTCATCATATCCTCTTCTGTCTTGTTAGCAAGCTCTTGAACAGTGTTAATACCCGCACGCTTCAAACAGTTGTAAGAACGAACAGAAAGATCAAGCTCTTCAATTGTCATTTCAAGCACTTTTTCTTTTTGGTCTTCTTCTTTTTCAACCATGATTTCTGCATGCTGAGCTTCGTCAGTTAACCCAACGAAAATATTAAGGTGTTCAGTTAAAATCTTAGAACCTAGAGCGATCGCTTCTTTCGGTCCTGTGCTTCCATCAGTCCATACATCTAGTGTTAGTTTATCATAGTTTGTGATTTGCCCAACACGGGTGTTCTCCACTTGATAAGTCACACGAGATACAGGTGTATAGATTGAGTCGATCGGAATCACACCGATAGGCTGATCGTCTCTTTTGTTTGTATCAGCAGGACTATACCCGCGACCTCTTTGTGCAGTTAAGCGAACACGGAAGCTCGCATTCTTACCAAGAGTTGCGATTTGAAGATCTGGATTTAAGATTTCAATATCGCTGTCGTGTGTAATATCAGCAGCTGTTACAGTACCTTCATCTTGTACATCAATTTCAAGCGTCTTCTCTTCTTCAGAGTAGATTTTGAGTGCAAGCTTTTTAATGTTTAAGATAATCGTTGTAACATCTTCAACCACGCCTTCGATCGTTGAGAATTCGTGTAAGACACCATCTATCTGGATCGATGTTACAGCTGCACCAGGAAGTGAGGATAAAAGGATACGACGAAGGGAGTTCCCTAAAGTGGTACCATATCCACGCTCAAGTGGCTCTACGACAAACTTGCCATACTTGGCATCGTCGCTGATTTCAACCGTTTCGATTTTTGGTTTTTCAATTTCGATCATCTAATAAAACCCTCCTTCAAAACGTCGAAACCTCGAATAGAATCATATGAGATTCCATCCGAAATTCCTCATTGTTTAGTCCCGTATGTGCTCAGGCAACGAGTCGTGTATTCGTCTCATAAATCACTGTATCATAACCCATTATTGACAGGGACACAAAATCTATACAAACAAATTACACGCGGCGACGTTTTGGTGGACGGCATCCGTTATGAGGAACTGGAGTTACGTCTCTGATTGCAGTAACTTCAAGACCTGCAGCTTGAAGCGCACGAATTGCAGCTTCACGACCAGAACCAGGACCTTTAACAGTTACTTCAAGTGTTTTAAGACCATGTTCGATAGAACCTTTAGCAGCAGTTTCAGCAGCCATTTGTGCAGCGAAAGGAGTAGATTTACGAGAACCTCTGAATCCTAATGCGCCAGCACTTGACCAAGAAATTGCGTTACCATGAACATCAGTAATCGTTACAATCGTGTTGTTGAAAGTGGAACGGATATGAGCGATTCCAGCTTCAATATTCTTTTTCACGCGACGTTTACGCGTATTTGATTTACGAGCAGCAGCCATTCTTTAACTACCTCCTTTACTTATTTTTTCTTGTTAGCTACAGTACGACGCGGACCTTTACGAGTGCGCGCGTTGTTTTTTGTGTTTTGTCCACGAACAGGAAGTCCTCTGCGATGACGGATTCCGCGGTAGCTTCCGATTTCAATAAGACGCTTAATGTTAAGTGAAACTTCACGACGAAGGTCACCTTCTACTTTAAGTTTGTCAATGATATCACGGATTTTACCAAGTTCGTCTTCAGTTAGATCGCGAACGCGAGTGTCTTCAGAAACACCTGCTTCTTTAAGGACTTGTTGAGCCGTCGTACGACCAATTCCAAAAACATATGTTAAAGAAATGACAACACGCTTATCACGTGGAATATCTACACCAGCAATACGAGCCATGATTTGGGCACCTCCTTGTTATTAGCCTTGTTTTTGTTTATGTTTTGGGTTTTCACAGATCACCATTACTTTTCCTTTTCTGCGAATCACTTTACATTTTTCACAGATAGGTTTAACAGATGGTCTCACTTTCATGTGTTTCCAACCTCCTTCTTCCGGAGTTGCTTTATTTGTAACGGTACGTAATTCTACCACGAGTTAAGTCATATGGAGATAATTCTACCGTAACTTTGTCTCCAGGTAAAATGCGAATGAAGTGCATACGGATTTTTCCTGATACATGAGCCAAAACTGTATGACCATTCTCTAGTTCAACTTTGAACATTGCATTTGGCAAAGTTTCTGCTACAGTACCTTCCACTTCAATTACATCGTCTTTCGCCATTCAAGTGTTCTCCCTTCTTCAAATCAGTAATTTGCTCTCTGACAAATGTTCAAATGAGATCATCTCAATTGTCCATCTATCACCCGACCTGTTTTGAATATACTGTTCTGAACTTCCGGAGATACGCAATCATAAAAGGTTAAATGATTGATATTTTTTCTTAGGAGAATGAAATTTACGCTTTTTCTCCGTCTGCGATTAGTACATGGCAGCCATCGAACATGTCGATGACAACTGTATACTGATCTTGTTCTTTCCTTGGACTATACAGACAACCTGCCCGATTTGGGCCTGAAAGGCTTCGGTGAAGACCTAAATCTTAGTCAGTATATCAAAACCTGTATCTGTAATCGCAATCGTATGCTCAAAGTGAGCACACTTTTTCCCATCAACCGTTACAACCGTCCAGTTATCAGCCAATGTTTTCACATATCGGCTGCCTGCGTTCACCATCGGTTCGATGGCCAACACCATTCCAGGTTTTAGCCGTGGGCCTTTGTTTGGCGGACCATAATGAGGAATTTGAGGGTCCTCATGAAGATCCTGTCCGACCCCATGTCCAACATATTCTCTAACAACTGAGAAATTCTCACCTTCAACATACGTTTGTATGGCATGGGAAATGTTCGACAGACGTTCGCCTGGCTTTGCTTCCTGTAAGCCTTTATATAGAGATTCCTCTGTGACTTCCAGTAGTTTGCGGTCTTCATCACTGATTACCCCAACTGGATAAGTCCAAGCAGAGTCACCATGATAGCCATTTAACTTTGCGCCGATATCGATACTAATGATGTCTCCATCACGTAAAACCCGTTTACCAGGAATACCGTGAACGAGTTCTTCATTCACCGAAACGCAAATGCTCCCGCGAAAACCATTATACCCTTTAAAAGATGGGATTGCACCCTGCTTTGTAATAAAACGTTCGGCAATTTGATCCAATTCTTTTGTCGAAATACCTGGTTTTATGTGTTTCTTCAGCTCTTCATGAGTCAGTGCGACAATGCGTCCAGCTTCTCTCATAATCTCAAGCTCGCGAGGAGTTTTACAGATAATCATTTATTTAATCCCCCAAGCAGGCCCTTGATATCTGCGTATACATCGTTAATGTGCTTTGCACCATCAATGTTTACAAGATATCCTTTTTCTGAATAGAAGTTCAGTAAAGGTTCAGTCTGCTTTAAGTTTACTTCAAGTCTAGTCGAAACGGTTTCTGCATTATCATCTGCACGTTGATAAAGCTCGCCTCCACATTTGTCACAAACATTTTCTTTCGCAGGTGGATTGAATACTAAATGATATGTCGCTCCGCAATTTTTGCATATTCTTCGGCCAGTCAGACGCTCCATCAAAGCATCTTTATCGACTTTAATATTAATGACATAATCAATCGTTCTGCCAAGGTCCTTTAGAATTTCTTCTAAAGCTTCAGCCTGAGCGACTGTTCGCGGAAATCCGTCCAGAAGAAAACCTTGTTCACAATCATTCTTGCCAAGTCTTTCTCTAACAATACCGATTGTGACCTCATCAGGAACAAGCTCTCCTTTATCGATAAAGGATTTTGCTTCGAGCCCAAGTTGTGTCTCCTCTTTCATAGCAGCGCGGAACATATCTCCTGTTGAGATATGAGGGATCCCATAATCATCAACAATTCGTTCTGCCTGAGTGCCTTTACCAGCACCCGGAAGCCCCATTAAGACTAAGTTCATTTCGGATTTCCCCTTCCTTACTTAGAGAGGTTGGGCAGGAGCCCAGCCCTCTGTTTTATTTCATAAATCCACGGTAGTTTCGTTTCACTAATTGGCTTTCAAGTTGTTTCATTGTTTCAAGTGCAACACCTACAACAATGAGAAGACTTGTGCCGCCAATTTGTGCAGCGGAAGGTAATCCAGCGAATTGAATGAAAAAGATAGGAAGTATTGAAATCACGGCTAAGAAAATGGCGCCCACAAAAGTGAGTCGGTACAAAATACTCGTAATTCTATCTTGAGTCATTTTCCCTGGACGAACTCCCGGGATATAGCCACCCTGCTTTTGCAGATTTTCAGCCATTTGTTCAGGATTTACTTGGACAAAGGCATAAAAATATGTGAAAGCAACAATCAGTGCTACATAAATCGTCATACCGATTGGCTTAGTATAGTCAAAGTTGTTGGTTATCCAAGTTGTGACATTATTCGTTCCGAAGAAGGATGCGACCGTCTGCGGAGTAATAATGAACGAAACGGCAAAGATGACTGGAATCACCCCTGCTGGATTCACTTTCAATGGAAGATGCGTTGCTTGACTAGCAGACATTTGTGCACGGCCAGTTCCTTTTGAATATTGAATTGCAATCTTTCTCACTGCCATTTGAATGTAAATAACACCTATAACAATGATAAGGATGGCAATAACAATAAGGGCAATTTTAAGGATTTGCATGAACAGCTGTCCATCTCCACCTACAAACTGCTGAGCGTACACTTGTTTTAATGTTTGAGGGATACCTGCGATGATACCGGAAAAGATAATAATCGATATACCGTTACCAACACCGTGAGCAGTAATTTGCTCACCCAGCCACATTAAAAATGCTGTTCCCGCAGTGAGTACGACCGCAATTAAGAGATACGTTGACACCCCAGGGTTTTCAATCAGCATGCCTCCTGCCATATTGTTGAATCCATATGACATTCCTAACGCCTGGATAAATCCTAGAACAATTGTAAAATACCTTGTGAATTGTGCTAATTTTCGGCGGCCAACCTCTCCTTGCTTTGACCACTCAGTAAACTTCGGCACAACATCCATCTGCAAGAGCTGGATGATAATCGAAGCAGTGATATACGGCATAATCCCCATTGCAAGAATGGAGAATTGGAAAAGTGCCCCGCCCCCAAATGTATTGAGGATCCCGAAAACACTCATTTGATCCTGTGCCTGGAGAACTTCAGCGTTCACATTAGGCACAGGGATGAAAGCACCTATACGAAAGACGACTAACATTAAAAGTGTGAATATAATCTTATTCCGTATATCTTTCACGCGCATAAAATTGGAGATTGTCTTAAACAAGTTAGATCACCTCGGCTGTACCGCCAGCAGCTTCAATCGCTTCTTTCGCAGAAGCAGAGAATTTATTGGCTTTTACAGTTAATTTTTTTTCTAATTTACCGTTGCCAAGAATTTTTACTCCTGCTTTTAACTTGCTTAATGCACCAGTCTCTAGAAGAAGTTCAGGAGTGACTTCCGTTCCTTCGTCAAAACTGTTTAATCTGTCTAAGTTGATTACCGCGTAATCTTTACGGTTGATGTTTGTAAAACCACGTTTTGGAAGGCGTTGGAATAAAGGCATTTGTCCACCTTCGAATCCAGGGCGTACACCGCCGCCAGAACGAGCGTTTTGACCTTTATGACCTTTACCAGAAGTTTTACCGTTACCTGATCCAATACCACGACCAACACGGTTGCGTACTTTACGTGAACCTTCTGAAGGCTTCAATTCATGAAGTTTCATTTGGGCACCTCCTTATCGATTAAAAATTGTTTTATTGTTCTTTAACAGAAACTAAATGAGACACCTTGTTAATCATGCCGCGGATCGCTGCATTGTCTTCATGTACGACTGTTTGGTTTGTTTTCTTTAAACCAAGAGTACGAACAGTGACACGCTGATCTTCAGGGCGACCGATTACACTGCGTTTGAGGGTAATTTCTAATTTATTTGCCATTATTGTTCCCTCCTTATCCTAACAGGTCTTCTACAGATTTTCCACGAAGCTTCGCTACATCTTCAGCACGTTTAAGTTCACTTAAACCTTGAAGTGTTGCGCGGATCATGTTGATCGGTGTATTAGAACCTAGAGATTTAGAAAGGATATCAGCTAGACCAGCAAGCTCAAGTACCGCACGCACTGGGCCTCCAGCGATAACTCCTGTACCTTCTGAAGCAGGCTTCAATAGAACGTTTCCTGCACCGAATCGACCGATGATTTCATGTGGAATTGTAGTTCCAACCATTGGTACTTCAATTAAATTCTTTTTCGCATCTTCAACAGCTTTGCGGATTGCTTCTGGTACTTCTTGTGCTTTACCAGTACCGAAACCAACATGACCGTTTTTGTCACCGACAACAACTAAAGCTGCAAAACGGAAACGACGTCCACCTTTAACAACTTTCGCTACGCGGTTAACCGTAACTAAGCGTTCTTCTAACTCTAATTTGCTTGGGTCAATACGACTCATTCGGATGTGTCCCTCCTTCTTTTATTAAAATTTAAGTCCAGCCTCACGAGCAGCTTCAGCTAGAGCTTTTACACGTCCATGATATAGGTATCCTCCGCGGTCAAATACCACGTTAGAGATTCCTTTTTCAACAGCGCGTTTTGCAACAACTTCGCCAACTTTAGTAGCAGCTGCAGTGTCAGAACTATTCTCGATCTTTAACTCTTTATCAAGAGTAGAAGCACTTACAAGTGTTACACCGTTAACATCATCAATTACTTGAGCGTAGATATTCTTGTTAGAACGGAAAACGTTAAGGCGAGGTCTTTCAGCAGTACCTGAAAGTTTCGCACGAACACGAGCGTGTCTTTTAAGACGAGTAGCGTTTTTGCTAGTTTTCGTAATCATCCGAGTCACTCCTTTCTTCACATTAAGCGATCTTACTTACCAGTTTTTCCTTCTTTACGGCGAACGAATTCACCTTCGTAACGAATTCCTTTACCTTTGTAAGGCTCTGGAGAACGGACAGCGCGGATGTTAGAAGCAAGAGCTCCTACACGCTCTTTATCGATACCTTTAACGATTACTTTCGTTTGAGATGGAACTTCGACTTCAACTCCAGCCTCAGGAACGATTTCAACTGGATGAGAGTATCCAACGTTAAGAACAAGTTTGTTTCCAGATTTAGCTGCACGGTAACCGACACCGATAAGTTCTAAACCTCTCTCGAAACCTTTAGATACACCTTCAATCATGTTTGCAAGCAAGCTACGTGTTGTACCATGTAATGCACGGTGTTCTTTATTTTCAGACGGACGGCTTACAGTTAAGACGTTGTCCTCAATTTTAATTTCCATATCAGGGTGAAACGTACGAGTTAGTTCACCTTTTGGTCCCTTTACTGTCACTGTGTTATCGTTGTTTGTCACAGTAACAGCTGAAGGGATCTCAATTAGTTTTTTACCTATGCGAGACATACCAAGCACCTCCATTCATCTTAAGCTTTTTTTACCATACGTAAGCAAGTACTTCTCCACCAGCTTGTTTAGCACGGGCTTCTTTGTCCGATAAAACACCTTGTGATGTAGAAATAATTGCGATTCCAAGTCCGTTAAGTACACGTGGTACTTCATTTGATTTCGCATATACGCGTAAACCAGGTTTACTGATTCTTTTAAGACCAGTGATAACACGCTCGTTGTTTTGACCGTATTTAAGGAACATACGGATAATTCCTTGTTTGCTGTCTTCAACGTATTCAACGTCACGGATAAAACCTTCACGCTTTAAGATTTCAGCAATTTCTCTTTTGATTTTTGAAGCCGGTACTTCTAGCTTCTCATGACGTACCATGTTCGCATTGCGAATACGAGTCAGCAAATCTGCAATCGGATCTGTCATAACCATTATTTAATAACCTCCTTCCCATTTATGGGGATTACCAGCTGGCTTTTTTAACGCCAGGAATTTGTCCTTTATATGCAAGTTCGCGGAAACAAATACGGCAAAGTTTAAACTTACGAATAACTGAATGTGGACGTCCACAACGTTCGCAGCGCGTATACTCTTGAACTTTAAACTTTTGTTTGCGTTGTTGCTTCGCAATCATAGACTTTTTAGCCACGATTTCGCCTCCCTTTCATTGATTATTTCTGGAACGGCATACCTACTTGAGTTAATAACTCACGTGCTTCTTCGTCCGTATTGGCAGTAGTAACGATAACGATATCCATACCGCGGACCTTTGATACTTTATCGTAATCAATTTCTGGGAAGATTAACTGTTCTTTAATACCAAGCGTGTAGTTTCCACGTCCGTCGAAAGATTTCTTAGAAATCCCACGGAAGTCACGTACACGTGGTAAAGATACAGAAATAAGTTTATCAAGGAAATCATACATGCGCTCTCCGCGAAGTGTTACTTTCGCACCGATTGGCATTCCTTCACGTAGACGGAATCCAGCAATAGACTTCTTCGCACGAGTAACGACAGGTTTTTGACCAGCGATAAACGTTAATTCTTCAACAGCAGTATCGATTGCTTTAGCGTTTTGAACTGCGTCACCAACACCCATGTTGATCACGATTTTTTCGATTTTTGGCACTTGCATTACTGAATTGTATTCAAACTTAGAAACTAATGCAGGTGTAATTTCTTTTACATACTTTTCTTTAAGGCGGTTCATGAGAAAGACCTCCCTTCCTTATTTACTATTTATCTAGAACTTGCCCAGATTTTTTCGCTACACGGACTTTCTTTCCGTCCTCAACTTTATATCCAACACGTGTCACTTCACCCGTTTTAGGATCAAGCGGCATTACGTTTGATACGTGAATCGACGCTTCCTGTTCAGAAATTCCGCCTTGAGGGTTAGCTTGGGTTGGTTTAGAGTGTTTTTTCACAAGGTTAATACCTTCTACTAAAACACGGTCACTCTTAGGGAAAGCAGCAAGGATGACTCCTTGTTTACCTTTATCTTTACCAGAGATAACCACTACTTTATCGCCCTTTTTAACATGCATTTAATCGCACCTCCTTGAGTCGGGGATTGTATTCATTAAAGTACTTCTGGTGCTAGAGAAACAATTTTCATATAGTTATTTTCACGAAGTTCACGTGCTACTGGTCCGAAGATACGAGTTCCACGCGGGCTCTTGTCGTCACGGATGATGACACATGCATTTTCATCAAAACTGATGTAAGATCCATCGTTTCTGCGAGCTCCGCTCTTTGTACGAACGATAACTGCTTTCACAACTTCACCTTTTTTGACAACGCCTCCTGGTGTTGCTTGTTTAACCGTACAAACAATCACATCACCGATGTTAGCCGTCTTACGTCCAGAGCCACCAAGAACTTTAATCGTTAGTACTTCGCGTGCGCCAGAGTTGTCAGCTACTTTTAAACGAGTCTCCTGTTGAATCATTAATGTTACCTCCCTTCGGAAAAAGAAATCCGAACTTTATTAGATAATAACAGCTTCTTCGACAACTTCAACTAGACGAAAGCGTTTAGTCGCAGATAAAGGACGAGTTTCCATGACCTTTACGATGTCTCCGATTTTTGCTTGGTTGTTTTCATCATGTGCTTTTAACTTTTTAGAGTATCTTACACGTTTGCCATAAAGTGAATGCTTTTTGTATGTTTCAACAACAACAGTGATGGTTTTATCCATTTTGTCAGAAACAACACGACCTTGATACACTTTACGTTGGTTACGTTCGCTCATGTTTGCGGGGCCTCCCCTCTAATTATTATTTATTAGCAGCGATTTCTCTTTGACGAATCACAGTTTTCATGCGTGCGATTGATTTACGCACTTCACGAATGCGAGCAGTGTTTTCAAGCTGCCCAGTCGCTAATTGGAAACGAAGATTGAAAAGTTCTTCTTTAAGAGACTTTACTTTTTGTTCAATTTCAGCAGTGGTAAGGTCACGAATTTCATTAGCTTTCATTTGATTCACCACCAATTTCTTCACGTTTTACGAACTTCGTTTTAATTGGCAATTTGTGAGATGCAAGACGAAGAGCTTCACGAGCAACTTCTTCAGACACACCAGAAATTTCAAATAAAACTTTGCCCGGTTTTACTACAGCTACCCATCCTTCTGGAGCACCTTTACCGGAACCCATGCGGACTTCTAGAGGTTTTGCTGTGTATGGCTTAGAAGGGAAAATTTTAATCCAAACTTTACCGCCACGTTTCATGTAACGAGTCATAGCAATACGAGCAGCTTCGATTTGACGGTTAGTGATCCATGAAGCTTCTAGAGCTTGGATACCGAACTCACCGAAATGTACTTCAGTGCCACCTTTTGCACGACCACGCATTTTTCCACGATGTTCTCTGCGATACTTCACGCGTTTTGGCAATAACATATTATTTTCCTCCTTCCGCAGTATTCTTCTTAGTTGGAAGGACTTCTCCACGATAGATCCATACTTTTACGCCAAGCTTACCATAAGTAGTGTCAGCTTCAGCAGTAGCATAGTCGATGTCAGCACGAAGTGTGTGCAACGGAACAGTACCTTCACTGTAATATTCAGAACGAGCAATATCTGCACCGCCAAGACGACCAGAAACCATTGTTTTGATTCCTTGTGCTCCAGCACGCATTGTGCGTTGGATTGTTTGTTTTTGTGCACGACGGAATGAAATACGATTTTCAAGTTGACGAGCGATGTTTTCAGCAACTAGCTGAGCATCAAGATCTGCTCTCTTGATTTCAAGAATGTTGATGTGTACACGTTTGCCAGTTAGGCTGTTAAGAGCTTTACGAAGTGCTTCAACTTCAGATCCGCCTTTACCAATTACCATACCTGGTTTAGCCGTGTGGATTGTGATATTTACGCGGTTTGCAGCACGTTCGATTTCTACTTTAGAAACAGACGCGTCAGACAAACGCTTGCTGATGAATTCACGGATTTTCAAGTCTTCATGTAAGAAGTCAGCGTAATCTTTACCTGCGAACCATTTAGATTCCCAATCACGAATGACGCCAATACGAAGACCTACTGGATTTACCTTTTGACCCACGGATTATCCCTCCTTCTTTTCTGATACAACGATTGTAATGTGGCTAGTACGTTTGTTAATTGCGCTCGCACGACCCATAGCACGTGGACGGAATCTCTTAAGTGTTGGACCTTCGTCAACGAATGCTTGAGTAATCACTAGGCTGTTAGCGTCCAACTCGTAGTTGTGCTCAGCGTTTGCGATAGCAGATTTTAATACTTTTTCAATAATTGGTGAAGCAGCCTTAGGTGTAAGGTTTAAGATAGAAACTGCTTCTCCTACTTGCTTACCTCGGATCAGGTCCATTACTAGACGTGCTTTACGAGGAGCAATACGGACTGTTCTTGCGACAGCTTTAGCTTGCATTTAAAAGCCTCCTCTCATTAGCGTCTTGTTTTTTTATCGTCACTAGCATGACCTTTGTAAGTACGGCTTGGTGCGAATTCGCCCAATTTGTGACCTACCATATCTTCAGAAATGAAAACAGGTACATGTTTGCGTCCGTCATAGACAGCGATTGTGTGACCGATGAATTGTGGGAAAATTGTAGAACGACGAGACCAAGTTTTTACGACTTGCTTTTTGTCAGTTTCATTCAATTTCTCGACTTTAGCAATCAAATGATCATCAACAAATGGTCCTTTTTTTAAGCTGCGAGCCATTGTGGAACCTCCCTTCGTGATTGAACTACGGTCCTAAATGAACCGTAGACAACCCCGTTACTTGTTTTTACGACGACGTACAATGAATTTATCAGACTTGTTGGTTTTCTTACGAGTCTTGAATCCAAGAGTCGGTTTACCCCATGGAGACATTGGTGATTTACGTCCGATTGGAGCGCGTCCTTCACCACCACCGTGTGGGTGATCGTTAGGGTTCATTACAGAACCACGAACTGTTGGGCGTACGCCTTTCCAGCGAGAACGTCCAGCTTTACCGATGTTAATTAATTCGTGTTGCTCGTTTCCTACTTGACCGATAGTCGCACGGCAAGCAGAAAGAATCATGCGAACTTCTCCTGAGTTCAAACGTACAAGAACGTATTTACCTTCTTTACCAAGAACTTGAGCAGAAGTACCAGCAGAACGAACTAATTGTCCACCTTTACCTGGTTTTAATTCAATGTTATGCACAACTGTACCAACTGGGATGTTGATAAGTGGAAGAGCATTACCTGGTTTGATGTCAGCTTCTGGTCCAGAAGTAACTTCAATACCAACTTGAATTCCTTTTGGAGCAAGAATGTAACGTTTCTCACCATCTGCATAGTTTATAAGAGCGATGTTCGCTGAACGGTTTGGATCATACTCGATTGTAGCAACGCGTCCAGGTATACCGTCTTTATCACGCTTAAAGTCGATGATACGGTATTGACGTTTATGACCGCCACCTTGATGACGAACAGTCAATCTACCTTGGTTGTTACGTCCGCCTTTTTTGTGTAGCGGTGCAAGCAACGATTTTTCTGGTTTGTCAGTCGTGATTTCAGCAAAATCTGAAGTAGTCATGCCACGACGACCATTACTGGTTGGTTTATACTTTTTAATCGCCATTTTGAATTTCCCTCCTTCTTTTTAAGATTTACGCTTCAAAAATTTCGATTTCTTTGCTGTCAGCAGTTAATTTCACGATCGCTTTTCTGCGACGGCTAGTCATACCAGTGTAGCGTCCAACGCGTTTAGATTTCCCTTTGTAGTTTTGAACGTTGACTTTCTCAACTTTCACTCCAAAGATTTCTTCAACAGCGTCTTTCACTTCTGTTTTGTTAGCTCTGACATCAACTTCGAACGTGTACTTCTTCTCTGTCATTAGATCAGCAGAACGTTCAGTAATGATAGGGCGCTTTAGAACATCACGAGGATCTTTCATTATGCAAGTCCCTCCTCTACTTTTTCAACCGCTGCTTTAGTGATCAGAAGTTTGTCGTGGTTGACAACGTCAAGAACGTTGATACCTTTAGCTTCAACAACTGTTACTCCAGGGATGTTACGAGCAGATAAAGCTACTGTTTCGTTTGCATCCGCAGTGACGATCAACGCTTTCTTCTCAACAGATAATCCTTTAAGGATGCCTGCGAATTCTTTCGTTTTCACTGCATCAAGAGTTAGATCTTCAAGAACGATGATGTTGTTGTCGATTACTTTAGAAGACAATACTGACTTGATAGCCAAGCGGCGAACTTTTTTAGGTAATTTATAAGAATAACTGCGTGGTGATGGACCGAATACGATACCGCCTCCGCGCCATTGTGGTGAACGGATAGAACCTTGACGAGCACGACCTGTACCCTTCTGTCTCCAAGGTTTACGACCTCCGCCACGTACTTCAGAACGAGTTTTTACTTTGTGAGTTCCTTGACGTAAGGAAGCTCTTTGCATAAGAATAGCATCGAATACTACGCTTTCGTTTGGCTCGATTCCAAACACAGAAGCGTTTAATTCGATTTCACCGTTAGTAGAACCGTTTTGGTTAAATAATGCTACTTTTGGCATGACTTGTTTCCTCCTTTCCTAAGAGAGTTATTTAGTTTTAACTGCACTCTTTACAGTTACTAGAGATTTTTTAGCTCCTGGTACGTTTCCTTTGATCAACAGAAGATTGCGTTCTGCATCAACTTTAACGATCTCAAGGTTTTGGACAGTGATTTGCTCTCCGCCCATACGTCCTGGAAGAAGTTTACCTTTGAATACGCGGTTTGGATCAACAGGTCCCATTGAACCAGGACGACGGTGATAACGTGAACCGTGAGTCATTGGTCCGCGTGATTGTCCGTGGCGCTTGATAGCCCCTTGGAATCCTTTACCTTTTGATGTTCCTGTTACATCTACGATATCTCCATTTGCGAAAATATCAACCTTGACTTCCTGACCAACTTCATACGCATCTAACTCCACACCGCGTAATTCTTTTACGAAGCGCTTAGGAGCAGTTTCCGCTTTAGCAACGTGGCCTTTCTCTGGTTTGTTAGAAAGCTTTTCACGTTTGTCGTCAAAACCGATTTGGATTGCTTCATAGCCATCCGTGTCAGCAGTCTTCTTTTGAAGAACAACGTTAGCAGCAGCCTCAACAACAGTTACAGGGATAAGATCACCGTTTTCTGCGAATACTTGCGTCATACCAATTTTTCTACCTAAGATTCCTTTGGTCATTCGTCACACCTCCTATAATATGTGTTTTCTATTTGAATTAAAGTTTGATTTCGATATCTACACCAGATGGTAAATCTAAACGCATAAGTGCATCAACTGTTTGCGGAGTTGGATTCACGATGTCGATTAGACGTTTGTGAGTACGCATCTCGAATTGCTCACGAGAATCTTTGTACTTATGCACCGCACGAAGGATTGTGTAAACTGATTTTTCAGTTGGAAGCGGGATTGGACCAGATACACTAGCACCAGAACGCTTAGCCGTTTCAACAATCTTCTCAGCAGATTGATCAAGAATTCTATGATCATATGCTTTTAAACGAATACGAATTTTTTGTTTTGCCATTATTTTCCCTCCTTTTCGCCTACTTACGTTAGACAGTTCTCCGTGAGAAAAACCTGATCACCTTGCCATGGCAAAGCGGCCGGGTGTGTCAGCAACCTCTCACTTCATCGCAGTCAAAGACCAACATGCACTATTGTACCAAATTGGTCTGCGTGTTGCAATAATAAATCGGATAAATTTATGATTTGCACACTTTTAATATTATACAGGGGTTCAACCTATAAATCAAGCTTTCCCTGAAGATGATGTATAGCAGTCTTTCTTACGACACGAATAAATTCAGCTGGCTCTTCAATATGCGGGGAATGTGCAGATTCTTTAAAGATGAACCATTCTTTTATTGGTGCTGTTAATTGATCAACATATGGTTTTGATACAGCAGCTGGTGTAATCATGTCATGTTCACCAATGATAAAGTAGCACGGTATTAATATAGTAGAAACTCGGTATTGAATGCTCTCATTCAACAGCTCACTCCACAGCATGTCCTGACTAAACTTCTGCCCTTTAAGAAATCTCCATTTATCTATTAGCTGATAATGCTTACTATGAAGAATCCCGCGCAGCATTTGAAAAAGTGGCTTCCATCTATGCGTGAGACCTGCATTTACGAACTCCTTATATAGAGAGAATAAAGCATGAGCAGAGGTTCGTTTCCATGGGGGAGGTGTCAGTAATCGCAGACAGCTAGTGAACAGACGATTGTGATGGTATTTCTTCAAAAGAAGCTCGTACGACACGATATCTTCTTTCAATACATCTACTACCTGACTAATCCCATAATATGCATGATATAAATCCGGACGCTTATGTACTGCTTGTATCGCAATTAAGGATCCCCATGAGTATCCAGCGATGTACAGTTTTGAATGACCTAGATATGAAAGGAGCTTTTCTGTCAGTTCAACTGTATCCTCAATAAACTGCTGAATGGTCATTGATGCAGCAGGAATATTCTTATGATAAGAAAGCCCTGAACCGCGTTGATCCCAGTGGACGACTGTAAAGTCTTGGTCAAGTTCCTCATGAAAGGAATCGATATAACTGATTTGAGCTGAGCCAGGCCCACCGTGTAAAAATAACAGAACGGGTTTCGTTTCTTTTGGGTGATCTTCTTTCATCATAATCCATTGGTCAACTCCGCCGATCAACCATTTTTTCAAATATGTCTTCGCCATTCCAGTGATCCTCTCGGTTCCATTTAGATTCTATAGCTTATAGTAGCCGTTTTGATCTGGAAAAGCAAAAAAAGAGACCCTTTTGCAAGGAGTCTCTTTTATAAGTTTATTACTTAATGATATTTGAAACGACGCCAGAACCTACAGTACGTCCACCCTCACGGATAGAGAAACGAGTTCCTTCTTCGATAGCGATAGTAGAGATAAGTTCAACTTCCATCTCAGTGTTATCGCCAGGCATTACCATTTCAGTACCTTCTGGAAGATGTACGATACCAGTTACGTCAGTTGTACGGAAGTAGAACTGCGGACGGTAGTTAGCGAAGAATGGAGTATGACGTCCACCCTCTTCTTTAGAAAGTACATAAACTTCAGCTTTGAAACGGCTATGTGGAGTGATTGTACCTGGTTTAGCAAGTACTTGACCACGTTGGATATCTTCACGAGATACACCACGAAGTAGTGCACCGATGTTGTCACCAGCTTCAGCATAGTCAAGAAGTTTACGGAACATTTCAACACCTGTAACAGTTGTTTTACCGTTTTCTTCTTGAAGACCGATGATTTCAACTTCATCACCGACTTTAACTTGTCCACGCTCAACACGACCAGTAGCAACTGTTCCACGACCAGTGATTGAGAATACGTCCTCAACTGGCATCATGAATGGCTTCTCAGTGTCACGCTCTGGAGTTGGGATGTACTCATCAACCGCATCCATAAGTTCAAAGATTTTTGCTTCGTAATCAGCATCTCCTTCAAGAGCTTTAAGAGCAGAACCTTTGATAACTGGTACATCATCACCAGGGAAGTCATAGTCAGAAAGAAGGTCACGAACTTCCATTTCAACAAGTTCAAGTAACTCTTCATCGTCAACCATGTCACATTTGTTAAGGAATACTACGATGTATGGTACACCTACGTTACGAGAAAGTAGGATGTGCTCACGTGTTTGTGGCATTGGACCGTCAGCAGCAGATACTACTAAGATCGCGCCATCCATTTGAGCAGCACCAGTGATCATGTTTTTAACATAGTCAGCGTGTCCTGGGCAGTCTACGTGTGCATAGTGACGAGATTCAGTTTCATACTCAACGTGTGCAGTTGAGATTGTAATTCCACGTTCACGCTCTTCTGGAGCACCATCGATTTGGTCATAAGCCATAGCTGTACCTTTACCAGATTTCTTATGAAGAACTGTTGAGATAGCAGCAGTTAGAGTTGTTTTACCATGGTCAACGTGTCCAATTGTACCAATGTTAGCATGCGATTTGGAACGGTCGAATTTTTCTTTAGCCATTCTAAAAATCCTCCTTAAAAGGTTCATTGTATTTGGTATAGAGTGATAGAAAGTGAAGAGTTACCTCTCACTTTCTGATCTTCAATAGTAGTTATACTTTAGTTTAAAGGCAAAATCAATTATTCACCTTTATTTTTTTTGATGATTTCTTCACTAATGCTCTTAGGCACTTCTTCGTAGTGATCCATGTGCATAGTGAAAGTACCGCGTCCTTGTGTGTTAGAACGGAGTGAAGTTGCATATCCGAACATTTCAGAAAGTGGAACCATAGCGCGAACAACTTGAGCGTTACCGCGAGCTTCCATACCTTCTACACGTCCACGACGAGATGTGATATCACCCATGATGTCTCCCATGTATTCTTCTGGGATAACGACTTCTACTTTCATCATTGGCTCAAGTAGAACTGGGTTACATTTGCTGACAGCATTTTTCAATGCCATAGATGCAGCAATTTTAAACGCCATTTCGTTAGAGTCAACATCGTGGTATGATCCATCAAATAATTTAGCTTTGATGTCGATTAATGGGAATCCTGCTAATACACCATTTTCAAGTGAATCTTCAAGACCTGCTTGAATAGCTGGAATGTATTCACGAGGAACAACCCCACCGACGATTGCATTTTGGAATTCGAAGCCTGCGCCTTCTTCGTTTGGTTCGAATTCGATCCAAACGTGTCCGAACTGACCGCGTCCACCAGACTGACGTACGAATTTACCTTCAACTTTTGCACTAGAACGGAATGTTTCACGGTACGCAACTTGAGGAGCTCCTACGTTAGCTTCAACCTTGAACTCGCGCTTCATACGGTCAACAATGATATCAAGGTGAAGCTCACCCATACCAGAGATGATCGTTTGACCAGTTTCAGTGTTTGTTTGTGTACGGAATGTTGGATCCTCTTCAGCTAGTTTAGCTAAAGCGATACCCATTTTATCTTGGTCAGCCTTAGATTTAGGCTCGATTGCTACATCGATAACTGGCTCTGGGAAATCCATAGACTCAAGGATAACAAGACTTTTCTCGTCACAAAGAGTGTCACCAGTTGATGTATCTTTAAGACCTACAGCTGCTGCGATATCCCCTGCGTAAACAGTAGAGATTTCTTCACGGCTGTTTGCGTGCATTTGAAGGATACGTCCAACACGTTCACGCTTGTTCTTAGAAGAGTTCTTCACGTAAGAACCAGAATCAAGTGTTCCAGAGTATACGCGGAAGAAAGTTAGTTTCCCAACATAAGGGTCAGTCATTACTTTAAATGCAAGGGCTGCGAATGGTGCGTCATCAGTAGACTCACGTACAACCTCTTCATTTGTATCTGGCAAGGTACCTTTGATTGCAGCAACATCAGTTGGTGCAGGAAGGTAATCAAGCACAGCGTCAAGTACAAGCTGAACACCTTTGTTTTTGAAAGCAGATCCAACAAGAACTGGATAGAATTCAACATTCAATGTTCCTTTACGGATTGCAGCTTTCAATTCAGGAATTGTAATTTCTTCACCCTCAAGGTATTTTTCCATAAGCTCTTCATCAAGCTCAGCCACAGCTTCAATTAAGCTGCTACGAAGCTCTTCAGCTTTGTCTTTATACTCAGCAGGGATTTCTTGTGCATCAGAGCGAGTTCCAAGGTCATCTTCGTAGAAGTATGCTACGTTTTCTACAAGGTCGATGATTCCTTCGAATTGGTCTTCAGCACCGATCGGCAATTGGATTGCATGAGCGTTTGCTTGAAGACGATCTCTTAATGTGCCTACAGAGTAAAGGAAGTCCGCACCTGTTTTATCCATTTTGTTAACGAATACGATACGAGGTACTCCGTAAGTTGTTGCTTGGCGCCAAACTGTTTCAGTTTGTGGCTCTACACCTGATTGTGCATCAAGAACAGCAACCGCACCATCAAGTACACGTAAAGAACGTTCAACTTCAACAGTGAAGTCTACGTGTCCTGGTGTATCAATGATGTTTACACGGTAACCTTTCCATTGTGCTGTAGTAGCAGCAGAAGTGATTGTAATACCACGTTCTTGCTCCTGCTCCATCCAGTCCATTTGTGAAGCTCCTTCGTGAGTTTCACCAATTTTATGGATACGACCAGTGTAGTACAAGATACGCTCAGTCGTTGTCGTTTTACCGGCATCGATGTGAGCCATGATACCAATATTACGAGTTTTGTCTAAGGAGAACTCTCTTGCCATTGGGTAATTTCTCCTTCCTTATTAGGGAATAGTTTTTTTAGTTTGGTATAAATCCTACCAGCGGTAGTGAGCGAATGCTTTGTTCGCTTCTGCCATTTTGTGTGTATCTTCACGTTTCTTCACAGCAGCACCAGTGTTGTTAGCTGCGTCAAGGATTTCGTTAGCAAGACGCTCTTCCATCGTTTTTTCTCCACGAAGACGAGCGTAGTTAACTAACCAGCGAAGACCTAAAGTCGTACGACGGTCTGGGCGAACTTCTACAGGTACTTGGTAGTTAGCTCCACCTACACGACGTGCTTTAACTTCAAGAACTGGCATGATGTTTTTCAAGGCTTGTTCGAAAACCTCCATCGCTTCATTACCAGTACGTTCTTTGATGATATCAAATGACTTGTAGAGAATTGTTTGTGACTTTCCTCTTTTACCGTCGATCATCATTTTGTTGATCAAACGAGATACAAGTTTAGAATTGTAAATTGGATCTGGCAAAACGTCTCTTTTTGCAACAGGACCTTTACGTGGCATCTGAATAGCCTCCCTTCTCTTTTAAAAGGATTTCTATCTGTCTCTCATCTCAATTTCATTGTCAGATACCTGACTCCACTGATCTGATATCAACTTCTAAAAACCCTTATGTTTGTTTATATTATTTGCTTTGTTTAGGGCGTTTTGTTCCGTATTTAGAACGTCCTTGCATACGACCGTCAACTCCGGCAGTATCAAGCGCACCACGAACGATGTGGTAACGTACACCCGGTAAGTCTTTTACACGTCCGCCACGGATAAGTACTACACTGTGCTCTTGTAGGTTATGACCGATACCAGGAATGTAAGCTGTTACTTCAATCAGGTTAGACAAACGTACACGAGCATATTTACGTAGTGCTGAGTTTGGTTTTTTCGGTGTCATTGTACCGACACGAGTACAAACCCCGCGCTTCTGTGGAGATGTTACGTTAGTGTGCTCTTTTTTGAAACTGTTGTATCCTTTGTTAAGTGCAGGAGACTTTGAGTTTTCAACTTTACTCACGCGTCCTTTGCGTATTAGCTGATTAATTGTAGGCATGTTGTTATTCCTCCCTTCATTACTTTTTTTATAACCCACATACCCAGGTGGTTCATCAAAAGGCAAAAAACAATGCTTTTGCAATTAAAGCATGCAAAAACAAACAAGTACGTTATAACATAATGGCAACAGCTGCTGCCCCAACTTCAATTCCGCAGGCCTTGCCGAGCTTTTTCATGGAATCTACCACTAAAATGTCTACACCCTTCTCTTGCGCTAGTTTCATTACACTAGCTGTTAAAGTAGGATCAGCATCTTTCGCTACGACGATTTCCTTTACTGAATCTCGTTTCAGAGCTTTTACTGTTTGCTTCGTACCAATAATAATGGACTGAGCCTGTGATACTTTATCATAAGACATCGAATATCCTCCAAAGTAACAGGTTTTATTTTGAGCACCTTGGTTATATTATCATCATGGCAGAAGGATGTCAATATCGTATGACAGATTATCTTGACATCCTTCACCATTTTTTGATGATGTTTATGGAAATCTTATGAGAAAGATTACTCTACAGGAACCATATCGTCAGTCGGCTGCACTTGTGAAATCGGCTTAACTTTACGGTAGTTTGGCATTCCCGTTCCAGCAGGAACAAGTTTACCAATGATCACATTCTCTTTCAAGCCAAGCAGTTCATCACGTTTTCCTTTAATCGCCGCATCTGTTAGGACACGAGTCGTTTCTTGGAAGGATGCAGCAGACAAGAATGAGTCTGTTTCAAGTGATGCTTTTGTAATACCAAGAAGAACTGGACGGCCTGTTGCAGGACGCTTGCCTTCGAATAGTACTTTTTTGTTCGCTTCAGTGAATTGATGTACATCAAGAAGTGTGCCTGGCAATACATCTGTATCCCCTGCATCAGCGACACGCACTTTACGAAGCATTTGGCGAACCATTACCTCTACGTGCTTATCTCCGATTTCTACCCCTTGCATACGGTATACTTTTTGTACTTCATGAAGCAGATATTCTTGAACAGCTGTCATGTCAGTCACTTTTAGAAGCTCTTTCGGATCAATAGAACCTTCTGTCAGCACTTGACCACGAGTGACTTTGTCACCTTCAACAACTTTCAGGCGTGCATTATAAGGAGCTGTGTAAGAACGAGTTTCAACTTCGCCTTGAACCACAATTTCCTGCTGCTTGTCACGAACATCGTTGATTTCAGCAACGACACCATCAATTTCAGAGATGGTCGCTTGCCCTTTCGGATTACGTGCTTCAAATAGCTCTTGAATACGAGGTAAACCTTGTGTGATATCGTCTCCTGCTACCCCACCGGTGTGGAACGTACGCATTGTAAGCTGTGTTCCTGGCTCACCAATCGATTGTGCAGCGATGATTCCAACTGCTTCACCAACTTCAACGTCAGTACCAGTTGCAAGGTTACGGCCGTAGCATCGTTTACATACACCATGAGGCGTGTTACATGTAAATGCAGAACGGATCCATACTTCCTCAATACCTGCTTCGACTACTTCAAGTGCTTTATCTTCATCAATTAGCTCGTTTTCGTCGACCATGACTTCGCCCGTTTCAGGATGAACAATTGGTTTTCTTGCAAAACGTCCGATAAGACGTTCTTCAAGTTTCTCAATAATTTCATTTCCTTCTCTAATGGACTTCGCCAAGATTCCACGGTCTGTACCGCAATCTGTTTCACGGATGATGACATCCTGTGCAACGTCAACGAGACGACGCGTGAGGTAACCTGAGTCAGCTGTTTTAAGGGCTGTATCGGCAAGACCTTTACGCGCTCCGTGAGTGGAAATAAAGTATTCTAATACGGTTAAACCTTCACGGAAACTAGATTTAATCGGAAGTTCAATGATACGTCCAGCCGGGTTGGCCATCAGACCACGCATACCAGCCAGCTGAGTGAAGTTAGATGCGTTACCACGCGCTCCAGAGTCACTCATCATGTAGATCGGGTTGACTTCATCAAGGGACTTCATCAGTTTACCTTGGATGACATCTTTAGAAGAACTCCAGATTGAAATTACTCTCTCATAACGCTCTTCTTCTGTAATCAAACCACGTCTGAATTGCTTCAGGACGTTATCTACTTTTGCTTGTGCTTCTTCAAGGATTTTCTGCTTATCATCTAATACGACGATATCAGATACACCAACGGTAATACCGGCTTTAGTAGAATATTTGAACCCAAGATTTTTCATGCGGTCAAGCATTTTAGAAGTCTCAGTGATGTGGAATCTCTTAAAGATTTCCGCAATGATTTTTCCTAAAATACCTTTTTTGAACGGCGCATTGATTTCTTGTTTCTCGATCGCAGCTTTGACATCCTCACCTTTTTCAAGGAAGAAACGATCAGGTGTTTTTTCTTCAATATTACTCTTAGTCGGCTCATTCATGTATGGGAATGATTCCGGTAAGATTTCGTTAAAGATCAGTTTTCCAACTGTTGTAATCAACAATTTAGAACGCTGTTCATCAGTGAATGTCACATTCTTCAACGAGCTAGCTGCAACAGCTACACGTGTATGAAGATGCACATAACCATTTTGATAAGCTAGAAGGGCTTCATTCGTATCTTTGAAGACCATACCTTCTCCGATAGCACCTTTACGCTCAAGTGTTAGGTAGTAGTTACCAAGCACCATATCCTGAGATGGCGTAACAACTGGTTTTCCATCTTTCGGGTTCAAAATGTTTTGAGCAGCAAGCATTAAGATACGAGCTTCAGCTTGAGCTTCAGCAGATAATGGTACGTGAACCGCCATTTGGTCACCGTCAAAGTCAGCGTTGTAGGCTGTACATACAAGTGGATGCAGACGAATCGCGCGCCCTTCCACAAGTGTAGGTTCAAACGCTTGAATACCAAGTCTGTGAAGAGTTGGTGCGCGGTTTAGTAAGACTGGGTGCTCGCGAATAACTGATTCTAAAACATCCCATACTTCCGGCTGCACACGCTCAATTTTACGCTTCGCACTCTTAATGTTGTGAGCTAATCCTTTTTCAACAAGCTCCTTCATCACAAATGGTTTGAATAATTCAAGAGCCATTTCTTTCGGTAGTCCACACTGATACATTTTCAAATGTGGGCCTACGACGATAACGGAACGTCCGGAATAGTCAACACGTTTACCAAGCAAGTTTTGACGAAAACGTCCTTGTTTCCCTTTCAACATGTGAGAAAGAGATTTCAACGGTCTATTTCCTGGTCCTGTTACTGGTCGACCTCTACGTCCATTATCAATCAAGGCATCGACAGCTTCCTGAAGCATACGCTTCTCGTTCTGAACGATGATGCTTGGCGCGCCAAGATCTAATAAACGTTTCAGACGATTGTTACGGTTGATGACACGACGATAAAGGTCGTTCAAGTCAGAAGTAGCAAAACGTCCACCATCAAGCTGAACCATTGGACGTAATTCTGGTGGAATTACCGGAAGTACATCAAGAATCATCCAAGACGGTTTGTTTCCTGAGTTACGGAAGGCTTCTAACACTTCAAGGCGTTTGATCGCACGAGTACGACGCTGTCCTTGGGCAGTTTTCAGCTCTTCTTTCAGTGTATCCACTTCTTTTACAAGATCGATATCTTGAAGAAGTTTGTTGATTGCTTCAGCACCCATAGCTGCTTGGAACGTATTACCGTATTTATCTAAATAAGCACGGAATTCTTTCTCAGAAAGAAGTTGTTTCTTCTCAAGCGGTGTGTTGCCCGGATCTGTCACGACGTAAGAAGCGAAGTAGATCACTTCTTCTAACGCACGTGGTGACATATCAAGAACAAGACCCATACGGCTTGGGATACCTTTGAAATACCAAATGTGGGAAACTGGGGCAGCCAGTTCGATATGCCCCATTCTCTCACGACGGACTTTTGCCCGTGTTACTTCTACACCACAACGGTCACATACAACACCCTTATAACGAACGCGTTTATACTTTCCACAATGACATTCCCAGTCTTTTTGTGGTCCGAAGATACGTTCACAAAAGAGACCATCTTTTTCAGGTTTCAGTGTACGATAGTTAATCGTTTCAGGCTTTTTCACTTCACCAAAAGACCAAGAACGGATTTTATCAGGTGATGCGAGACCGATGTTCATATACTCAAAATTGTTCACATCTAGCAAGGGGCCTACCTCCCTTTTAATCTTCGGGTTATACCCTAGTCACTTGCTCTAATCGTTTCTGCTATTCTTTTGTGACTGCGTCACGTTCAAGATCGACAGGTGCGAGGTCTGCAGCATCTTCGTCATTAGATAACGCTAATCCGTCTGCTTTCTTCGTTTCCTCATCGTCTTCTAAATCTCTCATTTCTATCTCTTCTTCATCACCAGATAGGATTTTGACATCCATACCTAAACTTTGAAGTTCTTTGATTAACACTTTGAATGATTCAGGGACACCTGGTTCAGGTACGTTATCCCCTTTGACGATGGCTTCGTATGTTTTCACACGACCCACAACGTCATCCGATTTAACAGTTAAGATCTCTTGAAGTGTGTATGCAGCACCGTAAGCTTCAAGTGCCCATACTTCCATCTCTCCGAAACGCTGACCACCAAACTGTGCTTTACCGCCAAGTGGCTGCTGCGTAACAAGTGAGTATGGTCCAGTTGAACGTGCGTGAAGTTTATCGTCAACCATGTGAGCCAGTTTGATCATATACATGATTCCAACAGATACACGGTTGTCGAATGGTTCACCAGTTCGACCGTCATAAAGGACTGTTTTCGCATCACGGGACATACCTGCTTCTTCAAGCGTTTCCCAAACATCTTCCTCACGAGCACCATCAAATACAGGTGACGCAATGTGAATGCCAAGGTAACGTGCAGCCATACCCATATGAAGCTCAAGCACCTGACCGATGTTCATACGAGATGGTACCCCTAGAGGGTTTAACATGATATCAATCGGCGTTCCATCTGGAAGATACGGCATATCTTCTTCTGGAAGGATTTTAGAGATAACCCCTTTGTTACCATGTCGTCCGGCCATTTTGTCACCTTCAGAAATTTTACGCTTCTGAACGATGTATACGCGGACTAACTGGTTCACACCTGGTGGTAATTCATCTCCATCTTCACGGTTAAAGACTTTTACATCGTGGATAATTCCGCCGCCGCCGTGTGGAACACGTAGAGACGTATCACGAACTTCACGAGCCTTTTCACCGAAGATTGCATGTAATAGACGTTCTTCAGCTGTCAGTTCTGTTACACCTTTAGGCGTTACTTTCCCTACAAGAAGGTCTCCGTCTTTTACTTCTGCACCAATACGGATGATTCCACGTTCGTCAAGGTTGCGTAAAGCATCTTCCCCAACGTTTGGAATATCACGTGTGATTTCTTCTGGTCCAAGCTTTGTATCACGAGCTTCTGATTCATATTCTTCAATATGGATAGAAGTATAGACGTCATCTTTTACAAGGCGCTCACTCATAATGATCGCATCCTCGTAGTTGTAACCGTCCCATGTCATGAAGCCGACCATCACGTTACGTCCTAGAGCCAATTCACCTTTTTCCATAGAAGGACCGTCTGCAAGGATTTCTCCTTTAACGACTTCATCTCCAACACTTACGATTGGACGCTGGTTGTAGCAAGTCCCTTGGTTAGACCGGACAAATTTCAGCAAGCTGTATTTGTCTAGGTTTCCTTTGACTTGTTGTCCGTCAACGTCTTCATAGCGACGAACCCAAATGTTTTTCGCTTCAACACGTTCTACAACACCTGGATAGCGGCAGATAACAGCAGCACCAGAGTCTTTCCCTGATACATACTCCATACCTGTACCAACAATCGGTGATTCCGGCTGCATCAAAGGCACAGCCTGACGTTGCATGTTCGCTCCCATTAGAGCACGGTTAGAGTCATCGTTTTCTAAGAATGGGATACATGCTGTCGCCGCAGAAACAACTTGCTTTGGCGAAACGTCCATGTAGTCAACGCGGTTTCGAGGAACAACTGTGTTTTCCCCTCTGAAACGAGCAATGATATTATCATCGATAAACGAACCATCTTCACCTAATATAGCGTTCGCTTGTGCTACAACATAGTTATCCTCTTCATCAGCAGTTAAGTAATCGATTCTCGGTGTCACTTTACCTGTTTCAGGGTCAACCCGGCGGTAAGGTGTTTCAATAAATCCGAAGCGATTCACTTTTGCAAATGAAGATAGAGAGTTGATCAAACCGATGTTTGGACCCTCTGGTGTTTCAATAGGACACATACGGCCATAGTGAGAGTAGTGAACGTCACGAACTTCCATTCCTGCACGCTCACGTGTCAAACCACCCGGTCCAAGCGCCGACAGACGACGTTTGTGCGTCAATTCAGCAAGCGGGTTTGTTTGATCCATGAACTGAGAAAGCTGAGAGCTACCAAAGAACTCTTTGATAGAAGCGATCACAGGACGAATGTTAATCAGCTGCTGAGGTGTGATCGTGTTCGTGTCTTGAATCGACATTCTTTCACGAACAACACGCTCCATTCTGCTTAAACCAATACGGAATTGGTTTTGCAGAAGTTCACCTACAGAACGCAGACGACGGTTACCAAGGTGATCGATATCATCTGTGTCACCTACTCCATGAAGCAGGTTAAAGAAGTAACTGATTGAAGCAATGATGTCAGAAGGCGTGATATTTTTCACAGCTTCCTCTACATATGCATTACCAATCACGTTGATCACTTGCTCGCCTTCTTGATCAGTTGGTGCATAAATCTTGATAGATTGAAGTTCTACTTCATCTTCTACTACGCCACCGTTCGGATAAAGCTTTCTAAATCCGATGCCGTTTTCTAAGTATGGAAGAACTTTATCAAGAACTCTTCTGTCTAAAATTTGACCTTTTTCTGCTAGAATTTCACCTGTTTCAGGATCAACTAGTGTTTCAGCCAACTTTTGATTGAACAGTCTATTTTTAATATGAAGCTTCTTATTAATCTTGTAGCGACCAACATTTGCTAGGTCATATCTCTTCGGATCAAAGAAGCGAGAGTCTAGCAAGCTTTTCGCATTTTCAACAGTTGGCGGCTCTCCAGGACGGAGGCGCTCGTAGATTTCGAGAAGTGCTTTATCCGCATTCTCTGTATTGTCTTTTTCCAGCGTGTTGCGTAAGTATTCATTCTCGCCAATGAGGTCAAGAATCTCTTGATCAGAGCTGAAGCCGAGAGCACGCAAAAGAACCGTAACCGGCAACTTACGTGTGCGATCGATGCGTACATAAACTACATCCTTCGCATCAGTTTCGTATTCTAACCATGCGCCACGGTTTGGAATGACAGTCGCAGTAAAACCTTTTTTACCGTTTTTGTCTACTTTACCACTGAAATATACACTCGGAGAACGCACTAATTGAGAAACGATTACACGTTCCGCACCATTAATGATAAAAGTACCTGTGTCTGTCATGATTGGGAAATCCCCCATGAACACATCTTGGTCTTTTACTTCTCCAGTTTCTTTGTTAATTAAACGAACTTTCACTCTTAGTGGAGCAGAGTAAGTTACATCACGTTCTTTTGATTCTGCTACAGGATACTTAGGATCCCCTAGGCTGTAATCAATGAATTCAAGAGAAAGGTTACCAGTAAAATCCTCAATTGGGGATATATCTTGAAACATCTCTCTAAGACCCTCATCAAGAAACCACTGATAAGAAGAGGTTTGAATTTCAATGAGATTTGGTAATTCTAACACTTCGCTTATGCGTGCGTAGCTTCTGCGCTGGCGGTGTCGTCCATACTGAACTAGTTGACCTGTCAACTGATTCACCCCTCAAATCATGCGTATTATATGTGTAAAAAGTATTTCTGTCTTTCAAATGTCAGTAAAGAAATACTTTTACAAGACAAAAGAAAAAAGGGTTTCTAAAATAAGAAAACCACATCCAAAAACAAATACCGATTTTATTAGTTTTCCCAAGTATGCATAATTTATACAAAATAGTTGTTTTTTAAGCCTATCAAGCAAAATATACACATTGGCATTTTATAATGTTAACACAGCTAGGAAACTGCGTCAAACTTTTTTAGCTTTGATAATATAGTAGCCCTTTTTTTTCATAACGACCGCGACTTCTCCAAAGAGCTGCTCTAATTTTTCAATCGCAGATGGCCCACCTTGCTTTTTCTGAATAACCACCCACAACTCACCTTCTGGCAATAAATGATCAGCACTTTTTTCAAAGATCGCATGTACAACTTTCTTCCCTGCCCGTATTGGGGGATTGGTCAGTATAGAGGCAAAAGCAGCTGATGAATGAACATTCGAGAATAAATCACTTTGATAGATGCGGACATTATCGATGCGATTATGCTTAGCGTTTTCCTTTGAAAGTTCGACTGCTCTTTCGTTCACATCAATCATATGAATGGTGCGGCTAGTCATTTCGTTTGCTAACGATAAGCCGATCGGTCCATAACCGCAACCGACATCTAACACATCGCCATCCAATTCAGGTTCTTCAAAAGCTTCAATTAATAGCCTTGAACCGTAGTCGACTTCTTTCTTAGAAAACACTCCACTGTCACTTGTAAAAGTAAAGGTACGGTTTCTCAAGGTGAAGTCCCATGTCTGTTTATTGCTTTTCACTGATGGCTTTTCCGTATAATAGTGGTCACTCACGATGAATGGACCTCCTCTTGGTTCAATCGTTTCAGGAGATTAGAAAAGAAAAAGCCCGCCAGTAAAAGCGAGCTTTCCCAAAAGATTAGGCGAAGATTACTTAACTTCTACAGAAGCGCCAACTTCTTCAAGCTTAGCTTTAAGTTCTTCAGCTTCTTCTTTAGCAATACCTTCTTTAAGTGGTTTTGGAGTGTTGTCAACAAGTTCTTTAGCTTCTTTCAAGCCAAGACCAGTGATTTCACGAACAACTTTGATAACTTTGATTTTTTGGTCCCCAGCACCAGAAAGTACTAGATCAAAATCAGTTTTTTCTTCAGCAGCAGCACCACCAGCAGCAGCTACAGCTACAGGAGCAGCAGCAGTTACGCCAAATTCTTCTTCGATTGCTTTTACTAAGTCGTTTAACTCAAGTACAGTTGCTTCTTTAACTGAAGCAATGATTTCTTCGATATTTAAAGCCATTTGTAATTCCTCCATTTAAAGTTATTTTACGTAAAGTACGCATTAAGCGCCTTGTTCTTCTTTTTGATCTGCAACTGCTTTAGTAGCAAGAGCAAGGTTACGAACTGGAGCTTGAAGAACGCTAAGCAACATAGATAGTAAGCCTTCGCGAGACGGAAGTTCCGCAAGAGCCTTCACTTCTTCTACAGTCGCTACGTTTCCTTCGATGACACCAGCTTTGATTTCTAAAGCTTCGTGGCTTTTCGCAAATTCGTTGATGATTTTCGCAGGTGCGATAACATCTTCGTTACTGAATGCGATAGCGTTTGGACCTGTTAAGAAATCGTTTAAACCAGTTAGTTCAACTTGTTCAACTGCACGGCGAGTCAAAGTGTTTTTGTAAACTTTGAATTCTACGCCAGCATCACGAAGTTGCTTACGAAGTTCAGTCACTTCAGAAACTGAAAGACCACGGTAATCTACAATTACAGTAGACATACTGTCTTTAAATTTAGAAGTAATTTCATCAACGACTACTTTTTTAGTATCGATTGCATTGCTCATGGTTACACCTCCTGTACATTCTTTGTGTAACACTTATACCGATCAGGCCATCACGTTCCTAACGAACGGTTCTCCATATAAAAAGCCTCCATTAAGACATGGAGGCTGTATATACAAGCATACGTTAACGTAAGACTGTGACATATACACCTCGGCGGGTTAATTAAGCCATAAGGCCCCTGCTGTCTACGGTATAAATGGACATTATTCTATTTTACAACATTTTGATATTATCAAAACGATTGTGATAAGTCAAGAATTATTTTGCAGAGAAAGAAGATGGATCCACTTTCACGCCAGGGCCCATAGTAGATGTAACAGAAACGTTTTTCACGTATACACCTTTAGCCGCTGCAGGTTTTGCTTTAAGGATTGTCTCATAGATTGTTGCAAAGTTCTCAACAAGCTTTTCGTCCTCGAAAGAAACCTTTCCGATTGGCGCGTGGATGTTACCAGCTTTATCAACGCGGTATTCTACTTTACCAGCTTTGATTTCATTGATTGCTTTTTCTACTTCGAATGTAACAGTTCCTGTTTTAGGGTTTGGCATAAGACCTTTTGGTCCAAGTACACGACCGATCTTACCAACTTCACCCATCATGTCAGGTGTCGCAACGATTACATCGAAATCGAACCAACCTTGTTGGATTTTTGTGATGTAATCAGAATCTCCAACATAGTCTGCTCCAGCAGCTTCTGCTTCTTTTGCTTTTTCGCCTTTAGCGAACACAAGAACGCGTTGAGTTTTACCAGTTCCGTTAGGAAGTACAACTGCACCGCGGATTTGTTGATCGTTTTTACGAGGGTCTACGCCCAAACGAAAAGCAACTTCTACAGTCGCATCAAATTTCGCTGTATTTGCTTTTTTTGTAAGAGAAACAGCTTCAGCTACATCATACGCTTTAGTACGTTCGATTAGCTTCGCAGCTTCTACATACTTTTTACCTTTTTTAGCCATTATAAAAATCCTCCTTATGTGGTTTTAGCGGAATAACCTCCCACGAATAAGGGTTGCGAACTTGTCAAAACCAAACTCGCAACCCAACAAGACAAAAAATTAATCTTCGATGACAATACCCATACTGCGTGCAGTACCTTCAACCATGCGCATAGCTGATTCAACGCTAGCAGCGTTTAAGTCAGGCATTTTTGTTTCCGCGATTTCGCGTACTTTATCACGCTTAACAGTTGCCACTTTATTACGGTTAGGTTCACCAGAACCAGACTCAATACCAGCTGCTTTTTTAAGTAATACTGCAGCAGGTGGAGTTTTAGTAATAAATGTAAATGAACGGTCTTCAAAAACCGAAATTTCAACAGGAATGATAAGACCAGCTTGGTCAGCTGTACGAGCGTTAAACTCCTTACAGAATCCCATGATATTAACACCGGCTTGACCTAGTGCAGGTCCAACTGGTGGAGCTGGGTTAGCTTTTCCAGCAGGAATTTGCAATTTAACAACTTTTACTACTTTTTTAGCCACGAGACACACCTCCTTAAAGTCCGTGATGTGGTAATAGGGGAATCCCCCTCCCACTCAACAACTTCATTCTTTATATGAATGACGAAATAACTAGCTAGCGATCTTGAGTGAACTCAAGACGTACCTTTGCTATATTACCACTTCTATACACTCATTTCAAGCTCTTTTAAATTACAATTTGTCGATCTGCGTGAACTCAAGTTCCACAGGTGTTTCTCTACCAAACATATTAACGAATACTTTGACTTTGCTTTTATCGTAATCAATCTCTTCGATAGATCCTGTGAAGTTAGCAAATGGTCCATCGATGACCTTGACTGTTTCTTTCAGTTCAAAGTCGATTTCTGTTTTGCGTTCTTCTAGACCCATTCTCTTCAGAATGGTTTCAGCTTCGCCTGGCAGCAGCGCAGTCGGCTTTGAGCCTGATCCAGCTGATCCAACGAACCCTGTCACACCTGGTGTATTACGAACAACATACCAAGAATCGTCAGTCATGACGATTTCCACTAGGACATAGCCAGGGAATACTTTCTTTTTGACCACTTTTTTCTTACCGTTTTTAAAATCAGTTTCTTCTTCTTCTGGTACGACTACGCGGAAGATTTTATCCTGCATGCCCATTGATTCAACACGTTTTTCCAAGTTCGCTTTTACTTTGTTTTCATAACCAGAGTACGTATGCACAACATACCAATTCTTTTCCATTTTAGATCAGGACTATTCAGTCCTTCCCTCCCCACATTTCATAATGTCTATTTGACGAATATCGAGTACCGTAAATATTTTCAAGCAATTGAAAAAACCCGTAAAACGGGTTTTTTGGCAAGTCATATTATGATCTATTATAGCACGTTCAGCAGACCATTATTCAAGTATTAATGAATTAATTCGATTAATTGTGAGATTCCTATATCAAGAAAAGAGAAAAAGATTGCAAAGAATACAACTGTTAAAATAACAGTGATTGTGTAGCGGACCATTTCGTTTTTCTTTGGCCAGCTGACCTTTTTCATTTCTTTCCCGACACTTTTTAAGAAACTGATAATACGCATGTAAAAGACCTCCACAGATTAAAGAACGCAAATCTTACTTCGTTTCTAAATGTGTTTTATGTGAATTACAATTCTTGCAATATTTCTTAACTTCTAATCTTTCAGCTGCTGAAGCAACACTTTTCATTGTCGTATAATTGCGGCTTCCGCAGTCTTTACAGGCTAGAGTGATTCTTTTCCTCATATTTACACCTATTTTCTCGACATCATTTCCTTAGTACCTTATCACAGTGTCGAAAAAGCTGTCAATATAGGTTTGACTAGAGACTGATCTCGCGCAGCTCTAAATATTTCTCTAATTTTCTCTTTACTCTTTGGAGTGCATTATCAATTGATTTCACATGACGGTTTAAATCTTCAGAAATCTCCTGATAGGATCTGCCATCAAGATAAAGCACAAGTACCTTTCTTTCCAGCTCGCTTAATAGTTCACCCATTTTCATTTCAATATCATCAAATTCTTCTTTGCTAATGATTAAATCTTCTGGGTTAAGCGCTTTAGCACCGGAAATGACGTCCAACAATGTTCTGTCCGATTCTTCATCGTATATCGGCTTGTCTAATGATACATAGGAATTTAACGGGATATGTTTTTGGCGAGTAGCTGTTTTAATTGCGGTGATAATTTGGCGGGTAATACATAATTCTGCAAAAGCCTTAAATGAAGTAAGCTTGTCCTCTCTGAAATCGCGGATAGACTTATAAAGTCCGATCATCCCCTCTTGGACAATGTCCTCTCGATCCGCTCCAATCAAGAAATAAGATCTTGCTTTCGCACGTACAAAATTGCGGTATTTCGTAATTAAATAATCTAGCGCATCACTATCTCCGACATGAACCCTTTCAATGACTTGTTCATCTTCCAACTGGCAAAATTGCTCTCTGATGGACTTACCCTTGCTGTTGTTTAGATTCACTTCGATCCCCCCGACCGCACCTAGATAGAAATATTATACATTAATGGTTGAAATATCGTCAAGCTATTCCAAATTCCCACGCCGCCATTTTTCAAACGTTTTCAATACATCTTCTGACAATTCAATTTTGGATGCTGGTTTATCAGAAGTAATCTTTTTGACCCGTGTTTCAATCTTTCGTTCAATCACTTCAATCTCTCTTAAAAGCTCTCTAGCCGACTTGCGAAGAGCACCTTGTCCAAAGATCGCCCACTGTTCCGTAAAATCAGAGGTCGCTACATGAATTTGCGTCCGAATATTATTTAAATCTTGCGCCAGCTTTTCAATCCGCTCATCAGCCGTTTCATTCTCTCTCGTAAAGATGACCTCTACTCGGTGGTTTGTCCGCTTTTTCTCGATTCCTTTAACCATATGGGCATCGAATACGACAATGACTCGATACCCTGTGTATGCTTGATATTCTGCTAAATTTTGAATCAATACGTCTCTGGCTTCTTCAAAGCTGTTTTCCTTTAAGTGCTGCAAACGAGGCCACGCACCTATCATGTTGTATCCATCGACTAAGAGGATGTCCATCTCTATTCTCCTAACGGATAACGTTTTCGATACACTTCATACATCAATAGACTAGCGGCAACTGATGCGTTTAATGAAGTGACCTTCCCGGCCATTGGCAGTTTAATCAGGAAATCACATTTTTCCCTGATCAATCGACCGATTCCTTTTCCTTCACTGCCGATCACAAGAGCTAGAGGCATTGTTCCATCAAATTGTCTGTAATCCTGCTTAGCAGACGCATCTGTTCCTGCGACCCAGATTCCTCTTTCTTTCATCTCATCAAGAGCTCTTGAGAGATTGGTCACTTTTGCGACAGGAATATGTTCGATAGCCCCAGTAGATGCCTTGGCAACGGTTGTCGTCAAGCCGACTGCTCGCCTTTTTGGAATGACAATCCCGTGCGCACCTACAGCATCTGCCGTACGCATAATGGACCCTAAATTATGAGGATCTTCGATTTCATCTAAAATAAGGAAAAATGGCTGTTCATTCCGCTTTTCAGCGATTTGATACAGATCGTCCAATTCCGCATATTCATATGCCGCTACTTGTGCAACGATTCCCTGGTGCTGACCTGATACCATTTGATCAAGCTTTTTCCTCGGAACATACTGAATGGTGATATTTTGCTTTTTAGCGAGTTCAATGACCTGCTGGGCTTGTCCTTTTACAGTGTTTTCAGCCATCCAGAGCTTGTATAACTCTCGATCTGACTTCAGTGTCTCAATCACTGCATTTTTCCCAATCACATAATCATGTTGCTGACTCATTTGTCTTCCTCCCTGACGTTCCGATTTCAATCGCCTGACTAATCAGCTCTTCTAAGCGTTCGTCCTGCTGTTCAATAAATAAATAACCCATAAGCGCTTCAAGCGCCGTACTATAACGATACGTTTGAACGTCTGTGTTTTTAGGCACTGTGCCTGATTTTGCATTTCTTCCTCTTTTCAGCACCGCTTCTTCCGCCTCAGTGAAAAAGCCCTGCTGCTGAAGAGTAAATAAAATAGCGGCCTGAGATTTAGCTGAAACAATCTTGCTTGCTCGTTTATGCAGCTCATTTGGTTTTGTCGCCCCCGTTTGGAGGAGGTGATGCCTCACATATACTTCAAATATGGCATCACCCATATAAGCAAGCGCAAGTCCGTTCAACTGTTTACCGTCTTTCAGCTTTTCAAAATTCAACATGCCTATTCTCCTCTTTTCCAGCGAGTACCTTGAGGAGTGTCCTCTAATACAATATTCATGCTCTTTAACTGGTCACGAATTTGATCAGACAGTGCGAAGTCACGATTTCTCCTAGCTTCATTTCGTTTCTCAATTAACGCTTCTACTTCTTCGTCAAGCGTGTGCTTTTCTTCTAATGAGAAGCCAAGAACAGTTGTGATCTCTTGGAACAAGCTGATAAATGCCTTGATCACTTCCTCAGAAGTATGATCATTCTCCATATAGTAATTTGCCTGCTTCGCTAGTTCAAATAAGACAGAGATGGCATTCGCAGTATTGAAGTCATCATTCATTTCAGAAATAAATGTCGCGCGCTGCTCTTCAATCTTAGCCAGCCATTCGGTATTATTGTCTGTTAGATTGGTGCTGCTCTCAAGACGATGATGTAAATTGGCATACGATGTTTTGAGTCTGTTAAAAGCACTATTTGTACTGTCCAATAAATCAATTGAGTAATTAATAGGGTGACGGTAATGAACAGATAACATAAAGAATCGAAGTACATCTGGATCTTGTTCTTTAATAATGTCATGCACCAGCACAAAATTACCAAGTGATTTTGACATTTTTTCATTCTCAATATTAATATACCCGTTATGCATCCAATACTTCGCAAAAGGTTTCCCTGTCAAAGCCTCAGATTGGGCGATCTCATTCTCATGGTGAGGGAACGTTAAATCCTGTCCGCCAGCATGAATGTCGATCGTATCACCTAAATATTTTTTGACCATTGCCGAGCACTCGATGTGCCAGCCTGGACGTCCTTCGCCCCACGGGCTATCCCATGAGATTTCCTGATCCTTTGCAGCCTTCCATAAAGCAAAGTCCAGTGCATCTCGTTTCTTTTCACCTACACGAATACGAGCACCTGTCTTCAGTTCATCAATCGATTGGTGAGAAAGCTTTCCGTAGCCTTCAAAAGAACGCGTGCTGTAATACACGTCGCCATCCGCTTCATAGGCGTAGCCTTTTTCAATCAATGTGGCGATAAACGCAATGATGTCATCCATGTTTTCTGTTACTCGCGGGTGAAGGTCTGCTTTTTTGCAGCCTAGTGCACTGACGTCTTCGAAGTAGGCTTGGATAAACCGATCAGCAATGGTCGGGACATCTTCTCCGAGCTCATTGGCTGCTTTGATGAGTTTATCATCTACATCTGTAAAGTTTGATACAAAATTTACATCATAACCGCTGTATTCTAAATACTTACGTACGGTGTCATATACAATCGCCGGTCTTGCATTCCCGATATGAATGTAGTTATAAACGGTCGGTCCGCACACATACATCTTGACCTTTCCTGGTTCAAGCGGGACAAATTCTTCCTTCTTACGCGTTAATGTATTATAAATATTGATCGTCATGATTGTTCTTCCTTTCTGCTCAATGAAGCCAGCTCACGTTTTAGCTTTTCCATTTCTCGTTCCAATTCTTTAAAACGATCGGAAACTGGATCTGGCAAATCTTGATGATTGAGATCGCGATTGATTTTCTTTCCATTTTGAACGACCACGCGCCCAGGTATACCTACAACGGTGGAATGGTCTGGGACGTCCTTTAACACAACCGACCCTGCACCAATCTTGGACCCTTTTCCTACTGTAATGGAACCAAGCACCTTTGCACCTGTCGCAATGAGGGCATCGTCTAAAATGGTCGGATGCCGCTTTCCCTTTTCTTTCCCTGTTCCCCCTAATGTCACGCCTTGGAAAACAGTGACGTTGTCTCCAATTTCACATGTTTCCCCAATCACGACACCCATGCCGTGATCAATGAAGAAGCGCCTGCCAATGGTTGCCGCTGGGTGAATTTCAACCCCTGTGAAAAATCGGCTGACCTGAGAAATGATCCGCGCAAGAAAATATAGCTTACGTTTATAAAATGCGTGCGCGATACGATGAGCCCAAATCGCATGAAGCCCTGAATAGGTTAGCACTACTTCAATATAGCTTCTAGCAGCAGGATCTTGATCAAACACAGTATCAATATCTTCTTTCAGCATTTTGAAAAACACATGCTCCCCCCGTTCTTCCCCATGAATCTCTCTTAGGACTTGCTCTCTTTTTTGGACAAATAAAAAACGTCTCTGCCATATGACAGAGACGTTTTGAAAACGCGGTTCCACTCTGTTTAGAAAGCTCCTTATCTTGCAAGCTTTCTCAACTTAATCCCGTAACGGAGGGTACCGCCCTTGCATACTAACGTACGTGTTCCTCAAGGGTCTTGAGGGTGCATTTCCAACGTCTGCCCATAAGTCTCTTTCAGCCGGTGAAGACTCTTTCTGTGATGGACGAAAACATTGTACTTCTCCCTCGCAACGATTTTCCTTATATTTGTTTAATGCGGTTTAATACCGTTTCTTTACCTAGTAGTTCAATACTTTGCGGAAGTTCTGGGCCATGCGTTTGTCCTGTGACAGCCACACGAATTGGCATGAATAGTTTCTTGCCTTTATGCCCTGTTTCTTTTTGTACCGCTTTAATGGCAGCCTTGATTTCATCAGGTGTGAAAGACTCAAGACGTTCGAGCTGACTTGCAAAAGAGGCCATGACTTCTGGTACTTGCTCCTCTGCTAGAACTTCGCTTGCCTCTTGATTATACTCAATTTGCTCCTTAAAGAACAACTCTGTTAACTCAACAATTTCTGCTCCGTAGCTCAATTGTTCGTGATATAGAGAAATAAGTTTGCGTACCCACGTGTTTTCTTCTTCTGTCAGTTGCTCGCTTACCTTGCCAGCCTTTTGAAGATGTGGAAGTGTTAATGCAATGACTTGATCAAGATCAAGTGCTTTCACGTATTGGTTATTCACCCATTTTAGTTTATGCATATCGAATAGAGCTGGTGACTTAGAAAGTCGGTTTACATCGAAAATATCGATGAATTGCTCTTTTGTAAATAGTTCTTCTTCGCCAACTGGAGACCATCCAAGTAATGCAATGAAATTAAACAAGGCTTCTGGTAAATAGCCCAAGTTCTTATATTGCTCGATGAATTGAATAATCGATTCATCACGCTTACTTAATTTCTTACGGTTCTCGTTCACAATCAACGTCATATGTCCGAACAGCGGAACATCCCAGCCAAATGCATTGAAAATCATGATTTGTTTAGGTGTATTCGAAATGTGATCCTCTCCGCGAAGAATGTGAGTCATTTTCATCAAATGATCATCCACTGCTACAGCGAAGTTATAAGTTGGTGTACCATCTTTCTTCACAATGACAAAGTCACCGATGCCGTCTGTTTCAAACGAAATATCACCCTTGACCATATCGCCAAATTTGATGATTTCTCCCTTTGGAACACGGAAGCGAATACTTGGCTCTCTTCCTTCAGCAATGAGCTTATCCTCTTCTTCTTTTGATAAATGACTGCATTTACCAGAATATCGAGGCATTTCACTGCGGGCGATTTGTGCTTCACGCTCTTCTTCTAATTCTTCAGCCGTACAATAGCACTTATAAGCCAAGTCCTTTTCTAGCAGCTCGTCATAATATTTTTTGTAAATATCATTACGCTCTGATTGTCTGTAAGGGCCATAGCCGCCATCTTTATCAATACTCTCGTCCCAATCAATGCCGAGCCACTGCAAATGGCGAAGCTGGCTTTCTTCTCCACCTTCTACATTACGCTTTTGATCCGTATCTTCGATTCGAATAATAAATTTGCCGCCTTGGCTGCGGGCGAACAAATAGTTGAAAAGAGCCGTTCTAGCATTCCCAATATGTAAATGCCCAGTTGGACTCGGTGCATAACGAACACGCACTTCATTTCCCATGAGTTTAACTTCCTTTCATCTGCATCATGTTGTCTGACACCATTTTTTTATAAACGTATTTTATCATCAAATACCATTCTCATCAAAATGGATTTTACTTTTTCTGAAGAAGCACTGTCGCCTGAGAAGCAATTCCTTCGCCTCTACCTGTAAATCCAAGTTTCTCAGTTGTTGTTGCTTTGACATTTACCTGTGTGACATCTGCCTCAAGCGCTTCTGCGATTTTCTCGCACATTGGTTGAATGTAAGGTGCCATTTTTGGCTTTTGCGCCATGATGGTGCAGTCAATATTCACCAGTGTATAGCCTTTGTCTTTCACAAGTGCCCACACATACTGAAGTAATTTAAAAGAATCTGCATCCTTAAACTCGGGATCAGTATCTGGGAAATGTCTGCCGATATCTCCTTCACCAATCGCACCTAGACAGGCATCTGCCACCGTGTGAAGCAGTACGTCAGCGTCTGAATGCCCAAGCAGGCCCTTTTCATAGGGAATGGTAACCCCGCCGATAATAAGAGGTCTTCCCTCTGTTAATTGATGTACATCAAAGCCTTGTCCTATTCTCAACATGATCTAGTACCCTCTTTCCGCATCCATAATTGCCTTGGCAACCAGTAAATCATCTGGTGTTGTCAGTTTAATATTGGTATAGTCTCCCTGGACAATATACACACTCTTACCATGTAATTGTTCCACAAGGCTGGCGTCGTCTGTTCCAAGGAAGCCTGTCCGCTCCGCATATTCATGCGCCTCTTTTAAAATAGAATGACGAAAAGCTTGTGGGGTCTGGACTGCCCACAAGCTCTGACGTTCAATGGTTTGCTCCACTTTGCCTTCTTGAACGCGTTTGATTGTGTCTTTCACTGGTACCGCTACGACTGCGGAGCCTTTTTCAATCGCTGCCTTAACGAGCAAGTCGATCTGTGTATGCTTAATAAAAGGCCTTGCTCCATCATGAACAAGCACGATGTCCGCATCTTTCACAGCCTTCAATCCTTCATATACACTTTGCTGACGTTCTTCACCGCCAGTGACAAGTGAAACAGGCGTTTGAAAAGCGTGTACCTTTAGTAGCCTTTCAAAGTCACGACGCTCTTCTTCATTGATCGCTAAGATCATGCGTTTGCATTGTGAATGGGCGTCAAACACCTTTAGTGTGTGAATGATGACCGGCATTCTTTTCAATTCAATAAAAAGCTTATTGCGACCGGCCTTCATTCGTTTCCCCTGCCCCGCAGCCGGAATAACTACTTCATAATACATGTTCGTTCTCCCTTTAGAGCGCCTTCTCCAGAAGTTTTGGCTTCGCAAAAATCATTCTTCCAGCAGCAGTCTGCAGCACACTTGTGACAAGCACATCAATGTCTTTTCCAATGTAATTGCGTCCTTCTTCGACCACAATCATCGTACCGTCATCTAAGTAGGCAACACCTTGGTTATGCTCTTTCCCATCTTTAATGACCTGTACCTTCATTTCTTCCCCAGGCAGTACAACCGGTTTGACCGCATTGGCTAGATCATTGATGTTTAACACTGCTACTTTTTGAAGTTCGCATACTTTATTTAAATTAAAATCATTTGTCACAACAACACCTGAAGTTAATTTAGCGAGCTTCACAAGCTTGCTATCAACCTCTTGAATGTCTTCGAAGTCACCTTCGTAAATTTCAACTTTGATATCCAATTCTTTTTGGATACGATTTAAAATATCAAGACCTCTTCGGCCTCTATTTCTCTTTAATACATCAGAAGAGTCTGCAATATGCTGTAGTTCCTCGAGAACAAATTGAGGAATTACCATTATTCCTTCTAAAAATCCAGTTTGACAAATATCTGCGATTCTTCCATCAATGATAACACTTGTGTCTAAAATTTTCAGCTTTTTATCTTCTATTTCAGGTTCATCATCAGCTGCACCTTTTTTCTTGCTGACCTTTGCAGATCGAGAGAACAGCCCCATCATTTCATCCTTCTTCTTAAACCCTACCTGAAATCCAAGGTATCCTAAAAAGAAAGCCAGAAAAATCGGAATAATGGTACCAAAAATATGATATGGGATATTGTTTAGCGGGATCACGTTTACAATAAGATATGCTAGAATAAGTCCAAATACTAAACCGAAACTTCCAGATATAAGATCAGGAAGAGGCGCCTTTAATAGAGAATCCTCGATCCATTTCACCCAATTAACAACATAGCCTGTGCACCATTGGCCGATGATAAAGAACACAGCGGCTCCTATTAGTGCTGAAGAGTAAGCATTTGTTATGAGAGGTATGTCCTTTACATTTAACAGCAGAAATAACTCTGGAATGATAAAAATCCCTACAACTGCACCAAAAATGATAAAAAACGCCTGAACGATTCTTTTTAACATACCTTCACCTCCTTTATTTTTCATCTGTCAATCCACCTTCATCTAACATTGATATATGTTTAAGTTTTCTATCATGATCAACAGAAAACAAAAAGCATCATTAATATACCCATATTCATCCATTTTTAACCGTAATTGAGGAAAATTTCTCTTCTACAGCTGACGGTCAATATAATGTTTTTCTTGTAACCTTTTTAATCCTTTTTTTATCTTTTTCGCCCTTACTTCTCCAATTCCTTCTACTTCATCCAATTCTTGTACATCTGCTTCCATAATTCGATCTAACACACCAAACGCTTCGACCACATTTTCAACAATAGGCATTGGCAATCTAGGGATTTTGTGAAGTAATCTGAACCCTCTTGTGTACACATAATCGTCAACATTTGTAGATGCTGGATATCCAAGTAACTTGTACAGAATGGAATCATCTAAAAGCTCAAAGCTAGACATATCTTGGAGTTGTTTAAGCAAAACATATGGATCTTTAATCTTTTCTTTCACGTAATCTTTAATAAATAGAGCCGCTTCCTGCTCCATATCTGTAATCAGCTCATTGACTTGAAGACGGATCAAGTGTCCTTCTGTCCCGAGCTCTTTGATATACATGTTAATTTCATTTTTGATTCTGAGCACCATTTCGTAGCGATGCAGCACGGATAGTACATCACCAAAGGTGACAAGCTCTTCAAATTCTAGGGCGCTTAACGCTGAAATGGCGTGATCTAAAATGGTTTTATATTTCTCAAGTGTTTGAATGGCTTGATTGGCCTTTGTTAAAATAAAGCCGATATCTTTCAACGTGTAACGACGATTTCCTTGGTATAAAGTAATGACGTTTCTCCGTTCAGAAATGGCAATGATTAAGCAGCCTGTCTGTTTGGCTACACGTTCAGCCGTTCGGTGTCTCATGCCTGTTTCTGATGAATGAATCGTTGCATCTGGCATCAGTTGTGTATTCGCATACAAGATTTTTTGACCAGAATCGCTTAAAATAATGGCCCCATCCATCTTGGCCAATTCATATAAGTGTGCTGGGGAGAAGGCGGAATTAATATGAAATCCTCCATCCACCACACTTTTTACTTTGTCGTTATAACCAACAACAATGAGCCCGCCAGTATTGGCTCTCAGGACATTTTCAATCCCTACTCGCAAAGGTGTCCCTGGTGCCACAAACTGTACGATATCTAAGAGATCAACTTCTCTCGCTCCTTTTTTCTCTTTTTCCATTTCTATGATCCCCCTAGTGAAATACGAAGTGCCTCCGCTACATTTTCTACACCGACTAGCTCAATCCCTCTCGGCTTTTTCCATCCGTCTATATTCGCCTGAGGAATAAACATTCGCTTAAATCCTAGTTTAGCAGCTTCCTGCACACGCTGTTCAATTCTTGATACTCTTCTGACTTCTCCCGTCAGACCAACTTCTCCTATAAAGCAATCCGCTGGTTGTGGCGCTGCGTCTTTAAAGCTTGATGCAATACTGACAGCAATGGCCAAGTCAATCGCTGGTTCGTCAAGCTTCACACCGCCTGCGACCTTTAAATACGCATCTTGGTTTTGCAAAAGCAGCCCTACACGTTTTTCTAAAACGGCCATTAGCAATGACACACGATTATGATCAAGGCCTGTAGCCATTCTCCGTGGATTGCCAAAGCTTGTCGGCGAAATTAATGCTTGTATCTCCACAAGGACGGGTCTTGTTCCTTCCATTGAGGCAACAACACACGAACCAGATACACCTGCTGACCGCTCTTCTAAGAAAATTTCTGATGGGTTTAATACTTCCGTGAGCCCTTCTTCTCTCATTTCAAAAATCCCTAATTCATTCGTTGAACCAAATCGGTTTTTCACTGCTCGTAAGATGCGAAACGTATGATGCCGCTCCCCTTCAAAATAAAGAACCGTGTCCACCATATGCTCTAAAAGGCGTGGACCTGCGATCGAGCCTTCTTTGGTCACGTGACCAACGATAAAAATCGGAATACCATTCGTTTTGGCAATCTTCATCAGCTGCGCTGTGCATTCTCTTACCTGAGAAACAGATCCAGGAGCTGACGTAATATCACTTTGATAAACGGTTTGAATCGAATCCACCACCACAAAAGCGGGTTTCATCTCTTGTATAGAAGACGTTATATACTCCATATCGGTTTCAGCCAAAACATGTAAAGAGGTGCTATCAATGCCGAGGCGATCCGCTCTTAGCTTCGTTTGTTTAATGGACTCCTCACCAGATATGTATAACACATTCTGATTTTGGTCTGAGAGCTGGGCTGATACTTGTAATAATAATGTGGACTTCCCAATCCCAGGGTCTCCGCCAATGAGAACGAGAGAGCCTTTGACAATTCCACTTCCTAATACTCGGTTAAATTCTTCTAAATTCGTTTTAATTCGGGGTTCTTCGGATGTTTCAATTGCAGAAATAGGTGAAGGTTTTTGAATGGTTTGAACAGAATGATTAAAAGCACTTCGACGGTTTGCCGGCTCTTTGCGAACGACCTCTTCTGTCATACTGTTCCACGTGCCGCAGCCAGGACATTTCCCCATCCATTTGGCTGACTCATAACCGCACGATTGGCATATAAATTTTGATTTTGTCTTAGCCATAGATTGAAGAATACAACTCCTTATACTGATCAGAAAATAAGTAAAGGGAGGCATACATCTGACTGGTATGCCTCACACTTTTTTCTTACTATATTAGTTCGTAGCAGCCGTCGCTTTTACGACAATTTCTCCATCTTCCACATCTAATACGATATGTTGACCCTTTTCAATATTACCTCTCAGCAATTCCTCAGAAAGTCGATCCTCAACGTGCTTTTGAATCGCTCTTCTTAACGGACGAGCACCATACTCAAGGTCTACACCTTCGTCGGCAATCTTCGCTTTTGCTGCTTCTGTCAGTTCAATTGAGAGGTCTTGCTCTTTTAAACGTTTTGTTAATTGATCAGACATGAGAGACACAATCTCTTTTAGATGTTTCTTTTCAAGCGAGTGGAAGACAATGATTTCATCAATACGGTTGATGAATTCAGGTCTAAACGCACGTTTCAACTCACCCATTACTTTGCCTTTCATATCTTTGTAATTTTGACCTTCATCCTGTACGTTAAAGCCAACATATTTATTGCGCTTCAGTTCACTAGCCCCAACGTTTGAAGTCATAATCAAAATAGTATTTCTAAAGTCAACTGTACGTCCTTTAGAATCAGTAAGACGACCATCTTCTAATACTTGCAGTAAGATATTAAACACATCAGGATGCGCTTTTTCAATCTCATCTAAAAGCACTACAGAATAAGGTTTTCTTCTCACTTTTTCAGTCAGCTGGCCACCTTCATCATAGCCAACATAGCCTGGAGGTGAACCAACAAGTCTTGATGTAGAATGTTTCTCCATGTATTCAGACATATCAATACGGATCATCGCTTCTTCATCACCGAAAATAGACTCGGCCAGTGCTCTTGCAAGCTCAGTCTTACCAACACCTGTTGGGCCTAAGAAGATAAAGGAGCCAATCGGACGTTTCGGGTCTTTTAGACCAGCACGCGCACGTCTCACAGCTTTCGCTACAGCGACAACCGCTTCATCCTGACCAATCACGCGAGAATGGAGCAATTGTTCCATATTCAGAAGCTTATCTGTTTCGGTTTGAGCAATTTTCGAAACAGGCACTCCCGTCCAGCTAGAGACGACCATTGCGATATCATCTACAGATACCTCAGAATTCTCTTGTCCCTGCTTTTCTTTCCACGATTTCTTTGTGACTTCTACTTTTTCACGCAAGCGCTGCTCTGTGTCACGTAGGGAAGCTGCTTTTTCAAATTCTTGACTTTGAACAGCCGCATCCTTTTCCTTACGTACTTCATCCAGCTTTTGCTCTAGTTCCTTTAGATTAGGCGGTGTCGTGAATGAACGTAAACGTACCTTCGAACCTGCCTCATCAATTAGATCAATCGCCTTATCTGGAAGGAAACGATCAGAGATATAACGGTCAGACAGCTTCACTGCCGCCTCAATCGCTTCATCTGTAATGGACACACGGTGATGTGCTTCATAACGATCTCTAAGTCCTCTTAAGATTTGAATACTTTCATCAACGGACGGCTGATCCACTTGAATTGGTTGGAAACGACGTTCTAGTGCCGCATCCTTCTCGATATATTTACGGTACTCATCTAACGTTGTAGCACCGATACATTGAAGCTCACCACGTGCCAGGGATGGTTTCAGAATATTAGACGCATCAATCGCACCCTCTGCTCCACCTGCGCCAATCAGTGTATGAAGCTCATCAATGAAGAGAATGATATTTCCAGCCTGACGAATTTCGTCCATGACTTTTTTCAAACGATCCTCGAATTCACCACGATATTTCGTTCCCGCTACAACGGTTCCCATATCGAGTGTCATCACTCGTTTATCACGCAGGATTTCAGGCACTTCGTTATGAATAATTTGCTGTGCAAGACCTTCTGCGATCGCGGTTTTACCAACACCAGGCTCACCAATCAGAACTGGGTTATTCTTTGTTCTTCTGCTTAGCACCTCAATGACACGCTGAATTTCTTTACTTCTGCCAATGACAGGGTCCAAGCTGTCCTCTTTTGCAATAGCCGTTAAGTCTCTTGCCAAGCTATCTAAGGTTGGTGTATTTGCATTGCTATTCGATCCTGCCGCTGATGCACCAGTTTCATTGCTGCCAAGCAGCTGCAACACTTGCTGACGTGCTTTATTTAAGCTCACTCCGAGGTTATTTAAGACACGGGCAGCTACACCCTCTCCCTCACGAATAAGACCTAAAAGAATATGTTCTGTCCCTACATAGGAATGACCTAGCTTTCTTGCTTCATCCATAGACAGCTCCGTGACCTTCTTCGCTCTAGGCGTATAATGAGGAATAGCTTGAGACACCTCTTGCCCTCTTCCAATCAAGCTTTCGACTTCTTTTTGGATTTTATCTGAAACAAGGCCCAGTGCTTCTAACGCTTTTGCGGCGATGCCCTCACCTTCACGTACAAGACCAAGTAAAATGTGTTCTGTTCCAATGTTCTTATGGCCTAGGCGAATGGCTTCTTCTTGTGCAAGTGCTAATACCTTTTGAGCTCTTTCAGTGAATCTTCCAAACATCATATCGTTTCATCCTCCTGTCCATTCCTATGCATTTCTAAGCGCAGCCTTTCTCTGATAATCGCTGCTCGTTTTATATCTCGTTCATTTGGCTCCAAGGCTCCTCCTGAATATTGTTGAAGGAAGCCAGGCTGTGTCAAAATCATGAGTTCATTCAGTATATTACTTGAAAGCCCCTTAATGATACCTAAATCAATTCCAAGCCGCACATCAGACAGACACTTTGCCGTTTCTTTTGATTCAATCATACGACAATTGGCCAATATCCCTAAGGAGCGGTACACTCTATCCTCAAGTTCAATTTTAGATGTTTGATATAAGGCTTTTCGTGCAGATCGCTCTTGTTCAATGAGCTGAGCTGTCACACTATTCAAATCATCCACAATATCTTCTTCTGCTTGACCAAGTGTCATTTGATTTGAAATTTGAAAGATGTTTCCTATTGCTTCGCTACCCTCACCATAAATTCCTCTGACGACAAGACCTAATTGATTAATTGCAGGAATAATCCGATTCATTTGTCGTGTGAGAGCTAATGCTGGTAAGTGCATCATGACCGAAGCCCTTATACCTGTACCTACATTGGTCGGACAGCTTGTTAAGTATCCTCGCTTTTCCGAAAACGCATAATCTACTTGCTCTTCAATCCAGTCGTCTACCTGATTAGCCACTTTAAGTGCATTGGCCAGCTGAAAACCTGGGAACAGGCATTGAATACGAATATGGTCCTCTTCATTTAGCATGACACTGATTTCCTCGTTTTCAGAAAGCAAGCAGCCGCCAAATCTTGATTCTGCCAAGTTGGGGCTAATCAAATGCTTTTCAACGAGTACCCTCTTTGCTAAAGGCTGTGTTTCATTCATTCGAATCAGAACAAAGTTTCCAATGTCCTTCACTTCCTGGCTAGCAAACTTTTGCTCGAATTGCTGGAGAACAGCTTCAGCCTCCTCTTGAGAAAACTGAGTTGGGAAACGAACATGCTCTAGATTGCGCGCTAGCCGAATACGACTGCTTAGAACAATGTCACTTTCTGGCCCTTTTTGTTTCATCCATTGACTTAAAGCGTCTTGAATAAAATGCTGGAGCGACATATCGTTAATCTCCCTCCCTCTGCTGAGATTGCTCATGCTCTAATGCACGAATTTGATCTCGAACTTCCGCTGCTTTTTCGAACTCTTCCTGTTCAATCAACTGCTTCAGCTCTTGCTGCATCAACTCAAGTTTCCGGCGTACATGCAGGCTGCCGGCAATCCGTTTAGGAACTTTTCCATTATGGACTGTATTTCCACTATGGACTTTCCGTAAAACAGGATTGAGGTACTGATCAAATGTACGATAACATTCTGCACAGCCAAAACGGCCTGTTTTTCTGAACTGCTGAAAGGTTAAGCCACACTTAGGACATTGATCCACTTCTCTCGCTTCTTGAAAAATAGATGATCCTTTGTTAGCACTTGTGGTAAAGCTAGGATCAATATTCAGTAAGCCTGATAATAAGTTGTGAATCGAGAAACCTTGGTTTCCACTCATAGCATATGAATCACTGTTTTCTTTTGCACATTGTTCACATATGTGCATTTCTTGTTTTTCTCCATTTATAACTTTTGTAAAGTGAAAAGTGGCTGGTCTCTCATTGCATTCTTGACAAATCAATCTTTTCACCCGCTTTACTTTAATTTCAAAGCATTTAACATCGCTTTCATCATCCGAGCCCGCAGTTCATCTCGTTCAGGTAAATCAATGTGCAAAACAGAACGGTCCATGACACTGATCATCATCTTAGCTTCTCTTTCGGATAGAATGTTGTTTTCCACAAGACGCATGATGATATGATCAGATGCAGCCTGTGATAAACGATGATAGATTTGGGAAATAATGTGGTTCAATAAGTCGACTTCATCATTCATTTTGACTTTAATGATGCGGATATAGCCACCGCCGCCACGCTTACTTTCAACGATATAGCCTCTTTCGCTCGTAAAGCGTGTATTGATAACATAATTAATTTGTGAAGGTACGCACTGAAACTTATCTGCAATCTCATTGCGCTTAATTTCTAATATTTCTCGACCATTCTGATCCAAGACTTCCTTCAAATACTGCTCGATGATATCAGAAATATTTTGTGCCACTCCGCCTCCTCCTCCATTGACTTTGACTATATTTGACTTTAATCTTACTATAAATTTTTTCGATCGATTTTTCAAGATAATCGCTCAACTAACAATATTATTTCCACATTTATATGGTGTCAAACCTCTCAAAAACACAAAAAAGACCAGTTCCTTGTGGAACTGATCCTTTAGAAAAGCTTGGCGGCGTCCTACTCTCACAGGGGGAAACCCCCAACTACCATCGGCGCTGAAGAGCTTAACTTCCGTGTTCGGTATGGGAACGGGTGTGACCTCTTCGCTATCGCCACCAAACCTGATG
>NZ_PVME01000010.1:0-77996 GCF_002993125.1 Bacillus sp. LLTC93 | reverse complement strand
CCCGTCCGCCGCTAACATCCGGGAGCAAGCTCCCTTCTGTCCGCTCGACTTGCATGTATTAGGCACGCCGCCAGCGTTCGTCCTGAGCCAGGATCAAACTCTCCGAAAAAGAACAAAACCGAAGTTTCGTTTTTCGCCAGTTTGACTGACTACCTATGATGTTTCATAGGATTTTTTTATAAAAACTCGAATTAACAGGTACGTTTTGTCTTGTTTAGTTTTCAAAGATCATGTTCAAAATGGAGCGGGTGATGAGAATCGAACTCACGACATCAGCTTGGAAGGCTGAGGTTTTACCACTAAACTACACCCGCGTGGTTTATTTTATATTGGCGCGCCCGAGAGGAGTCGAACCCCTAACCTTTTGATCCGTAGTCAAACGCTCTATCCAATTGAGCTACGGGCGCTTAATCAGGCGACTTAATTATCTTAACATATCGTTTTTACTAAGTCAACATCTTTTTGAAATTTGTTTGTCACATGCGTTTGAATGTCTGTGTTTCAAATGCGTCATCAGCGACGAATAAAAATATACCACGAATCATATAAAAGGGTCAATACATTTTTCTAAAAAAGTTTCATGTTTTTTAAGAAGTGATATTTTCTTAGATAAATAGAGATGCGATAGCCCTATTTTTCTTCTCTTCTCTCATAATCTCAATCATTCTTAAATAAAATCTTTCTAAATCCAAAGAAGGACAAAACACGACCACCTAGAATTTTTATTTATTGGAAAATTCTTAATATTTTTCATGCATTTAAAGGAGGTAGGAGATGATGAAAAAGTTCGTCGCTTTTCAAATCATGATCGCTTTGGTGATAGGAGCTCTTATCGGCCACTTTTTCCCTGATTTCGGAATGGCACTGCGGCCAATTGGTGATGGCTTCATTAGATTAATTAAAATGATCGTTGTTCCTATCGTTTTCTCTACTATTGTTATTGGTGCGGCTGGCAGTGGCGGCATGAAAAAAATGGGCAGCCTCGGATTAAAGACGATCATTTGGTTTGAGGTCATCACAACCATTGTTCTTGGGATCGGCCTATTATTGGCCAATGTCCTAAAGCCCGGCGTTGGACTTGATTTCTCTAAATTAGCTAAGAAAGATATTGGGGAATTAGATGGTTATACTCAGAAAGTCGTTGACTTTAAACAAATGGTATTAGATATCATTCCAACCAATATCGTCGATGTCATGGCTCAGAATGATTTACTTGCTGTGATTTTCTTCGCCATTTTATTTGGTGTAGCCGCAAGCGGCATCGGCAAAGCATCCGCTCCTGTTCTAACCTTCTTTGAATCTGTGGCACAAATTATGTTTAAGCTAACGCAAATGGTGATGGTGACAGCACCTATCGGGGTTCTTGCATTAATGGCTGCTTCTGTTGGTCAATATGGCATCGTTTTATTAATCCCAATGATGAAGCTTGTCGGGACTGTATTCTTAGGATTATTCATTATTCTATTTGTTTTGTTCCCTCTTGTCGCACTGATCTTCCGTTTTAACTACTTCGAGGTATTAAAAATGATTTGGGATTTGTTCTTAGTTGCCTTTTCCACTACAAGTACAGAAACTGTTCTTCCTCAACTCATGTCACGGATGGAGAAATACGGCTGTCCAAAAAGAATCGTTTCCTTCGTGATTCCTTCTGGTCTTTCTCTGAATTGTGATGGGTCAAGTTTATATTTATCCGTTTCCTGTGTGTTTCTCGCACAAGCGTTTGGCGTCGACATGAGTTTATCACAGCAGCTCCTCATGATGCTTGTTCTTGTATTAACAAGTAAAGGCATTGCAGCTGTGCCATCCGGTTCACTCGTCGTTCTTTTGGCAACGGCCCACGCAGTAGGTCTTCCAGCAGAAGGTGTCGCCATTATCGCCGGTGTTGACAGAATTATGGATATGGCACGAACTGGCGTGAATGTACCAGGGCATGCAGTTGCATGTATTGTCGTATCTAAATGGGAAAAAGTATTCCGTGAATCTGCGTGGGAAGTTCCAAAAGCAGGTGAGGAAACAAAAGGGATGTAATGTCTTCTATGAAGGAAAGGGTTCACCCTTTCCTTTTCTTATGGTAAAAAGGTTTGCTTCAGAACTGCCTTGCCTTCGTCTTGAATCTGCACTTCTGCGTACGCTCCATTGATGAAGGTCATTTGCGGCGGAACATGTTCACAATCAATATCGTAAACAATCGGGATTTGTAATTCCTTGTGTAATTCTTCATATAGATCAGTATATTCATATCCTTCGACAGGCACATCCACTGCGCTCCGGCCGAACATGATCCCAGAGCAGTCATCAAACCACCCTGCTAATTTTAATTGCACAAGAGATCTCTTCATGCTCGCAGCATTTAATGCGCAGTTTTCGAAATACCATAGAATCGGTTCACCTTTAAGGAATGTTTCTTGAAAAGCCTTCACATCTCCAAATGGTGTTCCTGCTAAATGACGTATGACATCAATGCAACCACCAAGCAGTCTTCCCTTCACCGTCGTCTCGTGTGGATCAACCGTACGCCATACGGTTGGCTCTGTTAAATGAAAGACATGTTTACTCGGGTGATCATACTGCCATTCCTTTTGATACATAGATGAAGAAAACTGGGTAATGTCCGTCTCTCCTGTAGCGGCAAGCACTTTTTCCCACATGGCAGTCATCTGATCAAGCTCTTCACCTTGGAGATCCACAAAGTTCGGACCATGCGCTGTGGCAATGCCAGTTTTTAATGTGAATGCCAAAAGGAGTACACTCGTATCTGAGTAACCAAGAATCCACTTTTTTTGCATCGTTGAGAAATCAAGATGCTCTAACACTTCAATGAGTAACTGTCCGCCCCATGGCGGGATGATGTGGTCAATCTCATCACATGTCATCATGTGCTGGAGCTCGTTTGCTCGTTCTATGGCAGGGGCTGACTTTGCCTTTTCCTGCTGCCATACCGTCTCTCCACATATGACATCATAACCTCTTTCTTTCATCCGCTTGCATGCCAGATGGAACATTTCATGCAAAGATGACTGTACACCTGAGGAAGGTGCTGTGACGCCAATCGTCTGTCCTTTTTGCAAATGCGGATACTGGATCATCTTGTCCACCTCCCTCCACTATTCATCTTTCATCCTATTTATTTTAAAGAAGATGCCCCTTTTCCAAGGGACATCTCATCTTATTCCTTTTGCCGCAGCACAGTATAGACACCTGCAAAGATACATAGAATCCCAATGAAAGAGCGCATCCCCATCTCTTCTCCCAAAAGCAACCAGCCAAGAGCTGCGCCAACGATAGGCTGAAAGAAGAAAAACAGTCCACCGCTCGAGGCATCCATGAGTTGAAGCCCTCTATTCCACAAAAAGAAAGCAAGGGCTGTTGAGATGATACCAAGATAAAGAATACCGCCCCAAATTTCTGGTCTCGCTATTTGCTGCAAATCTAGGTGAGGCAGACGAAATAGAACAGGCGGTGTTAAGACAATGAATGCAATGATGATCGCATAGGTTGTCGTGACCACCTGAGGGTATTTTCCTGGAACCCGTTTAAGCAGAACAGACATGAGCGCCCATGTTAAAGCAGCGATAACCAATGAGAGACCGCCAGCAAATTCATCTGTTTGAACAGCGACAGGTCCAATCATGGTGAGTACACCCACTGTAGCAAGCAGGATAGAGACACACTTCCTAACAGTGAATGATTCTTTTAATAGAAAGAACGCGAAAAGCACCATAAAGGCAGGTGTTGCAGATGTGATGACTGCCCCCATTTGGGCAGATGTGTACATGGTGCCAATTTCTTGGGTCACGATCGAAAGAAAATTTCCAATCAGCCCAATCGCCGCAATGAGCGGGATGTCTTTTTTATCTAATCGAAAAGAAAAACCCAATCGCCATATGGTGAACACCAAAACGACTCCTGCTACTGCATATCTCATCCATACGAGTTCAAGTGGCGGAACAACCGCTACTGTTACTTTTACAACAACGTACATGCCGCCCCAAATACTTGCAGCAATTGCTAAGTAAAGAGCACCTATATATTTTTCATTCATCCTTTTCCCTCCGTTACTGGATATATTCATCGCCATATCCACAAACGGAGATCACTCTCCGTTATGGACGGAGGGTATTTGGTACATCATGTTCAAACAAAGGCTTCCATTGCATTGTCGTCACCTCGATTGTTTTTATTTTCTGATTACTTTATAACAAATTCTGGTTTACTTCAATCCTTTTTTGTCGTCATCTTTCTTCATATAATAGAAGATAAATAGGGATTGACATGCTGAATTCGTTTTCATATAGTAAGTAAAACTATGGGTGGTCACGCAGAAAAGGAGTAGAGGTCGTTGGATATTGAAGCTAGGAAACATATTCCCAGTGCGGGACACGAACCGTTTCTCGAGGGAGTGAAAGATTGTGTGCCAACCCTGCTCGGTTATATGAGTATTGGGTTTGCCTTCGGAATTGTTGGAATTAGCGCGCAGTTAAGTATATGGGACATTGCGCTCTTATCTATTTTTATTTACGCAGGTGCTTCGCAGTTTATCATCTGTGCACTTCTTGTAACAGGGAGTCCCCTTTCCGCTATTATTTTCACTACATTTATTGTGAATCTGCGGCATTTATTGCTCAGTCTCACGCTCGCCCCTCACTTTACACGCTACTCTTTGAAGCAAAATATCGGATTTGGTCTTTTGCTGACTGACGAATCCTTTGGCGTAGCGATGAACAAATTAGCGCAGCAAGGAAAACTGAACAACCGCTGGATGCATGGACTGAACTTAACAGCTTATTTGTGCTGGATTGCTGCCTGTACACTTGGCGGCATTTTTGGACATTGGATCTCAAACCCTGAAGCGCTTGGTCTTGATTTTGCCCTATCTGCCATGTTTGCTGCGCTTTTGATCCTTTCTTTGCAAACTGTGCCAAAAAATAAATTAACCCATCGCTTGTCACTTGTTTTGTATATGGTCGTTGCGATGTTTGTTCTGCTTCATTTTGTTCCTTCACACGTAGCTGTTCTGTTAGCAACCGTGTTTGTCGCAACCATTGGGGTGGTGACAGATAAATGATCAGCAGCTTTATGATATGGCTGATTCTTGGTTGTATGATTGTGACCGTCATTCCAAGGGTCGTTCCCTTTTTATTTGTACGGAGTATTCAGCTGCCTGAAGTCGTACTGAAATGGTTATCGTTTATTCCGATTTGTATATTCACTGCGTTGATTGCAGAGCATCTTTTCATCCATACAACAACAGGCGTCACCGTTCATTGGATGTATCTTGCTGTCTTGGTTCCGACGGTGCTGATCGCTATTTGGACAAAAAGCTTGTCACTTACTGTTCTGATTGGGGTCATGCTGATGGGCACTGCTAGATGGTTTTTCTAAAAGAAAAAGCTTAACCACATGCGGTTAAGCTTTTTTTTCATTTTGCGATTCCGTACACAAACCCATCATAACCTTTTTCACCAACAGTTTGAATAGCGGTTGCCTCAATTCTCGGCTCTTGTTTGAGTAAATCGAAGAATTCACGAGTCCCCTTCACTCGCTCATCTTGATCAGATGCATGAAGAACTGCTCCATTTCTGACCACATTGTCTGCAATAATGACTGTTCCCTTTTTTGAGAAGTGTAACGCCCACTTCAGATATTTCGGGTTGTTTGGTTTGTCTGCATCAATGAAAATCAAATCGAACGGGAGTGCATCCTGCTCTTTTAGCTGAGATAAAGTATCTAACGCTTTTCCTTGAAAAATAGTCACTCGTTCTGCCAAGCCTGCTCTGTCGATGTTTTGCTGTGCGGTCTCTACATGATGACTGACAGCCTCTAATGTAATGAGTTCTCCATCCGCTTCAAGAGCACGGGCCAGCCAAATGGTGCTATATCCGCCAAGTGTACCGATTTCTAAAATACGCTTTGCACCCTTGGTTTTTGCTAACAAATAGAGCATTTTCCCTTGAGCCGGCGACACATCAATTTCTGGCAGCCCCGCTTGCTTATTCTTGGTAAGAGCTTGCTCCAATACGTCATCTTTAGCCATCAATTTGTCTTTGATATACTCGTCAACTTTCCCCCATACTTGCTCCATTTCATCCATCTCCCTTGTTCATGTCTTCTATCTCAAGTCTACATGACGGAAGCGAGAATATATAATCAAATCTTTTCACACACCTATTCATTTTATTGATGAAAGGAATGTGATGATGGAGACATGGGTCAAGCCACAGGTGGTACCTGCAGCTATCGGCAAACTAATGGTTTAGTTTATTTTTCACGTCACCTTTTTTATCTTGGAGTTTCCCTTTTGCTTGATCCTTTTTCCCTTCTGCATTCAGGTTTTGATGATCTGTTGCTTCGCCAAGCTTTTCTTTCACTTGACCTTTGACTTGATTTGTTTTTCCTTTCGCTTTATCCATATGTCCTTTTTCTTCACTCATTTGTTCCACCTCCACGTTTGATACAATTCATTTAGCCTTTTTGAAAGATACAAAACATCTGAGTGTGTAATCCAAGAAACTACACCAAAAGTAAATTTATATGTTTCATGGAGACAAGATGAAAAATCAACCGTCGCTGATCACTTTTTAACAGTTGCGAAAGAAGCTTATTTAAGTTCTCAGTCTAAATCATGAAAATCCAGCCTGGGTAGGCTGGATTAAAAATAATGATCTATAACAGACTTAAAAACTTTAACCTGCTATGTACACGTTTCAGGTATGATAGACATAATAGAATGAAAGGTTGGTGCTCTGTTCAATGATCATATCTGAAAACATATTCACAGTTCGTGGTTTGACCTATCGTATTCGATCTGCAGCGTTAGCAGATGCCAAACAGTTGTCAGCTCTCAGACTAAAAATTGATGGTGAAACAGAATATTTAGACCGTGAACCAGGCGAAGCGTTTCTTGATGAAAAAAAATTCGAGGCTTTCATTCAAGAGGATTCCAAGCAAAGCCGGCATTTATTTTTGGTCGCTGACATCGAAGGAGAGATTGTAGGATTTTCAAGATGCGAAGGTCATTCACTCAAGCGCTTTGCTCACAAAGTGACGTTTGGCGTCGCTGTACAGAAGGATGCTTGGGGCTATCACATCGGCAAAGAGCTTTTAGCCGCTTCTATCGATTGGGCAGATAAACAGGGCATTCAAAAGATTTCACTTCAAGTGCTGAAAACCAATCAAAAAGCCATTCGGTTATATGAACACCATGGCTTTGAGGTTGAAGGGGTATTAAAAAACGATAAACGACTGGCAGACGGACTGTATTATGATACTGTTGTGATGGGCAGGCAGCGGCCAAGCTTCTGACTACTTACATCACATAGCCCCATACCATTGAAATCGCACTGTATATCAGAAGCAGCCCCATGACATACTGGAACGGTTTTTCGTAAGCAGTCAAAAAGCGCTTATATAAAGAGCCAAATAGGCTCCAGCTGAATGTACCGAGAAAGCCAATAAGTGCGAGAATCAGCGTCCATATCACATACTGCATATTAGATTGTCCATACGGCAAAACAAACGTTGAAATTACGGTCAGCCCATACAAGATCGCTTTTGGGTTGATAAATTGCAGCATCATACCAGGGACAAAATGATTGTAGCGGTCAAGTGTTTCGTCATCGCCGCCTTTACTTTTCATAATTTTAACGGCCAAATAGATCATGTATCCGGCTCCGATGAAAGCCATGACCCAGCCTATTTTCGGCATGACTTGATAAAGAATGATATTGAAGAAACAACTCAAACACAAAATGACGAGAAAGCCGATACCCACCCCTAAGCAAAATCGAAATGTTTGCTTGACCCCATATTTATTCGTAAAGACCATGGCCATGATGTTGTTTGGCCCCGGGGTAAAGCTGCTCACAAAAGCATAGATCAACATAGAAAGAATCAAGTTGCCGCCTCCCTTATACGCTATTAAGACTTTAATTACTTTATTGCGTATGTTACGTTTTATTGTAACGCTCGGTCTTTATAAAGTAAATAGAGAAAGGAGTTTTTTTCATGGAAGACGTACAATCAATTATTTCTAAAAATGTGAGGCAGCTAAGAGATCAAAAAAAGTTAAGCCTCGAAAAGATGGCAGAATTAACTGGTGTCAGCAAGACAATGATTGGACAAATCGAAAGAGGAGAATCAACACCTACCATCACGACTTTGTGGAAAATCGCCAATGGATTAAAGGTGTCTTTTAGTGAGCTCATTTACGCACCACAGCCAGAAATCAAGGTGGTACGTAAAGAGGACGGGCAGGTTTTAACTGAGGACGATGGAAGATATCGTGTATATACGACTTTTCCTTTTGATGATCGGGGGAAATTCGAAGTGTACCAGGTAGAAATTGATCCTGGCGGGTCGTTACATGCGAATGAACATATTGGGGGAACAGAGGAATTGATCACCGTTTTTGAGGGAGCACTTGATTTATCTATCGGTGATGAACAATACATCTTAAAAGCTGGCGACTCCATTCGTTTCAAAGCGGACCGTACGCATGCGTATAAACAAACCGGTGAACAAATGGTACGGATGCAAATGATTCTCTATTATCCCCATGAAAAAAGCTGACAGGCTTGTCCACCTGTCAGCTTTTTATTTTATTTAATTAAACCCTGGATCGCGTACAACCGTTCCAGTAAATGTGACTCTGTATTTACCCAAGCCTAACTCTTCAATAGACGTTTGTTTTAAAATACCAACCCAGCCATCCTTTGCATATGTAATACTTGATGGGATATTAGACGTCGTATAGGTTCTCGTTTCTGTGACAGTTCGACTGGCCTGAACCGTTATTTCACTGTTTGCTTGCTCCTTTGCTTCCACTGGAGCAGTTGTGACCCCAGCACCCGTTAAGACAATTACTCCAACCAAAACAGAAAACATGACCTTTTTCATAAAAAATCCCTCCCTTTTTTTGTTGAACATATTAACCATACCATAATTTAGAACTTTAGTAAGTTATTTTTTCATTTTTTTGAAAATTATGATATGATTGTCTTATGCTGGATAGAGAGTTTTACATACTTCTGTGCTTTTATCCTCATCTCATTCTAGTCAAACATTTGTTAACGGAGGTGATTTCATGAAAAAATGGCTCATCTGTTTTCAACTTGTTTTCCTCTTCACCTTGACGACGACACCACTTGCTTCTGCTGCTTCATGCCCTACAGTGAAACCATGTGTCATTGATCCTTAATCATAAGAAAAGGTCGATCAAGCCTATTCACTTGATCGACCTTTTTATTTATTCTTGCTCTGCTTCCCAGCGAGCAACCTCTTCTCTTACTTTAGGAGCCACTTCTTTTCCAAATAACTCAATGGCTTTTAGCACTTGATCATGCGGCATTGAACCAACCGGTACATGAAGCATAAAACGTGTGATTCCTACATTTTTTCGCAGGTGAATCACTTTCTCTGCCACTGCATCTGAATCTCCAACATACAGTGCGCCTTCTAATGTTCTCGCTGCATCGAACGTAGAACGGGTGTAAGGTCCCCAGCCCCGCTCTCTCGCTAATGTATTCATGACATGCTGTGTAGAAGGGAAGAATTGATCTGCTGCCAGTTCTGTTTCTTCCGCAACAAATCCATGCGAATGTGACGCCACAGTTAATTTCTCCGGATCATGTCCAGCATGTACAGCCGCTTGCTTGTATAGCTGAACGAGCGGTGCGAACTGTCTAGGACTGCCACCAATGATCGCGAGTACAAGCGGTAACCCTAATAATCCAGCACGTACGACGGATTCACGGTTCCCTCCACTGCCAATCCAGATTGGAAGTGGATCTTGAACAGGTCTTGGATATACCCCAACATCTTGAATGGCTGGACGATGCTTTCCGCTCCACGTCACACGCTCTGACTGCTGTAATTTCAGCAGTAAGTCTAGTTTTTCTTCAAATAATTCTTCATAATCATCTAAGTCATAGCCAAAGAGCGGGAATGACTCAATAAATGATCCACGGCCTGCCATGATCTCTGCTCGTCCGTTAGATAGTCCATCTAATGTAGCAAAATCCTGAAATACACGAACAGGGTCTGCAGATGAAAGGACTGTCACTGCACTCGTCAGGCGAATATTCTTTGTTTGTGTTGCCGCTGCCGCTAATACGACAGCTGGATTCGAAGCGGCGAAATCTTCCCGGTGATGCTCACCCACTCCAAATACATCAAGGCCTACTTGATCTGCTAAAATAATTTCTTCTACTACTTCTCGAATACGCTGTGCGTGACTGACTGTTTTTCCTGTTTGAAAATCAGGTGTTGTTTCTACAAATGTACTAATTCCTAGTTCCATGTATGGAACCCCCTATCTTATAAATATGTCACAAATTCAGCGATAGGCTTTCGGTAGCCTCTCGCTTGTCTGCTCTCTACTTTTTCTTTTCCGAGTGTGATCATTAACACAGGAACCAAATCCGACTCGATGTTCAGAACCTTTTTCAATGCTTCAGGATCAAAACCAATCATTGGGCAAGTATCCCAGCCCTTGTTTTTGGCGGCAAGCATAAACAGCATGGCAGATAATGAAGCATTGCGAATCGCCTCTTCCTTCTGAAAATCCGCCCCTCTCTGCTCATAAAAGCTCATCGTCTCTCTAACCATTTCTTCATATTGCTGCGCGTTTAAAATGCCTAGCATTTTTAAGCCTTCATATATGTTTCCTGCTTGCTCATAAGCGTTCGGGTCTCCCAGCACAATGATAGCTGCTGAAGCGGAATGTACTTTATATTGTCCAAATGCAGCTTCTCTTACTTGTTCTTTGAGACCTTCTGATTGGACGACAACATATTGTGTATGCTGTAAGTTAAAAGCAGATGGTGCCAGCTTGACCTCTTCAAATATGCTGTTAAGCTCTTCTCTCGAAATCGAGATATTTGGCAAAAAATTTGATGCTGAACGTCTTTCACGTACCAATGTATCAAAGCTGATTGTCATCTTGTTTCCCCTTTTCGTGAAGTTGTTTTGCACCTAAACCGATTTTCTTTAGCAATTCGATGAGCTGTTCTTTTTCTTCTTTTTCAATAAAGGACAGATTTTGTGAAATGATATCTGTATGTTTAGGAAAAATGTCGTCAAACAATTGCTTTCCTTTATCCGTAAGCCATACATGGAATACCCGCTTATCAGATGGCGCACATTGCCTTTTCACCAGTTCTTGTTTTTCTAGTTTGTTCACGACATATGTCATACTTCCACTTGGGATTGACAAGATGTCACTAATTTTTTGGACGGGGTGCGGCCCCTTACTATAGAGCAATTCAAGGATCTGAAAATTTTCAAATCCGATATCATAACGTTCAATGTCTTTTTGGATATTTGTAAAAAGGGCTTGATAGGCTTTCATCCACACGCGGAATAGCCTTAAATCTAATTCATGTTCATGCTGCACCATGGCAACTACTCCTTCTTCAATAAATCCTAAAACTAGGATAAATTTATCCTAACACTAGGATATTCTCTTGTCAACGTGTTTGTTTCATCAAAAAAAGACCACTTTGGTTCAGTGGTCTTTTCGATCTTCTTTTAAGACAAAATGCATTTCAGCAATTTGTTGATATTGTTGTACTTCTTGTAATGAAAATCTAGACTCCTGATTCGTTGGAGGGAAAAGAGGAATTCCTTTTCCAATCATGACAGGTGCGATTTGGAGAAAAAGCTCATCGACCAATCTTGCTTTTAATAAAGGCTGAAGCAGTTCCCCGCCTCCTACAATCCAAATATGTTGGCCTTTTTCATTTTTTAAGTTTTTGATAAATGTTAAGATATCTTCGCGAATGATGTGTGTTCCTTGATGACTGTCTTGTAAAGTCCGTGAAACGATATAACAAGTCTTTTCTTCATAAGGAAATTCGTCAGGTGAGAGCTTAAGAACCTGCTCATATGTCTTACGCCCCATGATGAGCGTATCAACTGACGCATAAAATGCTTCATACCTCGTTTCCTCTTCACCCTCTGTTCCTATTAACCAATCAAGACGGTGATCCTCTCTCGCTAAATATCCATCGATACTCATCGCCCCATAAAAAAGCAGCTTCCTTTTCTCACTCAATCTTACCACTCCCTAACCTCAAATAAGAACATACATTCTATTCGATTGTAACAGAAAGGAAAGGCAAAGGATACTCACTTCTTACGATTCCTGTTCCACCTTGACAAGAAGCTCGTACAATTTGTGTGCGAGCTTCTCGGCATCAACTGTCATGCCTTCATGAATCCATTCCTCAAGTACACCAACGACACCAGACACGACAAAGGAGGCCTCAATCTGTTCATTCTCCGTAATATGACGCTGATCAAGCTGCCACTCTTTCATGATTTTCTCTTTAAAAAACGCTTTAAATTGATTCGTCGTTGGACCATTAGGTTTTACAAATAACGTCAACATATATTGGTTTTCTTTCAGATACTCTGTTGTTTTGTTTAAAAATGAAAGCATATCCAGCGGGTCCTGACTCGGAAACGATTCATCATATAGTCCGCCAAGCTGATCAAATAGTTCCTTCTCGAGCTGCTCATGCAAATCAAACACATCTTGATAGTGCAAATAAAAGGTTCCTCTTCCTAAATCAGCTCTTCTAGATAGCTCTGATACTGTAATTTGTTGAACGTCTTTTTCCTTTAATAGCTCAAGAAAGCTTTCCCGTATTGCCTTTTTTGTTTTGATTGTTCGTCTGTCCTTCATGAAACACCCTCCATTTTTGAACAATTGGGCTTCCACTGTCTATTTATGAACAAGAGATCATCTATTGCCGATGTTCGGTTTGTTTTCTTCTTATTATAATAGACACATGTTCAAAAAACTATATCTGTTTAAAAACTAGGAGGACAAACTGATGATTCAATTTAGATTGGCAAAAGAAGATGAACTACCTCGAGTGGCAGAGTTGTTAGATGATTCGTTTCAAGGTTATATATTTTTTGATTTGTTATGTGAGAAGGTTTCAAAGCGGTCTGCTTTCGCCCGTCAGCTGCATTTGGTTAACACAAAAGTGTATTTCCAGCACCAAAGCTGTTTTGTTGGAGTGGAGAATGAAAAGGTTGTAGCTGCCGCCCTGTTAAAACATCCATCTCGTCCTGAACTAGGCCTCATGGATTATATTTTGTCAGGTGGATTAAAACTCCTCTTCACAGGCGGCATATCGGCCATTCAGCATGTTTTCAGCATTTTAAAAGAGGCAAAAAAAGCGTTCTCTTCCTTAAAGCAACCTTATTGGTATTTAGAAGCACTTGTCGTTGCAAAAAACCAGCAAGGGAAAAAACTCGGCAGCCGGATGTTAAAGGAATGTCTATTCCCTTTTATCGCTAATCAAGGCGGTGGACTGTTCACGCTGATTACACACAACGAGGCCAATCGTCATTTCTACCAGAAAAATGGGTGGACGGAGTTTGATGAGAGAGTACTGCACGGAGATGGCATGTTCTTAGAAAGCTGGAGTTATAAAACCTTGATCAAATAAGGTATCCTCTTCAAGGGATGATATAATAGAAGCAGTTCAATCAACGATCATACTTGGAGGAGAGACTGATGATACGACGACTTGATCATATCGTGTTGACTGTACAACATATGGAGGAAACCATTCGCTTTTATACAAAGGTATTAGGGATGAAGGAAGAGACTTTTGGAGAAGGCCGTAAAGCTCTTCGTTTTGGTTTACAAAAGATCAACCTTCATGAAGCTGGTCATGAATTCGAACCAAAAGCTGCTCATCCACTTCCTGGATCTGCCGATTTGTGCTTTATTACCGATTTAGATATGGACCGTTTGCTGCTACACCTTCGAAAGCAGGTCGTTCCAATCGAAGAGGGGCCAGTAAGGCGCACTGGTACATTAGGTCCGATTGAATCCGTTTATATCCGTGATCCTGATATGAATTTAATTGAAATCTCCCGATATATAGAGGAGGCAGATCCATCATGACTCGACTATTTTTGAGACCGATTGAAGAGCAAGATTATCCTGGTATTCGTAAAGGGTGCCAGCATGCAGAAACACTTCACATGACTGGCACACGCAAAACGTTCACACTAGAAGAAATTCGTTCGGCCTATACCCGCTTTCTGCAGGATGACAGCAGACGAGATTTCGCTATTTGTCTGCTTGATACGAAAGAAATGATTGGGGATGCGGCGATTGTGGATATTGACCCGATGAACCATACGGCAAGCTTTCGCATTGCGCTTCATGGTCCAGAGCACTTTCAAAAAGGCTATGGTACTGAGGCCGTTCGGATGGTACAAGCATTCGCCTTTGACACATTAGAACTCAACCGTCTTGAGCTTGAAGTCTTTTCTCATAACCCAAGAGCCTTTCGGAGCTATGAGAAAGCCGGTTTTCAATACGAAGGAAAAAGACGTCAAGCGCTCTATTTCAACGGCACTTATTCAGATGTCATCATCATGGGTATTCTGCGTGAAGAATACGATCAAATCAACAATGGAGATGCCCCAGTTTAAGAAGGGTCATCTTTTTTAAAGAAATGAACCCCTGTGACGATAATCAAACAAATCATTGAAGCTAGAACGATAGAGACGCTTGATATACTGAGCGCCATCCCTTCCCATCTGCCAATGAAGAAGCTGCCTATTAATAGAATTAATCCAAACAGGGTGACACATATGGGTACAACGAGCCCAGCATGGCGATGTCTCCGTCTTTTTCCTGCCCACCACGAGAGACAGAGCACAATAACAGTAAAAATAGCGGTTTGCAGCCAGAATATATCTCATCAACTCCTATTTTCTTTTTTATCCTATGACAATGGAGGTTTTTTCAATGAACATTAGACCGATTCAACAACAGGACAATCCGATTATCGCGGCCATTATCCGCCAGTCACTAGAATCAGCGAATCTTGCGATTGAAGGAACAGCCTACACAGATCCACACCTTGATCAGCTTTTCGAATACTATCAATCATTGACTCATGCAGCCTATTGGATTGCTGAAGAGCATGGTAACATTGTGGGTGGCGTAGGTATTGCTCCTTTCACAGATGGGATATGTGAATTACAAAAGCTTTATTTAAGTCCAAAGGCACAAGGTAAAGGTGCGGGCAAAAAACTAATGGATACAGCGCTCCAATATGCCTCTACATACTACAAAGCCTGTTACTTAGAAACCCGTAGTGAATTAACAGCAGCCACCGGTCTATATCAACGATATGGCTTTTCACTTCTTTCTGAACCAATTGAAGACTCAGAGCACTCTGCTATGGATGCTTGGTACCTCAAAACCTTCTCATCATGAGCCATAAAACAATCGATAGGTTTTTGTCCACTGAAAGCCTAGCTTCTCTGCCAGTTTGACCGAAGCTAGGTTATGGACATCGCAATCCCAATGCGGCGTCTTGCCTTTTTCAAGACAGGTGCTGACCATTTGCTGACCTGCTAACAATGCAAGCCCTTTTCCTCTGTAGGCTTCATCTGTCCAAATAATCTTCACTTGAAAAAATGGAGATACATTCACTAGCCACATGCTCTCCATCTAAGATGGCAATCCCAATTCCTTTTGATAGAAAACGAGCCGTTTCACCCCAATATGTTTCGTAATAACTATGAGGAAACGCCCTGCTTGCAGTGATCACCTGTTCATTTGTGCACTTCGCCATATAGCCCTGATGAGGAGCAGGCAGATGAGGAAGTGCCGATGGAAAAGAATACGCGTGTCTTTGCATCTCATTCAGGTGTGAGCCAAGACATTTTTTCATCATGACATCTGATGGTTTATTTGCTGAAAACAAGGTAAACCGGCCGTTTTGTCTTCTCTGCCTCTTATAAACATCCTCAATGAAAGTTGAACATAATGAAAGCTCTGCTTCTGCCTTGCCTGCTACATAATAAATGCCGCATGCTGCCTCGAGAAAATAAACAAGAGGCTGCTCTACATCATCCACATAAAGATTTCCATTTATGATACCATCCAAAATCGCATCTACAAACACTGGATATGCCGGGTCGATCCGTTGAATTCCCTCTTTCACCAATACTACTCTTTGTTGATCCAGGAGATGCAAGTTCATCCCTCCATTCACAAACGTGTTCTTTCTTTCATTATAGATAAAAAGCTGTGGGCATGCAGTGACTCTTTACAACAAATCGAATCGATGCTGGAAACAAGTCCTTCTCTGACGGTCAAAGACCAAAAAAATGATCGTCAATCTCTTTTACCTTTAGAACAGATTGAAGCGATTTCTGCGTTTGGACATATGTAAAAGGTTGTCACAACTGAGAGGAAGACGTATTTTCTAAACAAACGATTGAAGGACTTGAAATGGTTAGAGCGTGAACATTCTCATTTCCACTATCGCCAGTTTATGTTTTCAAGCAGGGGCTGTCGATTGTTATATTATGGCATCTTTCTTCTATAAAAAGCATCAAAATAAAAAAAGGCACAGGCATTGAATCACCTGAAGCCACAATCTTAAAAAAAGAGACCTCAATTGAAAGGTCTCTTGTTTGTCTTTGTGCTTATTTCGTTATTCTGCTGCTGCCTCTTCCGTCGCCTTCCCCTTCCAAATAAGGGTTAAGCCTAATCCAAGAAACAAGACAACACCTGCGAATAAAAATGGGAAATGAATATTTTGATCGAATAAAATGCCGCCAAGCGCTGGTCCGAAAATCGTGCCAAGACTTGTGTAGGTGGAGTTCATCCCTGCGACAAATCCTTGCTGATTGCCAGCGATTTTTGATAAAAATGTCGTTAAGGCTGGCCGCAATAAATCAAACGCAAGGAAAATGACACACGTGACGATAAGTACGACCATAAACCCTGAAACGACAGTCGACACGAAAGCGAGGACCGCCCCGACGATTAAGCATAGCTGGATGACTCTTTTTTCCCCAAGAGCATTCACCAGTTTACCGAAGACAAGCACTTGGATGATGACCGCCACAATCGAGCTGACGGTAATGATAACCGCAATATCTTTCGGTCCAAAACCAAACTTATGATTTGTAAACAAGCTAAAGACCGTTTCATATGCGGAAAGTCCAAACGCCAGCACAAACACAATGATGAAGGCGATGAAATAGCTTGGGTGAATGGATTTCTTCAAATCTTTAAAGAAGGTAGATTCCTTTACTTGTTCCATTTGCTTCGCTCGTGCTTCTTTTGTTAATGGCTCCTTCAGCATAAACATAGACGAAATGACGGCAATAAACGCAATACCTGCTGCAAAGAAGAATGGAAGGCGAACGCCGTATTCTGCAATAAACCCGCCAATTCCCGGTCCAATGATAAAGCCGGTACTAATGGCCGCAGATACATATCCCATCGCCTTTGATCTTTCTTGAACGGTCGTGATATCTGCGACATAGGCGGTGACAGCCGGCATGATAAACGCCGCACTAATGCCGCCTAGAACCCTTGCAAAATAAAGAACATACACATGTGTCCCTAAGCCAAAGACGAGTTCTGATAAAGCGAATAGAAACAGCCCTGACACAATCATAATCTTTCTTCCGTAGCGGTCTACCCATCTTCCTGCAATAGGTGATGCAATGAGCTGCGCAACAGCAAACGCAGCCACAAGGTATCCCATCGTACTGCCTGTTAGATGCATCACATTCATAAATAGCGGCATGACAGGAATAATGAGACCGATGCCTAAAAACGCAATAAATATATTACTTAATAAAATAACGAGTACAGCTTTTTGCTCACGAATCGGTTTTTGCATGATGTTTGTTTCTCCTTCACTGACTCATTTGTTACTCATGATGGTTGATTCCGTGAATAAACAATGAGATCGCCTCTTTTTGTAACTCTTTCTTCTGTTGGAATGTGTCATTTTTATATAGCACGTCTAATCCGTAAAAAACGGAAAGTAATATTTTCACTTTTGACTCCACATGCTGGATCGACCAGCTGCCATCTTCGTTTCCTTCAAGTAAAATGTCTCTCATCACATCATCAAAGTCGACATCAATCTTGTTCAGCCGCTCCATGACTTCATCTGATGTAAATGCACTTGCACAAAATTCCTCGCTTGCTCTCATTAAAGGATAGTTAATCCCCATTTGACTCAGCAGCTCTGCAAATCCTGCGAGCTTATCTATCGCTCGATGCAACGTTTGTTTCTCCTCATGCCACGTCTGCATCATAAAGCGGTGATCCTCTTCCATGATATGAAGGAACAAAAACTCTTTTCCTTTAAAATGATGATAGAGATTTCCTTTACTAATCTCAGCAGCCTCTAAAATATCTCGCACGGATGTTTCTGAATATCCTTTTTTCGCAAATAAATCACGTGAAGCGGTGACGATTTTTTGCTTCGTCTTCTCACTCTTTCCGGCCCCGCTTTGTGTACTTGTCATGTATAACAATCCCTTCTACCCTACATTTCTTCATGCGGACAAAATAAAACCGACCAGTTGGTTTATTTTTTTATTATAAATGGATATTGTTCATAATACAATGAAAAAGTCATCGACTTCATGAGGAGCAGATTCATTTGAAAACAAACAAAACGGTCATTTTCGTTAGAAAGAAAAAAAGCTCAATTATATTTAATTTTTCTAAACATTTAACTTCACTTAATTATTTAGACAGCATATAATAAAAAGAAAAGAGGTGATGTACTTGGATGAAGAAATCATTCATTTCAGCAAAAAGATTATAGAGTACTCGAATGCACTAGGCTCTATTTATGTAGAAGAGTATCAGCGATTTTTAAAACAGGAGTATGCAGATTTATCAGCCAAACAAGAACTGACACTTGAATTGTTACGGACAAAAACGAGAACAATCAATGAATTAGCTGATTACTTCTCGATCTCTGCTAGTGCAGCTAGCCAGCTCGTATCAAAGCTTGAACAGCTTGGCTATGTCAAAAGAGAAATTAATCCACATAACCGCAGAGAAATCCTTGTTGGTTTTGCTCAAAAAGGCTATGACTATCACAAGAATACGGAAAAAATTCAATTGCACCTTATTCAGAAATACTATGCAAAGCTTCCAAAAGAAGATTTAAAAACATTATTATCTCTATACGAAAAAATTTATAAGATTGCAAAAGAAGCGCCTTAATACAGTGTTTCTCTCACCAACATTTAAGTTAGCTAAACTATTAAGGGGATGAAAATATGAATAGGATTCATTTACAAGATGGACGTCATATTGGTTTAACTGAATACGGGGATCTTGAAGGTTTTCCAGTATTCTTTTTTCACGGAACACCTGGATCAAGAGTCATGTTTTTAGATGATGACCCAATCTCCAAAGAGCTTGGTGTGCGTCTCATCTGTTTAGACAGACCTGGATTTGGCATATCTACCCCTCAACCTGACCGTACGATTTTAGACTGGGCAAAAGATGTGCTGGAAGTGGCAGATCATCTAGGCATTCACCTTTTTTCAGTCATGGGTGTCTCTGGAGGGGGCGCATTCGCTGCTGGATGTGCCTATCAATTGCCGGACCGCATTCTTTCAGCCGGTCTCATCTCAAGTGCAACACCCTTTCAGGACGGCAAACCGCCTAAAAGTATGTTGAAGGAAAACAAATTAGCCTTTTTCCTCAGTAAAAGATTCCCTTGGCTCTTAAAAGCAAACTATCGTGCTCAGAAAAAACTGATTGAGAAAAAACCGGAGAAATTTAAAAAGCTGACCAAGAATGGGAACAAACATTTACATCCTTGGGATCGTCAATTCCTTCAAACCGATGAGCAGCTCGAGCTGATGATGTTGCATTTACATGAAGCCACTCGTCAATCGGTGGATGAATGTATTCATGAACCACATTTACTCTCGCAGCCGTGGGCATTCGATATGAAAGATATACAGATCCCTGTTGATGTATGGCATGGAAAAGAAGATACGATGGCTCCATTTGAAGAAATAGAAAAAATGGCTCCAACCATTCCAAACGTCAAAACATATTATATAGATCAAGCGGGACATTTCCTCACCGATGTAGACGATATTTGGCGAGATATTTTACTCTCTTTAAAAACGCGTGCTGAAAAGCAGCATCAGGAACACGCATCAAAAAAGACCCTATAAACCTCGGGTCTTTTTCTAATTAATACTGTTCATAATAGGTTTGCACTTTATCTGGATTTTTTGTTTTCGTCAGTGCCAGCATCAGTAGAATGCGTGCTTTTTGTGGATTTAATGAATCCGATGACACAAAGTGATGTTCATCATCCATTTTTTCATGTGTGACAATCCCATTTCCCGCGCGGCTTGATCTCACGATGACCACGTCTTTTTTCACCGCATCTGTTGCCCCTTTGATGGCTTCTGTTGACATCGTTCCATTTCCTGCTGCCGCAACGACAATGCCTTTTGCTCCTGCTTTTACTGCTGCATCATACACATATTTTTGATCATTTTGATAGCCGTATAAGATATCAACTTGTGGAAGTTCTTTTATTTTCGATACATCAAATTCACTTTCAGTCGTATGTTTTCTTGTTGGTTCATTATAAAAGGAAACCACTTCACCAGCAATTTCTCCAATGTAGCCTTGCTCAAGTGACTTGAAGGAATCTGTAGTGGTCGTGTTCGTCTTTGTAATAAATCGAGCTGAAGCAATTCGGTCATTTAATGTGACCATGACGCCTTTGCCCTTCGCTTCTTTTGTGGATGCAATTTTGACAGCATGATACAAGTTAAGCGGACCATCCGCACTAATAGCAGATGCTGGTCTCATTGAGCCAACGACCACAACAGGCTTATCACTTTTCACAACCAAATGTAAAAAATAAGCGGTCTCTTCAAGTGTATCTGTTCCATGTGTCACCACAATGCCGTCTACTTGATCATCATTTAAGAGTTGATTGACTCTTTTGGCTAATTTTAAAAGCAGAGCGTTATCAACATTTTCACTGCCAACATTCGCTACCTGCTCACCCGTGACGTTTGCAATATCCTTCAGCTGAGGAACGGAGGCAATAACTTTATCGATACCAAGTGAACCAGATTTATATCCCGTTGTATCAGTGTCACTATCTGAAGCACCTGCAATGGTCCCACCTGTCGCCAGTACCTTAATATTAGATAACGACTTGTTCCCTGTCTCAACAGCCGTTGTTTTTTCTTTTGTTTCATTGGTTTTGCTTTCTTGTTTGCTTTGATTATTCTCTTGAGTGCTCGTGTTCGCACAAGCTGCTGTCGCTAGTAATAAAACAGAAAGAAGGACAGCACCTAACCATTTTGTCATGTTCATCGGATCATCTCTTTTCTTCATTTGATGGATTCATGGCTATATCTCTTTCTATAGGGTTTACTTTATAACATTCCTTCATTCATCAGCATGAGGCAAAAGTTATAGAACCAATTAAAGGTAAAAAGGGCATGATGATAAAGATTTCTTTACATCTTAATACCTAACTTCGCTATAAACAAAGGGAATACTGAGGGTTGTTCATTCAATAGAAATAACGGACGCTCATTAACCCATTTATGATAAAATATAGTAAATTTTCTAAAAAGGGAGTCTTTACATTGCGCTCACTTCAACCATTTCACAAAATCCTAATAACACTATTCATCAGCTCCATTTTACTCAGTTTGTTCGTATGCTTATATCCACCAATTCAGGGTGAACCTGCGTTTCTAATGCTTTACATTCCCATCTTTTTTGTTTGTTATTTTGTCTTTGCGGTTCCTTTGCAGTTGTTGTTTTCTTTGAAGCCAAAGGTATTTCATCCTCTTTACTTAGCAGCTTATTTCCTTATTGCAACCATTGTGATGTTCTTTATTATTGATGGAATCAAGAGTCCGGCAGCCGTTCCTCTTATCATCGTGAGTAGTCTCATCTACTGGGTATGTGATTCTTTGTTTTATCAAAGAATGCATGAAAAAAACACCTAACGCGAAGGTGTTTTCAGTTGCTCTAGTATGTGTTCACAGTGATCCAAATACGCTTGGCTAATTAAGAAGTCTTTTGGTGCGGCGATCGCTGCTAATGTGATAAGGATATTTGAATGATGGATGCGAGGATTCATCATCGAATGCTCTACGCCATCAATCGTTTGAACATGTAACCATTTTGGTGCTACTTCTTTCTCGTATATCCTTTTAGTTTCAGCGGAGTCTACGTTTCGGTCATTTTGTGCCAAAACCAAATAGATGGGTGATTGGATGTTCTTGATATCTGATGTGGCATCGGCCTTCATGTTCTTTTGAATGAATTCAAATCGATCTTTTGTCATGTCTTGATCGCCTGTTTTCTTTTGATACATGCGAAATGTTGCGCCTTCTAATAATAATGTGTTTTGTTCATCTTCTTTTTTGATCGTTTTTTGAATTTGTTCGTCTGATGCGTCCGCTTCTTTTAATGTTTGAAGCGTGTAGTATCTGCCCTGTCTCATCCAATTGACCGCAGGCCCGACAAGGATGGAGGCTGTGATATCTGTTCGAGCTGTCATCACTTTAGGGATCACCCAGCCTGCTTGGCTTGCTCCCCATAAAATGATTTGTTTTGAATAGAGGTCAGGCTCTTTTTTCGCCCATTCGATCACATGGTCTACTTCATTTGCGCGATCCTCCATGGATTGATGAAGCCAATTTCCATCTGATTGACCAACCCCAGGCTTATCCCATGATATAGATGCATACCCTTGCTTTGCGAAACGTTCCATTAAGGGTCTATACCCTCCATCATACTGTGCATTTTGCGCGCCATCCCCGTGTACAAAGAGCACAATTCCTTTGATCGGCTCCTTCTTAGGCGTTGTCACGATACCTGATAATGTCCCATCCACTGTCTCGATGACCACTTCCTTTTCATTCATGTCAAAGTTGTTTTCATAAAACACAAACGTTACGATGAAAATGAGTGCCGCTACAGCGAGTATCAGCCAAACTCTTTTTTTCATCTGCTATTTCTCGCTTTCTGTTCAACTGTATAAACCATAGAATCTTGGTACGTGACAGAGACTGGTACATTTTCATATAAGATGATATATGAAGGTTGTTCGATCTCTTTTTCAACCGGTACTTCATGTAGGAAAGTATCGATTTCTTCGATGACCTTCTCTTCATGTTCAGCTAGAAAGCTTTTGACCGCATAAGAGCCCGCATCCAGCATCACATCATAATCTTGTTCATTCGATACGTAATAAGAAATCGTTGTTTCATCTTGAAGATGGATCACATAATACCTTTCATCAAAAAGAGACATATCCAGCTCCTTCTGGTGAACGATTTGTTTAAAGTCTAGCTCTGTTTCATCTTTCAGAAGATGATGTGGGATTGGTTTTAAATAACGAGTCGGTCGATCTTGTATCGTCGTGCGATTGAGCTGTAGATTATTTTGAATGGATAGCATATGTTCCAAACGCTGTTTCACCTGGACTAGTTCCTGCAATTGCTTCTCTACCTTATCCAGCATGTCTTGATAGGACAGCGTGACACCTGATTTTTTCGAAAAGGTTTCATTTATATCTTTTAAAGAAAAGCCCGCTGTTTTTAAGAAAAGAATTTGATAAAGGGTGTAGATCTCTTTCTCATCAAATAATTGGTACCCATTTTGAGTGACCTTCGCAGGGCGTACCAGATCCTGATCTATATAGTGACGAAGGGTATATTTTGTGATATTTAATAGCTTGCATACTTCTCCACTTGTTACATACGTCATTGAATTCCCTCCTTATATACGCACTACTATAAACCATGTGGTTACCACACAGTCAATACATGCTTTTATCATGACATAAAAAAATCACTGAGGAAAACTATCCTCAGTGATGTGGAGTCTTTATTTCATGCTTGTGCCGGCGTGTGAAAAAATGGGGTCTTTCAATTCAAATTCAAACGTCTTCCCGTCAACGATACCAACTGTTTTTGAACTGTCGTAAAGCTCAAGCATACACGCTGCCATTTCTTTAGATGTATGATATCTCTTGATATTGCCTTCATATTCGAATTGGTCTACACCTAATGAATGTTGAGCAAATTCTGATTCTGTAGCAGCAGGCGCTAATACTTTTGCCTGTAATTTGGCTCCTTTTTCTTTCAATTCTAGAGCCAGCCCTTCTGTAAAGGCGCTCACGTAAAATTTGGTCGCTGAATAGGTGACGGCATTGCCAACGACTGTATAGCCCGCTCTTGAGGAAATATTGATCAGCTGCGCTCCCTCTACTTGCTCATAATCACGAACAAATAAAGTGGATAAAATCGTTAATGCTTCAATATTCAGATGAAGCATGTCCCCAATTTTACGTAAATCCTGTTCTCCTATTGAACCGAAATGGCCAAAGCCTGCATTATTAATGAATGTGTCCAGCTCATAAGCAGCTAATGACTCATAAAATGAGGACACGTCCTGTGCTTTTGTTAAATCGACAGACTGTACGACTACTTTTAGATGCGGGTATTGATCAAGAATGGTTTGCTTCAGTTCTTGGAGCTTATCGAGCCGACGTGCAGCTAAAATAAGATGTTTTCCTCGTGCTGCAAAAGCCAAAGCCGTCTCATATCCAATACCTGAACTTGCCCCTGTAATGACTGTATAGCCCATTTTATATCCCCCTATGATCGTCTTCTAACTGGTTAAATTATAACGACAGCGTTTCTCTCCAGTCAATTTTGAATGGAATCAAAGGGTGAGATACTTGTCTTACTTCATTTAGTTGCTGCTTTTCAGTCGTTTCCTTTTGCATCATTTTGGAGAATGTCCTGTTGAGATTTTTTTGTTAATTTGTGAAAAACCAATTGGTAGGAATGTTCGATTAACTCTTCTACAAATGAAGACGGAATGTCCGCATCAAGGTAAATGGAATTCCAATGAGTCTTATTCATATAATAGCCAGGAATAATTCCTTCATGCATTTCTCTTAGTTCTTCAGCACGATGAGGATCACATTTTAAAGTGATGACTGGCTTTCGGTTGACATCTCCCCCCATCATGGCGAACATCTTTCCACCTATATGATAACGATCTGCCTGCCACTCCGGCTGATAATCATGGGTTGCGCCATTTAAAGAAAGACAAAATGCCTGTAGTTTCTCTTTTTCCATTGAATTAGCTCCTTTTTTAAGACATCGCCATTTCTTTATATTATATCGAAAACGGGGATAGATTTCTGATTCTTTTTACATCCATCTCTTTCTCAGGATTTCAGCAAAAGATCGACTGAAACAACAAAAGCACAGGAGGGAGCGGCCCTGTGCTTTGTCCTATATCAGATAGGAAAGGCTACAACCTTCATTTCTTATTCAAACGCCTTTTTTAATTGATCACTCATGAGATGCCAAGCCTGTTCAGCAATGTCTAAATCCCCTGCATGCGTGAAGGCGTGAGGGACTCCTTTAAATTGCTGATACGTGACTTCTACCCCTGCTTCTTGTAACATGTCAGCATATTGTTTGGCTTCTTCAGCTAACGAATCCTTCTCAGCTGTGATGACAAGAGCCGGCGGCATTTGTGCTAAGGATGACCTATCTGCAAAGACCGGAGAAATGAGCGGATTGCGCGCATCTTCTTCTTGTACATAGAATGCATTAAAGAGCTTCGCCATTTCAGCTGGAATCGCCTCTTCAAATGCTGGCTTTCGCTCTGGATCAGTGGCTAAATCAAGCGGCGGATAATCAAGCACTTGATAGACAATCGGGAGTTTGTTCCCTTTTTGGATATTCAGCAGACAAACAGCTGTTGCCAGGTTTCCTCCTGCACTATGTCCGCCAATGGCTAATGTATTAGGATCTATTTGAAGCTCCTCAGGATGTTCATACAGCCATTTCACGACATCATAGCATTCATGAAGAGCTGCTGGGAAAGGATTTTCTGGTGCAAGCTGATACTCAACATTGACGACAATACATTGTGCTCGGTCTGCTATGACAGGACACCAGTGGTTATCCATTTCAGCACTGCCTAGAATAAATCCCCCGCCATGTAAGTTCACAAAAACAGGAAGCGGCTGTTTCGATGTGTTCACAGGTTTGAATACCCACACCTTTGTTTCGCCAGCACATGTTGGGATGTCATATTCCATTTTGTTCACTTCAGGAGGATGGGCTGGTTTTAGCTCCGATTGACCCGGTAATGAACCTTCAGTTGGTTGACGTAAAGACGCAGCGATTTTGATTTGTTCCTCTAAGTTCATGATCTCAATCTCCTATCTTATTCAATTCTTCCTATTCATTCGTTACCTTTTCTTTTTTTCCTTCAACTTGATCAGAGACAAATTTTATTCAGTTCACTTTTTATCTATCTCCCCATTTTCATCCTCTTTGAAACAAGTATACACCAAATAAAAAAAGCACTGCGGCGCTAAGTCCTCAGTGCTTTCCTATGTCATTATGATACTTGTTGTTCTACCTTTACTCGTTTAATGAAGAAAGCGATGACTAAGCCAATGACGGTCATGATGACAGCAAAGATAAATGCATGTTGTACACCATTTGTAAAGGCTAGCAGCTGATTCACCGGATTTGCGGGATCAGCGACATTTTTCATAAAACTGCGGGCACCTGATGAAAGGATAGAGATACCGACCGCAGTACCAATTGCTCCTGACACCTGCTGCAGGGTATTCATAATCGCTGTGCCATGCGGATATAGCTCTGGTGGAAGCTCATTTAATCCGTTTGTTTGTGCAGGCATCATGATCATAGCGATCCCTACCATTAACGTAATATGAAGGGTCACAATATATCCAATCGATGTATTCATACTTAAATTCGTGAAGCCAAACATCGTCGCTACAACAATGACAAGACCTGGGATCACAAGCCATTTCGGTCCAAACTTATCAAATAGACCACCCATAATTGGAGACAGCAACCCGTTAATAATTCCACCTGGTAACAGCATTAAACCTGCTGTAAATGTAGAAAGCGCCAATGACGTTTGCAGATATAATGGCAGGATCATCATAGCAGAAAGCATCACCATCATACACACTAAGATCAGAAGTAACCCAATGACAAACATCGGATATTTAAATGGGCTTAAATTCAGCATCGGCTCTTTCATATTCAGCTGTCTTAGGGAGAACACAAGAATACTCATCACACCTACAACAATCGCAACGATGACATGCATGCTGCTCCAGCCACCGCCTTCACCGGCACTACTAAAGCCATACACAATTCCACCGAAACCAATAGTTGAAAGCACAATCGATAGGATGTCGATTTTCGGTCTAGTTGGTTCCGTAATATTTTGCATAAAGATATAACCAAATACCAGTGCAGCAATCAATAACGGAAGCGAAATCCAAAAAATCCAATGCCATGTCAACGATTTAAGAATAAGACCGGAGACCGTTGGACCGACTGCTGGTGCAAACATGATCACAAGGCCAATAATCCCCATGGATCTGCCTCGTTTATGGGGGGGAATGATCACCAATATCGTATTAAACATCAATGGAAGAAGCAATGCAGTTCCAACCGCCTGCACCACACGTGCAACCATTAAAATACTAAAGACTGGCGCAACCGCAGCAATGAATGTTCCGATGATTGAAAATATCAACGAAGTAATGAAAAGCTGTCTTGTTGTAAACCATTGTAGAATCAGTCCTGAAATCGGTACGAGAATACCAAGTGTTAATAAATATCCTGTTGTCAGCCACTGAGCAGTCGTCGCTTCAATTCCAAAGTCTAACGTTAAACTTCTCAGTGCCATGTTTAGTGCCGTTTCACTGAACAGACCAATAAATCCAGCTGTAATAAATGAGATAATAATGGGCAGCGTTCTAATATCAGAAGCTGCTGCTTTCTGTTTGTTCATATTAAGTTGGCTCCTTTTCTTTTTCAGTTTAGATGAACCATAAGAAGTCAGGCTGGTCTGAAATGAGCCACTTCAATGTCTAATGAAAGACGGATAAAACTTGTCTTTCTGCAGCAAATCGAGCAATTTCTTCAATTGAATAGCCAGATTCATGAATATAAAACATAAGTTCAGGCGTCATTGGAGAGGACATACATAATGCCGTCAGTTCAATATCCTCTATGTTCGTTTCCTCTTTTTCTTTCGCTTCCTTCAGCAAATCACGAATGATTTGTTTGAGCGATTGACTGTAATGACTATCATACACTTTACTTGTCTGCTCTAAATTTCCAGAAATCGTGAGCATCCGAATCCAGTCTAAATGGTGTCCGACAATGAGATGAATCTCCTCGAGAACATAACGTAAACGATCACGAACCGGTTGATCACTTATTTTGCTCAAGTAAAGATGCAAAGCAGGGATCAGTCGTTCAAACCTCTCTCCAAGTATAGAAAGACACAAATCACTTTTATTTGCATAGCGGCGGTAAAGTGTCCCTTGTCCAACACAAGCGGTTTTCGCAATTTTATGCATGCTGACGTTTTCTACGCCAAACTCTTGAAACAAGGAGAAAGCGACCTCTTCAATTTCCTTCCCAATATCCTTTTCCATGATGCCTCACCTTCTTTACCTTCATCCACATTGCACACATCTCTTTATTTCAAATTAAGACTCTTTAGGTTGTTAGGACAATTGTCCCGGTATTATCTTACGGACAACTGTCCGCTTTGTCAATCATTATTTTTCACTCATGATCTTCTCTCTATTCTATTGAATGAAAATTGTTGTTTATCATTATTTAGACCGATTTTCCATTTTAAGAGAATCATGTATCATCAATTAAGAAAACGCTTTCAAAAATGGAGAGGGGAATGCCTACATGTCTTACCGCGCGAAACGAATGTTGCTGCTTCTTGTCACTGGATTATTCATGAGCTTGTCCACATTTACTGCTGCTGCCTCAGCACAAACTGGTGGATCGTTTTATGAACCTTTTAACAACTATAATACAGGGTTATGGCAAAAAGCCGATGGGTACTCGAATGGAAATATGTTTAACTGTACATGGCGTGCAAATAATGTGTCCATGACGTCATTAGGTGAAATGCGTTTATCGCTCACAAGTCCCTCCTATAACAAGTTTGACTGCGGGGAAAACCGCTCCGTTCAAACATACGGCTACGGGCTTTATGAAGTCAGCATGAAACCAGCAAAAAATGTAGGGATCGTTTCTTCGTTCTTTACTTATACAGGTCCAACTGATGGTACGCCTTGGGATGAGATCGACATCGAATTTCTAGGAAAAGATACCACAAAGGTACAATTCAACTACTATACCAATGGTGTAGGAAATCATGAAAAAATCGTCAATCTTGGTTTTGATGCAGCAAATGCTTATCACACCTATGCATTCGACTGGCAGCCAAACTCAATTAAATGGTATGTCGATGGACAATTAAAACATACCGCCACCACTCAAATTCCTCAAACACCAGGAAAAATTATGATGAACTTGTGGAATGGTGCAGGTGTCGATGAATGGCTCGGCTCCTACAATGGCGTTACACCGCTCCACGCACATTATAACTGGGTGCGTTACACAAAAAAATAACCTCATCATAAAACCTGTGACAAGTCACAGGTTTTTCTTCATCTCTCAAGTCTTCAGAGGTGAATGGAATAAAGATGATACTGCCTTGTGACCCCCAAAAACCTTCTGTCATTTAACCAGCTTTTTTTCATAACTGTGGATAATATCTTCATAACTTTCTATCTTGAAATCTAATCGTTTAATCGTCTCTTCCATTTCTTTATGTTTTTCTATGAGTCTTTCTCGTTCATTAACCAAAATGCTTTTCCGTGAAGATAATGTATGATCATCTCCCTCAATAAATAAAGCCGTATATTCTCTGAGCGCATCGATTGAGAGACCTGCATTTCTCATACATTTGATAAATTCAATCCATTGAATATCATCCTCCGTATAATCACGAATACCGTTCTCATCACGTCTGATTGGTCTGATTAAACCAATGTTCTCATAGTACCTGAGCGTCGCAGTGGACAATTCAAGCTGTTTTGCGGCTTGTGCTATTTTCATTGTTTTCACCCCTCAATTGAATATAAAGTCAATCTTTTCGATAGCGATCTCACTTTCCTCATCATCTCCATTTTGCTTGAGAAAACAAGATACTTTTGGCTCAATTCTTATGAAGGATGAATTCGTTACACCGGAGGATTCCATCTTGACTTAGAGTTCACTTTAAGACGTACAGTATAGGGGAAGAAACGAATTTCACTTTTGAAAGGATGATCAAAATTGTGTCAGACGCACCAATCACACGTTTTAAGTGTTTCACATGCAAAAGCGAACTTTGAACGGACAACCATTGAACGAAGAGCCCTTCGTCCACATGATATTTTAATTGATATTCAATTTAGCGGGATATGTCATTCAGATATCCACAGTGCATTCGATGAATGGGGCGGCGGCATTTTCCCAATGGTTCCAGGTCATGAGATCACTGGGATCATTGAAGCTGTAGGTGATGCTGTCACGAGGTTTAAGATTGGAGATCGTGTAGGAGTCGGTTGTTTTGTAGATTCCTGCGGCTCATGTGAATATTGCCAGAATGGAGATGAGCAATATTGCATGAAAGGGGTCGTTCAAACCTATAATAACCTTGATTATGATGGAGAACCGACTTATGGCGGCTACAGTCAAAAGATTGTCGTGACAGAACGATTTGTCGTCAGCATTCCTGACCAACTATCTCTTGATGTGGCAAGTCCTCTTCTCTGTGCTGGAATCACAACATATTCGCCATTAAAGCACTGGAATGTAGGACCTGGCAAAAAGGTCGCAATTGTAGGGATGGGCGGACTAGGTCATGTGGCGATTCAATTCGCACGCGCACTTGGCGCTGAGGTGACTGTTTTAAGCCGCTCTTTGAATAAAAAAGAAGAGGCACTGTCGTTTGGCGCAAAGGACTATTTTGCCACAAGTGATCCCGATACATTTAAAACACTAGCCGGTCAATATGATGTTATTCTGAATACAGTCTCTGCCAATATCAACGTGGACGCCTATTTGTCCTTACTTCGTGTGGATGGAACCTTGGTGAACGTCGGTGCACCACCTAAGCCAGATCAATTCCACGTCTTTTCATTAATCACTGGCCGTCGCAGCATTGCCGGATCACTCGTTGGCGGCATTCAGGAGACTCAAGAAATGCTTGATTTCGCAGCTGCTCACAACATCGCGCCACAAATCGAAGTGATCAACGCAAACCAAGTCGATGAAGCCTACGAACGCGTACTCAAAAGTGATGTCCGCTACCGCTTTGTCATTGATATTTCAACCTTATGATCATATTCATTTTAAAAGACTAGCCTCATTGGCTAGTCTTTTGATGTTTCAACCATTAATCACGATGTCCTCATGACACAGCTATTGACATGTGATGGAATGGAAGATGGATAAATGAAATGTTAGAGATGAAGATACGATATCCTGTTTAAACGTTTATTGATTATCTCCGTTTTCGTGATGTTACGGTTTGCTTTTCATACGAGATATAAAAAAGAAGTCGTGTCAAACGGACTTATATCAAAAACGTAGTGATGGGTTTAAGCTGTATCTGTTATCTGATCATGGTCACGTTAAAAAGCCACACATAAGAAGTGGCGAAATAAATAAATAATTCTCTCAAAATCCAACCCGAAAATGTTGACATGAAATAAATAATCGTGTTATTATTAAAAATTTGATTATTTTGTCTCGATTTGTGGTACCCTTATAGTAGGTACTTAATATGGAGGTGGATGATATGTTTCAAATTGGTGATAACATTGTGTATCCAATGCATGGAGCAGGTATAATTGAAGCCATAGAAGAAAAGGAATTCTCTGATGAAAAACAACAGTATTATGTCATTAAGATGTCCGTTAGCCATATGAAAGTGATGATTCCAACGAGGAAAATGTCGGGTTCAAGTATAAGACCGGTTACAGATATACTTGCATTAAAGAACATTATACACATTTTTCAGAATGGTACATCCGATAAATTATTGCCGTGGAAAGAAAGATATAAAATCAACACGAACAAAATAAAAACGGGCGACATACAAGAAGGCGTTGAAGTTGTACGTGACCTCATGCGAATGAAAAAAGAAAAAAAACTGAATGCAAGCGAAAAGAAAATGCTCGACGATGCTTATGGGTATTTGCTTAGTGAGCTTGAAGTCATCGAAGGAATTACTGAAAAACAAATAAACAGTTTCTGTTAAGATTCTCTACCTTCTTCCCCCTTTTCAAATACATTTTCTCTACGAACAAATCCCCTCTCTTTGAACTCAGTAAAGAAAAAGAAATTATTTAGGCAAATTCCGCATTTTGTCAATCTATTATGCTATACTGTTGATAAACCTTTGAAGCATGAATTTTTTTACGATTACCTTGTAACATCTCCCTACTTGCACGCTGAGTAGGGTTTTTTATTGAAGAAATAAGAGAAAGCATAAAAAAACAGGCCCTCTAGAGAGGACCTGTTTTTAGAAAATGAAGATTAAGCTTTTTGAACGTTAGCAGCTTGAGCTCCACGAGAACCTTGCTCAACGTCAAATGTTACTTTTTGACCTTCGTCTAGGGATTTGAATCCGTCACCTTGGATAGCAGAGAAATGTACGAATACATCGTCTCCTTCTTCACGTTCGATAAATCCAAAACCTTTTTCTGCGTTAAACCATTTTACTGTACCTTGTTCCATGTTTGTTGCCTCCTAGTGCGTTATCACACAATGTATTATACTATCCTTGCCCAAAGTATCCTCAAGACGAAAAATCAATCTTCATACTATCCTTTACGCGGAACAAAAATAATTAATCTTATTATAGCATGAAGCGGAAATAATTGCAATTTAGGATTTAAAAGTCCATGATTTTGTTCTTCTCTCCCCTCACAAATATAGTTAAGAAGAAAAGGATTATCAGCAATCTGATTTATCATGATTAAATTTTACTTATTAAAGGTGCTATATCAGCAACAGTATTCTTATTAAGAAAAGAAGGCATTAGGGTTTTAACTGTCAGTTGGCATGTAGGTTTAAGCATGATTCAACGTGGTGTTACTCCTAAACAAGTCTTTGATGCAGTGAAATACGGTAAAAAGTATTATGTTCCAAAGTATAAATCTACAGTATATCATCATAAGGGTGTAGCTGTAGCTAAACAGGGCGATACTTTGACTACAACATATAAAAGTGGAGTTAAAAAGAGGTGGAAATAATGAAGAAAATGAAGAATAGGATAACTTTTGATAAAGCAGCTAACTTTGGATATATATATGTCTTTAATAAAAAATATAAATATCAAATTAAGGAAACAGAAGAGTTAGAAGCTAATGAGTTAATAGCTTTAGATATTGATAGAGAAAATAAGATAGTCGGTTTAGAAGTTTTTGGGGAAGAAGCTATTTATATTAAAAATAATGAAATTTCTCAAATGTATAAACAAATAGATGGTTCATATTATTTTTTATTGGTTGATAAACCTGTAAAAAGCTCATCCATATTTTTAGGAATTGAATTTCTTTTTGAGAATGAAGATTACACTAACTTTATCGGTTATAAAATTTTAGATAATGAAAAATATAAAAAAGAGCACTTGAATTAAACTAGCTATTGTAGCCTGATGTATTTATATTTAAAACACTCACCTAATCAGTGAGTGTTTTTGAACTATATTTTCTTTATTTGAAATAAAAATACAACAAAAAACCCACTTATATAAAATAGGTGGGCAGAATTCATTTAGAAGTTGTAAAAAATAAAAAAACCAAAGGTCTACAACCCTTGGTATCATTGATGCGGCCGAGAGGACTTGAACCTCCACGGGTTATTCACCCACTAGGCCCTCAACCTAGCGCGTCTGCCATTCCGCCACGACCGCGTGTATGATGTGCTCATATATCAATAAGTGCACTGTTTGAAAAAACAATGCGGGTGAAGGGACTTGAACCCCCACGTCATAAAGACACTAGATCCTAAGTCTAGCGCGTCTGCCAATTCCGCCACACCCGCGTGACAATGGTGAGCCATGAAGGACTCGAACCTTCGACCCTCTGATTAAAAGTCAGATGCTCTACCGACTGAGCTAATGGCTCATCTGCTATGCAGAAAAACATATATAAAAATGGCTGGGCTAGCTGGATTCGAACCAACGCATGACGGAGTCAAAGTCCGTTGCCTTACCGCTTGGCTATAGCCCAACGAATCAATCAATTAAACAAAACATGACCCGTACGGGATTCGAACCCGTGTTACCGCCGTGAAAGGGCGGTGTCTTAACCGCTTGACCAACGGGCCAGATAAATGGCGGAGAAGGAGGGATTTGAACCCTCGCGCCGCTTGCGCGACCTACACCCTTAGCAGGGGCGCCTCTTCAGCCACTTGAGTACTTCTCCATTTTGGCTCCGCAGGTAGGACTCGAACCTACGACCGATCGGTTAACAGCCGATAGCTCTACCACTGAGCTACTGCGGAATAATAAGACATGTTTCATTATATCTATGCCAGAAAAATGTGTCAAGAATTTTTAAGCGTTTCATCCCTGTCTCATTTGCGACGGCTTTTACAATTTAACATATACTAATATAACAGTCAAGCCTTTTTCCCTTCCTTTTTGTTTTCTGTTGATCCATCGCAGAAAGACCCCGACCTCTCAAAGGGAGACCAGAGCCTCCTTGATGCTGCCATACCTAAGATTTACGACAGCTTAAACTTTCGCATCCACTTGTAAAAAGTGCTTCTTGGCACCCCCGCTAACCTTGCTGCTTCTGACACATGACCTTTCGTTTTGTGCAGTGCCTCTATCACCATTTGCTTTCGAATATGTTCCCTATATGTTAGTTCTTTTGAAATATCGTGACCCTCTGCTGGATACAACTTCTTTTTTTTCTGGTCAATTGCCTCTAATACCTCATCATATTGAGACGGCCCAATCCTTCCTCCTTCAGGAAACAACACCCTTATATGTTCAAACAGATTAAAAAGCTCGCGTATGTTTCCCGGCCAATGATACTCCTGCAATCTCTGAAAAAAAGATTCAGGAAACTTCGCATTCCATTGGTGTTTCTTTTGATAATAACGGTATAAATCAGGGATGTCTTCCTTTCTGTCCCTGAGTGGCGGGATGTTGATTGGATAGACATGAAGACGGTAATACAAGTCTTCTCGTATTTTTCCTTCCTTCACCAGTTCATTCATGTTCCGGTGCGTCGCTGTAATAATTCTAATATCCAAAGGGATTTCGTGTGTCCCGCCGAGCGGTACGACTTTTCTTTCTTCTATCACCCTAAGGAGCGCTACTTGCATCGCATATGGGATTTCGCCAATTTCGTCTAAAAAGAGTGTTCCTTTATGAGCTTGTTCAAATTTCCCTTTAGCTCCATGACGTTTTGCCCCTGTAAAAGCCCCTTCAGCATAGCCAAATAATTCGCTTTCTAACAGGCTTTCAGGAATGGCTCCGCAATTAACAGCAATAAACGGTCCTCTATGCCTTTCACTGGCTGAGTGAATGGCCCTAGCGGCCAGTTCCTTCCCTGTACCTGTTTCTCCCCAAATATATGCATGAGCATTTGTTTGTGCCGCTCTCTTCATCTCGCTGAGCGTCTGTTGAAACACCTTACTTGTTCCGGATTCCCCGGGAAATTGAGGAAAAGAAACGGTTATGTTGCTTTTCGTTGCTTCTTCAAGAGAAAGGGACATGCCTAGCATCTTTCCATCTTGCTCTGATTGAATGATTTGCTTTCCCCGGATAACAAATGGATGAGCCATAAGCCGCTCGACATCCATTCCGTACCAGTCTGAAAATCGTTCTCTAATCAACCTGCTTGCAGAAACAATTTGCTTTTTTTCATTACAGACAACATACGGTTCGTCCGCTTCCACCTGCTGGAGACAATGAGTGATGAGCTCCATCTCTCTCCTTTTTTGCTGGACTTGAATTTCTCTCTCTATGGCATAAGCAACCGTTGAAGCCATTCCAAGCATAAAAGGGTGCTTGTTATCCGCCATACAGGAGATATCGATCACCCCTAAGATCGTACCGTCTACATCACGAATAGGGGCGGCTGAACAGCTCCAATGATGAGAGGCGATAGAAAAATGCTCAGTTCCGTTAATCATCACAGCTTCTCCGATGACGAGTGCCGTTCCGATCGCGTTTGTCCCTACATCTGTTTCGGTCCAGCGCGCCCCCTCCATAAAATTAATTTTTCTTGCTTCCACCATCGTCCTTTGGCTTCCTGTCAGACTTAGCACATACCCGTCTGCATCGATGAGTAAGGCCAACATGTCAGATTCTTTTAATTGCTGACTGATTTTATTTAAGTAAGGAAGAGCGGTATTGAGGAATAATGAGTATTTCTTTTTTTGAGCACTGAATAATTCCTTTTCTAACAACGACTGTCCTTTATCTAAATACGGATTAACATTTGCTTGTTTACATCTGTGCCATGACTCCATCACTCTTTTATCCAGACGAGACTTATCAAACAAACCTTCACGAACAAAACGTTTCCACGTATTTAAATAACAAGGTGTCGGATTCATTCCATCCTCTCCTCTAGGGGCTTTTTATTCATTATAGATAATTATAAAAGCGCTTTCAATTACATTAGCTACCCCAAGAACACATCAAGATAGATGTCGAGAAGTTTGTTTCTCTTTCAGCAGTGCACCGCTCGTCCACTTGTTTGCAGCAAGGCTTCGTGAATCGCCTCTGAAAGAGTCGGATGTGCCGCAATATATTGCTCTAATGTATCAACGGTCAACTCTGAATGCATCATGACTGCTGCTTGTCCAATCAGCTCTGTTGCATTTGGCCCGATGATTGATACGCCTAAAATCTCTTGGTATTGCGGTTCTACAATGATTTTCACCTGACCGACCGGTTGATTTAGAATCAGTGCTTTTCCATTTGCACAAAATGAAAATTTCCCTATCCGAATATCTTTATATTGATTTCTAGCTTTCTCTTCATTTAAGCCAACACTGGCGATTTCTGGGGATGTATAGATACACCTTGGAATTACTTGTTCATTGACCTTTACATGTTCGCCTGATGCATGTGAGGCCGCAATCGTGCCTTCATGAAAAGCAACGTGAGCAAGCTGTACTCCTCCTGTGACATCCCCGCACGCATATATATGGGAGAGATTGGTTTGCATATGCTCATTGACATTGATCCCGTTCCAGTCATATTCAATGCCAATCTGGTCAAGATTCAACTCATCAAGCCGCGGCTTTCTGCCAATTGCCACTAAACAAAGATCAGACTGGATTTCACACCGCTCACCATGCTTTCTCTCAATCACCACTTTCTTTGAGGTTGAATCAAGCTGGTTGACTGCAGCCGATGTCAAAATGTCCACACCTGCTTCTTCAAGTTGATCGTGAAGGCATTGTGCAATATCGTCATCTTCTTCTGGTAAAATGCGTACTGACTGTTCAATCATAACAACCTTTGTCCCCATTCTGCTAAAGATACTTGCGAACTCACACCCGATCACCCCACCACCAATGATACAAAGCGAATCTGGTATCGAAGAGAGCGACATTGCATCCTTGCTGTCAATCACCCATTTCCCATCAAATGGTGCAAAAGGTAAAGCAGCGGGTGCTGCCCCTGATGCAATGATGATTTGTGTTGCTTGAATGATTTCACACGCCCCTTCACTTTCAATCAACATCTCATGTGCAGCAAGAAATGATGCCTTCCCATTTATCACCTTGATTTTATTTTTATTCATCAAGTAGCGAACGCCATCAGTTAGTTGCTTGACGACTGACTGTTTCCGTTTTTGAACGACATCCCATTGGATGATGGGCTTTTCCCCTGGAAGTTCAATTCCAAAATGTGCAGCTGACTTCACACGCTCGTACATATCAGCACTTTGCAAAAGCGATTTGGTTGGAATACAGCCTTCATTGAGACAGGTTCCTCCCAACTGGCCTTGATCAATTAACACAACCTCCCTTCCAAAACGAGCGGCTGTGATCGCCGCCACATACCCTGCAGGTCCGCCTCCTATAATAACTAGTGTCATCGTATTTTCCTTCTTCCTATAAAAGAATGGATACTGGCTTTTCTAAATATGCTTTAACAGTTGATAAAAATGCGGAAGCTGGCGCCCCGTCCAGCACGCGGTGGTCAAACGTCAGACTGAGTGGAAGGATATGGCCTTTGCACAATTCACCACCTTGATAAACAGGGGTTTCATACATTTTTCCGACGCCAAGGATACCGGCTTCCGGCGGATTCAAAATCGGAGTGAAATGCTCTACACCATAGGCACCAAGGTTGGTGATCGTAAAGGTAGAGCCTTCGATTTCATCGTGAAGAAGTTTGCCTTCACGTGCTTTTTTGCCATACAATTTGATGGTCTTCGCTAGCTCAATGAGCGATAGTCGCTCCGCATGTCGAATAACCGGCACAGCTAAGCCGTTTTCTAAAGCAGCAGCTATCCCAAGATGAACATATTCAAAAGTTTCCACTCTTTCATTTTGATATTGACTGTTCATCGCAGGATGTTCTAGTAATGAAAGGATCGCTGCTTTGGCTACAAAATCGGTCATGGTCAATTTTGTATCGTGACGTGCTATGGCTGTTTCGTTCAATTGGGGCTGTAATTTTGTCAGTTTTGTCACGTCCGCTTTCATCGTAATTGTGAGTTGTGCACTTGTTTGCAGACTTTTCATCATCCGTGAGGCAATTGTTTTCCGCATCATGTTGACAGGTTGATGGTCTGTCTTATTGTTTTGTAATTGTGTTTGTGTTTGTTTCTCTTTCTGATCAGGAAGTGCCTGAAGCACATCCGCTTTTGTAATTCTCCCGTCTGGTCCGGTTCCCACCAGCGTGTCAATGTCCAGATTTGCATTGTTAGCCATTTTACGAGCAACAGGGGAGATTTTCTTTCTCTCTTTCTTTGGTTTTGTCGGCAAACCTCTTCCTTCTTTCTTTTCTTCACCCTGTTCATTTCCTGCACCGATATAGCAAATGACCGTGCCAGGCGGGACACCTTCCCCCTCAGGGACTTTGATTTCCAATACGGTGCCTTCAGCAGGTGATTCGATCTCCATCTCAATTTTTTCAGAATTGATGCTTGCAATGCTTTCCCCTTTATTTACGGTCTCTCCGACTTGCTTGTTCCAGACAGATACAGTGCCTTCTTTCATCGACATGCCCAATTTTGGCATCACAACCTCGACAGCCATCTTTCTCTCTCCTTTCTTTAGTTCAATATCTTGTCTTGATTCTCACCAATCATTTCTAATACGGTGCTCACAACCTTATCAGGTGTCGGCAAATAGATATCTTCAAGAGGTGGTGAAAACGGAACCGGTGTATGAGGAGCCGTCACTTTTTTGATTGGGGCGTCAAGTAAATCGAATCCTTTATCAGCAACCAAAGAAGCGATATCTGCGGCAATTCCGCATCTTGGATTTGCTTCATCCACAATAACAAGCCGATTTGTTTTTTCTACCGAAGCCAGAATCGCCTCTTCATCAAGTGGCGACAGGCTTCTTGGATCAATGACCTCAGCCTCAATTCCTTGAGCAGCTAACTGTTCTGCCGCTTCGAGTGCTGTATGAACTTGTTTACCTACTGCGAAGATGGTCACATCTGAGCCTTCTCTCTTCACATCTGCTTTGCCAAGCGGCAGAGTGTAATATCTCTTTGGAACGTCTCCTGTGATATTGTACAGCGTCTTGTCTTCAAAAAAGATGACAGGGTCCTGGTCCTCAATTGATGCCAGTAGTAAACCTTTGGCATCGTATGGCGTGGAAGGCACAACCACTTTCAATCCAGGAATGCTCGTAAATAGCGCATATAAACTTTGAGAATGCTGAGCGGCTGCTCTAAAACCCGCCCCATGTGTTGTTCTAATTGTGACGGGCACCTCCGCTTTTCCGCCAAACATATATCGAAATTTTGCCCCTTGATTCAGCACTTGGTCCAGACAGGTGCCGATAAAATCATTAAACATGAGTTCCGCAATGGGTCTTAGCCCTGTTGACGCAGCTGCCATGGCAGCACCGACATAGCCAGCTTCACTGATCGGCGTGTCAAGGACTCGCTCACGCCCAAACTCCTGAACGATTCCTTTTGTGACACCAAGAACACCGCCCCATGCTTCATCATCCTGCAAGTGATCCACATGAGCGCCTCCTGCAACATCTTCCCCCATTAAAATGACATCCTCGTCTCTTCTCATCACAAGTTTAATCGCTTCGTTCAATGCACTAGACATGCTGATTTCTCTTGTCATTTTCCTTTCCCCTTTCTGATTTATTGATACGAAACATACACATCGGTCAATAATTCAGTATGATCTGGATATTTACTTTCTTCACTGAACCTAACGGCTTCATCTATCGTTTCTGTTACAGCCGCTTCGATATTTGATATCTCTTTATCCGTAAGCAGCTGCTTTTTGATCAATTCATTTTTAAAAAGAGCAATGGCATCTCTCTCTTCTTGATGTTCTGTTCTTTCTTGATTTGTTTTGTAACGCTGGGCATCTCCTTCAAAATGACCATAATTCCGATATGTCATGCATTCAATCAATGTCGGACCTTCTCCATTTTTTGCTCGTTCAATTGCTTGTTCTACGGCTTGATAAACCGCCATCACATCTTTTCCGTCTACTTGAATCCCAGGAATGTCATAACCAGCGGCTCGATCCACGATTGATTTGCAGCTTGAAGCATAGGAAAACGGTGTCGCTTCCCCATAGCCATTGTTTTCTGCAATGAAAATGACAGGCAATTTCCAGATAGCTGCGAGATTAATTCCTTCGTGAAATGTTCCTTGATTGTTTGCACCATCCCCAAAAAAGCAAACGCTTACATTTTTTGTCTTCTTATATTTAGCTGTTAGGGCTGCTCCACACGCCAGCGGAAATCCGCCTCCAACAATTCCATTGGCACCAAGCATTCCTTTATCAAAATCTGCGATGTGCATTGACCCTCCCTTTCCTTTACACAGACCTGTGGCTTTCCCATAAATTTCCGCCATCATTCCTTTTAGATCGCAGCCTTTAGCTATACAATGTCCATGTCCACGATGTGTACTTGTGATGCTGTCTTTTTCATTCAGGTGGGCACAGGCTCCTACAGCGACAGCTTCTTCCCCAGCATAAAGGTGGACAAAGCCTGGCAGGATTCCTTTTGTAAAAAGTGTGTGTACTCGATCTTCAAACTGGCGGATCTCCAGCATTTTTTGATACATCCATACCGCTTTTTCTTTTGTCAGTGCGACTTCCATGTTGTAAAACCTCCTATCTTTTTTACTTGCACTTATATACAAGCAAAAAGCGTGCCAACATCATGACATGTTGAAACATAGGCTTTAGACAATTCAAGCCGCCTAAAAAAAGAGACAAAATGAGACTTGTATCTCTATTTGTCTCAATATGTCTACTTTTTCTCTTGCATATAAGAATTGGACATAAAAAAGCATCCCTCTAGGAATGCTTTTCATACTGAATCTATCGTACGGTGCCAAGTCAATTTTCCTTTGCAGACGCCGCAGACATAGCGAGAGGTATCAAACCGTCTCTTTCTTATAAAATGCTTGCCGCATCCTGTACAAACGTAGTCATGGCGTTTCTGTGGACCTCGCCTGTTTTGCACAGCCCTTAACGGTGTACAAAAGCGCGGGGCTCCTACCTGTTTCAATAACTCTTTAAACTCACGATCACGATGCTGATAGCCCTTCCCTTCGAGATGGAGGTGATAGTGACATAACTCATGCTTGATGATACCGATCAATTCATCTCTTCCATGCTCCTCTAAATATCGACGATTCAATTCGATATCATGTGTACCAAGTAAATATCTCCCGCCTGTTGTTTTTAAGCGGTCATTAAAAACAGCCTTGTGACGAAATTCCTTACCAAAGAACTGCTGAGAAATTTGCTCTGTTAACTGTTGTAATTGCGGCTGGTTCAAACAAGATCGTTCCTTTCTATAAAAATCTCGAACAGGACAATTTCCCCTTTGCATACATTGAAGGTACATCCACTGTTTCGATCAAAGGAGGAATGGGCGATGCCCAACTGGCTGAAAAATCAGATGCAGAAGGCATTTTATGAAAAAAATCATTACCAAATCAAATTGCTGAATCAATGCTGGTACTTCTATAGAAAAAAACATTCAGTCACATCAAGGCACACCCCATCCTAAGGTGCGCCTCGTTTTTTGTTTATTCTGGTTTCAGCATGGAGAGGGCAACGCGGCCTTTTGCCTGGTCAACGGAGTCTACCCACACGGTCACAATGTCACCGACGGACACAACGTCAAGCGGATGCTTCACAAAACGGTTGCTTAGCTTTGAAATATGGACAAGCCCATCCTGCTTCACACCAATATCGACAAATGCGCCGAAGTCCACGACATTTCTCACCGTTCCTTGAAGCTCCATACCTTGCTTCAAGTCCTCCAATTTCAATACATCTGTTTTTAATAGTGGTTTTGGTACTTCATCCCGCGGATCACGCTCAGGTCTTGTCAGCTGATCGATGATATCCTGAAGTGTAATTGGACCAATTTCAAGCTGCTCCGCTGCTTCGTCCAGCTTCACCTCAGCGATTTTCTCTTTTAATTGCTCTGTTCCAAGATCATCTGGCGTCATCTTGATCATGCGTAAGAATTGTTTTGTTTCTTTATAGCTTTCAGGGTGAATGCCTGTACGATCAAGTGGATCTTGTCCGTCTGCAATGCGCAGGAAGCCGATACACTGCTCATATGTCTTGGCACCAAGTCTTGGGATATCCTTCAGTTCTTTTCTGCTAGTGAATCTCCCAATCTCTTCGCGACGCTTGACGATATTCCCAGCGACGGCTTTTGAAAGGCCTGACACATATTGCAGCAGCGCCTGTGAGGCTGTATTGACGTTTACACCGACTTGGTTTACGACCGTCTCTACAACGAAAGTTAGCGAGCTGTTTAATTGCTTTTGACTAACATCGTGCTGGTATTGGCCCACCCCGACAGATTTTGGATCAATTTTCACGAGCTCTGCTAAAGGGTCCTGTAATCTTCTCGCGATTGAAATGGCACTTCTTTCTTCCACTTGCAGGTCTGGAAACTCTTCTCTCGCGAGAGCGGACGCGGAGTAAACACTTGCCCCTGCTTCATTCACGATCAAATATGACACTGGCTGATCCAGCTCTTGAATCAAGTCTGCGATGAATTGTTCTGTTTCTCTTGATGCTGTTCCGTTTCCAATCGCAATGACTTCAATGTTTGATGATTGAATGATCTCTTTTACTTTTTGTTTGGCTTCCGCATTTTTCTGGACGGGTGGATGCGGGTAAATGACCCCAATATGATGAACTTTGCCCGTATCATCAACGACCGCTAATTTACAGCCTGTACGAAATGCGGGGTCCACTCCTAGTACACGTTTCCCTTTCATCGGCGGCTGAAGCAGCAGATTTCTTAAGTTTTCAGCGAAAATATGGATGGCTTGCTCTTCTGCTTTTTCTGTCAGCTCTTTTCGTATTTCGCGTTCAATCGAAGGCTGAATGAGGCGTTTGTAAGCATCGTCAATAGCCGCTTCAATATAAGGTCTCGCTGTCGTTTGCTTGCTCTTTATGACTTGTTTGTCGAGATAGAAACGAATATTTTCAGCAGGTGGTTCGATGGCTGCTTTCAAGATGCCTTCTTTTTCTCCTCGATTGACCGCAAGTACACGATGGGGCACAATCTTTTTGATCGGCTCTTGATAATCGTAATACATTTCATAGACGTTTTTCTCATCGCTTTCAACGTCTTTTCCTGATGTGACAAGACTTCCCTTTTGGTAGGTTTCACTGCGAATCCATTTGCGCATATCAGGGTCATCTGCCAGCTGTTCAGCAATAATATGTTGCGCGCCCTCAAGTGCTTCTTCTACACTTGTCACTTCTTTTTCTTCGCTCATAAAGGCAGAAGCCTGCTTTTGGATATCATCATGCGGTAGCTTGAGCAAATATTCTGCTAGCGGTTCCAGCCCTTTTGCCTTTGCCACACTTGCCTTTGTTTTACGCTTTTGTTTGAATGGTCTATATAAATCTTCGACCTCTTGCAGCTTATGAGCCTGTTCGATCTTCTGTTTTAATTCATCGGTCAGTTTGTCTTGTTCAGCAATTAAACGAATGACTTCTTCTTTTCGGTTCGTGACATTTTGAATATATGTATAGCGCTCGGAAATGGTTTGAATTTGCACCTCGTCCAGTGAGCCTGTCTGCTCTTTCCGGTAACGAGCAATAAACGGGACGGTGTTGCCATCCTCTAATAGCTGGATCACACTTTCAATTTGTTTCGTTGAAAGCTTTAATTCTGTTGCAATTTGTTTCAATAAAACGTCAGATGTCTTCATACTTTGCATCCTCTCACTGTGTCTTCTCTTTTAGTGTATCAAAAAAACCGGCAAAACAGAAAAAAGGTCAGCTATTTTCACATGAGCTGACCAAGTACATAGGTGAGATCGTCCTTTTTGTCTTGTGTGTATGTTTCAAGTTGTTTTGCAATATCTGCAACTGAATGGCTATGCTTTAAACACATTCGCATGTTTGGCACATTCAGCCCATCTGAATACATAATGAATGTCGATCCTTTTTCGTAGGAATAGGTGTATGTTTTATATTTTCTAGGTTTCCCTGATAAGTATCCTGATGTCGGAAGTGGATAAATATAGTCGCCAGAAGGTGCATTCAAAATAAATCGGATATTACCAACCGAACAATAGGTAAATTGCTGCTGGGAAAAATTCACCTTTAATATGCCAACCGTGGCCCCGCGTTTATTTTTCATGGCCTGATTGCATCTGTCTATGAGGGTCGTCACATCCTCATGTCCATATTCTTCGACAATTTCACTAACTAAAGAAGATGATTCATTGGCGAACTGGCCGCTGCCTAATCCGTCTGCTACAGAACAGATTAGTTCTTCATCATCTGCTTTAATAAAAAAACTGTCCCCACAGCATGATTTTCCTTCTTTATTCGATTGATAGATAATGGCGTTCACATGGTCATGCTGTTCGATCTGCTTCATTACCCTAGCTCCATAGACGCATCTTCTGATAATGCATCTCGTAGCTTTTTAACTGCCTTCCGCTGCAGTCTAGATACATGCATTTGGGATATGCCGAGTAAATCGCCTGTTTCTTTCTGACTCTTATTTTGCAAGTAAGTGAGATTGATAATCTCTTTTTCTCTTTCAGTCAGAACATGAAGCACACTCTCAAGCATCATTTTTTGGTTCACGCGTTCGTAGCCTTCTTCCTGAGAGCCGACGACGTCTAAAATGGTGACAGTGCTTCCTTCAGAATCAGCCTCTACGCCTTGGTCTACAGACAGCGCTTGATAGCTTTTGCCCATCTCCATTGTTTCAAGTACTTCTTCTTCTGTCACATCTAGATATTCTGCAATTTCTTGGACTTTAGGTGACTTTTGCGTCTCCGTTGTCAGATGATCAACCGCCATCTTGATTCTTGGGCCAAGCTCTTTAATCCGCCTTGGTACATGGACACTCCATGTCTTATCACGTAAAAAGCGTTTGATTTCCCCGATAATGGTTGGAATCGCAAAGGCTTCAAATGATTTACCGACAAGTGGGTCATAACGCTTTATTGCACCAAGTAAACCAATCATTCCAACCTGTCTTAGATCCTCATGAAAGCTTTTGCCTTTGGAATATTTTTTCGCCAGCATATCGACCAAGTTTGTATAGCATTCAACAAGCGTGAGCTGCGCCTGCTCGTCTTGATTGGTTTGATAGCTTTGGACAAGGCGATCCACTTCATCTTTAGTTAGTTTCATAGTTTTGGATGGTTGTGTCATGGTCAACTCGCTCCCTGTTTAAAAACTTTGTCATCGCCACGGTAACTCCGGAGTTTGCTTGCACCTCGACTTCATCCATCAATGTTTGCATCAAATATAAACCAAGACCTCCTTCTGCCAATTGATCTACCGTATGAGCAGATGTGTAAGGCCCTAATCCTTCCTGCTTTTGCTTAAAGTCAAAGCTACCGCCTTTGTCAGCGACAATGATTTCTAGACGATCCTCATAGACAAGAAAGCGAACTGCTACCTCTCCATCTTCGCCATGTTCACCTTTGTAGGCATGCTGAACTGCATTTGTACACGCCTCACTAACGGCAATTTTCAAGTCCTCAATCTCTTCATAGGCATAACCCATTCGACTTGCTACGCCTGAAAGAGTTAGACGAATGATGCCTACATATTCTGGTTTCGCCGGGATTTTCATCTCGATTAGATCTACTGATTCGTTCATTGTACCCCACCCTCTGTCTTTGCAGAAATGTCAATGATGTCCTTTAGTCCAGTAATTTCAAACAACCTTACAAGCCGATCCGACAAGTTCTCAAGCTTTAATGTTCCACCTGCTTTTTGAGCCGCTTTGAACAGCCCAACAAATACACCTAAACCAGTACTATCCATATAAGAAACATCCTTCAAGCAGATTTCAAGATGCTCCCCTTGCTCCGCTTTAGGCATAAGCGTTTCTCTTAGCTCAGGTGCGGAGTACACATCGATTTCTCCACCGACACTAATTTTCGTTTTATGATCTATTTGATGCTCTTTCACTGTCATATTCATTATGCATTCACCTCGAAATTCTTGTTTCATAGAATTTTATATACCCGCATATTCACTTTCTAAACCTTTCTTTTGAGCACAAGTAAAGTGAAGTCATCGTGAAGCTGAAAATCTTGCAGCTTGAGTAAGCTGGCATAGATGGCATCGACCATTTCCTGAGCTGAGTAGGATAGGTGCTCTGCTATAAGCGCTTTGATATCCTCCCGCTCTAAGAAACCGTCCTCTGACTTGGATTCTGTTACACCATCAGAGAATAAGATCACCATATCTCCTACGTCCAAGTGCTTCTCATACTGTCTGTAGTCAAAGTCTGGTGCGATGCCAAGGACAAGTCCTCTCGCATCTAAATCGTAAAATTGATTCTCTTTATTGCAATAGAAAAAGCCCGGCTCATGACCAGCCGATGCATATTTAAATTCATGCGTTTCTTTATTATAGCTGCCATAGAACATGGTGATAAACATGCTTGGGTCTACGTTCTGTTCGACAACACGATTAAGGGTTTTTAACACCTTTGTTGGACCGCTTCCTGACTCTGGCAGGGAATCCATCGCATATTTAATCATAGACATACAGAGCGCAGCTGGGATGCCTTTCCCAATGACATCTGCGATCGCGATATTGATTGTATCGTGATCAGTGACAAAATGGTAATAATCTCCACTCATCTGTTTTGCCGGCACACTAATGGCACCAATATCAAAGGTGTCACCCTCTGGAATTTTCGTTTCCAGCAGGGTTTGTTGGACATTTGCCGCAATTTCGATTTCTGATTTAATTTCTTGCTGGATGCCTCTGAGTGTTAAATGTTCCTGGTAGGCAAGTCCGTACCCAATCATGACTTCAATTAAGAAGTCTAGTGAATGAAAGACATCTTCCGGCAAATCAGGGTATAGCTCCTGAATTACTTTTCGGTGAACACTCACTATTTCTTCAGGAGGTATTTGGTGCTCAATGGTTTTTCGGCTAAATTTTTGAGCTTGATAAAGCGATGTTTCAGTTAAATCACTGATATAACGACTGAGCAGCTGATGATACCGCTGCTCCATTACCTCCTTAAAATCCATGGTTTCCCTCCTAGCGAAGCCACTTGACAGCTTGTATCTCCGTTCCTTCTTCTGGTGTAGAATCTAATTTAAAATCATCCATCAGTCTTCTCACGCCCGGAAGACCTGCTCCGAGTCCGCCTGATGTAGAAAATCCGTCTTCCATCACTTTGCGTATATCCATGATACCAGGCCCCTCATCGGCTGCGATGACTTTGAGTCCACGCTTTCCGCGCTCCATCACTTCTTCTATACAAATCTGACCTTTACCAGCGTATAAATAGATGTTTCGAGCTAATTCTGAAATGGCCGTCGTAATTCTTGCTTGGTCAACTGTTCCAAAGCCCAGTTCTTTTGCAACATTTCGTCCCAGTTGTCTTGCCGCGACTATGTCCCATTCCGTCAAAATTTTCACACAGGATTGGTCTTTCATATCTATTCCCCCAATTCCCGCTTCAGTGTCTCAAGCCCTTGTTCAAGATCTAATGCTGTCTGAATTTCTTCCAGTGATATACCAAGTTCAATGAGTGTCACAGCGACTGCCGGCTGTATTCCTGTTAATACAACTTTTGCCCCCATGAGCTTTGACATCGTGATGACATCGCCTAATACTTTTGCAATAAATGAATCAATCATATCAACAGATGTTAGGTCAATGACAACACCGTTCGCTCCTGTTTCATGAATCTTATTGAGTAAATCTTCTTGAAAATGAAGAGCCGTTTGGTCATCAAGCTCCCATTGTATAGAAATAAGAAGACAATTATATAATTTTAAGATTGGAATCTTCGGGTGATTTCTCACTGGGTTATCCCTCCAATGAAACAATTTTTCGATTTGTCATTTCTAAAGCAGTTTGAATTCCTTTTTGAAGGGTATTCTTTGTTGTAACTTGCGATAAATCAATTCCAAGGGTGACGATGGTTTGGGCGATTTCTGGACGAATACCGACCAATAAGCACTTTGCACCTACTAATCTCACAGCCTCTGACGCTTGAATGATATGGTGTGCCACCATTGTATCGACGACAGGTACACCGGTAATGTCGATTAAGACCACCTGTGATCGATGCTTCACGACGCCATTTAACAGATTCTCCATGATCTTCTTCGCACGATCTGTATCAATTGTTCCTACAAGAGGCATGACAGTGATGTGCTCAAACACTGGAATCAGTGGAGCAGATAGTTCCTGTAACGCAATCTTTTGAAGGTTGACGGTTTTCTCCCATGAGATAGAATAGTGATTCAATATTTCGTTATGAACTGGTGAGATGAACCGATCAATTTCCCATATGAGCTCATTACTTCCTTGTTCAGTGTTTTTGTCACTGTTCATTTTTTGATATAAGTGTGAACGAATTTCCGTTAGCCCTTTTGCCAGTAACTTAAGTGATATACCCATTTGTACAATTTTTAAAGCAAAAGATTGCACTTTTTCTTCAAAATCCTCAGCATTCGCCTCTGAAAGGGATGCCAGAATAAGCTGAACATATTCGGAACAAATCGTTTCATACATTTTGTCGTTTAGCATCATGTCCGTTTCTTCTTCTCCGAGTCGTTTGAAGATGTCAGTCCATTCTTTTTCTAATTCCTTTTGGTGCGCTCTCGCAAAAGCTAACACGATATGATTCGACATAATTTACCCCCTACGTACATAAAAAACAATAACTTTCATTCTCTCTCCATTATAGCCTTAATAAAAAATGAACACAAAAAAAAGTTGCTCACAGGAGAGCAACCAAATATCACCATATTAAAAATCAATAAGAGCCAAACTAACTTGTAAGGCTTCATCAACCTTCTCCATCATCTCATCATCAAGATGTGTGATTTTATCTGTCAATCTTTGTTTATCGATCGTACGAATCTGCTCTAAAAGAATGACAGAATCTCGTTCAAAGCCGTAGCGCTTTGCATTGATTTCGACGTGAGTCGGTAATTTCGCTTTTTGTATTTGGGCTGTTATGGCTGCAACGATAGCAGTCGGGCTGAAGCGATTTCCAATGTCATTTTGGATGACCAATACCGGGCGAACCCCGCCCTGCTCGGAGCCAACAACAGGAGATAAATCAGCAAAGTAAACATCACCGCGTTTAACAATCAAATGTTTAACCCCCGCTGACTAATCGCTCAACTGTATTCTCAGCCTCAAACTCTGCGTATTGTGCCTCTGAAGAGATATTCAGATTAATTTTCGCCATCTCCATGTAGCCGCGTCTCATCGATTCACGATTTTGTCGAATATTACGTTCACGAATATACGTTTTTGTCGCTCGGTAGATCAATTCATTTCTTGTTACCTTATCCTGCTCTGCTACTCGTTCGATTTCAGACATCAAAGCCTCGGGCAGTCGAATCTTCATTTCGTTTGTTGCGCTGGATTCAGACAAAAAACATACACCTCCACAAAACTTACGGATACCGTATCGATCCATTCCAAGACTAATCATACCATTATTCAATGCACAAGCAAAGCTGTTTTTCATGTTTCTTATTAGATCATGAAGCAGTCGGCCACCCGTAAATCATGATGATAATGGAGTTCCTCTTTCCCATTATACGCTTTTTTCCGAAAATCATACGGTATTTCCAAAATCTCTAAAAAAGGGAGAATATTTATTCCTTCTCTGTAGAATAAAAGAGAACGATGTCGGTTTGGACATCGTTCCCGTAAAAGCTGCTTATAAAAAGCTTGGCCCACCTTGAAGCAGCGGATTACGCACATAAACCCTTTTGCCGTCCTCTTTATATACTCTTGGGACCCGGTGGCCAATCGAGCAAGTGACTTCATAGTTAATGGTTTCAAGCCTTTTTGCAATTTCATCGACTGATACCTTTTCTTCGCCTTGTGAACCAATCAAAACGACTGGTTCGCCTGCTGGAATGTCCTCTTTCAATTCGACCATGAATTGATCCATACATACCCTTCCAGCAATTTTTCTGCGTTTTCCGCCAACGATCACTTCCGTTCCTGCCAGCTTCCTGATCCAGCCATCTGCATAGCCAACTGGAACTGTGCCAATCCATGTATCTTGATTGGCTGTATAGGTCGCTCCGTAGCTGACACTCTCGCCCTTTCGAATGAGCTTCACATGTGCAAGCTTTGTATGAAGAGACATTGCTTCTTCCAGCTTGAAAGGCAATTCATCTTTGATTTCCTCTGACGGTGACAGCCCATACATACTGATACCTAAGCGAACCATATTAAACAAAACTTCTTTAAACCTTAAACCTGCTGCACTGTTGGCGCAATGAACGAGCAGTTTGTCCGTATGAAGTGGTTGAAGCAATGTTTGAAAGGTGTCCACCTGCATATCAAAGTAGTCCTCGTCCTTTTCATCAGCTGTCGCAAAGTGAGTAAATACTCCTTCAAGATGTAAATAGGAATGATCGCGGGCAAGCTCTTTTACTTCGTTCACTTGCGCTAATGTTTTAACACCTAAACGATTCATTCCGCTGTCAATTTTCAAATGAAAACGAATGGGTTGTCCAATCTGTCCTTTCACTACTTTGACTACATCTCTCAGCCACTCGATTGAGTAAGCGGTCATGATAACATTGTATCTAACGGCGACTTTGACATACTCTGGCGGTACTGCGCCGAGTACAAGAATTGGTGCTTTGATGCCTTTATTTCTTAAAGAAATGGCCTCATCTAAAAAGGCTACCGCTAACAAGTCTGCTCCTGCTTTGAGTGCAGCTCTTGCCACTTCTATATCTCCATGTCCATATGCATTGGCTTTGACAACAGCCATTAATTGAACGTTTTGACCAATATGATCTTTCATATGTGAAACATTATGTTTGATTGCTGTTAAATCAATTTCTGCCCATGTGTCTCTATAAAAGGCATTTGTGTCCATCAGTCACACTTCCCTATTGAATGATTCAATACTTCATTATGATACTAAAAATCAAGAATAATGTGAAACAAATCAAAGAAAATCAGCCCTTGACCAGGGCTGATGTATCATTTTCAAGGCTCTCACCTGAGATATTCATTTATTTGGCTGACTGGCCTTCTACACTTTTTGCGACCATTAAGAGCTCTTCCTTCGATAAATCACTTGAGGAAATTAAGTAGTCGACTCCGTCTGATGTCCAAGAAAGAGATTGATCCGTTAGAACGCCCACTGTCATGCCAAGATCGACTGGCTCGCCGTTCATCGTGACAGGCGTAGACGCTTCTGCCACTCTCGCTTTTTCCTGAATGAGTGTGAAGGATTTCTTCCCGCCATACGTAATCACATAACGTTTCCCAGCATCTGTTGTCATTTCTTTCTCTTCCATCTTCTTCACGCCCTCTGGCATATCAACTGGTGTTTTCACTGCGAAGCTGTCAGATGGGTCTGCACTTGTGGCGACATCCATTTGGGAGAGTGTCATATTTTTCTTCTCATCAAATGCATCTTTGTCAAAGGATTTATTGAATTCAAAGTGAGAGAATTCTACTTTCACCATTGGCTTTTTGTCGCTATCCAGCACTTTCACACTGGCAGGCGCCATTGTTTTTTTATGAAAGGTAATCTCTTGGGTAGGCAGCATTTGGTTGTGCTGATAATTGGTTTTTGTTTCGAAAATATACTTTGACTCTTTCGCTTTGAACTGAGCTGCACTGTCATTTTTAATGTCTTTCACGAGTGATTCAAATAAATAGACCTGACTGCTATTATTCGGCCAATCACTATGGAAACGGAAGCTTTTGTTCAGTGAAGGTGTCAGCACAAACACACCATTGCCATTTCTTAAAATGACTTGACTCTGATCCTTTTTCGGATTTTCTAAATAGACACGGTAAAGCTCCGGCTTCTTGTACCAAATTTCCACCTGATACTCCTGCGGATCATTTCCTGTCTCGATGGTCATTTTTGCTTTGGCTTTGTATGATGTCATTTCCTCTGCCTTTTTGTTTAAATCTCCAACAATATCCTGCTGAGATTTTTGACCGCATGCGGAGAGAATCAGTACAAAAAGGATCCCCGTTACAAGCAAAACAAAGCTTTTTCTCACCCTTTTCAACCCCTTCGTTAATTGTGTTAAAAGGAAGAAACCGCTTGTTTGACTTTAACAGTACGCCTAAAGAGTTAACTGCGTACCGCGAACCATCAAAGCCTGTTAGCAACTCGCCCTTCCTTATCGCACTACCCAATATATGAAGGGGGGACAAACAATATGCAGACTAGCTTGACAACCTTTCGATTAAAACTTGCGCAGCAGCATATTCTTTTGTGTGTGTAATAGACACATGAACCTGGTCTCCCTTCGTTTTCGCGCTTTTGATGAAAGGTTTTCCATTATCGTCTTTTTGTATCTCGATGTCATGAAAGCTTAAATGCTGACCGATTCCCGTACCATATGCTTTAGCAAAAGCTTCCTTTGCCGCGAAGCGTCCTGCCAAAAACTCCAGCTGTCTCTTTTCACGTAGCGCGTAAAAGATGTCCTGTTCATTTAAAGTCAAAATTCGTTCTGGTAAACGGGGCTGTCTGCTGAGCACCCGTGACAGCCGGTCGATTTCTACAATATCAATGCCAATTCCTTTGATCATGGGGTACCTCCTATGATACTCGTACTAATTTGGATGTTCGCTTCATAAACGTGTTACTATAAACTTACCATTATCTAGTCAAAAGGGGTTTGTTATGTTTATTCGAACGGAGAGCTTTCAACAATTTATTAGATCGTATCCAATCGTAACAGCGATCCTTGCATTGCAAATAGGTCTGTGGCTTTTATTTGCTATTCCTATCCCTATTATACAGCTTGGGCAGGACCATCTCGTCGGTTTCAATTATGGTGTAGCAGCAGGAGAATGGTGGCGGCTCGTTACCCCTATTTTTCTCCACGGAAGTCTGACACACATTTTGTTCAATTCTATGTCTTTGTTCCTATTCGCTCCAGCGCTTGAGTCTTTGCTTGGTAAGGTTCGGTTTCTCATCATTTATCTTGGTGCAGGGTTCATTGGCAATATCGGAACCTATTGGGTGGAGCCTTTAGAGTATGTACATGTCGGCGCTTCTGGTGCCATCTTCGGTTTGTTTGGCGTTTATCTCTACCTTGTCCTATTTAAACCGCACATGATGGACCGCGGGAATTCTCAGGTAATCTTAACGATTCTTGGTGTCTCTGTCGTCATGACGTTCGTCAACTCGAATATCAATATTATGGCTCACTTATTTGGATTGATAGGCGGCATGATTATAGCACCTATCACCCTATTCTTCCACTCCAAAAAAAGACGCTATTAATCTCATAAAAAATGTCGATCATCCCTTTTGACAAGGAGCTGATCGACATTTTTTAGTTTAAGATGATTGTTTTTTTTCATAGGAATACCAATCAAATACACGTGCAGCATCTTTCTCTTCAAGGTGATGCACACCAAAGGAATCAAGCAGTGCAGAGGATTTCACAAAGGTGTGAATACTCGCCACTCGGCCTTTCTTTTGGAAATAAGATTGAGTCACCGTATAGTTTTGCATTCGTTTTCTCAAAACAATTCCGGTGGTTTTGCCGATACCTCTTGTTGTCAACTGAATCAATGGATCTTTGATCGTATAACCTGATTGCTTATAGGCTAAATAGCCAAAGAATAAAGCAATTGGTAATGGAATCAGTGCCAAATACCCCCACGGCGGAAAACGGACTGAAAGGATCATACCAACGAGCAATGGAACAAATCCGAAAGAGATCAGGTAGCGTTTGAGTGAACGCTTTGGTACCTTTTTCAGCTCAGCTTCTGGTGTCAGGTGATATTGATCTGTAAATCGAGACAACAATTCATTGATTTTTTTCTTCCGGATTAGTGGAAATAAGACAGAAGAGGTTTCTTTTTCTGTAATAGAACCTCCTGCACTAACGAGCATCACCGTAGCAAATCCAAATGGCTCACGGAGAATGTTTTCTTTGATTTTCACTGCTTGAATTCTCGCAAGCGGAATGGTCATTTGATGTCTCTCAATGAGTCCTCTTGTAATGATGATGTCGTTCCCTTTTCGTTTGGCAGCAAAATTAGCATATTGGAGTGCTGTCACCCCAACACTGAGTATCCAAGCAATCAATACGGCTAGAAAAATTAGAATCGCGTAGATTTCAACACTCGCATGACTTAAGAAGGAGAACTGCTTGACGAACCCGTCTAAAGGAAGAATTTCATCTATTTGTGTGTAAATGGCTAGGCAACCAGATATAATCACACCGATCCCGCTTGAAGTCGTAGCCGCCAAAAGTAGCTCTGGTACACCCATACGATAGGAGACGTTGATTTCTTTCTCCACAGGTTTTTGCGCAGTTAGATGATCATGCGGTCCATCCCCTGTTTCACCCGCCATTTCATCTTGTTGCAAGCTTTTCTTCCGGTTGAAAATCGACTGTTTCAATTGTTCTGCTTCTGCTTTCGTAATCGCCGTCAGGCTCACTTCTGGGCCATCCGTCCCGCCTGCCGTTTCGATTTGAACTCGCACCAAACCGAAAATCCGCTGGAAGATGCCTTCACTTGTATTGACCGTTTGAATTCGTTCTAACGATATATATTTTTTCTTTTTCGTAATTACACCTGATTCCACACGAAATTCATCGTCTTCCATCCGGTAAGTGAATCGTCTCCATTCTAAAACGGTTGAAACAGCTTTCCATAAAAGAAGCACACCAAGAATGATAAACGCATAAAAGCGAATACTTGAATTCGAGTTCACAAAAATAAGCACGAAAAAAGGGATAATGAAGTTTTTGATCATGGATACGGCATCTGATATAAAATCAATGAACATCGAGATTGGATGTACACGTTTTGGTTCAGACATCATCTTCCGTCACCCTTGCTAAACGAGATATGTAATCACGAAGCTCATCTGCCTCTTCTAATTCTAACGCTGGAATATCATGAACCGTGGCAGCAGTCGAAATTTGAACAGATGCCAAGCGATAGCGCCTTAAAAGCGGTCCCTGGGATGTATCGACATGCTGGACACGCACCATCGGCACAATCACGCGTGTAACGCGAATCAGCCCATGCTGTATTTCAATTTCATTTTCAAATACTTCGTAGCGCCAAATGTGATGACGGATTTTCGGTATGAGCCAAATTCCGAAAATGACCTGTAAGATCCACAATCCGATGAGGATGGCCCCAATCCAATATGGCCATTGAAAATAATAACTAGCAATAAATACCCCAATGATGATGAGTAAGAAAATCAATGAGATAATTCCATTTTGAAGACGCCATACTTTTAATCCATTTAAACTAATTTGACGTTGCGGCTGTTTTCTCACATTCTTCCCCCATTCTCTTACTTTTCTATCAATATATTACGAAACAGAACCTAAAAAGTTTCAATAAGCCTGTTAAAAAAAGCGAACCCTGCAAAGGATTCGCTCTTGTATGTTAATTGTTATAAGATTTCTTTTGACGACGATCGCTAGAAGAACGATTGCGATCATTTGATGAACGTTTTTTATCACCGTAAGATGAACGGCTTTTCCCGCGATAGCCGCCACCGCCGCCACCGTCTCTACGTTTAGAAGAGCTGCGGTTGTTACGATTGCGTTTTGAAATCATTGGTGCTTCATCTGTCAAACGAACTGGCGTTGCATCTGGCTCTTTTGTCATCATTTTGATGGCAGCCGCAACCACTGTGACAGAATCATGATCTTCTAGCAATTCAGCAGCAGCTGTCATGTAGAAGTTTAAGTTGTTTTCACTGATGATCGTGCGTAGACGGTCAACTGTTACTTGCTGTTGTCCTTCAATTGCTTCATCTAGAGTTGGCTCTTTCATACGATCCATTTTACGATTTGTCGTTTGCTCAATCGCACGAAGCATATCTTTTTCACGTGGTGTGATAAATGTCACAGCCATACCTGTACGTCCAGCACGGCCTGTACGTCCAATACGGTGTACATAGCTTTCTGGATCTTGTGGCACGTCGAAGTTATACACGTGTGTCACGCCAGAGATATCAAGTCCACGTGCTGCAACGTCTGTTGCCACAAGCACATCGATTGAACCTTCTTTGAATTTACGAAGCGCAACCATACGTTTCGCTTGAGTTAGGTCACCATGAATTCCTTCAGCTGTATAACCTCTAAGGTTAAGCGCTTCTGTCAATTCGTCAACACGGCGTTTCGTACGACCGAAGACAATTGAAAGCTCAGGCGATTGAATGTCAAGAAGACGTGTCAATGTATCAAACTTCTTACGTTCGTGAATATCCAAGTAGAACTGTTGGATGTTAGATACTGTCATTTCTTTTGCTTTTACTTTTACATGCTCTGGGTTTGTCATGAAACGTTCTGCAATGCGCTTAATTGGTGCAGGCATTGTCGCAGAGAATAAAAGTGTTTGGTGTTCACTTGGTACATTTGAAAGGATCGATTCAATGTCTTCAATGAAACCCATGTTTAGCATTTCATCTGCTTCATCAAGCACAACTGTTTCAACATTTTGAAGACGCATTGTACGACGGTTAATGTGATCGAGTAAACGTCCTGGAGTCCCTACGATGATATGAGGATTCTTCTTGAGCGAACGGATTTGGCGGCTGATATCTTGTCCACCGTAAATCGGAAGAACGCGTGCACGCTTGTCTTGGCCGATTTTGTATAGCTCTTCAGATACTTGAATCGCTAATTCTCTTGTTGGCGCAATAATAATCGCTTGGATATTAGGAGACGCTGGGTCGATTTTTTCAACCAGAGGAATACCAAATGCTGCTGTTTTTCCTGTTCCTGTTTGTGCTTGTCCGATGACATCTTTATTCTGAAGACCGAGAGGAATCGTTTCTGCTTGAATTGGTGTTGCTTCTTCAAATCCCATGCGGTTAATAGCTTTCATGAGACTTTCGCTTAATTGAAAATCTTGAAACGTTATAGTCAAATTATTCAAACTCCTTCTAATTGCTGTTTCAGTAATCTCGTGAATGATCATTAAAAACTGCCCTTTTCTGAAAGGACAGGTCCATTATATACAAAGCCCGAATTACCCTACATTATATCTTACCATTACACTATTTGTTTTTCAACAAGACAGAAATGGATATATCTACTGCTCCACAATGACAGATTCACCTTCACTTTGATCTCCGTCCATCCATTTCCACCTTTCTAACAGTTGAATTTTTCCGTTATCCAGCTGCTTAGGTGTGGAATGACAGGACCCGCTCCTCATGCTACCGTCCTTGCCCACATGGTGGTATCTAAAATGAAGTGTTCCATCCTCTTTCACTGTTCCTACAAGTACGCCAGATACAATACTGCCGCCCTGATATGTCCCCGTTAATATATTCCCGTCCTGACGATATTGAAATATGGTTCCTTCTGATACTTCCCCATTACTCGAATTAGACTGCGGGATAAAGGTTTTTCCGTCATATTGAAGCAACCGAATCGACCACCTTTTCTTTCCTATTGTAACATAGGCCTGTCACTGATTCGACAAAAATGTTGCAGATTTTAACAAGTGGGATTCAATTTATATTAGTTTAGCCACATTTTCGCTTTTCTATATATTAAATTGCTTTTTTTAGAAATTGTTCTACTTTCTCAAACAATTGCTGTGCACATGGCTCGTGACAAACATGATGTTTACAGTCAGGTAAATAAAACATTTCTTTCTGGCGAGATGGGATTTTATGATAAATAAATTCTGCGCTAGAAGCGGGAACAATCCCGTCGCTTTCCCCTTGAACAATTAAGACGGGCAGATGAAGTTTCTCCAGGGAGCTCTTCGTTTGTTTGACCAGCTTCATAAATTCTACAGCAGCTGATAGCGGCGTGCTCGTTAGCTTATGACGATACCGATCATACAAGGGGTTCGTATCAATCAACCCAGACAAAGATTCCTTCACCATCTGCCTTGTGTCTTGGATCATCTGTTTTGGGTTCACATATTTTGCCGCAGCACTTAAAAGGACAAGGCGGGCAACCGGATACTTCGCAGCTAAGTAAGAAGCAATCATCCCGCCCATTGAAAAGCCGACCAAATAAATGGTGTCACAAGTTCGGTAGAGGGATAAAAGTTCTAGTTCAGCTGTCGCAATCCACTCTTGATAAAGAATGCCTTTTAACTGAAGTTCCTTCCCATGACCCGGAAGCGTGACAGACTGCACGTTCCAATCTGTCGTCTGCTTTAAATACTGTGCCAGCGGTTCTACCTCATAAGGGGCTCCAGTAAAACCGTGTATACATAGACAGCCAATCATTCTGTCACCTTCTTTGCCGCTAACTTTTATAGTGCAGTAATGACTTCTTCCAATCTCATGCCGCGTGAGGCTTTGACAAGAACAACATCGTCAGGTCCTGCCACTTCAGCTAGTTTTTTCTTCAGTTCCTCTTTGTCCATACATGAGAACACGCGCGCGTCTCCAAATGCTTTCTTCGCTCCTTCAGCAATGAATGCACCAAGACGTCCATACGTCATGACATGATCAATAAACTCAGGCTTGATGTATCGACCTAGTTCATAATGATACGTTTCTTCTTCGCTTCCCATCTCAAGCATATCACCAAGTACTAGAATGCGATTGGCGAAACCGTCCATATCTCCTACAAGATCAATCGCCGCTTTCATGGAAGTAGGACTCGCATTATACGCATCGTTTATGACCGTGATTCCTTTCTCTGTTGTAAACAGCTCAAGACGCATCCCTGTCAATTTCGTTTGCATCAACCCTTGGGTTATTTGTCTTTCATTCAGCCCAAAATGCTGGCCAATGGCAATAGCAGCAAGCGCATTCTTCACATTATGTTTCCCTAATACAGGAATGAGAAACGCCTGAGCGTACCCTTCGACTTGAAATTCAGTTCCTTCTGCAAGCTGATTGATGTGATTCACTCTGATATCACAGTCCTCTGCTTCTCCAAAGGTTTTCACGTTGTGAGTTAGTGCATTCGCTCTTTCGCGAAGCAAGGGCTCATCTCCTAAGTAATAAAAAACGCCATCCTCTTTTAACCCTTTTGTGATCTCACATTTTGCATCGGCAATTGCTTCTCTTGATCCTAAATCTTGCATATGAGATTCTCCGACATTGGTGATGACTGCTGCATCAGGCTCAGCAAGGCTTGACAAAAACTCAATTTCACCTTTTGCACTCATGCCCATCTCCAAAACAGCGATCTCTGTTCCTTTTGGCATCGCAAGAATGGTGAGCGGAAGGCCGATATGATTATTAAAGTTGCCATCTGTTTTATGGACTTGATACGCCGTTTGTAATACTGAATGAATCATGTCTTTCGTTGTTGTTTTTCCATTACTTCCAGTAATACCGACAACACGAGGGTTTTCTTCTTTCAAGTATGCTTTCGCCAGCTGTTGCAGTGCAGCCAGTGTATCCTCTACAAGAATGACTGGAACGCCTTCTGGCGGATTGGCTTCTTTTTGATCCCAAAGAACAGCTGCAGCTCCAAGCTCCACTGCTTTTGAAGCAAATGTGTGACCGTTAAAATGTTCTCCAATAAGCGGGATAAACAGTGCACCTTTCGATACTTTTCGTGTATCTGTTGTCACTCCGTGAATCTGCTCTTCGCCAAAAGATTGATTAGATAGTGTTCCACCAGCCATTTGGGCGACTTGTTTCACTGTACGTTTGATCATGTTTTTTCGCCTCTCTTTCTCATTTCACGTTTGAAGGAAAAGAGACACTACCTATAGGATAGTGTCTGCTTGTTGCCCACATTAAAAAGTTGTTTTAATGGTTTGTTTTTCTTGATGGCGTTCAATTGCAAGTGACACCAGCTTTTCAATCAACTCAGGATACTCTACACCAGTATGTTTCCAAAGCAGCGGGAACATACTGAATGGTGTGAATCCAGGCATTGTATTCACTTCATTGATCAGCACTTTGCCTTCCTCTGTTAGGAAGAAGTCTGCACGCACGAGGCCAGCTCCATCAATGGCTTTAAATGCATTAATCGCCATATCGTGAATCGTCTTGTATTCATCCTCTGAAACACTAGCAGGAATGATCAAGTCTGTATCGCCATCTTCATATTTTGCTTTGTAGTCATAAAAATCTGTTTTAGGTGCAATTTCACCAACAACAGAACATTTCGGCTCGTCATTTCCTAATACACCAATTTCGATTTCTCTTCCAATGACGCCTTCTTCTACGACAACACGACGATCATATTGGAAAGCCAAATCAAATGCTGCTTGAAGCTCTTCTTTGCTGCGACATTTACTAATTCCAACACTTGATCCCATGTTGGCAGGTTTCACAAAGCATGGATAGCCTAGTACTTGCTCCACCTGTTCTAAGCTGTCTGATGTTGTTTTCTCATAGTCTTTTTTATTGAAGGAAAGGTGCTTTGCTTGTGCAAGTCCTGCTTGCGCAAAAACATCTTTCATCATGACTTTATCCATACCCGCAGCAGAAGCGAGAACGCCGTTACCGACATACGGGATATTTAACAGTTCAAGTAAACCTTGCATCGTTCCATCTTCACCATTTGGTCCGTGCAGCAATGGGAAGACGACATCAATCTTCTCATCAGCTGATGTAGGCTGTGGAAACATGCTCTCATTTAAAGAAGTTGGTAAAAACGTCTTTGCGTTTTGTTCAAATTGAAGCATTTTGACGTTTGATACTGGTTCAGTGAGTTTTTCTCCTCTTAGCCATTCGCCCTCTTCTGTAATATAAATTGGATGTATATCGAACTTCTCAGTGTTAAGTGCTTTTGTTACTGCAAGGGCTGTTTGCAGTGATACATTATGTTCGGCTGACTTTCCGCCGTAAACCAATCCTAAACTTATTTTCAATGGATACTCCCCCCACTAAAATTCATCTTTACTATCTTATCACTTTCAAGCGAAAATGCTCTAATTTATTTTTCTTGTTACGGAATTGAAATGATTTGTAAAGGTTGTAAGCGCCCCCCAAGCATTTGTATGTCATTCGCCTTTATTTTATATTAAAATGACATTGAAAAGGAGTTGTGACAAATTGAAAAAAATCACAAGTACTGAACAATTCAATGAAATCATTCAATCAGACAAAGAAGTCATCGTTAAATTCTTTGCGACATGGTGTCCTGATTGCACAAGAATGGACATGTTCATTCCAGACATTTTAGAGGCTTATGCTCACCATGAATGGTTTGAAATAAACAAAGATGACTTCCCTGAATTAGCGGAAACCTATCAGGTCATGGGTATTCCCAGCCTGTTAATTTTCAAAAATGGTGAAAAAACAGGTCATTTACACAGTGCAAACGCAAAATCACCCGAAGAAGTGACAGAGTTTCTTCAAGAACACGTTTCATAATTGATAATAATGAAAGACATCAGCAAACTCTTGCTGGTGTCTTTTTCATTTCTTCTCTATCCTCTTTTATCAAATCCCTACATAAGACGAGAAGTATGGCCAAAACGTTTCAACGAAGAAAAGAATGTTTTCTATGATGCCACGACAAGAATTGACAGCGAATTATTTCCTGGGAAAGAATTCAAAGTCGATAGGGCTGGGAATATGTCGGTTACGTGAATTTTCTGAATTGAATCTTTACTTCTGACATTTGACTTTGTATAATGAAATTGCTAGCTAATTGAAAATGATTATCAATTTCATCTATGTGAAATCTTATAAATACCCATTCTTATAAAGGAGCGATGAGTCACATGTCTAAGAAAAAGATCAAAACATACCAGCAATTGATTGAAGAGAACAAGAAAGCGATCATGCGCGATCCTAAGATGATGGAAAGTATATACGAAACCATCGACAAAAAGCATCAGAAGCAGCTTGCAGCTGCTGGACGTGAATCATGAATACAAAATGAGCAGTCAAAAGCTGGCTGCTCTTTTGTTTGCCTCAATAGAAATAAAAAAGCCGATAAAATCGAATAACAGATTTTATCGGCTTTTGTTTTAATGTGATTTCACTACACGGTCCTGCTTCATTCCTAAGTAAATGAGCATATACGTGAGATAGCCCATTGTCATCGTTAAACCACCGAAAAAGAATTGAGAAAATACAGGTTCCTCAAATGTCGTGACGGCAGCAAGAATGATCCAGCTCGCATATAAATAAACCATGAACCACTTCATGTTTCTTTTAAGTGTATACAGAAAGAAAAGACCGGCTAATGAAAAGATCCCTAGCGCTAGTCTGAAATAAACAAGATGATCAAACTGGAAGGCAAAAGACACAAACGAAAACGACAGCAGCAACAAAATGGGTAAAGCCGTAATGAAATTTTTCACGATAGTGCCACCTCCATGACTCCTCTTTATTATAAGACAAAATCAGTCGGTTATCGTGAAATACAGACTCGTTTTCACAAAGATGTCACGAATTTTTCTTGTTATTTGACACAATTTTTACACATTTACATCACGCTTCCAAAAAAGGAACCAAGCCGTTCCAACAAAGAAAACAAAATGCGCCCCTACAATGAATAAAGAAAACAAAGGACTCATTCCATCAAAAGGCGGCGGTCCTTGAAAGCTGTATTGGGTAAAGTCCGTATTGGCAAAAAGCAGGATTTTCCCCCACTGATTTTCAAAGAGAGACATGATGGGCACAAGTGATTTTGCCGCATATAAAACAAAGAATGAGGTGACAAGCGCAATCAGGCTGTTCCTAAATAAACTGGAACACATAAAAGCAAAGCTTGCCATCATGACCACTTCCACCCACTGTGATCCGATGACTGCAAACGTATGCTGAAATAACCGTCCCGTACTTTCATCAAATCCAGTACCAAAGAAAATAAGGCCAAATAGAAAAGCTAGCACGTAATAAAAAACAAACAGGTAGATGACCGCTAGCACAAGTGTCATATATTTTGACAGAAAAATATGCAGCCTTGTCTTTGGACGGATGAATAAGAACTTGATCGTCCTTTTTTGAAACTCTGTTGAGATCAGTGTCGCGCCAATGACGACAGCGAGCACTTGTAAAATAAACACGACGTTTGTGGAATAGGCAAAATAGTTCGCGGCCGTGTCTTGTCCACCAATGCTGGATATGACTCGTTTCAAGGTTAAAGCCATCGCCATCTGAAAGACAACGATCAATCCGAGTGCAATGAATGTGATCTTTTGCCTCATGATTTTTTTATGCTCATTTTTGATCAGTTGAAGCATCTGCTGTCCCGCCTTCCGTCCATTTCATAAAGGCCTCTTCAATGGATTGTTTTTGAGGCGTCATTTCTAGTACATCAAACCCTGCCAACACGAGTTGTCTGTTAAGCTCTGACACACGCTCTTTGTTCAGTTGAAGCAGTACCTGGTCTCCATTTCGTTCATATGTATATCCATTTCTGTCGAGCCATGAAGCGGCCTTTTCTACTGGCTGAATATTCATCAGCACCTGCTCTTTGCCTTCCATGTCCCGGAGATTTGCACTCGCTCTGATCTGTCCTTTTTGAATGATGATCATACGGTCACATAACTCTTCTACCTCATGCAATAAATGCGTGGCAAATAACACGGAGGTTCCTTCTTCTTGTACGAGCGTTTGCAAGTGCTCGCGAAATTCCTTCATTCCTGCGGGATCAAGCCCATTTGTCGGTTCGTCTAAAATCAGCAAATTGGGCTGATGCAATATGGCTTGTGCAATTCCAAGCCTTTGTTTCATCCCCAATGAATACGTCTTGACCTTCTGATGAATGGCGTGCTCCAGACGAACTCTTTTCACCACTTCATGAATGCGGTCCTCGGAAACTCCATCGTACATCGCCGCATACAGTTCAAGGTTTTCAAAGCCTGTTAAATACGAATAAAACTCAGGATTTTCTATGATGGCACCAACAGATGACATCGCCTTTAGAAATTCATGATCCTGAGAATATCCATTGATCATGATTCGGCCATTGTTTTTTTTCATCAAGCCCACGATCAGCCTAATCAAGGTCGTTTTTCCAGACCCATTTGGTCCAAGTAAACCGACAATCTCTCCCTGCCCAATCTCCATAGAAATATCTTGCAAAATCATATGTCGGCCAATTTGTTTATCGACTTTCTCTACTTTTAGAACAGCAGACTGCAAAGTGGTTCCTCCTTCTGATGTAAAGCCTATGGCGGCATGTTAGACCGCTCATTCTGTTAAAAGTATATCACGCAAAACAAGAAGCTCCATGAAAAAAAGGGCTGATCCAGTCAGCCCTCAGATTGATGACAAAGGGCTAAAATGATCTTTATTTTAGCTCTTTGTCTTTTTTTTCAGCGTGATATGAAAACCCTTGAAGTCTAGGAAGGCCGAGTACTGGAGCGGAGCGAATTTGATATTCGTGAGCACCAGCACGCAGAACTGACACCGAATGCGAGGGTTTGTCTTCACGCTGAGGGCTGATCCAGTCAGCCCTTCATTCATATTACATCGATAAGTTAGGTGATGAGTCTTGCTCATGTTTTTTCTCAGTTTCTGTCACAATCACCGCACATGCTGCGTCACCTGTAATATTAACTACGGTTCTTGCCATATCTAATAAGCGGTCAATACCAAGGATGAGCGCAATGCCTTCAACAGGTAGCCCCACAGAATTCAATACCATGGCCAGCATGATGAGACCTACTCCTGGAACACCCGCTGTGCCGATACTGGCCAAAACGGCTGTTAAGACAACGGTAATCAATTGAACAAGCGTCAGCTCCACCCCATATACTTGAGCGATAAAAATGGTCGCGACCCCTTGCATAATCGCCGTACCATCCATATTAATGGTTGCACCAAGAGGCTGAACAAAACTTGAAATCGGCTCTGGCACCTTCAAACGTTTCTGCGCTGTTTCCATTGACACCGGCAGGACTGCGTTACTGCTTGATGTACTAAATGCAACAACCATCGCTGGAGAAAATCCTTTGAAAAATGCCATCGGATTTCGTTTAGCTAAAATGGCGACAGTTGATCCATAGGTCAGGAAGAAATGCAGCACGAGCGCAATGAAAACGACCGAGAAATAGAGCCCCATGGCTTTCATAGCATCTAGCCCCTGACTGCCAATGGCCGTTGCGATCAAACCGAATGTCCCGTACGGTGCGAACTTCATCACAACACCGACAAGATACATCATTAATTCATTTCCTTGTTCAAACAGCTTCAGCAAGCCTTCCGTTTTTTTACCGAGCATGGCAATACCAAGACCCAAAAATATACAGAAAACAATAATTTGAAGCATGTTACCTTCGACTAAAGATTGGACTGGATTGGTTGGAATAATGTTGAGAAGTGTCTCTGCCATTGATGGCGCTTCCTCTGCGGTATAATCAGCCGATTTCGTATCAAAATTGCCGAATGATCCCGGCTTGATGAGTAAGGCCAGTGAAATGCCAATGACAAGGGCAAATGTGGTAGTGAGTAGAAAGTAAGTAATGGTTTTTGCTCCGATTCTGCCAAGCTTTTTCGGATCACCCAGGCCTGCCACTCCAAGTGTGATGGAAAAGAATACAATCGGCACAACTAACATTTTAATCAGGTTTAAGAAGATTTGACCTAGAGGTGTGAATAGATAGGGATCTAACACTTTGAATACATTTGGAGCAAAAATGTTGAGCAGAAGTCCTGTGATTGCACCAATAATTAGGGCAATGATAATTTTCGTCGCTAGCTTCAATAAAATCTCCCCTTCCTCGTCAAAAAGGCCCACAAGAGAGTTTTCTCGTGGGCCTGCGTGTCCATACATGTACCACCGTTCACTCTCTTCACGCTGATGAGGTTAGCTGACGGGTTAGGACGAAGAGATGTCCTTTTTTCTCATCAAAGAAAAATTCACCCCAAAATAATGGGTCCCCCATTCCTTTAGAAGGATTAAGCGTGTGGTAATATGATATTTTCATACCATTTATACCTTATTTTTAGAAAATTGTAAACAGGTTCATATGAACTTTTTAATTACTTTCTTCCTTATTTGTGACCTCCAAAATGTCTAAAATAAACACAAAGATTGGGATACCGATAATGAGTCCCCAAATGCCAATATAGTGTTCAGAGAAAATCAGCACAATAAATGTGAAGAAAATAGGGAGTTCTGTTTTAGCTGACATGAGCTTTGGATTTAAGAAATAGGCTTCAATTGCATGGATGATAACGATGACCAGCACAATATAAAGGACATACATTCCGCCTCCAAGTGTATATGCAATGATGCTCAATGGAATGAGAGAGATGACCACACCCGCTACAGGAATTAAGCCTAGCAAAAAGACCATGACCGCTAATCCAAACAACTGCGGAAAGCCCATAATGCCAAGCGCAATTGTCGTTAAGACACAGTTAACGGTGGCAATGATAAACTGTGCTTCAAGTACCTTCCCAAACGTTCTGGAGAATTTACGTCCAAAGAAAGCAATTTCATGATAGAACACGGAGATTTTACTCGTTTTGAACTTGTTCATGAATTGGATGAGACGTTCCTTTTCGAACAGGAAGAACATGCTTAATATTAAGGACATAATGACCTGGATACTGAACGTGCTGAAATCTGTTAAGTATGTATAGAGGAAATTAAACCCTTTCTCAAAATAAGATGATATTTTGATATCTCCGAATACGTTGGTGATGACGTCAAAGAAGGGTAAATCTTGTGGATGATCTGCAATTTTCTTTCCTAAATGAAATAACTGCTCTACCTGTTTGGCGATGATTGGCACAAAAACGAAGCCGCCAAACGTCAATCCACCAGCCAGGAGAATATACAAAAGGGTAATGACCGATTTCTGTCCTATTTTTAGGAAGTGATTTAAAAAGCCTCTAATGACCTCTTCTAACCGATTCATCAAAAAGGTGAATATGAAGGTCAGGAGAATTAAATTCATCATTCCTCTTAATAGATATAATACTGTGGCTAATACTACAAATACTGAAAACCGTTTAACACCGGGTTTTTCGAACAATTTTAAAAATGCCGCCATTACGTTCCACACCTGCCAGGACTAAAGTCTATTTTTCATCGGATCTGATATATATTATATCGGACCTTTCTGTAAATTATATAACAAAAGGTCAAAGAGGTCTTACGATTCGCCCTAATTTTATCAAGCTTTTATGTTTTTTCTTTTCATCACAAAAAAACCGAACCCCATGTAGAACATAAGGTTTCGGTTTTTGGTTGTTTTTATACTAAACGGCTTGCTTGATATTCCGCATTTCTTGAAGCGCTGTTTTACTCTTCGCTTCGTCAAATTCACCTTCACTTTTAGCTACAACAATGGTTGCGATTCCATTTCCAATCAGGTTTGTAATGGCTCTTCCTTCACTCATGAATCGGTCAACCCCAAGCAGCAGTGCAAGGCCCTCAAGCGGAATGACCTGAAGTGCAGCAAGTGTAGATGCCAGCACGATAAATCCACTTCCTGTGACCCCTGCCGCTCCCTTTGATGTGAGCATGAGAACAAGGATAATGGTGATCTGCTGACCGATAGACAGATCCACACCAAAAACTTGTGCTAAGAAGACTACGGCCATCGATAAGTATATTGAAGTTCCGTCTAAGTTAAAAGAATAACCTGTTGGAATGACAAGTCCAACAACCGACTTAGAACAGCCATAGCGTTCCATTTTATCCATCATTCTTGGCAGCACTGATTCTGAAGAACTTGTGCCAAGGACAATTAAAATTTCATCCTTGATAAATCGTAGATAACCGAACAGGCTGAAACCATACATTTTACAAATGATGTTCAGCACAACGAAGATGAACAGGAACATGGTCATATAAACGGAGAGCATCAGACTCGCCAGCGGTTTAATCGAAGCCAAACCAAAGTGTCCGATCGTATAGGCCATTGCCCCAAATGCACCGAGTGGCGCTGCACGCATGATATATCCAATGATTTTGAAGAAGACGAGTGACAGCTTATCAAGCCATTCGATGATTCCTTTCCCCTTCTCGCCGAGTGCCGCAAGAGCAACACCGAATAAAATAGAGAAGAATAAGACCTGTAAAATATCTCCCTTCGCAAAGGCATCTACCATGTTAGATGGCACAATGTGTGTCACAAATTCCATCCAGTCGATACCCTGTCCCCCATTTTGGGTATACTGCGAAACATCCCCTTTTTCAAGCTTACTATAGTCAAGACCTGCTCCCGGCTTCATGATATTAACAACAAAAAGACCGATGACCAGAGCAAGCGTTGTCACGACTTCAAAATAAATAAATGCTTTTCCCCCAACTTTTCCAACCTTTTTCATATCCCCCATCTTGGCAATACCAAGAACGATGGTTAAGAAAATAATTGGTGCGATCACCATTTTGACTGCATTGATAAATGTGTCACCAAGCGGCTTCATTTCTTTCCCGACGTTTGGCCAAACCATTCCGACAATGATCCCGATAATGACAGCTGCAATGACCTGAAATGTCAGGTTCTTAAAAAGCCTTTTCATAAAAAATCAACTCCCTCACCCTTTGATGTAAACGCTTAACTGTTATCTGTAGGTAAATGATAGCGATTTCATCAAAGGCTGTGAAGCTTATGGACATATCGTACATTTTGGTCTTTTTGGTCTCTTAGTCGGAATGTACGATATATTTGTTCACAGGCCGACCTATCCCGCCATATTGCATATCTAATTTCAGCTCACCTTCTTTGACAAGGAAGTCTAAATACCGGCGTGCCGTGACACGGGCAATGCCAAGCGCATTAGCGACTTCCTCAGCGGATAGCGCGCCTTCTTGCAAACGCATATAGGCTTTAATTTCGTTCATCGTATGCACATTCAGCCCCTTAGGGAGCCATGTATTTTCCTGCTTCACGGCAGGCTTTCGTATGATATCATCCAGCATCTCCTGAGAAAATTCTGCTGCGGTGCGAATTTTCGATTTAAATGCTTTATAGCTTTCAAGCGATTCTTTCATTCGTTCAAATTTGAACGGTTTAATAATATAATCCCGCGCACCATTTTGAAGCATGACGCCAATTGTCTCTTTGTCCTTCGCTGCAGAAATCACAATCACATCCACCTGTATCTTTTGCTTTCTGATGTCTTGCAGCGTTTTGACGCCATCTTTCTTCGGCATATAGACATCAAGTACCACGAGATCTGGACGAATCTCTTTGATCAGCTGAATGCCCTGCTCCCCATTTCCTGCTACAGCCGCCACTTGAAAGCCTGGAACACTCATAATGAACTCTTTATTCACTTCTTGCACCATCGGGTCATCTTCAATTAATAGCACCTTAATCTGAGTCATCTGTCTCTCTCCTCTATTGTCATTGGGAATTCGATTGAGAAGGTGGTACCAATGCCGATGCTTGATGTGACTTCTACGTTCCCCATCCCTTTGTCGATAATCGTTTTTACAATATACAGGCCATAGCCTGTTCCGCCTTCTTTGCCGTATGTGAAGCCTTTATCGAAAATATAAGGAATCATTTTCTCTTCTATCCCGGAGCCATTGTCTTCAATCAAAATCGCGAGAACATCCTCCGTTTGATCAATACTAATCGAAATGAGTTTTGTTTCTCTTTCTATAGAATCATACGAGGCAAAGGCATTCTCGATGAGATTGCCAAGCAGCTTCGTGATATCATGCTGATCTAGCCGCTCTGGAAAATCGCGCAGACAGCTATTTTCATCCACTTCGACTTTTATGCCAAGCTCCTTGCCCCTTCTGATCTTGCTCATCAATAAACCTGCGACGGCATCGTGCTGAATGACGCGGTGAAGAAAGTCCGTCACATGTTCCTGTTCTTCTGTCGTTTGAAACGCAAGGTCGAGCGCCTGTTCAGCTTTGCCAAGCTGAATCAATCCCGCAATCGTATGAAGCTTATTCATATGCTCGTGATTCTGCACCCGAAGGCCGTCAACGAAGTTCTTGACCCCAGTTAGTTCCTCTGCCAATTTAGCCGCCTCTGTCCGGTCCTGAAAAATGGCGACTGCTCCGATGATCTTCTTTTTCATCACAATCGGAATACGGCTGCTCATAATCCGCTTTCCGCTCATATGAATCTCTTCATTGTAGACTGGTTCTGCGCGATCAATGATCTCAGGAAGTCTTGTGTCGGCCAGCACACCCCAAATATTCCGGCCTACTACATCACCAGTCACTCCAAAAATTTGCTTCGCCTTCTCATTAAAAATGGTGATCATATGCTGATTGTCGATGGCAATGACCCCTTCATTGATGGAGTGGAAGGTGGCGGTGCGTTCCTCTAGCATTCTGACAATCTCATGCGGCTCCAGCTTAAACATTTGCTGTTTTATATGACGGGCGAGCAAAAAAGAACCCACAAGCCCAAAGCTGAGCGTCAGCAGCAGGATCATGAGGATATCCTGCTTCATTTCTCCTAATATATCCGCCATACTTGGTAGCGTTCTTCCTACAAGGACAACTCCTGTCTGGTTAAACTTTTCATCCTTCACTGGATAAAAAGCTCTAATGGCTGTCCCCAGCTCTCCTTCTGCTTCTGAAAAATAAATATGCTCTGCAAAAGCCGGCTCTTCATCTGTCCCCTCTGAGCGCTGGCCAATTCTTGTTTTCACTGGATGCGTTAATCTCACATGATCCATATCCATGACGACAATGTAGTCAGCGTCTTGAATAATCCGAATCTCTTCAATCGCATGCTGTAATCGAGAACGTTCTTTTGTCTGACCAGCTAACGCCTGCTTCACCTCATTCATTTCTGCCACTGTTCTCGCTGTATTCATGAGTCTTTTTCGAAGCTCGCGTTCCTCCGTTTGCTGGATTCCCCCGACAAGGACAATTCCTCCGATTAAAAGGGCGAAAATGACAACGAAATATGTGAGGATGGTGAGCTTCCACCTAATAGATAATTGTTGTAATTTCAATCGATTTCTCATCATTTTTTCACCTGTATCTTTACGAATTCTTCCTCTGTCAAGTATGCTTGACATAAGGGGGATCTAACGCATGAAGAATTTACTCGCTTATACGTTATTGCTCATAATCGGTTTTGTAACCGCTTTATACTTTGGTTTTTATCATATGATGCCAAAATCAGCGTCTATATTCGATGATGAACAGACAGGACTGAAGGACCAGCTTGTGTTCAAATTTAGCCATGTCGTGGCAGACAATACACCAAAAGGACTTGCTGCAAAGAAATTTGCTGAGCTCGTGCATGAGAAATCCGATGGGAAAATCAACATTCAAATTTTCTCAAACGGGAGCCTTTATTCTGATATTGAAGAGATTAATGCACTCAAAGAGAATCAAGTTCAATTTATTGCCCCATCTACCTCTAAGCTCGGCATGCTGTCCCCTGAATGGCTGGCACTTGATCTTCCCTTTGCCTTTTCGAATTATGATGCTGTTCAAGAAGGCTTACACGGTGCGATTGGACAGAGATTGTTCGGCACGCTGCAAAAAGATGGTCTAAAAGGAATGGCCTACTGGACAAATGGCTTTAAGCAAATTACCTCTAATAAAGGACCAATCAAACAGCCTGGTGATTTAAACAATCAATCTCTCCGTATTATGCAAAGCGACATGATTGAAAAACAATTCAAACTTCTTGGTGCAAAGCCCTATCAGGAATCGTTTAATTCGACGTTTCAGCTGTTAGAAACAAAAAAAGTAGACGGTGAAGAAAATACAATTTCAAATATTTATTCAAAAAAATTCTATCATATACAAGACTATATGACGATCAGTAATCACGGGTATTTAGGGTATGTTGTCTTAACAGATCAAGCCTTCTTTGATCGCCAGACACCTGAAACGAAGCGAATTTTGCTTGAAGCAATGGAAGAAACAACGGCTTGGAATGAAAAACATGCAGAACAGATGAATAAAGATCAGCTGGAGGACATTAAACGGGAATCTCCGATTGCGATTCATGAATTGACGCCAGAAGAGAGGCTAAAATGGGTGAAAGCCCTTGATCCTTTGTACGATCAAGCCGAAAAAACAATCGGTTACACCCTGATCAAACAGATCCGCGAGCTGCGGGCACGTTATGAACATTCTCCTATTCATGCTTTTCAAGAAGATGATGAGACCAAATAAAAAATCCCTTTGTGAAAAGGGATTTCAGCGTGTAGACAAACCCTCGCATTCGGTGTCAGTCCTGCGTGCCGGTGCTCACGAATCTCAAATTCGCTCCGCGCCGATACTCGTCCTTCCGTTTTCTATCACGCTGAAAAAAGCAGACAAAGGGAATAATGATCATTTTAGCCCTTTCTTTATGCACCAGACTCACTCTGTTCTTGCTGCGTGAGCTCTTCTAATCTTGTTAAAATTCTGCGCTTACGATATTGCATCATGCCAGTCTCGGCAATTCCTTTTAACTGCGAGCGATTGGAGACTGCTCCAAACAAAATCCCTGCAATTGGGACAAGCTGAAATAGCTTCTTCCAGCCAAACGAATCTCGGTAATTATAGACCACTTCACGCCATCCTTGAATTTGGGAGATCATGTTTTCGTGCTTTCCTTCGGATGCATGGTAGCTCTTCAGCTCTTTTAGTATCGACTTTTTCCCAACGACATCAGCAGAGTTTAGCTGCAAACATTTAATGATAAACACCCGTTCTTCCTTGTTTTTAGGATCATAGCCATAGGTGACAGCAATATCCTGTAATGTTTTTAAAGAAAGACCCAGCACCGCAGGAATATCTGCCGCTAGTGTAAACATGCCGCCGACACCTGTTGTCGCACCTTGCACCGTGGCAAGATTCGTTCTGTTTTTCCCCATGTGTTCACTAATGGCATCCATGACTTCAATAGGGGCGTTTTCAATATCCTCTATGCGCTGAATGGATTCGTCGGCACATTTCTTTTGAAATTGATGAATGATGCCTTTTTCTGATGTCAAATAGACACCGCCTGATTGAATATAATTCCCCATTTCATCTAGTAGCAAACCGATTTTTTTCTGAATAAAAGCTGGAGTCAGCTTGTCCAGCATTTGAAATGGCAGACGGCTGAGTTTCTCCCAAAACCACACCTTTTGCTGTTCTTTCTCCCATTTTTCAATCTCTTTTAATTGTGCTTTTAGCCACTCTCTTTCCTCCATGCCATTTCCTCCTTAGATGCCGTTGAAGTATTTGTCTGTTATTATACACAATCCTTGTCCATCCTACGTTTCAAACATCGAAGCGGTTCCGAGAGGTTTTAAACTCTTTCAAAACGGTTATTGCTTAATAAACAATCAAAAGAGGAGTGATCAACATGTTAGGATTTCTGATTTCATTAGTTGTTGCGATTGTCATTGGCCTTATCGGCAGTGCACTCGCTGGAGGTAGTGTACCAGGAGGATGGATCGGTTCAATGATTGCAGGGCTTGCAGGCGCTTGGATTGGTCATGGATTACTTGGAACGTGGGGTCCTAGTCTTGCAGGCTTTGCGATCATTCCAGCGATCCTAGGGGCAGCTATTTTTGTTATTATTTTAAGCCTGATCTTCCGTAGTGTTGGATCAAGGGTTTCTTAAAAATTGAAAACAGAGGAAGCAGAGGGGCACCGCCTAAGAGGCGGTGTTTTTTTATGTGTTGATTGACATCGCATCTAATTTTTTCACTTACATATGATAAACAAACCTATTAGTTCAGATAGTTGACTTTTCATGAAGATGGGCATATGATGATTAAAAATTGCATCGAGGAAACTTTTTGTGCCCAAGCAAAACTTTGTAGAATCTAGGTGATGACATATGACAAACAAATACATCGAGGCACAGGCACACATGTCAGCAGCTGCTGAGCGTGCACTTGAAGGAAAGGTCAAAGGGTTTAGAAGGCTCCTTCCTTTTCTCGGCCCTGCTTTTATCGCAGCCATTGCTTATATTGATCCAGGGAATTTTGCCACCAACATTGCCGCTGGCTCAAAATACGGGTATCTTCTCTTATGGGTCATTCTCATATCGAATCTGATGGCTTTACTCATCCAGTCTCTGTCTGCAAAGCTTGGAATAGCGACGGGTAAAAATTTACCCGAAATCGCACGTGAAGAGTTTCCAAAGCCCGTCTCCATCGGCTTATGGATTCAGGGCGAGCTCGTGATAATTGCCACAGATTTAGCCGAGTTTATCGGGGCTGCACTTGGTTTATACTTGCTCTTTCGTATCCCGCTGCTTGAAGCATCAATTATTGCAGCCATCGGATCATTTGCGATTTTAGAGCTGCAAAGACGGGGATATCGAGCATTAGAAGCAGGCATCACTGGTATGCTGTTCGTTGTAGTGATCGCTTTTGCAGTGCAAACCTTTGTCGCAAAGCCAGATATCGCAAGTGTTGCAGGCGGACTTTTCATTCCGAGGTTTGATGGAACAGATAGTGTGCTGCTTGCAGCTGGAATTTTAGGTGCCACTGTGATGCCACACGCGATTTATTTACATTCAGCTTTAACGCAAAGAAGAGTCGTCGGCCGAACGGAAAAAGAGAAAAAACTGATTTTTCGCTTTGAATTTTTAGACATCCTTATTGCCATGCTAGTCGCTGGGGCCATCAATGCCAGCATGTTGATTGTAGCAGCCGCTTTATTTTATAAAAATGGTCTCTTTGTTGAGGATCTGGATGTCGCGTTTCAGCATTTTGGTACACTCGCAGGTCCTGTGTCAGCCATCTTATTTGGTGTAGGTCTGCTTGTAGCCGGGCTTTCCAGCTCTTCTGTCGGTACACTGTCAGGCGATATTATTATGCAGGGATTTATTCAATACCGGATCCCGCTGTATGTACGCCGGCTGATTACCATCATTCCCCCTATTGTGATTATCGCATCTGGGGTGAATCCAACATCTGCGCTTGTGATGAGTCAGGTGGTATTATCTTTTGGTATAGCCTTTGCTTTAATTCCGCTCATTTTGTTTACAAGTAAAAAACGAATTATGGGCGAATTGACGAATGCTCGCTGGGTGACAGGAATATCTTGGGTGATAGCAGCTCTTGTTGTAGCACTTAATCTCTTTTTAATTGTGAATACGTTTATGTAAAAGACAGTCATGATGCTGTCTTTTTCTTTTCATTTGGTTATGGTAGAATTTTCCCTGAGAGGATGTGGTCACATGTTTTTTTATCAGGATCAAGATCTATCCATGCGACTGCTTGAGCCAAGAGACGCACGAAGTCTGTACCTGCTCATCCAGCGGTCAAGAGAGCACTTACGTGAATGGATGCTTTGGGTGGATACAACGCAAACAGAAGAAGACAGCATGGCGTTCATTCAAGGCGCAATGCAGCAAGCCTTGCAGAACAACGGCTTTCAAGCGGGCATATGGTCACATGGAGAACTCGTCGGCATCATTGGCACCCACCAGATTCATTGGATCAACCGAACCGTTTCAATTGGCTATTGGCTCGGAGAAGGCTACCAAGGAAAAGGCATCATGACAAAAGCGTGTAAAGCCGTCATTCAATATTTATTTGAAGAGTGCGGACTGCACCGCATTGAAATCAGGGCCGCTGTCGATAACCAGAAAAGCAGACGCATCGCAGAGCGATTATCCTTTTCTCTTGAAGGCATTTTAAGACAATGTGAATGGCTGGGCGACCGCTTTACCGATCATTGTGTGTACGCACTTTTACAGCCTGAATATATGACACAAAAAACGCATTCGATCAATCAGTCCACTTAATTGTGTCAATTACATGAATTATTTTACAAAGTGAAGTTTTATGGTATCCGTTGTGATCGGCATCTGATAAAATAGAAGGAAAAATCGAGGTATGATGTATGTCTCTTATTATTTTATTTTACTTATGGATTGTCCCATTATTATTTGGCATTTTCTTCTCATTTTTAACAAAGAAAGCCACATACAAACGCCGTTTTGTCCCATCATATAGCATGGTCGGACTCAGCATCGTTTTTCTGATTCTGGCACTCGTCTTTTCAGCCAGTCATTTTCTATTCATTTGCGGTATGTTCCTTTTTGCCACAACACTTGTCGGCACAGGCATTCCTTTATTCTTGGCCTTTACAAAAACACCATCATAAACAAAAACCACCTTTCCATTAGGAAAAGGTGGTTTCTTTTTTATTGATGAGGCATTCGGTATGTAATAGATGCACCTTGATTTTCTTCAACCGTCTTCACAATGTCTTGCAGAATCTCTGCTGCTCGATCGCTTGAGTCGTACTTGCCGAGAGTTTTTGTCCAAGAATCATTTCCCATGATCCCTTCAATTTTTTTACCCTGTACTGTGACTTCATTGACGTGGACCAGACTTTGCTGGTTTTGTGTGAAAATCCATAGCATGGCTGATTCTCCTTTTTTGTGGTGATTGGATTAGATTAACATATTATTATTAGTTAAATAGATCATAAAATTTAATCTTCAATATAGCTTTCTGCTAGATCAATATCTTGTTTCATCTCTAATTCAGGATATTTTTTATCCAACCTACGCAAACATTTAATTAATTCCTTACTTTGTAAAACTTCTGATATGTCTTCAAACACTTCACTTATCCAATATAAATCTTCTTTACTGCAACGATCTAAATATTCCAACGTTCTCTCTTCGTTTTCTCCGAGAATTTCTATTATTTCATCCCAACTCTTCTGTATACCGTAATCATCATTTAAATCTAATTTTTTTCTTTTATCTAATACTCTATTTAATGTATTTTCAATGTCCATCTTGATCCTCCACATTAAGGTTGTTTTGTAGCATCCGGAAAAATAGTTCCTACTTCTCCATTGGTTTTAATAACTCCAACCCTTACTCCTTTATATTCACCAAAGATAGTCACTCCATTTTCCACTTTAGAAAAATCAGGTGACTCAACAATTTTGGCACCTGCTGCCGCAATATCAGATTCTGTCCAGTTTTCTGGGAACCATGATTGGTTAGAACCTGTTCGTTTTGCTTTCACCTTATGACCAGGCACATTCCCTATCCTAACACCGTTCTCATATACTTTATTTATATTATATTCTATATTATTTTCTTGTAAGAATTTTATATTGTGTTGTCCGTGTCCTCCACCCTTCATTTTTGAAATATCCCCTGTTTTAGGGTTTGTTGTGAAATCTCCTTTATTAGAATGTTTAATGCTATTTTCAGGTATTTTACTTAAACCACTTGTTTTTTTAATTCCCATCTTCCCATGAAACCCTTTCGCCCCAAACGGCAAAAGCATTCCCAGCGCCGCGTTCATACTCGCTTCCTGCTGTTCTTTCGAGACTTTGTTTCCAAACATGTCACGACCCGTAATCGCTTCGCTGAAGCCGTTGGTGGCGGTGAGACCATATAAGCCTTTTTGCGATGTTTTTAAGGCATCAAAGGACTTTTGCGACGTCTTGTAAATGTCGACTGCCCTGACTGCGGCTGATGTCGCTTGGGTGGTTTTATAGACGGCTTTTCCGCCTTTGAAAATGCGACCTGCCCAGCCGACAATTGGGATGTAGCCTGCTGCGGCCATACCGCCTGCGGCGACTCGCTGGCCTGCGGTGAGCTCTTCGCCTGTGATCGGATCAATGCCCGTTGCGGCGCGTTTTGCATCGTTCACACCTGTCAGTTCATTGACAATATTTCCGCCATAATCGAGTGCTTTTTCATACCAAGAGCGGTTGGCGAGTGCTTCTTGTTCCTTCGCAATCTCGCGGGCTTCTTCTTGTTCTTTTTTAATGTTAAGATATTCAGAAGTTTGCTTCTCAATATCGCTTTTCGCCTTGTAGATTTCACTATTTTGATACG